>JADJDT010000016.1 GCA_016702545.1 Pseudomonadota bacterium | reverse complement strand
CAGGAGGAGCCAATGCCGAAAAACGCGCACGACCCGCTACGACGTGGCCGAACACCTCCGCACGCCGAAGGAGATGGCGGCCTACCTCGATGCCTGCCCTCACGGACCCCGACACGGATGCGGCCTTCATCGCCAAGGCCCTCGGCGACATCGCCCGCGCCAAAGGCATGGCCCAGGTCGCGCGCAACGCCAACCTCTCGCGCGAGAGCCTCTACAAGGCCCTCTCCGGCGAGCGCAACCCCGACTTCGCCACCATCCTCAAGGTGCTCGGCGCGCTGGGCCTGCAGCTTCACGCGCAGCCCGTCCGCGGCTGAGGCCTCAGCGCCCGACCACTACGCCCCGACCCTGTGGCCCCCAGCGCTGCTGGCAAGCAACCGCCGAGCGACAGGTGATTTCGGAGGTGCGCCTCGGCGACGAGAGAAACCCGCCCCAGGGAGTGCTAGAGTGGTCGTATGCTCGCGCTGATCCAGCACCCGCCGCTGGAGTGGTCGCACAGCGATCAGCGTCGTTCAATACCACATCGGATGATCGCGGCAGGCGTCTTCGACGAGGACGCGCGGGTCGAGCTGCTGGAAGGAGCCATCGTCGAGGTGAGCCCGCATACCGTCGCCCACGCCCGGATCATCACCACGCTCACCCGACTCTTCGTCACCCACGCCCCGCGACGCTGGTCGTCCGCCGCAGCTCCCGCTGACGCTACCGCCCTACGGCGAGCCCGAGCCCGACCTCGCCCTCGTTGCCGCGGACGAAGAGGACCGCAACACGGGTCATCCTGAGCACGCGCTCCTCGTGGTCGAGGTCGCCTCGCACAGCCTGGCGAAGGACCGGGGCATCAAGACGGCGATCTATGCGCGCCATGGCATCGAGGAGTACTGGATCGTCAACGTCGCCAACCAGCGCCTCGAGGTCCATCGAGACCCGCTCCCGCAGGAGGAGCGCTACCGCACCATCATCGTCGTGCGCGGGAGTGAATCCCTCGAGCCGCTCGCTGCCGGGAGCGAGCGTGGTCGTCGAGGAGCTCTTTCGCGCGCTTCACGAGTCGTAAGCGGGTGGGGGCGCCAGCTTCTTGCGCCCGACCTACCCCGAGCTGCGCCCCACCCCGCAGCGCCGCTACCCCAAACACATCTGGCCCAACGACCCACTGCCGGCGCGGCCGGCGGCGCGTGGCCACGATGATGCCTGAGGAAGGGTGGCGGTGAGGGAAGCAGCGCGGCGCCACCGCGAGGCAGCCGTCTTTTCGACGCGGTTGTATGCGTTTTCCCATATGGTTCCGTCCTGATACCATCCGGTGGGCGGCGGTGGGGAGTCTGCCGAAGCCGCATTCGGCCTAGGGTCCGCGGACCTGCATTGATTGAGGGGCCATCTTTCTTCGCGGCGGGCCTGTACACGGTGGTGACCCTCGGCTATCGGATTGGATACGGAGTCGATTGCGCGCGACCAGGGGTCCTAGACGGGCTGCGTGCGCCAGATTCCCGCGGCCGTGCCCAGTTGAGAGAAGGTGGAGGGTTATTCCAATGGCTGATGGTTCCTCGTATGAACAAGAAATGGCGCGCCTGCAACAGCAGGCCATCGCTCGGGCCGATGCTGTGAAGGCGCAAGTGGCTTCTGGTCAACTCAAAGTGACCAAGGAACTAACCTCCATAGATGGGAGGACTGCGTGGTCCTGCACTGCAACAATCTGCGATGGCAGTGGCAAGCCGATAGTCCGGGTGGAACACTTTCCGACCAACCCTCAGGAGAGCCTGGGGTCCCTTGGTGCCCGAGTGCTCGCCGCCTACAAGAAGACGCAAAATGTTTCAAAATGGTTTGCAAACGCCGGAAAGAACATTTCGGGCTTATTCAGTTTCTCCGCGTTCACGCTCGCACCGGCCGCGGTTGGGTATGCGGCGAACGCCAAGGACGCCTCGAACCCCACCAAGCTCGCCGCAATGGTGGACGAGGTCAAACGCCTGGGACTGACGCCGGAACAAGTCATGCTGAGCTACCCGGGCGCCCACGTCCAAATCATCGAAGTTCTACGCAAAGAGGTCCTGGGAATGGAGGATGCCTAGCCCCCGGGTGAAACCAGTCTCCGACCCGGCTTGACGGTACGCTGACAGACACCGGTCCCCGACCGTCTATAAGAGGCGGAGTCAAGACGGATCTCACCTGTTCGCGGAAATCGAGGTTTCGACGTAACTGTCCGAGGCATCGATGTCCAGTTAGCGGCAGGTCCCCGACTGGGGTTCGTGAAAAGCGGTGAGCACCGTCCAGGCGAGGGCTGCGCGGGGCAGCCTGCGGAACGGGGCGGGATGGCGGGGTTTGTGCGGGCTGGGGGCGTTGGCAGTGGCTCTGAGGGCGCTGGATGCGGTCGCCGCTGGCCCTGGGATCATGCTCGGAGCGTAGCTCTGGCGGCTCGCTGCGGCGAGTGGTGGTCGGCAAGGTGGCTGTCGCGGGCCCGGAGCGCCGACCCTCACGGGGCCTGGGCGCAGCAGACGCCCGCGTACACGCGCAGACCGTAGGTGCCGCAGGGGAAGACCACGCCGCGGTCACCCGCGCGCCACTGGAGCCAGGCCTCGCGGTAGCCGGCGATGAAGGTGCGCAGGCGTTCGAGGGCCTCGATGCGCGCCCACTTACTCCCGCCGGCCACGCGTGGGCTCCTCTGGCGACGCGGTTCGGAGCCCCTGGGTGCGTCGAAGGCCGACTGACGCAGGACCTGACGTCGGCCGAGGACGCTGCGGCCGGCTGCCTGACGCTGCCTCGAGATTTCGGCCTCGCGCGCCGCAACCGCGCCGCGGAGCCGGGCGAGGTAGTCTTCCTGCGGCGCGTGCGCGAAGGCGGGCAGCGGCGCCATCGTCAGCGTCGCGTGGCGGGGAAGCGGTCCGCCTTCCCGGAAGAAGCCCATCGGTCGCGGGTAGACCCGAGGGCGGTCCATAGCGACCAGGCGCGCTGATGACCCCGGGCCAGTGGTGGTGCTCTGTCACCAGGTTCGCTGCCACAGGGTTGGTCAGCGTGTAGACGGCCTTCGCCCTCTGTGCCAACGTGACTGAGACAGCGAGCCGCATGGAGTTTAGTGTCGAGGGCGAGCAAGGATCCGGTCACGATGTTGGACATGTCCAAGAGAAACGGCGGCGCCTCTCTCCGCGAGGGGACGGCGGGTGCGCTCAAGGGCGGCGGCGGAGTCGGAGGGCATCCCCGGCCCCGCGACTGCAGAGCGCCCGGCACGGCGAACGTTCACCGCGGAGTACAAGCAAAGCATCTTGCGTGAGGCTGATGTCGCGGCGGCTTCAGGCGAAGGAGCTGTCGGCGGGCTGGTGCGTCGCGAGGGGCTGCGGTCATCCCACCTGGCGTCGTGGCGGCGGCTTCGTGCAACGTGGCGAGCCTCGCTGGGCTGAAGCCCAAGAAGCGAGGACCGAAGCCGGCCGCCGAAGAACCTGCTCGCCGATGAGAACGAGAAGCTGCGTCGTCAGATCGTCGCGCCTCAGGCCGAGCTGGCCGAGGCAAAGGTCATCATCGACGTCCAAAAAACTCTCCCTGCTTCTCGGCATCTCGACGCCGGAGAGCCCGACGGAGGCGTCGTAATGGCCGCCGTGCTCAGCCTTGCGCCCCTGGTCGGCATGGTTGCCGCGCGCAGCGCTGATGCTGCCGCGCGACGTTCTATCGGCGGCAACGGCCGGCTGTGGCGAGGGTGCCTCGACCGACCCTACCGTGCGCTACCGCCCGCGGCGCGGGCCGAGGTGCTCTGACGCCTCAACAGCGACCGCTTCGGTCGGACAAGGCCCCCGTCAGGTTGTCGCCGAGTTGCTCGACGAGGCGCGCTACCTGTGCTCGGCACGGACCATGTACCGCGTGCCCGAGGCCGCCGGCGAGATCCGCGAGCGCCGCGACCAGCTCCGTCACCTGACCTTACGTCAAGCCGGAGTTGTTTCGCCACCGCGCCCAACCAGGTCTGGTCGTGGACATCACCAAGCCTGGGTGCGGGTCCCGCGAAATGGACCCACTACCACCTCCACGCGATCCTCGACATCTTCAGTCGCCACGCCGTCGGCTGGATGGTCGCGGCGAAGGAGAGCGCTGCTCTGGCCCAGGAGCCGTGATCATCGAGGCCTGCACGCGGCAGGGCATCCAGCCCGGCCAGCTCACCATCCACGCCGACCGCGGCTCGCCGATGAAGGCGAAGTCCACCGCCATGCTGTACGGCGACCTCGGCATCACCAAGAGCCACAGCCGACCGTACGTGTCCGACGACAATCCGTTCTCCGAGGCGCAGTTCAAGACCTTGAAGTACCGCCCCGAATTGCCCGATCGCTTCGGCTCGCTGCCGGGCGCTCGCGCCCTCGTCGCCCCGCTGTTGCACTGGTACAACGAGGAGCACTACCACTCAGGCATCGCGCTACTGACGCCGTCCGACCTCCACCACGGCCGTGCACCCGCCATCGTCGCCGCCCGCCAGCGCGTGCTCGACGCCGCGTACGCCGCCCACCCTGAGCGCTTCGTTCGCGGTCTCCCGACCCACCCACTGCCGCCCTCCGAGGTCTGGATCAATCGGCCCGACCCGAGTGATGGTGCGCTGTCACCAGGTTCACGCCGAGGGTTGGTCAGCGTGTTGACAGCACCTTCGCGAGCTGGGCCTCCCTCATCCGCGAGGCGCACCACCGAAGGTTGCTCACTTGCCCACAGGTTCTCCCAACGGCCCCAGTGCGCGTTGAGGGCCTTGGCCGTGAACTCGAACAGCCAGCGGCAGAACTCCGGCCTATTGCCATGCACGTCCGTGGCGACGAGGTGCAGGTGGTTCGACATCACGCAGCAGGCGTGGAGCCGCAAGCCGTAGCGCTCGGCGGCCACCGCGAGGCAGTAGCCTATGATGCGGTTGACCGCGGCGGACGGGCGCAGCAGAAACTGCCGCTGCGTGCAGCGCCTGGTGATCATGATCGTCTCGCCGGCAATCACGGGGCGCGGGAGGCTCATCGCGCACCCCGTGAAGCAATGGCCGTGCCCAAAGCGTCGCGGCCTGATTACAGGCACTTGCAGCCACAAGGCGTCCTCGCGTCCGGGATCCGGAATGCGTCGTCCGGTTCGGCGCACGCCCTCGCAGTAAGCGCAGCTCGCTGCAGCGGAAAACCAGCACGCCAAGCGCGCTGTAGCGGAATACACGCTCTAGCGGAAAACCGGTGGGGGCGGCGGGGCGCGGTCCCCTGTGTAGCCGCCGCATGCGCCGCTTATTGGGTATTCGCGACTGGAACGTGATACCAAGCGAAGCGATCGCTACACGCTGGAGGCTTGGATGTCGATGCGCGCCGCGCGGTGGATCGGACTGGCGACTTTCGCCCTGTTGGGCTGCACCGAGCAGCGCGAGCAGAGCATCCCTCCTGTGGAACAGGACGTCAGAGTAAGTTATCCGGACACGGGGGTGGCGATCGACGCTGGCTCGGACAGCGGTGACGGAGGCGCTACTCACCCCGCGCCGACGACGCCCGGAGGGCTCGCGGCGGCCGCGATCGCGCCGCGGGTCGTGCGCCTGACCTGGACCGCCCTGCCAGCGCGGGATCCCGCGGACGCATGGGCGGGAGTCGCCATTGCTCGGCAGGCGAGCGGTGGCCGGTGGGAGATCGTCGGGAGCGCGCCTTGGGACGAGGCGAGCTTCCTCGACAGTGCGTGGACGACTCCCGGCACGACCTACACCTATAAGGCCTATTCCTATGTCCTCGTCCCAGAACGTTGCGCCGGGCGCGCGTGCCTTCGCAGAGTCGGCCTACTCGGGCACGACCACCGTCACCACGCCCGCGGCCGGCCTGCCGTCGGCCCCGAGCACGCTGAGCGTGACGGCGGTGTCGGGCTGGGTCGTAACGCTGACCTGGACCGACAACTCGTCGAACGAGGACGGCTTCCAGATCGAGCGCAGTGCGGACGGCGCGGCCTTCGTCGCGCTGGATTCAACCGGCCCGAACGTGACCACCTATTCGGACTTCAACGCCGAGGCCGCGACGACGCTGCACTACCGAGTGGCCGCCTTCGGCGCCACGGGAGCCTCCGCCCCGGCCGCGCCCAAGTCGGTTACCACACCCGCGCTCACGCCAGTGCAACCCGCGCTCGGCGTCGCGACCGACACGACCTGGCGTCCCGACGACGGCCCCTACCTCGTCACGGGCCCGCTGGTCGTTAATTCCGCCACGCTCACGATCGCGCCGGGAACGCAGGTGCGCTTCGCGAACGGCGCCGGCATCTCGCTCGCGTCAGGCGGCCATCTCGTGGCGATCGGCACCCGGGAGCACCCCATCCGCCTGACCTCGGCCCACCCGCTCGACGCCGCGCGCGCGAGTTGGAGCGGGCTGAGCCCCACCGGGGTGGCGAGCGGCGCCAGCGTCGCGCTCCGCCACGCCGTCGTCGAGCACGCCTGGGTCGGTGTGGCCGGCAACGGTGCCGAGACCGTGTACAAAATCCAGGACTGCCTGTTCAGGAACAACGCCGGTGGCCTGTCGAGCTATGGCTATATCAAGATTCCGGTCGTCCGCAGTCGCTTCATCAACAACGACAGCGGGGTGGCCTACTACCAATACGGCGTCGTCGGCTACTCCTCCTTCGTCCGCAACACCAGCGGTATCGACAACTCGTCGGGCCCCATCTACGGCTGTAGCTTCCTCGGCAACGTGACGGCCGCGGGTCTGGCGGAGGACGGCGCGCGCTACTCGTATGTCGACTGTGAGTCGGTAGCGGGGTCGGTGGGGATGGCCGTATCGAGCGGCGGTCTGGGTCAGCAGGCGGTCACGGGAAATACGATTCGTCGCTGCGACCGCAACATCGTCCTCGGCAACTCTGGCAGCGCGTGGGAGCGGACCCTGTCCGGCAACAACATCGAAGACTCCGCCCTCTGGGCCTTCGACAGCATAGCGGGCGTCAACGTTAGCGCGGTCGGAAACTGGTGGGGCACGACGGACGCCGGAACCATCGCGTCCAAGATCAGAGATTTCTACGACGACAATTCCCGCGGCATCGTAAATTATACGCCCTTCGCCACGGCCCCCTTCGCCACGGCCCCATAAGGCCCACCACCGCCGCTCCAGCGGCACCCTATACCCGGCCCCCCCGCCCCGACCGAGGGCGACGAAGACGTTGTGCTCCTCTGGGGTCCCCGCCGAGCGACCCAGCGGCGCGCGGTTTCTGGTTTGCGGTGGGCGCGCTGTAGCGGAAGACCAGCACGCCAAGCGCGCGCTGTAGCGGAAGACCAGCACGCCAAGCGCGCGCTGTAGCGGAAGACCAGCACGCCAAGCGCGCGCTGTAGCGGAAGACCAGCACGCCAAGCGCGCGCTGCAGCGGAAGATATGTGGAGGCGGCGGGAGTCGAACCCGCGTCCGAAGGTGCGAATACGAAGACGTCTACAAGCTTAGCCGGCGGTTTTCGTCACCTCGAGGCCGCCTGCCGGCTGGCTGCCTCGAGGCCATACGGCCTGTTGTTTCGCCGCCGGCCCGACCGTAGGAGCCCTTGGCTAGCCTGTCCGATGACGCCCTAGCCAACCGTCACAGACGGGAGAGCTGGTAGGACGCTAGCTGCACTAGGCAGCTAGTGCGTACTCTGTGGAGTTCGCGTTTGATAGTTCCCCGTCGGATTAAGGAGGTGACAGAGACCCTCCGCCTGCAGCCCTCGCTTCGTTCACCCCCGTCGAAACCGGGTCGCCCCCCGAGACATTCTACGAGTCATATTCTACGAGCCCAGCCCGCGCCTGCGGTCGGCGCCGAGGTGCAAGGCTACCGCGTTTCGCCCAGAAGGCAAGCGCGACGCTCGTCGGCACGCTTAGCGCCCCCTAGCGCCGCTGGTACACGCTCAGCGATCCGACATAGCCGAAGCCGACGAAGAAGAGCAGCAGGAAGGGCAGCGACAGGTAGTGGCCGTAGGCCAGCGCCACGATCATCGCGCAGCCGAGGTAGGCCGCCATCAACAGCTCGACGTAGGGGATCAGCGTCTTAGCCGCGCGGTAGCGCTTGCCGGCCCAGCTCTCGCTGCGCCTGCAGAGGCCGTGCTTCGGGGTGCGCACGAACTCCGTCTCACGGCCGAAGAGCGCCTCCAGCACCGCGCGCGTCTGATTGATGCAGAGCCCGATGCCCACCGAGAGCATCAAGGGCAGGCGCAGCACGAAGCGCCACCAGCCGCCCGAGGGCGGTCCCCCGAGCTCACGCTGCGACACCACGTAGAAACCGACCATGCTCACCGTCGTACCGAAGAAGAGCGGCAGGTCGATCAGCAGCACCTCGCGCCAGCCGTGGGAGTCCCGCACCGCGAGATTCGGCAGCAGCAGCAGCGAGAGCAGCAGCAGCAACGGATACGCCAGGTTGTTGGCCAGGTGGAAGAAGGCCTCGAGTTTGATCTGCGGCGAGAGCTTCGCCCGCAGGATCTGCGGCAGTAGCTTCTTGGCGACCTGGATCGACCCCTTGGCCCAGCGGAACTGCTGCGACTTGAAGGAGTTCATCTCCACCGGCAGCTCGGCCGGCGAGACGACGTTGGGCAGATAGACGAACTGCCAGCCCTTGAGCTGCGCGCGGTAGGAGAGGTCCATGTCCTCGGTCAGCGTGTCGTGCTGCCAGCCACCGGCGTCGTGAATCGTGCGGATGCGCCACATGCCCGCCGTGCCGTTGAAGTTGAAGAAGCGGCCCGAGCGGTGTCGCGCGGTGTGCTCGATGACGAAGTGCCCGTCGAGCATCAGGGCCTCGACCTCGGTCAGCGTGGAGTAGTCGCGATTGACGTGCCCCCAGCGCGCCTGGACCATGCCCACGTTCTCATCGGTGAAATGGTGGACCATCGCCCGCAGCGTGCCGGGCTCGGGGATGAAGTCCGCATCGAAGACCAGCGCCAGCTCACCGGAGGCCGTGCGCAGCCCGTTCTCCAGCGCGCCGGCCTTGAAGCCGGTGCGATCGTCGCGATGAATGTACTTGGCGTCGTAGCCGCGCGCCTTCAAATCGTCCACCTTGCGGCGGCAAATCCCCTGCGTCTCGTCCGTCGAGTCGTCGAGCACCTGGATCTCGATCCGATCGCGCGGGTAGTCCATCAGCGCGACCGCCTCGAGTAGGCGCTCAGCCACATACATCTCGTTGAACAGGGGGCACTGCACGGTCACGCGCGGCAGCTCATGGTCCGCGTACTCGCGCTGTGGCACCGGCACGCGCTTCTTGTGGCGGTAGAACAGCCAAACCAACAGGGTGCGGTGGAAGCCAAAGAAGGCCAGCGCCAACAACACCGCCAGGTACGCCGTAATCAAACCCAGTTGCAGCCCACTCATGGTCCGGTCACTCCCTCTCGACTCAGGCAGCCTCTCGACTCGACGTTCCCGTCGACTCAGCCGGCGGCGCGCCCAAACGCGGCGGCCTCCGCCGCTCGCCGGTAGCCTCGCCGGTGGTGCCGTTCTAGCGGAAGGGTGGGTGGGAGTTGTCACCACATTGTAAAAGTTCGTCAAAAGCTCGGCGGAGCTTGGCGAGTCTCTGGGAGCGCGGGCGGGGAGTAGCGCTGTGGCCGCGGGCCGTCCGCGGCCGGCCAGGCGATCAGCGTGCGGCCCGCCGCGAGACGCCGGTGGCCGCTAGTAGAGGGGGCGCATCGCGACGTCTTTACCTTGCGGCAATATGAAGTTCACCACTTTTAATAATCTGGCATCAATATCTCATCAATTGATAATGATTTGCTTTCTCGCGTTTCTCGCAGACGTATTCAAGAGCCAACAAACTGTGGGTTGCCCGGCCATCCTGTCTTGTGAAGAAGGGACAGGAGGTCCATCGTCACGGCCACGCTGACGTGGATCAACCAACCACACCAGATCGACCGGGTGCGGAGGCTGAGCGTCCCGAGCACGCTGCCCGCCACCACCGCCCCCAGCACCTCGGCGATCGGCTTGTTGTAGTGAATCATGCAGTAGGGCAGCGCCATCACGAAGATCGCGTGCGATCCGAGCGCCCGCTTGAGCCGATGGATCATGAAGCCCCGAAAGAAGAGCTCGAGCGCGAAAAACTGGGCACCGTAGAGCAGCTCCCAGGCGAGGAAGTCGCCCCAGCTCCGGGCTGCCAGGTCATAGAAGGGGTAGGTGTGCTGGAAGGGTCGCGTGAACGAGGCGACCACGATCGGCGGCAGGATGAAGACGAAGAGCGCGACGTAGAGCCACAGGTGCTGGGTCAGTCCACGCCACGCCAGCCCGCAATCGCGCAGGCGCGCGCCAGGGCGCAGCAGCAGGTGGAGGGCGAGCCAGGGCAGGAGCCCATAGGCGCAAAGCCGAAATCCCGACCAGTAGACGTAGCCGTAGAGCTCCCAGTGACGCTGCTGACGCAACGTCGGTAGGTAGCGGTCGACGAGGTCGATGAAGACGCCGCGCGTGCCGTAGTACTCGATCAGCGTCAGCACCACGGCACTGGTCACCAGCACGACCAACGGCTGACGATCGAAGCTGCCCGGTGGGTCGGCAGCGCGCTCGGCGGCGGCCTCGGCATCGAGTACGCGCCAGCTCCCGACTAGGGCGTGGTCGAGCAGCCGACCGAGCGGGCGGGCGAAGATCGCGAGGCCGAGCACCAGCAAACCAGCACCCAGCGCTTGGTGCCGGTAGAGCACGAGATGGACGCCCAGGTGATAGGCCAGCAGCGCCGCTAGCTGAGCCTGCGACACGCCCGCTTGACGCCAAGCTCCGAGCATCGCTGGCCTCAGCCCTTGGGCCCCGGCGCCGCCGCGACCGCCGGCTCGGTGTGGGGCTGAGCCCGCAGCCAGAGGGCCGCCTGTCGCAGGCGCCGACGACAGAGGTCGCGACCGACCGCGACCATCGTATCGAAGAGCGGCGGGGAGGCCGCGCGCCCGCTGACTGCGATGCGCACGATCATGAAGACCTCGCGCGAGGTCCATTGCAGGCGCTCACAGCAGGCGCGCAGCACCGGCTCGAGCGCCTCGGGAAGCCAGTCGCGCACACCGTCGAGCTCGTCCGTCAGCGCGTCGACCACCGCCGCCGTATCGCGCGCGCTGCGCTTCTTCGGCACGAGCTGCTGCCCCACGGCGCCGAGCTCGAGGTCGCCACTGAAGAAGAACTCGGTCAGCGGCACGAACTCGTCGAAGCGCCGAATGCGCTCCCGCACCAGCGGCGCCAGGCGCAAGAAGTAATCGCGATTGAGGCGCCACGCGATCAGCTGGTCGACGAGCTGCTCATCGCTCAGGTCGCGCAGATAGAGCCCGTTGAGCCAGGAGAGCTTCTCGAGGTCGAAGACCGGCCCACCCAGCCCAACGCTGCCCGGGGCCAGATCGAAGCGCTCGATCATCTGCTCGAGCGTGAACTTCTCCTGGTCGCCGCCGAACGACCACCCCATCAGCGCGAGGAAGTTGAGCATCGCCTGCGGCAGGATGCCCGCCTCGCGGTAATAGTCGAGGCTGACCGGATTGCGGCGCTTGGAGATCTTGCTCTTGTTCTTGTCGTTGTTGCGCAAGAGCGGCAGATGCACCATCCGCGGCGGCTGCCAGCCGAAGGCCTCGTAGAGCCGCAGGTGCTTCGGCACCGAAGGGATCCACTCCTCGGCGCGCACCACGTGCGAGATCGCCATCAGGTGATCGTCGACGACGTTGGCCAGATGGTAGGTCGGGAGCCCGTCGCTCTTCAGCAACACCTGGTCGTCGCTGTGGGCAAAGGGCATGCGGATCGTACCGCGGAGCTGGTCGTCGAAGACCGCCTCGCCCGTGCGCGGCATCTTCAGGCGCACGGTGTGCGCGGCCCCAGCGGCGAGTTGGACGGCCACCTCGTCGGCGCTCAGCTCACGGCACTGACCATCGTAGCCGGGCGGCGTCTTGGCGGCGCGCTGCCGCTCGCGCAGGCGCTCGAGGCGCTCGGCCGAGCAGAAGCAGCGATAGGCGTGGCCGCGCTCGAGCAGTAGCTCGGCGTGCTCGCGGTAGATCGCGGCGCGCTCGGACTGGCGATAGGGCCCGCAGGGGCCGCCGACGTCGGGGCCCTCGTCCCAGCGCAGCCCGAGCCAGCGCAGGCTGCGCAGGATCGCCTCCTCGGAGGCGCGGCTCGAACGCGCGCGATCCGTATCCTCGATCCGCAGGACGAAGTCGCCACCGTGGTGTTTGGCGAAGGCGTAGTTGAAGAGCGCGACGTAGGCCGTGCCGACATGAGGATCCCCGGTGGGACTGGGTGCGATCCGCACCCGGACGCGATCGGCTGCCATGGAATGCTCCGTGCTGCGAAGAAGGGGGTCGGGGAATGGGCGCGTTGCGCGACGGGTCGCTGCTGGCGGGCGCGCGCTGAGGGGCGGCGCTACAAGCCGGTGGCCGTGCCGGACAGGCTCACTGGCGCCGAGCTGACGCCGGTGCCGGCGTTTACCAGCACCGTGCCGCTGAAGGCCCCGTCCACCGTCGCCTTCGGCTTGACGTCAAAGGTGCACGTCGCCTGGGCGGCGAGCACCACGGTGCAGGTGTCGGCCGAAACCTCGAAGTTCGTCGTGTTGGAGAGGACCACATTCGGGGCGGCCGTCGTCGGCGCCGTACCGGTGTTCTCGACGGTGAAGGTCACCGCCGCACCGGGGTTCGCCGCGAGAGTGACGTCCATCCCCGTCTGCGCCGAAGCGGGCGTCAGCCTCACGGCCGGGCCGAAACCGCTCGCCGTGCCGCTCAGGTTCACCGTCCCTGAGCTGACGTCCGTGCCCGCGGTCACCTGCACCGTGCCGCTGAGGGCGCCATCGGCCGTCGCCTTCGGCCGCACACCGAAGGTGCAGGTCGCGGCCGCGGCGAGCACCGCCGTGCAGGTGCTCACTGAGACCTCGAAGTTCGTCGTGCTGGAGAGCACCACCGTCGGGGCCACCGTCGTCGGCGCGCTGCCCGTGTTCCGGACGGTGAAGGTCACGGCCGCGCCGGGGTTCGCCCCCGGCGTCACGTTCATCCCCGTCTGGTCCGCGCTCGGCGTCAGCGTTACGGCCGGCGCGAAGCCGCTCGCCGTCCCACTGAGGGTCAAGGGGTTCGAGGCGGTCTCGCCCACCGCGACCTGTAGGCTCGACTCGTAGCTGCCGTTGGCCGTCGCCGTGGGGCGCACCACGAAGGTGCAGGTCGCGTTCGCGGCGAGCGCGGCCGTGCAGGTATTGGTCTCCACGAGGAAGTGCGTCGGGCTGGCCAAGGTGATGACCACGGCCGCCGCCATCGCCGTGCTGCCCGTGTTGCGCACCGTGAAGGTGATCGGCGCGCCGTTGGGCCCCGGCGCGGTGACGTTCATCGCATCGAGCACCGCGCCGCTGGCCGCGCTGAGGCTGAGCACGGGGGGCACGGTGAAGCCGCTGGCCGTGCCCTCGAGGGTCAGCGTGTTCGAACTGGCGCTGCCCGAGGTCACGCGCAGCGTGGCGTTGTATGGGCCATTGGTCGTCGCCTTCGGCCCCACGGAGAAGGTGCAGCTCGCGTTCGCGGCGAGGGCGGCCCCGCACGCGTTCGTGATCACCGCGAAGTTGGCGAGATTGGAGAGCGTGGGCAGCGGGACGCCGGCCGTCGCGGCGGTGCCCGTGTTGCGCAGCGTGAAGACGATCGCCGCGCCGGTCTGCGCTGGGCCCGTGACGTTCATCTGGGTCAACACGGCGCCGCTGGCGGCCGCCAGTGTCAACGCCACCGTGGGCACGGCTGCGTCGGGACGTATGCCGCGGTCGGCGACCACCCCCCGATCCCGCGCGCGGCCGTCGGCCAAGCCGCGATCCCGCGCGCCGCCGTCGCCCGCAGGCTCCGTCTTCAAGGCGTCCGTGTCGAGCAGCGCGGAGCAGGCCGAGCTGCCGAGCAGCGCGGTCAGGACCATCCAACGAAGGGCAACGAGCCTCATGGCGAAAGACCTCATGGCTAAGCGTGGTGGCGGCATCTTAGCGCGGGCGGCCCGCTCAATGGAAGGCATCTATCGCGGGCGGGTGCCGTCAGGAGCCGCCGCGGCGGATCGCCGGCAGCGATCGAGCTGCAGCCGGAGCTCGGCGTGGCGCCGCCAGACCGCGTTCGTTTGCTGCGCGCAGCTCGCCTGCTCCTCCTGCAGCGCCTCGACCTGTCGCTCCAGGCGACGCTCGCGCCGCAGGCGACCCTCGTGCTGCCCGCTGCCGAGCTGCGCCCCCCCGGCAAAGGCAGCCGCGAGCAGCCCACCCACCAGCAGCAGGCGCACGCGCGGTCCCAGCGTGCTCCGCACCGGCGAGCCGCCGTAGCCGATCAGCGCCGCGAGCAGCTCCTCCTGGGTCTGCGCCGCCGAGGCGCCGTACTGCAGTCCCGCGGCCCAGCCGACGCCATCGGCGTTGGGCCGCGTCCAGCGCACCCGCCCGCGCGCGGCAGGCAAGGCGGCCAGGGTCGGTGGAACGAAGCGCAGCTCGACCTGCCCAGCGCCGGGCGTAGCCCCGCTGAGCCGCTCCGCCAGCTCGCCCAGCACCTCGAAGCGCAAGCCCCCGGCGGAGACATCGCGCACGAGGCCGAAGCCCGGATCGCTGATGACCTGCTGGCCCCGCTCGTCGAGCACCCGGACGAGCACCGGCACGCAGACCTCGTGTCGCTGGAAGACGCGGCGATCCTCGGGCCGCGAGGTCGGCCCCGACGTTGGCTGCGCCATGCGGCGACTCTAGCACGAGCGTCGCTTGGGCCCCTCACCGGACGCCGCAGCGACCTGACCTTCCGGAACAGGCGGTACGCCAAGCGCTGCACCACACGGTGCAAGAGGCATTTGACCGACCTTGAGGCGGTCGCTATCCTTGCAGGTCGTGACCCGTTTGCCTCGCAGCTTCGCGCTCTGGCTGGTCGGCACCGCCAGCGTGTTGGTCGCGTCCGCACCTGCCACCGCCACCGTGATGCCCCGGATGAGCCTGCGCGACCTCGTGGGCGCGGCCCAGCGCATCTTCATCGGCACCGCCGTCAGTGCCGAGAGTCGCTGGACCGAAGACGGCCGCTTCATCGTGACCGACACTGTCGTGCGCATCGACCAGGCGCTGGACGGCCACGCAGGCGTGGGCACGGTGGTGATGCGCGAGCTCGGCGGCAGCGTCGAGGGCATCGGCATGCGGGTGGCCGGGAGCACCGAGCTGCCGCCCGGGCAACAGCTCCTGCTCTTTGCGCAGGGCGCCGGCGCCGGCCGACTGCGCGTGGTCGGCATGCGCCAAGGCGCCTACCTGCTGACGCGCGATGCCAGCGGTCGCCGCGTGGCGCAGCGGACGCTCGACGGCCTGACCTTGAGCGCGCCACCGCCGGCCGCGACAGCGACGACGAGCGCCGTGCGTGCCAGTACCTTGGCCACCGCCACGAGCGCCAGCGGGGCGCTGCTGCTCGACGCGCTCGTCGCGCAGGTGCGCGAGACCGTCAGCGCCTGCGCCCGGACGACGGACCGCTGTCGTCCGACCTGGGCTCGGCCAGCCGCGACCGAGTGAACCCCGTCGTTCGTTCGCCGCCCCCGCCTCGTGCGTCTCTGACGCGCCGGGCGCGCACCGGAGACAAGGCAAGCATGCGCCCGACCCCCTCGACCCGCGCGGCCCGCGGCTCCACCCGACGAGAGCCACACTACAGCGGTCACCCGGGATCACGGCCCGGCGGCCTGGTCGCGCTCTTCGCGTGCGTGGCCTTGCAGGGCATCGGCGGGCCGGCCGGCGCGGCCAACGACCTTGGCTCCGACGCGACAGCGACCCCGCCGGCGAGCACCGATAGCAGCCCGCCCGTCGCCGCGGTTGACCCCAGCCTGTACTACGTGCCGACCTACAGCACGGGCGATCCGCCGCGGCCCCTGCGCTGGATGCGCAGCAACTGCGTGATCATGCGCGCCAACGTCGCGGGCAGCGCCGATGTCGCCGACGACAGCGAGCTCGAGGCCCTGAACCGGGCCGTGGCCAACTGGACCGCGGCGACGCAGGCCTGCTCCTTCCTGCGGCTGAAGGTGCTCGAACCCAGCGCCGATGCCAAGCCCGGCTTCGACCGCCAGGGCCCCAACGAGAACGTCGTGAGCTGGATCGAGGACGACTGGCAGTCGCTCAAGGCGGGCGACGGACCGGCCGCGACCGGCGCCTCCGCGATCACGATCGTCTTCTTCAACGATCAACCGACGAGCGCCGACTACGGCCGGATCTACGACGCGGACATCTACCTCAACGGCCAGCATTTCACCTTTTCCACCGGGGGAGAGCGCGGCCTGACCGACGTGGAGAACGTGCTGACCCACGAGCTCGGTCATGTGATGGGTCTCGACCACACCTGCGACGATGGCCAGCGCAGGCCGGTGCCGCTGGACAACAGCGGCCAGCCGATCCCCTCCTGCTCGGGCCGCGGGCTGAGCGAGGCCGTGACCGAGGCCACGATGTACCCGAACGCAAGCACGGGCGAGACCAAGAAGCGCAGCCCCGAGGTGGGTGACGTGCACGGGATCTGCCAGACCTACCCGCTGGCCAAGGACCCCAAGCGCTGCGAGCCCGTCGACGTCAGCCCCCGCGGCGGCGGCTGCGCGCTGCGATCGCCCGCGACGGACGCCGCGGCGCAAAGGGCCGACACCCCGGGCACGCGCGGCGCTCTCGGCTTGCTGCTGCTGGGCGCCCTACTGGCGCTGGGGCGCCTGCGGCGCCGGCGGCTTGACGGCCGGGGCGACCGCAGGCCGTAGCGCGGGATCGAGCACCCGGCTGAGCTGCTCGAGGCGGTCCGCGAGCTGCTGCTGCTCGCGACCGTAGGCTGCCCAATCGCCCTGTCCGAGCACCTGCTGGGCCTTGCGATAGTGCCCGAGGGCCTCACCGGCCAGGCGTGCCGCCGGCTGTACGACCCCGACGCCGAGCACCTCGACCGGGCCCGCGCCGGCGGGGCGCGCGGGCGCGTTGGCTGCTCGCGCCGCCGCGCGGACACCCTCGGGCGTGTTGGTCCTCGCCGGCGCCAGCGAGGGCCCGAAGACCTCGTCGAGCGCGCGGCGCAGCGTCGGCTGCATCGACACCTTGTCACCGAAGGAGACGATCACCTGCTTGAGCTCGGGCAGCTGGGTCTGCGTCGACTGCAGGTAGATCGGCTCGACATAGAGCAGCGACTGCTCGATCGGGATCACCAGCAGGTCGCCACGGATCACGGACGAGCCCTGTTGGTTGCGCAGCGTGATCCACTGCGAGATGTAGTCGTCCTGGTCGATGCGGGCCTCGATCTGCATCGGGCCGAAGACGAGCTTCTGCTTGGGGAAGACGTAGACGCGCAGCTTGCCGTAGTCCTCTTCCTCGCAGTGGCCCGTCATCCACGCGACCATGTTGTCCTTGTTCGACGGCGTGTAGGGCAGCATCAAGAGGAACTTCTCGGCGCGCTCGCCAGGCAGCCGCATGATCATGTAATAGGGGGTCATCCGCGCCTGCGAGGTCACGACCTCGGCGCTGACGCCGGGCTGGCGCCGCGGCACCTCGCGACGGATGCCCGTCTTCTCCTCGAGCTCGCGCGCGATGCTCCACTTGTCCTCTTGGTTGTAGAACACCCGCGGGTCGGACATGTGGAACGACTCGTACATCGCGGCCTGCACCGTGAACAGATCCTTGGGATAGCGCACGTGAGCACGCACCGCCGCCGGCATCTCGTCGCGCCGCTTGAAGAGCGACGGGAACATCTTGCGGTAGGTCTGGATCATCGGGTCGCCGGCATCCCAGACGTAGAGCGCGAGCGAGCCGTCATGGGCGTCGATCGTCACCTTGACCGAGTTGCGCAGGTAGTTGATGCGCTTGCGGCGCCCGAGCGGCGTCGGTTGTGAATAGGGGTAGCGATAGCTGATGGTGTAGGCGTCCTGGACCCAGAGCAGCCGCCCATTGGCGACGATGATGTAGGGCTCCTGATCGAGCATCAAGAAGGGCGCGACGCTCGTCACGCGCTGCTGGATGCTGCGGTTGAACAGGATGCGGCTCTCGGGCTTGAGGTGCTCGGTGAAGAGCAGGTTGATGTCGGCGAAGCGCAGAGAGAAGAGCAGCCGCCGCATGAACGACCCGACGCCGACACCGCCTCGTCCCTGGTAGGTGCAATAGGCGTTGTCTCGACCGCGCGGGTAATCGAACTCCTGCGTCGTGGTCTTGACCAGCACGTAGTCGTCGCTCTCCAGGCCGTAGTAGATCTCCGGCCGCGTGATGCGCAGCTCTTGGTGACGCGACTGGGGCGGGATGTCCTTGATCCAGAAATCGGGCAGCCCCTCACCGATCGCGTGATTGACCGGGCTGAGGCAGACGCCGTAGCCGTGGGTGTACTGCAGGTGGCGGTTGACCCAGGTCTGGCTCTGCGCCGGCAGCTGATCGTGAATCAGCTCACGCGCCGAGAGCATCACCTGCCAGTAGCGCCCGTCGATGCGATAGCGATCGACGCTGATGTTGGGGAAGTCATAGTACAGGCGGATCACCTGCATCTGGCGGTAGGTCTCGCGCAGCGGCCGATGATCCCAGATCTTGATGTTGTCGATCGTCGTCGGGTTGGCGGCCAGATCCTTCGCCGTCAAGGTCTCCTCGGCGGGGAACTCGCGCATCTCGACCTTGTCGATGCCGTAGGCGCGACGCGTGCCCTCGATCGCGTGCTCGAGGTAGGGGCGCTCCTTCTCGAGCTCGTTGGGGTTGACGATCAGCCGCTGGACGACCGTCGGCCAGACGAACACGCCGAGCACCCACAGCACGACCACCCCTGCCACGCTGATCAGCGGCCACTTGAGGGACTCGGGACCGCTTTGCGCGCCGCTGCGCATCGAGACCAGCAGGAAGGCGGCGCAGACCAGGCAGGCGACGATCAGCAGGCGGTAGGCCAGCAGATTGGCGTAGACATCGGTGAAGGTCGCGCCGTAGGCGATGCCGCGCTTGGAGAACAGCGTCTCGTACATCTCGACGCGGAAGCCCCAGGCGACGGTCGCCACCACGCAGGCGAGCGCGAAGAGCAGGTGCGCGCGCACGCCCGGTGACATCACGGGCCAACGCCCCTTGACCACGATCGCCCCGCGCGCCGTGTAGACGATCGCGGAGAGCGCGGCGCAGAGGGCCGTCAGATAGACCAGCCACTGCTGGGCGAACTGCAGCAGCGGCACGCGCAAGAGGTAGAAGCCGACATCCAGGCCGAGGATCGGCTCGCTGCGCCCGAAGGGCGTGGCGTAGATCGCCTTCAGCACGTCCTCCCAGGCCAGCGCCGCCCAGTAGCCCATGCCGGCGGCGACGAGCAGGGCCGCCGCGACGACGACCGGGGTCGAGACCCGCGCCACCAGGTCGCGCAGGTCGAGGTTGCCCTCGGGCGTCACGATCACCCAGTCGGTGCGCGGGCGGCTGAGGCGCCGAATCAGGTAGACATGCAACCCGAGCAGGGCGAGGGCGACCAAGCCGAAGGCGGCGCCGGTGCCGAGCTGCGCGACCAGCGTGGTCACGAAGACCTTGGAGAAGCCGAGCTCGACGAACCAGGCGTACTCGGTCCAGAAGGTCGCGGCGCCGTAGAGCAGACCGGCGAGCAGGGCCAACGCGATACCCGCGCTGATCAGCAGCTTCTTGTATCTCATGCGCTTGATCTCACTTGTTCCGCTTCGCGCGAGCAGCCGCTGCGCGCGAGGCGTGGGCGTCATACCAGCCGTGGCAAGGGGTGACAAGGCCACGGCCAGAGGCCGCAGACCTGGAGCAGCGCTAGCGCACGAGCTTGTAGCCGCAGCCGTAGATCGTCAGGATGTGCTGCGGTGCGCGGCTATCGGCCTCGATCTTCTTGCGCAGCTTGACGATCACGTTGTCCACCGTGCGATTGGTCGAGCTGGCGTCGAGCCCCCAGATCCGCTCCAGCAGCTCGTCGCGCGACACCGGCTGATCGGCTCGCTCACTGAGCATGCGCAGCAGCTCGACCTCGAAGAAGGTCAGCGGCTCGCTGCGACGATTGCGCGTGACGGTGTGCTTCTTCAGATCGACCGTCGCGCTGCCGAGCTGCAGCAGCTCGGGCTGCGCCCCGCCCAGTCGGGCCGAACGACGAAAGATGGCGCCCACGCGGGCGACCAGCTCGGCCACGCTGAAGGGCTTGGTGACGTAGTCGTCGGCCCCGGCCTCCAGCCCCCGCACCTTGTCGGTCTCTTGCCCCCGCGCGCTGAGGATGATGATCGGCAGCTGCGGGCTGTGCGCGCGAATCTGCTCGCAGACGCGGAAGCCGTTGAGGTCGGGCAGCATCAGATCGAGCAGCACGAGATCGATCGCCCCTGGGTGGCGAGGGCGAGGCCCTCGGTCCCCGTCTGCGCGGCGACGACCTCGAGACCCTCGAAGCGCAGCGCGTCGCACAGCCCGCGCAGCAGGTCGGGCTCGTCCTCGATCAGCAACACGCGCCTGGTGCTGGGCTCGACCATCGGCTTGGCCTCGGCAGGTGGGACCATCAGGCTGGACCTCGCGCTACGGCGGGGAGGAGTACCTCGAAGGTGGCGCCCTTGCCCAGCTCGCTGCGCACCTGGGCGCGCCCACCGTGGGCCTGGGCGATGTGCTTGACCAGGCTGAGGCCGATCCCCGAGCCGCGCTGGGGCCCCTGTCGGGCGCGCTCTCCGCGGTAGAAGCGCTCGAAGACGCGGCGCTGCTCATCGGGCGTCAGCCCGGGTCCCTCGTCACTCACCTGCAGCCGCAGACCGCTGGCGTGGCGATCGAGCAGCACCCGAATCGCGGCACCTGCCACGGCGGCGTACTTCAGCGCGTTCTCGACCAGGTTGAGCACCAGCAGGGTCATCGCGCTCTCGTCGAAGACCGCCACCACGGGGTCATCGGGCAGGACGAGCTCGAGGCGGAGGTGCTGCTGCTCCGCGCGATAGCGGCACAGCTCGACCGCGCGCTCCACGACCCCGCGCAGGTCGCCCTCGCGCATGCTGTAGGCGTCCTTGCCGCGCTCGATGCGCGCAAAGTCGAGCACGTTGTCGATCTGGCTGCTGAGGCGGTCGCTCTCGCGCATGATGATCTCGGCGTACTCGCGCGCCGTCTGCGCGTCCTTCACGCGCCCGAGCGCCAACAGCTCACCGAACATGCGGATCAGGGAGAGCGGCGTCTTGAGCTCGTGGCTGACGTTGGCGATGAAGTCGCTCTTCAGCGCGTTGGCGCGCCGCTCCTTTCGCACGGCGATCAGGATCACCGCCAGACCGATCCAGATCACCGCGTTCGCCCCGCCCACCAGCAACACCGCCGAGAGGCGCCGTGCCCGCGCGCCGCGACGCAGGGGCCCGAGCTGGCGTGGGGCGACCTGCAGGCGCCACTTGTAGAGCGTCGTCGGGAAGAGGCCCTCGAACACCAGCTGGCTCGAAACGTCGACCGGTCGGCCATAGACGGGATGCGCGCTCTCCTCGTCGATCACGGAGATCGCGTTCGTGGACTCCAGCTCTCTGAACTCCTGCGGAAAGACATCCTCGACGACGTACTGCAGGTTCATGTTGAGCACGAGGTAGTAGTCGCGGCCGCCGGCGTGCTGGCGGATGTAGGAGATCAGGTACGGTCGCCCGTCGTAGCGCTTGTAGAGGTGCTTGTGGTGCTCGACCGCCAGGCGCTCGAGCTCGAGATCGGGCAGCATCCGCTGCAGGAACAGCTGGCGGAACGCATCCAAGGCGGCCGGATCGAGCTTGGCGACCAGATACACGATGCGGCGGTCGGGCCCCAGCACCGTGACACTCTCGACCGCTGGGCTGACGCGCACGATGCGGCGCCAGAGCTCACGGAACTCGTGGGGGTCATCGACGCTGACCAGACGGAAGAAGGTGCGACCGCCGTCGATGATCACCTGCTCGAGGCGGTCGATCAGCTTGATGCCGAGGGCGCGGGTGCTGCTTTCGACTGAGGCCTCGCTGCGCTGCGCCAACTCCGCCGCGAAGCGGTAGCTGAAATAGCCGAGCACCAGGGCCGCCACCATGACCGCCGGGAGGATGCCCCAAAGTGGTGAAATCCCACGTCGCTGCGCCAAATTGGCCCACCGTCTCAGAGCCTGATAGCATGCGGCGCGGAGGCGTGACAAGGCGGGTCGCGGGGCACGGCGTCGCTCTCCCACCTTGCCACACTGCACGAGGTGTGGTAGGAGCCGAACAGATTTTTCCGCACGGCATGCGCAACATGGAATACATGATATTCAAGGAATCGCCCTTCGAGGTCGGCGGCGAAACCGACGCCTTCTGCGCCAGCTGCAAAGCGGATACTCAACATACGATCGTCACGGTCTTCGAGGGTGAGGTCCGGAGCGTGCAGTGCGCCGTCTGCGGGGCAACCCACGCCTATCGCCCCCCCCGCGGAGACGTCGATGACGAGGTTCCCGAGCCCATCGCCGTGCGACGACGCCAGAGCCTGCGCAAGCGCCCCTGGGGCGAGGTGATGGCGGAACCGTCGGCGGTGCGCGCAGGCAACTACGCTCCCGCGGACACCTACCGCGAGGGCGACATCTTTCGACACAGCTCCTTCGGACTCGGCTATGTCAGCGAGGTCGTGAGCGAAACGAAGTTCGAAGGGACCTTCGAGGACGGCCCACGGATCCTCGTTCACAACCGCCCCGATCTCGCAGCAGGCCATCTGGCCGCGAGTCAGGTGGCAGGACGACCGACGGCGACGCGTCTGGCAGCGACGCGCCTGGCGGCGAATCGACCGGCGGCGAATCGACCGGCGGCGAACCGACCAGCGGCGAGTCGGCCGAAGGGGAAGCGGCCGGCAGCGAGTCGGCCGGCGCGCGCCAGCCAGGCGACCGCGAAGACCCAGGCGGCGGTCCCGCGAGCCACCGCGGGCTCGGCCGCCAAGACCGCCGGCGCGGCGGGGGCGATCCCGAGCAAGGCCACACCGAAGGCTGCTCTCGCCGCTGGGAAGACGGCCGCGGGGGGCAGCAAGCCGCCCGTGGCGGCGCCCAAGCGCGGTGGGGCAGCGGCCGCACCGGCCGCCGCGGGCACGGCCCGCAGCCGGCCGCAGCCCTTGGCTGGAGGCCGCAGCAAGACTGCGCCCAAACCGGCCGCGCCCAAACCGGCCGCAATGCCGGCCACGAAGGAGCGGACGCGCCACGAGGCGCGCACCCCGCAGCGCGGCCGCGAAGCCCAGGCGGGTTCCCGTGGGGGCCGCGCGACCGCGACCGGTCGCCACCCGCGCGGTGCGGGCAAGAGCGGGCGCGGCGGCGGACACCGTCGCTGAGCTCCCACGCCCCTTGAGCACCGGTAAGCCCAGACCACCACCGGCGCGCCCGGCTGAGCCCTCCCGATCATGGCTAACCCCAACGGCAGCGGGCCCAACACTAATGGCAGGGGCCGCCGACGTCGGCAGCCCCGCCTGCGCCGCCCCAATCTCCTGACGACGATCATCCTGGTGCTGCCGCTGCTCGTGTTCTACGAGCTGGGAGCGCTGCTCACCCACTCGCTGAACGGCGTCGATCTGGTGACGCGCAGTCTGCTGCGGTGGCTCGGATCCGCCGGCTTCATCCTGCTCCAGGTCAGCCTGCTGCTCTCGCTGCTGGTGATGGTGTTCTACCTCTGGCGTGGGCAGCGGCTGACGGCGCGCCCGCTGCTCGCCGTGCTGGCCGAGAGCGCGCTCTATGCGCTGACGATGGGCACCTTCATCGTCTTCGTCGTGGTCGATCTGCTCGGCGTCAATCCGCTGCAGTCCACCGGCGGCGCGCCCGCCGGCAGCGGCTTCAGCGTGATGGGCGCCTTGGTGGTGTCCGCCGGCGCCGGCGTCCACGAGGAGTTGGTCTTTCGCGCGGGGCTCCTCGGTGGCCTGCGGCTGGCCCTGCAGCGCTGGGGCGGCCTGCGCGGCTGGCTCGCCGCCAGCGCGGCCGTGCTCGTCAGCTCGCTGATCTTCGCCGCGGCGCACCATCCCGAGCTGCTGCAGGGCGAGGTATCAGTCTACCCGCTGATCTACCGCACCCTGGCCGGCGGGTTCTTCGCGGCGATCTACCTGCTGCGCGGGTTCGCCACGGCAGTCTACACGCACGCGATCTATGACGCCTACGTGCTCTTGTTGGCCTAAGGCCAAGGCTGAGCTGGGTCGATCCATCCCGCCATTCAACCCACCTGAGCCTTGGGGTTAAGCACCCTCCGGGCGCACGATCGCCACCACGCGCCGCTGCTCGACCAGATAGCGCCGAGCGACGGCGCGGAGCTGCTCCGCCGTGACGGCGCTGACCTCGTCGGCGTAGCGGCGATAGCTGGCGTAGCCGAGGCCGTAGAGCTCGTCGAAGGCCATGCACGAGGCCAGCGTGGACTTGCGCTGCAGCGCTATTTGATGCGTGCCGATGGCGTAGCGCTGCACGCGGCGCAGCTCGTGGGCGGTGACCCGATCGTCGCGCAGCGCCGCGAGGTGCGCCGCGATGCCCTCGAGCACCGCATGACCTTGTCCGCCGCGGTCGCGACGTGGATCACGAACTGGCCCGGTTCGATGCCCTCCTGCGAGAACGCGCCCAGGCGGTAGGCCAACCCCTGGCCGTCGCGGAGATCGAGGAAGAGGCGGCCGCCCTGCCCTGCGAGCAGGGCCGCCAGCAGCTCGAGCGCGTGGCGGTCGCGATGGCGCAAGGTGGTGCCCGGGTACCCGACGACGACCTGGGCCTGCTCCTTGGGCAGGGTCAGCTCGGCCCAGCGCGGCGCCCGTACGGCAGGCTCCGGCGCCGGCGCGGGCGGGCGGGCGACGACCCGACGACCAGCGGCAGCGCCAAAGAGGCGGGCGCAACGCGCGCGAAGACCGTCCACGTCGAGATCCCCCGTGGCCACGAACACCATGCGGTCCGGCGTGAAGTAGCGCCGGTGGTAGGCCGCCAGCTGCTCGCGGCGCAGGCTCGCGACCGAGCGCGGCGTGCCGAGCGGGTTGAGCCGATAGGGATGTCGCCGATAGGCGGTGGCCGCGAACAGGTCGAGTGCGATGGTGACGGGGTCGTCGGCCAGCGCCTCCAGCTCATCCAAGGCCTCGCGGCGTCGGCCGGCGACCTCGCTCGGCCGGAAGGCGGGGCTGCAGATGCAGTCCGCCAGCACGTCGAGCGCCTCGTGCTGGTAGCGCGCCAGCACATCGAGTCGCAGGCCGAAGCTATTGCGGCCCGAGAAGCCGGCGATCGATCCCGCCATGCGCTCGATCGCCCCATTGACCTCGTCCGCGCCACGCGAGGTGGTGCCACGCGTGGCGAGCGCGGCCAACAGGTTGTTGATGCCGTTGCTCGCTGCCGTCTCGTAGCGCAGACCGCCGAGCCAGGCCGCGCGCATCACGACGATCGGGAGTGAGGGATCGGGCAGCAGCACCAGCCGCGCACCACCGGGCAGGCGCCAGCGGGTCGGGACCACGGCCCGCGCGACGGGCGCCCGCGCCGCTGGTGGGCCGCGGAGCGCCGCCAGCACCGCCTGCCGGAGGTCTGGCTCGAGCCGCGGGTCGGCGTAGGAGGTGAGCGCCACCAGGCTCAGCCGCTCCGCCGTCAGGTAGCGGCGAGCGGCCGCCATCACCTGGGCCGCGTCGATGCGCTGCACGCGCTCGAGATAGCGCCGGTCGAACTCGGGGTCACCGGCCACCGACGCGAAGTAGCCCAGCTGGCGGGCCTGTCCCTGCACCGTCTCCTGCTGGTGCACGGTGTCACCCTCGATCAGGGCCCGGGCGCGCTCGAGCTCCGCGCGCGTGGGGACCCGTCTGCGCCAGCAGGCGCAGCTGCTCACTGATCGCCGCGGCCGCCTCGACCACGCGCTCGGGCCGACTGGCCGCGTTGACGATCAACAGCCCCGGGTCGCGCGGCGCGTAGGCATAGGCCGCGACATCGGTGACCACCTGCTGCTCGTCCTTGACGCGGCGCACCAGCCACGAGCCCTCGCCCTGGCCAAGGATCACCGCCGCGAGATCGAGGGCCGGGCTGTCGGCCGCGGTCAGCTCGGGAATGCGGAAGCCCAAGGCCAGCTGGGCCTCGCGACAAGGCCGCTGGACGACCCGCACGCGGAGCTGCTGCTGCGACGGCTCGGCGGCGCGAAAGCCGCGCTGGGCCGGTCTCGATCCCGCCGCCGGGCGGGCGGCAGCGAAGATGCGCGCCACGCGCGCCTGGACCCGCGCCGCATCGACCTCGCCGACCACCACCAGCGCCATCCGCTCGGGGCCGTAATACCGGCGCAGGAAGCGATCGAGCGCCGCGCGACGGAAGCGCCGCACGGTCGCGGCCCAACCGATCACCGGGCGCCGGTAGGGGTGGTGCTCGAAGGCGAGCGCAAAGAGCTCGTGCGCCGCGACGCTGGCCGGGCTGTCGTCGCTCTCCTTGATCTCCTCGAGGATGACCTCGATCTCCTTGCGCAGCTCCTCGTCGTCGAGCTTGACGTTCAGCACGGCGTCGGCCAGCACCGCTAACCCGCGCTGCCAATCGCGCGCCGGCATGGTGACGTGGAAGACGGTGTGGTCGAGCGAGGTCCAGGCGTTGACGTCGCCACCCACCGACTCGATCTCGCGCGCGATGTCGCCGACGCCTCGCCGCTCGGTCCCCTTGAAGACCATGTGCTCGAGCGCATGCGCGGCCCCGGCCAGCGCATCGGACTCGTCCGCGCTGCCGACGTCGATCCAGAGCTGGAGCGCCACGACCGCCGTGCCGGGTTGGGGGCGCACGATGATCCGCATTCCGTTGTCGAGCTTCGACACCGTACTCGCACTCCTGTGGGCAACCATCGCCGGCGGCACCCCGGCGCGCGGCCGGGAGGTCGCGCAGCCGCCGAGCACGGCCACCGCGCCGAGCAGCCCGCTCAGCACGGGTAGGACGCAACGGCGGCTGGAGATCGAGGGCATGAGGTTCACGATCATCGGGCGGCCACCGCAACACCGACCGCATAAGGGGTGTGTAGCATTTCGGCCGGCGGGTCGTCTCGCCGATTCGACCGCGTGCGCCGCCCACGCGCGGCGCACGCTTGACGGCGAGCGGTCGCGGCGGCTAGTAGCAGGCGAGCGCAGGGCGTGACGGCCTTGAGGCCCGCGAGCACGGGAGAAGGTGTCTTGAGCTGGAGACTGCAGGCTGGCGGCCTCGCCGCCGCGAGGCGCAACACCACAGTGGCTCAAGCCGAGCCGATGGGGACCCATGAGCGGCCAGCGAGCTGATCGGCGGACCAAGATAGTCTGCACGCTGGGGCCGGCCTCGACCGACGAGGCCACGCTCGGGGCGCTGCTCGACGCCGGCGCCGACGCCGTGCGGATCAACTTCTCGCACGGCGATGCCGGGCAGCACGGGGCGCGCGTGGCGGCGGTGCGGCGCCTGGGCCTGCAGCGCGGACGGCAGCTTGCGGTGCTCCAGGATCTGCAGGGTCCGAAGCTGCGGCTCGGCAGCCTGCCCGGCGGCAGAGTCGTGGTCCGGGTCGGCGACGAGCTGACGGTCGTCGCCGCCGCCCGCAGCACGCGCGGCGACGAGCTGCCCTGCGACTACGAGCCCTTGGCCCGCGAGGTCCGCCCGGGCGACCGCGTGCTGCTCGACGACGGACGGGTCGTGCTGCGCGTGCGTGACAGCGCGGCGAAGCGGGTGCGGTGCGTGGTCGAGGTCGGCGGTGAGCTCAGTGACCACAAGGGCGTCAACCTGCCGGGCGTCGCGCTCTCCTTGCCCACCCTGACCGCCAAGGACCGGCGCGATATCGTGGTCGGGAGACAGCTCGGCGTCGACTACGTCGCGCTGTCGTTCGTGCGCAGCGCCGACGATTTGCGCCAGGCCCGCCGGCTGATCGGCGACGTGCCGCTGATCGCCAAGATCGAGACGACCGAGGCGCTGCAGGCGATCGACGCGCTGCTGGAGGCGGCCGACGGGATCATGGTCGCGCGCGGTGATCTGGGCGTCGAGGTCGGCCCGGAGCGGGTACCGATGCTGCAGAAGTCGCTGATCCAGCGCGCCAACGCCGCCGGCAAGCTGGTGATCACCGCGACCGAGATGCTCGAGTCGATGCGCCAGAACCCGCGACCGACGCGCGCCGAGGCCTCGGACGTGGCCAACGCGTTGCTGGACGGTACCGATGCCGTGATGCTTTCCGGCGAGACCGCGTCCGGCGCGTTTCCCGTCGCCGCGGTGCGCGCGATGGATGCGATCATCCGCGAGACTGAGACGTCGCCGCTCTATCGGGAGCGCGTCGTGGCACCGCCTGCCGTGCTGGGCCAGCGCGACACGACCAGCGCCGTGGCGCGTGCCTGCGTCGCGGCGGCGGAGACCCTCGGCTGCAGCACGATCCTCTGCTACACGGAGAGCGGCGCCGTGGCGCTGCTGACCTCCGAGTACCGGCCACGCGCTCGGCTGGTCGCCGCCTCGGAGCACGCGACGATCTGTCGGCAGCTGGCGCTGCATTGGGGCGTCGTGCCACTGCGGCTGCCCCACACCCCGCGATCGAGCGACGAGGCCTTCGGCGAGGTCTGCCGCGCGGCCTTGGCCGCCGGGCTGATCGCCAGCGGTGAGCTGGTCGTCTTCGCCGCGGGCAGCCGCCCGGAGGGCCCGAGCGACCTGATCAAGATCCTCCGGGTCTGACGCCTCGCCTGGTCGCTGCGACGACGATCGCTCGGCGCGCCACGGCGCACTCATCCCCCCGGCGTCGGCGGTCCGGCCAGCAGCGCCATCGCCTGGCGGATCGCCGTGCCCGAGCCGACCAGGTAGACGATGTCCCCGCGCAGCAGGGGCTGGTCCGGATCGGGATGATCGAGTAGCTCATCACCTCGCCGCACCGCGACGATCAACGCCCGCGAGCGCTCACGCAGCGCGAGTTGCCGCGCCGTGCGCCCGACCGCCGCGCTATGCGCCTCGATCCGCACGCTGTCGATCTTGAGGTCGGCGAGCGCGCGCTGATCGGGCAGCGCGCTGCGCGGCATGGTGACCTTGCGCCGCGAGGTCTGCAGGTCCTGCCGCAGGATGCGCACCTGGGCCTCGATCGCGTTGCGGGGCACCTCCATCCGGCGCAGCACGCGGGTGACGACCTCGGCGCTGGCCTCGACCTCCTCGGTCACGACCTCGCTCGCACCGAGCTGCAGCAGTTGGCTCTGATCGGCCCAATAGCGGCTGCGGACGATCACGGGCACGGCCGGCGCGCCGCGCCGCACGGTATCCACCACCCGCAGGGCCGCGGCCGGATCGTTGATCAGCACGACCACCGCGCGCGCCGCCGACACGCGGGCCATGCTCAAGGCCTCGCTGCTGGTCGCGTCGGCATAGTGCACCGGCTCGCCGGCCGCGCGAGCGCGCCGCACGGTCTCGGCGTTGAGGTCGAGGACGATGTGGCCGAGCCCGCAGGTTGCCAGCGCCTGCGCGACGAGCCGCCCGGCCACGCCATAGCCGACCACGACGACATGATCGCGCAGCGTCGGCGCGGCCGCGTCGACCGGCAAGGCCGGGCCCGTCGCGCGCCGGGCCAGCGGCGCAAGCACGCGCTCGACCAGTCGCACGCGCGGTGCGACGCGCAACAGCAGCGGCACGAGGAACATGCTCAGCGCGCCAGCCGCCAGCAGCACGCGGCCGGTCTCCCGATCGACCAGTCCCGAGGCCTGCCCGAGCCTGAGCAGCACGAAGCCGAACTCGCCGAACTGACCGAGTCCGACGCCCGCCAGCCAGGCCGCTCGCGGGGGCAAGCGCGACGCCAGCGCGGCGAGCGTGGCCAGCGCACCCTTGGCCACGACGAAGGCGAGCAGCAGCAAACCCACGGCGAGGGGGCGAGCCACCAGCAGGCGACCATCGAAGAGCATCCCCAGCGAGATGAAGAAGACGCTGACGAAGGCGTCACGCAGTGGCAGCATGTCGCCCATCGCACGCTGCTGAAAGTCGGAATCAGCGACGACCATGCCACCGACGAAGGCGCCGAGCGCGAGCGACAACCCGGCCAGCGAGGCCAGCCAGGTCGTGCCGACGCAGATCGCCAAGATCGCCAGCAGAAAGGCCTCGCGGCTGCGGCTGGCGTCGACCCAGCGCAGCAGCCGCGGGACCAGCACGCGGGCCACGAGCAGCGCGCCGAGGACGAGCAGCGCCGCCTTGCCCAGCGCGAGTGCCGTCGCCGTCGCGGCCGCAGCCCAGGGCTGCTGGCTGCCCAGGACGGGCACGAGCAGCACCATCGGCACCACACAGAGGTCCTGGAAGATCAGCGCGCCGACGATGAAGCGGCCATGCGGCGCGTCCAGCTCACCGCGGTCAGCCAGCAGGCGCAGCACGATCGCCGTGCTCGACATCGCCACCACGAACCCGACGAAGACTGCCTGCGCGAGCGTCGTGCCCGTGAGCAGCGCCACCCCGGCGGTGGCGGCGATCGTGGCACTGACCTGCAGCGCGCCACCGAGCGCGAAGGAGCGAAAGAGCTGCGCCAGGCGTGCTAACGAGAACTCGAGGCCGATGGTGAAGAGCAGCAAGACCACGCCGACCTCGGCCAGCGTCTCGATGCCGCTCGCCTCGCCCACACGCCCGAGCCCGAAGGGCCCGAGCAGCGCTCCGGCAGCGAGCAGGCCGGCGACCGTGGGCAGGCGCAGGCGCGAGAGCAGGGCGGCGACGACCACGCCCACCGCCGCCATGATCGCCAGCTCGCCCAAGAGCGGAATGTGCTGCATCGCTTAAACCCGGTCGCGGCACGCGGCACGCGCTGCGGGCGTTACCCGCGCCAGCCGGCGAGGGGGGAACGTAGCACGGGGGCCGCCAAAGCGGTCGCGCGTCGGGTCCGAGACCGCAGGGCCCTCGCTGACAGGTGCGCCGGTCCCTGGTAGGCTGCGCCCGCGTTCCTCCAATGGATCGGTGTTTTTGCAGCCGCGCGCCGCAGCGCGCCCGAGGAGTGATCATGGCCGACACTGTCAAAGCCTCGCACATCTTGCTCATGTACAAGGGCTCGTCGCGGTCGAGCGCGACGCGGTCGAAGCAGCAGGCCCAGCAGCAGATTGAAGCCCTGAGCGCGCAGGTGGCCGAGGGCGCCGACTTCGCCGCGCTGGCCCGCGAACACTCGGACTGCCCGTCGGGCCAACAGGGCGGTGACCTGGGGCAGTTCGGCCGGGGCCAGATGGTCGGCGCCTTCGAGCAGGCCGCCTTCGCCCTGCCCGTCGGCAGCACCAGCGCCGTGGTCGAGACGCCCTTCGGCTACCACCTGATTCGCCGCACTGGATAGGGCGGTGCAACGTCGGCCCCACCAGGCTTCGCTCGCCTTGACAGGGGAGCCGTTCCGTCTATCATCGGCCGCGCTCGACGCCGCGAGGATGGCGGAATTGGTAGACGCACCAGCTTGAGGGGCTGGCGGGGCGACCTGTGGGGGTTCGAATCCCCCTCCTCGCACTTGGGTGTTTTCGCCGCGCCAACGGCCGTTGGTGGGGCTCTCGCAGCGGCGGTGCCCTCGCAGCGGCGGTGCCTGGTCACCGCACGCGCCCCTTGCCCGCAGCGGGCGCGCCGCCCTAGCATGGCCCCGATGCGCCGCTCCTTCGTCAGTATAAGCGGGAGTCTCGCCGCACCGCTCTTCGTGCTGATGGTGGCGCGCCTCGCGCCGGCCGGGGAGCTGAGCCGCGGCGACAAGCTGCGGGCGCTCTACAGTAACCAGTTCGCCTTCGACCGCCGGGGCATTCCGATCATCTCGATCGCGATCGCCGAGGGGCTCGACCTGGCGACGATCGAGGCCACCGTACCGCCGCGGCTGTTGCCCGACGGCGAGGATGGCCCCGAGGTCGTCGGCGGGACCACCTGGGAGGTCCACCTCGAGCACGCCACCCGCGCTGAGCTCGAGCACTTCGCCGTGCTCGGCAGCCGCGCGGTCGCGCAGTCGGCCGACCTACCGGCGCTCTTCAGCGGCGCGCGGCAGCGCGGGCTGCAGCCCCGGTTGATCGAGATTGGGACGGTCTTCGGGGTCAAGGGCCACGTCTTCGACAACCGCGCGTTCCTCCTCGGCGACGGGCCCTGGCCGACTGCCGAGGCCGCTCAGCAGCGGGCCCGGGCCCTGGCGCCAGCGGCCAGCGGCGAGCAGGCCACGGTGGTATCGCAGCTGCGGCAACGCCCGTCGGCGCTGCTGGAGGCGGTCGATCCGCGGAGCGGCGCCCGGGTCCGCGCCATCGATGCGCTGTGGTTCGCGCCGGCCACGCCCGACGGTCAGCTGTCTCTGCGCCTGCGCGCCGGCGGCCCCAGTCATGCCTACTGGGGCCAGGTCTACGTCACCGTGGACCGCACCTCCCGCCTGGTGGTGGTCAACGCCGTCCCCGCGGACAAGCTGCTGGCGGGGCTCGTGCCCGCCGAGATCTTTCCGTCGGCCCCCCCCGCCGCGCTCGCCGCGCAAGCCATCGCCGCGCGTGGCGACCTGCTGGCCAAGATCGGCACGCGGCATTTGACCGATCCCTATCGCATCTGTTCGTGGCAGCACTGCCAGGTCTACCGCGGCGTGGGCTCCGAACAGCCCGGCACCACCGCCGCCGTTGCGGCCACGCGCGGCCTGGTGCTGACGCGACGCGGCGGGGGCCTGGTCACGGCGCTCTACTCGGCTCACTGCGGCGGCCACGGCGAGGACAACGACGCGGTCTGGCCCGCGGCGCCCGACAGCGCCCTGCGCGGACGGCTCGACGGCGGCGACGCGACCGATCAACGCCGGTTTGGCCAGGGCATGACGGAGCAGACGATCGAGGACTGGCTCCAGCACCGACCGCAGAGCTGGTGCGCTCGCAGCGGTATGAATCGCGACAAGCTGCGCTGGCGCTTCGAACTCAGCCCGCAGCGCGTGCAGCGCCTGCTCCAGCCGCTGGGCATCGGTGGGCTGCGCGGCGCGATCGTGCTACGGCGCGGCCGCTCCGGCCGGGTGATCCTGCTGCGGCTGGAAGGCACGAGCGGGACGCGAGAGGTCAAGGGCGAGCTGGTCATCCGGCGCCTCTTCGGCGGCCTGCCGAGCTCGATGTTCGTCGCCCACCCGCTGCGCGATGCGCGCGGGCAGCTGCTGCCGGGCGGGCTCGAGATCATCGGCGGCGGCTGGGGTCACGGCGTGGGCATGTGCCAGACGGGCGCGATCGGCATGGCGCAGGCCGGTCGGACCTTCGAGCAGATCCTCCAGCACTACTACCCCGACACCGAGCTCCGACGCGCCTACTGACCGGGCTCGACGCCGGCCGGACCCGGCGTAAACCTTCACGGGGCCGGCGCCGCGTTGAGCGACCCCGGGCTCGACCCTATACTTGACGCATCCGGTGGGGACCGGGTTCCGAGGGGCAGCGACGTGGCTCCAACGCAGCGGCTGGACGGCAACAGCGAAGGCGACGACGGCCGCGACGACGACGGTGACGACGGGGTATCGGCCGACGAGCGCACCGCACGTCGGCTCGTCGACAGCTCGGAGCGCGCGCTGGCCGCCGCGGACCCCACGCGGCTGGCGTACCGCCGCCGTCCGGGTAGCGGAGCGGCAGCGGCGGCGGCGCTGCGACGCCCAACGAGCAGCGCGCGGCCGCGCACGGGCCGCGCGGGGTCCTCGGCGGGATCCTCGATGGGGTCCTCGGCGGGATCCTCGATGGGGCCCTCGGCCGCCAACCGCTCGGCGGGCGGCGTCCGCAGTGCTCCACCCGCCGGCGGCAACGGCGTAACCGACGCGAACCTGGGGCGCGTGCTCGGCTCCTACCGCCTGGTGGGGGTGCTCGGCCGCGGCGGCATGGGGACGGTGTATCGCGCCGAGCACGTGATGCTCGGCCGCAAGGTCGCGCTCAAGCTGCTGCGCCCCGAGTACGCCGCGCGACGCGAGGCCGTGCGCCGGTTCTTCAACGAGGCCCGGGCCGTCAACGACATCGGGCACGAGAACATCGTCGACATCGCCGACTACCAGGTGCTCGAGACCGGCGAGACCTTCTTCATCATGGAGCTGCTCGAGGGCCAGGACCTCGGCAAGCTGGTTCGCGACCAAGGACGGCGCCTCGAGCTGCCCCGCGCGCTGGAGATCGCGCTGCAGGTCTGCGATGCGCTCGAAGCGGCCCACGCCAAGGAGATCATTCATCGCGACCTCAAGCCCGACAACATCTTCGTCACGGAGAGCGCGGCACGCGGGCTCCACGTCACGCTGCTCGACTTCGGCGTCGCCAAGCTGGTGGGTCTGAGCGCGACCGACAGCAGCCTGCAAACCGCCATCGGCTCGGTGCTGGGCACGCCCGCGTATATGTCACCGGAGCAGGCCAGCGGCATCGCCGTCGATCAACGCACGGACATCTACTCGCTCGGCGCCATCCTCTACGAGATGTTCGCCGGCCGGCCGCTGTTCCGGGCCAAGTCCTTCGGCGAGTTCGTCCTCAAGCACCTCAACGAGGCCCCGGTGCCATTGCGGCAGCTTCCGGATCCGCCCGACGTGCCGCTCGAGCTCGAACGCGTGGTGCTGCGCTGCCTGGCCAAGGACCCGGAGCAACGCTACCCCAGCGCGGCGGTCCTCCGCGACGAGCTGCTGCGCGCGACCGGCGCCGCCAAGACCGCCCGTCGACCCGCGGTGGCCCGCGATCGCTCGGTCGTTCGGCACCGGCCATGGAAGTGGCTCGCGCTGGGCCTCGGCGTCACCGTCAGCGCCCTGGCCGCGTTCTGGCTCGCAGCCGGCCTGGGCGGCGACGACCACGCCCGCGGCGCACTCGCGCCGATCACCGCACCCGGGGCCGGCGCGATCCCCGGGCGCGGCGGCAACGCCGGAGACAAGCCTGGCTTGGCTACCCCTGGCTCGGCGACCCCAGAGCCCGGCGGAGGCACGGCCGGGGCGCACAGCGGGGTGGCTCGCCTGCAGCTCAACACCGAGCCTGCCGGCGCCTCGGTGCAGCGGCAGGGTGAGCGGCGCAGCCTCGGCACCACGCCGCTGACGATCGACGTGCCGCTGCAGCCCGAGCCGCTGGAGCTGGTCTTCCGGCTGCCAGGGCACCTCGAGGCCCGCGAGCGCGTGGGCGTGCGCGATGGGACCGTGGTCTGGGTCAATCTCGAGCCGATCGTCGGGCTCACGGCGGCCGACCTGGCCGCGGCCGCGTCACCCACCGGGGGCGAGCCGACAGCGGACGCTCGCCGCCCGAGCACCACGCCAGCACCGCACCCGCCGCGTCCACCGAGACGCCGCCCACCGCACCCGATTCCGCCCGGCGAGACCGTCGACCCCTTCACCCGCTAGACGGCTAGACGGCCCGGACGGCCTGGACGGCCTGGACGGCCTGGACGGCCTGGACAGGCGCGCCGAAGTCGTTACAGTCAACCCGAGACCTGCATGCTGTCGCCGCGCACCTTCCACTCTCACGACTCGGCGCTCGGACGACGGCGCGACCGGCCCCTGCGGCGACCCTCCCGCGCGCTTGGGGCGCTCGCCGCGGCGCTCTCGCTGCTGCTCGGCGCAACCGTCAGCCCGGTGCTGGCGGCAGCGCCCAGCGCACCTGCTGCGCAGCGCCCAGTGCCGGCGCGGCAGGCACAGGCGCGGCGCCACTTCCGACGGGGCGAGGCGGCCTTCGCCAAGGGCGACTTCCGCGCGGCGCTGATCGAGTACGACCGCGCCTTCCGGCTCGTACCGCTGGCGGGGCTGCTCTTCAACATCGGCCAGTGCCACCGCAATCTTGGCGCCCACGAGCGCGCGATCTACTCGTACCAGCTCTACCTGGCGCGACTGCCGCAGGCGCCTAACCGGGAGGCCGTGCTGGCCCTGATCGCGGAGCTCAAGCCGCTGGTGGTGCGACCGGACGCCCCGGGCGGTAGCGGCAGCGGAGCGCAGGGGCAGACCACGCCATCGTCGCCGCGGACAGGCGCCCCCTTCGATCAGACCCAGGGCAACCAAGACGTCGTCGTCTGGGGCGAGGGGCCCGAAGCGGGCGCCAACCCCACGGGGGACGCAACCGGGGAGCCCCGGCGCCCAACGAGCGGCAAGCGCACGGGCGTTGAGGGGGAGGCCACGGGGGCCCTGCTAACGCCCCCGCTGGCCGGGCCACCCCAGCCGGCGCGACCGCTCTACCGCCGCTGGTGGTTCTGGACGGCGGTCAGCACCGCGATCGCCGCAGGCGTGGCCGCCGTGGGCGTGCATTACGCCAATCAGCCGCGCCACCACGAGCTGCCACCATCAACGCTGCCCGTTTGGGTGCTTCCGCGGCTACGCTAACCCGCGAGAGGGGCGAGGTCGATCATCGCACGCACGGCACCACAGCGCAGGATCGCCCTCGGACGGCGGCAGACGCTCGGCCTCGCCGCGCTCGGCCTCGCCGCGTGCGGCCTCGGCTGCGGCCCGCTCGACACGGCGATCGTGATCACGGTCACGGCGCCGCCCGGGGTCGACGCCAAGCGCGCTGCCGCCCTGCTCGTCGAGCTCGAAATCCCACCGGGCGCCGCGCAGCGCACCCAGCAGAAGCTCGTGCCGCTGCTGCCGGATCAGCCCCTGTTCACCACCGGCGCCAGCCCGACCGCGACCGTCAACATCGTGGCCAACGGCCGCCGCGGGGCCGCGCGTGTCACGGTCCAGGTGATCGACGTCGACGGCAATCCGCTCGGCGTGGGCACGGCGCGGCACGACCTCCGGCCCGAGCAGCGCAGCGACCTGTCGATCGTGCTCGACCCGCTCTTCGCGATCCGACAGGACGTGGTGCTGGCCCCGGACGCGCCGGAGAAGGCCACGGCGCGCCAGGTCGCTTCAGCCGGCGACGGACGCTTCGTCGTGGTCTGGGAGACCTGCCAGACCGCCGAACCGGTGACCTGCAGTGTCAGCGGACAACTTTACGCGAACAGCGCACGCACCAAGCAGCGCTTCCTCGACATCGCCTCGACCGCGGGCAGTGACGACATGCCCGCGGTCGCGATGCTGCCGGGTGGCGATTTCGCCGCGGTCTGGCGGCGGCACCCCTCGGGGCAACGCCCCAGCATCGTCGCGTCGGGCTTCAGCGCCAACGGCGATGAGCTCGCTGGGGGCGTCGTGCAGCTGAGCGATCCGGCGGCGAGCGAGGTCACCCATCCCGACATCGTCGTGCTCCCCGCTCCAGACGTGGCCAGCGGTCCGCGCTACGCGGCGGTGTGGTCGCAGACGGTAGGCAGCGGCGCCCTGGCACGCCATCAGATCGCCGTCGCACAGGTGGTTCCTGAGGGCCTGACGCTGCGCGTCGTCCCGCTGGCCATCGCCGATCAGACCGGCGAGGATCACCGTCTCGTGCGACCCGCGATCGCCGCCGGGCCGGACACCTTCGCCTTGGCGTGGCTCGAGCTGGGTGCGGGCACGGCGGAGGTGCGGGTGCGGGTCTACAGCAACAGCGGTGAGCGACGTGGCAGCGAGCCGCTGCTGCTCGCGCGTAGCAAGCAGGGCCTCGCCAGCGGCCTCGACCTCGCCCCGCTGCCGGCGGGCGGCTACCTGGCGATCTGGCATGACATCGACGAACAGGGCCCCGACGCCAGCGGCCGCGGCATTCACACACGCCGCTTCTCGGCCGGCCCTGAGGTGCTGGACGATTTCGAGGTGATCCTCAACCACGAGGAGACCCACCTAGCGGCCACCGAGAACGACCAGTTCGATCCCGTCCTCAGCCCCAACGGGACGCGCGGGTTACTGGCGCTCTGGACCAGTCAGGAGCCCACCAGCGCGACCATTCGCGGCCTGCGCCTGCGACCGATCGGCGCGGAGGGCGCGCCCAATGGCCCGGGGACCGACTTGGTGCAGCTCGATCTTCAGACCGCGAGCGGAGCCACCGACGCGCGACGCCCCGGGGCCCAACGCGCGGCCGCCTGCGCGCTCGACGACCAGCACGTCGTGATCACCTTCCTGCGGCCACTGCCCAGCGACCCCAGCGGCCGCACCTTCGAGTTGCTCGGGCGCATCGTCAACGCCGACGGCAGCTAAACAGAGTCGCCTTGAGCGTGGATCAAACAGGGTCGCGTGGAGTGCGAGGCGCCCGCCGGGCAAGGCGCGGCGCCCCCCCCCCCCCCCGGCGTTCAGCGCGCGCCGCGGTAACGCGGCCCGGCGGGATGGATCGTGCTCCACGCGACCCTGTTTAGAGGCGGCGGTAGACGCCGACAACTACCCCGAGCAGCTGGACCTCGCGGCCCTCGCCCGGGCGCACGCGGATGGGCGCCATCGACGCATTGGCGGGCTGCAACCGCAGGTGGTCGGCCTCGGGGTAGTAGCGCTTGACGGTGGCCTCGTCGTCGATCAGCGCCACCACCGTCGCGCCGGCGCGGGCCGTCGGTTGGCGGCGCACGAAGACGTAGTCCTTGTCGAAGATGCCGTCCTCGACCATCGAATCGCCACGCACGCGCAGCGCGAAGACCTCGTCCGTGCGCCCACCGCCGAGCAGCGCGCGGTCGACCTTGAGCGAGGTCTCAGACTGCTCGACGGCCAGCTGCGGCCGTCCGGCCGCCACCTGCCCAAGGAGCGGGACACTGACCACCGAGGTGCTCCCGACCGGTCGCAGGGCCCGCGACTTCCACAACTCGCGCTCGAGGTAGCCCTTGCGTTCCAGCGCCCGGAGGTGATCGTTGACGCCGTTGGTGCTGCGAATGCCGAACCGCACGCCGATCTCGCGCAGCGTCGGCGGAAAGCCCTGCGCCTCGATGCACTCGCTGATGTAGCCCAGGACCTGCCGCTGCCGGAGTGTCAGCGCGCCGCGCTCCAGCTCGCCCTGCGGGAGCTCATCGCCTCCCGGCTGATCGTGGCCCAGCTGATCGTGGCCCAGTTCATCGTGGCCGGCGTCCACCTCGTCTCCGTCGTGCACGGGTCGCTGCATCGCCCTGCTCCATCGGTAGGCCGCGCCCGCGAGGGGCCGCCCAGATCGTCCATCCAGACGCCCATCCAGACCGTCGATCGGTGGGCTTGGGACCACTGAACAAATGGAGCTTACACTGGACGCCACGCCGAGGCCAAGGCGGAGCTCGGGCCGGCGCGTCGATTTGACGACGACGCGCACGGCGTCGTAACCTCGCATCCTCACTCGTAAACCGTGGAGGCGTCGAAGCATGGATATTCAGTCGGTGCTGATGGGTCTGGCCGCCGGCAGCGCCATCGGCGCGGCGATCGCGATCGCCCAGAGCAGGAAGGTAACGAAGGCCATCGAGGCCGAGCTGCAGCGCGTCCGGCAGCAGTCCAGCGAGCAGCTCAAGCAGGCCCAGGCCGCGCATCTCGACGCCACCAAGGACGCCGCCGTCCAGCGCCAGCGGCTCCAGGCCCTGGAGAAGAGCCTGGGCCAGAACACCAGCGAGCTGGATCGCATGCGCGACAGCGCCACGGCCGCCGAACGGGCCCGCGATCAGGCGTTGGAACAGGCCAACGCGCGACAGGCGGCTCGGGTCCAGGCCGAGGGGCGACTGAAGCAGGCGGAGAAGCTCGCCAGCGAATCCGTGCAGCGACTGGAGGCCGCCGACGATCGCCTCAAGCACCTGCTCGAAGAACGCGAGGCCATCGCCGCGGCCGAGAACAAGCGCAACGATGAAATCCGGCGACTCCGGGCCGAGCTGAGCGCGGCGCACGATGCGGCGGGCGGCGCCGGGCTGGAATCGTCGGTCGAGGTCTTCGCCGACACCGACGGCTCCCTGCAGCGCGTGCTGCAGACCTTGCTCGACCACGAGGGCCTGCGCGCCGCGGTGCTCTCCGACACCAACGGCATCGTGATCGCCTCGGCGGGAGAGAGCGTGCTGCGCGAGGGCATCGCCGCGACGGCCCAGATGATGTCGACGATCGGCGGACGCTTCGAGGGGATGGTGCCCTTCGGCGAGATCCGCGCCTTCGCCGTGCGCGACGCCGAGGCGGTGACCATCGCCGGCCGCACCTTCCAGGCCGCCGGCGAGACCGTGGCGCTGGCCACCTACGGCAACCGCGCCCCCAACGAGCGGGTGCTCGACGGGGCGCTGGCGAGTCTCAACGCAGCCCTCGAGTAGCGGTAGCCCTCGAGTCGCACGCCACGCGGCCGGGGCTGGGCGCCCGCGCGCGACCGGCTTGCTGCCGTCGCGCAACAAGCCACGATCGGCCCGCGCAGCTTATCGGTACGGCCCGCTGGCCGTGTCGTCGAGGCAGCGGCCGGCCGCGCTGCGAGGGTCGGTGAGCGTCGCGCCGCTGCTGCTGTCGCGGCAGCTCATCCGCGTCGGGTTGCCGGGGCCGGCCAGCTGATCACAGCCAGCAGCGTTCGGCAGCGTGGCACAGCCCACCAACGCCGCCGGCCCGCAAACCGGGGCGCTGGCGAGGTCACGCCCATCGCCGGTGGCGAAGTTCTGCCAGCTGTAGCACTCGTAGTCGCCACCGCGATCGGCCGGCTGACCGCGACAGCTGCCCGGATCGGCCAGCTCGCAGCGCTTGAGGCAGCGCCCACCGGCGAAGCCATTGTGACAGGTCGAGCCGCTCGGGCAGTCGTACTCCGGCAGCGTGTCAGCGAAGGCGCAGAAGGGCACCGTGCAGTAGCCGCGAGGAAAGCGCCCACCGTCGGCCCCGCTCGCGGCGCTCGAGCTCGCATCCTCGAGCCCGTCGGACAGACACTCGCCCTGGGCCGAGCAATCCAGATCGCTGGTGCAAGGGTCACCCACCTGGGCCGTGCTGCGGCCGTGCGCGTGCGGCGCGCAGAGCCCCGTCGCGCCGCAGCGCCCCGGCAGGGCGCAGCGACCCTCGGCCGCGCAGAAGGCTCCGGCCCCCACCGCAGCACACTGCGCGTCGCGCGCGCAGATCGTCGGCGTTCGCACCGGACAGTCGCGGTCGGTGCGACAGCGGGGTCGCCAACAAAGCGCGCGGTGCCGGGTCAAGAGCCAGATGTCCGTCGCGGGGTGGCAAACCTGCTCCGGCGGGCAGCCCTCCTGCTTCAGGCTCGGCGTGCACTTGCGCAGACAGAAGGCGTCGCCCGCGGTCAGCGCGGCACACGCCACCTCCGCCGCAGGACGGCAATCATCCTCGTTGAGCGGGTCAACCGTAGCGGGATCATCAGCCGTGCAGCGCCGCGTGCACACGCCCAGCCCGCGCGCATCGTCGAAGGTCAGACAGATCGGCGAGCCCGGCAAGCAATCGCCAACGCCACGGCAAATCGTGCCGATGTTGGCCGCCAGCGCGGCATCCGACCCGCCGTCACGCGCAGCCGGACCGCGATCCCGCGCACCCGCATCACGCCGCGGCGCGGCGGGGTCACTGCACGCCAGACCCGCCAGCAGCAGCGCGGCCGCGGCGCGACCGCGTGCAGAGCAAACTCGACCGCTGATGCCCATCGTTCGCGGCTTGTACCGCGCCGCTCCGGGGCTGTAAAGGTAACGGCGCCCTAGCTAGGCCGATAGCAAGCGCGTTTGTGCGCAAGCCGTTTGCTTTCGGGCTAGCCGAGCCGACAGGCGAGCGTTCTGGGGTGAAGTCGCGGGGATTCACGCCCCGCGACGAGGGGGCTTTGCGAAAGCCCCCTGAGTGATATCTAGCCCCAAAACGAGCGCGGGACGCGCTGGTTCTGGGGCTAGGTCGCGGCCGCTCGCGGCGCGTGGGCGGTGATCTTGGAATCAGCGATAGACTCCCGCGAGCTCGAGGAGGGCGCGCTTGACCGGCGGCAGGCATCACCACGATCTCGGAGCGGACCACGAGCGCCGTGGCGGGGCGGCCACGTGAGCGCTCGAACGCGCCATCGGGCGACGGGATGGCTGCTGCTCTCGCTGCTGGCGGCCTGCGATCGAGCGCCTGCTGGCGGCGGCCGCGGCCTCGACACCGCGGGGCGGCCACAGGGAAGGCCAGCAGCCGCCGACGCAGATCCGAGCTTCGTCCATTGCACGCGCGCCGCGCCGCCCGCCGACGGTGGCTCACCACCGACGGTGCTCGGCGGGGTCGAGCTCGTGACCCGCAGCGCCGGGCGGCTCGAGGCGCGCGAGCTTCGAGGCGGGGCTGGCGACGGCCGCGGAAGAGGCGCGCGGCTGCGGCTCGGCGTGCTGTCGGACACGCGAGAGGCGCTGCCGCAAACGCTGACCAACGTCGCCCGCTTGGTCGCCCGCTTTCGCGCCGCGCGCGTCGATGCCGTCGTCATGCTCGGCGGCCTCGACAGCAGCTTCGTCGGCGCCGTACGCCTGCTGCGCGCGCTGCGTGGTCCCTGGGCGCTGCTGGCACTGGCGGGCGATCGTAGCTCCGCGGAGGGCTTCCAGGCCGCGCTGCGCCACGCCGATCCGGCGGCGATCGATCTGACGCGCACGCAGATCGTCGCTTGGCCCACCCTGACGCTGGTCGGCGTTCCCGGTTACCACCTACCCCACCACAACCTGGCCGGCCCGCAGGGCTGCGGCTACGACGCTGCCGATCTGACGCTCCTGACCGCCCGGCTACGCGGCACCGCCCTGCCCCGGCTCCTGCTCGCGCACGGACCGCCGCGCGGCCAGGGCCCGCACGCCGTCGACCGCGCGAGCGGTGAGGTCAACGTCGGCGACCCTCTGCTGCGGCGCTGGATCGACGAGGCCCAGGTGCGCTTCGGGGTCTTCGGTCACGTGCACGAGGCGGCCGGGCAAGCGACGCGCCTCGACGGCAGCCCGGTGGCGCCCGGCCTCTGGAGCGACTCGCTGCTGCTGCAGGTCGGCAGCAGCGAGGCCGTGCCCCATCAGCAGCGCACCGGAGACTGGTCGACGGGCACCGCGGCCGTGCTCGAGCTCGACGGATCGCGGGCGCGCTACACGATGATCACGCTCGGCAGCGACGCGACGGTCGCGCGCGCCGCCAGCGCGGCCTCCTCCCACGGTCTTGGCGGCTTTTGACCCCCCCCAGGCGCTGCGCTACGCTGCGGGCGCTGGCGCTGGAACGCCGCGCTGCACCCTCCTGGATCGCCCTTCTCGCAGGCGGCTCGCGAGCGCGGAATCGACGGACGTGATCGAGCCCACTGCACCCCCAATGGCCGACCCGTGGATCGGTCGAGTCATCGACAGCCGCTATCGCGTGATCGAGCGCATCGGTCGCGGCGGGATGGGGAGCGTCTACAAGGTCGAGCACGTGCGGATGGGGAAGATCGCGGCCTTGAAGCTGCTGCACCCCGAGCTCGGCCAGGAGCCCACGCTGGCCGCTCGCTTCCGCCAGGAGGCCGAGGCGATCAGCCGCCTCAACCATCCCAACATCGTCCAGGTCTTCGACTTCAGCCAGGTCGGCGACACGCTCTATCTGGTGATGGAGTACCTCGCCGGCGAGAACCTCGGCGTGCTGCTGCGGCGCCAGGGCGCGTGGCCGATGTCGCGCTGCGTCCGGGTGCTGGCCCAGGTCTGCGACGCGCTGAGCGAGGCGCACGCGACCGGCATCATCCACCGCGACCTCAAGCCGGAGAACATCCAGGTCGCACGCACGCAGTCGGGCCAGGACCTGGTCAAGGTCGTCGACTTCGGCCTCTCGAAGATGATCGACCGCGAGCAGCCGGAGGCGATGGAGACGCGGCGTGGCACGCTGGTCGGCACGCCCCACTACATGTCGCCCGAGCAGATCCGTGGCCTGCCCATCGACGTCCGTTGCGACATCTACAGCCTCGGCGCCGTCACCTACCGCATGCTGACCGGCCAGCACGTCTTCTCGGCCCCGACCCCTGTCGCCGTGCTGACGAAACACATGAGCGAGCCCGTCGTCCCGCCCAGCCGGGTGGCGCCCGAAGGGGCCGTGCCTGCAGCGGTCGACGCGGTGGTGCTCTGCGCCCTGGCGAAGGAGCGTGAGGAGCGCTACCCCAGCGCCCAGCTCTTCAAGGAGGCACTGCTCGGCGCGGCCAACCGCTCACTGGCGGAGGCGGTGGCAACCAGCCCCACCCTGCGGCCGCCGAGCGGCACCACCCCCGCCGCGACGGGCCCTGCGCTGCCGGAGCGACGCGGGGCCGACCAGGTCGACGACATCCCGCTGCTGCCGGGCCGCACGCTCGGCACCGACCCTGAGGCTGCCCGCTTCACCCGCGGGTTGCGCCGCGGTCGCGTGCTGCGCGGGGGCCTGCTCCTCGCCGCGCTCGGGGCGCTGGGCGGCGCCTTCTACTGGTACGCGATCCGGCGCCCCAACACGCTCGCCCCGACGCGCGAGCGCGAGCCCAACGACATGCCGGCGGAGGCCACGCTGCTGCGGCCCGGCCAGCCCGTATCCGGCTTGCTGGGCAAGCGCCTGAGCGACGCCGAGTCCGACCGGGACTGGTATCGACTGGTGGTCGCTGGAGCGGCGGCGCAGCAGCTCACGGCTCAGGTCAGCGCGCTGCCGAACATGGACCTGGCGCTGGAGCTTTATGACGGCCGCGGCCAACGGCAGGCCGCCGCGGATGCGGCCGGCGCCGGCCTCGGCGAGATGATTCCGGCCTGGCCCGTCACGACCGGCAGCTACTACCTGCTGGTGCGCGAGGTCTGGCGCGTCGGCCGCAGCCCGACGGAGAATGTCACCGATCAATACCGCCTCGAGGTCGCGCTGGCGATGCAACCCGCCAACTGGGAGCTGGAGCCGAACGACGCCGAAGGCAACGCCAATCCCTTGGCGATCGGCGCGACGGTCGACGGCCTGCTGGGCAGCGCGGCCGATGAGGACACCTACCGCGTCGATGTGCCCCATCCGCGGCTGGTCGGGGAGGTCAGCGCGGTCGCCGGCGTTGACCTCGTGGTGGAGATCTGGCGTCAGGGCAGCACCAAGCGCAAGTTGATCGACGCCCATGGCAGTGGGGCCAGCGAGGCGATCAGCGGCATCCGCGCCCATTTGGCGCGACCGATCTTCATCCGCGTGCGGCGCAAGGACCAGCGCAAGAGCCTCGAGCAGGCCCCCGCCAGCCTCGATGCGCCCTACCGCCTGCGCGTCTGGCCCAAGGGCACTGCCGCGCCGACCCGCGCGCGTCCCGACACGCGCTCCTGACGCGCGCCACTGACGCGCGCTGCTGGCGCTGCAGCACTAGGAGCCTGTCGGGAAATGTCGCGAGCCGCCCGAGCGCAAGGCGCGGCGCTGCCAGCCTGGCGACAGCCAGGCGCCGCCCGCCGAGCCGCAGGCGAGGGGTTCACCGGAGCGGAACGTACGGGCTGGTACGTGAGCACCGGAGCACAGCCGCACTTCGGCCCACTGGTGCCGAAGAACGAGCCCGCAGGGCGAGCGACGGGCGCGAGCGCGCCGCGGTAACGCGGCGGTCGGGTGGCGCAGCAATTTCCCGACAGGCTCCTAGGCGGCGGCGATCAGGGCGCCCGGGTCAACAACCGCGCGGCCTCGCCCGCGCTGAAGCTGGCGACCGCGGCGGCTCCAGCGCGCTTCAGGCAGACGAGCTGCTCGAGCAGGGCCCGGTCGCCGTCGAGCCAGCCACGCTCGTTGGCGGCACAGCGCAGGCGGTGCTCGCCGCTGCCCTCGGCGGCGAGCAGCGGCAGATCGAGCTCTTCGACCAGCATCGCGATCACATCGAGACTGGGCAGCGCCGGACAGACGACCAGCGCGTCGGCGCCCTCGTCGGCATCGAGCGAGGCCTCGCGCAGCGCCTCGCGGGCGTTCGCCGGATCGAGGCGATAGCCGCGTACGTCGACCGGTGCGCTCTCGCCGAGCCGATGCCACCCGCCGGCGCTAAAGGCCGAGGCGAAGGTCACCGCCCGCGCGATGATGCCGACATCGTCGAGGCCTTCCTCGTCGAGCGCGTCGCGCACCAGCGCGACCTCGCCGTCGACCGCGCCCGAGGTGACCACGAAGTCGGCCCCGGCCCGCCCGTGCAGCAGGGCGGCCTCGGTCAGCAGCTCGAGCGTGGCGTCGTTGTCCAGCTCCTGGTTACGCAGCACGCCGGGATGCCCGTGGGTGGTGAAGGGCGTCAAGTCGAGGTCAGAGAACAAGACCAGCTCGGGCGCCGTGGCGCGCAGCTGCGCCAGCGCCGCCGGGATGAGACCGCGCTTGTCGACGGCGGCGCGGGCGAGCTCGTCGCGCTGCCCCACTTGCGCCGCGAGCCAAACGGTACCCACGCCCCGCCGCTGCAGCTCCGCGGCCACCTCGACCAGGCGATCGACCGAGTAGGCCGACACACCCGGCAGCGCGTCCAGCGGCTGCTCCCGGTTCTGGCCCTCGACGACGAACAAGGGGGCGATCAGCTGGCCGACGTCGATCGCCGTCTCGCGCATCAGCCGCCGGGCGTTCAGCTTGCGGCGCGTGCGACGCGCCCGATACTCGGGGAAGTGCATTTCGACTCCGTCTAGTGCGCACGAGCCACCGACGGTACCGTCGGCTCGCACGCGGAAAAGTGCTGCTCCAGCGCCGCCACCAGGGCCGGCAGCGTGAAGCTCGGCGGGCTCACCGCCACTGTAAGGCCCAAGGCCCGGCACGCGGCCGCGGTAATCGGCCCGATCGCCGCCACCGTCAAGCCGGTGAGCAGTGCCGACAGCTCGGCGCCGACGATGCGCGAGAAATGCTCGGCCGTCGAGGCGCTGGTGAAGAGCACGGCATCGACCTGGCGCGCGCGCAGTGCGGCCAGACCGGCCTGCCATTGCTCGGGCGGCGGGAGGGTGGTGACGTAGGCTGTGACGACGTCGACCTGCGCGCCGCGCAGCCGCAGGGTGTCGGGCAGAAGCTCGCGCGCCCGGGCCGCGCGCAACAGCAGCACCCGCTCACCCCTGACGAGCGTCGCCGGCAGCAGCGCCAGCAGGCCCTCGGCGCGGTGGTCTGTCGCCACCCGATCGGCCCGCACGCCGAGCTGTTGCAGGCGCGCGGCGGTGGCCGGTCCAACGGCGCATACGTCGACGCCGGCCAGCACGCGAGCGTCCAATCCCAGTTGCTCCAGGGTCTGCGCCAGCGCGGTGACCGCGTTCGCGCTGGTCAAGATCAGGCGCTGGTAGCTGGCGAGCGCGCCCACCGCGGACAGCAAGGGCGCCGGGTCCGGGGGCGGCACGACAGCCAGCGTCGGCATCGTCAGCGCCAGCGCACCGCGGTCCTCGAGCAGCGCGCAGGTCTCCGCCGCCTGGTGCCGCGCCCGCGTGACGAGGATGCGGCGCCCCTCGAGTGGACCTCCGCTGCCCAGCGCCGCGACGCCGACGCCCGGCACCACGGTCAGTCGCAGCGACGTCGCCGCGCAGGCCGCACGCAGCGCCGGCAGGCGTCCCCCGTCGATCGCCTCGCCCGCCAGCAGCCAAACCACGCGGCGACCGCCCTGCGCCGCCGCCAGCGCCCGCTGCAGCAGCTCGGGCTGGCCCTCGTCGCACCAGCGCTCCGTCAGCGCCGGCGCCTCACCGAGCAGCGCCGCACCACAGTCCACTGGGTGCAGCAGCAGCTGCGCCGCGCGCAGCAGGCGGCGGCCGCGAACGGTGATCAGGTCATGGGCGCCCGGGCCTGCGCCAACGACGGCGAGGTGCCCGACCGGCGAGCTATGGCTTTCGAGTTGGTCCACGCGAGGCCCGCGCCTGTGCTAGTTTGGCGCCGTGAAGATAGCATGGGTCCACGGCGCGCTGGCCGCCGCGCTGACGCTGACGACCGGCGCCTGCTCGACGCACGCTCCGACACCCCAGCACCGCCCGGACGCGGCGTTGCCGCTCGCCGTGGCCATCTTCCACCCACCGGGGCGCACCGTGCGCGTGCGGGTGGAGGTCGCCCGCAGCCCCGCCGCACGGGCCCGTGGGCTGATGTTCCGCCGCCAGCTCGCCGCCGACGCCGGGATGATCTTTCTCTTCGAGCGTGAAGAGCCGCACCCGTTCTGGATGAAGAATACGCTGCTACCGCTCGACATGATCTTCATCGATGGCCGCGACAGGGTCGTCGGCGTGGTGCGAAACGCCGAGCCCCTGACCCTGACGCCGCGCGACGTCGGGCGCGCGTCCCTGGCGGTGGTCGAGGTCGCCGGCGGCTTCGCCAGCGCCCGCGGCATCACGGAGGGCACAGCCTTCGAGCTGCAGCTGGAGGGTCCTTAGGGCACCGCGTCGTCGGGCGTCGGCGCAGCCGCCGGATCGGGAGCTACCGCCTCCGCTGGCGACGGCGATTGGCTGATGACCTCGGTCGGCTTCGCTCGCCGCCCCTCGCGGACGTTGACCTTGTGCTTGATTTGCGGCTCCAGGCGCTCTTCGTTGGGCACAAAGCGCACCTCCGTGCGCAGCTCAATCGTCATGCTGGCCAACAGGCGCTGCAGCTCCTCGTTGAGTCGCATCCCCTCGAGCACGCGCCGGACCTCGGCCGCGACCAGGCGCACCAGCTCGCTCTTCGTCGTCTGCGCCTGCCCCACCAGGTAGCCCGCCACGTCCTTCGGCAGCGAGAAGTCCTGAGCCAGCCGCCGGATGCTGTCCTCGGAGGTGAAGATCGCACCGAGCCCGGCGTAGAGCGTGCGCCGCAGCACGTCGGGCACCAGCGCCTCGAGCCGCTGGCGCAGGGGCTCGTCGCGCAGTCGCCCACCCTCCTCAGCGCTTCCCCCACCAGCGCCCGACTCTGGCTGCTCCCACTGGCCCATCGCTTCGCTCCATCGAGTGGATGAGCGGCGAGCTCGTGTCGGATCTCTCCTCCGTCGCCTCGGCTCGTTCTCGAAATCGCTTGCGGCTCGTCGGTCGCTTCCAACAGCAACCTCCTCCTCGCTTCCGCCTGTCCAGCCCTTCGCCAGGCTCGGTCCGAAATCCGACACAGTAGTGTTAGAGCGCGCCGGCGGACGTAGCAACCAGCCCCTCCCCCGCGCACAGGGCGCATGCTGCCCGTCGGCCGCCCGCAGAGCCGGCCACGCGACATCGGCCGTGAAGCGCGCGCGCGCCTGAGCTATCATCCCCGCCGACGCCATGCCGCAACCTAGCGCCACCGCCACCGTCTCGGCGCCACCCAGTGCCCCCACTGCCGCGCAGTCGCGCTCGCAGCACCCCTCGCCACGGCGCTGGCCCGTGGTCAGCGCCTGGCGCGTGATCAAGGCCCATTTCGTCACGGTCGTGGTCCTCGGCTCCTACCTCTGGCTGGGCTTCTCGCGCCGCTGGCGCACCGAGGCCGTGCTGCGCCGCCGCACCGAAGCGGCCCACGCGCGCAACGCCCGCCGCATCTATCGCGCCATCGTCGAGCTGCAGGGGCTCTACATCAAGGTCGGCCAGCTCTTCAGCATCATGACCAACCTGCTGCCCCGGGCCTTCCGCGCCGAGCTCGCCGCGCTGCAGGACAAGGTGCCGGCTCGCCCCTTCGAGGCGATCGAGCAGCGCATCCGGGACGAGTTCGAAGGTCGCGGCCCCGCCGAGCTGTTCGAGTCCTTCGAACGCACACCGATCGCCAGCGCCAGCATCGGTCAGGTCCACGCCGCGCGGCTGCGGGGCGGACAGCGCGTCGCCGTCAAGGTGCAGTACCCCGACATCGAGCAGGTCGTGCGCGCCGATCTGGCGACCTTGCGGCGCATCTTCCGCCTGGTGCAGCACTTCATCCACTACCCGGGCCTCGATGCTGTTTACAGCGAGATCCGTGCGCTGATCCTGCAAGAGCTCGACTTCACCGCCGAGGCTCGTCACGCCGAGCAGATCGGCGCGATCTTCGCCGATAGCCGCGAGGTGCACTTCCCGCGCGTGGTGCGCGAGCTGACCACGCGGCGCGTGCTGACCACCGATTTCGTCGAGGGCGTGAAGGTCAACGACCTGGCCGGCCTGCGACAGCTCGGCGTCGATCCGCGCGCCTTGGCGCGACCGCTGATCGAAGCCTACTGCCGGCAGATCTTCGACTACGGCATCTATCACGCCGATCCGCACCCGGGGAACATCCTCGTCAGCGCCGGACCGGTGATCACCTTCGTCGACTTCGGCGCCGTCGGCGTGCTGTCGGAGAAGATGCGCCACGGCATCGTGCAGGCGTTGCAGGCGGCGGTGCGCCGCGATACGCCACGCATCATCGCCGCGCTGCACGAGATGGGCTTCATCGCCCACGACGCGGATCCGCGGATCTACGACCGCGTGGTCGAGTACCTGCACGGGCGCTTCCAGCGCGAGATCCAGCTCGACAGCTTCAACCTCAAGGACATCCGCTTCGATCCCCAACGCGGGCTGCAGAACCTGGCCGATCTGCGCCAAATGAACATCTCGCTCGGTGACATCACCGATACCTTCCACGTGCCCAAGGAATGGATCGTGCTCGAGCGCACGGTCCTGCTGCTGACGGGCCTCTGCACCGAGCTCGACCCGGAGCTCAACCCGATGACGGTGATCTCGCCGCACCTGGAGCGCTTTGTGCTCGGCAAGGACGGCGACTGGTCGCGCTTCGTGCTCGACGCGGGCCGCGACGCGGCGCTGGCTGCGGTCGCGCTACCCGCCGAGCTGCGCAAGTTCATGAGCCGGGCGCTCCAGGGCGAGCTGCAGATCCAGCTCGTCGGGCGCGACGAGTCCGCGCCGCTCTACCTGCTGCTGGTCCACGAGCTGATCTACACGGCGCTGGGCCTCGCCAGCGGCTTCGGCGCGCTGCGCCTGCACGAGCGCGGCCTGCGCGACTGGGCGCTCGGGCTCGGGCTCGCGGCCGGCGTCTGCGGGTTGCTGCTGCTGCGCGCGATGAGCTCCGCCCAGCGGCTGCTGCGGCGTCGCCGCTAGCGTCCGATGTGCGGCCGCTACACGATCACCAGTGACGCGACGACCCTGGCACGACACTTCGCCTTGCCCGCCCTCGCTGGCGCGCTGCGCGTGCGCTTCAATGTCGCACCCTCGCAGCGCGTGCCGATCATCCGACTGGACGACGAGGCGCGGCAAGAGCTGGCCGAGGTCGTCTGGGGCCTCCTGCCCGCGTGGGTCAGCGATCCGCGCGCGGCTCACGACCGATCAACGCGCGCGCCGAGACCGTCGACGAGAAGCCCTTCTTTCGCCAGGCTTGGCGGCGGCGGCGTTGTCTCTTGCTCGCCGATGGCTTCTACGAGTGGCAGCGCGGCCCGGCCGGCAAGCAGCCCTACTGGGTGCGACGCCGTGACGGCGGCCCGCTGGCCTTCGCTGGTCTGTGGGAGCGCTGGACGGCCGGGACCGGCGGCGCGGCCATCGAGAGCTGCGCCATCATCACCACCACGGCCAACGCGCTCGTGCGGCCGATCCACCAGCGGATGCCGGTGATCCTCAGCCCCGCCGACTACGCCCGCTGGCTCGCGCCGACGAGCGGCCCGGCCCTGGCCACGCTAGCGACGCTGCTCGCCCCGGCACCGGACGACCTGCTGCAGGCCGTCGCTGTCGGTCGCCACGTCAACGACCCCCGACACGACGAACCAGCCTGTGTGGTGCCGCTGGCGCGTTGACCCATTGGCGCGGGCGAAGCACGCGCACCTCGTCCAAGGCGGCGCTGGCCCGCAAGCGCACCGCCCATTCGACAAAGTCGTCGGCGGGCAAGCGCAGCCCGAGGTCCAGGCCGCGCAACCGCGAGCGGATGCAGGCGACCTGCGCCGGGCCCACGTCGTCCCCGCGTACGAAGCCGCGCACCACCCGACCGGACGCCTGGGCGTAGACGGCGATCCGCAGGCGCGCGCCCGGGGCCTGCACGCCACAGCGCCGGACCCACGCCAACACCCGCCGCGCCGCCGCGATCGGTCCGGGCTCGCCCTCCGCCGGGAGGCGACCGGGACCGGCGGGGAGCGGCGCCCGGTCGCTCACCGGGCGGACCCCGGACCGCTCGGTGGCGAGGGCGACCTGGGCGCCGGGCGCAGCGGCTGTCGCCGCCGTCACCGCCGTCGCCGCCGTCGCCGGCCGCCGGCTGGGCCGGGCGCGGGGCGGCGCGCACGGGTGGGACCACGGGCGCGCGCAGGGCTGCTACGGGGCTGCCAGGTGGGCCCTGGCGCGTGGGGCCCGCGAGCACCAGCACCGCCGTCGCCACCGCCACGCCCGCGAGAAAGCTGACCGCAGGCACCAGCCAGCGGGGCAGCGCGGCGCGAACGCCCGCCGCGCTGGCTGCCGGAGCGGCGGCGAGGGCGCCCGCTGGCGTCGCGGGCGCACGCGGCGGCGGTGGCGCGACGGGCGCTGCGCCGCGCCCCTCCGCGCGCTGCGGCGCGCGTGGCTCGGGGCGCGCGGCGCTCGCCGCCGACGGATCTGCCCGCAACGGGGCGGGCGGCGCTGCCACCGCACGCAGCGCGGGACTGCTCGCAGTCGCACGGGACTTGCGGGCGCCGTCAGCGCTCGCCTCGCCACCGCTGTCGGCGAAGCGCGAGAGATCCGCGTGCAGGGCCGCCAGGCCGTCGTAGCGCACCTCGGGAAAGGGCCCCATGGCGCGCAGCAGGATCGCGCGGAGCTGACCCGGGACGGCGGGGAAGTAGTTGACGCCCGAGCCGAGCTCGCCGCGCCGCAAGCGGGCGACGCGCACGTCCTGCGTGCTGCCGAAGGGGTGGTGCGCGGTCAGCCGCTCGAAGAGCAGCACGCCCACCGCGAAGACCAGCGCCCGCTCGTCGCAGGCATCGCCGCGCACCATCTCTGGCGCCGCATACGGCCCGATGCCACCCTCTGCCAGCTCGGCGAGCAGCGCGCCGGCACCGCGTACGCCGGCGGTCCCTGGCGCCCCGCCCAGTCGTCCCGCTTGCAGCGCCTCCAGCGCCGCACAAGCGCGGCGCGCCACTTCACGCGGTGAGGCACCGGCGGGAAAGGTCCCGGCGGCCGACCAGAACACCTGCGCCAGGTCCACGCCCCCGGCCGCGTCCGCGCTCCCTTCGGCGCCGCTACCCTCGTTGACGGGCTCCACGCCGCCCAGCATAACCCCGTCGCCGCCGCCGGCCCAACTAAGGTTCCGTCACGAAATAGATCGGTCGACTGTGGCTGTCGAGGCGCGCGGCCGGCAAGGGGCGACGACGACGGTCTATCCGGGGTGAACCGAGGAGGATCGAGTTGTTTTTTCACGAGCCCTAATACGACTCTGTCGCGCTAACGCGCTCGGCCGTCGCGCGAGACTGGCCGGCCGCTGCCGCTTGCAACTGGGCTGCTGGGTCTGCTGATCACTTGCCGCGCCGCGCAACCTGTGCGCATCTCGCCCCCGTCGGCGTCTCTGCCGGCGCAGGAAGGCGAAATGGACCTACCCCTGGAGCTACCGCTGCCCGTCGCGCTCGGGGCGATCACGCTGACGTGCGTGACCGTCGGGCTCTTCGTCGCCACGCTGCGGCTGGGTGGTCGTCGACGCTGAGCGGCCTGCCCGGTCTCGCAGGCGTCAACGACTGATCGGCAGCGCTTCAATCAAGCGCGTGGTCGCTCCGGCGGTGATCTCGACGACGAAGTCGAAGCGCTGATCGCCCACGACCAGCGTCACGCGGTGCCGGCCGCGTTTGAGCGGCACGCGCTGGCGCGGCGTGATCGGCGTGTTGCGCCCGCTGTCGTTGCCATCGATCAGCACCCGGGCCCAGGGCGTCGAGTTGACGACCAGATAGCCGTGGGTGCGCTCGTTCGTCGCCACGACCCCAGCGTCGGCGGGACGCGGGGCGGGGCGGGGAGCGAGCGCCGCCTCGCGGCGACGCGGCGCTTCGCGCCCACGCGGCGGCCCCGCATCCACCGCCCGGCGTGCCACCACCACGCGGTGGTCTGCCGCACCGCGCTCGGCGACCAGTGCCAGTGACAGACTGAGCTTGCTGGTCGCACCGGGGTCGATCCAGACGGCGTCGCGTTGCTCACGGTAGCCGGGTTTGCTGAGCCGAAGTTCGTGGCGGCCCGCAGGCAGCTCGCTCAGCACCAAGGGCGTGCGTCCACGACTCACGCCCGCCAACACCACCTCCGCGCCTGGCGGCTCGCTGCTGAGTTCGAGACGCCCGAGACGGGGCGCCGGCTCGGCCCCCGCATCGACGGGCAGGCTGGCCGGCGTGGGCGCGACCCGCGGCTCCAGCGTCAGCACCCTGACCTCACCGGGCGCCAGGTCCACGCTGCGGACAGTGGGTTCCTCGCCGGTGACCACCAGCGCGATGCGGTGTGCGCCGGGTTGCAGCGCTCGCAACGTCATCCGCTGTCCCGGCCGCAGCTGGCCACGCGAGGTGCCATCGACGTAGAGCTGGGCGACCTCGCCGACCGCGCTGGTCATCGTCAGACTCGCCAGGCGCGGCGCCTGACGTGCCAGGAACAGCCACCAGAACAGGACCAGCAGCCCAACAATGACCACTGCCGCCCCAACGCCGCGCCCGACATCGCCCCAGAGACTCGGCGGCGCTGCCGTCAGCAACGCGGACGCCGTCGCGTCCCGCGCTGTCGGCGGCACGACCTCCGCCCTGCGTCCACTCTCCGCCTCCGCGCCGCCGTCGAAGATCACGGTCGGACCCGCCTGCCAGCCGGCGTCCTCCGCGGCGAGCGAGGCCCCATCGGCCGCCTCGCGCGGCGTCCGCACGCCCGGCGCGGCGGTCTTGGCGACGAGGCCCAAGTGCTGGAGGCGCCCGTTGTCGGCGCTGAAGACGTAGGTCGGCTCGCCCGTCAGGGCGTCCTGACCGACGACCTTGTCGCCGAAGATCCGCGTCACCGAGGCCTCGCTCTCCTCGTCGGCCGGGGCCGCTGCGGCGGACACCGGCGCCGGCGTGGAAGGCGTCACGCTCTGGTCCCCGAGCAGGAAGTCGGGCGCGTCGCTGACCACCGTCGCGCCGTCGTCCCCCCACGCCTCCAGCTGGGCGTTCATCTGAGCGGTCGGCGCCCAAGCCGGCCTCGAGGGCGGCCGGCTGCCGGGATCGGAGGCCGACGCGGTGCGCAACAGACTTCCCGCCGGGAGCTCCGGGGGCAGCGTCGACCCCAGCTGCGGCAGGTCCTCGCGACGGAGCTCGCGATAACGCTCGGCCGCGGCCTGGTCGCGCACCATGTCGTCCTTGAACATCGCCTGGGTCGCGGCGGCCAGCGTCTCGGCCGTCCAGGCCGTGGGCTGCTGCGCCAGATAACCGCGCAGCGCCTGCTGCATCGCGCCGGCATCCTGGAAGCGCTCCGCCGGTTCACGGCGCAGCGCCCGCATCACGATCGCTTCGAGCTCCGGTGGCACCTCCGGGTTGTGCTGCGAGGGACGCGGGACGATCGCGTTGCGCACCTTGTCCAGCACGGCCAGATCGCTCGAGCCCGTGAACAACCGCTCGCCGGTGCACATCTCCCAGAGCACGGTGCCCATCGCAAACAGATCGGAGCGGTGGTCGACCGGATGCCCTCGCAGCTGCTCGGGCGACATGTAGCCGAACTTGCCCTTCAGCACGCCGGCGCGCGTCTTGGCGGAGCGCGACACGGCCTTGGCGATGCCGAAGTCGATCACCTTCACCTCGCCCGCGTAGGACACCAGCACGTTCTGCGGGCTGACGTCGCGGTGGACGATGTTCATCGGTTGACGGTTGACGTCGAGTTTGCTGTGGGCGTAGTCGAGGCCGTCGCAAACGCAGGCCGCGATGAACGCCGCCATCGGCAAGGGCATGCGCTTGCCGACCCGCCGCAGCCGGTTCTGGAGCTGCAGCGCGTCCTTCCCCGACACGTACTCCATCGCGATGAAGTGCGCGCCCTCGATCCTTCCCAGCTCGTAGATCTGGCAGATGTTCGCGTGCGAGAGCTGCCCGGCGATGCGCGCCTCGTCGATGAACATCGTGATGAAGTCGGCATCCTCGGCCATCGACGGCAGAATGCGCTTGATCGCGACGATCTTTTCGAAGCCCTCGACGCCGAAGGTCTTGGCCTTGAAGACCTCCGCCATCCCACCGACGCTGATACGCTCCAGCAGCAGGTAGTCGCCGAAAACAACGGGCTGCCGCATCAGCTTACCGGCCTGGGGAGGGCCATCGGGCCCGGGTGGAAGCTCGGCCAGGACATCGCGCGGGGATCGTAGTCAGAGCGGCACGACCGGGTCAACCTACGCGCCCCCACCCACGCGCCGGAACGGTACCTCACAGCACCCCCAGCGACGGCATTCCGATCGCTACCAGCCGCGCTGCTGCTCTGCCCGCGCGCCACCGAGCTTGGTCAGCGTACGGCGCCGTCCGGGGCGGCCTTGGCTCGCACCAGCTCTTGCGCCAGCTGCTCGACCGAGCCGAAGCGCCCGGTAGGCGCCTCGACGAGCACCACGTGCAGCGCCAAACGGGAGGGCACGGGGCGGGACGGCGCGGGCGGTACCCCGTCACTGACGGGCGGCGTCTCGATCCCGACGCCACCCTCCCCCGCGCCCACGGCGTCGTCGAAGGCCAGACGCAGCGCCTCGCCGAGCTGCCGCAGCACGCCCTGGTCACGGCTGCCGATCACGAAGTCGTCGCCACCGAGATGTCCGACGAAGGGCTGCTCGACGGTCAGCGCTCGACACTGCTCGACCACCAGGCGACCCACCAGCGCCACGACCTCCTCGGCCCTGCGGTAGCCGTGTCGAGTGGCGTAGGCCTCGAAGTTGGCCACATCGACGTAGAGCAAGCCGAAGGCCTGCTGGCGCTCGATCAGCTCCACCACCTGATCCTCGATCGCCTCGCGTCCAGGCAGGTCGGTGGTCGAATTGCGGCCGCGCTCGCGCCGACTGTGCCGAATCAACGCCTTGACGCGAACGTTGAGCTCGCGGAGGTCGAAGGGCTTCGAGAGGTAATCGTCCGCCCCCGCCTCGAGCCCTTCGATGCGGTTTTCGACGTCCGACATCGACGTCAGCATCAGGATCGGCACGCGCGAGAGCACGAGGTCGCGCTTGACGCGGCGGCAGACCTCGATGCCCTCCATCTTCGGCAGCATCCAGTCGAGCACCAACAGGTCCGGCAGCTCGGTGCGCACGAGCTCGAGCGCCGCCTCACCGTCCCGAGCGCGCAGGCAGAGGAACCCGGCATCGCCCAGGGTCGCGGCAACGAGGTGGGCGATGGCATCCTCGTCTTCGGCGATTACCAGTTTTTTCAAGAACATAGCGCTTCACCCGTAGCATGCGGCGGAGGCCGCTGTCAACGCGCCGTGCGGGTCGAGGGCCGTGCCTCGAGCCGCTCCAGCCTCACGCGCACGGTCTGCGTGCGATTCGCGCGCACCTCGACCTCGCGGGGTGAATAGCCGCCAGCCTCGACGCGCACCGTGTAGACGAGCTCCGATTGCGGCAGCTCGACCGGCTTCGTCACCTGCAACACGCCGTCGAAGTAGACCTCCGCGCCCGGCGGGGTCGTCTCGACCAGCACCATCACCCGGGGTCGCACCGCGGGCGCAGAGGTGCTTGCGTCGTCACCGGCCCACAGCCACCAGCCGAGGCCCAGCGTCGCGGCCAGCACGGCGAGCGTGCCGACGAGGCGCGACCCCGACCCGAGGCTCGTCCGGAGCCCGCCCCTGCCCGCGGTGGGTGAGGCGCCCCGGGAGGACGAAGCGCCCGCCCGGGCCGGCGCCACGCGCGCGAGCGCCGGTGGCAGCTTGCCGATGCCGACGCCCTGCGCGGCCTCGAGGTCGAGTTCCAGCGGCCCCGTCGCCTCGGTCGACCCGGCCGAGGCTCGTCCGCCACCACGGGCCCGCCCCAGACCCACCGCGGGCGGCGCCTCCGGGCCCGCGGGGCGAGCTCCAAGGGCGCGGGCCGCCTCGGGCGCCGCGGGGGGCGAGGGCGGAGCCGCGACGGGCTGCGGCACCGCGGCACCGCGGGGCGGGGAGGGCGCGGCTTGCGGCGCGTCGCAGATCCCCTGCGCCTCGTCGAGATCGACCAGCGCGTCGGCCGAGGCGCCGTCGAGCACGGCGAGGGTGTGCTGCTGCGCGGCTCGGCCCGCCATCTCGAGGGAGCGCCCGCTCGACCGCGGTCCGTGCCAACGCGGCTCCGCCGACCAGGCCGGCCTGGGTGAAGGGCTGCAGGGCGTCGCGGAAGGCCGCAGCGCTGGCATAGCGATCCCCTGGGTCGCGCGCCATCGCGCGCAACACCACCGCGTCGATCGCGGCGGGCAAGCCGGGCACCAGCCGCGACGGCGGTCGGATTTCTCCCTGGAGCAGCTGCGCGAACAGGGCCTGCAGCGTGGCGCCCCCAATCGGCGGCTCACCCACCAGCGCGGTATAGAGCAGGCCTCCCGCCGCGTAGAGATCCGCGCGGTGATCGACGTCGGGAGCGCCCTGCGCCTGCTCGGGCGCCATATACCGCGGGCTGCCCATGATCATGCCGCTGCGCGTCAGGTCGAGCCCGGTGCTGTCGTCGCGCACCTTGGAGATGCCAAAATCGAGCACCTTGGCCAGCTCCCCGCCGCCGTGCTCGTCGACCACCACCATCACGTTGTCGGGCTTGAGGTCACGATGCACGATGCCGCGCTGATGGACCGCCGCCAACCCCGCCAAGACCTGGCAGACCAGCTCCGCCGCACGCGGTAACGGCAGCCGACCCTCGCGCGCGATCAGCTCGCGCAAGGTGGGCCCATCCAGGTACTCCATCACCAGGTACAGCCCACCCGTTTCGGTCCAGCCCATGTCGGTGACGGCAGCGATGTTGCGGTGCCCCGTCGCGCTGGCCGCACGCGCCTCGCGCACCATCCGCGTCATCAGCTCGCGCTGCTGAGCGAGCTCGGGCAGCGTCAGCTTGATCGCCACCGGCTTGTTCAGCATGGTGTGGACCGCGCGAAACACCGCCCCCATCCCGCCAGCGCCCAACGCGCACTCGAGGCGGTACTTGCCCTCGAGCACCGTGCCCGGAGGAAACAGACGCTCGGGCTGGAAGATCTTGCCGGTGACCGGACAGATCGACTGGGCCTCGTCGTGCAGCTCCTCGCAGTGCTCACAGCGGATCATGCGCGCATCCTACTACTGGCTGCTCGGTGGCCCAGCATTCGCTGCATCAGGGCCCGGCGCGCGAGGGCGGGGCGAAGTCGGTTGCGCCACGGCGGTTTCTCGTCCTGCAGCACTACATCTTGCGCAGTTTTTTTGACCACGACACAACATCTAGTAGCATCGACCCATGGCGTGGCCTTTCGCGCCGGCCGCTGCGGCAACCGCGGGGGCGCCCGACAACATGTGGGAGGGGTGGGCGATGAACAACAATCGGAGCATCAACGAGTGGGTCAGTCGTTACGGCGAGCTCGAGGCCACCTGTCGGCTCTGGGTGGCCGCCAATCAGGTCAAGGACGCGCGCATCAAAGAGCTCGAGCACGAGGTCAGCCAACTGCGCCAGCACCTGCGGCACCGCGCGGCGGCCCGGGGAGCGGCACTTCAGCGCGCGCTGGTCGCGGTCCCGAATCGGTCACGCCCATGGCGGTCGCCGCCCGTGCCGCCCGGCCCGGTCACCGGCCCCGGCTCGTGATCGCGGCCACCGTGTGGATCGCGGCCACCGTGTGGATCGCGGCCACCGTGTGGATCGCGGCCACCGTGCGGATCAGCGGCCGCCTGGTTCGGTGCTCTAGGGGATGGCCTCAGCGCCTGAGCAGGTAGTATCCGGCCGCTCCCAGCAGCAGCGTGCCAAAAAACGCCGCCATCACGACCAGGGCGCGCCGGGCCCGCGACCGCGGCGCCGGCGACTGCGGGCGCGGCCGCACCCCGACCGCCGGCGCCGGCGCTGCGACCGACGCGCCCCCCCCGCCGCGGACCGCCACCAGCGCCGCGGACCGAACCCGCAGCACGGCCTCCCGACGCAGGTCGTGCAACAAGGTACGCAGCAGCGCGGGTTGACTGCCGTAGTCGAGGGTGCTGGGCGCGACGCCGTCAGCCACCTGCTCGGCGAGCGCCCGCGCGTCGGGCGCCTGCCTCGCGACCCAGGCCAACAGCGCCCGGTCATCGACCGCCAAGCCCTCCTGCCCGAGGCCGCGCTCGAAGATGCGATGGACCAGCGCGTTGTTCTGGCGCTGCGCCTGCTCGATTGCCGCCTCGACCCGCGCCGAACGCCGCAGCGGTAACGCGGCCTTGACGCCCGGCGCGCGCGTGAAGACGCAGGAGCGCCAGCGACGACCCACGAGGTCGACCAGCGCCAGCTCCAGATCGTCGGCCGGCACACCGCTGTCCTCGACGCGCGCGACCGCGCCCGCCGGCGATCGTTACCGCGACGGCGGGCCCCTGCTCGGGATCGAGCGTCAGCGTACCCGCGCCGCCACCGGCACCGATCGCGCGCAGCAGGTTGGCGACGCCGATCGGCTCGACCCAGCCCGTCACCTCGGGCGTGCCCCGCGCCAGCTCGTTTAGCAGCGCGCCGCGCGGCGACAAGACCGAGTCGAGCGCCTCGAAGAGCGGCTCGCCCAGCCGCACCGCATCCGCCTCGCGCCGGGCGAGGTCGGCTAGCGGCACGACGATCAACGGGACCTCCCGCAGCAGGAAGTCGCTGCGCACCGCGACGCGCAGCTGCTCGTCGCCACCGTCGCTCAGGCGCGTGTCCGAGAGCACGGCAGCGGGACGCGTCTTCAGCGCCATGGCGTAAGCGGCGCGCGCGCTGTCCGTGTCGAGCAGGGCCCCGAAACCGCGGCGCCGGGCCCCCGCCTCCAGCGCGCGGCAGGCCGCCCCGGCCCGCGAAACGACCAGCAAGGGTGGCGCCCCGAGGAAGGCCAGCCACGCCCGCCGGCCTCCTGCCTCGGCGCCGTCGACGGTCGCGTCGCTGCGCCCGGACGGCCGTGCCACGTCGCGCCCGGCGCTCATTGAGGCCCGGCCTGCCCGTCCTCGGGCTGGACGCGCTCCGCGACCTGGCGACCGCCCTCACGTCGCATGATCACGGCGACCTGCTGGGTCTGGACGTCGTTGTTCTCGCGGGCGAAGACCGTGACGTAGTTGGCGCCCAGCCACAGCGGCACCTCGGTGGCGAAGCGCAGGCGCTGCTTTGAGGTCGCGTGGGCATTCGACTGGTAGTAGACCTTGCGCGCCTCGATCTTGGCGTCGCGGTTGCGGACGAAGACGTAGATATCCGCCACACGGGTTTCGTCCCGCGCCTCGCCCGCGATCCGCAGCGAGCTCTTGTCGGTCGCCAAGGTCGGGACCTCGAGCACGAGCCGGGGCGGCGTGACCTGCCAGCGCCCATCGAACTGCCCCCGTGGGGGACCCGGGTCGACGGCGGTGTCCTTCGCCGCAATGAAGGCGCTGCGCTCGGGGCCGACCTCGACGCGGTCCCAGACCCCGCGCGCGTCGCGGCCGAGCAAGCGCAAGATCGTGCCGCCCTTGGCCTGACCCACCAAGGGCGCGTCGCTCGCACCCCAGGCCCGCACGGGCGCGCCCGTCGCGCTCACGCGCACGGCGCCGGACGCCGGCTGCTCGGCCGCGCTGGCGGGCGCAATCGCGAACTGCAGCTTCTCCGAGACGGCCTCCTGCAGACCCTCGTCGAAGACCGCCAGGTCGAGCTTGAAGCCGTCCTCGCGGAAGCCGGGCTCGACCTCGAGCGTGAAGGACGCCGTCGACGCCTGCCCCGGTTCCATGCGGTCGAGCAGGAAGCGGCCCTTGCGGATGAAGATCCCGACGCCCGAGAGGTTCTGCAGCGTGGTCACGGCGCGCAGCGCCGCCCCGGCGCCCGTGTTCCGCACCTTGACGAAGAGCCGCACCCGCTCGCCCCGCTGGGCCCGGCCGTCGCGGTTGCCGCCCTCGAGATCGTCGATCAGCTGATAGGCGTAGGCGAAGACCGGCCGCTTGGCGCCGCGCAGGGCCAGCTGGAAGCTGTGCGGTGGATAGCTGGTGTTGCCGGCATCGGCGAAGCGCAACGTCACCTCGTCGAGGCGCGTCGGCAGGTCGGGGACCTCGATCGGCAGCACCCAGCTGCGGGTCTGTCCGGGATCGAGCCGACCGAAGACCAGCTCGCGCTCACGGAACGCGAAGTCCGAGGACTCGGTATGGGCGGCGAGCCGATAGGCCGGCGCGCGACCCTCGTTGCGCACGGTGACCTTGATCTTGGCCCGCGTGCAGGCCTCGATCGCCTCGCCGGCCGGCGTCGTCTGGACCTGCACCGCGAGCCGGGGAGCCGCACCCGACACCGGCCCCGCACCGCCATCGGCCGACCCCGGCAAGCTCCAATCGACGCCGAGTCGCGTCAGCGCCGCGCCGATGCGCTGGTCCTCGTCGGCCTGAACCTTGGCGAATAAGGGACCCGCAGCCCCGAGCACCTGCGAGCGGCGCCAGCCCGGGGCCTGCGATAGCAGCTGGCGCGCCAGCGCGATCTGGAAGTCCTCGACGAACTTGTCCTCGGCCTCGGCGCGACACTCGCGCTGGGGAAACAGGCAGACGTTCTTGCCCGCGCCATCGGCCGCCGGGGGCGCGACGCCGCCGCCCGCGGGATGGCCCTCGTCGGGCGATTCGCGCAGGAAGCGCAGGTTGAAGGCCGCCTCCTCGCGCCGCGCGCTGGAGTGCGTCAGATGCTGCGAGAGGCCATCCTCTCGCGGCGACGCGTCGCGGCGTCGCAGCCGAATCAGGTCGTCGCGCACGACCACCGGCATCGTCGCCACATCCGGCGTGATGCCGACCGACTGAATCGAGATGTCCCCCGGTGTCAGGTACTGCGCAATCGTCAGCTTGAGCGCCGAGCCGTCGTCGTTGTCGTAGAGCACCTGGACCGAGCCCTTGCCGAAGGTGCGCCGACCGATCACGACCGCGCGGTCGAGGTGTTTGAGCGCCCCGGCGACGATCTCGGAGGCCGAGGCGCTGCCGTTGTTGACCAACACGGCGATGGGGTAGCGCTCCTCCGTCTGATCGCGCTGCGCGCGCTTCTCCTCGCGGTGCCGACCCGCGTGGCTGACGGTCGTGACCAGCGTGCCCGATTCGATGAACAGGTCGGCGATCTTGACGGCCTGGTCGAGCAGCCCGCCCGGATTGTCACGCAGGTCGAGCACCAGCGCCTTCATGCCCTGCTGCTTGAGGCGACGCAGGTGCTGGCGCAGATCGTCCTCGGAGTTGCCCTGGAAGCTGTTGAGGACGACGTGGCCGACGTTGCCGGGGAGCATGCGCGAGATCACGCTGTCGACCTTGATCACGTCGCGACGCAGGGTCTTGCGGGCCGGCCGCGGCGAGCCCTGCCGCTGGATCGTAATCACCACCGACGTCCCCGGGGCACCACGCAGGCGCTGCACCGCCTGCGTCAGCGTCATGTTGACCGTCGACTCCTGCCCGATCTTGAGGATCTGGTCGCAGGGCTTGAGACCCACCGCCTCGGCCGGCGTGCCCGGCATCGGCTTGATCACGGTCAGCGCACCCTGGATCATGCTGATCACGATGCCCAGGCCGCCGAACTCCCCACGCGTCGAGAGGCGCATCTCGTTATAGACATCGGGCTCGAGCAGCACGCTGTGCGGGTCGAGGGTGCTGAGCATGCCGTTGATCGCGGCGTACTCGACGTCCCCGAGCTCGGTGGTCGGCTGCAGGTGGGGCTGAATGAAGCGCAGGATCGTGCGCATCACGGCGCTCAGATTCCACGGGCTATCGACCTGGCGGATGTCGAAGCTGCGCTCCACGTCCTGCACCCGCACGGCGAGCCGCCCCTTGTCGCTCGACTCCCGCACCAGCACCTCGGCCACGTCACGCTCGACGCCGTGCAGGGCCGCCAGCAGCATCTCGCGCGGGCGGATGCGCTCGGGCTCGACGTAGTCGTCCGTGACACGCAACAGCACCCGCTCGAAGACCTTGAGCGCGCCCAGATCCGTGCCGCCCGCGCGGCTCGCCCCCGCCAGCGCCGCGTGCGGCCGATCGAAGCCAAGACGCCCAGGACCCTGCGGACGGGTCACGGTCAGCACGAGGGCGCAAACGAGAGCCACGCCGACAGCGATCGGCTTGAGGTGACGCGTCATCCATTTCTCCGGGCGTGACGGCGCAGCGGCGGCGCCGAACAAGGCGTCCATCGGACCTTCAACCACCGCGGCGCGCACGCGCCGCGATCAGTCAGCAACGCGGGGAGTATAGGCGCGGTTGGTGGGCGCGTCCAAAGTGGCAGACGAGGCGCACCGCTGACAGGCGCACCGGGGGCGGTTGACGGCCCGGCGCGGGGCGTGACAAACGATCGCATGGCTGAGCGTCCCCCCGACAAGTCGCGGCGACCGGCGAGCGGGCGGCGCAGCCCCCGAGCGCCCAGCGCGCCGCGCGCCGCGGTAGCCAGCGAGGGCCCTGCGTCCGCGGTTGGCCGCCTGCCCGGCGACCACGAGGGCGACCACGAGGAGGACACCGAGCTCGACCAGGTCGAGCCGACGCCGGAGCAGCTCGCCGACGAGCCCGACGCACCCGGCCACGACGAAGGCGCTGCGCCCGCCGAGGTGCTGGAGCTCGTGGCCGAGACCAGCGGCACGGAGCACGAGGAGCGGGTCGAGGAGCTGGCGACGCTGGCGCCGGCCTCACGCAGCCTGGCGGTGCGCGACCCGCTCCAGGCCTACATCAACGAGACGCGGCGCTACCCCTTGCTCAGCGCCGAGGAGGAGCACGCCCTGGCGGTGCGCTTCTTCGAGCAAGGCGACGCCGAGGCGGCGCGACAGCTCGTCACCGCCAACCTGCGGCTGGTGGTCAAGATCGCCCACTCGTATCGCAAGGCCTATCGCAACCTGCTCGACCTGGTGCAGGAGGGCAACGTCGGCCTGATGCACGCGGTCAAGAAGTTCGACCCCTATCGCGGCGTCAAGCTCTCCTCCTACGCCGCCTGGTGGATTCGCGCCTATATCCTCAAGTTCGTGCTGGCCAACTGGCGCCTGGTCAAGATCGGCACCACGCAGGGTCAACGCACGCTGTTCTACAATCTGCGCCGCGAGGTCGAGGCGCTGCAGCGCATGGGGATCGACGAGCCCGGACCGAAGTTATTGGCCGAGCGCCTGAGCGTGACAGAACAAGAAGTGCAGATGATGCAGAAGCGGCTCGCCGGCGGCGACGTTTCGCTCGACGCACCGCTCGGCGGCGACGATCAAGGGACCAGCCGGCTCGATTTCGTCGCGGCCACCACCGCGGGCCCGGAGCAGCAGGTCGAGCAGCGCGAGCTGAGCGGGCTGCTGCGGGACAAGGTCGGCACCTTCGGCCAGACGCTGCGCGGCCGCGAGCGCGAGATCTTCGAGCTACGCACCATCGCAGAGGAGCCACTGACCCTGCAGGAGATCGGCGATCGCTACGGGATCACGCGCGAGCGGGCGCGCCAGATCGAACGCCGGGTGATGGACCGCTTGCGCGATTATCTGCGCGCCGAGCTCGGCGACGCGGTCGACGTGGCGCTGGGCCGCGACGACGGCCCGCGATGAACCCGCCCGCGGAGGCCATCCCCCCCGCGGAGGGGGCCGCGCGTGGCTTCACCGTGCAGCCGGGCTGGCTTTACCTCGTCGCGACACCGATCGGCAACCTGGAGGACATCACGCTGCGGGCCGTGCGCGTGCTGCGCGAGGTCGACGTGATCGCCGCCGAGGATACGCGCAAGGCGCAGGCGCTGCTCGCCCACCTCGGTATCGGCGGTCGTCCGACGCTCAGCCTCTTCGAGGGCAACGAGGCCGCGCGCGTGCCGGGGCTGATCGAGCGGCTGCGCGCCGGTCAGAGCGTGGCCGTGATCTCCGAGGCGGGCATGCCCGGCATCTCCGACCCAGGCTGGCTGCTGCGCCGCGCGTGTCTCGATCAGGGCCTGCCCTGCGACGTGATCCCGGGCGCCTCGGCCGTCACGACCGCGCTGCTGCTCTCCGGTCTGCCGCCGGCGCGCTTCCGCTTCGTCGGCTTTCTGCCGCGCAAAGGCCCCGGACGGCGCGCCGCGCTGCAGACCATCGCGGCCAGTGGGGACACGACCGTGCTCTTCGAGGCCCGCCGCCGCACCGCGGCCACGCTGACCGAGCTAGCGCCGCTGCTCGGCACGCGCACGGTCGCCCTGCTGCGCGAGATGACCAAGCGCCACCAGCAGGTGCTGCGGGGCAGCGCGTCCGAGCTGCTGGAGACGCTGGCGGAGGTCTCCGAGCGCGGCGAGGTGACGCTCGTGATCGCGGGAGCCGAGCCCACGCTGACCGGTCACGACGACGCCGCAGTGAACGCGGCGGGCGCGGCAGCGGCGGCCCCCGCGCCCACCTTGGCGGAGCGAGTCGCCGGCGAGCTCGAGCGCGGCGCCTCGCCGCGCCAGATCGCGCGCACGCTAGCGGCGCAAGGTCAGTCGAAGCGCGAGGTCTACCAGCTCGCGCTGCGCCTGGCGCAAGCCGGCACGGGTGCGGGCACGGAGACGGACCCAGACACGGTCACGGGCAGCGGCGCAGACCGAGGCGAGCCATGAGCCTGCGGCCCAGAGAGGCCCACGGCGGCCTTCCCCGGCGCAGGGGACTGCGTGCTAGAGTGCGCCCTCGCACTTCGCGCGGGATACACCCATGAGCACGACTCGAGACGGCCTCGGCGGGAGCTACGAGCCCGACCAGCTCACTGCAGTCGGCAGCGACCCGAATACCAATCTCCCCGACGAGGCCGACGCCGTGAGCCGCGGCGACGCGCCGAGGGATCACGGCGAGGCGGCGCGGGCAGCCAGCGGCGACGCGCCCACCCGGCGCCTCGTGCGACTCGTGTCCACCACGCTCGGCACCGACCTCAGCATCGAGCTGCAGGCCGGCGTCAACCGCGTCGGGCGCCAGCGCGCGGGCAATCACATCGTCCTGGTCAGCCCCCAGGTCTCCCGCTGGCATGCCGAACTCGAGGTCGGCCCGGCGCAGGTGGTCCTGCGTGACCTGGGCAGCGCCAACGGCACCTATGTCAACGGCGAGCGGGTGCAGGAACGGGTGCTCGTGGCCGGCGACCTCGTCGCCTTCTCCGACAAGTTCACCCTCCGCGTGCTCGTCGAGCTACAGCCCGAGACGCTGCGCTTCCCTGCCGGCCGCTGCCGTAGAGCAGGCCCATGCTGCTGCGCAGGCCGCCCGGCCCAGCGAGCTGCCGCCGCCCGCAGCGGAGCGTCGCGCCTCCCCGACGAGCCCGATCGATCCCGCGGCACGGCGCGTACCCACGGCCGAGCATGCGTCACCGAGCCCGCCGCCCGCGGCGGCGGCGCCCGCGCACCCCGCCGCCATCCGATCGCTCGAGGCGACGCCTCCGCCGGTCACACCACCAGCCCCCGCCAAGCCCGCCCGACAAACCCGGCCCCTGACCGTCGCGCAGGCCGGATCGCTCGTAGGAGCGCTGGCCACCGATCCCGCGCAACCGATTGACCCGCTCGCGGCAGGGCTCTCAGGCATCGAGCGCGACCGGCGGCAGCTCGGCCTGCTCTACCAGATCGCGCGCGGCTGCCTGCTGCAGACCTCGTTGGCCGAGCTCGACGCGCTGCTGATTCGCGCGCTCGAGCAGAGCACGGCTTTCACCCAGGCCTTCATCGGCTATCAGCTGCCCACGCGCGACTGGAAGCTGGTGGTCTCGCGCGGCGGCGAGCACTGGGATCCCGACCTGCTGCGGCGCCTGCTCCAGCGCGGGCTGCAAGCGCGACAGCTCGTGCTGATCGACGACTCGCTAAGCGACCCGACGCTCGGCCAGCGCGCCGACGGCCAGCCCGACCAGCGCGCCCTATTACCCCTGTGGGCCCCACGCGAGCCGCTCGGCGCGGCCTGCATCGTGACACCGCCAGCGGCGCCTGATGGCGAGCGGGCCGCCTACCTCACGCTCTTCGCCGAGCTGGCAGCGCTCGCCCTGCGCCAGGCTCTGCGCCGCGAGCGCCGCGAGGCGGCTGGTAACTGAGCCTCGGAGCACAGCGAGAACAGAGCCGTCGGGCCGCGCAGCCGCTGCGCGGACGCCTCTTCAGCCCGTGCGCGCGTCGCCCCCGTCTCCTCGCCACCGTGCCGCGGGAGCCCAGCCTCGCCGAGGGCCTCGGCCAGCGCGTGCAGCCCCTCGAGCGCGCCGCACTCGAGCGTGATCGCGTCGGCGGGCCCGGACGCCTCGCGCGGGTTGATGCGGATCAGCCGGCCACCCCAGCGCCGCGCCAGGCCCTCCGCGGTCCAGCGCACCACCGGCACCGCCGTGCCCGCGCCGCACTCGATCAACACCAGCCGCGCGCCGCGCAGCCGCCCCAGCCACTCCAGCTGCGCCGCCTCTTGCTGCTCGGAGCGCACGCTGATCCAGCGCTCGTCGCCGAACATCAGCACATTCGGGCGAGCCATGCCGCCGCAGCGCGGACATGCGGGCAGCGGCGGACGCGCGCGAAAGGTCACGCCATCGACGTCGAGCTCCAGCGCGCCGGTGGGCCACAGCGCCGGGCTGCACGCACGGGCGCACTGGAGCCAGCCGAGCGAGCCGTGGCACTCGACGAGACGGTCGGCGGCGAAGCCCGCGCGCTGGAAGTGGCCATCGATGTTGGAGGTGAAGACGAAGGCGCCGTGCCGCAGGCGCGCCGCCCAGCGCGAGAGCAAGGCGAAGCCCTGATGGGGCGTGGCCTGGCGATAGAGCGCCAGCCGGTGGCCGTAGAAGCCCCACGCCAGCTCGGGGTCGACATCGAACCAGCGTGGATTCGCCACCTGCACGAAGGACAGCCCGCGCCGCGCGAAGGGAGGATACGCGCGCCAGAAGCCCTCGTTGCCGCGGAAGTCGGGCAGGCCGGAGTCGACGCCCATCCCGGCGCCAGCGCCGATCCAGAGCGCATCGGCCTGAGCCAGCGCGGCAGCCGCCTGTGCAATCGCCTGTTCCATCACCCTCGCTCGGCCGCGTCCGGCCCGGCCGTCGCCCGAGGCGATTCCCCCACCTCGGCCCCCTCGCTGCCCGCGCGCGCGAGATACCGTACGACGTTCTCGGCCGCGCGTTGCGTCATACCACGCACGGCGGCGAGCTGCGCCACCGAGGCGTCACGCATCGCTTGCAGGCTGCCCAGCGCCCGCAGCAGCTCGCGCCGCCGCCGCGGTCCAATGCCCGGAATGTCGTCGAGCCCCGAGCGCAGAGCCTGCCGGGCCCGCAGGCGGCGGTGGTGCCCGATCGCGAAGCGGTGGGCCTCGTCGCGCAAGCGTGAGAGCAGGAAGAGCTCGGCGGTGTTGGCCCGCAGGCGAAGCGGCTCCTTGACGCCCGGCAGGACCACGCGGTCGGGGCGCTCGTTGCCGCTGGCGTCGGCGTCCGCACGCGCCTTGGCCAGCGCCACCAGCGCCGGCGCACCCAGCTCGGGCGGCAGCGCCGCGTCGCGCAGCGCCGCCAGCGCCACCGCGAGCTGCCCCTTGCCGCCATCGATCACCATCAGGTCGGGCAGCTCCCAGCCGGCGTCGCCGTCCCGGGCCCGCCGCAGGCGCCGCGCCAGCACCTCGTAGATGCCAGCGAAGTCGTCGCCCCCGCGCGCCGCCACCTTGAAGTGCCGATAGCGCGCCGGCGTGGGCTGGCCGTCGTGCATCACCACCAGCGAGGCCACCACGTGCTGCCCCATCAGGTTCGACACGTCGTAGCACTCGATGTGGCGCGGTGGGCGCTCCAGGCGCAGTCGCTGCTGCAGCTTGGCCAGCGCCTCCGCGACGTCGGCCGCGCGCGCGCGCCGCGTCGCGAAGTGGCTCTGCGCGTTGCGCTGCGCCAACTCGAGCAGCGCGCGCCGAAAGCCGCGCCGCGGCACCCGCAGCTCGACCTTGCGCCCCGCGAGCTCCGCGAGCCACTGCTGCTGGGCTTCACGGTCCTCGGGCTCGAGCGGCAGCAGCACCTCGTGCGGCACGGTCTCGCCGGCGTCGTAGTAGCGGTTGATCAACGCGCTCAGCAGCTCCTCGTCGGGCAGCTCGTGGTTGGAGAACGAGAGCGGTCGGCGCCCCACCAGCCGCCCCGCCCGCACGTTGAGCACCACCACGTCCACCGCGTCGCCCTCGCGGTACAGCGCGAAGACATCGCGATCGAGCAGGTCCTGCGCCACCACCTCCTGCCGCTGCAGCGTGTCGCGCACGGCCCCGAGCTGGTCGCGCAGCCGCGCCGCCTGCTCGAAGTCGAGCCGCTCCGCTGCCGCCTGCATGCGCCGCTCGAGGCCCGCGATCAGCTCCTGCTCGCGACCGCGCAGAAAGAGCGTCACCTCCTCGACCTGCTCGCGATACTGCGCGCGCTCGACCGGCAGCACGCAGGGCGCCGGGCAGCGCCCGATCTGGTGCTGCAGGCAGGGGCGGGCGCGGTTGGCCATGGTCTCGTCGCTGCAGGTACGGAGCTGGAAGTAGCGGTTGACGACGCGCAGCGTCTGCCGGCAGGCCGAGGCGGAGTGATAGGGACCGAAGTAGCGCGCCCCATCGGCGACGATGCGGCGTCGCACCTCCAGGCGTGGAAAGTCCTGGCGCGCGTCGAGGCGCAGCACGAGGAAGCTCTTGTCGTCGCGCAAGAGCACGTTGAAGCGCGGCTGATGCTCCTTGATCAGCGTGTTCTCGAGCAGCAGCGCTTCCTTCTCGTTGTGCGTGACCACCGTCTCGACGTCGCCGAGCAGCCGCGAGAGCAGCCCCACGAAGGCGCGGGTGTCGCCCGAGCGCGTGAAGTACGAACGCACGCGCGCATACAGGCTCTTGGCCTTGCCGACGTAGATCACGCGCCCCTGCCGGTTCTTGAGCAGGTAGACGCCCGGCGCGCGCGGCAGCCGCTCGAGCAGCTCCCGCAAGCGCGGCTCGAGCGCCTCGAGGGCGGAGGTCGTCGGGAGATCCGTCATTGCGCGCTGCCCCGGGACCGACGCGGCCCACCGACGCGCGGTGAGTATAGCGTCAGGCGCCAAGGGGAGGGGAAAGGGCGCGCCGGCGGCGGGGCAGGCGCGCTGGAGAGGCTATGGGCAGGTCACCACAGAGGCCTTGAGCGGCACGTTCGAGCTGGCCCAGGTGCCGCCAGTCCCGAGCAACCCACCCCAGCTATCGTCGCCCCAGCACCAAACCGAGCCGTCACTTCGCTTGCGCGCGCAGGTATGAGACAGCCCACCGACCAAGTCAGCCCCGTCGGCACCCAGGCCTGCAACCTGCGCCGGCGACACGATCGGGTCAACCGTCGAACCAGAGCCCACCTGCCCGAGATCGTTCTTGCCCCAGCACCAGACCGTACGATCGCGCTTGACCGCGCAGGTCGTCGCGCTGCCCAAGCCCACGCGTGCGACGCTCAGGCTCATCCCTGCCACGGCCGTCGGAACCAACCGGTTGGTGGTCGTGCCGTCACCGAGGCGGCCGGAGCCGTTGTTGCCCCAGCAATAGAGCGTGCCGTCAGCGGTCACAGCACAGGTATGCGCGTCGCCGGCTTCCACGGAACGCACCGTCGTGCCCAGCACGCTGACCTGGACGGGCACCTTCGACTTGGTCGTGGAGTTGCGGCCCAGCCGACCGGCCGCGCCGTAGCCCCAGCACCAGAGCGTGCCATCGCTCTTGCGGGCGCAGGTATGGAACCCGCCGGCGCTCACGTCGACCGCCGTGCCGAGCCCAGACACGCGGACCGGCACGAGCGAGTCCGTCTCGGTGTTGTTGCCGAGCTGGCCGTACCAGTTGCTACCCCAGCACCACAGCGAGCCGTCCGTCTTGAGCGCGCAGTCGTGTTTGTCACCCGTGCTCACCTTCTCGACCCCGGTCAGCCCCGCCACGGGCTGCGCGTAACTCGACACGCCGCTGGCTGCCGATCCCCAACACCAGACGCTGCCGTCGCGACGGCGCGCGCAGTAGTGCTCTTCGAAGAAGCTCCTGCTGCCGGCGACCGCGACGACGTTGGTCAGCGGCAGGCCGGCCGAATCCACCACACGGCGCGGCGTGAGTGAGTCTCCACCTGGGCTGCCCAGCGCACCGTCCCAGTTCTCGCCCCAGCACCACACACTCGCGTCCTCCGTCTTGACCACGCAGTTGTTGCTCAGACCGACGCCCAAGCTCGCCACGCAGCAGGTGCTGCCCACGTCGCAGGCTTGCCAGGTGGGACAGCGGCGCTGGGCGGTGTCGTGGAGGTTGAGGCCCATCGTGAAGGGGTTTGCGCTCTTGATGTCGAAGGTCGTGCAACCACTGACCGTGGTCTCTGCCGCCGTTGGCAGGCCCCAGTCGGCCGCCCAGGTGCAGCCGTTGACGGGGTTGGCGTACCAGGCGTTGACCCACAGCTTGGGCAGGATCGTCTGCTCCAGCTGGCCGTCGGTGGCCACGTCGGGATAGGTCTTGTACCCCGGCTCGCACTGGTTCAGCTCACTGGCAACGAAGGTCTTGCCGCCGGTGACGTTGGCGTTGCGGTAGGGGCTGACATAGACGCCGTTGCGGTTGGTCGAGGTCTTGAGCGCCAGCGCGCCCAGATAGGCCGCCTGCTTGAGCGTGACGCCGTCCGAGTGCTTGTCGCGCGGGTTGAGGTTCCAGGCCTCGTCCAGCGCATAGCCGGTCTGGCTGCCCGCCGGGATTCGCGAGGCGATCGATCCCAGCCCGTTGGCGAACTCGAAGTGGTGCGTCCAAGTGTTGGCGCCCCAGGTCAGGCTCGAGATGTAAAAGGGCCGCGGCGATTGCGTCCCGCTCTTCAGCGCGTAGCCAGTTACGCCCTCTCCCATCATGCCCTTACCGCAGAAGTACTTCGCCACGCCATCGGCGGGGTCCTTGAGCTTGATGCACATGTAGGCGATGCCGCCCTGGCCGGCTGCCACCTCGTAGCTCTTCAGCACGGTGGTGCCCACCGGCGTCGGGCTGAGGAAGAAGGGGCGATAGGAGCGGTCGGCGCAAGCCAGCGCGGGCGCCGAGAGCACGCGGTAGACCACCGGCGTCGCCCCCTCGGTGATCGTCACCGTGACCTCGGCGTTGGTGACGTCCTTGACCACCTCGAGCTTGTCCTTGATGGTCAAGAGCTTCGGGAGCACCAGGTCGACCGCCGTGCCGTTCGGCAGCGTGTAGGGCAGCCGCGTCGGCGGGCAGAGGTTGTCGACGTGTTGGAAGGTGTAGGCCGAGAGATCCTCGATCACCGTCGTCTGCGCGAAGGCTGCGCCGACGTTGACGCTGTTCATCGCGTTCATCGCGTTCATCGCGTTCATCGCGTTCATCGCGTTCATCGCGTTCATCGCGTTCATCGCGTTCATCGCGTTCATCGCGTTCATCGCGTTCATCGCGTTCATCGCGTTCATCGCGTTCATCGCGTTCATCGCGTTCATCGCGTTCATCGCGTTCATCGCGTTCATCGCGTTCATCGCGTTCATCGCGTTCATCGCGTTCATTGCGTTCATTGCCGCCTGGCCGCGGCTCGCCACCGGCGGCGTCAGCGCGCTGTCATCGCTCAGCGGCGCCTCGCACCCCGTCGCCAACAGCGCTAGGCCGGCCCAGGCGGCCAGCACCCGCCCCGGCGACGCGAACCAGCTACCGTGCGTGCGCTGCCTCATGATGACCTCCGGTGGTGACGGGCGCGGTTTATTTGGTCGTGCGTTTTAGGTTATTCGCGCTACACTAAAATGTCAACGTGTGATTCTCCACGGTTCGCATTTTCCCCTCGCAAGGACATTCATGTGCGTTGTTAAGGACTTCTCCGCTTCGGCCGGCGCGGAGCCTTTCGCTTAGCTGCTGGACGCTGGCGAGAGCGACGACCGTGACGGCCGGGAATGAGGCGACGGAGCGCGTCGCGAGGGGCTCGGCGGGAACGCGGTCGGCGCCCGATCTCGGGCTGCAAACAAGTGGCGGGCGCGGCTGCTGCTCGAGCCCTTCCCGGACGCGCGGCCCGTGCGCCTCGAGGGCGGAGGTCGTCGGCCCGCCCGGTGTCATGCAGGCCTTGGCTTGGAGGGGCACGCGGATGCGGCTAGGATGCGCCTGATGGCGCAGCTCTCCGCCGAAGCGGCCTACCAGCTCCAGCGCGCCGAGCGGCGCCTGCGCGAACGGGAGCTGCGACGCACCCGCCTGCGTCAGGGCGCGGCTGCCGCCGCGCAGCTCCTCCGCGAGGAGTTCGGCGCCACCCGGGTGCTGCTCTTCGGCTCGCTGCTGCGCAGCTGGTTTCACGAGGCCTCGGATCTCGACCTGGCCTGCGAGGGGATCGCCGGCGCGCGGGTCGCCGAGGCGCAGGATCGCCTGAGCGCGCTGATCGGCGAGCCCGTCGACCTGGTCGCGCTGGAGGAGGCCGAGGCCGGGCTTCGCCGGCGGATTCTCGCCAGCGGGGAGCCTGTGTGATGAGCCCAGTCGTCATGAGCCCGGTCGAGCTGGCACGCGCCGAGCTGCTCGCCTTGCTGGCTGAGCTCGCGGACGCGCGCCGGCGGCTGGGCCTGCTCGCGGACGAGATCGTGCGCCTCGACCCCGGACCAGGCGCCACGGCCGATCGCGGCACGTTGGCGATTGTCGCCATCGATCTTCACTCCTATTACACGACGATTGAGTCGCTGCTCGAGCGCATCATGGTCGCGCTCGAGGGCGCCGCCCCGACCGGGCCGGCGGCCCACACCGAGCTGCTGCGTCACGCGCAGCGGGCACTGCCCTCGCTTCGGCCGGCGATCCTCGCCGGCGCCCAACGCGAGGACCTCGACGAGCTGCGGCGCTTTCGCCACTTCTTCCGCCACGCCTACGCGCTCGAGCTGCGGCAGGACAAGCTGCGGCGGGCCCTCGATCCCTTCGCAGGGCTCCACCGGCGCGTCGACGGGGATCTTGCGGCCTTCGGCGCGTTCCTGCGCTCGCTGCTCGACGAGCTGGCCGTGCCGAGCTGACACGCCCACGACCTCATCGCTCGTTGATCCGAGCGCCGGGGTGGCAGGGGCTCGGATTTTCTGCTTGCACTCGGTTAGACTCGGCGGCGTGAGTCGCGACGAAACGGACGCGCCCAAGGTCGAGCGCCTGATGGCGGCCCTCGGACGGAGAGCCTCGGGTCCGGGGGCTGTCTACTTCACGGGCGGCGTGAGTGCGGTGCTGTTCGGGTGGCGGAGCGCGACGGTCGACGCCGACCTGCTGCTCGACCCGGAGCCGGCCGGTGTGTTCGAGGCGATTGCCCAGATCAAAGACGAGCTCAGCATCAACATCGAGCTGGCCTCGCCAGCGGACTTCATTCCGGGCCCCCCGGCCCCCGCGGGGCGCCCCCCCCCCCGCCCCCGCCGCCGCCCCGGGCCCCCGCCCCCCCCCCCCCCCCCCCCCCCCCGGCCCCGCCCGCGGCGCCGCCCCCCCCCCGCCCCCGCCCCCCGCCCCCCGCCCCCCCCGCGCCGCCGGGGGCCCCCCGCCCGCCCGCCCCGGCCGCCCCCCGCCGCGCGCCCCGCCCCCTCCCCCCCCCCCCCCGCCCCGCGGCGGCCCCGCCCGAAGGTGGAGCGCTTTCTGGCGGGCGAGGCCGAGGCGCGTGGCTAGCCCGGTGGACAGCTTGCCCAGCGCGGACCTGGTCGCGCGCGGTCTGGCCGACCTGCGGCGGGGCCGGGAGACCGCCGCCGCGCTGCTCGTCGCTGTGGCGCGAGCGCGGCTCGAGGACCTCGGCACGCCGGTGCCCGCGCTCCCTGGCCCGCTCGACCCCTGCCCAGAGCTACGCCTCTACCGCCTGCTGCGGCGCACACACCCGACCGATGCCTACTCGCGCTACAACGCGCTGCTGCGGCAGATCGTCAGCTACACGCGCGCGCGAGCACCGGGAGCAACTCGAACGCCGCCAGCGCGACGGAACCCCACCCGCGGCGTCCTCAGCGCTCGGTGATCGCTAGCCCGAAAACAAGCGCGCTTTGGCGCGAGCCGTTTGTTTTCGGGCTAGACGAGCCGACAGGCGAGCGTTGTGGGGTGAAGTCGCGGGGATTCACTCCCCGCGACGAGGGGGCTTTGCGAAAGCCCCCTGAGTCATATCTGGGCCCAAAACGAGCGCGGGACGCGCTTTTTTTGGGCCTAGCGCTGCGCGGCCACCAGCAGCGGGGCCAACTCAGGCACCGCGAACCGCTTGGCTTCGGCCAGGGTCAAGCGCCTGCTCTGCACCTCCTCGACCAGCGCCGCGTTGAGCTGATGCTGCGCCGCGGCGCGGTAGGCCTGGAAGTACGCGGCGAAGGCATCGGGCCAGGAGAAGCTCTCCGCGAGACCTTGGAGTTGCCGGCGCTGAAAGGCCTCGGGCCGCTCGCGGTACTCGCCCAGCGCCTCGTCGAGGGCGCCGCGTAACGCCCGCACGTGACCGGCGTGGTCCGCCACGTTGGTGAAGGGGTAATAGATGCCGCTCTCGACCTTGCCAAGCCCACCGGTGCGGCGCGCGATCGGGACGGCCCCCAGCCAGGCGGCCTCGATGTCGGTCAGTCCGCAGGGCTCGAAGCGACTGGGCATCACCGTGAAATCGGCGCCGGCGCGCGAGAGCACGTTCAGGGCGCCGGTGATGAAGCGCGGGTAGACCCTGATGGCGTCGGAATAGCGCGCCGCCAGCGCCTCGAGCTGGCGCAGATCCGCCTGGCCCGCGGCGTCCCCCGCAGTGCCGAGCACGACAAGCTGCGCGCGATGGTGCTCGACGAGGTAGGGCAGGTTGTCGAGCAGCACGCCCAGGTTCTTCTGCTCGACCAGACGCCCGACGACGACCAGCAAGGGCCGCTCGGGCGCGGCCGCACCGAAGGCCTCGAGCTGGAGCAGTCGCTTCAGCTCGCGCCGCGTGGCCAGGGTCTGCTGGCGACCCGCGGGGCTCTTGAGGTCCGCGCCGAAGCGCAGGTCCCGCTCGAGGAAGGCCTGCCGCACCTCGGGATGCTGGAGGTCGGCGAGCTTGCCAGCGTCGGTCGCGCGCCGCAGCTCGCGGTGCACCGACGCGTGCGCGCCGCGACCCAGGCCGTTGGTGATGCCGATGACCTTGCCGAAGGCAATGCCGTGGCTCGGCACGAAGAGGCCCTGCGGATCGACCACGGCGTCGGGCTGCTCGCGTGCGAGCTGGGCCAGGATCTCCTCGCGGCTCTGGCGCAGCTCGGCGGCATAGCCCGGACTGACGGCGATGCCCGCGAGGCCGAAGTGCTCCTCCAGCCAGCCCAGCGAGCCCTTGAGCAGGTTCAGTAGGCCGTCCTGCTCGAAGTGACGGAGGTACGTCGCCTCGGGCAGGCGCAATAGGCCGAGCAGGCGTGCGTTGAGCGCCCGGTCCCCGAGCGGCAAACCTCGCGGATGCTCGGCGGTCGGCGCGCTGCGGTGGTTGCCGAAGCCGGGCGTCTTGAACAGGCCCTGATAACCGCCGTTGTGAATCGTCAAGACGCTCGCCGGCGGGCGCTCGAGGTAGAGCGGCGCCAAGGCCGCGTGGTAGTCGTGCGCGTGATAGACGTCGGGCTCGAGGCGCCGCGCCAGCGCGGCGATCGCCTGGTTGAAGACCGAGTAGACCGCCGCATCCTCCCAGGGCAGCGCGTAGGGCGGCACGCCGGGCTGGCCGAGCGGGTAGCGCTCGCCACCGCGGCTGGCGTAGAGGCTGGCCTCGCGCGTGTTCTCGAGCAAGGTGCGCCGCGCCAGCAGCGGGTGCTCGAAGAAGTAGAGGTCGGCCCCGCGCGGGTCCCGGCTATGCCACACGCCCACGCGCTCGCCCTGCGCCCCAAGCTGCACGCGCAGCGGCGCCCGGCGTCGCATGCCGCGGGTCGCTATCTTCTCGAAGAGCATGAAGGCGCCCGAGACCCGCGGGCCGCTGCCGGTCGGGACGGCAGCGCGCAGCGCGCTCGGCACCGACGACGTCGCGACGTAGGAGGGCAGCTCGGTGAGGAAGTCGTTGACCACTAGCGCCTGGCCGCCGGCCTGCACATTGAGCGGTCGCCCAAGGGTGTCCCTCAGGTGCTCGAAGCGACCGAACTCCATCGCCGAGAGCAAGACATGGGGTCGCCCGGCAGCGATATTGGCCAACCGCCGCGCGGCGGCCGCGACGATCCCTCCCCTCGACGTGCGGGCGACCGTCGGCGATTCGCCCACCAGGCCGACGAGCAGGACGACGACCCAGGACAGGCGACCTCGAACCTGACGAAGCGACACTTGCATGGGTGAGCCCTCGGCTGGGCACCCGGTCGATCCGGGGCCGAGGGTTCAACGCGCGGCGACCGTCTGGTGGACGAAGGACGAGTGGCCGCGAGCACCCGCCTGACCGGCTGTCAGCGGCGGCGGTGGCAGGGACAGGGCGGGTCGGCGGCGCGAGTCGGAGCCGGGGCGTGGAGGCGGCCGGCCAGCGCCAGGGTGCCGAGGGCCAGCACGGCGAGCGCGGTGAGCAAGGGCAGTGCGCGACCGAGGCGTCGAGCGAGCGGGCGCACGCCGAGCCCGAGGCCCAGCAGCGCGGGCACGGTGCCCAGCCAGAAGGCCGCCATCAGCGCCGCCCCGCGCAGCGCGCTGCCCGTCCCGGCGGCGGCGACGACGAAGGCGTAGAGCCAGCCGCAGGGCAGCAGCGTGGTGAGGGTGCCGAGCAGCAGCGCGCGCAGCACGGGTGGACGCTGGCCGAGCCGCCGCACCAGCGGCTGGAGCAGGGCCGAGAGGCGCCGCGCCAGACCGAGCGCCGGCCAGCGCGCACCGAGCAGGGTGCCCAGCATCGCGAGGCCCCAGATCAGCATCAGCACGCCGGCGACGACCCCGGCAAGTCGGGGCAGATCGAAGCCTGCCCCCGCCAGATCGACCGCGGCGCCCAGCGCACCGGCTGCGGCGCCCAGGCCCACGTAGGTCAGAAGCCGGCCGCCGTTGTAGGCCAGGTGCGCCAACCAGGGCGTTCCTGCGGCCTCGGCGCCGGCGTAGAAGGCGACGAAGCCTCCGCACATGCCGACGCAGTGCAGACTGCCGACGAGACTGGCGCCGGCCACGGTGGCCAGCGTGACGATCAACGCGGTCATTCGAGTTCCCCCTCTCTCCTGGCGGCACCCGCCGCTGCCGGCACCGCGAGCCCCGTCAGCGGCTCGAGCTCGCGCGTCAAGCTGCGGGTCCAGCGCCGACCGCCCTGCTCCACCACCAGGCGCAGCTCCCAGAGGCCCGGGCGCCGGAGGGGCAAGGTCGCCGCGTAACGACCCGCGCCCAGCGGCGTCAGCGCCGTGCGCAACACCTCGGCCGCGCGCGCGAGGTGTCGCGCCTCGAGCTGCAAGCGCGCGCCGGCCAGGGCGCGCCCGTCGCGATCCACCAGCCGGGCCTCGATCCGGCGCTTCCCCCACTGCCGCGCCGGCGCAATCGCGAGCGCGAGCTTCCAGCCGAGGCGCTCCCCCGCCCGCGCCGCCGCCTGTTCGGCGTCCCAGGCCAGGCCCTTGGCGTAGTAATCGCGCTCGACCGCGTGCGACGGGTCGTGGGTCGCGAGGACGATCAGCAGCAGCACCGCGAGGGCGTTGGCGCCGAGCAGGCCGACGATGATCCACGGCCACTGCCACCCGGGCTTCATCGGTCCGCTCCGGGCGCGGTGGCCGCGGCCGCGCGCGGGCCCAGCAGCTCGTAGGGCAGCTCCTGCACGAAGCCTACGCCGTCGCTGACGCGCAGGCGCACGCGGCGCGGGCCGGCGGCGAAGAGCGCGCGGGGCGCGAGCACGAAGGCCGTCGTCGCCGCTGTCTTGCCCGGAGCCACGGCCAGCGGGTTCTCGGGCGCGACGAGCTGCGCGCCCGCCGCGCCGAGCAGCGCGATCGTGTAGCGCCGGGCGCTGTCGCTGCGATTGACGATCTTGAGGCGGAGCTGATTCGACACGAGGTCGCGGTCCAGCAACGTGAAGGGGCTGCCGCTGCCGCGGAGCAGCGTGAGGTCCGCTGGTCGCCGCTGCGCCAGGGCCAACACCAACAGCCCCACGACGAGCGCGAGCAGCGTCGGATAGATCACGACGCGCGGGCGCAACAGGCGGCGGGCGCGCCCGGCCAGCTCGTCCTGCGAGGTGTAGCGGATCAATCCGGGTGGCTTGCCAATGCGCGCCATGATGGCGTCGCAGGCGTCGATGCACTGCGTGCAGCCGACGCACTCGAGCTGCAGACCCTGGCGAATGTCGATGCCCGTCGGACAGGTCTGCACGCAGGCGCGGCAGTCGATGCAGTCGCCGCGCGCCGGCGCGCCGGCCACCGCCTCCGACGCGGGGGTATTCGCTGGGCGACGCACGAGCTTGCCGCGCGGCTCGCCGCGCCGCGGGTCGTAGCCAACGATCATCGACTGCCGATCGAGCAGCACCGACTGCAGGCGCCCGTAGGGGCAGGCGACGATGCAGGTCTGCTCGCGAAACCAGGCGAAGTCGAAGAACATCAGCGCGGTGGTCGCGGCCATCACCAGGAAGGCCGCCGGATGCTCGAAGGGCGAGCGCTGCACCCACTGCAGCAGGCGCTCGACCCCGACGAAGTAGGCCAGGAAGGTGTGCGCGAGAAAGGCCGAGAGCAGCAGGAAGACCAGGTTCTTCAGCAGGCGCCGCCGACTGGGCAGGCCGCGATCGAGCTGGCGCTGTTGCCGCGGGCTGCCCTCGAAGAGGCGCTCGATCGGGCGGTAGAGCAGCTCGAGGTAAACCGTCTGCGGGCAGGCCCAGCCGCACCAGACGCGGCCGAAGAGCGCGGTCAGCAAGAAGATCGTCACCACGATGCTGACCAGCAGCAGCATCAGCAGGACGGTATCCGTCGGCAGGAAGGTGGTGCCGAAGAGCGTGAACTCGCGACGCGGCAGGTCGAGCAGCATCAGCGGCTTGCCGTGCAGGCGCAGATAGGGGATCAGCGTGAACAGCGCCATCAGCGCGTAGCCCACCACCTGGCGCCGGCGGTAGAAGCGGCCGCGCGAGAGCTGTGGGCGAATCTGGCGCCGCGAGCCGTCCTGGTTCAGCGTCGAGAGGACCTGTTGACTGGCGGGCTCCGTGCTGGTCATCGCGCTGGCACCGCCCCTGCCCTCAGTACTCAGTTGCCGAAGGCCGTCACCGGCTCGCCCTGCGGTGCCTTGCCGCCGGCGGCGAAGGTGCCACGCAGGGTCGAGACGTAGGCGGCGAGCTTCATCAGCTCGGCGGGCTGCAGGATCTTGCCCCAGGCGAGCATGCCCTTGGCCACGACGCCATCGCGAATGATCTGGAACAGGTCTACGCGCCCCTTGCCGTGGATCTGGTGCAGGTCGGTCAGGTTCGGCCCGATCTTGCCCTCGCCGTGGGGGCCATGGCAGGGCATGCACTTGCTGAGGAAGAGCGGCTTCATCTCCGCGATCACTGCGGGGTCGCGGGCGAAGCGCGCCAGCAGGGACTCATCGACCGTGCCCGCGCGGGCCGCCTGCTTGGCCTGCTGCTCGTTGTACGCCGCCATGTCGTCGGCATAGACCGCCGTCTCGGACTGCCCCGGACCGCCACCGTGATAGAAGACCCAGTAGGCGAGCGCGAAGACGATGCTCGCGACGAAGAGCCCGACCCACCAGCCAGGCAGCGGATTGTCGTACTCCTCGATCCCGTCGTAGGCGTGACCGAGCACGCGCTCGTGGTCGATCGGGACCTGCGGCTGCGACTCGCTTGCGCTCACGACTTGCCTCCTGCCGACGGCGGTGGGTCCTGGGCGCGGCCGTCCTCGAGCGGCAGGCGACGCAGGCGCTCGTAACGAGCCCCGTGCCGGCGTGCCAGCGTGTAGAGCACGATGCCGGCGAAGACGGCGAAGAAGATCACGAGCGCGACCTCGGCGTAGACCGCCAGTCCGGAGCGCGCCACGGAGTCGGCGAGGCTCAAGGGATTGCTCCCGCTCCGGAGGCAGCCCCCGCCGCAGCGGCCGTGGCCGCTGGCGGTGGTGCCTTGATGTCGGTGCCGAGCCGCTGCAAGTACGCCGTCAGCGCGATGATCTCCTTGCGCTCCAACCCCGTCGGACCGCCGTCCTTGGCCACCGCGGCGGCGATCTCGCGCGCCTGGGCTGCCGCCAGCGCCGGAGCCCGCGTCAGCGCGGCGCGGTCATAGGGCACCCCGATCATCGCCATCGCCTCGACGCGCCGCTGGATCACGGCGAAGTCGAGATCGCGCGTCAGCAGCCAGTCGTAGCTCGGCATGATCGACCCGGCTTGAATCGAGCGCGGGTTCTCCATGTGCCCGACGTGCCAGAGGTGCTGGTACTTGCCGCCGACGCGATGGAGGTCGGGGCCGATGCGGCGGCTGCCCCACTGGAAGGGATGATCGTAGACGAACTCGCCGGCCTTGCTGTACTCGCCGTAGCGCTCGGTCTCCGCGCGGAAGGGCCGCACCATCTGAGAATGGCAGTTGAAGCAGCCCTCGCGCAGGTAGATATCGCGCCCCGCCAGCTCGAGCGGCGTGTAGGGGCGGACCGCGGTGATCGTCGGCACGTTGGAGCGGATCAGGAAAGTCGGGAGGATCTCGAAGAGCGAGGCCACGACCACCGCCACCACGGTCATCACCGTCAGCAGCACGGGCAGCCCCTCCCAGCGCCGGTGCCAATAACCGAGCAGCAGCTTCTCCAGGCGGATGCCGATCTGCGCCACGGGCGCCTGCGTGCGCTCCAGCGGCGAGGGCGGCGGGGGTGGCTCGACGTAGTCCCGGGCCAACGCGGGGGCGGTGAAGATCGGCTCGGCGTACTGCGCCGGGCGGCGCTGCCAGGTCCGCAGCAGGTTGTAGGCCATCAGCAGCGCGCCGATCAGATAGAGCGCGCCGCCGAGCGCCCGCACCCAGTACATCGGCAGCAGCTTGACCACGGTCTCGACGAAGTCTGGATAGGCCAGCCGCCCGGTCTCGTCGAAGGCGCGCCACATCAGGCCCTGCGTGATCCCCGCCGTCCACAGCGCGACGACGTAGAGCACGATGCCGATCGTCGCGATCCAGAAGTGCGTGGTGGCCAGCGTCTTGCTGTAGAGCTCGGTCTGGAACAGGCGCGGCGCCAGCCAGTAGAGCATGCCGAAGATCATGAAGCCGACCCAGCCGAGCGTGCCACCATGTACGTGGCCAATCGTCCAATCGGTGTAATGCGAGAGCGCGTTGACGCTCTTGATCGACATCATCGGCCCCTCGAAGGTCGACATGCCGTAGAAGGTGATCGCGACCACGAAGAACTTGAGCACCGGGTCCTCGGCCACCTTGTGCCATGCGCCGCGCAGTGTCAGCAGGCCGTTGATCATCCCGCCCCACGAGGGCATCCACAGCATGAGCGAGAAGACCATGCCCAGCGTGGAGGCCCAGCTCGGGCAGCGCCGTGTAGTGCAGGTGGTGCGGGCCGGCCCAGATGTAGATGAAGACCAGCGTCCAGAAGTGGAGGATCGAGAGCCGGTAGCTGAAGACCGGGCGGTCGGCGGCCTTGGGCAGGAAGTAGTACATCAGCCCGAGGAAGGGCGTGGTCAGGAAGAAGGCCACGGCGTTGTGGCCGTACCACCACTGCATGAAGGCGTCCTGCACGCCGGCGTAGATCGAGTAGCTCTTCAACGCACCGGCGGGGATCGCCAGGCCGTTGAAGATGTGGAGCAGGGCCACGGTGACGATGCTGGCGAGGTAGAACCAGATCGCGACGTACAGGTGGCGCTCGCGGCGGCGCGCGATCGTGCCGAAGACGTTGGCGGCGAACACGACCCAGACCACGGCGATGGCGAGGTCGAGCGGCCACTCGAGCTCGGCGTACTCCTTACCCTGGGTGTAGCCGAGCGGCAGCGTGATCGCCGCCGCGACGATGATCGCCTGCCAGCCCCAGAAGTGCAGCGCGCTGAGCGCGCCGGAGAACAACCGCGCCTTGAGCAGCCGCTGACACGAGTAGTAGACCGCGGCGAAGATGCCATTACCCGCGAAGGCGAAGATCACCGCGTTGGTGTGCAGCGGCCGCAGGCGGCCGAAGCTGGTCCACGGCAGCCCGAGGTTGAGCTGGTGCAGCCCGAGCTGGAGCGCCAGCAACAGCCCGACGAGCATGCCGACGATGCCCCAGACCACGGTCGCCAGGACGAAGCGGCGCACGATCGCGTCGTCGTAGCTGAAGCTCTCCTCCGGCAGGTTTGCCGTTGCGGGCGCGCTACTCATGGTCACCAGATCATCCTTTGAGGCGTACGTCCGCACTTGGCGTGCTCAGCGGGCGGGCGCCTGCAGCACCCACCGCGGGCGCTGCGCGGCACGCGCGGCTCTCGGGCGCGCATCGTCGCAACTTGGTCGGCCTTTGGCAATCCGTCAGCGTCCGTCAGCGTCCGTCGTGCGCCACGAATCGTGCAGCCACCAACCGATTGCCTCGCGACTTGAGCTGATGCACGCTGCGAGACTTCTCGGCCCGTAGCGCCGCGTTTGGCGCCGGGCGCCGCGGCTAACGCGCAGGGCGAGCGATCGACCACGAGGTGAGCGGTGCCAACCACCACGCGTCGGACTCTGCGAAGGACCGGCGATGGCGCGGGGCGGCGAGCGCGGGAACCTGCACGGGCGACCGCGTGTGGCTGGCTCTTGGGCGCACTCTGGCTCAGCGCCGGGGCGATGGCCGAGGGGGCCCCGCTGGGCGCAGCGCCAGGGGGCGCCGCCACGGCCAGCCCCAGCCTCGTGGCGGCCAGCCCCAGCCCGGTGACGGCCAGCCCCAGCCCGGTGACGGTGAGCGCGGCGCCCGGACACGGCGTCACCTTCGCGTCGCGCGACGAGCGCTTCGCGCTGACGCTGCGCAGCCGCCTCCAGCTCCGCAGCACCCTCGTCCACGCGGCCGGCAGCAGCACCAGCGGGCTCGTGATCAAGACCGTACGACTGAGCGCTGCCGGCCACCTGCTGGACCCCGACCTGCGCTTCTCCCTCCAGCTCGCCCTCGGTGACGGCGACTTCGAGCGCGAGAGCGCCTCGCCGATCTTCGACGCCTTCCTCGAGCTCGTCCGCTACCGCGATCTCAACCTGCGCGTCGGCCAGTTCTTCGTGCCCTTCGATCGCGCGCGCACCGTGCGCGAGTTCGCGCTGCAGCTCGTCGATCGACCCCAGCTCGTGCGCGAGCTGACGCTCGATCGCGATGTCGGGCTGATGCTCTCGTCCGTCGATCTCTTCGGCACGCGGGTGCTCGGCTACCACCTCTTTCTCGGCAGCGGCGAGGGGCGCAACCGCTTCGGCGCGCAGGTGCTCGGCCCCTTGGTCGTCGCACGGCTCGTGCTGCGCCCCTGGGGCGCCTTCGACGACGACAGCGAGGGCGACCTGCTGCGCGAGCGCCGGCCGCGGCTGGCCTTCGGGCTGGCGGGAGCCTACAACCACCGCACGCAGCGCCAGCAAAGCACCTCGGGGGCCACCTTCACCCTCGGCACGACCAACGACTGGCACGCCGCCGTCGATCTGGTCTTCAAGTATCGCGGCTGTTCGCTGCTGGCAGAGGCGCTCTTGCGTCGCGTCACGCGCGATCACCTCGACGGGGTGGTCGATGGTGCGGTCGACGGTGCGGTCGACGGTGCGGTCGACGGTGCGGTCGACGAGCAGGCGCCGCGCGAGTGGACGCGCTCGGGCTACGGCTACCTGGTGCAGGTCGGCCTGATGGTCCACCGACGGATCGAGCTGGCGGCGCGCTGGGAGCAGCTCTTCGCCTGGAATCGACGCACCGATCCGCAGCTGCAAGGGTTCGCCCAGGCGCAGGGGTGGCCGATCGGCGGTGGCGTCAACCTCTACCTCAACGGCCACGCGCTCAAGCTGCAGGGCGACTACTTCTTCATCTTCGGCCCGGACGACCGCTCGGGGCGACACCTCGCCCGGCTCCAGCTCGACGCCTCTTTCTGAGGGCCCTCGCGCTGGCGGACGCGATCGATCGGCGGCCACAACGATCGCATTGTTTTGATCGCGTTGTTTTGTCACGAGCCCTGAGGAGACTGAATGATGCCCCCGATTGCCCGCAGGCGCGGAATCGACTATCAGGGGGCCGATGAGTGCGTCATCGACGATCCCGGCCCGCAGCGCCGCGCAGGCCCCTGACGTGGGCCCGACCGAGGAGCTGCCGCGCCTGGAGCGCCGGCTCGGGCGCGCGGTCGGCCAGGCCGTCGCGGACTTCGGCATGATCGCGGCGGGCGACCGCGTGCTGGTGGCGCTGTCCGGGGGCAAGGACTCGGCCACGCTGCTCGAGCTGCTGCTGCGGCTGCAGCGGCGGGCCCCGGTGCCCTTCACCCTCGAGGCCGTCAACCTCGACCCCGGCTACGCCGACTACCAACCCGAGGTCGTGCGCCGCTTCGCCGAGTCCCATGGCGTGCGCATCCACCTGTTGCGGGCGCCGGTCGAGCAGCTCGTCGCCGAGAAGCTGGCTCCCGGGCAGGCCGCCTGTCCGCTTTGCTCACGCATTCGCCGCGGCGCGTTCTACACGCTGGCGCGGCGCGAGGGCTTCACCAAGCTCGCGCTGGGCCATCACCTCGACGACCTGCTCGAGACGCTGCTGATCAACCTCTTCTACGCCGGCACGCTGCGGGCGATGGCCCCGGCGCTCGAGCCGAAGGACGGGCCGCCGACCGTGATCCGCCCGCTCTGCTACGCGCTCGAGCGCGACATCGCCGCCTACGCCCGCGCGCGCCAGCTGCCCATCATCCCCTGCGCCAGCCCGCACTGTGCCGCGACCGACCGCCGGCGCCAGGTGATCAAGCGGTTGCTCACCAGCCTCGAGGCCGAGCACCCGGACCTCAAGCTGAGGATGCGCAAGGCGCTGACCAACGTACAGCCCGCGACCCTGCTCGACCCTGCCCTGTTACGCCTCGCGCGCGACGCCGGCCTGCCGACCGCGGCGCAGCACGGCGAAGACGAGCCCTAGAAGTCGTCTCAGAGCGTGGCGTCTCGAGGGTAGAGGGGGCTGCCGCGATCGCCCGCGACACGCCCGCGGCGGGCCCTTGTGCGCCGTCGACGGGTTGGCTAGAGTGCGCCACCAATTCCCGGAAAGGGGGCATTCACATGGCAATCAAGGTGGGGATCAACGGTTTCGGGCGGATCGGTCGCCTGGTGTTCCAGGCGCTCTGCGATCAGGGCCTTCTCGGCAAGGAGATCGACGTCGTCGGCGTCGTCGATGTCTCCACCGATGCGGACTATTTCGCCTACCAGATGAAGTACGACTCGGTCCACGGCCGTTTCAAGCACGCGCTCTCGACCAAGAAGAGCAGCCCCGCGGCCGAGGCCAACGATGTGTTGGTCGTTGGCGGCGACGCGGTGAAGTGCGTCATGGCGGCCAAGGATCCGAGCCAGCTGCCCTGGAAGGAACTCGAGGCCGACTACGTGATCGAGTGCACGGGCCTCTTCACCGACAGCGAGAAGGCCAAGGGTCACCTCGCGGCCGGCGCGAAGAAGGTCATCATCTCGGCGCCCGGCAAGGGCGGCGTCAAGACCCTGGTGATGGGCGTGAACCACGAGGAATACGATAGCGCCCAGCACCACATCGTCTCGAACGCCTCCTGCACGACGAACTGCCTGGCTCCGGTCGTCCACGTGCTGCTCAAGGCCGGCATCGGCATCGAGAACGGCCTGATGACGACGATTCACGCGTACACGGCGACGCAGAAGCCGGTCGACGGTCCCTCCAAGAAGGACTGGCGCGGCGGTCGCGCAGCGGCGATCAACATCATCCCCTCCTCGACCGGCGCCGCCAAGGCCGTGGGCGAGGTGCTTCCCGCCACCAAGGGCAAGCTGACGGGGATGGCCTTCCGCGTGCCGACGCCGAACGTCTCGGTCGTGGACCTGACCTTCCGCTCGGAGAAGGACACCTCGATCGAGGCGATCGATGGCCTGATGAAGCAGGCGAGCGAGACCTACCTCAAGGGGATCCTCGGCTACTGCAACGAAGAGGTGGTTTCCACCGACTTCATCCACGACGAGCGCTCGTCGATCTACGACTCGTTGGCCACGCTCCAGAACAACCTCAAGGGCGAGAAGCGCTTCTTCAAGGTCGTGTCCTGGTACGACAACGAGTGGGGCTACTCCAACCGCGTGGTCGATCTGCTGCGCTTCATGGCGAAGCGGGACGGCGCGAAGTAGACCTTGGCGACGCGCAGGCGCGGGTCTCCCGCGGTCCAGCGCCTGCGCCGGGGGCGGCCCTCGCCGGGTCGCCCTCTTCCAGATTTATCCATCTAGCGTATCCATCGAGCACCCTGTCGGAGAGTGTCGCGAGCCGGCCGAAACATGCGCTTCGGCCGGCCTGATCCGGCGAGCCTCCGGCGCGCAGCAAGAAAGAACGGGAGGCGACATCATGGCCAAGCTCTTCATCGAGGACCTCGAGCTCCAGGGCAAGCGCGTGCTGATGCGGGTCGACTTCAACGTGCCGGTCAAGGACGGCCGGGTCGAGAACGACAAACGCCTGCGCGCGTCGCTGCCCTCCATCCGCTATGCGCTCAGCCAGGGCGCGAGCGTGGTGCTGATGAGCCACCTCGGACGGCCTGACGGCAAGCAGGTCGCCAAGTACTCGCTCAGGCCGATCGCGGGCAAGCTCGCCGAGCTGCTCGACCGACCGGTGCGTTTCCTCGAGGACTGCGTCGGGCCCGCGGTCGAGGCCGCCTGCGCCGCGCTGCAGCCGGGCGAGGTCGTGCTGCTGGAGAACCTCCGCTTCCACATCGAGGAGGAGGGCAAGGTCAAGCAGGCGGACGGAAGCTCGCTGAAGGCCGACCCGGCCGCGGTGGCGGCCTTCCGGTCCTCCCTGACGAAGCTCGGCGACGTCTATGTCAATGACGCCTTCGGCACCGCCCACCGTGGGCACGCCTCGATCACCGGGGTGGCCCTCGAGCAGCGCGCCGCCGGCTACCTGATGCAGAAGGAGCTCGCCTTCCTCGGCGAGGCCGTCGACGCGCCGAAGCGGCCCTTCGTCGCGATCATCGGTGGGGCCAAGGTCTCGGGCAAGATCGACGTCATCTCCTCGCTGCTGCCCAAGGTCGACAAGCTGATCATCGGCGGCGGCATGGCCTTCACCTTCTTCAAGGCGCGCGGTCAGGAGATCGGCGGCTCGCTGGTCGAGGAGGACCGCGTCGGCCTGGCGCGCGAGCTGCTCGCCAAGGCGGGCGACAAGCTGGTGTTGCCGGTGGACACCGTCGTCACCAACACCTTCGACTTCGACGCCCGCAAGGTGGGCACGCTACGCACCGTCGCCTGGAACGCGATCGGACCGCAGGACATCGGCGTCGACATCGGCGAGGCGACGCGCGCGGCCTTCGCCGCGCTGATCAGCGGCGCAAAGACGGTGGTGTGGAACGGCCCGATGGGCGTGTTCGAGATCGCCGAGACCGCCAAGGGCACCCTCGCCGTCGCCCATGCGCTGGCGGACGCGACCGCGCGGGGAGCGATTACGGTGGTGGGCGGCGGCGACTCCGTGGCTGCCATCGAGCAGAACGGCCTGGCCGACCAGGTGACCCACGTCTCCACCGGCGGCGGCGCCTCGCTCGAGTTCCTCGAGGGCAAAGAGCTGCCTGGGGTCAAGTACCTGAGCGAGAAGTAGCGGCCCGCACCGGCGTTGATCGTTGCCCACCCCGCACGAGCTCCCGCAACCGGGATGACAGCTCGGGAACCACGCGGCGAAACGAGCGCCGTCCCAGACCCACACCCTCTCCGAGCCGTCGTCCCCCAGACCCCCATCCCGTGCGGGGGTTCGACCCCCACCTAGCTGCCACTGCGCTGGTGCTGCCACTGCGCTGGTGCTGCCACTGCGCTGGTGCTGCCCCTGCGCTGGTGCTGCCCCTGCGCTGGTGCCAGGCACCGCTGTTGGGCTGGTCGCGCCTGCCGGGAGCCGCGGTCCCGCAGGGGTCGCGAGTCTGCTTGCGCGCTCAGCCTCGGCGTTAGGGCTCGTGACAAACCAACTCGAAAGCGCTCACGGCCCTCAATGCGCTGCAATCACTTATGGAGTCAAGATCCACTGCACGCGAGCGCGACCAAGCGCTCGCGCGGCGCTCGTTGTGCGCCGGACTCGGGGGTGGGGCCCCGAAAAGTCACGCCTTTTCGGGGCGGGGGTATGGGACATACCCCCGTTAGCGTTTACGCCAACTCGATTGTTGTGGCCGCCGATCCATCGCGTCCGCCAGCGTCGCTTCTCCTCGGTTTACCCAAGGTAGACCTTCGTCGTCGCTCCTTGCCGGCCGCGCGCCTCGACAGCCACAGTCGACCGATTTGTCTTGTTACGAGCCCCGAGCGAAGCAGATGCGCAGGAGGAAGTTCGTGGCCCAGAGTGTTTCCTGAGGTGTAATGTTGGGTGTAAGGAGAGCGCCATGACGCCCAAACGGAACTGTCGGTACGTGCCCTTGGATAAGAAGCCGCTTGTCCTCGTCCTGTGCCAGGTGCGCTTCAGCCCGGTCCGGAAGATGGCCGACTACATCCCCGCGATCCAGGAGGAGTTCCGCCGCCAGGGCTTTCCGATCGAGCGCGCCGGGAAGATCCAGCAGCTGACCATCACGCCGGCTGGTGTCCACGCCACCGAGCAGGAGCGCTGGGAGTACCGGACCAAGGACGAGCTGTGGAGCGTGACGGTCCTCCAGGACAGCGTCGTGCTCCAGACCACCGCGTACGAGAAGTTCGAGGGCTTCGCAGAGCGACTCGAGCGGGCGGTCCGCACGGTCCTCGAGAAGACGGAGCAGAACGAGTTCGGCCTCGTCCAGCGGGTCGGCCTTCGCTACATCGACCTCGTCCAGCCGCGGGAGGGAGAGGACTACCGCCTCTACCTGCGTCCAGGATTCCACGGCATCGCCGATGAGGTCTTCCGTGCCGGGTCGCACCGGCTCCACGTCGAGAGTGTCGGCCACACGGCGGTGGGCGATACTGAGGGCACGATGATCGTCCGCGTCGTGCAGAACGATCAGGGCTTCGACCTACCACCGGACCTCGTCGGGGGGGCGCCCAGGCACGCGTCGCGCGCACAAGCGGGAGAACTCGCGACCCTGATCGACATGGACCAGTTCATCGAGGGCAAGTTCGACCCCGATGCCGGGTGGGTGGTTGCTCGCGCTTACGAGATGCACGACCTCTTGATCGAGACGTTCCACAACCACGTCGTCACCGAGAAAGCAATCAAGGTGTGGCAATGAGTCTCGTTTCAAACCGGCACTACGACTCCAGCGGCGGCGACAGAGTCGCGATCGTCGAGGGCTACAACCGCGACTCGTCGGTCCGGCTCGAAGGTTCCCGGCCTCAGGCCCTGCTTCGTACGGTGCTAGCAGGCAGCGCGGGAGTGGTGGTGCTCTGCACCGGCTACGGTCCGTGCCTACCCCACGTCGGCAGTAGCCCCTCGGTGGTCGACGTTCGCTCCAGGGCTCGGGTCGCTCCCGGACCGAGCGCCGCGCGGCCGACGAACGCGACGGCCCCCTCGGCGCTGCGCGCCGCTCTGGCTTTGTCGGTCACCGACCAAGCGCACGAGGCGCTCGCGTCGCTGTCCCTGAACAAGACGCAGCTGGCCGAGGTCCTCGGTGTGTCTCGACCGACGCTGTACGACTGGCTCGACGGCAAGGAGCCGAACGCTTCGAACGCGCAGCGCCTGACGACGCTGCTCCGACTGCTGGCGAGCGCCGGCGTTACGAGCGCCAGCCCCCTCAGCCCGCGCTTCCTGCGTCAGGCTCTGAGTGAGGGAGGGACTCCGCTTCTCGAGCTGCTGAGCGCCGAGCCGATCGACGAGCAGCTCGTCTCATCGCTCGTGCGTGAGGCCAAGATGCTCGGCGAGCAAGCGGAGTCCAGGCGCGTCCTCCGGGAGGATCGACTTCGAGCCCTCGGCTTCGAGGATCCTTCGGAGGAGCAGCGCCGGGCCCAGCTCGCCCGGAACGTTGCCCTGCGCGATTGGCCGAAGAGCTGAGGCGCCATGTCGACGACGTTCGATGCCGACGCGATCGAGAAGCACGGCTGGCGACAGGGCGCGGTCCTCGGGCCGGCGCTGGTACGTGCTGCTCGTGAGCGAGCCCCGTCGGGTCTGACGCTCGCGGACGACAACTGGCTGATCGTCACGAGCCACGACTGCGATGTCTTGAACGACCGGCTCGAAAAGGAGCCGACCGTCGAGGTCCTCCGTGCCGAGGCGGTCAGCCGCAAGGCGCCCGACAAGCAGCAGGTCTGGGGGCGGAATCCGCGCATCCTGCAGCTCGAAGTCGAGGATGGAGGCGGGTCCACCGTGGTGCTCAGCGTCAAGGTTCACGAACGCTGGACGCTGCCCCGCGAAGTCCTCTGCACCGAGCGGCCTACGCGCGTCCTCGGCGACAAGGAGCGGCGCCTGATCGCGGAATGGCTTGCGAAGCGCTACATCCGTTCTGCGTTCCCGACCGGTTTCGATGGCCGCTGGCGCGCAAAGCTGCGCGACTGGACCAGCCTCCTCGAGAAACACAGTCGGTGGGTTCAGGGCGTTTACCTGCGCCTGAGCCCGCTCTGCGAACTCGACGAGCAGACGCCCTACAAGGTCCACCTCATCGTTGCGGCACCCGCGGCTGCGAAGAAAGAGGCGGGTTGGGCGAGCAAGCGTGACGAGCTTGAGCGAGAGGTCGAGACGTTCTGGAAGCAGTTCACGCCGGGCATCGAATGCGCCAACGTCGACGTGCTCGGCACCGACCAGCTGACACTCGCTGAGATCGAACCCTATCAACGTTTCGATGCCGACTGGGTGAGCTTCGCCGACGACACACCGGCGACGCCAGCCGCCGCGGACATGACAGCGTAGCGCCTCTTGCGCATGCTCGTCGTTGAGCGAGACCGCGGCGGCATACACGCGACCGACGGCGGCGGCGGCCGTCCCCGGGGCGTTTTGCGCCGAAGGACGGCTCGGCGGGCGGAGTCGCCGGCCATTCGGTGGAACGAGGCCACCGTCGCGTCCGCTGCTACTGGCCGGCCGGGGCCCCGCGCCCAGCTGTTCGACGCGCTGGAGGTTGAGGCGCGCCCGTTCGTAGCCGGGCGCCAGGGCGAGGGCCTGCTGGAAGGCCTCGCGCGCGGCGGAGAAGTGGCCCTGATCCAGCTCGATCAGGCCGAGGTTGTTGTAGCTGTCGACGGGCTCGAGGCCGGCGGCGATGCTGCGGCGGTAGAACTCGCGCGCCTCGTCGAGCTCGCCGCGTAGCTGCAGCAGCCGCGCCAGGCGGAAGAAGACCAGCGCGTAGCCCGGATTGACGACCAGGGCACGGCGGTACATCAGCGTCGCCCGCGCGGGGTCGAAGAAGCCGCTGTCGCGCCGCTCGTAGATGTCGGCCAGGTTGTACCAATCGCTGAAGGCCGCGCTCTGCAGGGTCGTGGCGCGCTGGAACAGGGCGTGGGCCTCGCGGTAGTGGCGCCGCTCGAGCAGCGCCGCGCCGAGGTTGCTCAGCGCGCGCGGACTATCGGGGTAGAGCGCCACGACGCCGCGCCAGGTGGCGATCGGATCGCGAAAGCGGTAGCTGCGCTGCACCGAGACCAGGCCGAAGGCGCAGAGCACCAGGCCTGCCAACGCGGCGCCGCCGTAGCGCGAGAGCCGTGGCGGCAACGCGCTGTGGTCCGCGCGCGCCGCGTGCTGCCGCAGGCGCTGATAGGCCAAGACCAGAAAGAGGTAAAGGCCGACGCTCGGCACGTAGACCCGCCGCTCGACCATCGCGTCGACCGTCGGCATCAGGCTCGAGGTCGGCGCGAGCTGCACGAAGAACCACAAGAGCGCGCTGGCCGCCGCGGCGGCTAAGGCCCCCGGCGCGGACGCCAGGCGCAGCGTCGCCGCGAGCAGCGCGAGCACGACCGCCCAGGGGACCAGCACGCGCGGCATCCAGCTCGCGGGCAGGTGGCGCCCGAAGGCGTGGTCGATGCTGAGATCGGTCGGCACGAGAAGGCCGCCGAGATAGCGCAGCACGACCTCCGGCTGAGCCGTCAGGTACTCCCAGCGATTCCACAGGTAGTGCACGCCCTCGACGTCTCCGACCAGGCCAAAGTAGCTCAGGCGCCAGGCCAGGTAGGCCCCGACGATGCCGAGCAGGCCGAGGTGCGTGAGCGCGTGGGGACGCATCGCCGCGAGGCGCCGCTCCGCCAGCAGGAAGTAGTCGCAGACCAGGAGCGCCAGCGGCATCACCGCCAAGGACTGCTTCGAGAAGAGGCCCGCCACCAGGCTGAGCGCCGCGATAGCCCGCCAGCGCCAGGGCCGCAGGAACCCTGGCCCCCCCCCCCCCCCCCCCCCCCCCCCCCCCCCCCCCCGCCCCCCCCCCCCCCCGGCCCCCCCCCCCCCCCCCCCCCCCCCCCCCCCCCCCGCCCCCCGCCCTCCGCCCGGGCGCCCCGCCCCCCTCCCCAGCGGTCTCCTAGCACGGCGGCAGAGCGCCCGGCCGCGCGTGGGCTGGCGCGCACGAAGGCGATCACGGTCACCAGACTGAAGGTCAGGGCCAGCACGTCGGTCAGCGCGTAGCTGTAGATCGCGGTGCCGACGTTGAGGGGCGAGAGCGCGAAGAGCGCCGCGGCGACGAAGGCGGCCGACTCGGGCGGCTGCTCGGGCCAGAGCCGGCGCAGGACCCAGCGGCAACACAGATACGCCAGCACGGCGTTGAGCGCGTGCAGCAGCAGGTTGCAGAGCGTGAAGCCGAACGGGTCGTTGGGTGAGAGCTGCCAGATCAGCGTGTAGAGCGCGAAGACCACCGGCCGCGAGGGATCGTTGCGATCGAAGTTGAAGTGCTCGGAGGGCGGGTAGATCAGCCGATCCCAGAGGTGACCGAGCTGGCGCAGATCGGGATTGAGCCCGATGCGCGAGACGGCATCGAGGTAGAGCGGCGCGCTGAGCGCCCAGCAGGTCACGCCCAGGCTGAGCACGATCAACCACAGCGGGCGACTGCCGACGAGCCGCCGCCAGGCCGCGGGTCTGGGCTGCTCAAGCTCAGCGGGGAGGCTCATCGCCGCCGCCGACGACGCCGCGTCGCCCCCGTCGCCGCGCCCGACGCGCCAGGCGAGCTGGCGGCCACTGACGGTCGCGGCCCCCCACACCACCAGACCAGCGCCGCGAGCGACACGCCGCTCAGCAGCGCCAGCGCGTAGGACAGGCCGACCGGCGGGTTGTCACGCGGGGGCAAAGCGACGCCCGCAGCGGCGCCCACAGCGACGCCCGCAACTGGGGTCGACGGGTCGAGCGACTCCGACCCGGCCGGGCCCGCGCCGGCCGCCGCAGCTACCGGCGGCGCCCCACCGGCATACGAGCGTTGGAGCTTGTCGGCCTCCAGCAGCACGGCGTCGTCGAGACCAGCCAGCAGCTCGCTCAGACCGACCCGCAGCAGCGGCCCGATGAAGCCCGCGTTGCGCTCGTCGGCGGCCATCACCAGCGGCAGCCCTGGATTGCGCGCCCGCTCGGCCTCGACCATCTGGCGCCAGCCCGCGAGCACGGCGCGCTGCTGCGGATCGCTGTCGAGCCCCACCTCCAGGCGAGCGACGATGCCCAGCCGGCGCGACATCGCCGCGAAGTAGCTGCGCACCCGCGCCAGGGCCTCGCGGCCGCGCGGGGTGTCCTCGAGCACGATCCGCACCGCCAAGCCCTCGGGGTCGGCGGGCGCGCCGACCGCGGGCGCGCCGACCGCCGCGTCAACGCGTGCGACCTCGACGGCCCCCGCGTCGGCCGGGGCCGCCGCCGCGCGGCGCGGACCGTTGACCAGGGCTGCGCCAAGGACCAGGCCGAGCGCGCAGTGCCATGCAGACGAACAAGGTGAGTGCTTGGGCATCGTCTCCCCTGCCAGGCTGTCGCATCAGCCCGGCAGGTCGAAACGGTACCCCGCACCGCGCACGGTGACCAAATAGTCGGGGCGCCCCGGATCGCGCTCGAGCTTGACGCGCAGGCTGCGCACGAAGTTGTCGACGGTGCGTGCCGTGCCCTCGTAGTCGTCGCCCCAGACCGCCACCAGCAGCTGATCGCGCGAGTGCACGCGCCGCGGGTGGCGGGCCAGGTAGGCCAGCAGGTCGAACTCCTTGGCGGTGAGCACCACGTCCTGCCCGGCGCGCCGCACCTGCCGGCCCTCGAGGTCGAGCTCGATCTCCCCGCAGCGCAACAGCGTCGCCGCGCGCTCGCTGCGGCGGCTGCGACGCAGCGCCGCCTGAATCCGCGCCGTCAGCTCGGCCACGCTGAAGGGCTTGGTGACATAGTCGTCGGCACCCAGGCCGAGGCCGTCGAGCTTGTCGTGCACCTCCCCGCGCGCCGAGACGATGATGACGGGCATCTCGTGCCCGCGTGCGCGCAGCTCGGCCAGCAGGTCGAGACCATCCATCCGCGGCAGCATCCGATCGAGCACGATCAGGTCGGGCGCGCTCGCCAGGGCCTGACGCAGCCCTTCAGCACCGTCGCGCGCGAGCAGCACGCGGTACCCCTCGGCGTCGAGGTTGAGTTGCAGCCCGAGGGCCAGGGAGCGGTCATCCTCAACCACCAGGATCGTCGCGCCGGCGCCGGTCATCACGGGCGCTCCCGCCGGGGCGGTCGTGCCACCGGCAAGCGCAGGGTGAAGGTCGAGCCCGTGCCCTGCTCGCTCTCGACCTGTAGCTGGCCCCCATGTTCCTGCGCCACGCGCCGCACGATCGCCAAACCCAACCCCGTGCCCTGCCGCTGCCGGTCGTGGGCCGGCACGCGGTAGAAGCGCTCGAAGATCCGCTTGCGTTCGCTCGGCGGAATGCCCGGCCCCTGATCGCGCACGGCCACCACGACCTCGTCCGCGGCGCCGCGGGCCGAGACCTGGACGGGACCGCGATCGCCACCGAACTTCACCGCGTTGTGCAGCAGGTTGCGCAGCGCCGTCAGCAGGGCCTCGCGGTCGCCCTCGATCGCGGGCAGATCCGGCGCCAACTCGACCTCGAGCCGCGGCGGAGGGCCGGCCATCGCTTGGGCCGCGATCGCCGCCACCGCCTCGTCCACCAGCGGCGCGAGCTGCAAGCGCTCGCGCTGCACCACCGTGGCGCCGCTCTCGATCCGCCGCCAGCTAAGGATGCGGGCCACCAAATCCTCAAGCCGGTGCACCTCGGCGGCGAGGCGCTCGAGCACCTGTTCACGCTGCCCGGGCGCACCGGCGCGGCCGAGCGTCAGCGTCTCGACCAGCAGGCGAATCCCTGCCAGCGGCGTGCGCAGCTCGTGCGAGACATTGGCGATGAAGTCGGTCTGCATCTCGGCCAGGCGCGCGGTGCGGCGCAGGTAGAGCAACGAGAGCACGCCCCCGGTCAGCACCATCGCGGCGAAGCACAGCACCAGCACGCCGAAGACGATGTCGAAAGGGGCGCGCCACAGCACCAGCGCGATGATGCCGACCGCCAGCGAGAGCAGCGCGGGCACGATCACGGCCGCCAGCAGCAGCCAGAGCAGCGCGCCGGTGCGGAGCAGACTATGGGGCTTGCGCTTGCGTGCCATCGTGCCCTGCGGGGCGAACGCGCCGACCGCGAGGGCATTCTGGCGCAGCTGGCGACGCGGGGCTAGCTCGCCGCGCGGAGGGTCGAGCGCGCCGCCGCGCGCTCGTCGGCGAGCTCGGCGCGCGCCTGGGCCAGGCGCGGGAGCACCTGCTCGCGCGTGTAGCGGATCATGTGCTCGCCCATCACGACGTGGCCGACGACCCAGGTGAGCTGGTGCGGCGCCCGCCGCAGGGTCCGGCCCAGCAGCCGCCAAAACTCGCCCCGATAGGGCGCGCGCACGCCGACCTGCCAGAGGCAGCGCAGCATCGTCGCCAGGTGCCACGCCCGTAGCTGCTTGCCCCCGCCGGGCAGCCGGGCCGCACGCTCGACGTAGGCCGCGCAGCGCGCGTAGTAGGCGGCCGGTTGGTAGAGTTCGGCGAGCAACGCCGCGTAGCCTTGCAGCAGCAGGTCCTCGTCCATCGCCGGCTCGAAGTTCGGCCGTGCGAAGGCGTCACCGTTGGCGCTGCAGCGCAGCCGACCCTCGCGGGCAAGGCGCCGCCACAGGGCGGTGCCGGGCAACGCGCTGAGCAGACCGACCATCGCCAGCGGCAGCGGCGCACCGGCCAAGAACTGGCGCTGGGCCTCGAAGGCCTCGACCCCGTCGCTGTCGAAGCCGACGATGAAGCCGCCCATCACCTCGAGCCCCGCGACCGTCAGGCTCTGCACGGCCTCCGAAAGGTCGAGCGCGAGGTTCTGGCGCTTGCCCGCGGCGGCGAGCGCGGTAGCCGAGGGCGTCTCGATGCCGAGAAAGACCGCGGTGAAGCCCGACCGCACCATCGCCGCCACCAGCTCGCGATCGGCCGCCAGGTTGACGCTGGCCTCGGTGTAGAGCTCGAAGGGAAAGCCGCGCGCCCGCTGCCAGGGCTCGAGCTCGGCCAGCAGCGCCCGCACGGAGACCTTGTTGCCGATGAAATTGTCGTCGACGAAGAAGACCGAGCCGCGGTAGCCGCGCTCGTAGAGCGCCGTCAGCTCGGCCAGCACCTGCGCCGGGGTCTTGACCCGCGGGACGCGGCCGAAGATCTCGATGATGTCGCAGAACTCGCACTGGAACGGACAGCCGCGCGAGTACTGCACGCTGACCGAAGAGTAGGCTGCCAGCTCGAGCAGCTCGAAGCGCGGAATCGGGCTGAACGCGAGCGCGGGGCGCTGTTTGGCGACGAGCACGCGCGTCGCGACCCGGGGCGCGCTCAGCGCCGCCACCAGCTCACCGATCCGTCCCTCGGCCTCGCCGCAGAAGACCACCTCGGCATCGGGGAAATCCTCGGGTGCCGTGGTCGGCGCCGGCCCGCCCACGACGGTGCGCCGCCCGAGCGCGCGCGCCCGCGCCACGACCTCGTGCATCGAGGGCGCCTGGACCCGCATGCCACCGACGAGCACCGCGTCGGCCCAGACCAGGTCCGCGTCGGGTAGCGGCTGCACGTTGAGATCGATCAGCCGTAGCTCCCACGTCCGCGGCAAGAGCGCGGCCAGGGTGATCAAGCCGAGCGGCGAGAGCGAGGCTCGCCGACCGATCAGGGGCATGCTGTGCTGGAAGCCCCAGTAGCTGACGGGAAACGCGGCGTAGACCAGCAGGATCTTCATGCCCCCAGGCTAGGGCCGCGATGTCACCATCGGGTCACCGCCGCGAGCGGGCGGCTGCGAGCCGCAGACCGCGCGGCGTGGCCAGGCGCTCGAGCGCCCAGAGGGCCCCGTCGAGGGCCAGCGCCAGCAGCGCGGCCGGCAGCGCACCGCTGAGCACCAGGCGAAAATCGTTCATGCTTAGACCGCTGACGATCGGCTCACCGAGACCGCCCGCACCGATGAAGGCCGCCAGGGTGGCGGTACCGACGGTGATCACCGCCGCGGTGCGGATGCCCGCCAAGATCACGGGCACGGCGAGCGGCAGCTCGACGCGGCGCAGCAGCTGCGCCGGGGTCATCCCTAACCCCCGGCCGACCTCCAGCAGGCGCGGCTCGACGGCGCGCAGCCCGGCGATCGTATTGCGCACGATCGGCAGCAGCCCGTAGATCAGCAACGCGACGATCGCCGGTCGGGTGCCGATGCCGAAGAGCGGCAGCATGAAGGCCAGCAGCGCGAGCGAGGGCACGGTCTGCAGCACACCCACGACCCCGAGCACGAGAGTCGCCACTCGCGCCCGACGCGCCGCGACCAGCCCCAGCGGCACGCCGATCAGGCAGGCCAGCAGCGTCGCCAACCCGGTCAGCAGGAGATGCTGGCCGGCGAGCCGCAGCGTGATCCCGCGGCGGGCGAGCAGCAAGGCCAGCAGCCCCCGCGACCGCACATCGCGACCCATGGTCACATCGGTCAGGCCGAGCCGCAGCAGCAGGCGGGTGGCCACGTTCGCCGGCGTGCGCCCGAGGCCCTCGACCTCGGCGTTGAGCCGGCGCATCGTGTCGGTGTCGATGCGCCCGGCGATCAAGGCCAGCGTGGACTCCAGACCGGGGAAGCGCCGCAGCGCCTCACGCCGCACCAGCGGGACCCCCTCGTAGGGCGGGAAGAAGCCCAGGTCATCGGCCAACACCAGCAGGCGCCCGCCGCTCAGCTTGGCGTCGGTGCCGTAGGCGTCGAGCACGTCGATCGCCCCCTCGTCCAGCGCGCGATAGGCCAGGTCGTGGTCGAGCTCGACCAGCCGGGCCACTTGCAGCGCGTACTGCTGCCGCAGCCCGGCCAGGCCATCGGCCCGCCCGACGAACTCGTGCGAGAAGCCGAAGCGCAGCGGATGCCGCCCCAGGTCGCTCAGCTGCGTGATCCCGAGCTCGAAGGCGCGATCGCGCCGCATCGCCAAGGCGTAGCTGTTGTCGAAGCCGAAGGGCGCCAGCACGGCGACGCCGAAACGCCGCTCGAGCCCCGCGCGCACGACAGCCAGGGCGGCCGCGGCCGCCAGGCGGCGCTGGTCGCCGAGCAGGCTGCGCAGCGCTGTCCCGCTGTACTCGACGTAGAGGTCGATCGCGCCGTTGGCCAGCGCCCCAAAACAGATGTCCGTGCCCGCGAGATTGAAGCGCCGCTCGACCTCCACCCCGAGGTGGCGCTCCACGAGCTGGGCCATCACCTCGGCCAGGACCGCGCTCTCCGTGAAGCGCTTGGCCCCCACCACCAGCCGGGGTCGCGGCGGCACCGGGGTGGCCGCAGGGACGCTGCCAGGGCGACCGCCGGCGGCCGCCAGCGCGACCCCCGCCAGGACGACCCCCGCCAGGACGACCCCCGCCAGGGCGACCCCTGCCCGGGCCACCAGCCCCGCGTAGCGCCTGCGGCCCGGCCTCATCTCAGGTCTCGAAACCCGGCAAGGAGCGCAGCAGGTCGCCGACCAGGGCATTGCCGGGATCCTCGCGCACCTCCTCCGGCGTGCCGAGCTGCTGCAAGCGCCCCTCCGCCAACACGGCCACCTGGTCGGCCAAACGAAAGGCCTCGCCGAGGTTGTGCGTCACCAGCACGATCGTCTTGCACAGCTGGCGCTTGATCGCGAGGAACTGCTCTTCCAGGCGGCGCCGGTTGATCGTGTCGAGCGCCGAGAAGGGCTCGTCCATCAGCACCACGTCGGGATCGGCGGCCAGCGCCCGGGCCAACGCCACCCGCTGGCTCTGCCCACCGGACAGCTCGGCGGGGTAACGGCTGGCGAACTCCGTGGCCGGCAGGTCGACCCAGGCGAACAGCTCCTCGACGCGCGCGCGCAGGCGTGCCGGCGGCCAGCCGAGCAGCCGCGGCACGACGGCCACATTTTCGGCCGCTGTCAGGTGCGGGAAGAGCGCGGCATCCTGGACCACGTAGCCGATGCGGCGCCGCAGCGCCACGGGGTCGAGCTGACGCAGGTCTTGCCCCTGGAACAGCACCGCCCCCGTGTCCGGCGCCACGAGCCGATTGATCAGCTTCAGCGTCGTGGTCTTGCCCGAGCCCGAGGGGCCCACCAACGCCAGCGTCGTCCCACGCGCCACGCTCAGGCTCAGCTCGTCGAGCGCACAGCGACCCTCGAAGCGCTTGCTGACGCGCCAGAGCTCGATCATCGGCGGCATGCGGCTTCCACCCTTCACCCGCGGCTCGGCGACGTTTCCCCGCGCCGCCGGACCCGCTCGCGGCATTAGGCCCGCCGCCGCCGTGCGAAGCAAGCCGTCACCCCAACCCACCCCACCCGCTGGGCACCGCTTTGCTGCGCACCGCTTGCCTTGACGCTGGCCGAGGGCTGCTGTTAGACAGCCGGCGTTGCGTCGATCTGCACGCAGGGCGGGCGTGTGTCCGGCCCGCGCTCCCGCTACGAGCTGCGCCATGAGCCGTCCAACAGCATTTTACGACCTCGAGGGGACCCTGATTCGCACCAACCTGGTGCACACGCTGGGCTTCTTCGCGCGCAACCAGCCCGGTCTGCTGCGCTCGCTGGGCAAGACGGCCCGCACCGCGCTGTCGGTACCGCTCTTCGTCGCTGCCGACCTCTACAGCCGCAAGGTCTTCAACAGCCTCTACTTCCGCCACTACGCCGGCCAATCCGAGGACCGGCTGCGTTACCTGGCCCAGGAGCTCTTCGAAGAGGTGCTGCGCCCCGCCGTCTTCCCCGGCGCCTACGAGCTGCTGGACAAGGCGCGGCGCCTCGGCTTGCGGCAGGTGCTGGTGACCGGCGCGCTCGACTTCACCGTCGAGGCGCTTTCGGCGCACCTCGGCTTCGACGACTGCGTGGCCAACCGCCTCGAGTTCGTCGGCCGTGTGGCCACCGGCCGGCTGCTGCCGCCGGTGATGGCCAGCGCGACCAAGGCCTCGTGGATCCGCTGTTTCGCCGAGCGCGAGGGCATCAACCTCAGCGACTGCTTCGCCTACAGCGACAGCATGAGCGACCTGCCGATGCTGGCGATGGTCGGCCACCCGGCCGCCGTCAACCCCGACATGAGCCTGCGTGCCACCGCCGAGCGGCACGACTGGCCAATTCTCAATCTGAGGTAGGTCGATGCGAGCTCAACCGCGCTACAAGCAGGACGACACTGTCGTCTACATCGACCGCAGCTCGGCACCGCGCCTGCTCTTCTACGGCGAGGACCTGCTGCTGGAGGACCTGCCCGTCGGCACGCGCGTGATCTACCCGAAGGCGCCGATGCAGGGCCTGGCGAACCCCGAGGCGGCGATCCGCTACGCGCTCAACCACCCCGAGCAGAGCGACCCGCTCTTCGCGCAGCTCCGGCCCGGCATGCGCGTGACGATCGCGATGGACGACATCAGCCTGCCGCTGCCGCCGATGCGCACGCCCGACGTGCGGCAGCAGCTGCTCGAGATCGTGCTCGAGCTGCTCGCCGCGCACGGTGTCGATGACGTGCACCTGATCGTCGCCAACTCGCTGCACCGCCGGATGACCGCGGCCGAGATCCGCCGGATGGTCGGCAGCAAGATCTACAACGCCTTCGCGCCCGACCGGCTCTACAACCACGACGCCGAGGATCCCGACGGCATCGTCAACATCGGGCACACCAAGCACGGCGAGGTGGTCAACCTCAATCGCCGCGCGGTCGAATCCGACCTGGTGATCTATCTCAACATCAACCTCGTGCCGATGGACGGCGGCCACAAGTCGGTCGGCGTCGGCCTCTGCGACTACGCCACGCTGCGGGCCCACCACGAGCCGCAGACGATCCGCGACAGCGACAGTTATATGGACCCGCCGCGCTCCGCGCTGGCCCACAAGTGCAACCGCATCGGCCGCGTGGTCGACGAACACCTCAACGTCTTCCACATCGAGACCGCGCTCAACAACCGCATGTATGACGGCCAGATGGCCTTCATCAGCAAGAACGAGGACAACTACACCGAGTTCGATCGGCTCAAGCTCGAGGGGCTGAAGTGGGCGCTGAGCAAGCTGCCGCGCGCGGCCAAGCGCAAGCTGATGCAGGCGGTCCCCGCCGCCTATGAGCTGGTCGCCTGCTACGCCGGCAAGACCGAGCCCGTCCACGACAAGATCCTGCAGCGCAACTTCGAGCAGTACGCCGTCAAGGTGCGGGGCCAGTGCGACATCCTGGTGGTCGGCATCCCCTTCATCTCGCCCTACAACGTCAACTCGATCCTCAACCCGCTGCTCGTGCAGGTGATGGCGCTCGGTTACCTGTTCAACTTCTATCGCGGCAAGCCGCTGCTGAAGAAGGGCGGCGTGCTGGTGCTGGCGCATCCCTGCCACGACGATTGGGATCACGAGCACCATCCGAGCTACATCGAGTTCTTCAACCGCCTGCTGCCCGAGACGCGCGACTCCTTCGTGCTGCGCGAGAAGTACGAGCGCGAGTTCGCCGAGAACCCGAGCTACATCGGCATGTACCGCCGCGGTCACGCCTATCACGGCGCCCACCCCTTCTTCATGTGTATTGGGGCGAGAACGGCCGGCAGCACATCGGCAAGATCATCGTCGCCGGCGCGCAGAACGCGCACGTCCCCGCGCTGCTCGGTTGGGAGCGCGCCGACTCGGTCGGCGAGGCCCTGGCGATGGCGAAGGGCTACGCCGGCGCGTCGCCGGAGATCACGATGCTGCACGTGCCGCCGATCCTCATCACCGACGTGGAGTGAGCGCTCGTGGAAGCCAGCAGCGTCAGCACCCTCTCGCCGAGCGAGTCCTTCGCCGGGCGCCGACTGTTCCTGCTGGGCGGGACCGGCTTTCTCGGCAAGGTCACGCTGGCCATGCTGCTGCACAACTTCCCGGCGATCGGGCGCGTCTACGTGATGGTGCGCGCCGGCAGCGGCACCAGCAGTGAGGACCGCTTCTGGAGCGATGTGGTCGGCTCGCCGGTCTTCGAGCCGCTGCGCCAACGCTACGGCGCGGCGCTCGAGGGCCTGATCCGCGACAAGGTGCGCGTGGTCGACGGCGACATCACGCGCGACGATCTCGGGCTCGGCGCCGAGGCGGCGGCCGTGGCGGCCGACGTCGACGTGATCATCAACAGCTCGGGGAAGGTCACCTTCAATCCGGCGCTCGATCAATCGCTGCGGACCAACGTCAACGGCACGCGCAACATCATCGCCTTCGCCAAGCGCCTGCGCCGCCCGGCGCTGGTCCACGTCAGCACCTGCTTCGTCGCCGGCAATCGCAGCGGCGACATCTGGGAGAACGAGCCGGTCGTCGGCTACTTCCCGCGGCGCGAGGAGCTGGAGGGCGCGCGCTTCGACGTCGAGCAGGAGATCGCCGACTGCGCGCAGCTCGCCGCTCGGGTGCGCGCCGAGGCCGACGATGCCGTGCAGACGGCCTACTTCGTCCGCGCCGCACGCGAGCGCCTGCGTGACGAGGGCCGCGATCCCGACAACGAGCGCTACCTCAAGCTGGCGCAGGCCCGCGAGCGCAAGAACTGGATCCGTGACCGCCTGACCGCGCTCGGCATCGAACGCGCGGCGCGCTGGGGCTGGCCCAATATCTACTGCTACACCAAGGCGCTGGCCGAGCAGCTCGTGGCGCGCGAGGAGGGCCTGGTCCGCGCGATCGTGCGCCCCTCGATCGTCGAGAGCGCGGTCGCCTTCCCCTTCGCCGGCTGGAACGAGGGCTTCACCACCACGGCGCCGCTGACCTTCCTCGCGCTCAAGGGGCAGAACCTCTGCCTGGCGGCCGACAAGCTGATCCTCGACCTCACGCCCGTCGATCACATCGCCGCCGGCTTGCTCAGCGTCGCCGCGCAGTGCTGCGTCGGCGAGCCGCAGCTGGTCTACCAGCTGGCCTCGGGCGACACTAATCCGATCCGGATGCAGCAGGTGATCACGCTGCTCGGGCTCTACAAGCGCAAGCACTTCCAGCGGCGCGATGAGGGCCCGCGCTGGCTCAACGAGCTGCTGGCGCGGATGGAGGCGCGCCCGGTCAGCGTCGCGACCTTCGGGCGCAGCAGCGCCCCGCTCTTCCGCCGCGCCGCACACCAGGTCGCGCGGCTGCTCGACGAGGTGCAACCGCGCTGGGGCGCGCGCCGGGTGGCGGAGACCGTCGAGCGCTTGAAGGATCAGGTGCAGCGCGTCGAGCAGGTGATGGAGGGCGTCGAGCAGGCCTTCGCCATGTATCGGCCCTTCACCGTCGACAACGCCTACGTCTTCCGCACCGATCACCTCCGCGAGCTGCAGCAGCGCTTCGTCGCCGCCGAGCGCCCGCTGCTGCCGTGGGCCGTGGCCGAGATCGACTGGCACCACTACTGGATGTCGATTCACTTCCCGGGCCTGGAGAAGTGGGTCTTCCCCGAGCTCGAGCAGGACTTCGCCGCCAAGCCGCCCAAGGCCATCTTCACCTACAACAGCCTGATCGAGTTGCTGGAGACCGCCGCCCGGCTGCACCCCACGCGCGTCGCGCTGCGGATGGAGCGCGAGGGGCACGACGACCGCTACACCTACGCGGACCTGCGGGAGCTGGCCGCGCGCGTCGCGGGCTTCCTCCAGCGACAGAGCGTCCAGCCCGGCGAGCGGGTGATGCTGCTGTGCGAGAACCGACCGGAGTGGGCGATGTGCTACTTCGGGGTGATCGACCGCGGCTGCACCTGCGTGCCCGTCGACAAGCAGGCCTCGGTGGCCGAGCTCGTCAACCTCGTGCGCGCCGGTGAGGTCGCCGGCATCCTGCTGGGCGAGGGCACGACGGCGACCGCGACCGCGCTGCGCTCGGCGCTCACGGCCGCCGGCAGCGGCGTCGCCGTCTGGCCGCTGGCCGACGCGTTGGCGCCCGCCAGCGCCGACGCGCAGCAGCCCGAAGCGGCGCCGCGCCCGCGGCTGCAGAGCGATGCCGTGGCGTCGTTGATCTTCACCTCGGGCACCACGGGTCAGCCCAAGGGCGTGATGCTGACCCAGCGCAACTTCACGGCGATGACCGCCGAGCTGACCAGCGTCTTCGACCTGCGGCCGACCGACGGCCTGCTCAGCGTGCTGCCGCTGCATCACACCTTCGAGTTCTCGGCCGGGCTGCTGCTGCCGCTGGCGCACGGCGCCCAGATCACCTACCTGCGTGAGATGAATGGCGAGGCCCTCAGCGGCGCGCTGCGCAGCGGGAACATCACGGCGATCGTCGGCGTGCCGGCCCTCTGGGAGCTGCTGCGCCGGCGGCTGCGCAGCGGCGTCGGTGAGCACGGCCGTTGGCTCGAGACGCTGCTCGACCGCGCGGTCAAGGGGGGAGGCTGGCTGCGCGAGCACACCCCCGTGAATCCGGGCCTGCTGGCGTTCTGGCCGCTGCATGCGCGGCTCGGTGGGCGCCTGCGCTACCTGATCAGTGGTGGGTCGCCGCTCGCCGACGAGGTCAAGCGCTTCTTCTACGGGCTGGGTCTGCCGCTGCTCGAGGGCTACGGGCTGACCGAGGCCTCGCCGGTGCTGACCGTGACGCGCCCCCATCAACGCCCGGTCTGGGGCAGCGTCGGCCAGCCACTGCCGCGCATCGAGCTGCGGGTGCTTGAGCCCGACGCGCGCGGCGTCGGCGAGGTGCTCGCCCGCGGCCCGACGGTGATGGCCGGCTACTACGGCAACGAAGGGGCGACGAGCGGTGCGTTGCGCGACGGTTGGCTGCACACCGGCGACCTCGGCTACCTCGACGACGAGCGCAACCTCTTCCTCGTCGGGCGCAGCAAGGACCTGATCGTCGATGCCGACGGCCGCAACGTCTATCCCGACGAGCTCGAGGGAGCTCTACGGCGGTTGCCCCGCAGCTCAAGGAGCTGAGCATCGTCGGCGTGCCGGACGGCCACCACGAGCGCGTCGCGGCGCTGGTCGTCCCCGACCTCGGCGCGACCCGACCCTCGGCCGCGAGGAGGTCGAGGCGCGCATCCGCGACCACTTCCGCGCCGTCTCGGCGACGCTGCCCTTCCACAAGCGCGTCAAGCTGCTCGAGCTGACGGACGGCGAGCTGCCGCGCACGGCCACCCGCAAGGTGCGGCGCAACGAGGTGCTGCGCGAGCTCGAGCGCCGGCTGCGCAGCGCGGCGCCGCGACCGGCGCCGGTCACGACGCCGCCAGCAGCACCCCCTCGCCCCGGGCCACGACTGGTTGTTCGAGCTGGTCGCGCAGGTCAGCGGCCGGGCGCGCCACCGCCTGACGCTCGACACCCGGCTGGAGCAGCTCGGCTTCGACAGCCTGATGTATAGCGAGCTGGCCGCGGCGATCGAGCACGCCGGCGGGACCCTCGCCGGCGTCGAGGACATCACCGCGGTCGGCAGCCTACGCGAGCTGGTGGTCGTGGCGCGCCGTGGGCACGGCGGCGGCGGCGAAGCGGCGCCGAGCTGGGCGAGCGAGCTGCGCGCCACGGCGGCGACCGTCAGCGCGGGTGGCGAGCGCGGCGAGCCCGTCGCCGAGGAGAGCGCCGCGCAGGAGCAGCCCACGCTGCGCATCCCGGCGCCCTTCGCGGCGATCGGCAGCCGGGCCCTCGACCACGGGCGCAGCTGGATCTACCAGCACCTCTTCGACTGTCGCTTCGAGGGCCGCGCCAACATCCCCTACCACACGCATTTCATCCTGGCGGCCAACCACTGCTCACACCTCGACAGCGGACTGGCCAAGCTCGCGCTGCACGACCGCGGCAGCAACCTCTACGGCCTGGCCGCCGCCGACTACTTCTTCGACACGCCGCTCAAGCGCGCCTATTTCGAGAACTTCACCAAGCTGGTGCCGATGGACCGCAGCGGCTCGCTGCGCCGTTCGCTGCGCCAGGCGCTCGATCTGCTGGGGCAGGGGCACGATCTGCTGATTTTCCCCGAGGGCACCCGGTCCCCGACCGGTGCGATCCAGGAGTTCAAGCCGAGCCTGGGCTATCTGGCGGCGCATGCGCGCGTCGGCGTGCTGCCGGTCTACATCTGGGGCACGCACGAGGCCCTGCCGAAGGGCGGCCTCTGGCCCAAGCGACGCGACGTCGGCGCGCGCGTCGGCCCGCTGCTCGAGTTCGCCGCGATCGAGCGGTTGACGGCCGGTCTGCCGCGCAGCGAGGCCTACCGCGCGATCGCCTTGGCCGTGCAGCGCCAGATCGAGGCCATGCGCGATGGACGCCCCTGCTTGCACGACGTCGCCGCCTTGCGCGCCGCGATCGGCCTGCCGGCCGAAGGAGCGGTAGGATGAGCCGCAAACGCGCCCCCCAGCCCACCGTCCTCGTGACCGGTGCCACGGGCTTTCTCGGCCGCCAGCTCGTCGAGCAGCTGCTCGGCCAGCACGAGCCGACCGAGCTGCGCCTGCTCAGCTCGGCGCCCGCGGCGCCGCCCGCCATCGCCGGCCAACACGCCGGCTGGCAGCGGCTGAGCTGGGTCCACGGCTCGCTGACGGCGCCGGATACCGCGCACCGGGCCGTCGAGGGGATCCAGCGCATCTACCACCTCGCCGGGCGCGTCTCGCGCCGCGCCGGAGGACGCGGCCGAGATGCACGCGATCCACGTCGAGGGCACGCGGCTGCTCTGCGCCGCGGCGCGCGCGGCCGGCGTCGAGAAGATCGTGTTGGCCTCGACCAGCGGCACGCTGGCCGTCGGTGAGCAGGCCGAGGCGCGACCGGACGAGCGCTGCGAGCCACCGCTGGCGCTGATCGCCCGCTGGCCCTACTACGCGAGCAAGCTCTACCAGGAACGCGCGTCCACCACGGCCTGCGCGGCGGGTGGTCCGGCGCTCTGCATCCTGCACCCGAGCCTGCTGCTCGGCCCCGGCGACGAGCGGCTGAGCTCGACGGGCGACGTGTTGCGCTTCTTGCAGCGCGACCTGCCGCTGGTGCCGAGCGGGGGCCTCAACTTCGTCGACGTGCGGGACGCGGCCACGGCCTTCCCCGCGGCGATGGCCAAGGGTCGGGACGGCGAGCACTACCTGCTCGGTGGGCCCAACTGGAGCTTCGCCGAGTTCTTCGGTCGCCTGGAACGGCTGACCAAGGTGCCCGCGCCGCGCCTGCGGCTGCCCGCCGGCCTCGCGCTCTTCGGCGCGCGCGTCGTCGAGGAGCTCTACCGGCGCTTCGACCAGGCCGCGCCGGTCGAGGCCGCCAGCGTCGAGATGGCGCAACACTTCTGGTACCTCGACGACAGCAAGGCCCGCCGTGAGCTCGCCTTCGTCACCCGCGACCCCGCCGAAACCCTTGCCGACACGGTCCGCGACCTGCGCCAGCGCTTCCGCTGCTAGGGCAGCGTCCGGGCCTGGCACCGCCTGCCTGCCGGGACGGTGCCGCGACGGTTGCCGTCGGCGGCCGCGCGATGGGCGGCCACGACGGCGCGTTAGCCGGTGACCAGCGACGCCAAGAGCGGTTCGACCGCAAGCACTGCACGAGGGCGCGTCTGCGCGCTCAGAACGACGACCCTGGCTTCTGCAGAAACATGGCCTCCTCGGCTGTCGTCTCTCGGCCGAGGCTCGCGTTGCGGTGCGGGAAGCGGCCGAAGCGGTCGATGATCGCGCGGTGCTTCTCAGCGTAGTCCAGGTAGTAGGCGAAGGTTTCGCGATGTTCGGCCGGGGCGAGGTCGCAGAGCGCCTGGAACAGGGCGCACGAACGGGCCTGCAGTCGCGCATCCTCCGCGTGCTCGAGCGGCATGTAGAAGAACACGCGCTGAATCAGCGGTAGCGCCTGGTCATGCGCCCGATCCAGACCGGCGAGGCAAAGGGCTTGCGCCTTCGGGTCAGCAGCAAACGCGCGTGGCGTGCCGCGGAAGATGTTTCGCGTGAGCTGATCGAGGGTAACGATCAACGCTACACAGCCGCTGGCCGTCTCGCGCCACGCGTCGAGTTGTCCGGCGGCCGCGCCTTCGACGTGCTCGCTAAAGCGCGCGCGCAGTGCCGCGTCGGTTTCGTCGCTCTTGCGCCACCAGAGCGCTGAGCGGTCATCCGCCGTCATGCCCGAGGGCGTGACCGTACCGAACCAGAGTTCGAGGATATCGTCAGGTGTCACGATCCCGTCCTTGCGCCTAGAGCGCATCGCTCGGCCGCGGTCCGCAGCGGGAAGCTGCTACAGAAGCGCCTCGATTTGCCGCGCCTGGGCCTCGAGCCCGAACACGCCGCCAGTGTGCACGAAAACGATCGGCTCGCCGAGCAGCCGGCCGGCGGCGAGCTCGCTCAGCAGGCCGAACATGGCCTTGCCGGTGTACACCGGGTCGAGCACCAGCCCCTCGGTCTGCGCGAGGTCGGCGATGCAGGCCAGCTCCTCGCGCCGCGAGCGCGCATAGCCCAGCCCGACGTAGCCATCCCACAGCTCGATGTCCTCGGCGTCGCTGGCGACGTTGAGCCGCCAGCGTTCGGCGAAGCGCCGCAGGATCGCGGCGATGCGCTGCTGAAAGCTGCGCCGGTCGTCGCTCACACAGACGCCGACGAGGCGGTAGGGCAGGTCGAGCAGTCGGCAGCCGGCGATCAGCCCGGCCGCCGTACCGCCGGAGCCCACGGGATACACCACCGTGGCCGCCACGCGGCCGAGCTGGTGAGCCAGCTCCTGAGCGCAGCGGACGTAACCCCAGGCGCCCAGCGCGTTCGAGCCGCCTTCGGGGATGACGTCGTAGCGGTCGCCGCTCTGCTGCTGCAAGCGCTCCGCCGCCGCCGCCATCAAGGCGTCGCGCTCGCGGTACTGTTCGGCGGTGATCCACTCCACGCTAGCGCCGGCCAGCCGGCCGAGCAGCAGGTTGCCGCTGGCCGCGGGTGGCTGCGCCGGGTCGGCGGTCCGCAGCAGCAGGTGCGCGTCCAGCCCGAGCCGGGCGCAGGCCAGCGCGGTGGCGCGGGCGTGATTGCTCTGCTCGCCGCCGCAGGTGATCACCCCGGCGAACCCGGCGTCCAAGGAGGCGGCCAGCAGGAACTCCAGCTTGCGCACCTTGTTGCCGGTCAGCGTCGTGCCCGTCAGATCGTCGCGCTTGCACAGCAGCTGCAAGCCGAGCCGCTCTGACAGCCGCTCGAGCGGCTCGAGCGGCGTGGGCAGCCGGGCCAGGTCGATCGACGGCGGGAAGTCGAGCTCATTGAACATCGGGTGGCCTCGCTATTCGCTCACGGGCCCTGAGGGCCCCGGAAACCTTACCTCGCGGCCGCTCAGGCGCAGATCGCCGGGTCCACCTCCACGCCGACAGGGCAGTGGTCGCCCAAGGAACCTTGCCCCCAACGAACCGTGCCGAACGAACGGTTCCGCCCTACGAACGGTGCCTGGCGTCAGACCTCGCCCCGCCTGCCCGGCCCAAGGAACGGTGCCCGGCCCAAGGAACGGTGCCCGGCCCAAGGAACGGTGCCTGGCACCGGCTGCCGGCGGTAGCACCGGCTGCCTGGCGGTACCATGAAAATCCGAACTCACCCGCGAGGCTGACGACGGAATTCTGAGGGCTGTGCTCCCGCGCGACCGGCAGCCGCGAAGCGTGGCGAGGCGGCTCATCCGCCATTGCATCGCCTACCTGCCAGCCATTTCCGTGTGATAGCGAACTCCTGGCCGCGATGCTCGGTCGCGCAGCGCTGAGCCGCAGCACCGAACGCAATTCCCAGCAGCGCGAGACCCCGAAGGCACAGCGCTTGCTGTGACGAGCGCCTGGGAGGAACACACCATGAACGCAATACGATGGCCATTGGTCTTCACGACGTCGCTTGCGCTCGGCTACCTCGGGTGCGGAGACGATTCCGCACTGGAGAGCCGAGCCCCCCCGTCTACGGGCTCGACGTGCGACATGCGGGAAGCGCGGGAGGAGTCTCTTGTAGACGCGGCCTTGGCCGCCGGAGGTGAGCTGCAGGGCGCCAACAGCGACCGTCTGCGGGAGGCTTTGACCCGGGAGGAGCTTACCGCCGCATTGCCGCCATGGACGGGCCGCGTAGAGTTCTTCGATACGGGACCGCTGCTCGGACACGGCAACGCTCCTCTTGAACAACCAAGCGTCTTAAGCCTTGAGACGTCTCGCCTCCGGATTTCCGCGCGCCGGGTCGATGGGGATGGAGCGCTGATCACGTCTCTTGACCACCGTGCGATGGGCGCGCCCGGATCAGCCTTCGAGATCACCGTGCCGGTTGACTCGGACGACCTAGAAGAAGCTGCGGGCTACGAACCGACGTTGACATCGGTTCGCGACGTATTCCGCAACGCCCGCTATATCGTCTTTCTGGGCACGCGGATACGCACCCACTGCGGCCGTCCTTCGGTGGAGCGCACCATCGGCGGGATTTCCCCTCCCCTCGCCGCCACGGACCGACAAGGTCGATGGTTCCATTTGGACGTTACCGCGAGAATCTCCCCCGTCTCGTCTGTCTGCATGATCGAGCAAGTCACGCTTTGCGCGGCAGCTCCCGGCCTTCACAGCGAGTTCCTGCTGCTTTCCGACCTGTCGCAGTACGGTGGCACCAAGACGGTGGAATACGCCGCTGAGGTCGTAAAGGTCATCCCCGCCGACTTCTAGGCCGCTTTCCCTGCCCACGCCTTCCGGGGTGCGGTCCCCCGACCAGGATATCTCCTAACCCATGTCAATAGCCTCTTGCTCGGTATTCTCGTCGTGAAGCAGGGCGAGCGCACCGGTCAGCGGCAGATCGCCTGCCCCAACGGAGGGTGCCTGGCACCGCCTGCTCCCCAGCACCGCCTGCCGCCGGCACCGCCTGCCGCCGGACAGTCTCCAGCAGCGCGAAGTTGGCGCGGAGCGAGCACTCGCCTGGACTCGCGTCAGACCTCGCCCCACCATGCGGCGAGCTTCAGCCCGATCGCGTCAGCGGCTCGGCGCGCACGGTCGCACTGCCAGCGTGGCTCGCCACCAGCAGCCAGCCGCCCTCGGTGAGGCGCAGTATTTCGAGCGTGCGCTGCACGGGGTCGATCAACCAGGCGTGGGCCACGCGCTCGCGGGCGTAGATCGGCAGCTTGAGCACGCGGTCGAGACGGACGGTCGAGGGCGACAGGACCTCGCAGATCCAATCGGGGGCCAACTCGAGCGCAGGGGTGTCCGGCCAGACCGGCAGCCGCTCGCGCCGCCACCCGGCCACGTCGGGGACCAGCACGTCGCCGCCCAGATGAAGCTCGGGCTCGTCGATGATCCACCAGCCGCCCGGCCCCCGCGGCCGCGGGTTGAAGGGTCCGAAGAGATCGCCGATGAGGCCCGAGGCGGTCAGCGCATGGCGCGACGCCGGACGAGGACTGGTGTGCAGCTCGCCACCCACGAGCTCGGCCACGAGGTGACCGGGCACCCGGCGCAGGTCGTCGTAGGTGGCGAAGCGCTTGTCCTCGGCAGCTACACCCATAGCGATACCGTTATCATGGCGCCTCACCGGCGGCCACCGTGCGCCACGGCACAGGGCGGTGCCCAACGAACCGTGCCTGGCACCGGCTGCTGCACCGCAGGCACCGGCTGCTGCACCGCACCGGCTGCTGCACCGCTCCCAGCGGCCACTCAGCCATAGATCGCCGGGTCCACCTCCACACCGACGGGGCAGTGGTCGGAGCCGGTGACCTGGGTATCGATGAAGGCGCCCCGCAGATAGGGCAGGGCCTCGGCGCTGACGAGCACGTAGTCGATGCGCCAGCCGACGTTGCGGGCGCGCGCGCCGCCGCGTTGGCTCCACCAGCTATAGTGGCCCGCGCCGGGCTCGAAGTGGCGGAAGCTGTCGATCCAGCCCGCGGCCAGCCAGCGGTCGAGCTCCGCGCATTCCTCGGGCAGGAAGCCGCTGGTGCCGCGATTGGCCGCCGGGCGCGCCAGGTCGATTGCCTGGTGGGCGGTGTTGAAGTCACCGAGCACCACCACGCGCTGGCCTGCGCGGCGCAGCGCCTCGAGCCGCGCGAAGAGCGCCCGGTAGAAGGCGAGCTTGAAGGGCACGCGCCCGTTGTCGCGCGCCGCGCCGCTGCCGTTGGGGAAGTAGACGTTGGCCAGCACCAAGCGTCCGTAGCGCGCGAGCTGCAGCCTACCCTCTGCGTCGAAGTCGGGCTGGCCGAGCGTGGTGTCGAGCGCATCGGGCACCCGTCGGCTGTAGAGCCCGACGCCGCTGTAGCCGGCGCGCTGCGCCGGGGAGAAGTGCGCGTGCCAACCAACAGGGGCGCGCAGCTCCGCGGGCAGCTGCTCGCTGCGTGCACGAAGCTCCTGCAGTCCGACGATCTCCGCGCCGCAGCCGGCGAGCCAGGAGGCGAAGCCCTTGCGCGCGCAGGCGCGCAGGCCGTTGACGTTCCACGAGAGGATGCGCATCCGCGGCGCGCTCGCGATCGGCGCGCCCTTGCGGCGCCTCAAAGCGGGTCCACGTCCCCTCTGGCCGCGCCCAGCAGCTTCAGGTCGAGCAGGTCCCTGTCGCGTCCGGCCGCTCGTTTGTTCTTGGCCAGCGCGGCGTGCCCTATCACCGGCACGTCGAGTCCCTCGAGCTCAACGGTGATCCGGCTGCGCCACGCCCTCGTCGAAATCGACGCCGCTGATCTGCGTGAGGATGTCGATCCGGCGCGGGGGCAAACCCAGCTGGTAGACGGCACCAGGCGCCGCGAGGTCCGCGACGGTCAACCCGTGCGCCGCGACCGGCGCACCGAAGCGAACCAGCGCCTGGAACACGCGTTGCGCATTGCTCAGGGTCGGGCGCACCAGCAGGTCGATGTCTCCCGTGGCGCGCGGCACGCCATGCGCTGCCATCGCGTAGGCGCCGACGACGACGAACTCGGCACCCGCCGCTGCGAGCTCACGGAGCACGTCACGGAAATCCTCGTTGAGGGCACCCTCACGCATCACGGCACGCGTCGCACCAGGCAGCCAGGCCATTCACCGCGGCGATACGTCGGTATCGGGCGCCGAGCCCAGGCCCAGGCCTCAACGGCCAGCGGCCACATCATCGCCAGGCGATCGGCGGCGGAAGTCGTGGCGGACAGGTCATCGCCAGGAGTGTCACCGAGCCGATACTGCGCAATAGGCCAGGCCGCACGAGCCCGACGACGTTCCTGCGTGGCGCTCATGGCGACCAAGGTACATCCGAAACCGTAGTGCAGCTAGGTTCCCAGCCGCTTGCGCAGCTCGTCGGTGAAGTAGCCGCCGGTGAGGGCGTCGAGGTTGGCGGTGATCTCCTCCAGGCGGATCGACTCGGTGATGCGCTCGCCGGGGTCCTGGGGCGGATTGAGCTTGAGGAAGGTCATCAAGCGGCGCCGCGTGAAGTAGAGCGAGGTCACCTCGCGCAGCAGACCCTCCTGCACGCCGACCAGCGAGGTCACGTCGAGCACCTCGGCGTTGAAGATCAGCCGATCGAGCGACCAGTGCGCCCGCAGGTTGATCGAGTAGGTGGTGTGGTTATTGGCCTCGCTCTCCTTGATCGGGAACACCGCCTTGTAGAGATAGTCCGTCATTCGCCGATCGTTCAGACCGCGCTCGGCGTTGGCCGCCACCTCGAGGTCGGGCACCAGCGCCTTGTACATCGCGCCCGTGCGGTAGCCCTTGACGCGATCGGGGTGGACCTGGAAGAAGCGCAGCGCCATGCGCTGCACCTCCTTGACCGTCGGCTCGCGCTCGAAGCTCAGCTTGAGCGCCCGCAGCTTGGCCGGGTCCGGCGGCGGCGGCGCGGCCGGCGCTGCGCCCTCGCCCCCCTCGCCCGGCGCGGCCTCCTGGGCCCACGCCGAGGCCGACGCGCCGACGACCAGCACGAGCGTCAGCACGACGCGCAACGTTTTCCTCATAGGACACCTCCTGTCACTCGGCTCCAGTAGCCACCGCTGATCGCATCGAAGTAGGCGGCGATCTCCTCGAGCCGTAGACGATTGTGCTCGCGCTCGACCAGACTGGCCGGCGCCGCGTGAACCAAGCGATAGGCCGCGCTGCGGTACTCGCCATAGAGCCGCTGGACCTGCTGGGCGAGCTTCTGCCGCTCCTCGTCGAGGTGGCCCTCGACGCGGCCGAAGTGCGGCAACGAGCGGCGGTCGAAGATGATCCGGCCGAGATCCCAACTGGCCATCAGCTCGAAGCGCCAGGTCTGGGGGTCGAGGCGGTTGTGATAGAGGAAGGGCAGCATCAGATAGGGATAGGCGCGCACCAGGCGCAGCTCGCGGCCGCGTTCGTAGCTCGCGTTGAGGCTCAGCTCGGGCAGGTACGCCGCCCACGGGGCGCGGTCGCGATAGGCCTGGTTGTCGCGGAAGTAGACGTGCTTGTACTCGAGGGTCTTGCGCCAGAAGGTCCACAGGTCGGGCAGGTCGAGCAGACGCCGGCTGAAGGGCGAGCGCGCCAGCGTGGCCTTCTCCTCGCCCTCGGCGCGCACGCGCAGCACACGGCGGTTGGTCAGCAGCCAGATCTGGTTCTCGTCGTTCTCGAACGCCTCGATCCAGCGCCCGGTCTCCCCGCCGCCGAGCTGCAGCACCTTGAGCCAGTTGTTGCCGGAGTCGGTCGTGCGCCAGAGGGCGATGTCCGTCAGCGCATACCAGACCTCGGGCCGCTTGGTCACCAGCAGGTTGGAGACCATCTCGCCGACGAAGCGCCGTCCGCGCCGCGACCAGGTGCCGTACTCGCCCCCCTGGAAGGAGGCGAAGATGCCGTCGAAGGTGCCGAGCACGCGCACGTTGTTCGGACCGAGGCTGATCCAGCGCACGTCGGAGCGCGGCGGCCACTGATCCCAGTAGGTCGTGATCCAGTTCTTGCCGCCATCGGGGGTCGCCATCGCCGCGCCCGACATCGCCATGTGCAGCAGGCCCTTGGCCTGCGGGTCGTAGAAGAGGCCGTAGATCGCGGAATCGCGGATGTAGAAGTTCATCTCCTTCTCGAGCGTGACGCCGCGATCGTGCGAGACGAAGAGGCCGCTGGCTGTGCCCACCATCAGGTTGCGCGGCTCGAAGGGGTCGGAGGCCACACTGTAGATCATGCGGTCGGCCTGACCCGACTCACCCTGCCAGACGCGAAGAAACGAGCGCCCGCGATCGGTCGAGCGATAGAGGCCGTCCGAGGTGCCGACGTAGATGCGGCTGTCGTCGGCCCACTCGTACTCGATCCAGTTGATGCCGACGGTCTTGTCGCCCTTCTTGACCAGCAGCTGCTGCAAGTTGACACCAGCAGTGTGGAGGCCCTTGCCGCGCAACCAGCGCTGCAGCAGCGGCGACTTGCCCGGCAAACCGAGGGCGTACTCGAGCCGCGGATCGGGCTGGCGCTCGCGGCCGAAGAAGAGCGTGCGGTAGGGCGTGACCGTGACCTCCTGCCAGGTCTTGCCGCCGTCGGTGGTGCGGTAAATCTTGCCGTTGTAGGTCCCCGCCAGGACGAAGTTCGGGTCACGGTGGCTGACCGCCAAGCAGGTCATGTCATCGCCGAAGCCCGCGGTGGTCAGCATCTCCCACTGCACGGCCCCCTCCGCCGCGGCCCGGGGCAGCGGCCCGAGGGCAGCGCCGAAGAGCAGGGCCAAGCAGCAGCTCGCCACCGCGCCACCGCGCCGCCGGCTCACTGCGTACCCCCGTCAGCGGCGAAGCCGCGCGGATCGCAGGAGGGCTGGCGCCCGGTGGCCTCCGTGAACGCCGAGACCGCGTCGAGGCGCGCCCGCGCGCCCGACGTCGCGCGCAGGCGCACCAGCCGGACGCGCGAGACGCGGGCGCAGGCGAGGTCGAAGGCGGCCACGCCGCTCGCCTGGGACCAGAAGCCCAGGGGATGCCACTGGTCGCCATCGAGGCTCACCGTCACCTCGAAGGCACCGGCCCGAGCGGCGCTCGAGCCGCACCCTCCCGCGGTCGGGGCCGCGCTGCCGCCCTCGACGGCCCCATGGAGCTGCAGGTCGGGCGCGCCCGGCCGGTCAAAGACCTCGCGGCCCAACGCGAGCTGGAGATCGGAGAGCGCATCGAGCTCGACGGACTTGCCATCGGGGCTGCCGACGGCGGCCGTGCGGTCCTGGCCGGTCGGCACCTGCCCCTGGGCGTCGATCGCCGCGCAGCACGCGCAATCGCCCGGGCAGTTCAAGCACTGCTCGCCCTGGCCCGGCTCGCAGCGGCCATTGCCGCAGCTCGGGGGTGGTGTCTCGGCGGGCGTCAGCGGAGGCGCGCCATCGGGCAGACAGGCGGCGCTCACGAGCGCCACGGCTATCACCGGCAGCAACTGCGGGAACGGGAGCTTCATCGTTTGGTGGAACCCTGCCCTCGATCGTAGCCCGAGGTCGCCGGCGGACAAAGCAACCGGCGGCCCCGCGCGTGCGCGCCTGGGACTAGTGCCAGGGCTCGCACACCCCTCGCGTTCCGGCGCGAGCCGAAAACAAACGGCGGGGGCTGGGGCGAGAAGCGCTGTCGCCCCGCAGCCCTGTGGCGCCGAGCTCGCCTCCGGCGCCGAGGGCCGCGAAACCAGGGGTCGCCGGTGGCAGCCGCCTTCGATCCAGTACGGCCACGGGTGACCCCAGTCTTCGGGCGGGGATGGCTCGGACAGGCGCCGCCAGACCTCCCCCGCGGGGCTGCGGCCGGCCCGGCCGCCGAGCCGCCCCGAGCTCCGGGCCACTCGTCTTCCGCGAGATCGCGGCGATCCCGCGCCCTCGCGTGAATCGAGTGCCCCCTGCCGCGCGGCCAACCCGGCGTCGACGGGGCGCGCACCGGCCCGCGCCGGTCCGGCACACGGATTGCTTCGTCAGGCCACGGATGCTTGTGCGGAGGGCGATCCGATGCGCGTTGTGCCACACCTTGCGGGTCTGATGATCCTGCCCACCTTGCTCGCCGCCTGCGGCGGCTCCGGCGCGGAGAACAACAACAACGACGCGCGCGCTACGCCCGTCGCGAAGCCGGTCGTCACCCTCGCCTCGCCGCCGGCGCTGGCCGTCGGCGACGAGATGCAGGTCGTGGGCAAGGGCTTCGTCGACCCGCAGCACGGCCGCACCCTGCTGGTGCTCCGGGGACGCTACTACGACCCCCAGGGCCAGGCCTATCCCGGCGCCCCCATCGATCTCAAGGTCGAGCCCCGCTACGTCAACAGCACCCAGCTCGCCTGGCGCATGCTGCCGAACGTCGTCTTCCACCCCGCGGGGAACAAGCTCGGGCGCTTCGTCGGCGAGGTCCGCGTCATCAACCAGAGCGCCGACGGCACCGAGGCCATCTCCGCCCCGATCAGCGTCGGCGTCGAGATCAAGCCCTCGATCGTGGTGCGCGCGCTGCGGCCACAGAGTTCCGACTGCCGACTGGTGGTCAGCGCCACGACCGAGGACCAGCCGCTCTCGATCGCGGTCCAGGCCGTCGGCCTCACGCCCGGTGCGCCCGCCGCGCCGTTGACCTTCAGCTGGACCTTCCTGCGTGAGCACCTCAGCGTCGGCGACACCTTCGGCGTCTTCGACACCGCGTCGGACAACACGGGGACCTTCACCATCGACGACGTGGTGCGGCAGGGCGCCGGCTCGGCGTTACAGGATGCGAGCAACTGCGCGGGCGCCATCCCGCCCACCTCGACCTCGCCGCGCATCGAGGACTACGTCGCCAACTTCCTCCAGGAGCAGTGCCGCGCCAGCGCGACGGGCGAGAAGCGCTTCGTCTTCAAGGCGCTGAACGATCTGGCGGGTACCGAGGCGGGGATCAAGAGCCTACGCACGCGCAAGATCGTGGCGGGCGACGGGCTGACGCAGAACGCCGTCTCCGACAGCCGCGACGGCCATGTGGTGACGCAGATCGGCGTGCGCGCCACGGACGCCCAAGGGCGGTCGGCTCAGCTCGTGATCCCGCTCGACATCTTCCAGACCGTGGTGATGCGGCGCGACACCGGCGCCGACCGCATCGTCGAGTTCGAAGCCCCGGAGATGGTGGGGTCGTGCATTCCCGGCGGCATTCAGCAGCGTCAGATCAGCTACCGCGAGACCACGGGCGCGTCGCGGCAGCGCGGCAAGGACGTCAACCTCTCGCCGCAGTTCGGCGGCCAGATCGGCTTCGTGCGCGGCCTCAACTTCAGCGTGGGCTTCGGCGTGAGCGAGAACAGCTCGGTCAGCACCAACACGGACTTCGGTCGCGACGTCAGCAGCGATATCTTCCCGGGCTACTATGCGCAGTTCTATCGGCAGGCAGTGAAGATCCACCGCGTCGCCCACCTGACCTGGCACGACAAGTGTGGCAGCGCCGCCGACATGGGCGAGGCCATTCTCGTCGACTGGGACTTTACGGCCGAGGTCGCCACCGGCCCCTCCGGGAGCGACGGCTCGGGCTGTCCCCCGCGCTCGCATCTACCGCCCGTGGGCGCCTGCAAGAACGGCTGCCAGGCCCGCTCGGCGCTGACGGCAACGGCGCCGTGAGAGGGCGGCCGTCTTGCCTGGGATGGACAGGTGCCTGATGCGCAGCCGGTGCGGCGCCACCAGCAGATGCGTCGCCGTGCTGCTGATCGCGGCGCTGCCCACGGTCGTGTGGGCGGCCGGGGGAGCGCGAGCTGAGTCGCTCGCTCCTCGCCGCTTGCAGCCGGCAAGCCGCGGGGGTCCCGCACCATCGCACGGCTTGCTGAGGGGCAGCGGCGCGCCGGGCCAAAGCCTGAGCGGTCACAGGCGCGCTCTCGCTGTGCCCGGCACGCGCGGCGAAGCCACGGTCCGCGGCAGGCTCACCCCAACGCGTCCGGTAGGCTCGACCCTCCCGAATGGCGCGCAGCGGGCGCACGACCCAACGGCCGCCCAGATCGACCGCGGCCCCCGCGGCCCATCCCGCGCCGGCCCCCGCGTCGCGGGCCGGCAGCGGAATCGCCCGAGCCGCGGGCAAGATCGGGACCGCCGCCGTGCACGGGGCCGTCTCCGGAGCCGGGATCGTGAGTCGGCTCTTTTTGAGCACGACCACGCGTCACACGGCGTTCAAGCGCTGGGTCCAGCGCAACGCCGAGACATTCGCGACCCGCTGGAGGGTCAAGCTGACCTACCTCCCACTGACCTTGCTCATGAAGACTTTTGAGATCAATGAGGGTGGCCTGTTCATCAACGGCGTGCTCTACACCCTCGACGGCGCCGCTCGCGTGGGCGCCGGCGGGCTCAAGCTCGTCGCGCGCGAGTCCTTCCGCTACGGCACCATGAGTGGCGCGCTGCGGCGGGTCGAAAGCGCCACCCGGAAGGGCGAGTTCGGCGCGGCGAGCGAGGCGCTGGCGGAGATGGAACGCGACGGTAACCCGGAGGCGGGCCGCGCGCGGCAGCTCGTCCTGCGACGCGCCGCCCGCGGACTGAAGGGGGGCGCGGAGGCACCGCGCACAGCGGAGGAGCTCGCTCAGCTCAAGGCGGCGAACCTGGAGCGTGTGCGCGAGGTCTTGGCCGGCTTGCCCGCGCGGGAGCGGGGCGCCTCTGCGACCACCGGGGCGCGGGCAGGAGCCGACGCGCTCCGCGTGAACTGGGTCAAGAGCCGTTTGCTCGGCCTCCAGGCCGTGCGCGACGAAATCAAGCAGGCCGTCAAGGAGGGTGCGCCGTGGAAGGTCGAGGCCGCCTACGCGCTGCTCGAGGGGATGACAAGGGAGCTCGATTCGGCCTACAGCTTGGACGGCGATCGCAGGACCAACGAGCGACGCGCCCGCGACCTCCAGCAGTCCCACTACGAGCTAGCCGAGCGCGTCGCGCGGAAGGCCTGGGAGATGGCTCGCCATCCCCGGCGCTACGCGCAGGGTGCCGCGCAGAGGCCAGCGACCTCGAGGCCATCCGCCAGCAGGCGGCCCAGGCGGCCGCCCTGGCCCGATCGCTGCTCGAACGCGTCGACGGCGATCCGGCCTACGCCTTCGGGCCACCTCGCGGTCAGTCAGCGGCCCTGCGCCGCCTGGCCCTGAGCGAGCTCGCCCAGCTCGAGCACCAGCTTGCGCCGGGCCCCCTGACCACCGCATTTCAACTCGGCCTCGATGCAGCGACGACGTTGTCGATGAGGACCCTGGAATCCTTAGCGAGACTGGTGATTAACGGCAACATCTCCCCCCCTGACGGGAACTCCGTACCTCGCCCGCGCGCATGCGGGCGCCGCCGCGGCGGGGTCGGAGAGCCTTGAGGACAGAGAGCGGGTCGCCGTGCAGCGCGGGCATCAGCGGCGAAGCCAGCAGGAGCAAGCCGATGCACAGAGGCGGCGCCAGGGGGGCGGAGGCAACAATTAGCTCTCGATTTCCGCTGAGCACTCGCACCTCCGCCCCTCGCGCCCCGCCCCGCCCCCCGGTGAAAGCCGAACTCAGGGCCGTTGCGCTTCCCGTCGAAACTCCCGCCAGTGTTGATGCCTGGGCATCAAGGAGGAGCGGGAGCCGCAGCTGCCAGCGCGCGCGTGGCGGGCCAGCTCGGCGCCAGCCAGCTCGGCGTGCCAGCCAGGCTCGGCGTGCCTGGCACCAGCAGCCCCGGGCGTGCCTGGCACCAGCAGCCCCGGCGGAACCGCCCCACCCGGCAGCCGTCCGCCTTCAGACCTTGTGAAGGGGACCCCGGTAGCTTTCCAACACCGGAGCGCCGGTCACGAGCGTGAGACCCTCGACTAGGGCCTGCGCGACACCCGTGAAAGGTGAGTTTTGGCCTCATGAATGTTGATGCTGCGCACGGCGCCCCTCGGCTGGCTCCGTTGGACTAACCGTGGTTAGCACTACTGTGTCGAGTTTCGGATCGAGCCCAGGCGACGGGAGAAACCCGACACAGTCGTGCTACCGTCCCGGCGTGCCGGGCGCCAGGTACTCGTGCAGGCCGGAGGGCGGGACGGGGGGGCAGGAGTTGGTGCGGGCCTTGGCCAGCTCGGGGTTCCACTGCCAGTCGGTGAGGATCGCGCGGCCGAGCTCCTGCTCGACGCCGCAGGCATCGCGCTGGCGCACGGTCGCCACGCGCTCGAGCTGCACGAGCTGGCGATAGACGGCACCGAACTCTCCCGGCAACACGGCCACGTCGAGGCTCGTGCCGGTCAGCGTCGTCGAGCTCGCCTGCTCGTCGACCTCGACCCGGAAACTTGCGTCGAGCTTGGCCAGGAGCTTTGGATCGAGGCTCGACCCGAGCGAGCCCACGACCTCGAGGCTGCGCGCACGGGTCTCGCTGCTGTCCTCGGAGTACGTCATCGTCGCGGGTGGGCTGGTGCCGCGGATGCACGAGCGGATCAGCGTCGGCAGGTAGAAGCGCACCGGCCGAGCGCTGCCGTCCTCCTCGATCGACACCGGCGCCCAGACGCGCACGGGGATCGACCGCCGGGCCACCCGGCCGCTGCGGTCGACGGCGGTCACCAGGATCGTCGCCTGGTAGCTCTGGGCCTGCTCGCTGGGCAGCGGCGCCGTGCGGATCTGCGACAGCCGGAACTTGCGGTCGATACCCAGCGCCTGCCCACCCTGACCCACATAGACCAGCAGCTGGTCGAAGAGGCGGCTGCCCGTACCGATACCGGACTCGCCGAGGCCCTGCTGGATCACCGTCTGCTCGCGGGGCGTGCCCGTGCCGATGGCGCTGATCGTGCCGGACGGCACGTAGTCGACGATCGTCACCGCCCCACGCTGCGGAAAGAGCTGCGCCGGATCGGTCTGGAAGTCGGTGCCAAAGAACCCGTCGAAACGGAAGTTCTCCTTGAACATCGTGTAGGAGAAGATAATGCCGCCCTGCGTCGTCCCGGCCCCGAGGCCGATCGCCTCGACCTCCAGCGCCAGCGGCGTCATCGCGGTCGTGTCGGTCACCGGCTGGCCACAGCCGGCGTTGAGCGGCTGCAGGCGACGGATGACGATCGAGGGCGCGACCTCGAGCTTGATCGGGATGCGCTCGGAGAGCGGGCTGGTCTGCCCGTCGGCGCCGACGTTCGCCGCCTGCATCGTGCCCTCGAGCACGCCGATGTCCTGCACCTGGCCAAAGGGCATGTTCGGGCCCACCACCCAGCTCAGCGTGCCGGCGTTAACGGCCTGGACCGAAGCGAGCTCGACGCGCACGGGCGTGCGGCCGGAGGGGGTGCTGTAGCTGCCCTCGATCACCACGCGGGTGCGCTCTCCCGCAGCCTCGGCGCCGAAGTTTTCGCCCATGATCGTCAGCGTGTCACCCAGCGCCAGGCGCGTCGGGGCGATGCCCTGCAGCACCGGGCGTGTGACGCCGCCTTGGGGTTTCGGCGCGCCGTCGCCGCCGCAGCCGGCCAGCCCGAGGGCCAGCCCGACCAGCCCAACCAGCCCGACCAGCTCGACGGTCAGCAGCCTCAGCGCCCGCGCATCGGCCAACCTTGTCATGCTCGCCTCTCCTCCGGGGCATAGCCCGCCGATGGCCTTCCCTATCAAAGTTCGTACCAGCTCGTCAGGGGCCGCCAGCGTGGCCGCCGGCCGCCGCAATCACGGAGCATTGCCGCGCCGTGCCGCGGCCGCCTGCCGGCCGGTGCCAGCCACGCTCTGGCTACCGCTTCAGCCGCCCCCCGGGCGGCTGTCACCAGGCCCGCGTGCCGGGTGGGCGAGGCGCGCCCGCGGGGAAGGCCCGCAAAACACCGCCGAGTCCGTGCGCTTGACACCCCTGGCAGGGCCGGATATTCGCTGGCCGGAGCTTTGCAGCGGGCAGCCTCGGCATGCGTGAAGGTCTACAGCGGCACCTGTTCCCCCCAACCGGTCGTCGGACCCCCGCCCGGCTGCGCATGCTCGGCGTCCTGACCCCACTGCTCAGCGTCCTCGCCCCGCTGCTCGGCGCGGGCTGCCAGGCCGAGGCGCCGCGGACGGCGAGCTTCGACCGCGGCGTCGGCCGCGACGCGGGCGTCGACGCGCAGGCGCTGGCCTGCGCCAGCCAGCGGCCGCTGGCCGCGCCGGTCGTGGACGGCCTCAGCGTGCAACCGACCACGGTGGTGCGAAAGGCGATCCGCGGGCTCGCCACCGGGGCCGCGCAGGTGCTGGCCGAGCGCGGAGATCAGCGCTTCGGTCCGGTCAACGTGATCAACGGTCGTTTCTGCCTGCCGGTCGACCTGCTCACCAATACGCAAAACCAGCTGCGCCTGCTCGCGCGCTCGGCGCAGGGCTGCCTCGGCCTGCCGAGCCTGGTCACGGTGCTCCAGCAAGGCGTGGCGCAGCTACCCCCCACGACCACCGGCCGGCGCAATGCGGCGATGGGGATGCCGACCGAGACCTCGGTCGCCCCGAGCGGGCTGACCCAGCGCGCGCAAATCACCGATGGCGAAGAGGGCACCTCCGTCGAGCTCGGCAGTCTCGGCGTGGCCGACATCTGGGTCACGGTCAACCTGGGCACACCGCAGCGGATCGGCAGCGCCCGCCTGGCCTGGAACGCGCTGGGCGGCCAGTTCTTCGCGACCCGCTACCAGCTCTTTCTCAGCAACGAGGCCCTCCCCGGCGCGCCCGCCGCGACGAATCCGGCCTGGGCGATGGTGGTCGACGAGACCCGCGGCACCGCGCAGCCGCGCGACATCACGGTCACCCCGATCCGCGAGGCCCGTTGGGTCGGGCTGCTGCTGATCGACGACGACGCCTACCTGACCGACACCTATCGGCTGGCCGAGCTGGCCGTCTACGCCGAGGGCGGCAGCACCGGTGTTGGCCCGACGCTGAGCGAAACCTGCCCCTGAGCCGAACTCGGCGCGGCGCCTATTTCCCGCTCGGCCACTGGCCGTCGCCCGAGTTGAAGACGTTCTCGCCGGCGGCCTCGCGGCGCGGCCGCCTACGACCCTCGCCCCGACGCTCGCGGGCACGCGCCAGTGACTTGGTCATGTAGCTGCCGGTCATCGCGTCGATCAGACCGGTCAGCTCCTCGATGCGGATGCGCTGGCTGATGCGCGCCCCGAGGTCGGGCGGCGGCCGCAGGATCGTGTCGATCTGCAGGCGCCGCCGGATGTAGTAGATCGTCGTGACCTCGCGCACGACGCCGTCGAGGATACCGATCAGCGACTGCACGTCGAGCACCTCGGGGTTGAACATCAACCGGTCGAGCACCCAGCTGACCTGGACCCGCCAGCCCATCGCGTCGCCGTTGACGGCCTCACTCTCCTTGAAGGGCAGGCTCTGATAGAGCCCGTCGTTGAGCTCGCGGCTGACGTGGCTGAGCGAGTTGCTGAACTCGCCGCCGACGGTGGGGACCAGCGCCTTGAGCATCGCGTTACGGCGCATCGCGCGAATGCTGTCCGGGTGGACGAAGTAGTAGCGAATCGCCGAATCCTGCACCTGCTGCACGGTCGGCTCGTGCTCGAAGCGCGCGAGCACCTCGTCTTCGGTCAGCGCCCGTGCCGGCGCGGGCGCCAGGCAGAGCGAGGCCAGCAGGCCCGCCGTCGTCAAGAGCGGCGCAGAGCGGCGGCGATCGAGTCTATTCATGGTGTTTCTCCTCGGGTGGTAGCCGCAGGTCCGGTCCGGTGCCCGGCCAGCGCACGAACCACTTGGCATCGTAGCCGCGCGGCCGATCGCCGCGCGCGTAGCGCGTCAGATAGCCCCCGGTGATGAAGTCGAGATATGCGTGCAGCTCCTCGAGCCAGAGCCGATAGGTCAAGCGCAGGCGCATGTCGTCCGGCGGCGTGGTCAGCAGCAGCGCTTGCGTGCGCCGGTATTCGCTATAGAGCCGATGGATGCTGCGCCGCAACCAATCGCGGCCCTCGCTGTTCAAGCGCTCGATGCGGCCGAAGAGCGAGCTCTCGAGGTTGAAGACCAGCGACGAGAGATCCCACGAGAGCATCAGCCGCAGCTCGTTGAAGCGAAAGGCGGGCTGGTTGTCGAAGCGGTAGGGGAAGCCGGCACCGGTCAAGATGCCATCCTGGGTCCGGCCGTAGTCGCGCGCCTGCAGGTGCGTCCACGAGAGCTCGACGCGCGGCAGCAGGCCCTTGAAGCGGGCGCGCGCGCGGTAGTCGAGCTGACGCCGAACCTCGAAGCCCGTGTAGCGGTAGGCGGCCCACAGCATGTCGGTGATCACGGGTGAGGAGTCGCCATGCAAGAGCTTGGCGAGGGCCACACGCCGCGCCGGGGGCAGCTCGTGCTCGTCGCGCGGACGATCACCGAGATTGCGCCGCATCCGCCACAGGGCGCGGCTCCACACCACCCAGAGCAGCGCGGGGTCGCGCGGGTCATTGTCGAACCAGGCCAGGCGGCCGAAGCTCTCGCCCGAGTAGATCACCTTCCACTGCTGACCCCCGTCGATGCTCTCCCAGATGTAGGCCCCACCGGAATCGACCGTTCCAGCCGAGAGCAGCGAGGGCAGCGTCAGGTTGCTCAAGGCCCAGAGGTGCCCCTTGCGCCACGGGTTCGCCGAGACCTTCAGCATCTCCTGGCCGAGAAACTTGGGCCCCCCGAGCTGCTGCCAGTCCTCGAGCTGGGCCGTCATCAGATTGGCCGTGGTGAAGAGTCCGTCGTGCGTGGCGATATAGCCGCGCTGGCGATCATGCGGGTCGATCGTCACGTAGCGGACCACGCGCGCCGTCGGGAAGGTGGTGAAGTAGATCCACTCCCAGGTGCGCCCGCTGTCGGGCGAGCGCAGCATGCCGTAATCCGTCCCGGCGAAGATGTAGCGCGGGTCCCAGGGGTTGAAGTAGATCCACCAGACGACGCCCGACCCGAGGCCTTGCTGCGTCGATTTGCTCCAGCTATGGCCGCGATCCTCGGAGAAGAAGAGCCCGTCGCCGGTGGCGATCAGCACGCGATCGGGATTGAGCGGATCGACCGCCGCGGAGAAGACCATGCGCGACATGTTGCCGAAGCCGGGCCAGGTGCGGACCCAGTTCTGGCCGCCGTCCTCTGTCATGAAGAGGCCGAAGAGCGTGCAGAGATAGACCCACTTCGGGTCGCTGGGGTGGATCACGAACAGGCGACCGTGCGGAATGATGTTGCCGCGCAGCAGCAGGGTCTGCTTGATGTTCAGGCCGGCCGTGGGCTTGCCGAAGCGGCGCACCACGGCCTGCAGGCGCGGGGCGCGTCCCGGGAGGCCGACGCCGAAGTTGCGGTTGGCCTCCTCGCTGACGCGGTCGCCCGACCCCGGCGCGATCGGTGCGTAGCCCAGGACGTTCCAGCGCGACTTCATCGCGCGATGCTGGCCCGAGGTCGTCGAGAGCGGCTCGTTCGTGGCGGAGGTCCCGGAGGCGCGCCGGAAGGCGAAGTCGCGCGGACGACCCAGCATCGTCGGCCGCACCGTCGAGTTGCCATAGACGATGTCGGGCAGCGAGCCCCCGCCGATCTCGAGCTGACCCCGCGTGACCGAGGGCACGACCATGCTGAGCCGGGGGCCGAGCACCCGCGTCGCGCCGCTCCCCCAGCCATCGAAGCGCTGCGCGCCGTAGAAGATGACCTGGCCGGCATCGCCATAGGTCGGCCGGCGCTCGACGATCAAACGGGACTCATCCCAGGTCTTGCCGCCGTCCGTCGTCTTGAACACATAGCCGCCCTGCGAGGAGACGTAGGCCACGTCGGGAGCGCTGTGGTCGACGGTGACGGCCAGCAACTCGGTCACGCGCAGCGTGTGACCGAGGTCCTCGCGGTAGACGTCCGGCGTGAAGCTGCCGTACTCGCTCTCCGGCGCATAGGCCTGCGACCAGGTCGGCTCGGGCAGCGTCGGCTCCGGGGGCACGGGCGGGAAGACCTGCTGCGCACGCGCGCTGCCGACCGCCCCGAGCAGCAGCAGCGCCGTGGTCGAGACGAGCCACCGCACGCGGCAGCGCTCGGCGACAACCACCGCCTGCCGGGCGGCGGCGAAGCGGGCCAGGGTCGTCGTGGGTCGGGTGGGAGCGCGCATCGATGCGGGCGGACTGTACCTGTGGGGGCGGGCGAAAGTCATCAGCGAGCGGCTGCCAAAGCACATTGCATGCCGCCGGGGCCCATCGGCTAAGCTGATGCGATGCGCGTGACCGTCGATAGCCTGGTCTTCACCGCGGAGCGCCAGCGTCTCGAGCTGCGCTTCTGCTGCGAGAGCTGCGCCTATTTCTTTGCCGAGCCCGACGCCCGCTGCGCCCACGGTTGGCCGCAGGCCGAACATCGGGCCGCGCGCTACGGGGCCACCGACGAGCGGCGCGCTGAGGTGGTCTTCTGCAAGGAGTTCGAGCTCGGCTGAGCGCCGAGCCTGGCGTCCGGGTCGGGGGCCGGGTGCGCCGCCAAGCGCTGGCGAATCAGCTGGCGCAGCCGGCTGCGCTCGTCCGCCGTGAGCGGGTCCGCCGCCTTCGTGGGCGCGGGCGGCGAGGTGGCCCTCGACGCGCCCTCCGCTCCCGCCTGGCCCCACAGCGCGTGGGCCCGGCGCCTGACCCCCTCGACCAGCGCACGGCTCTCGCGGCTGCCGGCGATCGCGCGCAAGTGCTGCCACAGAGTGCGCTCGCCCAACCGCACCGTCACCGCGACGTAGACCAGCGCGACCAACAGCACCAAGCCCAAGAGGCCACGGATCAGGCGAAACATCAGGCCCCTGTCGTCACCCGCGCGTGCGCGCCGCGGACTGACGCCGCTACTCGCCCGCACGCTTGATGATGATGAACTCGACGCGCCGGTTCTTCGACCAGGCCGCCGCGTTATGCGCCGGATCGATCGGCTTGGTTTCGCCGTAGCCACGGGCCTCCAGCCGCTCGGCCGCCACGCCGCGCTCCACCAGCGCCTGGCGCACGGCCTCCGACCGCTGCTCGGTCAACGACAGGTTGTAGGCGGCGTTGCCGCGCTCGTCGGCGTGGCCCTGCACCTCGACCAGCGCCAGCTGCGGGTTGCCCTTGAGCGTGGCCGCAATCGCGTCGAGGATCGGGAAGCTCACCGGCAAGATCGCAGCCTTGGCGGTCTCGAAGTAGATCTTGTCGAGGATCTCGAGCGCGCCGTGGCGCACGATCACGCGCCCCTTGTCGGGACAGCCGTCCTCGTCCTGCACGCCGTTGTAGGTCTCCGGCTCGTTCGGGCACTGATCATCCTTGTCCAGGATGCGATCCTTGTCGTTGTCCGGGTCGGGGCAGCCGTCCTCGTCCTCGAAGCCGTCCTTGTCCTCGGGCTCGTTCGGACACATGTCGTCGAGGTCGAGGATGCCGTCGCGATCGTTGTCCGGGTCGGGGCAGCCGTCTTCATCTTGGAAGCCGTCTCGGTCCTCGGGCTCGTCCGGGCACTGGTCGCGATCGTCGGCGATACCGTCCCCGTCCCGGTCGAGCGACTCGGCCTCCGGGCAGCCGTCTTCGTCCTGGAAGCCGTCCTTGTCCTCGGGCTCGTTGGGGCACTTATCGTTGACGTCGAGAATGCCATCGCCATCGTTGTCCGGGTCGGGGCAGCCGTCCTCGTCCTCGAAGCCGTCGAAGTCCTCGGGCTGCGTCGGACAGCGATCGACATCGTCCTTGATGCCATCGCCATCGCGATCGCCGACCGACGGCTCGAAGACGAAGGCGAGGAAGGCGCGCACGTCGGGCGAGCCGTACTGGAAGTTGTCGCCCCCCCCGCGCAGCCCCCGCCCCAGCCCCAGCGCAAGATACGACTTGTCGGCCAGGTAGACCTTGAGGCCCGCCAGCACCTCGTGGGCGGAGTTGAGGCGTGCGCGGTCGTAGGGCGCATCGAGCCCCGTCTGGCCAATCAGCTCGGCCAGGCCCTGCAAGCGCTGCGGCACGAAGTCGAAGGCCACCGCCGCGCCGTAGATCAGGTGGTCGTTGGTGCTCAGCCCGCGGCCGGTGCCACAGGCGGCCGTACCACCGCCGACCCCCTGCAGCGCACAGAAGCGCTGATCGACCCAGCCGTCCTGGCTGCCGAAGCGCAGGTTCGCGCCGACGTTGAGCGCGAGCTTGAGCCGCCCGCCCCGCAGGAACTCGCGGTCGACGACGACGCGCGGCAGCAGGCCCACGCGCCCCGAGCCGAGGAAGGCCTGCTCGTCGCCCGTGGGCAGCGTCACGCTGGCCACCAGCGCGAGCCCGACCGGGTAGCGCGAGGTGTCGAGCAGGCGGCCCTTCAGGTGCAGCACCAGATCGCCGATGCCCTGCGCGTCGATGCTGCCCTGGTCACGTGCCGCCGGATTGGGTGTGGTGTCGCCGCTCCACAGCGTCAGCGGCAGGCCGATGCCGAGCTCTAGATGGCGGAACAGACCGACAGCGGCCTGGAGCTGCCCCGTGGCCAGGTTTTTCACCTGATAGCGGCTGAGCAAGCGCGCCTCGGGCGAACACGCGTCGCCCGGGGTCGCCGGATCGGAGCACCACACGCCACCGGTCGGAGCACCGGCCATCGACAACGGTCGCCGCGCGTAGTTGAGCACCAGGCCGAAGCTCAAGTCGAGGTGGCCGAGCACCTGGGAGGCATCGAGCGTGATGAAGCCCTTCGAATCGATCGCCGGGCGGAAGAGCTGCAGATCGACCGACCCACCCGAGGGCTGCGCCTGCACCCGCGAGCCGAAGAGCAGGAGCGCGAGGCTGAGGAGCAGCGCAGCCCCGCGGCGACGGCAAGCGTACATGGGGACCTCCATCGGGACCTCGCGAAAGGGTTTGCCGTCCATTTAGCTGATGTTTCCAGCCCTTGTCAAAATCACCCCGCTGCCCTTCGCGGCGTTGCACCGCTTGCGTCGGCCGTGCTACGAGCGGCCTGGCGCCTCACCACCAGGGCGCGAACCGATGCCACCCAGGCTAGCCCTCTCCACCTCCGTCTGTCGCGTCCCAGGTCCGCCGCAGGTCCTGCTCGATCGCTGGTTGACGCTGCGCGCCGCCCACCCGCTCGCCCTTGCGCTCGACGCGCGGCTGCCGCCGCCCGTGATGCGCGAGCTGTTAGCCCTTGCCCGGGTGCGCGGCCTGAGTTGCGCCAGCGTCGCCCACCCGCTGGGCGACGCCCAGGGGCACCGCATGGCGTCGGCGATCGGCCAAGAACGCGGGGAGCGGCGCGCGGCCACGCAACAGCTGCTCGAGACCTTGCGGCTGGCGGTCGAACACGAGGTCGCGCGCGTGGTGCTCCAGCCCTGGCAGCTGGCCCTGAGGCTCGATCCCAGCACGCTGCGTGACCGTTTCGCGCGCGGCCGCCTGCTGCCCCTTTCGGAGCTGGCGGCGCAGCGGGCCGACGTGGCGCCCGCGGCACTCGATCGACTGCTGAGCTGCCTCGATCCGCTGCTCGACCGCGCGGCTCAAGAGGGCGTCACGATCGCGATGCTCACGCCCGCGATCTGGCCGCACCAGCTCCCGACCGAGGGCGAGCTGGCGCGGCTGCGCGTGGAGCTGGCGGGCGCACCGCTGGAGGCGTTGCCGGCGCGCGATTGGCAGCACGCCGCGGCGACCTTGGCGAGCGCCGCCGCCCGCGCGACCGCGGGCTCGCGCACATCGGCCACGGGCCGACCGAGCGACGCCTGGGCCGAGGCCGTCAGCCGCGCGGCGGCCCCCGCAGGCCCCGGATCGACGCTCTTCGTGCCGTCCTCCAGCGCCGCGCCGCCAGCGGGCGCCAGCGGGCCCAGCGCCGCAGCGGCGTCCCCGCCACCGGCCGGCCCCGCGCGCGCCCTGCGCCTGGCGGACGCCGCGGGGCTACGCCTGCGCCTACCGCTCGGCTGCGGGGAGCTTGCTTGGGGCGCAGACACGCTGCCAGCGGCAGCCGAGTGCACCGACGCCCTGCTGGTCTTCGATGCGGCCACCAGCGCGGCCGAGCTCGACCGCAGCCTGGCGCTGCTGGCTACTTGAGGTTGACGCCCATGCGCTCGCAGACGCGACGCAGGAGCTGGCGGCGCTGGCTGTCGAGCTGATCGTAGGCCGACTGAGCCTGCTTGTCCTGCTTGAGATAGCAGGCGGAAGCGCCGACGATCGACCAGGCCTGGGGATCCTTCGGCGCCAGCCGCAACACCTGACCCGCGAGCGTCGCCGCCTTGCTGTAGAAGCCCTCGCGGTAGGCGGTCCACGCGCGGTCGATCAGCCCACGCACCACCGCCGGATCGGCCGCGGACGCGGCCGCGCCCGCCGGTGACGGCGTCGGTGTCGGATTGCCCCCGCGAGTGCCCGCACCCTCGACTCCAACGTTGGGCGTGGCCCGCGGCGTCGCGCGGGGTGTGGCCCGTGGCGTCGCGCGGGGGCTCGCGCGTGGGGTGGCTCGGGGCGTGGGCACCGGCTGCTCGGTCCCTGCCGACGCGCCCTCCGGCGTGGTTTGCAAGGCCTCCCGGCAGGCTTCGACCCGCCCCTCGGCCGCCTCGGCGCTGCCGAGCAGCTGGCGCAAACGATCGACCTGCGCCTGCGCCGCATCGCACTGCCGCCGCTGGACCGCCTCGTCGATCTCCTGCAGCGCCTGCGCCTGGAAGTTGGCCCGGGCCTGCGCAAAGGCGTGGCTGCGCAGCATTTGCGCACGGTAGGCGCTCTCGGCGGGAATGCGTTGGAACAACGCCAGTGCGCCCGCGTGATCGTTGGTCGTCGCGGCGGCGACGGCCTGGTCGAAGAGCTGCTTGGCCGCACGTTCGGCGGCGGCGCGCGCGCAGTCGTCACGCCCCTGTTTGCGCGCCTCACCGCGCAGCTCCGTGCAGTACTGCAGCACCTGATCCCAGGACTGGGCGTCGGCGGCCTCGCGGATGCTCTTCAACAGCGCCGCAGCGGGTTCGGGCGCTTCGGCCCCGGACCCGACCACGCGGCCCTTCGCTTCGCCACTCACGCGGGGCACCCCGTCCCTGCCGCTGGGCGACACCGTCCAGCGCCAGGCCAGCACACCGATGACCCCCAGCGCGACAATCGCCGCCGCCACCAGAGCGCGGCGCCTACCCGGCGACGAGCGCCCGAGATCGTAGATCGTGGCGTCGCGCGAGAACTGGAACGGCTCGCCCGGGGCGACGAAGCGCAGCCGGACATGGCCGAGGTCGATCAAATCGCCACGCCTCAGCTCGACCTTGCCGTACTCCTCGCCGTTGACCCGCACGCCGTTGGCGCTCTGCATGTCCATGATCGTGAAGCGGCCGTTCTCCTCGATCACCTGCGCGTGGTGACGCGATACTGAACGGTGGTTGATCACGATGTCGTTGTCGGGCGTCCGCCCGACGATCACCAGCGGCTTGCTGATCACCGCCTCGAGCCCGGCGAAGTTGCTCGAGACGCAAACCAGGCGGGCGACGTCGCGCACCACGCTGCCGGGCGCGGCGCGCGTGGCCTCCGCGGCCCCCGCCAGCCCCGCATCGCTGTCCTCGCTGGCCGGCGCCGATGACGCCCCAGGCTCGCGCGGCTCCTGGACCGTCGTGCCGAGACGATGGGAGACCACGGGGCCGAGTTCGATGTCGCCCTCGACCTGCAGCCCCAACACATAATCGCCAATCTCGACCCGCTCGCCTTCGCCGAAGGCCGCGCGACCCGCGATGCGCGTGCCGTTGACGCGAATCCCGTTGTAGCTGTCGAGGTCCTCGATGAAGACCGCGCCGTTGCTCTTGAGCAGCCTGGCGTGCCGCCGCGAGACGTTGCGCTCGGTCAGGCGGATCGTATTGCCTTCCTTGCGCCCGATCGTGATTTCATCGCGGATCAGGGGAACGATCGTCGTTTTCCCCTCGTCGTCCTCGATGATCAGCTTGAACATGATCGGGCTCGCTCCGGCAGAGGCGCGGGATCGCCGGGCCAATGAGTCTAGGTTCGCGCGGATTTCCTCGTCAAGGGGCACCCTGCCGCGCACCCTCGACCACCACCGACAACGGCACGACCCGCACGCCTCCGTGGTCCGGCCGAGCCCAACCGCGCAGGGCCTCCACCGTGGTGGGCTGCGGATGGCCCACCGCCACCGCCCAGCCCCTGCGCTGCGCCAACGCCAGCGCCGCACCCAGTCGCTCGCGGACTGTAACAAGGTCGCGCGCGTCGTCCAAGAACACGTCCCGCTGCAAACAGGGGGTCCCCACGCGGCGCGCGACGCTGCAGAGCACGCTGCGGCTCGTCGTCCGCGAGTCGAGGAAGGGTAACCCGTAGCGACTGAGCGCCACCATCAGGCGCCCGGCGGCGTCCGGGTCCGCGCTGAAGGCCGAGCCCATGTGACTGTTGACGCCGACCGCCCCGGGGACCCGGGATAACGCGTCCGCCAACACCGGGGCCACGCGGTCGCCCCGGCCTAGCACCACGGGCTCGTCGCTGACAGCGCTGGGCTGCTGCGGTTCGAGCGGCAGGTGCAACCAGAGCTCGCGGCGCGCCGTGCGCAGCAGCACCACGCTGGCGGCCGTCTGCCGCGCGTGCGGCAGCACGGCGAAGGTCAGCGCCAGCGGCAGGGCCAGCAGCTGGTGCAGCGGTGCGAGCGCGCGGCCGAGGTCATCGATCACGATCGCCAGACAGGGCCGTGCGCGATGGCAGCGCTCAGCGGCGCCGGCCCCGCCCGGCCGCGAGCCCGGGGCCGCCGGCCGCGGAGCGCGCTCACAGCCGAGACCTCCGCAGAGGACCAGCGCCGGCAGGACGATCGGTGTCAGCAGCTCGCCGAGCCGCCACCGGCCGATCACGGGCGCAGCCAGTGCCGGGCTTCCAACAGCAGCTCGCGGTGGCGCAGCTCGAAGTACGCGGCCGGCTCAAGGCTGAGCGGGTCGATGCCCGCGCGGCCCACGGCGGCCCCGCGAAAGATCCGCTGCCCCGCCGTGACGGAGAGCTGGGTGAGAAAGCCGTAGAGCGTGTAGTAGCCCTCGCCGTGGTCGACCAGCACCAGCTGGCCGTAGCCGGGCAAGGCCTGCGCGACGCGCACCAGGCCCCCGTGGACGGCGCGTACGGGGGCACCCCGCGCGGGGGCGAAGACCAGCGCGCCGCGACCTGCGGCCGAGCCCTCCGCACCCGGCGCGTCGCCCCGCGAGTCGGTCGCCAGCGGGGCATCGACAGGTGGCGGGAGATGCCCCCGTCGCGCGGCGAAGCCCCCGGCCCGCTCCAGTCGGGCATCCAGCTGCACGATCCGCCGCAGCAAGGCGCGCTGGGCCAGCGACAGCTCGCTGCGCAGCGCCTGCCGCGCGTGCCGCGTGCGCCGAATGCGCGCCAGCGTGCGGCTATGCGCCTGCCGCAGCCGCTCCTGCTCCTGCTGCCCGTCCCGCAGCGCGACGCCCAGTTGGTGCTGCGTGCGCTGTTGCTCGGCCAGCGCCTGCTGCTGTCGCGCCAGCTGCCGCCGCTCGCGCGCGTAGAGCGCGAGCTCGCGCGCGTCGCGCTCGAGCAGATAGTGCACCGCCGCCGACTTGAGCAGGAAGGAGCCCCCGCGCTGATCCTCGAGCAGCAAGCGGAGCTGCCCACCCGCGCTCAGCTCGTAGAGCGCACGCAGCCGCTGCCCGAGCTGCGCCCGGCGCGCGGCGGCGCGCTCGGTCAGGGCAGCGAGCCGCCGGCGCGTCTCCCCGAGCGCGTAGTCGACGAGCTGACGCTCCCGGTCGAGCCTCTCGAGGGCGACCTGCTGCTGCACGGCCTGGGCCGTGATGCCCTCCAACGCCGCCAGCGTGGTCGTTTCGTGCCGCATCAGCCCCGTCAGGCCAGCACCACCGTGCGCGCTCCTGGCGACCACCAGCACCAGCGCGAGGGCGAGGCCACAGCGCTGGCGCTGCCACCTGCTAGCGCGCCGCGTCATCGCTCAAACCCCGGCGCCGCGACCGAGCGCCAGGCCGCTGCCGATCAGCCCGACCGTCACGGCCGCCAGCAGGCCCGCAACGATCGCCGTCGGTCCGATGAAGCTCAGCTCACCGCCGCCCGGCAGGGCCCCGAGCACCGCGGCGACCCGCGGCGCGCCCCAGCGAAAGACCGCGTAGAGCGCCGCCAGCGCCAAAGCCCCGCCGGTCAGGCCCTGCAGCGCACCCTCGATCAAGAGCGGCCCGCGAATGAAACCGCGCGTGGCGCCCAGCAGCAGCTGGATCGCAATCTCCTCGCGTCGGCTGTAGACGCCGAGGCGAATCGTGCTGGCTGCCAGGTAGATGCAGGCCAACCCGACCAGCAGCGCGGTCAGCACGGCCACGCCGCGCAGCAGCTGCGCCAGCCGACCGAGCCGCGCCGCCCAATGCCCGAGGTGCTCGACGCGCTCCACCACGGGTGAGGCCTCGAGCAAGGCCAGCAACGGCACCAGCGCGGGCCCCAGGCCCTCGCGCAGGCGCAGCTCGAGCGAGGCCGGAAAGAAGTCGGCCTCGACGCCCGCCAGCAGGTTGCTGCGTGGCCCCAGCACGGCGCGCAAGCGCTGATAGGCCAGCTCGGGCGTGATCCGTTGCACCAGCGTCACCTCGGGCCGGCTCGCCAGCAGCCGAGCCAGCCCCTCGACCGCCGGCGCCGCGGCGCCGGGACGAAGAAAGGCGATCAGCTGCGTGCCGCGCCCCCAGCGCCGCGTCAAGCGGTCGACGTTGTGCGAGCCGAGCGCGGCCAGCCCGATCAACAGCATCGTCACCGCCATCGCGGTGATCGCCGCCAGCTGGACCAACGCGCTGCGGCGCATCGCGCGGAGCGCCTGCTGGCCATAGTAGAGCCAGCGCCTCATGGCGACGGCACCGCCGCCAGCCAGGGCGCCGCTGGGGCCCCGCCGGCGCTGCCGTCGGGCGACGGCAGCGCTTGCACCGCGCCAAGCGCCTCGTCCCCCAACTCGTCCACCTCGTCCACCGCCTCGTCTACCGGCGCGTCGATGGGGTACCGAAGCTCGACCACGCGCCCGGCCTCCAAGCGCACGAGCTGGGCGTCGGCGGCGCGGTCGATCAACAACGGATCGTGCGTCGCCACGATCACCGTCGTACCGGCGCGTGCGACCTCCTGAAGCAACGACAGCACCACCAGCGTCCACACCGGGTCGAGGTTGCCAGTGGGCTCGTCGGCCAGAATGATCGTCGGCTGCGCGATCAGCGCGCGCGCGATCGCCACCCGCTGCTGCTCACCGCCCGAGAGTGCCCCGGCCATCGTGTCGGCGGCGCGCTCGAGCCCCACGGCGCCCAGCACCGCCTGGCTGCGCTCGCGCACGACCTTGCGCGGGAGCCCCTGGATCTCGAGCGGCAGCGCCACATTACGCCACACGCTGCAGTCGCGCAGCAGGCGAAAATCTTGAAACACGACCCCGACGTTGCGACGCAGATAGGGGATCGAGCTGGCGCGCAAGCGCGCGATGTTGCGACCGGCAATCACGACCTGTCCGGTGTCGGGTTGCTCGGCAGCGAAGATCGTGCGCAAGAGCGTGGTCTTGCCGGCGCCGCTGGCCCCTGTCAGCAGCATCAGGGTGCCGCGCGCCACCTGCAGCGAAACGTCGTCGAGCGCGGCGACCACGCCGTAGCTCTTGCTCACGCCAAAGAGCTGGATCACCGGCACCGCGGGCAACGCGTCACTCATGGGCGACCAGCCGTCGGCGGCAGCACCCGCACCCGCGGAGGATCGCCCAACGCCACGCCCGAGATCGGCTCGACCCGCGTGCGGCAGCTTTCGAACGACCAAACTTTTGCATCGCATCTCATCGCGGCGGCGACGCCGGAACCCGCACCGCCTGAACGATCCGGCCCGGGAGCGCGCTGCTGGGATCGGCAGCCTGGGCGCATATCTGGCCGTTATCACGGCTGATCTCGCGGGGCAAGAAACCGCCCGCGGAGGGCCGGTCGGAGCTGCCGCGGCAGCGAGGCCGGGCGCGACACCGATCACCGATCAGATCGCTCGTGATTTCAAACATCTAGCGATGTATGTGAGAATCTCACCAGGCGCGCTCGGCAACCTGGGCGATGGTCCGCGCCGTGCATAGGCGGGCCCCGGACGGGGTCGGGTCGCAGCGCCGACGAGCACACCTAAGCCCAGACACCTGCTCGCGGTTCATCTCGAAGCCCACAACCTTATCCACACCCACGACACAAGGACTTGGGGCTCGCCGGACGATCGCACACAACATGTTGTGCAAAAAAGTTTGACGGCGTCCCGGTGGGCTGCCTAATTTCTCCGTGCACCGGAGATCCCTTCGTCCGTATCGGTCGGCGCGTGGCGGCGGCCTAAGCGAGCGCGAGAGAGGTCGGCTCGCAAAGGCTTGGCGTGATGCCGCACGTGCTGGATCGCCGTGACCTCTCGCCGGCCCTAGCGGGGCGGGGTTGCCTGGGGGAGATCCGTCTAGAGAACGTAGGTTTGGCCCCATGACGATGAGCTTGCGGGAGGTACCATGCTGGAAAAGAGGGTCGACATCACCACCCTGAAGTCCGAGCCACCGACGACGCTCCAACCGCGCCAGACCGGGCTGCGGCTCGAGCGCCATTTCACGGATGGCCAGGTCCATCCCTTCGACGCGCTCGAGTGGGAAACGCGCGACGCCGTGATCAGCGGCGGCTCGGGTGACGTCGTCTTCGAGCAGCGCGGGGTGGAGGTGCCCACGAGCTGGTCGCAGATGGCGACCAACGTCGTCGTGCAAAAGTACTTCCGCGGCGCGGTCGGCACGCCCCAGCGGGAGACCAGCGTGCGGCAGTTGATCGGTCGCGTCGTCGACACGATCAGCCGCTGGGGACGCGAGCAGCGCTACTTCGCCAACGAGGAGACGGCGCGGATCTTCTCCGACGAGCTGGCGCATCTGCTGGTGACGCAACGCGCCGCCTTCAACAGCCCGGTCTGGTTCAACGTCGGCGTCGAGGCCCATCCGCAGTGCTCGGCCTGCTTCATCAACGCGGTCGACGACACGATGGACTCGATCATGACGCTGGTGAAGACGGAGGGCATGCTGTTCAAGTATGGCTCCGGCACAGGCACCAACTTCTCCGCGCTGCGTAGCTCTAACGAGCTGCTGCACGGCGGTGGCCAGGCCTCGGGGCCGGTGTCGTTCATGCGCGGCTACGATGCCTTCGCGGGCGTGATCAAGTCCGGCGGCAAGACGCGGCGCGCCGCCAAGATGGTGATCCTCAACGTCGACCATCCCGACATCATGGAGTTCATCGAGTCCAAGGCGCACGAGGAGCGCAAGGCGTGGTCGTTGATCGACTCCGGCTACGACGGGGCGTTCAACGGCGAGGCCTACAACTCGGTGTTCTTCCAGAACGCCAATCACAGCGTGCGCGTCACCGACGCCTTCATGCAGGCCGTGGCCAACGACGAGCCGTGGGAGCTGCGCGCGATCACCAGCGGCAAGGTGCTGCGCACGCTGCCCGCGCGCGAGGTGATGCGCGCGCTGGTCGAGGCGGCGCACCAGTGCGGCGACCCGGGCATGCAGTACCACTCGACGATCAACGCCTGGCACACCTGCCCCAACACGGCGCCGATCAACGCCTCGAACCCCTGCTCCGAGTACATGTTCCTCGACGACTCGGCCTGCAACCTGGCCAGCCTCAACCTGCGCAAGTTTCAGCAGGCCGATGGCTCGCTCGACGTCGAGGCCTTCCGCCATGCGGTGCGGATCGTGATCCTGGCGCAGGAGATCCTCGTCGATAACAGCAAATACCCGACCCCCAAGATCACCGAGAACAGCCACAAGTTCCGTCCGCTCGGGCTGGGCTACGCCAATCTCGGGGCGCTGCTGATGAGCCGCGGTCTGCCCTACGACAGCGAGGCGGGCCGGGCCGTCGCCGCGGCGATCACCGCGCTGATGCACGGCGAGGCCAACCGCGTGAGCGCCCTGATCGCCGCCGACCGTGGGCCCTTCGAGGGCCACGCGATCAATCGGCAGCCGATGCTGCGCGTGATGCAGAAGCATCGCGCGCAACTCGACCACATCGACGCCGCGTACGTGCCCTATGAGCTGATGGAGACGGCGCGCCGCACCTGGGACGAGGTGATCGAGCTCGGAGGCAAGCACGGCTTCCGCAACGCCCAGGTCACGGTCCTGGCACCGACGGGCACGATCGGCTTCATGATGGATTGCGACACCACGGGCGTCGAACCCGACATCGCGCTGGTCAAGTACAAGAAGCTGGTGGGTGGCGGCCTGCTGAAGATCGTCAACAACACCGTGCCGGAGGCACTGCGGCGGCTCGGCTACGACGAGCAGGAGACCGGAGAGATCGTGGCCTTCATCGATGCCAACGATGGCATCGAGGGCGCGCCGAAGCTCAGAGAGGAGCACCTGCCCGTCTTCGACTGCGCCTTCCCGGCGCCGCAGGGCAAGCGGACGATCCACTACATGGGCCACGTGCGGATGATGGCCGCCGTACAGCCCTTCCTCTCGGGCGCGATCAGCAAGACGGTCAACATGCCTCACGACTGCGAGGCGGCCGACATCGAGGACGCTTACCTGCAGTCCTGGAAGCTCGGCCTCAAGGCCCTGGCGGTCTACCGCGATGGCTGCAAGCGCACGCAGCCCTTGAGCACCAAGCGTGATGCGCAGCCCGCCGCTGAGCCGACCACCGCCACCGCCCTCAAGCTCGACCCGCGCGCCGAGGCCAAGGGACCACCGCAGGCCGTGCGGCATCGCCTGCCAGCCGAGCGGCGCAGCCTGACACACAAGTTCAGCATCGGCGGCCACGAGGGCTACCTGACGGTCGGCATGTACGAGGACGGGCGGCCCGGCGAGATCTTCATCCGCATGGCCAAGGAGGGCAGCACGATCAGCGGGTTGGTGGATAGCTTCGCCACGGCCATCTCGCTCGCACTGCAGCACGGCGTGCCGATCAAGCTGCTGGTGGACAAGTTCGCCCACACGCGCTTCGAACCGTCGGGCTGGTCGGACAACAAGAAGATCAGCTACGCGAAGTCGATCATGGACTACATCTTCCGCTGGCTCGACCTGAAGTTCCCGGAGGGCCACTACGCCGATCAGCAGACGCTGCCCGGCATCGACGTCGAGTCGAACAAGGCCCCGCTGATCGAGCAGGTGATCGGTCGCCCCCTCGATCCCGGCGACGAGGGCGCCGGTCGGGGCCACGAGCAGGGCGGCCTGCTGCGCATCCCGTCGACGCAGATGTCGATGCTCTACACGGCGCACAGCGCGCCGCCCTGTCCCGAGTGCGGCAGCATCGAGATGGTGCCCAACGGCACCTGCTACAAATGTCTCAACTGCGGCTCGACCAGCGGCTGTAGCTAGCTGTAGCTAAGCGTACAGCGTACTGAGCCGGGACCAGGGCGGCGGCGGCTCGGCGCCGCTCTGCTTTGACCCGCGGGCCGGCTCGTGCTGCAATGGCCGGCGCCGCATGCTGCTGCTTCACCTGAGCGATCTACACCTCTCACGCTACGGCGAGCGTGGCGACTGGAGCCAGCCCGACGACGAGGAGGGCTGGGAGCTGGTCCACCAGTGGCAGCGCTGGCGGATCGAGGGCCGGCGCGATCGCAAGGGCCGCCCCGACAAGCTGCGGCTGCTCGACCCCGAGGGCGTGGTCCATCAGGGCCGCGGTTGGCCCGGGCGCAAGGACGAAAAGATCATCAGCCGCCTGCTGGCGCTGGCGATGGAGCGCCACATGACCTCGGCAGAGGCCTTGGTCACGAACCGACCGACGCCCGAGGACCTGCACGCGCTGCTGCGCCTCGATCCGACCAACACCAACCTGCGCTTCCTCCAGGTCGTCGATCAGCTCTTGCCGCTGGGGCCCGAGCTGATCGCGGTCACCGGCGATACGACCGACAACGGCTTCGGCTACGGGCTGCTCGAGCACTACCTGCGGCCGTGGATCGAGCGCCAGCGGCTCTTCGTCGTGCCCGGCAATCACGACACCTACGAGATGATGCCGCGGCGCGGCAGGCGGGCGCGCATCCAGGCCAAGGAGGAGCAGTACCGCGACTTCACCCACCGCATCGGCAACGCGCCGAACGCGGCCGGGGCCTACGTGCGGCGCATCGGTGACATCGCCGTCGTCGGCCTCAACTCCTGCAACGCTCTGATCGGCCCGCTCTCGGCTGCCGGCGAGGTCGCCCGCGAGCAGCTGGTCTGGCTGCACGAGCTGGGCCGTGACCCCGCCTTCCAGCAAGAGCGGCTGCGGCTGTGCCTGGTGCACCACCACCTGCTGCGCATGCCCTTCGAGCTCGGGCGGCGCGCGCCGATCGAGGTCGGGATGCGGCTGCGCAACGCGCGCGAGGTGATGCAGACCTGCAGCGAGGCCGGCATCGACATCATGCTCAACGGCCATCGCCACCACGGCTACATGGTGCAGCTCCCTGGCCACCCGATGGTCGTCTCGTCGCCCTCCTCGACCCTCGGGTGCAAATCGAGCGACCGACGCTACGTCTGGCTGCTCGACCTCGCCGACCGCCACCCCTACCCCGTGATGCACGTCTTCAGCGATGATCCCGCGCTCAACGATGACGACAACGGCGACCCGGGCACCACACCGCCGCCCGCAGCCAGCGGTGATGATCCCGCCGCGTGACGGCGCCGCCCGCGAGGCCCGTCCGTGCCCCGCAGTCCGTGCCCCGCCGCCGATTGACTTCCCAAGACCCGGATGCTATCCAGCCCCCCGGTTCGTCGGCATACGCAGGTTCGTTGGCATGGGGCTGTAGCTCAGCTGGGAGAGCGCCAGAATCGCACTCTGGAGGCCGTGGGTTCGATCCCCATCAGCTCCACCAACACTTCGCCAACTCAGACACGCTTTCTCCACTCGGACACGATTTCTCAGCTCGGGCACGACGTCGCCAGTCGGGGCCACCCACGCGGGGGCTCGATTCGGCCCAAGGCGCCCTGAGCTCAGCGGCCCAGACTCCGCGCGCTTCAACCCCACGACCGCTCCTCATTCCGGCCTGCGCCTGGCCCGTGGCCCGGGTGCTGGCCCGTGGTGCGGGTGCCAGGCAGGGGTGCCTGCCTGGGCGTCGCCCACCCGGAGGTCGATCGCGCAATCAGGGACTGGCAGCTTTCGTCGAGCCCTCGCGAGCATGGATTCGCTGAGGTTGATGCCGACGGCGTCTACACCGGGTGGGAGGTATAGAAGGTCGGTGCCCAAGACGAAGCGGTTGTACCTGTTGGCCATCCTCATCGAGGCCCCCTACTTGCTGCCGCCGCTGCCCTGCCAGACGCGGTCGATCACGCTTTTGACCCCGCTCTTGTCAACGTAGTCGACGGCATCGCCGAGCAGCGGCAGAAGGAAGAAAGCCGCGAGGACTACGACGACAACGAGAACCAGGCCAGCCACGATGAGCAACTTCTTGTTGGCGAGCAGCCGGTGTGCGACGTGCTCGATGTCGAACTCGCCACCGCCGTGATGGTCGTGATCGTGCCGGCCACTCCGGTAGCGATCGTCATCGTGTTCGCCGCCGCGGGTCCGATCGAGGTATCGCTCGCGGCGGTCTTCGTCGTGAGGCCGCCGTCCGTCGTGGTCATCGTGGTCGCGGTATCCGTGTTCGTGCTTGTCGCGACGTCTGTGGTCGCCTCCGAGTAGATCGTCGAAGTCCATGGTGTTCCTTCCGTGACGGCTATCCCCGCGCGCTGGCGGGGGGCTCGGTGCGGGCCGATACCGCACGTACATTCCTGTATCGTTTCAGCAGCTCGAACCACGCGACGCAGACCAAGCCGGCGCCGAGGGAGAGCACGAGGTCCTTTGGGTGGGGCGGCGCGAAATGGAGCAGCCCCTGTGCTGCCGGCACGAAGAGAACAGTCGCCAGCAGTCCGCAGGTGCCGAGCAGAACCCATCGCATGGCCGCGTTGGGGACTCGGAGCATCGCAAGCGCCGACCGGGTCCACGACCGATTGACGAGGATGACAACCAAGAAGGCGACGACCAGGGTGCCGAAGGTCAAGGCGCGCGCGGCCTCGGCAGAGTGCCCGTCCCGGGCGACCAGGAAGACGACCAGGCATGCCGCCAAGATGCTGAGTCCCTGGGCCAGCGCGAGCCAGATGGTGCGGAGCGAGAACAGTTTTTCGTCCGGGCGTCGCGGCGGGCGCCGCATGATGTCCGCTTCCGCTTCCTCGGCCTCGAAGATGAGCGAGCACGAGGGGTCGATGATCAGCTCGAGGAACACGATGTGGACCGGTAGCAGGAGCAACGGCCAGTCGGCAAAGAACACCGGCAGCATGGACAGGCCGGCGATGGGCACATGCACCGCCAGGATGAAGGCGATCGCCTTCTTGATGTTGTCGAAGATGCGGCGGCCCAAGCGAATCGCGGCAACGATGGACGAGAAGTCATCGTCGAGCAGCACGAGCGCTGCGGACTCTCTGGCAACGTCAGTCCCGCGTCCTCCCATGGCGATGCCGATGTGCGCGCTCTTGAGGGCGGGCGCGTCGTTGACCCCGTCCCCGGTCATGGCCACGATTTCGCCTGACGCCTTGAGGGCATTGACGAGACGTAGCTTCTGCTCGGGGACGACGCGCGCAAACACCTGGACGTCCTTGATGCGCCGGGCGAGGTCCTGGTCTGACATGCGATCGAGTTCGGGTCCGGAGATCACGTCGTCGCAGTTCTTGAGCCCGGCCTGGCGCGCGATGCTCTGGGCGGTCGCGGGATAGTCCCCGGTGATCATCACCACCCGCACCCCGGCGGTCTCGCACTCGGCAACGGCGGCCGGCACGGTCGGCCGCAACGGGTCCTCGAGTCCGATCAGCCCAACGAGCGAGAGAGCGAGCTCGTGCTGCGCATCGGGGAGCGTGCCGCGCGTGCCGACGGCGCGGGCGACGCCGAGAACGCGGAGCCCCTCCGATGCGAGGGCGGCCACCTCGCGAGCGAGCGCCTCCTGCTTCTCGCGGCCGAGGTGGCAGAGGTCGGCGATGGCCTCCGGAGCACCCTTCGCCGCCACGACGACCTCGTCCCCATTCCCCGTGGCCCAGGCATGGCTCACCGCCAGCAGTTCGGGTGTGAGTGGATACTCTCTGACCATTGACCAGTCCGGATGCAGGTGCTCGGTGTCCTCGACCAGGCGGTCGCCGGCCTCATGGAGTGCTCGTTCCATCGGGTCGAACGGGTCCCGTTTGCTCGCCAAAATGGCGTTCTCCAGCAGGGCGTGGTGCTCCTCGGGCAGCGCGCCGCACACACCCGAAAGGTCCGCGGCGTTGCCTCCGGTCACGAGCTTGCGCAGCGTCATCCGGTTCTGCGTCAGGGTCCCGGTCTTGTCCACGCAGAGCACCGTCGCCGCGCCGAGCGTCTCGACCGCGGGCATGCGCCGCGTCAGCACGCGGCTGCGCGAGATCCGCCACGCACCGAGCGCGAGGAACACCGTCAGGACGACTGGGAACTCCTCGGGCAACGTCGCCATGGCCATGGCAATGCCCGCGAGAAGGCCCTGCTTCCAGGCATCGACGCCGCCCCCGCGGGTGAGCGCAAACGCCACAACCACCGCAGCGCAGGCGATCAGACCGACGACCGCGAACACCCGTACCAGACGCCCGGTCTCCTTCTGCAGCAGCGTTGCCTCGGGCTCGACCTTCTGCAGCGCTCTGCCGATCTTGCCCAGCTCCGAGAGCGTGCCCGTGGCCGCGATCTCGGCAATGCCTTGACCGGCAGTGACCAGGGTTCCAGAGAAGACCGACGGCAGATCGTCGCCACCAGGCCTGTCCATCGCCTGGGCGTCGGCGGAGGAACCTTGCGGACCGGCACCGACTCGCCGGTGAGGAGCGACTCATCGGTCGACAGGTTGATCGCCCGGCGTAGGATCCCGTCCGCTGGAACGCGGTCGCCTTCGGCCAAGACGACGAGGTCCCCGCGGACCACCTCACGCCCGGCGATGCGACGATGCGCGCCGTCGCGGATGACGAGGGCGCGCGGGCTCGACAGATCGCGCAACGCATCGAGCGCTCGTTCCGTGCGGCGCTCTTGAATGATGGTGATGGCCATCACCACGAACACGAACCCGAGGAGCATCAACGCGTCGGTCGGCTCTCCCAGGAGCAGGTAGAGACCACCTGCGGCGACAAGCATCAGGAACATGGGCTCTCGAGCCACCTCGAGCGCGATGGACAGGATGCCGCGGGGCTTCTCGGTCGGCAGCTCGTTGGGGCCGTGCGATTCCAGCCGCCGGCGCGCCTCGTCTTCGCTCATCCCGACCAACCCCTGCAGCTCAAGCGAGCAACCAGGCCGCGTCTCTATTTTCTTTCGCGACGCGCCTCATGCTTCTCCATCGGCGCGACGCCACGTTGGCGGTATGGCTTCCACGCGACTCAATCGACCCTTGCGTGAATATGAGCAAGGATTCACTTTATGGCTACTCGCATTCTGCAACGAGGGACACGTGGGAGCGAGGATTGTCTGGAGCCTCGGAAGAGGCCGGTCCAGCGACGTTCACTGGCAACCGTCGATCAGGTCCTGACGGCCGCCGCTCAGGTTTTCGAAACCTTCGGCTATGCGGCCGGGACGACGAACCGCATCGCCGAGCGAGCCGGGGTGTCCGTCGGGACCCTGTACCAGTACTTCCCGAGCAAGGAGGCGGTGGCGGTGGCGCTCTTGGAGAGGCATATCCAAGAGACCAACCGAAAGCTCCACGAGTGGGTTGGCCACATGGTGGCGAAGCGGCACGGCCTGCGCGATGCCGTCGAGGACTACGTGTGGGGTGATGGAGGTGCACCAGTTCCGCCCTCGTCTCCAGCACATGCTCCTTGAGGAGACCCGGCTACCCGAGCGGCTGCACCAGGTTCTGCTCGGGGCCGAGCGTGAGGCGATTGAGGCCATGGCCGGGCGCCTGCGGCTGTTTCCGGAGGTCCGCCGTGCGGCCCTCGACTGTGCGGCGTATTTCGTCATCCACACGGTCGAGGGACTGACTCACCGCTTCGCGGCTCATCCGGCTGACCAGATGGTAGACAGAAACGACTTTGTCGCGGAGCTGGTAACCATGCTTGAGGCATATCTGACTCGGGCCGAGGAGACCAAGGAGCCCGTACCATGAACCGCATCTTGGTCTGGGATCTGCCGACGCGCGATCTTCCACTGGATGTTTTCCCTGGCCGTCGTCGGGGCGCTCGGCATTGCGCTCACCGCCGACGACGACAGCACCCTCTTCCAGATCCACATGCTGCTCGGGCTCGTGGCCGGCTTCCTGGTGGTGCTCAGGCTGTTCTGGGGGGGCGTCGGTTCGCGGTACGCGCGCTTCAGTTCCTTTCTCTTCGGCCCCAGGCGCTGCTCGACTACCTGCTGGGTGTTGGACGCGACACGGCCGCGCGGCACATCGGCCACAACCCGGGCTCGACCTACGCGCTCTTCGCGATGTTGGTGGCGGCGCTTGGCCTCGCCGTGACCGGGCCGCTGGTGGCGTCCCAGGAAGGGCTCGAGGAGTTGCACGAGATCATGGCCTACGCGCTGCTGGCCGCAGTCGGCGCGCACCTCGCGGGCATCGTCATCCACACGATCAGGCACCGAGAGAACATCAGCCTGGGCATGCTCGACGGCAAGAAGGCCGGGGAGCCCGCACAGGCCATTCGATCATCTCACGTCGTCGTCGGCCTCGTGCTCGTCGTGCTTGTCGCGGGCTGGGCTGCGATGGTCGTTGGCGGACACGACGGAAACGAGCGGCGGCTCACCTGTTCGGCCAGACAATCCGCCTTGGTGCTGCGGAACGTGAGGGCGGGCACGGTCGTCAGGGCGAACACCGCGGCGAAGGACACGGCGAGCGTGAG
>JADJDT010000015.1 GCA_016702545.1 Pseudomonadota bacterium | reverse complement strand
CGTGCTCGCTGTCGTCTCGATGACGCTGGGCAACCTGGCCGCGCTGGCGCAGACCGACCTCAAGCGCTTGCTGGCGTACTCGGCGATCGCGCACGCGGGCTACCTCTTGGTCGGCTACGGGGCTTTCTCGGCGCTTGGGCTGGCGGCGGTGCTCTTCTACGGGGTGGTCTATCTGGCGACCGCGCTGCTCGGTTCGGTCGTGGTCTGCGCGCTCGGGCGCGACTCGGCAGAGGGCGTGCTGCGGGTGGCGATCGTCGGGGCGGGGCCGGCCGGCTTCTTCGCCGCCGCGGCGCTGCTGCGCGCGCGGACGCCGCGGGTGGAGGTGGACCTCTTCGAGCGGCTGCCGACGCCCTTTGGCCTGGTGCGGGGAGGGGTGGCGCCCGACCACCCGAGCATCAAGGCGATGACGCGGGTCTTCGAGCGGACCGCGGCGCACCCGGGCCTGCGTTTCTTCGGCCACGTCGAGGTTGGGCGCGACCTGAGCGTGGACGAGCTGCGCGCGAGCTACGACGCAGCGATCTTCGCCCACGGCGCCGACGGCGCCCGGCCGCTGGGGATCCCCGGCGAGGCGCTGCCGGGTTGCCACGCGGCGGGGGCCATCGTCGGCTGGTACAACGGGCACCCCGACCACGCCGCGCTGCGCCCCGAGCTCGGCGTCGCGCGGGCCGTGGTGGTGGGGCAGGGCAACGTCGCGCTCGACGTGGCGCGGGTGCTGGCGCGGCCGGCGGCGCAGCTCGCCGCCACCGATATTGCGGATGGCGCGCTCGACGCCCTGCGCGCGAGCACGATCGAGGAGGTCGTGGTGCTCGGGCGCCGCGGGCCGGCCCAGGCGGCCTTCGCCCCCGCGGCGCTGCGCGAGCTGGGCGAGCTCGAAGGGGTGGACGTGGTGGTCGACCCCGCCGAGTTGGCGCTCGACGCGGTGAGCGCCGCGCAGGTGGCCGCGGCGCCGAGCGGTAGCGCGGCGCACAACCTGACGCTGCTGCGCGAGCTGGCGGGGCGCCCGCAGCGGGGCGCGGCGCGAACCCTGCGGCTGGGCTTTCTGCGCTCGCCCGAGGCGCTCTTGCCGGGCCCCGAGGGGCGAGTCGCGGCGCTGCGGCTGGGGCGCAATCGCCTGGAGGCCGGGATGGACGGGGCGCTGCGCGCCCGGCCCAGCGGCGAGAGCGAGCGCCTGGAGGCGGGCCTGGTGGTGATCGCCGCGGGCTTCACGCTGCGGCCCCTGCCGGGACTACCGGTCGATCCCGCGCGCGGGACGATCGCGAACGTCGACGGTCGCATCGTGTCGTCGCCCGGCGGGGACGCCTGGCCGGGCTGCTACGTCGCCGGCTGGGCGGCCGAGGGGCCCCGCGGCCTGATCGGCGACCAGAAACGCGCCGCCGAGCAGCTCGCCGCCCGCCTGCTGGAGGACGCGGCCCAAGGCGCCCTGCCGACACGCGACGCCCCGACCGACCCCGACGCACTGCCCCGCCTGCTGCGCGAGCGCGGCGTGCGCAGCGTCTCCTTCGCCGATTGGCAACGCCTAGACCAGCTCGAGCGCGCCCGCGGCCAGGCCCGCGGCGCGCCTCGCGTCAAGCTCGCGCGCATCGACGAGATGCTGGCGGCGCTGGGTTGAGGGGCGCGGAGCGGGTTACGTCCAGATGGCTTCCTTCGTCACGACCACGGGGCCGGACGTCAACAGGCATGTCTTGAGCAAGGCAACGGTCACGGTTCGGCCACAATCGAATGGGCCTCCCGAGTCGTGGAGGAGGAAACGGTCGCCCGCGTAAGCGAAGGGGACCACGGCGTGGCGGCCTCGTTCTTGGCCCGGAAGCAAGCCCATTTGGGCGACAATCGCAGGCCGCCACAGAATAGCGGCGTCCACTGTCACGATCACCCCCTTGCGTGCGCATACCTCCGGGATCAGCACGTCCGTGCACATCCGCTCGCGTGCGAGGGCATCCTCCCATCCTTGGAGGTAGTGCCAGACGTCGGTTGCGATGCCAAAATCATCGAGCAGCTGCTGCTGTTGGTACGCGGTGGTGGCGCCCATTTGTCGGAGGACGGTGGATGCATTTCCCGCGAGGACCGCGGGTAGCACGGTGAGGTTCTTCCGAAGCGCGTAGAGGAGGAGTAACTCCTGGCTCACGGGCCTCTTGCCCTCGCGCTCGAAGACCTTGTTGATCACCTGGCGAATCGCTTCCAGACCGCAGTTCATGTAGGACTGTTGCAGCGGCGAGGCGGGATTCTCACCCAAGGGCTTGCGGGTCTGCTGCGCGCCGAGGCAGATCGCCATGCTCTCGCCGCGTACCCATCCCTCGAAGGGCGTCTCAGCCATGGTTCGCCTTCCCCGAGGTCCACGAGATCCGATTGACAGCCGCAGTCACCACGAAGGAGTGATAGGCGGCGCCCCCGGTCGCAAGAGGCGCCCTTCGGTCGGGCCGCCGTGAGCCGGTGCGCGCGGCCCCACCGGTGCGCGCCCCAGGAGGACGATCATGGCGACGGTGCTGGTGACGGGGGCGAATCGCGGGATTGGGCTGGAGCTCTGCTGCCAGCTTGCGGCGCGCGGGGATGCGGTGATCGCCACCTGTCGGCGGGCGAGCCCGGCGCTGGCGGCGCTGGGCGTGCGGGTCGAGGAGGGGGTGGATGTTGGTGACGAGGCCTCGGTGGCCAAGCTGGCGCGCCGGCTGGGCACCCTGCGCTTGGACCTGCTGATCAACAACGCCGGCGTGCTGGCGCACGAGACGCGGCGCCAAGGTCGGGCTGGTCAGCAGTCGGATGGGGTCGATCGGCGACAACAGCTCCGGCGGCAACTACGGCTACCGGATGTCCAAGGCCGCGCTCAACATGGCGGGCGTCTCGCTGGCTCACGACCTGCGTCCGCGCGGTATCGCCGTGGCCATCCTCCATCCCGGCTACGTGCGCACCGACATGACGGGCGGCAGCGGCCACGTCGATCCGCCCGAGGCGGCCGGGGCCTGCTGCAGCGGCTCGACGAATTGACCCTGGAGAGCTCCGGCGGGTTCTGGCACGCCAACGGCGAGCGCCTCCCCTGGTAGAAGTCATCTCCTGAATGGCTGCGCCACCCGATGGCGTTGTCGCGGCTGCGCTCCGGTGCTCACGTACCGGCCCGTACGCTCCGCTCCGGTACTCGCCGCTCCTAGCCCTCGGGCGGCTCGCTACATTCATGAGCTGACTTCTAGAACGTTTCGGGTACCGGGCTTCAGGCCACCCGCACGAGCACCTGGTCGGCCACGGTCTTGACGGGGAAGGTCTTGAGGCGCTCGCCGGCGACGGTCAGGCAGGCGCCGGTGGGCACGTCGAAGCGCCAGCCGTGCCAGGGGCAGGTCAGCTCGGTGCCGGCGAGGTCGCCCTCGGCGACGGGGCCGGCGGTGTGGGGACAGGCCGTGCCGGTGGCATAGAAGCGCCCCTCGATGCGGAAGACGGCCACCTGCTGGCCGCCCAGCGTCAGCACGCGGCGTTCGCCGTCGCGCAACTCGGAGGCATGCAGCGCGAAGACGAAGTCGCTGCCGGGGTCGGCGAGCCCTTCGGTGGCGCGGCGCCGGCGCTGCTCGCGCTGCTGGGCCGCCCGGAGGTGGTGCGCCAGCTCGAAGGGCAGGCCCACCAGCCGCGTGGCGATGTCGAGCGGATGCCGCGGGCGCTTGGCCTCGTTGAGCACGGTCGGCAGCACGACGCGCTGGGCCAGCTCGCGCGCGATGCCGAGCAGGCGCGCGGGCCAGGCTGCGGCCGCGGGGCCCGGTGGGGTGGCGGAAGGCGGCTCGCGCACGGGCTACTCCTTGGCGCCGCGCGGCGCCGGCTGCTCGTCCAGCGGCAGCAGGGTGGTGCCGGTGACCTTGAAGAAGACATCGGCGAGGGTCGGGTGGCGCAGACTCACGGTCGCGAGGTGGCCGTCGGGATAGGCCTCGACGAGGCGCGGAATCAGCTCGTGGCCGCGGGCGTGCTCGATCACCAGCTGCTCGCCCTCGATCCAGCAGCTCAGGCCGAAGCGCGCGGCGGCGTCCTCGCAGAGCGCCGGCAGCGCCGCCAGGTCCGTCGGCGCGATCACCACGGCGTCGTGTTGGGTGCGGCGCTTCAAGGCCTCGGGCGTGTCGATCAACGCCACGCGACCGGCGGCCATGATCGCCAGCCGGTCGCAGCGCTCCGCCTCCTCGGGTCGGTGCGTCGCCAGCACGATCGTCAGGCCTCGTTGCTGGCGCAGCAGGTCGAGCTGCCGCCAGGTCTGGCGGAAGGAGACCTCGTCGAGACCCGCCGTGGGCTCGTCGAGCAGCAGCAGCCGGGGCTCGTGCAGCAGGGCCCGCGCGATGTCGAGCCGCCGCTTGAGGCCGCCCGAGAGCACCCCTGCCAGGTCCCGCTCGCGGTCGCTCAGCCCCGCCAGCTCCAGCGCCTCGGCGATGCGCTGCCGCGCAGGCGCGCCGCGCAGGCCTTGCAGCCGTGCCGCGAGCGCGAGGTTCTGCGCCACGCTCAGCTTGAGGTCGAGCGCGGGCCGCTGAAACACGACGCCGCTGCTGCGACGCAGCAGTCGCTGCGCTCCGGGAAGACGCTGACCGGCGAAGGTGATCGTGCCCTCCGTGGGCCGCAGCAGGCCGGCGATGATCGCCAGCGCGGTCGACTTGCCGCTGCCGTTGGGGCCGAGCAGGCCGAAGCACTCGCCGGGCGTGATGCGCAGGCTCAGCCGATCGAGCACCTGGCGCGTGCCGAAGCTCTGCGACAGCTCGTGCAGCTCCAGCAGCGCCTCGCCGGCGGTCGCGGTGGCTGCGGGCGCTGCGGGTGTGGCGCTGCGCGCGCGCTCAGGGGCGAGATCGATCATGGCCTCACCGCATGCAGCGCCAGGCCCACCCACAGCACCGGCAGGTAGATCAGCGTCGCCCCGAAGAAGGCGCGTGCCCCGCGTGGGCCGCCCTGGGCGCCCAGGCAGCCTAGACCGCGCCCTAAGAGTCCGGCGCTTCCCAGCAGCAGCAGCGCCCAGCTCAGGCCGCCCAGCCCGCCGAAGTAACCCACGGCCCCGGTGAGCGGCAGCAGCAGGGCGGTGGTCAGCAGCGCATAGCGGCGCGCACCGTCCAGGCCGATCACCAGCGGCAGCGCGCGGATGCCTGCGCGAGCGTACTCGGCGTGGCGATAGAGCGCGATCGCGACGAAGTGCGGGAGCTGCCAGCAGACCATCAGCGCGAACAGCGCCAGTCCCGCGGCGCCCAGTCCGTCGTTTCCCGCGGTGAAGCCGATCAGCGCGGGCATCGCCCCGGGCACGGCCCCGACCAGCAGGGCATGCGGGCTGACCCGCTTGAGCGGCGTGTAGACCAGTACGTAGCTCGCCAGCGCGGCGCCTGCCAGCAGGGCCGTCAGCGGGCTCACGACGGCCGCCAGCAGGGCGAGGCCGGTCGCGCCGCAGACGACGCTGAGCAGCACGCCCGCGCGTGGTCGCAGCCGACCGGCAGGCAGAGGCCGCTGGCGCGTGCGCGGCATCAGGCGATCGGTGTCGCGCTCGACGACCATGTTCAGCGCATTGGCCGCGGCGACCGCCAGGCTGGTGCCGAGCAGCACCGCGGCCGTGCTGGTCCAGGACAGCGCGCGGTGGGCCAGCCACAGGCCCGAGGCCGTCTCGCCGGCGCAGAAGGCGACGATGCCGGGCTTGGTCAGCGCGACGAGATCCTGCGCCACGCGCAGCAGCGCGCCCTGCGCGCGGTCGCGATCGCGCAGGGGGTCGGCGCTCGCGACGCCGCTGGCCTGGGCGCTCAACACGAGCTCACCGCCCGGGCGCTCGCGCCGCCGGTCTTGGGCCCCACGGCGGGGCGGACCAGGTCGAGGTGCACGACCGTCGTGGCGCCGAGCAGCAGGGCGCCGCCCGCGAGATGCAGCGTGGCGGGCACGACCCCGATGCCGGTCATCACCGTCGCTGCGCCGAGCAGCACCTGGGTCAGGGCGAGCCAGGGAATGGCCAAGGCCGTGATGCGGGCGAGGCGTCGCTGAAGCAGGGCCGCGCGGCGCTGGGCGGCCAGCGCCACCGCGACCGCGGCGAAGGCCAGCAGCACGGCCACGATGCGGTGCAGCATGTGCAGGCGCTGCAGCGACACCTCGGGCCAGAGCGAGAAGCCGTCGCAGAGCAGCGGGTCGTTGCCGCAGAGGCGGCCGGCGTGCAGATGGCGCACGAGCGCGCCCAGCAGCAGCTGGCCGTAGATCGCGACCCAGAGCGCCGCCACGGCCAGGGGTGGACCGGGCGCGGGGTTACCGCCGGAGTTGGTCGTGGGATCGTGGGGTGCGGGGGTGCGGGTCGCGCCGCTGGAGCGCAGCGCAGCGCAGAGGGTGCCGCCATAGTAGGCGCGGAACGAGAGATAGATGACCAGGGTGAAGAAGATCATCGAGAGCGCGAGGTGAGCGACCGAGACGGCCGGCGGCAGCCGGTAGATCACGGTCAGGCCGCCGAGCGTGCCTTGCGCGATCACCGCCGCCACGGCCAGCAGGCCGAGCCAGGCGCCGGCGCGGTCCTGCTGGCGACGTCGCCCCAGCAGCGCGGCGAGCACGAGGGTGCAGAGGCCGACCGCGCTGGCGAGCAGCCGATGCGAGTGCTCGAAGAGCACGCCGCCCTCCATCGTCGGGAAGACCTGGCCGTAGCACAGCGGCCAGTCGGGGCAGGCGAGCGAAGATCCGGTCGGATTGACGGTGCCCCCGACCACCAGCAGCGCGAAGGTGGCCGCGGTCGTGCTCAGCGCCCAGAGGAACGCGGGCCGGTTGGCGGGGAGACTCGCGGGGAGACTCGCCGGGAGCTTCGGGGTGCCGCTGGGCGTCATGATTCGCCCGCTCCTTGGCGACAGGTCGCGGCCAGCATGCGGTAGGCCTCGACGCAGTTCTTGTTGCCGCGCCGGCCGTGGGTGCCGTGCTTGGCGCAGCGGCGAAAGACGACGCGCGGATCCTCGAGCTGCCGACCGAACGCGCGGCAGTCAGCGCTGCGGTCGGTCGCCTGCAAGCAGGCGTTGACCACCCGCGAGACGCTGGCGTTGCAGAGATCGAGCAGCGCCGAGCAGTCACGCGTCCACTGCAGCCCGGCCTCGACGCAGCCCTCGGCGTCGAGCTGCGTTCCGCGCTGACGCAGGGTGACCAGCGCGCCGCGCAGCTCCACCTCGGCCTGCCGGTAGCGCCCGTAGCTGAACCAGCCGAGCCCCAGGGACAGCACGCTGATCGCCGTCAGCAGCCAGCGCAGGGAGCGACCACCGAGTTCGTGTTGCGCTACCGTCGTCCCCATCTGCCCGAGCCCCCGACCCCGCCTGGATGAGCCTGAAGAGGTGTCCAAGAATCTGCTGCCCCGCCCGGGCGCAGGCACTTTAGCCTGCTCGCCCCGCTTGGCAAGCGTCAGTGCGTGTCGTCCGCCGCGTCGCCCTCCATGTAGGGGTAGCGGTAGTCATGGGGCGGGGCGAGGTTCTCCTTGATCACCCGCGGGGTGACCCAGCGCAGCAGGTTCGTGCCGCTGCCCGCCTTGTCGTTGGTCCCGGAGGCCCGCGCGCCACCGAAGGGCTGCTGGCCGACCACCGCGCCGGTGGGCTTGTCGTTGATATAGAAGTTGCCGGCCGCGTGACGCAGCCGGTCGAGCGCCAGGCCGATCGCGGGCTGCTCGCGCGCGAAGACCGCCCCGGTCAGCCCGAAGGGCGAGGTCTGGTCGCAGAGCGTCAGCACCTGCTCGTAGGCCTGGTCCTCGTAGACGTGGCAGGTGAGCACGGGGCCGAAGATCTCCTCGGTCATCAGCCGCGAGCGCGGGTCCTCGCTCTCGATCAAGGTCGGGTGGACGAAGAAGCCGTGGGTGTCGCTGCAGCTGCCGCCGGCCACGATCCGACAGCCGGCCGTGCCACGTGCCAGCTCGAGGTAGTCGCGGATGTTGGTCCAGGCGTGCCGGTTGATCACCGCGCCGACGAAGCTCTTGAAGTCGCAGGGGTCGCCCATCGGCAGGGCGGCGATGGTGTCGGCCAGTCGCGCCTCGAGGCGCAGCCAGAGCGAGCGGGGCAGGTAGGCGCGTGAGACGGCGGAGCACTTCTGCCCCTGGTACTCGAAGGCGCCGCGGATCAGCGCGGTGAGCAGCGCGTCCTCGTCGGCCGACGGATGCGCGACGATGAAGTCCTTGCCGCCGGTCTCGCCGACCAGTCGCGGGTAGTTGCGGTAGCGGGCGATCTGCGCGCCCACCTCGCGCCAGATCGCGTTGAAGCTGGGCGTGCTGCCGGTGAAGTGCACGCCGGCGAGGTTGGGATCGCCGAGCGCCGCCGGGCCGATCGTGCGTCCCTCTCCCGGCAGCAGATTGATCACGCCGGGGGGCAGGCCGGCCGCGGTCAGCAGCTCGAGCAGGTAGTGCGCCGCCAGCGTGGCCTCGTGCGCCGGCTTCCACAGCACGACGTTGCCCAGCAGCGCCGGCGCGGTGGCGAGGTTGGCGGTGATCGAGGTGAAGTTGAAGGGCGTGATCGCCAGCACGAAGCCCTCGAGCGGACGCCAGTCGGCGTAGTTCCAGCTCCCCGGGGCGGACTGCGGCTGCTCCTGAAATAGCCGTTCGGCGAAATAGGGGTTGAAGCGCCAGAAGTCGATCAGCTCGCAGGCGGCGTCGATCTCGGCCTGGTGCGGTGTCTTGCTCTGCGCCAACATCGTGGCGGCGTTGATCGTGGCGCGCCAGCGCGTGGCGAGCAGCTCGGCCGCGCGCAGGAAGATGGCGGCGCGCTCGGCCCAGGGGGTGCGCGACCAGGCCGGCCAGGCGGCGGCGGCCGCCGCGATCGCCTGGGCCACGTGGGCGGGCTCGGCGCTGTGGACCTGCGCCAGGACGTGCCCGTGGTCGTGCGGACAGACGATCGGACGCCGGCGCGCCGCCGACACCGCACGGCCGCCGATGACCAGCGGAATCTCGACGACCGTGGCCTGCTGCGTCATCAGCGCCCGGCGCAGCTCGTGGCGCTCCGGGCTGCCCGGCGCGTGGTTGCGGACCGCCTCGTTGGCGGGCAGGGGGACGTGGGTTTGCGCCTGGATCATCTTTCCCTCGCTCGCTGGGGGCGACCCGCCGTCGCCGCGCCGTGCCGCCCTGCACCTAATACTTGTTTCCTAGCGCCGGAAGAGGCGCCGCCACCAGGGCCGTCGCGCGCCGAGCACGCGGTGGGCGATGCGCAGCACCTCGTCGCCGCCGAGCGCGCTGCCGCTCTGGCGCGGCGACCCGCCGATGTTGTCCGATCCGCCCCAGCGGTTGGCGCCGCGACGCGTTTGCTCGACGCGCGCGTCCGCGTGATTCAGCGCGCGGTAGACGTCGTTCAGGTTCTGCGGCAGGAACGCGTCGACCTGCCGCAGCGTGAAGCAATCGCCCCCCTGGTCGAGCACGATCAGCGCCAGGCTGCGCTCATAGCGCTGCTTGAGCTGGGACTCGACCTCGTAGATGCCGTGGCGCGAGCGGCAGAGCACCGCCAGCTTGCCGCGCGGCAGCACGGCGTGCGCCACCTCGTGGAGCTCGAGCAGTCGCTGCAGATAGCCCGCCGGGAAGAGCGTCTCGTCGAGGCGGCAGAGCAGCGCGCGGGTGTGCCTGAGCGTGTCGCTCTCGCGCGCCGAGGCGGCGGTCGCCAGCGGGCGCAGCGCGTCGAGCTGCGCCCGGAGCTGCTCGTATTGCGCCCGCGGCAAGGCCGTCAGCAGCGGCACGTCGAGCCCGTGGCCGTCGATCACCCCCTCGACGCGCACCAGCGGCATCAGCTGCGCCAGCAGCTTGGCGCCCTGCTGCAGCAGCTCGGCGTGATTGAGCAGCAACCAGGCGGCGAGCACCGCGTCGAGGTCGGGGTCGTTGAGGTAGAGCTGCCACTCACCCTCGAAGAGCGGCAGTCCCTTGAGCAGCATCACCGCCGCCTGCTCGCAGGTGGCCAGCGTAAACGCTCGCACGCAGCCCGCGTGGTGGTCGAAGGAGTATTGGCGCTGGGTGTTGTCGAGAAAGGGCGGCCCGCCGTAGGCGCCATCGAGGAAGATCGTCTGCGGCGGATAGTGCCGCCGTTGCTCGGGGGTGATGGTCAACCCGAGCTCGACGCGCAGTCGGAGATTGGGCGCGCTGCCGCCCGCGAGGTAGGGCCCGCGCTCGTCGCTGCCGATGCTGTAGCGCGCCTCGCTGAGGCCCGCGGCCCTGGGAAGGCGCTCCTCGGCAGGCTCCATGCTCGCCGCTCCGCTCGGTTCAGCGCCAGTATTTCATGGCTGGGGGGCCCGAGGCCAATGGCGGGCGCCAATGGGGGGCGCCAATGGGGGGGAGAGCGACCCGTGGCGCTCGCGCGGACCTCAGGGCCCGTCGGCGCGCGACAGCGCCGGCTGCCAGCCGTTCTCGAACAGCGCCAGGTCGTCGTCGAAAGAGGCGTCCATCGGCATGCGAAACAGCCCGCGCAGCAGCCGGTCGAGGGTGTCGGGCAGGTACTTGACCCAGAGCTTGATCGGCACCTCCGTGATCTCGCCGTCGGCGGGCGAGAGGCAGAGCGCGAGAATGACGTCCATCAGATAGAGCACGTTGGTGGCGAGATGCGAGTGGTAGTCGCGGATGGCGCGCTGCTTGAAGATCCGCTCCTCGTGCATGCTGATGCCGATCTCCGACTCGAGGAACTCCTGGTAGCTCGAGACGATGATCTCGAGCAGCACGTGATCCTCCGCGGTGTCGAGGAAGCGCGTGTAGGCCGCCGGCACTGCGGCCGGGTCGAAGCCGCGGGCGCGGAAGATCTCGAGCGCCCGCCCGGCGGGCACGTGTTGCTGCAGCAGCGCGCGAGGGATCGTGTAGGCCACCCGCAGGTTGGTGGCGTTGTAGCGCCCGCTGTGTCGTTCGACCTCGAGCAGCCGGCATTGATCGCTGCTGTTGAGGATGCGAATCAGTCGCTCTTGCTGGTCGCCCTCGGTCACGAGCTTGATCCCCACGACGTCGGGAATCGAGAGGATCGGGAACTCCTCCTGGATCGTGCCCTGGCGGATCATGTTGAGCAGCCGGCGCTCGGCGCGCAGAAACTCGGCGACCTGCTCCTCCTGGGGCGTGATCAGCTGGTGCTTGGGGATGCCCAGCTTGCGGGCGCGCTCCTCGGCCAGCGCATCGGCGTTGGCCCGGATGCGCTCCAGCATGTAGTCGACGATCTGGCGGCTCCCCTTCTCGGCGATGCGGCGAAAGCGCTTGATGCGCGTCGATCCGGCATAGAGCGGCGTGCCGTCGGGTTGCGCGACATAGTAGGCGCGCCCGTCGAAGGGGCTCTCGCGGTAGTAGTCCTCGGGGAACTCGCGGTAGGCGCGGAACAGCTCGTCGATCCGCGCGTTGGTGAAGCGCGGCGTGCGGACGATGGCGTCCTTGAGCTGACCCTTGTTCTTGCAAAGCAGGCTGGTGGGGGTGGTGCCGTAGAGCTGCTCGAGCAGCTCGCAGGTCAGCCGATCGGCCCACAGCCGCGTGATGTAGCTGTTGAAATTGACGATCTCTTTGAGCTTGTGGGCGTCCTCCGGGCGTGGCTTGTTGACCATCCAGCGCGAGACGACCTCGGCCAGTTGGACCCGGTGGACGAAGCTCTCAAGGTAGAGCATGGTCGCAACTGGTTAGCATCTTTCGTGCGGAGGTGTCGAGGGTCGACCTCGGCCGGTCCGCCGCGATGGGGTGGCGCAAGCATTCACGGCCCTCAATGCGCTGCACTCGCTGACGGAGTTTGGATCCGCTGCACGCGAGCGCGCCTAAGCGCTCGCGCGGCGAACAACTTGTTGTGCGCCGGACTTGGGGGTGGGGCCCCGAAAAGCCGCGCCTTTTCGGGGCGGGGGGATGGATCATCCCCCCTGAAGGATTATGGGGTGGCGAGGATGGCGCAAGCGACGCGGTATCGGCTGGTGGCCTTCGATGTCGACGGCACGCTCGTGGCCAACGGGGGCGGGCAGGTGGTCTGGGAGATCTTCAACCAGCACTTCTGCGGCGACCGCGAGAGCAGCGGCCTGCGGGGTCGCGCCTTCGGCGAGCGGCAGATCACCTACGCCGAGTGGGTCGGCCTCGACATCCTCGATTGGATGCTGGCCGGTGCGACGCGCGCGCAGATGGAGCGGGTGATTCGCGAGCGCCTCGCGCCCACGCCCGGGGCCGCGCACACCCTGCGGCGCCTGCGCGCGCATGGCTTTCGCCTGGCGGTGATCAGCGGCACGCTCGACCTCACGCTGGACCTGCTCTTCCCGGGCCATCCCTTCGAGGTCGTGCACACCAACCGCCTGCTCTTCGACGAGGCGGGGCTGGTTGAGGACTGGCGCGCCACGCCCTTCGACCACGCGGGCAAGGCGCAGGCCTTACGGCAGATCGCGCGGCAGATGGACGTCTCGCTCGAGCAGACCGTGTTCGTCGGCGACCATGTCAACGACCTCGACGTGATGCGCGCCGCGGGCCTCGCCATCGCCTTCGAGCCCAAGCACCCGTCCGTCAGCGCCGTGGCCGACGCCGAGGTGCACGGCGACCTGGGCGGCGTGTTGCGCCTGCTCGGCGTGGAAATAGGGACCCGCGCCGCCGGGCGCGCCAATCGGGCGCGGGTGCAGGTCTACTTCTTGGCGGAGGCGATCAGGATCAGCGCGACGACCGCCAGCGCTGCGACGAAGCCCACCAGCGGCCACAGCCACGGACGACGAGCGCCCGCGACGGGCTTGAGCTTGCCCGAGCTGCCCTTACCCGTGCTGCTGCCCGTGGTGGCGCCGGTCGGGCGCGGGGGCCGCGGGCGCGTGGCGGGTGCGGGGTCGGGCGGGGCGCCTGCCTTGGCGCCGTTGGTCGCGCCGCGACGGCCCTTGCCCCGGGCCCGCGTGCGACGCCGAGGGCGGGGCTCCTCGCCAGCAGCCGGCTCCGGCTCCGGCGCCGCACCCACCGCGGCAGCAGGCGTCGATCGCGACCCCAGCTGCTCCTGCCTCGGCGCGGGCGCTTCGACGCGCGGTGACGCCGCCACGACCTCGCGAGGCGCTGTCTGTCTGCACGACCGGGTGACCCTGCACGACCGGGTGATCCGGTGCCGTCCCGAAGGGGTGAGCCGGCGCGGGCACGACCGCGGCCGGCGCGGGCTCGACGGCCCGCGGCGCGGACACGACGGCCCACGGCGCGGGCACCACCGCAGGCGGCGGTGCCTTGACGACCTCGTGACCAGGCGTCGTCACGAATGCGCGAGCCGGGGCGGGTGTGCTCACAAGGGGCGCGGGCACGACCGGAGCCGGCGCGGGCACCACCACGGCCGGCGGGGCCTTAGCGACCGCAGGTGGCGCGGCTACGACCGCAGGTGGCGCGGCTACGACCGCAGGTGGTGCGGCTACGACCGCAGGCGGCGCAGCTACGACCGCAGGCGGCGCAGGTGCGACCGGGGCCGGCGCAGGCGCGACCGGGGCCGGCCCCGCGACCTCCGGTACATCAGCGTCACCCCAGCCGTCGTCGATGTTACCCCATGGATCCGTCATGGTCGCAGCCTAGCGCAATCGTCCGGGCGGTGCCTAGTTCCTGCGCCGCGACGGGGCGCCACGACGGGTAAGGGGGCCTGCCCGGGGCGGGGCCGCCAGAGCGGCGAGCTGGGGGGGGGGCAGGTTCGCTGCGTGCGATGGCCCCTGGGCAGGTGGAAGGGTATAAAGGGGGGCATGACACCTGTGGCGATTCCCGCCTGGACCGCCGATGGCGTGCTCCCTCCGATCAATGCGTCGCAGCCGGTGTCTCCGGAGCGATCGCCGTATGTCGTGTCGCTCACGGACTACGTGCTGCGCTTCGGCGACACGGCCGAGCGATGGGTTGTCCTCGATGGCTATCTCCGCTACCGAGCGGCGCTGCGCTGTGGGTCTGGTGCAGGGCTTTCAGTGGATCGACGGCAGTTTTCTCGAACATGTGGAGCTGATCGAAGGGCGCGCCCCCAACGACGTGGACGTCGTCACGTTCTATCGGCTTCCGGCCGGGGTCTCCCAGGCGCAGCTCGCGGCGAAGACCGGTGCGCTTTTCGATCATGCCTCGGTCAAGATGACGTTTCGCGTCGATGGGTACCTCGTGCACCTCGGCATGGACGCAGAGCGACTGACCCGCCAGAGCGCCTACTGGTACAGCGTCTAGTCGCATCGCCGGAACCAGCGCTGGAAGGGCTTCGTGCAAGTGGACCTTGCCCCTGCCGAAGACACCGTGGCGGCGGCGACCCTGGCGAGCCTCGCCACCGCAGGAGGTTGCCCGTGAATCGTGGCGAGTACCTCCAGATGCTCGGCGAGAAGACCGCGCTCGAGCGGATGATCGCGGAGACGCCCGAGGATGACGTGCTCGACCGCGCGAGCCTCTCCGCTCGCCTCAAGAGCGTTGAAGACACGTTGACCCAGGCCAAGCCCGATGAGCGTGAGCCCGCGCGGGTGCGCTTGACGTTCAAGGGGCGGCCGGTGATCGGCAGCCACGGCATCTTCGCTGAGTTCGGCATGAAGGCCGTGAACGGATTCGCCGAGTCCGTGACTGCCATGGCGGCCTCGCTCAGCGCGCCGCTGGCTGCGACGGGGCCGATTCCGAACCGCGATCAGCACCAGCTGCTCATCACGAACACTGCCCTCGGTTCGTTCGGCTTCGAGCTCGAGGAGCATCGCACCGGGCAGCTCACACTGGGTGATGGGAGCGCTGTCGCCCAGGCATTCGATCGTACGCAGTCGCTCTTGCGTGGGACGCAGGGCACCGACGACGAGCTCGCCGACTCAGCGGCCGAGGCGGATCGCCGCGCCCTCGACAAGGTCCGCGCGTTCCTCGGGACGCTCGCGGACAACGAGGCCGTGTGCACGGTGCAGTTCGGCGAGTCGATCGTCAGCTTCAGCGATGTTGGTCAGGTGCGCACCAGCATCGAGCGACTGAGCCACGAAAACCTTCGGGAGGTGCAGGAGGAGCTGCGCGGCGAGCTCCAAGGCGTGCTGCCCAAGGCCCGCGCCTTCGAGTTCAAGCTGGCCGACTCCTCGCAGGTCATTCGCGGCAAGATCTCGCCGACCGTCGGCGACCCGGACGCCCTCAACCGCGAGCTGCACCGACCGACCGTCATCAAGGTGATGGTCACGCGCGTCGGCCGCGGGCGGCCGCGGTACCTGCTCCTCGAAGCGCCCGCGAGCCCCTAGGCCTCGCGTTCCAAGGACCGGGCCGAGCCCGCTCAATCCCACCGCGGCGCCATCCCGAGCAGGCAGTCCAGCGAGTCGGACGCGCGCCACATAGTCGCAGCACCCACGACGCTCTTCTACCGCTATCTTCGGCTCTTGTTGGCACTCTCCGCCTGCGGCATCCTGCTCACCCGCGGAAACCTCCACCGTGTCGAGCGGAGCTGAGCTGATGACCACGGAGCCTTGGGTCTCGGTCGAAGACCTCACGAAGCACCTCGGGGGGGTGCGGGATTCGGTTTGCCGCTGGATCGATGGTCGCGGGCGGCCCGCGCGCAAGATCGGCCGCCTCTGGAAGTTCAAGCTCACCGCGGTCGACGAGTGGGTGCGCACGGGAGGGGCTGACGCGCAAGATTAGCCCAAGACCGGGGGCGATCGATGACTGCGCAGTTCCTGCCATCGGCGCCCGCGCCCGGCGAGATCGTCCGCGTTCGCCAGCGCCAGTACCTCGTCGAGGACGTGCAGCCGCCGCCGGAGCCCGGCGAGGCGACGCTCGTGTCGATGTCGTGCCTCGACGACGACGCGCAGGGCGAGGCGCTCGAGGTGCTCTGGGAGCACGAGATCGACACCGAGGTCGTCCGCGCTTCGTGGGACCGGCTCGGTCGCCGCGACTTCGATGCGCCGTCGCGGTTCGCGGCGTACCTCCACGCGCTCCGCTGGAACTGCGTGACGGCGACGAACCCGAGGCTCTTCCAGTCCCCCTGGCGCGCGGGCATCGAGGTCATGTCCTACCAGCTCGAGCCGCTCCGCAAGGCGCTCCGGCTGCCGCGCGTGAACCTCTTCATCGCGGACGACGTGGGCCTCGGCAAGACCATCGAGGCCGGGCTCGTGCTCCGCGAGATGCTCATGCGCCAGCGGGTGCGGCGCGCGGTCGTCGTGGCTCCGCCTTCCATGGTGATCCAGTGGAAGGAAGAGCTCGAGCAGCGGTTCGGGCTCACCTTCGTCATCTACGACCGCGACTACGTCGCGCGCTGCCGCCGCGAACGCGGCTACGCGGTGAACCCGTGGACCACCCACTCGCGCTTCATCCTCTCCCACGCGCTCCTGCGCGACGAGGAGTACGCGGCGCCGCTGCGAGACCTGCTCAGCATCGACGAGAACGGCAACCCGCGCGACGGAGCCGATCCCGGCTCGCTCCTCATCCTCGATGAGGCCCATCATGCGGCGCCCGCGAGCAGCTCGAAGTACGCGGTCGACTCGCAGTTCACGCGCGCCGTTCGCGATCTGGCCGAGCGCTTCGAGCACCGCCTCTTCCTCTCCGCGACGCCGCACAACGGGCTCTCCAACTCATTCTCCGCGCTGCTGGAGATCCTCGATCCGCAGCGCTTCGTGCGCGGCACTCCCGTCGAGCCGAAGCTCCGCGACGAGGTGATGGTCCGCCGCCTGAAGGCCGACCTACGCGAGGTCTCGGGCGGCTTCCCGGTCCGCAAGATCGTGAAGGTCGACCTCCAGGGCCTGCCGGCGGACGCGCCCGAGCTCGCGCTGGCGAAGCTGCTCGACGAGTACTGGGAGGCGCGCGAGGAGCGGCTCGAGGGGCTGCCGCCAAAGCAGCGCGCAGCGCAGGGCCTGGTCCTCGTCAACCTGCAGAAGCGTCTGTTCTCCTCGATCGAGGCCTTCCATCGAACCCTCAAAGCGCACCGTCGCGCCCTCGAGAAGGCCGCGGCGGAGCCGCACGCGGCACCGACCGCCGCCAACCTCGAGCTGCTGCTCGCGCAGCCTGACGCCGAGGACGATCGCTCCGAGCTTGCCGAGGACGAGGTCGAGACCGAGGAGGAGCAGGCCGTCGAAGCAGCGACCGCCGCGGGCGGAGGGAAGCCGTCCCCGCGCGAGGTCGATCTCGTCACCCGCATGGAGGAGCTGGCCGAACGCTCGCGTCGCCTGCCCGACGCCCGGGTGCGCTGGCTCGTCGACTGGATGCGCCGGGAGATGTGCCCGAAGCTCCCGGCGCTCGGTGTGCCGTCGGCCGGCGCCCCAGCCGAGTGGCTGCCGCGGCGCGTGGTCATCTTCACCGAGTACGCAGACACCAAGCGCTACCTCGAGCAGCAGCTCAAGGCGGCCATCGGCACCACGGACCAGGGCGACGATCGACTCGCGACCTTCCACGGAGGCATGCCGGACGAGCTACGCGAGCAGGTGAAGCGCGCCTTCAACACCGACCCGGCGAAGCATCCGCTCCGGATCCTCGTAGCGACCGATGCGGCCCGCGAGGGCGTGAACCTGCAGAACCACTGCGCGGACCTGTTTCACATGGATCTGCCGTGGAACCCGTCCCGCCTCGAGCAGCGTAACGGCCGTATCGATCGCAAGCTCCAGCGGGCCGCTGAGGTCCGCTGCCACTACTTCGTCTACGCCCAGCGCGACGCCGACCGCGTCCTCGAGGTGCTCGCCGAGCGGACCAAGGTGATCCACGAGGAGCTGGGGAGCATGCCGCCCGTTCTCGAGGAGCGAATGACGCGCCGGCTGTCGCAGGGCATCGGGCCGCGCGGCCGGAAGGAGCTCGCCGACGCGCTTCGCAAGGACACCGCCGAGCCCAAGAGCCAGGCCGCGCCCGAGGAGCTCGAGGGGGCACGCGAGCGCAAGGCCGCGCTCCAGAAGCAGCTCGACGAGCTGCGCAACATCCTCGACCAGTCACGCCGGTCGCTGGACCTGAACGAGGGGCAGCTCCACGGCGTGCTGTGCGAGTCGCTCGGGATGCTCGGCGCTAACCTCCTGAAGCCCGCGATGGGCCGCACCGATCAAGCGTTCGAGGTCCCGGCGCTCGATCGCCGCGCGGGTGCCGACCCTACGTGGGCCGACACGCTCGACACGCTGCGGAGCCCTCGTCCGCGAGGGATGAAGGTCTGGGAGTGGCGCCGCACCGCGCCGATTCGCCCGGTCGTCTTCAAGGACCCCGGACACATCGACGAAGACGTCGTTCACCTGCATCTCGAGCATCGCCTGGTGCAGCGCCTCCTCGCGCGTTTCCTCGCCCAGGGCTTCGTCCTCGACGATCTCGCCCGCGCGTGCGTCGGGCAAACGGACGACGCGGTCCCGCGCGTGCTGCTGCTGGGAAGGCTCTCGCTCTATGGCGACCGCGCTGCGCGCCTGCATGACGAGGTGGTCTCCGTCGCTGCGCGCTGGGCGGATCCGATGGCTCGCAAGGGCGGCCTCCGGCCCTACGCGGAAGACGCGCAGGAGAAGTCCTGGGACTTGCTGCTGGCATCGATCTCCAAGGGCGGCGCGCCCGCAGTCGCGGCCGAGGTTCAGAAGAACATCCTCCGCTCGGCGCCCTCCGACGTGACGGAGCTGCTTCCGCATCTGCACGCGCGCTGCGAGCTGGTGGCCGGCAAGGCGATCGCCAGGCTCAACGAGCGCGGGCAGCGAGAGGCCCGCGAGATGGTGGAGATCCTCGCCGGACAGAAGGGGCGCATCGAGCGCGAGCTGGCGAAGGTCGAAGATCCGCAGCAGGCCTTCGAGTTCAAGGGGTTCGACGACGAGGAGCGGCGGCAGCTGCGCGACAACGCGAAGTTCTGGCGGCGCCGCCTCGAGGCCATCCCGCGCGAGATGGAGCTCGAGCCGAAGCGCATCCTTCAGAGCTACGCGGTGCGGGCGACGCGCATCGAGCCCGTGGGGATCGCCTACCTCTGGCCGGTGACGGGGTGAGGCTGTGAACGATGCCGACTGACCACGAGCTGCGAGTGCATCGCGACTGGATCGGGCTGCTGCAGCCCGTTGGCCTCGTCGTGTCTCCGCCGGCCCTGCTCGCCGCGCAGGCTTTCCCGGACAAGAACATCCTGAAGGAGCAGCAGGCGCTGCTCGCGCTCATCACGCCGCCCGCTCCGAAGGACGAGAAGAAATCGGTGGAGCGCCCGCCGCTCCCGCTCAGCTTCGAGGCTCTCGCGACGCAGGTGCTCGGTTGGAAGCCGAGCAAGCTCGCGGGCAGTCCGAGCGGCCCCGCGCTGCCCGAGTCGCTCGAGCTGGTGCTGCCGGAGTTCGGCGAGACGCTCCGCCCCACCTTCGCCGTCCCCGCCGTCAAGGAAGACGACGCCGAGTGGATGATCCTCGTCCAGGAGCTCGCCGACGGCGCCTCGTTCGACGAGCCACCCGCCGAGGAGACGAAGAAGTGGCACGCGAGCCCGCAGATCCGGCTCGAGCGTCTGCTCCGCGAGACCGGCGTGCCGATCGGCATCCTCGCGAACGGGCGGTTTTTCCGGCTCGTCTACGCGCCGCGCGGTGAGTCGTCGGGGCACGTCACCTGGCCGGTGCATCGCCTGGTCACCGCGCTCGACCGCGACATGCTCTCGGCGCTCTGCATGCTGCTTGGCTCCGCGCGCCTCTTCGCGCTGCCGCGTGACCAGCGACTGCCGCACCTCCTCAAGGAGAGCCGCAAGTACCAGAACGTCGTCTCGACGAAGCTCGCGGGGCAGGTGCTTGAGGCGTTGAACGAGCTCCTGTGCGGGTTCCAGTCGGCGAATGAGGCCGCCAAGGGCGGGCTGCTCGACGCGACCGTGCGCGAGGATCCGGACCACGTCTACGGCGGCCTCCTCGCGGTGCTGCTCCGGCTCGTGTTCATCCTCTACGCCGAGGAGCGGGGCCTGCTCTCGTCGTCCGCGGCCTACGTGCGGAACTACTCGCTGGTCGGTCTCTTCGACAAGCTGCGCATCGACGCCGGCCGCTTCCCCGACACGATGGACCAGCGCTACGGCGCGTGGTCACGCCTGCTCGTGCTATTCCGCATGGTGCACGACGGCGCGCGGTGTCGATCGGGTTGGGGCGGTGACCTGCGCCTGCCCCCGCGTTACGGGCACCTCTTCGATCCCGACGGCTGGGCCTTCCTCGAGGGCCGCCCCCTTCGCATCAACCGCGTGATGGGCGCCCCAGTGGAAGTGCCCAAGGTGCCCGACGGCGTGGTGCTGCGGGTGCTCGAGAAGCTGCTGCTGCTCGACAGCGACCGGCTCTCGTACCGCGCGCTCGACGTGGAGCAGATCGGCTCGGTCTACGAGAACATGATGGGCTTCCGCCTCGAGCGCGCCGTCGAGACCTCCATCGGCGTCGGCAAAGAGCACGTGGTCGTCGGGCTCGAGACGCTGCTCGCGAAGAAGGGCGCGGAGCGCGAGAAGCTCCTCAAGGAGACGGCGAGCGTCGAGTTGACGGGCAAGGCCTCCGAGGCGCTGAAGGACGCGGCCGCCGTCGACGATCTCGTCGCCGCGCTGAGCCGGCGCATCTCGCCGCTCACGCCGCGCACGGTGCCCGCGGGCGGGCTCTACCTGCAGCCCACCGACGAACGACGCCGCTCGGGCTCGCACTACACGCCGCGCGAGCTGACCGAGCCCATCGTGCGCACGACGCTGCGGCCGATCCTCGAGGACCTCGGCGCGAGCCCGAAGCCCGAGCAGCTGCTTGCGCTGAAGGTCTGCGACCCCGCGATGGGCTCGGGCGCGTTTCTGGTCGAGGCCTGCCGCCAGCTCGCCGAGCAGCTGGTGAAGGCCTACGACGTTCACGGGCGCCCGACCGACATCCCGCCCGACGAGGACGTGCTGCTCTACGCGCAGCGGCAGGTCGCGCAGCACTGCCTCTATGGCGTCGACAAGAACCCCTTCGCGGTCGACCTCGGCAAGCTCTCGCTCTGGCTCGCCACGCTGGCGCGCGACCACGCGTTCACGTTCCTCGACCACTCGATCCGCCACGGTGACTCGTTGGTTGGGCTCACGCGCGAGCAGATCGCGAGCTTCCACTGGGCGCCCGAGAAGCAGATCCCGGTGATCCGCACGTTCGTGGACAAGGCGATTGCCGAGGCCATGGCGCTGCGAGCGAAGATCCCGGACCTCGCCAACTCGGACGACGTTCGCGAGAAGCGGCAGCTCTTGCGGGACGCGGACGACGCGCTCGCGAAGGTGCGGATGGTGGGGGATGCGGTGGTGGCGAGCTTCTTCTCCGAGGAGAAGCCGAAGGCACGGGAAGAGGCGCGAGCGCGGTGGGAGACCCAAGATTGAGCAATTGCGTTCGGAGCGGGAGTCGGCTGTCGAGGTGCATGGCTTGGTCGAAGAGCTTCGAACCGGCGAGAAGCCGGTGCCGTGTTTTCACTGGGACGTTGAGTTTCCTGAGGTGTTCAACGGCGACCAAAGCGGCTTTGACGCGCTTGTCGGGAACCCGCCATTCGCCGGAAAGAACACTACGGCTCACTGGCATCGTCCCGCATTTCTCCCCTGGCTGCAAACGGTCCACGAGGAGAGTCACGGAAACGCCGACCTCGTCGCGCACTTCTTTCGGCGTGCCTTCACTCGGCTGCGAAGCGGGGGAACTCTTGGTCTGGTCGCGACAAACACCATCCGGCAAGGTGATACCCGAAGCACCGGGTTGCGGTGGATCTGTAAGCATGGCGGCAACATCTACGCGGCGCGGAAGCGAATCCGCTGGCCGGGGAGGGCGGCCGTGGTCGTCAGCGTCGTTCATGTGGCGCGCGAGCGCAGGCCTGCATGCATGCTGGACGGGTGCTCCGTTGAACGGATTACTGCCTTCCTCTTTCCTCGCGGAGGTCACGACGACCCCACCTGCCTGCTCTCGAACCAGGATCAGAGCTTCAAGGGCGCGGTGGTGCTTGGGCTTGGATTTGTCTTTGAAAACGACAACCCGCCAGCTACCCCACTAGCGGAGCTTGAGCGGCTGAGGCTCGCCAACCCAAGGAATGGGGAGATGATTTTTCCCTACCTCGGGGGCGAGAGCGTAAACGACAGTCCTACGCACACCGCACGAAGGTTCGTCATCAGTTTCGGCACGCTCGAACTGTCGGAGGCCCGGATGTGGCCGGATCTGCTGGCTATCGTAGAAGCGAAGGTTCGCCCGGAACGCGAGAGGGCAAGTGACAACGCTGACGGGCGCCGCCGAAAGAAGTACTGGTGGCAGTGGGGACGCGACACGCCAGCCTTGTACGAACGAACCAAGCACATGAACCGCCTGCTCGTGGCGTCCCAGACAAGCAAGTACCGGAGTTTCACTTTTGCGGCCAATGACCAAGTATTTGACCAGAAGCTCATCGTCTTCGCCTTCGACGACTACGCGACATTCGCCACCCTTCAATCGCGACTGCACGAAGCGTGGGCGCTGTTCTTTGGCTCGACGATGAAGGACGATCCAGTCTACACGCCATCTGACTGTTTCGAAACCTTCCCCTTTCCCATAAGATACGAGACTCGTCCTGATATCGAATCTAGCGGCAAGGCTTACTACGAGTTCCGCGCTGCGCTGATGCTTCGCAACAACGAGGGCCTGACCAAGACCTATAACTGCTTCCATGACCCCGTCGAGACGAACGCGGACATCATCAAGCTCCGCGACCTTCACGCCGCCATGGACCGGGCCGTCCTCGACGCGTACCGGATGGAGCGACATCCAGCCGACCTGCGAGTTCCTCCTCGACTACGAGGAGGACGACGACGCAGAGTCCTCCGGTGGACGCCGCAAAGAAGAAGCCGTGGCGCTACCGCTGGCCAGACGATGTGCGCGATGAGGTCCTCGCCCGTCTCCTCGAGCTGAACGCCCGGCGCGCGAAGGAACAAGCCGGCCCACCGCCGCCTGGTGGGCAAGGAACGCCGCCCGCCCCCGGCAAGAAGCCTCGCGGGCGCGGAAGGGCCAAGAAGCCCACGCCTGCCGGCCAGGGCGGCCTGTTTGGCGACAAGGAGACCAAATGAAGAAGGGCAAACTCGTCGCGATCTCCGTGGAGCGTTTCAAGTCGTACTCGGCCCCGACGCGCGTGGAGCTCGCGCCGCTCACGATCGTTCTGGGACGTAACAACTCCGGCAAGAGCACCCTAATTCAGGCGCTGCTGCTATTGAAGCAGACCCTCGCCGAGGTGCGCCCCGAGGTTCCCCTTCGCCTCGACGGACTCGTCGACGCGCTGTCGTTGCGCGAGCTGACCTCCGGCTGGCCGCCTGCGAACGGAAGGATCGTCGGCCCGTCGATCGAGGTCGAGTGGGAGTCAGAGGTCGACATCGACGAGGCCGTGGCGGAGGCGCGCAACCCTGATCGAGCCAACCTTGCGAAACACACCTTGAACTGGCTCGGTTCTGCAACGGGGCAGCGTGCCGTTCGAACACGGCTGCGCATCGATACTGAGGAGGTCGCAGGGAGCGCACGTATCTCACAGCTCACTCTCGACGCAATCACGCCCGAGCCGGTCTCCGTGGTGATCCGTCCCCACGAGGAGCCCAGCGTGACGTGGGCGGATCAGAGCGCGCCGAAGTTGGTCGCCGAGGTCGAGCACTTCATCCCGTACGTGAACATCACCGGCAGCCCCGGTCCGCGCGACAAGCAGCGCGCCTATCGCAACGGCTTCCTATTTCTGTTCGCACAGCCCCTGCAGGCATTGAAGTCGATCCTCAGCGGCCTCCAATACCTGGGCTCGACGCGCCAGCCGCCGCCGAGCCTATTCAAGATAGCCACCACGGCTCCGAACGAGATCGGCGTATCCGGGGAGCTTGCAGCCCAACTCCTGCACCGGCGGCAGAAGGACCTCGTCCACTTCGCGCGGCCGCTGCAGGTCGCAGCGCCGAGCCTCCCCTCCGAGGTGCAGGCTGTGCCCCTGGTCGAGGCCGTGAACGAGACGCTTGCCGCACTTGGGATCAGTGCGCCGCTCAGGGTCGAGGAAATTCACGAAGTCGGGTTCCGTGTACTCTTTGGGAGCGCCAGCCTGTCGCATGTGGGTCGTGGGCTTGGCTACCTCCTGCCGCTCATCGAGCTCGGCCTCATCGCAGACCCGCTGCACTTCGACGGGCAGGCCGGCAGCACGCCGGTCGCGACCTACGCGGCGCGCTGTCCCGGCTACACGCATATCGCTCTCGAGGAGCCTGAGGCGCATCTTCACCCCAAGGTCGCGAGCCAGCTTGCGCATTGGCTGGTGAGCCTCGCGATGACGAATCGCAGGCTCATTGTCGAGACGCACAGCGACCATCTCGTGCGGCGGCTGCGCGGCTTGGTTGCGCGCGCTGGCAAGGGATCCGAGCTAGAGCAGTGGCTTCTCGGCAACGTCGTGGTGCTCAGCGTAGAGCAGGATGCGGCCGGGCTCTCCACCGTGACGTCGAGCCACCTGACCGCGGAGGGTGGCGTCGGCGAGGTGTGGCCCGCCGACTTCATGGATGAAGCGACCGACGAAGAGAGCGCCATCTACTACGCGAAGCTCGACAAGACGAAAAACGACGCCTCCACCGGGAACGTGGACTGGAACGACAACGACGAACCCGAGAGGGACGAAGCGCCATGATCGGCCTCCTCGACCCCACGCTGTTCCTCGCTCGCGCCGAAGCCGAGGTGGTGAGCGATCTCGAGGTCGTTCTGCGCGCGTGTCGCGAGCACAACATCGAGCTAACGCCGCTCCGCGAGTATTGGCCCGCGCTGTGGAGCGAGATTGGAAGCGCCCTCGAGAGTCAGCTTTCGGCCGAGGCGAAACGAACGCTCCAAGCGGTCCGACGCGCTGCCCCGTCGTCGGACGCGCACATCGCCGCGCTGTCGGCGAACGCGGGCGTCGCATGGCGTCGAGGATTCACCGTGCTATTCGGTGGCCCCCACCTCCAGCTACCGTGGACCGACAGGATGGCCCTCGCGGTGATTCGGGCTGTTTCGAGTGGCCAACAGGTCGTCATGTTCTGCCGTCGAATGAACGGGCGGAACCTCGTCATCCACACCGCGGGGAACTCCACACTCCACGAGAACACGCGCTGGGTGCTGCATGTGCAGCCGAGCGGCGTTGGCCCTCGCCAGGTGTTGTGCGTGTACCACCCGCGCAACCTCCGCGAGCCCTGGACGGCGCGCTTCGACTGGCGCTTGCCGACGGTGGCGGACGGAGCCCGCTATCCCTTTTGCGTCCCCAACCAGTGGTGGAAGGGATCGATCACTGCATTCCGCACCGTTGCATCTAGGCCACGCCTGGGTCGATGCCCACGACAACGGGTGGGCTCGCCCGAACATCAATGGCGGTGCCGGGTACCACTGGGACGTCTTCATCCACAACGCGGCGGCGCAACAGGCGATCGGTGTCGCCCAGATCAACGTTGTCGAATTCGCTGCGCCTTCGACGGAGGGGAACCCAGGCCACCTGCACCATGTGCCATCCGCCAAGCAGGCGGCCGTGACGGATGCGGGGTGGTCATGCTGAGGCCCTGTTCGACCATCGAATCCGCTCCGCATACCGAGGGCACTTTGCGATGACGACCTCCGCAGAGATCCGGCAGAAGCTCATCGACACCCTGCAGCTCGACTTGGTCGGGCCCGGCCCTGGCCACGCGCTCGAGGCGGAGCGCCTGTGGGAGAGTGAGCCTCCGTCTCGCTGGTACCTCACGGGCTTCCTCGTCCCCACCGAGGCCCCCGAGTCGCAGCGGCACGACCCCGAATCCGAGGAGGTCCTCGACGCGGTCGTGGGCTCCGACGAGGGCACGGGTGACGACGACGTGGAGCCCGACAAGGCCCCTGCGCGCAAGGTCTTCCTGCCATCGTCGCTCGGCATCAGCGTGCTCGTGCCCAAGGGCGTGAAGACGCTCTCGGCCGAGGTGCTGTGGGGCGACTACACCAAGGTGTCGACGGAGGATCCCGAGCACCCCGACCGCAAGGCGTGGCAGCGCACGCAGCGCAGGCACACCGTCGACGTCTCGCTTCCCCCGAAAGGGCTCGGTCGCACCGAGCTGCCCGACAGCAGGGGCGTGTGCCTCTACGTGTCGGCTCGCGACGTGAGCAACCTCGGCCCCAAGGGAAACGAGCTACCCGCGGGCACGCGCGCTGTCTCCGTGTTCGTCGTGAACGAGCGTGACCCCGAGGGCGAAGAGCGAGTCGACGAGGGGCACCTCTTTCAGGCCCAGCTGATCCTGAAGCTTAAGGAGGGCTTCGTCGCGCGACCGAATCTCCGCGGCCTGGTCGATGACGACGCCGACGAGCGCATCGCCGATCTCCAGTACCGCGACGCCTTCGAGTTCTCCGTGGGTCATGGCGTCTCGACCGACGCGATCATCGAAGGCGGCGTGTGCCACGAGGTTCGCAGCACGTGGATCCCCGTCGCGGCCGTGGAGAAGGTCGACCCCACCAGCATCGCAGGCGTCGAGCTCTCGATGGAGAAGCTCGCGGCCGTGAAGACGGCAGCCGAGGCGAAGGCCGCACTCGGCGCGTTCGGCACGGAGTACGGCGCCTGGATCGCCAGGCAGCGCGCGGCTGCGCCGACTCAGCAGCGGCGCGCTGAGGTCGCGAAGGATCTCCTCGATCGCTGCGAGCTCGCGCGGCAGCGCATCGCCCAGGGGCTCGTCGAGCTCGAGGACCCGCTCGTGCTCGAGGCCTTCCAGATCGCGAACCGCACGATGGCGGCGGCGGCGGCGCGTCAGCGAACGGCGCAGCTCAAGGGATGGAGACCCGACCAGGTGAGCGCGCCGACGTGGCGCCCGTTCCAGCTCGCCTTCGTGCTGATGAACCTTCGCGGTATCGCGAAGCCCACCGACCCCGAGCGCGAGGTCCTCGACCTGCTCTTCTTCCCCACCGGCGGCGGCAAGACCGAGGCCTACCTGGGGCTCGCAGCGTTCACGCTCGCGCTCCGCAGGCTGCGCGATCCGAGCGTGAGTTCGTCGGGCGTCAGCGTCCTGATGCGCTACACGCTGCGCCTCCTCACGCTGGACCAGCTCGGCCGCGCGGCGACGCTCATCTGCGCCCTCGAGCTCGAGCGCGAGAAGGACGTCGAGAAGCTCGGCAAGTGGCCCTTCGAGATCGGCCTCTGGGTCGGCCGCAAAGCGACCCCGAACCGGATGGGCAAGAAGGGCGACAACGACCGCAGCTCGGCGCGCGCGCGGACCATCGCTTTTCAAGGCGACAGCAAGTACAAGCCTGCGCCCATCCCTATCGAGAACTGCCCTTGGTGCGGCACCAAATTCGAGGCCACCTCGTTCCGCCTCATTCCCACGACGGATCAGCCGACCGATCTGCGCATCACCTGCGCGAACGAGGACTGCGCGTTCACGCGCGACAACCCGCTCCCAATCGTCGCGGTGGACGAGCCGCTCTACCGACGCCTGCCGTGCTTCATCATCGCCACGGTCGACAAGCTCGCGTCGCTGCCCTGGCTCTCGACCCCGGGCAAGCTCTTCGGAAAGGTCGAGCGGTTCGACGGCGGCGGCTTCTACGGGCCGGGCGACGGTGCGGGCGGCAGCAAGCTGCCGCGGCCGTTCTTGCCGCCCGACCTCATCATCCAGGACGAGCTGCACCTCATCAGCGGGCCGCTCGGCACGATGGTCGGCTTGTACGAGACCGCCGTCGAGGCCCTCTGTCGCCGCGAGGTCGCTGGCAAGACCGTGCTGCCGAAGATCGTGGCGTCCACGGCGACGGTGCGGCGCGCCGAGGCCCAGGTTCGCGCGCTCTTCAATCGCTCGCAGGTGGACGTGTTCCCGCCGCCTGGTCCCGATCGGCGCGACTCGTTCTTCGCGCACACCGTGAGCGTTTCCGTGAAGCACCCTCGGCTCTACGTCGGCGTGGCAGCCCAGGGGCGCAGCTTGAAGGTCGTCCTGCTGCGCACCTACCTGGCGCTGCTCTCGGCCGGGAAGAAGCACTACGACGCGGCCGGTGGCGCCGCCAACGCGACGAATCCCGCCGACCCTTACATGACGCTCCTTGGGTACTTCAACGCCCTGCGCGAGCTTGGTGGGAGCCGCCGCATTGTCGAGGACGAGGTGCGCAGCCGCCTCCAGGGCTACTTCCGGCATCGAAGGGTGGCCGAGGCTGAATGCCCGTTCGTGGACCGCACGATCCAGTTCGACGCGATCGAGCTCACCTCGCGCGAGCCGACCAACCGCGTCGCGCAGGCGAAGCGTCGCCTCGCGCTCCCTTTTGCAGAAGATGGCCGGGTCGACGTCGCGCTCGCGACGAACATGATCTCCGTCGGTCTCGACATCACCCGCCTTGGCTTGATGGTGGTGCTCGGTCAGCCGAAGACCTCGGCCGAGTACATCCAGGCCACGAGCCGCGTCGGCCGCGACGAAGAGCGCCCGGGATTGGTCATCACGCTGCTCAACGTCCACAAGCCCCGCGACCGCTCGCACTACGAGCGGTTCGAGGCCTACCACGAGACCTTCTATCGGGCGGTCGAGGCGACCAGCGTGACGCCGTTCGCCCCACGCGCTGTCGACCGCGGGCTCGCCGCCGTGGTGGTCTCGCTGGCCCGCCACGGCGAGGCGGCGCTCACCCCTGCCGCACGCGCGGCGGATCTCGCGCTGCATCGGTCTCGGCTCGGCTGGCTCAAGACCACAGTGCGGGCGCGCGCCGAGAACCACACGAAGGATCTCGAGCCCGCAGAGCGACAGGAGCTGGGCGGGAAGATGGACGCGCGTGTCGATGATCTGCTCGACACCTGGGAGCAGATCGCCGCGGAGAAGGCCGCGGTGCAGGCCGGGCTCCAGTACGGGCCCTTCGAGGCCAAGCCTCGGCCACCGCTGCTGCACGACCCGCTCGACGCGGATCTGAAGAAGGAGCCGCCGCACTCCAAGCTCCGCAAATTCAAGGCGCAGTGGTCGCTGCGCGACGTGGAGGCCGAGGTGCCCGTCATCGTGCGACGCCTCGACGGCGGCACCCCGGAGGCGACGTGAGCATCGTCAAGATTCGTCAGAGCCAGATCGTCTCCACGTACGGGCCGGGCGCGCTCGTCGATCTCCCGGACTACGCGGTGCTCGTCGCGGGCCTCGAGCACTGGGCCGGCGATGCGTAGCTCGTCCCCGAGCCGAGACTGCTCGCGAACCTGCGTCGCCGGCTTGGCCTGCCGTTCCTCGAGCTGCGCTCGCCGCCAGTCCCGGAGCGCGAGGACGAGCTCGGCATCGGCATCGTCGCCTGGCAGTTCCCTGAGTGGTTCGTCGCGCAGTTCGAGGTGAGCACCAAGCAGTACGGTCGGTCTCGACCGCTCGTGCACCGCAAGGCGCTGGTGAAGGGGCGCTACGTCGGAGACGATCCAACCGGCAAGCGCAAGCGCAAGGACTGGCCTGTCGTGCCCGTTCGCTTCGTGCAGGCCTGCCCCAACGGTCACGTGAGCGACATCGACTGGCCGCGACTCGTCCATGGTGACGGAGTCGCCTGCGGCGGCCAACTCTGGTTCGACGAGCGCGGCACGACTGGCGATCTCGCCGAGCTGTTTGTCCGATGTGATGGGTGCACGAGCCAGCCGATGTCGCTCGTTCGCCTGCAGGCTACGTCCGAGGAGCGGTCGGTGCTCGGCGAGTGCCGCGGCGATCGCCCGTGGCTCGGGCCGATGGCGAGGGAGACCTGCGTTGGCCCTCACGACAAGCCCCACCGCAACAAGCTCCTGATCCGCCACGCTAGCAACGCGTACTTCCCTGTGGTCGAGCGCGCGATCTCGATCCCGGATCACGACGAGCGCCTCCGCAAGGCCGTCGACTCGGTCTGGGACGACTTCCTCTCGGTCGCGGAGAGCGCGGCGGACATCAAGCGCGAGCGAAAGAAGCAACGCGTGCAGCTCGCACTCGAAGGACTGACCGATGCCGAGGTCTGGGCCGAGTGCGAGCGTCGTCAAGGAGGAGGCGCGGAGACGCAGAAGGGCCTGAAGGACGTCGAGCTCGACACGTTCCTCTCCGTTCCCGACGAGCTCGGCGACGACAAGCCCGAGGGCGACTTCTACGCGCGACGCCTGCCGCTCGATGCCAAGCGCAAGGGGGCGATCGCGTCGGTCGAGCGCGTGGTGCTCGCCCACCGACTTCGCGAGGTTGTCAGCGAGATCGGCTTCACCCGGTTCGAATCTCCGGCGCTGCCCGTCGACTCGGAGGTCGACCTCGGTGTTCGCCTCGCCGCGCTCGCCCTCGAGACCCGCTGGCTGCCGGCCATTGAGAATCGCGGCGAGGGCGTCTTCCTCGCGCTCGATGCCGCGAAGGTGAAGGCGTGGACGACTCGCCCCGCGGTGAAGCAGCGCGCGCTCGAGTTCCAGGGCGGGGTGCAGAGTACCTCGAAGAACCCGATCCCGCTCGAGCGCGTCGAGCAGATCTACATGCCGTACATCATGCTGCACTCGCTCTCGCACCTCCTGCTCACAGCGATCTCGCTCGAGTGCGGCTACGCGGCAGCGAGCATCCGCGAGCGCATCTACGTGCGCGACGGCGCCTATGGCTTGCTGCTCTACACCGGCACGCCGGACGCCGAGGGCACGCTCGGCGGCCTCGTGCAGGTTGGCCGGAGAATCGCGCGCCACCTCGACGCCGCGCTCGAGCTCGGACGTCTCTGCAGCAACGACCCGGTCTGCGCGCAGCACAAGCCGAACCAACTCCACGAAGGGCGCATCATGCACGGGGCGGCGTGCCACGGATGCCTGCTGATCGCGGAGCCCTCGTGCGAGCGGCGCAACGAGCTGCTCGACCGCTCGCTGGTTGTTCCGACGGTCGACCTTGCTGACGCCGCGTTCTTCGCGGAGGGCTCGTGAGCGAGGCGCTTCCGATCCTGTCCGCGACGGCGCTCGGGGCGCTCGCTGGTGCCGTGGAGCGCGGCGCCCTCGTCGCTCCGTTCGGCGCGATGCAGGTCGGGCGTCAGGTCGCAAAGGGCGAGCAGACCGACGCGCTGCGGTTGATCGAGGCGCTGCACGCTGCCGGCCTCGAGGCTGGCGCGCTCGTCGCTGCGCTGCGTCTGGCGGAGGCGGCGCGAAGGGTGGGCGAGGTGAAGCCGCAGCCATCGCTGGTCTGGTCCGATCTCGACATCGCGGGCTCGCGGGACACGGCCGTCGTCTGCAACGAGCTCTTTCGCGGAGCGCGTGAGTCGGTCGTCGTCTCGACCTTCAACCTCGGCCACAAGGCGAAGGAAGGCGAGGCCAAGGGCAACCCGGTGCTGCTCCCGCTCGCGAAGCGCATGGCCGAGGTCAGCAGCCTGACGGTGCGCATCTTCGTGAACCTCCGTCGCCTTGACTACATGGCGCACGCGTCCGAGCGCGACGTCGAGGACGCCTTCGTCGGCTGGTTCCGGAAGGAGATCTGGCCCTGGGAACCCGTGCCCGAGGTCTACTACGACCCGCGCTCGCTCCAGGCGGTGGGTGAGGAGAGCGCGTGCCTGCACGCCAAGTGCGTGGTCGTGGACGACGCGCGCGCGTTCGTCACCTCCGCCAACCTGACCGAGGCCGCCCAAGGCCGAAACATCGAGGCAGGCGTCCTGCTCGAGGACGCGGTCTTCGCGCGGGCGCTGCGGACGCAGTTCGAGAGCCTCATCGACCGGGGCTACGTGCGACGGCTGACGAGGGGGCTTGCGCCATGAGGGGCGCGGAGGTCGCAGCGCTACGCGAGGTGGATCTGCGGGCCCACGGACGCCTCGAAAGACACCGAAAACGGAGAGAGCAACGATGACCCGTGATCCCGTCGAATTCTCGGAAGCCTCGAGCGAGGAAGCATCGGAGCCGAGTGCTCAGGTCCGCTACTCCGATGTGGTCCTTCATGCGACCGATTGGACGACGGAGACCGTCGTGTCCCAGTTGAAGCGGGGCAATATCGTGCTGAAGCCTCGATTTCAGCGGCGCGATGCTTGGGACAAACAGCGGAAGAGCCAGTTCATTGAGTCCTTGATCCTCGGCCTGCCGATTCCCCAGATCGTCCTGGCGGAATCACGCGAGCGCAGAGGAGCTTCGTGGTGCTGGACGGGAAGCAAAGGTTGCTCTCTCCTTCAGTTCTGGGGATTCGGCGAGGGCCCGAACAACTCCTACCGACTGTCGGGTCTGGACGTGCGCAAGGGGCTGTCCGGCAAGACGTACGCCGACCTCGAAGGGGACCCGGCGCTTCTCGACGACTTCACGTCCTTGCTGAATCAGCCGATTCGGACGGTCGTAATCAAGAACTGGCCCAACATCGAGTTCCTGCATCTGGTCTTCCTTCGCCTGAACACAGGCAGCGTGAAGCTCTCTCCGCAGGAACTCCGGCAGGCCCTTTTCCCCGGCGAGTTCACTGACTTCGTGGACGAGCGCTCGGTCGAGAGTACGGGGCTCAGGGACCTCCTCGGCCTCGAGGGTCCCGACTACCGAATGCGCGACGTTGAGTTGCTGGCGCGCTACCTGGCCTTTCACTTCTTCCTCGGGACCTACGGGGGACGCTTCAAGTCGTTTCTCGATGCAGCCTTCGAGGACATGAACAAGACCTGGCCGGCGAAGAAGGACGCGATCGTGGCGGCTGCCGACTCGTTCGACGCCGCCATCCTGTCGCTCCTTCAGGTGTTTCCGGATGGCGTCGCGCGAAAGCCCGGCTCCAGGCAGCTCAATCGAGCGATTCTAGACGCGCTGCTGTTCTTCGCCGTGGATCCGCGCATTCGAGAGGCGACCGCGCTCCACGGCGACGATGTTCGCGCGGCCTATGCGAACCTCTTCGCCGACAGAGCGTTCGCTGCTGCCGTCGAGCGTGACACCGCAGGTGTGGAGAACACCGCGCTCCGACTCGACGCGTGGGGGAGCGCGCTGCGCAAGGCCACAGGCCTCGACTTCGCCGTTCCCAAGATCGCGGACAAGCGGATCACCTTCTCCAGCTTCTGGGGTGAGACGTGGCCGGATCGGAGCTTCACGAAAGGCTTGGAAACGCCATCGAGCGTCTGCGGAAGGTGCTCTTGCCCGATCCGTTTGACCCGACGGGCACGTACGACAAGCCCGACGAAGTGCATCTTCGGGCGGCATCGTTTCGGGTGCTCGTGCACGCGGAGATGGAGGCCTACGTCGAGGAGATTGCGAGCGATCTCTTCCAGGCCGCCTGGGCTGCGTGGTCTGAGCGCGGCACCCCGTCACGAGTTCTGCTTGGCTTGCTCGCGTTCTCTGGTCGCAACCACGCACTCCCCCGCCTTCGTCGCTCAAGGACCAAGGGGCTGAGCTGGATGTTCGTGACGCCATCCAGAAGGCGCAGGCCGTGTGGAGGTCGGCCCAGCGCCAGAACCACGGGCTGAAGGAGGAGAACGTCCTCAGGTTGCTCCTGCCGCTCGGCATCGGCGCGCCTGAAATTGACGCCACGCTGCTGTCGGATCTCTCATCCTTCGGCTCCGCTCGAGGCGAGGTCGCGCACACCTCCGTTTCGAAGGTCACGCGGTACATCGACCCCGAGAGTGAGTACAAGAGCGCGAGGCAATTGGCCGCGGGCTTGTTGAAGCTCGACGAGCTGATCCAGCGTGGGCGGGCCGAACTGGAGCGCCTCGACGCCGCGACAGCGTCGTCGGGTCAACCGCCTGCACAGGCAAGCGTCCCGCCGGTCGCGCCCGCGGAAGGGCATGCGCCATGACCGAGATCTGCCACCCTGAGACCGGCCGGACGAGCGGCGCTCACCAAGGCGAGGGGCCGATGACCGACCGCGCCCCGAGGACCACGTCCGAGCTCCGTCGCGAGGCAACCATCCGGGAACTCCGGATCCCTAGGGCCGAGGCGACGCCCACTGCGCCGACGGGGAAGAAGGGGAAGCCGTTGTGACGCGCCCGAATCCCCCTACCAAGAAGCCCGCCCCACGCGCGAAGTCCCGCGCCGCCAAGACGAAGTCCGGCAACAGCGCCACCGGACGCGAGGACCTCGGCCAGCTCATCGACCTGATCGCCGACGCGAAGGAGCGGGGCGTCTTCGACCCGAGGAACAGACGGCGCACCTTCGCCAAACCGACCGCGGCAAACACGCCGGGCGCGCCCTTCGCGCGCATCGGCGCGGGCGCAAAGACCGAGGACCAGCAGCTCCGTGCGCTCGAGGGCGCCGCGCAGAAGGAGGTCGCTCTGCCCGCGGAGGCGTTCGTCGTCGGCGAGCCCGTCACGGCCGGCGCCATCACCTCCAGCGGGCACCCGCGAGCGGGCCTGACGCAAGGGGGGTGGGAGCTTGCCAGCGCCACGCCGGCGAGCGCCCACAGGGCCACGAGCGCCGACCTCGTCGTCGGCAGGCCCGTCGAGCTGATCGTGCTCGCGTGCAAATGGAACGCGCTCCGCTGCCGCCTGCTGGGCACGGCCCGCGAACTCACGCTGCGCAAGCCGGTGCGCGACGAGGTGCCCGGCGGGATCATCACGGTCATGCCGACGAAGCAGTGGACCTACGCGCGCCACGCCTACCTGGCGGGGCGTGTGCTCTCGATGCGCGCGGACGTGGAGGCGCTCGGCCTCGTACCGCTCGCCCTTCGCCCTCGCGGCGAGTGGGATCCTGAGACCAGGTACTGGGGCGAAGAGGGCGAGCCCCTTGAAGCGTGGGCCAAGGCCATCATCGCTCGAGGCAAGCGGCCGATGTTCGAGATGGAGCAGGTGCTCCCGGGCGTCGAGCCCGGGGACTTCGACTCGGACCCCATCGTTGAGGCTAGCGAGCTAAACGCCGCGGGCGATCGTGTCGGCGCGCGCGAGATCCTGATGAACATGCTTGCGCAGGACCTGCGCTGCCTCGACGCTCACGCGCACCTCGGCAACTTCGACTTCGACCACCGGCCGGCCCAGGCGCTGCGCCACTACGACGTCGGCCTGAGCATCGGCACGCTCTCGCTCGGCAAGAGGTTCGATGGTGTACTCGCCTGGGGCCTGATCGACAACCGCCCGTTCCTGCGTTGCATGCTCAGCATGGGCCTGTGCCTTTGGCGCCTCGGCAAGACCCGCGAGGCCGCCGCGGTGTTCCGCAAGCTGCTGTGGCTCAACCCCGGCGACAACCAGGGCGCCCGCTTCAACCTCGCCGCCGTCGAGGCCGGCAGGACTTGGGAGGAGCTGCAGGAGGGGGAACGATGACGCGGCGGCGAGACCCGTATTCGTGGACCGTCGTGCGCCTGCCCGAGCGCGACCTCGCGGAGCTCGTGCTCGAGCTAGCCGCCCCGCTGCTCGACAGGCTCGGCTCGGCGCCCGCCAGCGACGACGCGCGCGCGGCCGTTGCCCTGGCGGTGACCTTCTGGAACGCCAGCGTGCTCGCATCGAAGCGCTGGACGTACCCGCGCGTCAAGGAGCTGAAGGACCTTCGCAAGCGCCTGCGCGGGCGCCAGGCCTCCCGCGACGATGCCGCGACCTTTGATCTGCTCACCGAGCGCCGGCGCGAACATTGGCTCGATCCGCGGCTGGTCGGGAGCTGGACCTACGACGCGGATGACAACGGGGTGCGGCGCCTCGTGTGCACGATGGCCCTCCCGGACGGGGTGGAGGCCGAGATCCCACCGCCGATCGAGCAGCGCGTCGCCATCGCCGGTAGGTTCCTCGATGAGGTGCAGATCTCAAAGGGCGGGAACACGGCACTGGGGTTCCCGGTGGAGCGTCACCGCGGCGTGGTCGGTGACGACGGTACCGCGACGGTGTACACGATGATGCCCTCGGCCCTGCAGCTCTTCGCGGAGGGCCGCTTGCCCCCCGTCGGTGGCGACCCGGTCGAGGTCGTCATCGGCGGCCGGGAGCTTGGCCCGCTGGTGCTCACGGAGGTCCGCTGCGGCGGCGAGGACTATCGACACGACCTCGCCGTGCTCGTCTTCCGCCGCGCGAAGGTCGAGGCCAGTAGGTGACCGGGGATGCCCCAGAGCGCCATCAAAGAGCGAGGTCAGCGGGGCTCGCCCCCACTTTCGGCCGAGACATGGCCCGCGAGGTCATGAGCTGCTGGTGAGTAGTCGGGAAGCCTGACGTCCGGGACCGAGGTCGCGACGTCCGCGGACAGAAGAGCTTCGACGATCGATGACCCGCCACGTTTGCGTGGTTGCCAGAAGTGGTATTGGTGACAACTATGGCAGCGAAGATCAGACGAGTAGGAATCGAGTGGGTCGGCGGGCTGGTTGTGCTGCCCGCGACGGTTACGGGTGAGGGCGAGCCCTATCGGCCCGAGGCGCTCTTCTGGGTGAGTGCCAAGGGCGCCATTCTCGGCTCGACGGTGGGCAAGCCCGGCGAGCTGCTCGGCCAGGCGAGTGAGAGCCTGCGGGGCACGATCGTGCGTCCGAGCTGGGGTCGGCCGCACGCGCCGGGGCGCGTACGGGTGGCGTCGCCGGAGCTCGCCGCGGCGCTGCGCGAGGGGCACCCGGGGCTCGACGTGGTGTGCGGCCCGACGCCCGAGATCGACGTGGTGCGGGCGTCGCTGCTCGAGACGATGGACGCGGACGCCGAGAACGACCAGTCCTACCTCTCAGCCGAGGTCGGGCCGGAAGCGATCGCGGCGTTTTTCCGCGCGGCGGCTGGGTTCTTTCGCGCCGCGCCGTGGAAGACGGTGCCGATCGACCAGAGCCTCCTGGCCGTCAACATCGAGCAGCTCGGCGTCAAGGAGGCCGCGCTGTTGATCATGGGACAGCAGGGCGAGAACCTCGGGTTCGTCTTCTTCGCCAAGTTGGACCACTTCGAGGCCTACCTCGACGGGGCCGAAGCGATCCAGCGCGGAGAGGAGCCCGCCGTCCCGCCGCACTTGGCGCTGAGCTTCGATCATCGCTCCGAGGTGTCGGCCGAGCTGCTGCAGGAGATCGCCGAACATCAATGGGAGGTCGCCGGCGCCGCCGCCTATCCGTGGCTCGCGGTGGTGGACGAGGAAGTCGGGGTGCGCCCGGCGACGGCCGCGGAGGTGACGCTCGCCGAGGCGATTGCGCTCGCGTTGCCTCAGCTGCTGAGCGAGACGGAGGCGCTGCTCGCGGTGTGGAAGGGCGCCGAGCCGCTCGTGCGCAGCGTCTCCGTGCGCACGCATGCCGGTGCGGTCGAGGTCTCGCTGCGCATTCCGTATGAGCAGGTGCATGGCGAGCAAAGGCCGCGCGATGCTCTGCTGGCCGCGCTCTTCGCGTTGGCGCGGGACGGGCAGGATATCGACCCCGAGGCGCGGCGGCCGCTCGAGCAGGAGCTGCTGCGGCGCTTCTTGGCCGCGCCGGAGGGGAAGGCGCCGACGGACGTCCGGTGGTGCCACCTCGTGATGGACTTGGCGGCCGACTACTTCGGCGCGACGATCGCGACGCTCGGTGCGCCCGAGCTGCGCGAGCTTGTCTTCGAGATCACTCCGCGCCAGGTGACCATCGACGCGTCGGCTGCAGGCGGGCTCGTGGCCAGTCAGCACGCGTTCTACGCCTTCCTCGAGCGCGAGTGCGGGCTCGAGCAGGCCGAGGCGTGTGTGCGCGTGCTCGCTGGCGACGCCGTGGAGCGGCTCCAGGCCGCGCTCGCGAACCCGAGCATGTTCGGGATGGCGAAGTCGATCATGATGGCCGGCCGTGACGCGGGCTTCGACATGGGCACGCAGGAGGGCATCGAGGCGTGGATGAGGGTGATGCAGTCGAAGCCGCTGCCGGCGTCGGTGCGCCTGCCGTCCTCGGCCGCACCGTCGCGGACGGGTTCCAAGGCCACCGCGCGTACGACGAAGCGCCCGCGCCAGGCGGCCCGCACGGCGCGCAAGAGGAGCCGATGACGCCCGCGGCGGGGGCGGCGCCCGCGCGCGAGGACGAGTCGGGGCTCACCCAGCCGCCGCGAGCACCGGGCCCTTGCGCTGGGGCTTGGCGTCGCCGCGACCCGCAGGCGCTGCAGGCGCCGTTGGCGCTGCTGGCGCTAATTGCGCTGCCGGCCTGCGATCCCTTCAACACCGGCTTCGACGCCGTGGAGCGGGCGGCGCTCTACCGCAACGCGGCGGTGGCGGCCGGTCCGGCGCCCGCGGGGCGGATCAAGGTGATGACGTGGAACGTCAAGTACGCCGGCGCGCGCCTGCGTTTCTTCTGGGAGTGCAATGGGACGCGTACGCTGATGAGCGCCGCGGAGGTCAACGCCAACCTAGACGCGCTGGCGGAGCGGATCCGGCGCTACGACCCGGATCTGGTGCTGCTGCAGGAGGTCGATACCGGGCGCTCGAAGCGGGCTGCCTATGTCGATCAGGTGGAGGGCCTGCTGCGTCGCACGGGGCTGGGCTGGGCTGCCTATGCCTCGCAGTGGAAGGCGGACTACGTGCCCTCGGATGGCATCGGACCGGTGGACTCGGGCAACGCCGTGCTCTCCCGTTGGCCGATCAGCGCGGCGACGCGGCACGCGCTGGCGCTCAAGACCGAGTCCTCGGCGCTCGAGCGCTACTTCTATCTGCACCGCAACGCGCTGGAGGTGCGCGTTGCCGTGCCCGAGCTCGGTGAGCTGGCGCTGGTGAACGTCCATGCCGAGGCCTTCTCCAACGACGGCACCAAGCGCAAGCATCTCGAGCGCTTCAAGGCCATCCTCGACGGCCTCTCCGCCGCCGGGCTGCGCGTGATCGCCGGCGGTGACCTCAACGCCATTCCACCGGGCTCGCCACTGCGTGAGCGTTTCCCCGAGGACGAGGGCTGCACGGACGGCCGCTTCGAGCCGGACCAGTACCTGGGCGAGGAGAGCTGGCTCGACGCGCTCTACGCCGCCTACCAACCGGAGGTCACGCCGGCCGCCTTCGCGGCCGACCCCGGGCCGTGGTTCACCTTCGTCGGCGACGAGCACTTCCCGCTCAATCGCAAGCTCGACCATCTCTTCACCAACGGCCAGTGGGTGCCCGGTACGGCGCAGGCGCTGCAAGACCAGGGCACTCTGCCCGAGGGGCAGAGTCCCGCGTGGCTGCTCTCGGACCACGTGCCCGTGGTGGCCGAGTACGAGGTGACGCCATGACCGGTGGCGCTTCGCCCCTGCGCCGGCTCGCCCCGGCCACCGCCACCACGGCCGCGCTGCTGGCGCTGCTGCTGGGCCTCGGGCGCCCCAGGCCGGCCGCGGCGGCGCATGCGCTCTTCCAGCCGGACACCGCCCGCACGCTGCCGGTAGGCCGCCTCGAGGTGGGCGTCTTCGGGCCGCTGCGCTGGGGCGTGACCGATCGCCTCGAGCTCGCGCTGCACCCCCTGCTGGCCCTGGTCGCGCCGCAGCTCGACGCCACCTTCGCCTGGGGCGCGATCGGCAGCGTCGAGGTCGCCAGCCACCACGGTCTGCTCTACCCGACGCCGCTGATGCGCCTGCTCTCGCGCGAGGGCACGGGCGGCATCGTGCCGCACGACGTGACCTATCCGCATATCTTGGCGACCAGCCACCACCTGCGCCTGTCACGGGCGCTGGGGGCGCAGCTCCTCACGCTGCGCGCCGGCGGTCGGCTGGCCCGGCACCTGACGCGCTTCGACGGGCCGCGCTTCTGGAGCGAGGTCGAGTGGCACGTCGTGCGCCCGCGCACGGCGGCCTGGTTCACGGGCTTCAGCGTCGACGCGGGGCTGGCACTCGAGGGGCCCCTCTGGCGCGGGCTCGGTTATCGGGTCGAGCTGGACGGCTACCTGATGCCGGGGCTGCGCGGCGACAAGGCGGCCGAGGCGACCCTGCTCGCCACCTGGCAGCCGCGCGCGACGCTGCAGCTACGGCTCGGCGCGATGCTGTCGTGGTGCGAGTTCCCCTACGGCAGTCGGCTCTCGGTCCCGCTCCCGCTGGTGGACGTGTCTTGGTCCTTCGACGCGCCCTGGCACTGAGGAGGCTGGCCGAAATTATCTTACCAGCTGGGCGGCCGTCCTCCGCGCGTCTGCGTTGCTCGTCGGTTGCGTACAGGCGGTACGCGCCCTCCTCGCGCCTTGCCGCACGGGCGCCTCGACCGCCAACCTGGCCAGCTATTTCCGCCAACCTCCTAACGCACCGCCCGCCCACGCCTGCGTCGGCCTTCACCCGCCGAGTTGCAGTCGGAGCCGCTGGCCCGCGCGGGCCTCGCTCACCGCGCGCTGATAGGCCGCGCTCGCAAGGTAGCTGCTGAGCGCCTGGTCGGTCGCGAGCACCTGAGGCGCACCCTCGAAGCAGGTCCAGTGCCAGGGGAGACCCTCTTCGTCGACGACCGCCCCGCGGGCGACGGCGTCGATCGCCTCGAGCAGCGGGAGCGGCTCGAGCAGCGCCTGCAGGGCGCGAAAGCGGCCCTCGGTCACGGGGTCGAAGAAGCGCATCGCCCGCGCGTAGACGCGCGCGTTGTGGTAGTGGCGCGGGCAGTTCATCAGCCCGGCACAGCGCAGCCGCAGCGCCATCTGCCGCAGCAGCTCGAGCATCCAGGGGCCGAGGCCCAGCCCGGGGAAGCGCTGATCGGGGAGTTGCGGGCGATCGAGGGTGAAGTCGGCGCAGGGGTTCTGCATGCAGAGCCACTCGATCGCCAGCAGGCGCAGCCCGTCGGGGGCGAAGGCGGCGCTGGTGGGCCGGCGCAGCGCGCGGTAGCGGGTCACGAGCTCGATCAGCAGGTGGGCCGGGTCGGGCTGGCCATCATGGATTCGCAAGACCTGCCGGTCGGGGTCCTCGGTGTCGATCGAGATCAGTGGTGCGGCGAAGCCGCGCTCACGCAGCAGCTCGAGGAAGCCATAGCGCTCGAGCACGGTGACCAGGCCCTCGCGCGAGTAGGTGCCCATGAAGAGCGACGACTCGCCGCGCTCGAGGCCCAGCAGGGCGTCGCCATCGCTGGCCGCCAGCGCCGGGGTGCCCTGTCGCAGCTCGATCGGGCCGAGCGCCGTGCGGACGCGAGCGTATTGAGCGGCGACGTTGCTCGGGCGCAACGCCAAGGGAATGCGCGTGCCCGTCAGCACGCTGTAGATGAAGTTGTAGGGCAGGGTCCAGGCGAAGGGCCCGTAGCCTCCGCCCAGCACCACGGCGAAGGGCACGTGGGCCGCCCGCAGGCAGCGGGCCACGTAGAGGTCTCGCTCGAGCACGCCGTCCTCCGAGAGCCGGAAGTCGCCGAGCTGATCTGCCGCGCTGACGTCGGCGCCGGCGAGGTAGATCGCGGCCTGCGGGCGAAACCGGCGCAGGACCGGCGGCAGCGTTTCGCGCAGCGCCGCCAGATAGTCGCCGTCGCCGGTGCCCGCCGGGAGCTGGAGGTCGAGGTTGTGGCGCTTGCCCGCGAGCTGCGCCCACGCTTGGCCATGCAGCGAGAGGGTGAAGACCTCCTCGTCCTCGGCGTAGATCAACGCCGTGCCGTTGCCGTGGTGGTAGTCCAGGTCGACGACCAGGATGCGCCGCGCCAAGCGGAGCGCGCGCACGCGCTCGATCGCCAGCGCGAGATCGTTGAGCGGGCAGAAGCCCTCGGCGCGGTCGCGCTGCGCGTGATGAAAGCCGCCCCCGAGGTTGAAGACCGGCAGCGCGTGGCGCAGCGCGTGCTCGAGCGCGAGCATCGTGCCGCCGCTCTGCAGCAGGAAGGGCAGCAGCGGGTCGTCCTGGAGCTGGATGGTGTGGACCGGCAGCGCCAGCAGGGCCGCCAGGCGCTCGGGTTGGCGGAGCTCGGCCAGAAAGGCCGCTGGGTGGACCCGCGCCAGATCGGCCGCGCTGGGCACGCTGGGCCGCAGGAGCTGGGTGCGGCTGAGCACGCCGGAGCGACGCAGGCGCTCGACGATCCGCAGCGGCCGGCGGCCGTCGAAGGCGTGGCGGCTGTCGCTCTCGGCCGTCGGCCCGACGTAGTCCTCATCGAAGACCAGGCGCGCGGGCGGAGGCAGCGGCAGGCCGAGGTCGCGCGCCCAGCTCGCCGCCCGGGCGAGGCCACGGCGACCGATCGCTCGCGCCCCGACCAGCGCTTCGGGCAGCGGCTCGGCGCGGCCGCCGAAGAGGTGTCCAAAAATCTGCTGCGCGGCCCGACCGCTGCGTTGCCGCTGCGCTCCGATGCTCACGTACCAGCCCGTACCTTCCGCTTCGGTGCTCGCGGCGCCTTGCGCTCGGGCCTGCTCGCGACGATTTCTGGACACCTCTTGAGCGGGTGGCCAGGCGCTGCCGGGGAGGCCTTCATGCGCGGGGCTCGAGACGGATCATCCGTGGCGCTGCTCCCGCGCGCACTGTCGCACAGCGCCGAGGGCGCGCAAGCGGCGGCCCTCGGCCTTGGTCGTGCGGGCGCAGGGGCGTATGCTGACCCGAGGGAGGTGAGCGATGCAGACAGCCGGCGAGGTGATGCAGGAGGCGCGCAGCGTCAGCCCGACCCTGTCCGTGCAGGAGCTGGCGCGCCTGCTGCTCGAGGAGCGCCTCGATGGCGTGTGTGTCGTCGCCGAGGATGGCGCCCTGGCGGGGGTCGTGACCTCGATGGACCTCATCTACCAGGAGAAGGCGCTGCACCTGCCGACCTTCTTCGTGCTGCTCGACGGCGTGCTGCCGCTCGACAGCCCCTGGCGCGCGGAGCGCGAGCTCGACAAGATCAGCGGGGCCCAGGTCGCCGACATCATGACCACCGATCCGGTCTCCGTCCGCCCGGAGACGCCCCTCGAGGAGGTGGCCACGCTGATGGTCGAGCGTCACATCAGCATCGTGCCGGTGGTCGCCGACGAGCGTCTGGTCGGTGTGGTCACCAAGCCCGCGATGCTGCGGGCCGCCTTCAGCGCGCTGGCCGGGGGCTGAGCGCCGGCGTGGCGTTGCGCAAGGCCTGGAGCTGCAGCCGAGCCGTGGCAGGACAGCGCGGCAGCGTGAGCGCGCGGCGGAGCAGCGCCTCGGCTCGGCGGGCATCGCCGCGTTGTTGCGCCAGCCGCGCCAGCTCCAGGTAGGGCGGCGCGTAGCGCGGGTCGAGGGCGAGCGCGCGCCCGAACGCTCGTTCGGCCTGGGCGAGCTGGTCGGCGCGGCGCCCGTCGCCGGGCCGCAGCGCGCCCGGTCCAGCCTGTAGCTGCCACCAGCGGCCGAGATTGGACCAGCTCGGCGCGAGGCGCGGGCCGTGGGCCAGCGCGCGGTCGAGCAGCCGCTTGGCCAGCACCAGCTGGCCCTGTTCGATCGCCAGCGCCGCGAGCTGGCCGTTGGCGAGCGGATGATCGGGGTCGGCCGCCACCACATGGGTCCAGAGCTTGAGGTCGTGGCGCCAGACCGCGAGGTAGCGCTGGGTTTGCGCCGCGCAGAGCAGAAGGGCCGCGGCGGTGGCGAGCGCCAGGCCGCGGCGCAATCGGGGCGCGGCCGCTTGCAGCAGCGCGCCGATCGCCAGGGCGGCGCAAGCCAAGGGCAAGTAGAGGAAGCGATCGGCCCGCGGCTGCGCCACGTTTATTAGGCCCGCCGTCGGGAGCAGGGCCAGCCAGGCACAGAGCGCCAGCGCCCCCGCGGCCGGTGGGGCAGGCGAAGGCGCGGGGCGTCGGTGCGCCACCACGACCAGGGCCGCGACCACGACCGCCAGCGCGAGCCCGACCCACGGTTCCGGTTGGGCCCAGACCGATCCCGCCGGATGGCGGTAGCTCGGCGACAGCGCCACGGGCCACGCGAGCTGCGCCAGCGCGTGAGCTGGTGCGCCGAGCACGCTGCCGAGCCGCTCGCCGAGGCTGGTCGCGCCGCTGCTCAGAATCCCGCTGCGCCGGCCGATCACCAGGCTGAGCAGCGCCCAGCCCGCGGCGACCGCGCCGAGGCCCCAGAGCGGCCAGCGCGCGCTGGAGCGCTGCTCCGCGGGAAAACAGCGCCAGACCAGCACCGCGGCCAGCAGCGGCACGATCACGGCCGGGCCCTTGCTGGCGAGCGCGGCGAGGGTGGCAGCGATGAAGGCGCCGAAGGCGAACGCGCGCGATCGCCCCCGGCGGTGGCGCGCCTGGAGCAGCGCGAGCAGCGCGGCCAGGGCGAGCGCCGTGTAGAGCAGGTCCTTGCGCGCGCTGATCCAGGCCGTGGGCTCGACCGCCAGGGGGTGGAGTGCGAAGAGGGCCGCTGCCGCCAGCGCGGGGGCCGCGCCGAGCCCGAGCGCGCGCGCGAGGCTCCAGACCAGCAGCACGGCGAGCAGGTGCAGCCCGAGGTTCGTCAGGTGGAAGGCACGGGGGGCGAGGCCGGCGCGCCAGGCATCGAGCCCGTAGCTCAGGTCGCGCAACGGGAGGTACTCCCAGCGGCGGCCGGCGAGCGCCTCGCGTGGCGAGAGCAGCTCGGTGAAGGCCCCGCCTTCCCCGGCCGCGATCCGTCGCAGCGCTGGATGCTCGCTGACGTACACGCCGTCGTCCCAGTGCAGGAAGGGATAGTCGCCCACGCGGGCGTAGAGCATTGCCGTCACGGCGAGCAGGGCCAGCAGCGGCAAGGCGCTCGTGGCCCGGCTGATGGCGCGGCGCGTGGCGCTGGTGGGGGCCGCCGACATTGGCCACTCACTTCGAGCTGAAGTGGTCGTCCTTGTCGGCGAAGAGCACGTTGAAGGTGGTCAGCGTGCCGTAGCAGCGCGAGATGTAACCCTGCAGCTCGACCTTGTCGGTCTCGGAGAGCTTCTCGTGGCCGTTGAGCTTCGCCTCGAGCACGCGCAGCCGATCGCGAATCATCACGATCTTGTGGAAGAGCTGCTCCAGCGGGACTTCCTTACTCTGCACCGTCGTGTCCGCGGGTTTCAGCACCAAGGTGCCGCCGTCCCAGCGGCGAGCCAGCTCCGGGTAGCCGAAGAGCGTCTCCTCGGTCAGCAGCTCACGCAGCACCTGTTTGAGACCATCGCGATCCATCGTGATCTCTCCTTCGGTGTCGCCGCAGGTCGGCTGGCGCAGCGTCGCGGGCGCGCGGCGCGCTGGAGCGACGCCCGCGCTGCGGCTCGCGCTCGCCGCCGCCGCCCGCGCCCGCGAGGCCGCGCGAGCGGGGAGGGCCACCGCCGAGGCGCGCTCGGCCCGCACCTGGAAGGTGTGGCAGTAGGGCAGGGTCTCGGGAATCGAGCCCAGCTCAGGCCGAAAGCGGCAACGCCCGCGTCGCCGCCCCTGTTCGTCACGCCCCTCGGCGGCGAAGGCCACGCAATCCGCACAGGTGGGCGTCGGCAGCTCGCTCATCGCCGAGGACGATAGCGGCAGGTGCCGGCGCGAGCAAGCCGGGCCGGGTGATGGCGTCGCGGGTGGTACTATCGACCCGATGAGGGCTGCGTCGCTCCGCTGGGCCAGGCTGGCCTCGGCCGGCTGGCTGGGCCTGCTGCCGGTCGTGGGTTGCGTGCGCGCCGGCTTCGAGCCGCGCGACAGGGGCTCCGCTTGCGCCGTGGATCGGGGCGCCTGCGACGCCGGTGGGTCGGTGCTCGCGGACGCCACGCCGGACGCTCCGGTGCGCGATTCGGGTGCCCGGGCCGATCGGAGCGGCGGCGCCGACGCCGGCGCGGGTGATCGGGGCGCGGATGCCGCCGGGGCGGCGGGCACGCTGACCCTCGTGACCAGCGTAGCGTCTCGGTTGGCCGGCATCGGGCAGTCTTTGGCCCGCGACGGCAATACCGTCGCCGTCGGGGTCTCCGAGGGTGAGGATGGCATCGAGCTGCTCGACCTCGCGGAGCCGGCGAGCCCCAGGTCCACCGGGCTGCTGCGCACGGACCTTGCTCCAGCGCAGATCTCGGCGACCGACAACGATGTTCTCGGCCTGCACCTCGCCAACGGCAGGGCGTATCTGGCGACCTACTGGGGCGGGCTGGTGGTGGCCGAGGTGTCCGCGGGCGTGCCCGTCCACCTCGGTGGCCTCGACCTGCCCGGCGAGGCCTGGGCGGTGCAGGTGGCGCGCGGTCGCGCCTACGTCGCGAACCACACCGAGGGCCTGGCGGTGGTCGACATCGCGGTGCCCACCAACCCGTCGCTGCTCTACCAGCTGCCGCTCAGCGGGGTGACGCAGGATGTTCAGATCGTGGGCACCACGCTCTACGTCGCCGCCAGGACCCACTTCCATGTGCTCGACCTCCCTCCGGTCGGCCCACCGACGGTGGTCGGCACCCTGGACATGACGATCCACGATCCGACCGGTACGGTCTACGAGGTCTGGAGCGAGGGGCACTATGCGTACGTGGTCTCCAAGACGGGCCGGCGGCTGCTGGTGATCGACGTGGTCCACCCCAACGCGCCGGTCGTGGTCTGGAGCAGTCCGGCGGGCTCGCTCGACTACCGCGGCCTGGACGGTTCGGGCTCGCGGCTCTACGTCGGCACCGGCGTGCGCGGGGCCGGCAGTATCCAGGTCTACGACCTCAGCCAACCGAGCGCCCCGCGGCTGCTCGACGAGCTGAGCACGGGCGCGGCGATCTACGAGCTCGCGGCCACGCGCTGCGGGGTCGTGGCCTCTGCCTTCGATGGCCGGGTGCGCGTGGCTTCGCTTCAGCCCTGCGGCCCCTGAGCGGTGACGCCGCCAGGATGCTGGCGGGTGCGGCCGACGAGCATGTAGATCGACGGGATGGCGAAGAGCGTGAACGCCGTGCCGACGGCCATGCCACCGACGAGCACGAGGCCGATCGAGTTGCGCGCGGCGGCGCCGGCGCCGGTGACGAGCGTGAGCGGAAAGTGGCCGGCGATGGTCGCGCCGGTGGTCATCAAGATCGGCCGCAGGCGCGTGAGCGCGGCCTCGTGGACCGCCTCGCGCTTCGAGCGGCCCTGTTCCTGGAGCTTGTTGGCGAACTCGACGATCAGGATGCCGTTCTTGGCCACCAGCCCGATCAACGTCACGAGCCCCACCTGGGAGTAGATGTTGAGCGTGGTCGTCCAGCCCTGGGTCCAGAACGGGACGTTGGGATTGGGCATCTTGAGGAAGGTGAAGATCAGCGCGCCGAACATCGCCAGTGGCACCGACCCGGCGAGGATCACGAAGGGATCGCGGAAGCTGTTGAACTGGGCGGCCAGCACCAGGAAGATCAGCACCATCGCCAGGGCGAAGGCCGGCAGGAACTTGTTGCTCTCGGTGCGGAGCTGGCGCGACTCGCCGGTGTAGTCGATGACGTAGCCCTGGGGCAGGAGCTTGGCGGCCTCGTCCTCGAGGAAGCGCAAGGCCTCGTCGAGCGGGCGAATTGCGACGCCGCTGAGCTTGACCGCATTGAGCTGCTGGAAGCGGTTGAGCGACCGCGCCACCGTCGTGTCGCGCAAGGTCGCGAGGGTGCTGAGCGCCACCAATTGTCCATTGGGCCCCGTGACGCGGAGCTCGTTGAGCTGCTCGGGGTTGAGGCGCTCGACCCGCGTGATCTGCGGGATGACCTTGTAGCTGCGACCGGCGATGTTGAAGCGGTTGACGAAGTTGCCGCCGAGCATCGAGGCCACGTCGGCGCCGACCTGCTGCAGGCTGAGCCCGAGGTCGGCGACCTTGTCGCGGTTGATCACCAGCTCCGACTGCGGTTGGTCGATCTTGGTGTCGAGGATCGGCGGGAAGGCGAACATCCGGCTGGCGACCGCCTTGGCCTGCAGCTGCTCGACGAGTCGCAGGATCGCGTCGGGCTCGGCGGTCGAGGCGATCACGACCTCGACCGGGAACTGACCGCCGCCCGGAAGGGCCGGCGGCGCGACCGGAAAGATCCGAATGCCGGGGATGGCCTGCAGCTTGCCCTGCACCTCGGGCAGCAGCTGAGCGACGCTGCGGCGGCGCTCGCCCCAGGGCTTGAGGGCCATGCCCGCGAAGCCCGACGTGGGGAAGGTGACCTGGAACGTGAACTTGGTCTCGGGCGCGCTGAGGAAGGCGCGATTGGCTGCTGCGGCGAAGCGACTGGTCTGGTCGAGCGTCGCGTTGGCCGAGGCCTCGAGGATGCCGAAGATGATCCCCTGATCCTCGGTCGGGGCCAGCTCGGTCGCCGACATCTTGAACATCGGGATCGCCAGCAGGCTGATGCCGGCCCACAGCACGTAGACCGCCGGGCGGTGGTTGAGCGTGGCGTCCAACAGCCGCCCGTAGAGTGCGCGCAGGCGGACGAAGTCGCGCGCGATCTTGCCGGCGAGCCCGCGCTCGCCGAGACCGGGCTTGAGCAGCCGTGCCGACATCACGGGCGACAAGGTCAGCGCGACCACGCCCGAGATCGTCACGGCGCCGGCGAGGGTGAAGGCGAACTCGCGGAAGAGCGAGCCGGTCAGTCCGCCTTGCAGACCGATCGGCGCGTAGACCGCGGCCAGCGTGATGGTCATCGCGATGATCGGGCCGATCAGCTCGCGCGCCCCGAGCAGCGCCGCGTCGCGGGGTGACTTGCCCTCCCGCAGGTGGCGCTCGACGTTCTCGACCACGACGATCGCGTCGTCGACGACGAGGCCGACCGAGAGCACGATCGCCAGCAGCGTCAGCAGGTTGATCGTGAAGCCGAAGACCTGCATCAGGAACACGCCGCCGATCAACGAGACCGGAATCGCCACCACCGGCACCAGCACCGAGCGCAGCGAGCCGAGGAAGAGGAAGATGATGATCGCCACGATCAGCAGCGTGTCGAGCAGGGTGCGGGTGACCTCGTGCAGCGCGTCGTTGATGTAGGCCGTGGCGTCATAGGCCACGCGGGCGCTCAGCCCGCTCGGCAGCTCGCGCTGGATCGCGGCGATCTCCGCGCGCACGCGGCGCACGACCTCGAGCGCGTTGGCGTTGGGCAGCGCGAAGATGCCCATGAACACCGCCGTCTGCCCGGAGAAGCGGACCTCGGCCTCGTAGTCCTCGGCGCCGAGCACGACGTCGGCCACGTCTTGCAGCCGGACGACCGCGCCGCGCTGCTCGCGCAGCACCAGGTTCTTGAACTCCTCGACCGAGCGGAGATCGGTATTGGCGGTGAGGTTGACCTGGACCAACGCGCCCTTGGTGCGGCCGATCGGCGCCAAGAAGTTGTTGGCGGCGAGCGCCTGGCGGACCTGCACCGGACTGATATTGAGCGCCGCCATGCGGTCGGGCTTGAGCCAAACCCGCATGGCGAAGGTGCGGGCGCCGAGGATCTCGGCGCGCTGCACGCCCTCGATCGCCGAGAGCCGCGGCTGGACGATCCGTACCAGGTAGTCCGTGATCTGGTTCTGCTTGAGCAGCGTGGAGCTGAAGCTGAGGTAGGCCGAGGCAAACTGACTGTCGGCCGATTGGACGTTGATCGTCGGCACCTCGGCCTCAGGGGGCAGATCGCCGCGCACCTGATCGACCTTGGAGCCGATCTCGGCCAGCGCCTTGATCGGGTCGTAGTTGAGCTTGAGGCGGGCATTGATCGTCGAGAGGCCCTGGGCGCTCTGCGACTCGATGTAGTCGATGCCGTCGGCGGCCGCGACCGCACGCTCGAGCTGCGTGGTGATGAAGCCGCGCACCAGCTCGGCGCTCGCGCCGACGTAGACCGTGGAGACGCTGACGACCGAGTTCTCGCTGCGGGGGTATTGGCGCACGTTGAGCGCGCGCAGTGCCTGCACCCCGGCGATGATGATCACCAGGTTGACGACGATCGCCAGCACCGGCCGGCGGATGAAGAGATCGGTGAATTTCATCGAGGCTGCTTGAATGACGGGAGGCGGGCGCAAACGCTAGTTGTCGCTGGGCTTGGGCGCCAAGCTGAAGGTCGGGCTGAGGGTGTTGTCGACGACGACCGCCTGGCCGTTCCGCAGCTTGAAGACCCCCGTGGTGACGACGGTCTCGCCGGGCTTCAGGCCGTCGAGCACGGCCACGTAGTCCCCGCGCCGCTCGCCCAAGCGCACGAACTGTTGCCGCACGACCAGTCCGGCCTTGGTCTCGAGCGCCGATCCCGCGGCCGGTGGAGCGCCGGGTGCTGCTGCCGCGCTGGCGGGGGGCGCCGTCTCGACGACGAAGACCGAGTCGCTGTAGGGCGCGTAGAGCACGGCGGTGGCAGGTAGGGCCAGCACCGGCAGCTGTCGCGGCAGGACGACGGTGACATTGACGAACATGCCCGGCCGCAGCCGCTCGTCCGGGTTGGCGACGGTCCCCTGCAACTCGATGCTGCGCGTGCTGGCGTCGACCTGCGGGGTGATCGCGGTGATGGTGCCCGCGATCGCCGGGCCGGGCAGGGTGTTGCTGCTGATGCGGATCGGGAGGCCGACGGTGACCTGCGCGAGGTGCTGCTGCGGCACCAGGAAGTTGACGAAGACGGGGTCGATCGACTGCAGCAGTACGATCGGCTCACCGGCGTTGATCACCTGGCCCAGATTGACCTGGCGCAGGCCGAGGCGCCCCGCGAAGGGCGCGCGAATCGTCTTCTTGGTGATCGTCGCCCGCAGGGCGTCGGCGTCGGCCTGGGCCTGGCTAGCCTGCGCAGCGGCGAGGTCGTACTCGGAAGGCGGCAGCGCGTGTTTGGCCAGTAGGCGCCGGGCGCGGTCGAGATTGCTGGCGGCGAGCGCCAGGCGTGCCTCGATCGCGCGAAGCTGAGCCGTCTCCGAAGCGACGTCCTGCTGCACCAGCAGCGCGCCCGCGCGCACGAGCGTCCCCGCCTCGAAGGCCACCCGCACGACCTTGCCCGTGAGCTCGGCGGAGACCGTGACGCCCTGTACGGCCGCCAGCGAGCCGACCGAGCTCAACACCGACTCCCAGGACTGGCGCTGCAAGCCGACGACCGTGACCGGCTCGGGCGGCGGCGCGAACTGGGCGGCGCCGGCGATCATGCGGCGGATCTGCAGCGCCTTGGTGCCCCCGAGCAAGATCAGCACGAGCACCACGGTCAGGACGCTGAGGGCAACGACGCTGCGCTTGCGCATGGGCATGGAAACTACTCTCATTCGGCGTCGCACCCCGCGGAGGGGTGCTAGGCCCTGAGCCGCTCGAGGCTCGCGACCCTGACGGGGCCGCCATCCGTGACCCCGGCGCTGCATACCACGTGGGCAGCGCTTGTCCAGCGGCAGCGGGCGTGCTTTCTTGGCCGCGTACCGAGGAGGAAGCGATGCGCAGACGATCGATCGAGGGCGCCGTGAGGGTGCCGCTGCTGGTGGCGCTGCTGGCGCTGGCGGCGTCGGCGAGGGCCGGTGCCGACGCGGCGCTCGGGACGCCCGTGGGTGCGCGTCTCGTCACGCTGGAGGAGGCCTACGGGCTGGCGCAGCGCGACAATCCGACGCTGGAGCAGATGCAGGCGCGGGTGCGCGGCGCCACCGCCGAGGTGGGCCGCGCCTGGTCGCAGCTCAAGCCCACCGTGAACCTGAGCGGCAGCTACACGCTGAATGATCCGGTGGTGTCCTTCGACCTCGGCGCCTTCGCCCCGGCGGGGTCGCCCGCCAGCGATCCGATCGTGATTCAGCGCCGCCATCAGCTCGGCCTCGCGTTGCAGGCCGGCGTGCCGCTCTTTCGCGGTCCCGCCTACCAGCAGCTCGGGGTCGCGCGCAAGGGCGTCGCCGCGGCGGAGCTGCGCGTCGTGCGCCGGCGCCAGGACTACCTGTTGCGCGTGGCCGAGGCCTACTACGCCGGGCTCGGCGCGAGCGAGGTGGCCACGGCGCTGGAGGAGAAGGTGGGCGTCGATCAGCAGAACCTCGCGGTCGTGCGCGCCAGGCTCGAGGTCGGACGGGTGCTGCGTTCGGACGTGGTACGCGCGGAGCTGGTGCTGGTGCAGGATGAGCAGGCGCTGCGCCGACAGCGCAACGCATTGCTGGCAGCGCAGCGTCGCCTGGCGATCTTGATCGGTCTGAACGAGCCGATCGCGCTGCGTCGCCCGCCCGAGCCGGCGGCCGTGCCCGCCGACGAGTCCGCGATGCTGCGGACGGCGCTCAATCGGCGCGCCGACGTCGCGGCCCTGCGCCTGGACATCGCGGCGGCGGAGCAGGCGCGCAAGGCGGTAACGTGGTCGTTCTTCCCGACCCTCGATCTCAGCCTGCTCTACCGCTGGCAGAACGTGGCCGGCTTTGCCGATCGCCGCGATACGCTGGCCATCGTCGCTACGCTCGGGCTGCCGCTCTACGAGGGCGGTCTGCGCTACGCCAATCGGCGCAGCGCCGAGGCGCGCATCGCCGAGGGTCAGGCGGCTCGCGCCGAGCTGGCGCGCGGCATCGCCGAGACGGTGGTGCAGTTGCGCGCCGACCTGCTCTCGGCCGAGGCGGGACTGATCAGCGCCGACAAGGCGGCCGCGCTGGCGGCCGTGATCGTCGACGAGATGGCGTCGCGCTACGAGGCCGGCACCGCGACGCAGCTCGATCTGCTCGACGCGACGCAGCGACGGCTCGAGGCGCGCATCGACCTCACGCGCAGCCGCGATGCGCGCGACCTGGCGCGCATCGCGCTGGCTCACGAGCTGGGCCAACGGCAGCCCTTCGAGCGGGAGGCGCGCCGTTGAGCGTGTCGTTGTCGAGCGCCGCGCCGCCGCCGTACCGGCTGAGCGTGGCGCCGATGATGGATCGCACCGATCGGCACTTTCGCTACGTGCTGCGGCAGATCACGCGCCGCACGCTGCTCTACAGTGAAATGGTGACGGCCCGAGCCGTGCTTCACGGCGACGTCGAGCGGCTGCTGGGCTTCAGCGCGATCGAAGGTCCACTGGTGCTCCAGCTCGGCGGCGACCGGCCCGCCGAGCTCGCCGCGGCGGCGCGCCTGGGAGCGGCGCTAGGCTACGACGAGATCAACCTCAACGTCGGCTGCCCGAGCGAGCGGGTGCAGCAGGGCCGTTTCGGCGCCTGCTTGATGGCCGAGCCCGCGCTCGTCGCCGAGTGCGTGGCGGCGCTGCGGGGCGCCGTCGGCGTGCCGGTGACCGTCAAGCACCGCATCGGCATCAGTGGGCACGAGGGCTACGACGCGCTGACGCGCTTCGTGGCGACTGTGGCCGAGGCCGGCTGCGCGCGCTTCGACGTCCACGCGCGGCTGGCACTGCTCGACGGGCTCAGCCCGAAGGCCAATCGCACCGTGCCACCGCTGCGCTACGACGTGGTCTATCAGCTCAAACGCGACTTCCCGCGGCTTTGCATCGTACTCAACGGCGGCCTCCGCACCCTCGCCGAGGCGCAGTCGCAGCTGGCGCACGTCGACGGCGCGATGATCGGCCGCGCCGCCTACGACGATCCCTACCTGCTGGCGCGCGCCGATCGGCTGTTCTTCGCCGGCACCGACCCCGTGCCGACGCGCCGCGCGGTGATCGAGGCCCTGCTGCCCTATGTGGCCGCGCTGGAGCAGTCCGGTCAGCCGGGCACGCGGGTCACGCGGCACCTGCTGGGACTGCTGACGGGTCGGCCGGGCGCGCGCCGCTGGCGTACCGCGCTCAGCGCCAGCGATGGCGCCACGGCGACGGAGCGGCTGCGCGCGCTGCTGCTGGCGCTGCCGGCAGCGGTGCTGGACGAGACCTAGATGTGCTCGGCGGAAGTCGTGATCCGCCCGATCGCTGCGTTACGGCTGCGCTCCGGTGCTCACGTACCAGCCCGTACGCTCCGCTCCGGTGCTCGCCGCGCCTTGCGCTCGAACGGCTCACAACTTCGGCCGAGCACATCTAGCGCACCGAAGGGCTCAGTCGTCGTCTGCCTGGGGGTCGACCGGTGGGGCCATGCCGGGCGGTGGCACGAGGGGTCGATCGCGCAGGCGGACGACGCGATAGGCGGGCCCGGCGCGCTCGACCTCGAACTCGCGCACGAGGCGCGGTACCGGATAGTAGAGAAAGACCGGGGTGCCGCGCGCCAGCAGCTCGATTACGTCGCGGCGCTCCATCCGCGTGCGCACGGCGATGTCCGGGCGGCGGCCGAGGACGCGCTGGTAGTAGAGCGCGAACACGGCGTCGTTCTTCCACTCGGGAGGCGTGGTGTAGTTGACGATCACCGCGCCGGGCGGCAGCTCGCGCGCCATGCGCTCCCCGTAGTCGCGCGCCGCCGTGTAGTCGTGCAAATCGACCTTGCCGTAGCTGGCGGCCGCCACCGACGCGGGGAAGAGCGCGAGCACCAGCGCCGCCCCACGGCGCACCACGCGAGCCCGGGGCGAGCCCTCCGTCAGGCGCTCGAGCGCTGCCAGCGCGCTCTCGACCCCGACGCCGACCAGACAGCAGAGCACGGCGATCGCGGGCAGGAAGAACACCTCGACGTCGTGCACCCGGTAGTCGAAGAAGAAATAGACGTTGCCGGCGATCATCAGCGTCAGCGCCAGGCCGATCAGGGCGCGCCCGCGCCAGAGGGCGATCAGCCCGACCAGCGCCAGCAGCGTGCCCACGACGAGGAGCTGATCGTAGAACACCGCGAGCACGCGCAGCGCCCGCTGGCCGAGGGCGTAGTGCTCGAGGAACCAGTGCTTGTAGTTGCCGCCCGTGACGAACCACCAGAAGCGCTCCCACGACGACGACGGATCTTCGAAGTTGATCAACGGCTGCATCGCCGCGCGCCAGCGCAGGTAGAGGAAGATCGTGCTGCCGAGGGCGGTGGCGAGCAGGCAGAGCAGGGCCCGGGCCAGCCGCCGCGCGCTGCCGCGGCGCAGCCATAGTAGGCGGAGATCGCGTGGCTGGGCGATCGGCAGACCGGCGCCCCAGACGAGCAGGGCGAAGCCGAGCCCACAGGTGGCGATGAAGAGGTGCAGGCCGAGCGCCAGCCCGGCGAGGAGCGCGGCTGCGACCAGCCAGCGGTCGCGATCGCGCACATCTCCGCGCAAGAGCAACCAGAGCACGAGCAAGAGCGCGCTGATCCCCGGCGTGTAGACCTCGGCGATCACCGCCTGGAACCAGAAGAGCGAGCCAGCGCCCAGCGTCGCCCCGCCGATGGCCGCGGCCAGCGGGCGCGCGCCGAGGGCGCGGGTCACGGCGTACGCCAGGCCCACGGCCAGCGCGCCGAAGACTGCGCTCATCAAATTGACCGCATAGGCGGGGGTCAGCGGCAGCAGGGTGAAGAGCCGACCGATCAGCGTGTAGAGCGGGTAGCCTGGCGGGTGGGCGATGCCGAGCGTGCGCGCCGTCGCGGCGTACTCCGCGCTGTCGTACCAGAAGACCGTCGGGCAGAGCGTCAGCCAGTAGAGGCCGAAGAAGATCGCGACCAGCGTAGCGGGGGCGAGCGCGGGGCGCAGCGCGGCTGGCGGCCTCACGCGGGCACGGCGCTGGCAGCGCTGGGCGGCCGCGCGAGCCAGTCGCAGGTGAAGCGATAGGCCTGCTCGAAGCTGCTGGCCATCTCGGCGAGCAGGTAGGTCTCGATCTGGCGGCCGATCAGGGGCAGGCGGGCGTGGCAGTGCGCCTCCCAGTTGCGCTGCAGCTGCGCCGGACCCTGCTCGCGCCAGGTGTAGACGCCGTGGAAATCGACCCAGGCGCCAATCACAGGCAGCTCGATCTCGATCGTCATCTTTCCGGCACGGGCATCGAAGAGCGCGCGCTCCTTGACCAGGGCGGTGCCTCGCACCAGCTTGCGCAGGGCCGCGGGCAGCTCTCGGTCCGGCGTGAGGTGGAGCTCGCGGCGCACGCGCAGCTCGTCGCCGCTGCCCTCGTGCTCAATCACGCAATGCTCGATGTGCAACCGCAGCTGCCGGTAGAGCGCGTCCTGGTACTCCGGGTCGAGCAGGACGACCGACCAGAAGCGCTGGGGTGCAGCCGCGAAGGTGTGCTCGAGGTGGAGGTCCATGAACGAGGCTCCCGTGGAGCCGCCCGGGGCGCGCGCTGGGGCGCCCGCGCGGCGCGATTGACGCGGCCAGCGCCGGCAGCTTAGTACAGCGTACCGAAAGAAAGTGATCAGCCCGCGAAGGGCTGGGCGCCGATGGCAAGGCGCGCCGACGCCGAAATACTCGTGGTATTTCCAGGAGGCGCAACGCTGCCCATCGGCGTCCAGAACGAGCGAGGTGGTCACTTCCTTCCGGTACGCTGTACTTAGATGCATTCGCCCACAGGAACCAAGCCATGAGCGATGCTTCAGCCGTCAGCGCCGGTCGCGGTGTGGTCTACATCGGCCTGGCCAAAATCTACTTCATCATCGCGGGCTACGCGATCTACTTCGCGCTGCCGCGGCTGCTGGGCTCGCCGGTGGCCTGGGGCGAGTATCTGCTGGTGATCGGACTGGTCTCCGTGGTCAACAACGTGATCGTCACCGCGACGATCCAGGGCGTCAGCAAGTTCACGGCGCAGGGCGACGTGAGCGCCGCTGCGGTCCAGCGCGCGGCGCTACGCGTGCAGGTGGTGCTGGGCGGCGGAGCAGCGGCGCTCTTCGCGGCGGCGGCGCCGTGGATTGCCGCCTGGGAACGGGATCCTCGCCTCGCGCGCTGGTACGCGCTCGCGGCGGGGATCATCGTCTGCTACGCCTTCTACGCGGTCTTCATCGGCTCCCTCAACGGCCTGCGCCGCTTCCGCGAGCAGGCCGCCTTCGACGCGAGCTTCGCCACCCTGCGGGCGCTGTTGATCATCGGCGGAGCCGGGGTAGGGTGGGGCGTAGCGGGGGCGGTGGGCGGGTTCGTGGGAGCGGCAGCCCTGATCCTGGTCGCGGCGCTGTGGCGTGTTGGCTGGCCGGTGCGAGACGGCGAGGCGCTAGCGAGCGGTCGGCTGTGGCGGCTGATGCTCGAGCTCTTCGCGTCGACTTTGGCGCTGAACCTGGTGATGCGCGCCGACCTGCTGCTGCTGAAGCGCTTCGCCACCGCTCTCGCCGCGCGCACGCTCGACACCGCGGCCGCGATGGCCGCCGCCTCGGCGGCCGCGGGGTACTACGGCACGGCGCAGTCGTTGGCCTTCATCCCCTACCAGCTGATCCTCGCGGTGACCTTCGTCGTCTTCCCCTTGGTCTCGCGCTCGACCTTCGCCGCCGACCATGCCGCCACTCGCCTCTATATCCACCGCACGCTGCGCTTGTCGCTGATCTTCGTCGCCGGCCTGGCGGCGGTCTTGATGGCCAACCCGGAGGCGGTGATCACGGTGCTCTACCCTGCGATCTATCGCGCCGGCGGGCCGGCGCTGCGGTGGTTGGCGGCGGGGATGGTGTGCTTTTCGCTCTTGACGGTCAGCAACACGATTCTGAACGGCGCGGGGCACACGCGTGCCGTAATCGTCACGACGCTGGCCACCCTGCTGCTGCTGGTGGCCGCGAACGCGTTCGCAGTGCCGCGGTCGGCCTCGCCGAGCACGGCCTTGGAGGTGGCGGCGGCGGCCACGGCGCTGGCGATGTTGGCGGGCCTCGGGATCGCGACGCTGCTGCTCCGGCGCACGCTTGGTGCCGCGCTGCCCTGGGGCACCGTGTGGCGCGTGGTCGTGGCCTGGGGACTGGCGGCCGTCGTCGGCGCGTGGTTGCCCGAGCGGTCGCGGTTCTTGACCCTGATCGAATGCGGGTTGGTGCTGTTGACCTACGGTGTGGCGCTCGTCGTGCTCGGGGAGCTCGGTCGGCAAGACGTTCAGCTGCTGCGTGGAGGGAGGCCGCAAGGGCCACCGCCCATGACGGCGGGGAACGCGAGGAAGGGCGATGGGGGGCGCTGAGCGGCGTGTCGGGTCGCGCAGGGGGCCCTTGGGGGTCGTCCGCTGCGGCGCGTTGCTGGCCGCGCTGCTGGCCGCCTGTGCGGGCGATCGGCGCGCCTTGCTCGAGGACGCCGTCGAGGCCTATCAGCACGCGCTGCGCTGGGGCGACCTCGGCGGGCTGGCCTCCTATCTCGGTGAAAGGCCGCGCCAGCGCTTGTTGGCGCGGGGTGCGGCCTGGCGCGAGCTGCGCATCGTCGAGGTGACTCTGACCCGCGTGGAGGTGCTCGGCGCGGGGACGGCGCGCGCCCTGGTGCAGGTCGAGTGGTACGCACTGCGCAGCGGCTCGCTGGGCGCGACGCTGGTCGCCCAGCGCTGGGTCGATGGCGCCGACGGCTGGCAGCTGGTCGAGCAGCGCGTGATCGGTGGGGTTCCGTTGCCGGTGCTGGCCCTGCCATGAGTGGGAGCGCGCCGGGCTTCATCGTGGAGGCCGGGCGTCTGCTGGGGCTGCGGCGCGCGGCCCAGGCGATCCGCTGCTGTCGCCACGGTCTGCTCGGTGATCCTCAGTGCGTCGAGGGGCGCCTGCTGCTGGCGCTGGCGCTGCTGGCCGCGGGGCAGTACGACGAGGCGCTAGCGCAGGTCGATGCGGTGCAGGCCTTCGAGGCCGACCATCCGCTCGCCGAGCTGCTGCGCGCCGAGGCTCTGCTGCTCTTGGGGTCGGTGGCGCGGGCCGAGCAGGCCCTGCTGCGCGCCCGCGCTCTCGGCGCGGCGGTGCAGCCGCTGGAGCACCTGCTCCAGCAGTTGGCCGTCCAGCGCGCAGCGGCGCGCGGCGCGCGGCGCGGCGCTGGGGCGCGGGTGACGAACGAGCCGGACGGCGCTGACGCGAGCTTCGACGACGCCGCGGCCCCGGTCGCGTCGGGGGCCGCGCCGACAGCCGAGGTGGGGTGGCGCCAGCCGGTGTCCGCGCCCTGCGAGGAACTCGATCAGTTGCTCAGGGCGCTGCGCCTACAGGCGGTGGCGGCGCTGCCCGTCGCTACGCTCGAGATCGCGACGCAAGAGGTCACCTCCAACGAGCAACTGACGGGCCTGTATCGGCGCGGCGCCTACCGCCCGGTCAGCGGCCTGCACGAGGTGCCGACGCGCGAGTTGGTGGCGCCGACCGCCGGTGGGGCGCCCGTGGACGGCGCTGACGCCGTCGCCCTGCGTGGTGCGCTCGACGCGGTGCCCACCGCCGTCGTTCCCGATGCGGCGCGGCGGGCGGCGGCGCACGACCTGGCGTTCCAGCAGACGATGCGCGGCCCGCTGCGACCCCCTCTGGCGCACCGTGCGGGTGGGCGCGCCGACGATCGGCGCGCGGTGGAGTCGGCGGCGGTGGAGTCGGCGGCGGTGGAGTCGGTGGCGGTGGAGTCGGTGGCGGTGGAGTCGGCGGCGGTGGAGTCGGTGGCGGTCGAGTCGGCGGCGGTCGAGTCGGTGGCGGTGGAGCCGGTGCTGCGCGCGTTCGCGTCGGCCACCGGTGCACCGGCCGAGCTCACGGCCCAAGAGATCGAGACCGTTTCGCACCTGCTGGCGCCTCGAGCGGTCGTCTCGCCGGCGCCGCGGAAGGGCGTGTCGGAGTGGCCGCGCGACCTGGAGCCGATCGAGCTGACGGATTCGGCGGTCGAGATCGCGCTCGCTGATCCGCTGCTGCCGGACACGCCCGAGCCGGCCGTGGCGCGGCCAGCGGAGCCGGTGGGGGTGCCCGTCGAGCAGCGGGCGCCGCCGGAAAGGAGGGCGACCGGGTTGACGACGAGCGCCCCCGTCGCGCTCCAGGAGGCGGAGATCTCGCTCGTGCTGCCGGCGCCGGCCGCCTGGACGGCACCGCTGGAGGAAGCCGACCAAGCCGGGCCGCAGTCGCACACCAGTGCCCTCTCGGCGGGGGGTGCGGTGGGTGCCCGAGGCGCGGTGGCGACCTGGGACCCGCTCGCGAACGCGGCTCCACAGCCTACCGAGGCCCTCGAGCGCAGCCAGCTCCTGGCGCGCGCGGAGGGCCCCTCCGGCGCGCGCAGCGCGCAGCGCGCTGGAAGCTCCAGCGCGGCTAGCGTGGCTGCGCGCGACGAATCGGCGGGGCCTCGCTCGCAGGACGACTCACGCCCCAGCGCACGCTCCTGGGGCAGTCGCTCGGCGGAGGCCTCGGCCGGGGGATCCCAGGCGCCCTCGTCGCTGGGGCGGAGCGTGCCCCGTCGGCGCTTCCGGGCGCCGTCGGCGGCCTTCGGGCGCCGGCCGCGGACCGGCTGGTGGACGCTGATCGCGGGCGACCGTTCGGCGCAGCGCTGGGCGCTGGTGCTGATCGGCTGCATCGCCGTGGTCACCCTCGCGCTGCTGGTCGGCTTCCTCGTGCGCGGCTACCGGCTGCGGCAGCTCAGCGCCCTCCGCTTGGAGGCCGCGCGCCTGCGCGTCGAGCGCGGCAACCTCGCGGACTACACCGCATCGGCCCAGCTCCTGGGCGCCACGGGCGGGGCCGGGAGCGGTGGGGCCGCCGTGCAGCACCTGCACGCGCGCTTGGTGGCGGCGATTCCGATCGAGTTCGGTGATCGATGGGGCGCGGCGCCGGCGCCGATCGCGGACGGTGCCTGGGAGGACGACGAAGAGGCGGCTGCCGCCGTGTATCTCAGGTTGGTCGGTGGCCAGCTCGATCAGGCCGAGGCGCTCGCTGCTCGCGCGCTGCGCTCGTTCCCCGAGAGCGCCCTGCTGCTCTACCTGCGGGGTCGGTTGGCACTGCTGCGGGGCGAGCCCGAGCGCGCGCAGCAGTGGCTGATGCAAGCGACCCAGCGCGCACCGCGAGCCGTGCTCTTCGCGGCGGCGCTGGGTGAGGCGCTGCGTGGGCGCGCCGAGCCGAGCCTGGCGCTCCAGCAGTACCAGCGCGCGCTGCAGCTCAACCGCGTGCACGTCGCCAGCGCGCTCGGTCGCGCTCGCTGTCTGTTGGAGCTCGAGCGCCTGGCGGACGCGGGGCGGCAGCTGCAGCAGGTGCTGCACGGGGAACTGCGGGCCGAGGCCGCGCGCGGTCAGCAGGCCTGGGCCTTCTTGCTGCTCGGGAACCTGCACCGGGTGGCGCGCGACCCGGACGAGGCGCGGCGCGATCTTCAGCAGGCGCGCAGCCTGGCTCCCGCGACCGATCCGGTGTTCCTCGAGGAGTTGGCGTGGGCGCTGATGGCGGTCGACCGCGTGGGTGAGGCCGAGACCGCCGCGGCCGCCGCCGCCGCGCTGATGCCCGGGCGCCCGCGCGCGGCGCTGCTGAGCGCCACGGTGCTGCTGCGCGAAGGGCGACTGCAAGAGGCCTGGGAGCAGGCGCAGCGGGCGAGCACGCTGGCCGAGGCGGCGCTCGTGCGCGCCGAGGTCGAGTTCCGCCTGGGTCGGGTCGAGCAGGCGGCGCGTGAGCTGCAGTCCTGGCCGGTGGTCGCCAGCTCGCCGGCAGGGCAGCTCTTGGCCGCCCGCGTGGCCGCGGCGCGCGGCGAGAGCGAGGATGCGCTGGCGGCGGCGCGCGAGCTGGCGGCGAGCCAGCCCGATCAGGTCGAGGCGTTGACCGTCGTCGGCGGGCTGCTGTTGGCCGAGGGCCGACTGGGCGAGGCGCGGCGCGCGCTCGAGCAGGCCCTGCGCCACGACGCCGACGCGCTGGAGCCGCGGCTGGCCTTGGTCCAGGTGATGCTCGGCGAGCACGCCTTGACCGCTGCGCGCGATGAGCTGGTGCGGTTGGTGGGCGCGTATCCATGGTCGACGATCGCCACCAAGCGGTTGGCCGAGCTCGATCTGGGTCGCCACGATCTGCTCGCCGCACGGAAGGCGACCGAGGCCCTGCTGCAGCGGGTGCCGCACGACGACGAAGCCCAGCTCCTGCTCGTGCGCGTGCGCGTGGCCGGCTACGAGCTCGAGGCGGCCGAGCAGCAGCTGCTCAAGATCGACCGAGGCGTGGCGGGGCAGCGCGATCTAGCCACGGGGCGCCTGGCGCTGGCGGCCGACGACGGGCGTCGGGCCGTCGGGCATTTGCTCGCGGCGGTGCGGGCGCTGCCGCACGATCGCAGCGCCTGGTCCTTGCTGGTGCAGGCCTACCTCGCGGTCGATCGCCCCGATCGCGCCCGGCAGGCCTGGCAGAGCATGCTGCGGCGCTTCCCGCGCGCCTGGCAGACCTACGAGACGCAAGGGCGCCTCGAGCTCAGCGCCGCGCGGCCGCATGCGGCGGTGCTGGCGTTGCGGCAAGCGATCGCACTGGCGGCCGACCAGGTGCGCTATCCGGCCGAACAGGCGGCCACCGAGGTGCTGCTCGGGGTGGCCCTGCAGGATGGGGGTGATCTGCGTCAGGCGCTGGAGGCCCTGACGCGCGCCGAGACGGCCTGCCCGCTTTGTCCCGAGCCGCCGTTTCGGCGCGGCCTGGCGCTGCAGGAGCTGCGCCGGCAGCCCGAGGCGGTGGGCGCGCTGGTGCGAGCCGTGCGGCTCAGCCCGCGGATGCCGCAGGTCTATTACGCGCTGGGGAAGCTCTACCAGAGCCTCGAACGTCGCACCGAGGCGCTGCGCATGTATCGGCAATACCTCGAGCTCAATCCACCCGAAGAGCTCGCCGACGATGTGCGTCGGGCGATGGCTGAGCTGCAGCGCTGAAGAGGTGTCCATGAATCTGCTGCGCGGCCCGACCGCTGCGTTACCGCTGCGCCCGATGCTACGTACCAGCCCGTCGTTCCGCTGGCCCGCGCTTGCGCTGGGCCTGCTCGCGACGATTCCTGGACACCTCTTGAGACGCGCGGGCCAGGGTCGGCACGTCGCGGCCGCGGCGCTTCAGCCGAAGCGGAACGCCTTGGGGACGACCACGATCCCCTCCTCGCCGACATAGAGCCCGCGGCGCCGATCGTGCTCGAGGTCGTAGCCAATCATGGTGCGTGGGGGGATCTCGACGTGCTTGTCGACGATCGTACGCCGCAGGCGGCTGTGGCGGCCGACCGTGACGTCGTCCATGATCACCGACTGCTCGACGTGGGCGAAGCTGTTGATGCGCACGCCGGGGAAGAGGATCGTGCGGTCGATGCGACCGCCGCTGATGATGCAGCCTGGTGAGACGAGGGAGTCGGTGGCGATACCCATCCGTTCGCCGGCCTCGTCGGCGAAGACGAACTTCGCCGGTGGCCCCGGGCGCGCGGTCGAGTGAATCGGCCAGCGCCGGTTGTAGAGGTTGAGCACGGGCTTGATCGAGACCAGATCGAAGTTGGCCTGGCAATACGACTCCAGCGTGCCGACGTCCTTCCAGTAGCCGCGCTCGTCGTCCTCGACCCCCGGAATGTCGTTATCGAGAAAGTTGTAGACGTAGGTTCGGGAGCGCGGAAAGAGCATCGGCACGATGTCGCGGCCGAAGTCGTGGACCGAGTCCTCGCGCGCCGCGTCGTCCTCCAGCGCGGCGCGGAGCACCTCGGGGCTGAAGCTGTAGTTGCCCATCGAGACCAGCGCCCAGCCCGGCCGGCCGGGAATCGGCTTAAGGTCGGCCGGCTTCTCCTCGAAGCCACACATGCGCCAGTCCTCGTCGATCTCGATCACGCCGAAGGCGTGGGCCTCACTGATCGGCATCGGCACGGCGGCAATCGTCAGGTCGGCCTGCTTGGCGAGGTGAAAACCCAGCATCTGCCGCACGTCCATGCGGTAGATGTGGTCACCGCCGAAGACGCAGACGAAGTCGGGCGCCTCGTCGGCGACGACGTTGAAGCTCTGGTGCAGCGCGTCGGCCGAACCCTTGAACCAATCCTTGCCCAGCCGCTGCTGCGCCGGCACGGGCTCGACGTAGTGGTCGAGCATCGCCGACAGACGCCAGCCGCGCGAGATGTGACTGAGCAGCGAGTCGCTCTTGTACTGCGTCAGCACCTTGATGCGGTGGATGCCCGAGTTGACGAAGTTGCTCAGCACGAAGTCGATGATGCGAAAGCTGCCGCCGAAGGGCACGGCGGGCTTGGCGCGGTGGGCGGTCAGCGGCAGCAGCCGCGTGCCCTCGCCGCCGGCGAGCACCACCGCCAGCACGTTGGGCTGTGGCCCCATGTCGTAACCGAAATGCGCGTCGGACATCTTGCGCGGCTCCTTCGCGAAGGTGGCTAGCCCCCTCGGTCGCCCAGGACCCCGAGCCAACGCAGCAGGTAGGTCGAGAGGGCGCCGAGCGCGGCAAAAATCAGCACTGCGGCGGCGACACGTCGCCAGGGCAGCGGCTGACGTGGCGGTGGCTGAGACGAGGCGTCGGCCGTGCCCTCGAGGGCTTGCTCGAGCGAGAAGACCTCGGGCGGCTCGTCCGTCTCGGGTAGCGGCGTCGAGCTGGGTGGGACGCTGCTGAGGGCGACGAACTCGTTGGTCCAGCTGCGCGGGTCGACGAAGTCGCGCTGCATCAAGGAGGCGCTCTCGTTGGCCAGGTCGTCGGGCGACAAGGGTCGCGCACCCATCGCATCGGCGCCCACGCTCTCCAGCGAGGTGAACTTCCCGATCTCGTCGCGGATCAGGTTGTTGATCACCCCGCGCGTGCGCGTGTCTTGGTTGGCCGTGCCTCCCGGTTGGTCGCCCCGGCAGCGGCGCACCAGCTTGCCGATGTCCTGGCTGGTGACCTTGAGCCCGTGCTGGAACAGCAGCTGAGCCAGCGCATCGTGCATCTCGTTGGCGGTTTGGTAGCGCGCCTCGCGGTCGCGTGCGAGCGCGCGCTGGGCGACGACGTCGAGCTCCGCTGGAATGCGCGGGTCGAGCTGCAACAGCGACGGCACATAGGCCTGTCGGACCAGCTCGACGGTCTGGTAGTCGGATTCACCGAAGAACAGCCGACGTCCGGTCAGCAGCTCGAAGAGGATGATCCCGGCGGCGAAGATGTCGGCGCGATGATCGACCTCGATGCCGCTCGCCGCCTCCGGCGAGAGGTAGGAGAACTTGCCCTTGACCACCCCGGGATCGGTCTGCTCGACCTGGCTCGCGGCCTTGGCCAGTCCGAAGTCGACGAGCTTGACCTCGCCGTTGCGCGACAACAGCACGTTCGGCGGGCTGACATCGCGATGGACGATGTGCAGCGGGCGACCGTCATCGGGGCTCACCATCTCGTGGGCGTAGGCCAGCCCCTTGCAGATCTCCATCGTGATGAAGATCGCCTCGGCGATGCGGATTGGACGATTGCGCTCGCGCAGGGTGCGGCCGAAGACGCGCAGGTTCACGCCGTCGACGTACTCCATCACGAGGAAGTAGGTGCTGCCGGCGCGGCCGATGTCGAAGACGTGGACGATGTTGGCGTGATCGAGGTGCAGGCTGAGCCGCGCCTCGTCGAGGAACATCGCGACGAATTTTGCGTTCTTGGTGAGGTGCGGAAGGATGCGTTTGATCGCAACCTTCTTCTTCATGCCCTGAATCAGCTCGGCTTCGGCACGGTAAATCTCGGCCATGCCGCCGCTGTCGAGCTTGTCGATGATGCGGTATTTCTGTTCCAGGGCAGCCATGCTCAGAACTGGTGGCGAAACCTGCCGTGCAGCCCGAGCGCCGGATCGCGCTCAGGCTCCCGCGCTCACGCTCCGCCCCCCCACGCCCGTCCGCGCCACTCCGCAGCTTGCCACGCTCGGCCCGACTCATCGCCCGCGACCTCATCGCCCGCGACGAACTCGACACCGGGCTCCCAGCTGGCACGGTCGCACGACCCGCCAAGAGGGCAGAGCGCGATGATAGACCACTTCAGGCAGGGCACCAAGGATCGCGCCCCAGCTCTTCCGTGGGGGGCGCGTCCGTGGAGGCGCGTCCGTACCGGCGCGTCCGTGGGCCGCGCGGGCGTGGCCGCGTCGCCCCGCCGTGGGAGCGGGTCGGGAAAGGGCGCGCGTCGGGAGTCGAAGGCGTTCGGTGCGCCCGGCCGGCGCTCAGGACTCGGGCCAGTCCTCGGCTGCGTCGGCTCCACCGGTAGGTAGGTTCTCGGTGGGCGGCGCGCGGCGCTCGTCCTCCTCGCTGCGCTCCTTGCAGTCGATGCACAGCGTGGTCACCGGGCGCACCAGCAGCCGGCGAAAGACGATCGGTCCGCCGCACATCTCGCATTCGTCGATGACGCCCTCGGCCAGCCGGCCGAGCGCCTCGCGAATCTTCGTCAGCAGCTTCTGCTCGCGGTCGCGCAGCCGTAGGGCGGTCGACACGAGCTCCTCGCTGTTGGATTGGTCAATCGAGTCGCGGCCGCCGTCGGTGGGACCTTCGCGCGTCAGCTCGAGCGCGCTTTGAGCGCTCTGCAGCACGCGCCGTTCAGCGTCGACGAGGACCTGTTTCAGCTGCGCCGTTTGTTGATCGTTGAGCATCGCCGAGAATGGTAGGCGCGCGCGCGCCGCACTGTCAAACGCGGTGGCGGCGCGGTGTCGTGGCGCGGCGACCTGCGGGTGGGTCGAGGCGGGTGGCGAGCCGGCTGCTGGTCGTTCCGATCGCCGGCGGCTGTCGCCCGCGCCGGGCGCCCTACGCGCGCGTGGGGTCGCCCCAGCCTTTCCAACGCGGATGTCGGTAGTCGCGGGCGGCGGGGCCCGTCTCCAGGCGCCGCGCAGCCGCAAGGGCGCCGCGTGCGACCACTTTCGCGGTGCGAGGCAGGCTGGCACGTTGCGTGCTAGCGACAGCCGCCGGGTGCGTCAGCGGTCGCAGCGACGGGCCGGCGCAGTGCAACCACGACCTGCAACGGTATTGGGCGGCGAGCCCGGTCGGATCCATCGAAGCAATACATCGAAGCAAGGGGGACAGCATGAGCACGGAACGGTCTTCGAGCAGCAACTCCGCCACACCGCGCGGTCGCTCGCTGCGGGTCTTGGGGCAGCGCGCCGGCGCTGCGATGGTGGCGGCGCTGGTGGTGGCGACGTCGATGCCGCGGGCGGCATCCGCCGAGGCGCCGGCGCCGGCGAAGTCCTGGTACGACGTCGTCTCCTACCGCGCCTTCGTCGACGGCTACTACTCGGTCAACTACCGTTTCCCGAAGCCCGACAACAACGCAGTCGGCGGCGTGCGCGCCTTCGACCAGGACAACGGCTTCGCGCTGTCCTGGGCCGGTCTCGACCTCAGCGCGCCGACGGCGCCCGTGGGTGGCACGGTCAGCCTGCGCTTCGGGCCGACGGCCAACCGCTTCGCGCTCGCGGACGCGGGCCTCGACTTCGGGCTCGAGTTCATCAAGCAGGCCTTCGTCAGCTGGAGGCCGCTGGCGCGCCTGACGCTCGACTTCGACAAGTTCGCCACGCCCTACGGCGCCGAGGTATCCGAGGCGCAGGACAACTTCAACTACACGCGCGGCGTGCTCAACTGGGCCGGTCAGCCCTTCTTCCACACCGGGCTGCGAGCGGGGCTGACCCTGAGTGACCAGCTCACGGCGACCCTGATCGCCGTCAATGGGTGGGATCGGACGATCGATAACAACACGATGAAGACCTTTGGGGTGCAGCTCGCGTATGCGACGCAGCCCGTGAGTCTGGTGCTCGGCTATCTGGTGGGCCCGGAGCAAGCCGACGTCGTCGAGGTGACCGATACCGACACGGGTGAGGTGACGGTGGCCAAGGACAGCGACGCCAATGGGCGTCTGCGACACTTCGTCGATGCGATCGTGACCGCGCGGCCGAGCGACAAGCTGACGGTGCTGCTCAACGGTGATCTGGGTGCCGAGACCTTCTCGACCGCTAGCGGCGACGACACCTCGCTCTGGTACGGAGGGAGTCTCGGCGTGCAGTATCGACCCGCGTCGACGGTGGCCGCCGCCCTGCGTGGCGAATACTTCGGCGACCCCGATGGTATCCGCCTCGGCGTGGCAGACCAGACGATCCTCACGGGGACCTTGACCCTCGACTACTTGCCGTCGCCCTATCTGGTGTTCCGCCTCGACAACCGCCTCGACTGGGCCGACAAGGGCATCTTCGCCAGTGGTACGGCCGCCGGGAAGGACTCGCAGTTCACGACGACGCTGGGGGTGATCGTCAAGTCGAGCTGAAGGCTGAAGGGCTCCTGGCGGTGCCTGCTGCCAGGAGCCGACGGCGCTCTGCGCCAGGCGACGACGGTTCGGAACGTCCAAGGCCCTTGACAAAATGAGCCGATCCTACATTTATGTCGGCCAAGGCTTTGTGTCGGACTTGGCCATGACCCCGCCAGAAGAAAATGTTCACGACAGCGACGGTGAGCCGCGCGAGCTGCGCGAGCTGCGGCTGCTCTTCGAGGTCGGCGAGATCCTCGACCGCAGCCCCGATCTGCGCGACGTGATCGAGCCGGTGCTCGAGGCGCTGGCGCTGCACCGCGGGCTGATGCGCGGCACGATCACGCTGATCGATCCCAGCACCGGGGAGATCGCGATCGAGGCGGCCTACGGCCTGTCGGCCAGTCAGCGCGAGCGCGGGCGCTACAAGCTCGGCGAAGGCATCACCGGCCAGGTGGTGCAGACCGGGCGCGCGGTGGTCGTGCCCTCGCTCTCGGAGGCCTCGGGTTTCCTCGACCGCACCGGCGCGCGACGGCGGCTGCGCAAGGAGGAGGTCTCGTTCATCTGCGTGCCGATCAAGATCGGCAAGGAGGTGATCGGCACGTTGAGCGCGGATTGCGCGGCCTCGGAGGGAGCGCTCGACCAGCACAACGAGCGCTTGCTCTCGACCGTGGCCGCGATGATCGCGCAGGCCGCGCGCGTCCGGCAGGCGGCGCAGCAGGAGCGCCAGCGGCTGCTCGAGGAGAACCTGCGGCTGCAGCAGGAGCTGCAGAGCCGCTTTCGCCCGGCCAACATCATCGGCAACGCCCGCGCGATGCAGCCCGTGTACGACATGATCGCTCGGGTCTCGCCCAGCGACACCACGGTGATGATTCGCGGTGAGAGCGGGGTCGGCAAGGAGCTGATCGCCAACGCCATCCACTACAACAGCGCGCGCGCGGCGCGGCCGCTGGTCAAGGTCAACTGCGCGGCGCTACCGGAGTCGGTGCTCGAGAGCGAGCTCTTCGGTCACGAGGCCGGCGCCTTCACCGGCGCGCTGCGCCAGCGGCGCGGGCGCTTCGAGCTCGCGCACAGCGGGACGATCTTCCTCGACGAGATCGGTGACCTGCCGCCGACGACGCAGGTGTTGCTGCTGCGCGTGCTGCAGGAACGTGAGTTCGAGCGCGTCGGTGGCTCGAGCACGATTCGCGTCGACGTGCGCATCATCACGGCGACCAATCGCAACCTCGAGCAGTTCCTCACCGCCGGGAAGTTCCGCGAGGACCTCTACTACCGGCTCAACGTGGTGCCGATCCATGTGCCGCCGCTGCGGGAGCGCAAGACAGACATCCCCTTGCTCGCCGACTTCTTCATCGAGCGCTACAGCAAGTCGATGAAGAAGCCGATCCGCCGCATCTCGACGCCCGCGATCGACATGCTGACCAGCTACCACTGGCCCGGCAACGTGCGCGAGCTCGAGAACTGCATCGAGCGCGCGGTGCTGCTGAGCGACGACAGCGTGATCCACGGCCATCATCTCCCGCCGACGCTGCAGACGCAGGACGCCACCGGTACGGCACCGAAGGGCACGCTGCAGTCGTCGCTGGAGGCGCTGGAGCGGGAGCTGTTGGTGGAGGCGCTCAAGCGCTGTCGCGGCAACATGGCGCAGGCCGCCCGCGAGCTCGACATCACCGAGCGGGTGATGGGCCTGCGCGTGCGCAGGTTCGGCGTCGACTGGCGCCGCTTTCGCGCCCGGGCCTGAGGGCGGCTAGCGCTTTCGTTCGGCGGCGGCGTAGTGCGCCATGTAGCTGTCGGCGACCAGCGCGGGGTCGAGACCGAGCTGGCGCGCGACCGCCTTGACGAAGCCGCGCACGTAGACCGGCGCGAGCCCACCGGCGAAGTTTTCGGCCTCGATGCCCTCCAGGTAGCTGCGCGAGATCTTCGTCCGATCGGCGAGATCCTGCAGGTCGGCGCCCCGCGCCTCGCGGACCTGCCGCAGCAGCTCGCCGGTGAAGACGGTCTGGTGATCGAAGACGGGCATCTCCGGTCGGGCGCGGCGGGGCGCCCCGCTCGCGGCGTTGGGGACGTCGCCCGGCTCGTCCGTCCGATCGGCCCCCGGCGCGGCGGCTGCCGGGTGGGTCTCGCCCTCTGGGAAGAGCTGTTGGTTGTAACGCTGCTGCTTCTCCGGATCGATCAGCGTGGCGTAGGCCTCTTCGGCGCGCTGCAGGAAGCGGCGGATCTCCTCGGCGGAGGCGAGACCGTAGATCGCGCTCGAGGTGGGATCGTAGATGCGCCGCACCTGGCGATGGGCGCGGCGTAGCTCCTCTTCGCTGGCGGCCGGGTGGACGCCGAGCAGCTCGTAGTGGTTCTGACGGTCGAGCGCCACTGGCGGCGGCTCGAGGCTGGCGCCGCGCTCGCGCGGGTCGCGTGCGATCAGCCGGCGCGCCACGCGCTCGATGTCGCGGCTGACCTTGGCCTCGGGGTTCTCCACCAGCAGCGGGCGGCGCTTGCGGATGCAGAGCCAGACGAGGTCGTCGCTCTCGACGTAGCCCAGGTATTCGACGGGCAGCCCGAGGTGACGCCGCGCCACGGTCGCCAGCGCGGGTCCCAGCTCCAGGTCGTCACGGGTGCGCGTGTCGTTGACGACGATCAGCGGGCGCAGCTCGCCCATCGCGGCCGCCAGGGCCTCGGCCAGGCCGTCCTCGCGGGCGGCGGCGGCGTCGCGGAGCTGGTTGGGCGACGGGAGCCCGCAGTGGGCGTGGTCCTCGAGGGTGCGCAGCAGCGTGTCGACGCCGGGCAGCGCGCGGACCTGGCGGAGGAAGGCGGCCTTGATCAGCCGCGCCAGGCACTCGGTGGCCGTCGGCTCGGCGTGCGTCACCATGACGTGCAGATCGGCGGCGAGCAGGGTGTCGAGGGCATTGAAGCCGGTGCCCGGGCCGACGTCGATCACGACGTAGTCGGCGGCCAGGCCGGTCAGCTGCGCGAGGAAGCGCTTCTTCTGCACCGGCCGCGGATTAGCGGCGTCGAGCGCGTTGGCCTGTCCCGGCACCAGCCCCAGGCCCTTGAAGGGGGTATCGCAGACCATCTCCTCCAGCCGCCGCACGTCGTGCCGCAGAAAGCGGTGCAGCGAACGCTGGGCCTCGTGGACGCCGACCAGCGTATGCAGGTTCGGGGCGCCGAGGTTGGCGTCGATCAGCACGACGCGCTTGCTGAGCTGGGCGAGATAGATGCCGATGCTGGAAGCGATCACGCTGCAGCCGACGCCGCCCTTGCCGCCGGCGATCGCGATGATGCGCGGTCGCGTCAGGCCGTTGACGCTGGGATCGGCTTCCCCGGCGCCGGAGGAGGATGGGCCGTCCGCGTCCCCGGCGCCGCCGCCCTCCTGGGCCCCCTCGCCCTCGAACTCACCCGTGGGCACGCGGGTCACGCCGTCGGCGTCCGCGCGCCGTCCGCTGGCGGGGAGGGGCTGGCTCGGGCTGAGGCTGGGGTCGGCGTCGGCTGGGTTCATCGCTGCCACAGCGGGCCGTTGGTTTCGGCGGCCTGCCGTGGCTGCATAGCACGCCCCCTGGTCGCGCGTGAAGGCTCGGAGCCCCGGCGCCTGCGGGGGCCGCTCCAGCGCGGGGCCAGGGCGCGGCCGCGGGCCCCGTGTTCAGGCCCACCGTTTTGACAGCACGGAGGCCCTCTGTTAGCTTCGCTGCACGCCTTTGAAGGTATGAGAGAGACCGGATGGCCAAGCCGATTCGACAGCTAATCGATAAGCCCGAGCGTGCGCGGCAACTGGCGCGCGCGATTGCCTCGGATCTCAGCCTCTACCATGAGGCCAAGATCGTCGAGGGGATCGAGCGCGACAACCTCTTCGAGGTGATGGCCGCGGAGATCACCGAGGGGCGCGACCTGTTCCAGAAACGCGTCGCCGAGCCGTTGCACAAGCTCAATATCTACGATCGAGCCGTGGTGGACGTGCTGGTCAAGAGCAAAGGGCACGTCAAGTCCAAGATCTGGTGAAGGGCGAGCTGGCTCCCGCCCCGCCGGCCCCGGAGGGCTATCGCTTCACGGTCACGGCCGACGAGGCCGGGCAGCGTCTCGATAGCTATCTCGTGGTCCGCGAGATTCCGCACAGTCGCTCGCAAATCAAGCGCCATCTCGATGCCGGCTCTTGCCTCGTCAACGACGAGGCCGGACGCCCGGCGCAGCGGCTCAAGCAGGGTGACGTGGTCAACTACGCGCCGCCGCCCGCCACGGCGAGCGAGCTGCGGCCGGAGCACGTCGCGCTCGCGGTGCTGTATGAGGACGACGAGCTGATCGTGATCGACAAGCCGGCCGGCATGGTCGTGCACCCCGCTCCGGGACACCTCGAGGGCACGCTGGTCGCGGCGCTGCTGGGGCATTGCCGGCAGCTTTCAGGGGTCGGTGGGGTGCTGCGTCCGGGCATCGTCCATCGGCTGGACAAGCTCACGAGCGGGGTGATGGTGGCGACCAAGACCGATCGGGCGCACGAAGGGCTGGGCGAGCAATTCCGCCGGCACACGATCGAGCGCGCGTATCTGGCACTGGTCGTCGGGCGCTTCGCGACCGCGACGGGGTCGTTTCGCACGCTGCATGGGCGCCACCCGCACGATCGCAAGCGCTTTACTTCGCGTTGCGAGCGCGGCCGCACGGCGATCACCCACTGGCGTGTCGTCGAGCCCTTGCCCGCCAGTTCGCTGGTCGAGGCGCGGTTGGAAACCGGGCGCACGCATCAGGTGCGCGTGCACCTCGCCGAGCATGGCCATCAGGTGCTCGGTGACCCACTCTACGGTGGCCCTCCCGCCGATCCGCTGCTGCGCGAGGTCGGCCGGGCGCTGCAGCGGCAGGCGCTGCACGCCTGTCTGCTGGCCTTCGTGCACCCCGTCAGCGGCGCGCAGCTGAGCTTCGCGTCGCCGCTGCCAGCGGATATGGCGCAAGCGCTGGCGCGGCTGCGAGCCGCACGGGGAGGTCAGGATGGCTGAAGTGGTGCCTGCGCGCTTCGAACTCGATCACGGCGCGAGGGGGGCGGCGCCGCTGCTGCGCTGTACGGCACTGGAGCGTCCCGGCGTGCGGCACGGCTTTGGCACGCGCCTCGGAGCCGCGCCGGTGACGTCGTCAGCGGGGGCTGAGGCGTCGGCGTCGGCCGAGCGTCCGCAGCAGCAGCTCGGCGCTGTGGCCGCGGCCGTCGGTGTCGCCGCCGACGCGCTCTTCCGCGTGCGACAGGTCCATGGCGCGCGGGTCGTGACCGTGCCGGCGGGTGGCAAGGCGTGCGACCTGGCGGTGATCGAGGCCGACGCTCTGATCACCGATCGCCCCGGCACCGCGGTGGCCGTCAGCACCGCGGACTGTGTGCCGGTGTTGCTCGCGGATGCGCGGCGGGGGGTGGTGGCTGCGGTTCACGCCGGCTGGCGTGGCCTCGCTGGTGGGGTCCTGGAGGCCACGCTCGACCGGCTGGTGGCCGGTTGGGGCTGTCAGCCCGAGGAGCTCGTGGTGGTGGCGGGTCCGGCGATTGGGCGCGAGGCCTACGAGGTGGGTGAGGAGGTGGTGGCGGCGCTCGGTCATCTCGAAGGGGCGTGGTGGCGGCCGTCGCCCGATCGTCGTCCGCACCTGGACCTGCGGGCGGCCGCGGGTGAGCTGCTGCGGCGCCGCGGCGTGCGACAGTACACGGCGAGCACGCATTGCACGCGTCGCGACGCCGCGCTCTTCTATTCCTATCGTCGAGAGGGAAGCGCGACGGGACGCCAGCTCAACGTGATCGGACTGGTGGCTCAACCGTAGCGGGCGGTCGCCGCGGGTGGCCGGCGCGAGCGGTGCCGGCGCGTGGACGGTGTTGATGATGACGGTGCGGCAGCGTTTGCGGCTCGCGTTCGGTTACGCCGTCCATGCCGACAGCTGGCTGGCACTGGGAACGCTCGCGCTGTTGTTGGCGCTCGCCGATCGCCTGGCGGCGCTGTGGGCCGGCGCCACGGTCGCGCTGGCGGTGGCCGGGCGGCTGCTCTTCCTGGGCTATTTCTATCTGGTGCTGCGCAAGGCGAGCGGCGGTTCGCTGCGCCTGCCGCGTGCGCGCGATTACCGCGACACCTGGGACACGCTCAGCTTCCCCCTGCTACAGGGCACGGTGCTCGCCCTCTGGTACTGGGGGCCGCTGTTATGGTGTGCGCAGCAGACACTCGGATTGGGCGACTTCGCCACTCGCTTGCAGCTGCGCGCGCTGGAGCTGTTGCGCGTCGCGCACTGGCAGGGCCTCGTCTGGTTGTGGATCGAACTCTTCGTCCTGCCGGCCGCGCTGGCGACCGCGGCGAGCACGCGACGGTGCTGGCTCCTGCTTTGGCCGCCGGTGATCTGGCGTCAGGCCTGGGGTGCTCGACGTGCCTTCCTGGCGCTGGTCGCGGCGCTGCAGGTCGTGGCGGTGGTCATGCTGCTGTTGCATGCAGCGGGTGGGCTGCTGGAGGACGCGGTGCCGGTGCCCTTGGCGGCCCCGCTGGCCACGCATCTCTTCGCCAGCTGGGCGGCGCTGATCCAGGCGCGGCTCGTCGGCGATTTTGTCGCGGAGCAGGCGCGCGCGGTGCGCGCGGGAGCGAGGGGACCATGAGCGACGAGGGGCGGCGCCGCAAGAGCTGGCGCGAGATCGATCAACAACGCGACCACAGCGCCCAGCGGCGCGAGGAGCGGCCCGCGGGCGGCGCCGCTCGCGGGGCCCGCAGCCAGCAGTCGTATCGCGCGGCGCTCGATCGCCTGTTCGATAGCGGTCGGATCGGCAAGCTGGTCGAGGCGCAGGGGGTCGCGGCCGCGCCGCCGGACGCGGACGGTGTGGAGCGGCAAGCGGCCCTGCGCCAGCTCGTCGCGGCGGAGGGTCGCGACGCCGTGACGGTGGCGGCCGATGCCTATCTCGCACACTGGGGTTGGCCCGACGACGTCGAGCTGCTGGCGCGGTTGATCGAGCATCGCGATGCAGCGCGCCAGATCGAGGCGATCGAGCGCTTGCTGACGCAGATCGACCAGCAGCGTCCGCGTCGTGCGCGGGCCGTGGTGGGGCAGCTCCGGCTGATTCGTGATACCGCAGAGGACGAGCGCTTGGTGTCGTTGGCGCAGCAGCTGCTGGAGCGCTTGGACTGAGTCTTGACACCCACCACGGCCCGAAGCTATACGCCTGCTGCAGTTCGGCGCGGCCCCGTAGCTCAACTGGCAGAGCAGCGGACTCTTAATCCGTTTGTTGAAGGTTCGATTCCTTCCGGGGTCACCCTAGCCCGTCCGGCGTCAATGCGCGCCAGCCGCCCGCTGGCGCCATGCAGGGCCTCGTAGGGCCCTGCGGCGCGATCCCCTCAGCCCGCAAGGGCCCCAGCGAACCCCAGCGCGCGCGACGAACCCCAGCAGAACCCGGCAAGGCCCCCGTCGGGCCGAGCAAGGCCCGGGGGGTACCCCTGGCCGTGTTGGCGAAGGTCCGGGCAAGCCGCGGGCTCAGGCGAGCTGCGCGGCAGCCCCGTGGACGACCGCGCGAAAAGTTGCCCGGTGCTGCGCGGCCGGCCGAGAATGAGGCCACTGTCGCCACGGGCGCCAGCGATGGCGGAGGGCTCAGTAGCCTTCGGCGGTCGTGGTGCGCCGTTCGGCGCGGCGTTCGCCGCAGCTGGGCGGGGGCCTTGTCGCTGCGCGGCGAGGCCGGCGGCACGGGAGGTAGCCGGGATGAGCGCCACCGAGTCCAAGGGCGAGTGTTGTCAGGCCTGCGGCGCCGAGGTTCCGCACCTTCGGCGGGGCCGCTGCACCGTCTGTTATTTGCGCTGGGCCGAGTCCCGCCCCGTCGGAGCCGGCGCGGCCTGCGTGGTCTGCGGTAATCGGCGGCGCGATGACCTGCAGCTGATCGAGTACCGGCGGCGCTGGATGCCGATGTGCCATACCTGCGGCCAGCGCCTGCACCGGATGGATGATGTACCGCAGAGCTTGCTCGAGCTGCGGGCGCGGCTGGCGCGCGAACGGCGGGCCGTCCCACGGCGGGCCGGCGCGGCGGACGGGCGCGTGTTCCAGATCGATCGGCGGATCGGTGATCGGCGGCGGTTTGGCGGACCCGGCAGCGAAGAATTCATCGACGCCGCGCCGCTCGTCATCGAGACGGCGGCCGATGAGTTCGAGGGTGAGTACACCCAGATCGTCTCGCCTGCGCCGCCTTCCTAGGGAGCTTCCCAGGGAGCGAGCATTCGGCGCTCGCGTCCGGTCTTCGGACCGGATACCGGGCGCCGTCCTCACCTGGTCCGAGAAGGCCGCGTATTCAGGGCCACAGCCGGATGGCACGGGCCGTGCTGATCCGGTCACGCATGTCGGCGATCCTGCAGTGGCCCGCTTCCGAGCGCCCACGCGAGCGGCTGCTCGCTGGTGGGGCTGCCGGTCTGAGCGACGCCGAGCTGCTCGCCCTGGTGGTCGGCGCCACCACGCGCGCGTCGGGAGGGGTGGTAGAGACCTGCCGTGAGCTGCTCGGTCGGCTCGGCGGGATCGAGGCCCTCGAGCGCTGCCGCGTCGGTGAGCTGATACAGGTGCGGGGCATCGGCCAGGCGCGCGCCTGTGCCCCTGCTGGCGGTGGGCGAGCTGAGCCGGCGCCTGCGGGCTCGTGGACCCGCCGCGGCGAGCCCCTGACGCGCAGTGAGGCCGTCTATCGCTGCGTCGGCGGCCGCCTGCTCGGTCTGCGCCACGAGGTCTTCGTCGTGCTGGCGCTCGATGCCAAGAACCGCCTGCTGTCGCTGACGCAGGTCGCGCAGGGCAGCGTGACCGGCGTCGAGGTGCATCCGCGCGAGGTCTTCGCGCCGCTGCTGCGCGAACAGGCGGCGGCCGGCATCGTGGCGCACAACCACCCGAGCGGCGATCCCGAGCCCAGCGAAGCCGATCGCCAGCTCACCGACCGGTTGGCCCATGGGGGCCGCCTGCTGGGCATCCCGCTGCTCGATCACCTGGTGGTGGGGGATGGCAGCTTCGTCAGCTTCGCTGACCGGGGTTGGGTTTGAGCGGGGGTTGGGTTTGAGCGGGGGTTGGGTTTGAGCGGGGGTTGGGTTTGAGCGCGGGTTGGGTTCGAGCGCGGTGCTCGGGTAGACTCGCGCTGCGCCCAGGGTCGGGCTGCGGACCCCGATGCACGACAGCACCAAGCCAGCACTATGCCCCTGCGCCGGTGGGACGCCCTGTCGGGTTGCAGCGCCGGCGGAGCCGTCGGGGAAGGTTCGGATCTCCCGGCGGGGTTGGTTCCAGCGGGTCGCCGGGGTGGCGATGCTGTGGCTCTGGCCGCGGCGCAGCTGGGCGCGCAAGCTCGCGATCCGTCTTGCTCTCGTGCCCCAGCTGCGGCGGGTGGGGGCCTTCGTGATCGTGCGGCTGGACGGACGCGAGGTGCTGCTGGCACGCAGCGGCGCGCGCGAAGTGCTGGCCTTTCCCGCGACCTGTCCGCATCGACGGATGCGCTTGGCTTACGACCATCAGCGTGGCGAGGTGGTCTGTCCGGAGCACGGCTCGCGCTTTGCGCGGGACGGTCGTTTGCTCAAGGGTCCGGCGCCCCGGGGCCTCGGGCCACCGTTGCCGGCGCGGCTCGAGGCCACGGGTGAGCGCATTCTGATCGACACCTGAGCGCTGATCGACACCTGAGCGCCACGAGGGTCGCAGCCGAGCCCTCAATCCGCCGCCTTGCCCGGGTCCGTCGTGGGGCGGCCCGCGCCGGCCGGCGCGGCGAGGGCGCCGCCGACCAGGTAGAGCCCAGCGCGGCCAAGCGCAGGGACGATCCAGGTGCCGATGACCGCCAACCATACCAGCTCGGCGGCGACGCCAGCGGCTGCTGCCGCCCAGACCAAGCGGCGGGCGCGGCGCCTCAGGCGCAGCAGCGCGGCGACCAGCGCGAGGGCCCCGCTGCCGAGCAGGGCCGCACCGCAGCCGGCGAGTCGTCGGTCGAGCCCCGCGCCGCCGGAGGGCGCTTCGCTCGGCGCGAGCGGTCCGCGCGCTGGGCCGTGATCCGCTTGGGCAGGCGCTTGCTCGGCCTCGGCGATCACCTCGGCGGTCAGGGCCAGCGCCTCCTGGCTCATCGCCGACACACCGCTCGCGACGGGCGCCATGGTCAGCGCGTAGGCGCCCCAGATCAGGCTCCAGGTGCCGGCGACGAGGAGCGCCACACAGCCGACGATGCTTCGCGGGCGACACATGCGCTCGCTACGTTCGCGCAGAGCGGGGGCCGCTGTCCAGCCCGCCGCGCACGGTCTGTCGCGCACGGCTCCCCGCTCGCGCTGCTCGAACGTTTCCCGGCTATCATGCGCCGAGCCCTTTCCCCCGGAGGTGCACCTTGCGCTGGGTCGTCGCTGCCCTGCTGCTCTTCGTGGTCGCGATCAGCGCGCCCTTGGCTTTGCTGTATCGAGTTGCCGCGGCCTACCGCCCGCTTCCCGCCCAGTGGCAGCCGGTCGGGGTCGATCGGCTGAGCCCCGGCGCGGCGGCACCACCCGCGGCCTTGCATGGCCCCGCCGCGCTGTCGGCGGCGCAGCTACGGGCTTGCCGTCTGGGGCTCGGTGCCGCGGCGCTGGCGGCGCTGTTCGGCGCCTTGTCCACGCTGGCGGGACGGGCGCCGCGCGCCGGCCGGGCCGCGACCTTGCTCGCCCTGCTGGGGTTGTCGCTGATCGCGGCCTGGGGACCCGCGGGAGCGCTGGGTGTGGCGGCCGTGACCGCGGCCCTGCTGGGCACGGCAGGACAGGCGTGGATCGCGTATCGCAAGCCCCGCTGCGCGCGTCGCACCGCGCAGCAGGCGGGGCGCTGACCCGAGGCCGGGAACAGCCCGCTTGCCAGGCCCCTTCGTTCACTGCGAGAGTTGGGCGTAGCGCCGGGCGCTGGCGGCTGCGGCGCGGGAACGCGGTGCCCATCGTGGAGCGGTCGGCAGGTGCGCTGCAGGCGTTGATCCAGCTCAAGCAGTGCGGGGTCGCGGCGGCGCAGCATCGGCTCGTCGAAGCCGCCGCGGAGCTCGCGCGAGCCGCCGAGAGTCTGGCCACCGTCGAGCGCGGCCGTGACGACGCGGAGACCGCTCTGGCGGCGCGTGTGACGGCGGCGCGGGAGCCTCCGCGGTCGGCGGCGGCGCTGGTGGCGGAGCAGTGCTACCGTGAGCGGCTCGAACGCGAGCTGCAGGGATGGGCGGACCGTGCGGTGGTGGCTGGCCGCGAATGCGCCGCCGCGCGCTCGCGTGAGGAGCAGGCGCAACGGGCGCTGGCTGCTGCGCAGTCCGAGCTACGCGCCTTCGAACGGCATCGGGAGCGTCAAGAGCGCGCGGCACGCCGGCGGCTGGAGCTGATCGACGAGCGCCGACTGGACGACCTGCGGGTGCGCGCGGGGGATTCGGCGGCACAGCGGAAGCGGGTGCCCACGGGGCGCTAGCCCGAAAACAAGCGCGCCTTGGCGCAAGGCGTCTTGTTTTCGGGCTAGACGAGCCGACAGGCTCACGTCGCGAGCGGACGGTGATCGAAAAGGGGAGGGGCCAGCGATGCTCGAGGCCAGCGAGATGCTGACGCTGTTTCGACCCGATCCAGCGCGACCCTATCGCGCCCTCGTGGGCTTCGAGTACGAGGTCCCGCTCTTCGATCGGCAGACCCTGACGCCGCTGCGCTACGACGGCGCGCGGGGACTCGGCAGCGTGCTCGCGCACGCCGCGCAGTGGCTGGGCGGCACGCTCGAGCCGGGCCACCCGCCGCAGAAGGTCAGCCTGCCGGGGGGCGCCACGGTGTCGCTAGAGCCGGGCGGGCAGCTCGAGTTCTCCAGCGAGCCGCAGCCGACCTTCGCCGGTTGTCTCGACCAGCTGAGGCGCTTCGAGGGCCTGCTGGCGAGCCTGGCCGAGCGCTTCGCGGTGCAGCCCTTCTTCGGCGGCGTCAGCCCCGTGCACACCGTCGATGAGATCGGCCTCGTGCTGCCGTCCGAGCGCTATCGCTTGATGGATCGGCACTTCGCTGAGCTCGGCACGATGGGGCGACGGATGATGCGGCAGAGCGCGAGCCTCCAGATCACCTTCGACTACAGCGACGCTGCCGTGGGCCGTGAGCTGCTGCGCGCGGCGCTCTTCGTCGCGCCGTGGGTCGCGGGGATGCTGGCCCATTCGCCCTTCGTCGACGGGGCGCTCGCAGGCTTCCGCTCGTTCCGCCAGCCGATCTGGCGCAACACCGACCCAGCACGATGTGGCCTGCTGCCCGGCTTCCAGCGGCCGGACTACGGCTTCTCCGACTACCTGGCCCACCTGATCGAGGTGCCCCTGCTCTTTGTCGCGACGCCGCAGGGGCTGCGCGCCCCGCCGAACATGACCTTCGCGGAGCTCAACGAGCGGGGCCTTGCCGGGCGGGCGGCGACGCTCGATGATCTGGAGCTGCACAACAGCACGATCTTCACCGACGTGCGGCTCAAGCGCACGATCGAGCTGCGCAGCGTCGATGCGCAGGAGCCGCGTCTCGCGCGGGCGGTGATCGCCTTGCTTTCCGGGCTGCTGCTCGGGGAGGGGGCGCGACGCCGCACGCTGGCGTTGTTGGGTGCGTTCGATGAGGTGGCCAGCGAGGCAGCAAGTGCCGCGCTCGCCCGCGATGGCCTGCAGGCCGAGATCGCTGGGCGCTCCGCGCGCGCGGTCGCGCTGGCGCTGCTCGGCAGCGCGCGGCAGGAGTTGGGCGCGGGCTTCGCTCATGGCGATCAGGCCGCGCAGGCGTTGGCCCCGCTGGCCGCTTTGGTGGCGCGGGGGCAGACGCCGGCCGATATCGTGCTCGAGCGCTGTGGCGGTCGCGCGGAGCGTTGGCTGGCCCTGGGGCCGCTGCTGGTCACGCCCGAAATCTGTGACGGCTGAGCCCTGTCGCGCGTCCGGCGCTGGCCCGCCCTGCAGGCGAGTCCGCGGTCGAAGGCACGGCTCGAGCGCAGGTCTGGGCGCCCGTCGAGCGGCCTAGGAGCCTGTCGGGAAATGTCGCGAGCCGCCCGAGCGCAAGGCGCGGCGAGCACCGGAGCGGAACGTACGGGCTGGTACGTGAGCACCGGAGCACAGCCGCAACGCCGCGATCGGGTGGCGCAGCAATTTCCCGACAGGCTCCTAGGGCTGGATCGGCGTGGCCTTGAGCGCTGCCTTGCCATCCTTGACGTAGACCGTGAAGCGCACGTCGTGGCAGCCGTAGCGCTGGATCAGGCTGTCGCGATTGCCGCGCAGCTTGCGTGCGAAGCGCTCGAAGGTGACGTTGTCGACGTTCTCGCCGCAGCTGCGTTTGACCGCCATGAACTCCTTGAAGACCTGCTGGAAGTACCGTTCGAGCTCCGGCTCGCTGGCGCGGGGTGCTGCGTCGGCAGCCGAGGGCGGCGCGATCCCGCCGGAGGCACCGTGACCGGCCTCGGTCGCCGCGGGTTGCTCGCGGGCGAGTGAGCGCGCGAGCTGCTCGGGCACCGACGACATCACGGTGTCGCCTTCCTCCTCGGTGGCGAGCGCCGGGCTGGCCGCCGCCCGAGGTGGGGCCGCGTGGTGCGCCTTGTCCGCTGGGTCGATGATCGGGCCGATCGAGATCGGATCCATCGCCCCGGTCGGCTCGCGCTGGCCCCAGTGCGGCCGATGCCCCGGCGGCGGCGCTGAGCCCGTAACCGGCGCAGGCTCGGGACCGGCGAACTGGGGCGAGAGCGGGCCGAGACTAGGGGCCGGGAACTTGTCGTCGAGGGGCTCCATATCGGGCAGCGGCGGCAGATCTAGCGGTTGTAGCATCGACAGTGCACCGGCGTGCGACAGGAGCAGGAACTGCTCCGAGAGCACGCTGGCGGTGCCGCTCTCGGCCGCGGTCTCCTCCGGCAGCATGAACCCGGGCCCGTCGAGGGCCATCACCCCCGGTCCGTCGAGCGCCGGTAACGCGCTCAGGCCGTTGTCCTGCGACTGCGGACTGGTGGGATCCTCGAGCCCCTCGTCGAGCACGCGATCGATGTCGAGCTCACGGATCGGCGGCAGCCCCGAGCTCGCAGCCATCAGTGGCGACAGGCCTCCCCCAGTGGCTGGATCGAAGGCGAGATCGCCGCTGCGATCGTTCGGCGCGCCGCCGTGAGCGCCTTCGAGCGCGGCGGCTCCGGCGGGCGCACGTTTGGCCGACGCGCCCGCGCCGGCCGCGGGCCGCTTCGTCTGCCGATCGAAGTACTCGTTGATCAGCCGCGCGATCTCTCCGTGTCGGCCGTTATGGTCGCGATCGGGCAGTCGCAGGATATCGGTGCGCGTGAGGCGACGCACGTCGACCAACAAGCGGTTCAGCGGGCTGTCGCCTTCGAGCTGCAGCAGCAGCAGCCCGAGCACGAGCAGCGCGACGAAGACGCCGCCAGCCTGCAGCAGCTCGGCGAGCTCGAAGTCCGAGCGCTGCAGCTCGGCCAACGCGGGCACCAGATCCGCGCGTGCTGCCGGTGGGCCGACGATCGCGTAGAAGGCGTCGTGGGCGGCGGCCTCGCTTTGCAGCGGCGCCATCACGACCACGTGCGCGGTGGCCCCCTCGCCGATGTTGATCGCCGGTGAGCGCTCGTCGCGCAGCATCTGATCACGGCGTTGGCTGAACTGCAGTGGCAGGCGGGATAGCTCGGGCGAGGAGAAGGTCGACGCGATCATGCGGCCGCGTAGGAACACCGCCAGCTCGGTCGCGGCGAGGAAGGGTACGGTCGAGCTGACCAGGCGTTGTCGGAGCCGACGGACGAACGCGTCGTCGACCTCCTGACCGAGCAGCACCGCTCCGACATAGCGCTGCTGCGCGCGCCCGATCAGCGGCGCGGCCGCCATCGTGAAGAGGTGGCCCTCCACGCTCCAGCTGTCGTCACGGAGCAGGCCGCGCAGCGCCGCTTCGACCAGCGGATAGCCGGCAATGCCGTGCTGTCCCGGAACGATCTTCTCGGCGCCGGGGCCCACGCGCGCGACCTGTTTGCCCTGGTCGTCGACCAAGATGATCAGCCCCGGGCGGCTCTCCGGCTGCAGGGGTGCCAGCAGCTCGCTGATCGTGGCCAGCGCTTTGGCCTGGAGTTGGTCCGGGGGACGCTGCTTGGTGCTGGCGAGTTCCAGGGTTTCGACCAGTCGTGGGTCACGCGACAGCGCTACGGCGCGGTCAATGGCCTCACGCGCCTCGACCTTCAGCAGCAGGTGTGCGTTATGCTGCACCAGGTCGAGCTTGTAGGCGTGGGCGTTGAAGAGCTGGCGTGCGGCCGGGCGCGGCAGCACCAGCAGCACCGCGAAGGCCAGCGCCACGACCGCAGCGAGCAGCACGACCCACACGCGAGAGAACCACACGGTGGCCTTACTCCTTGCGCTGCTGCGCTTTTCGCAGCCTGGCCTCGACGACCACGGGTTTGCCACCGACCTCGACCGACTGCTTGAACATCCACTCGCCGGCGTACCACACCTGCACCGTGTAGATACCGGGCGGAACCCCGTTGAACTGGAAGGACCCGTCCGCTGAGACCTCGGCCGCCTGGCCCTGCTGCAGCACGAGGATGGTCGCCTCCATGTGCGGTACTTCGGAGCAGCGCACGCGGTAGGTCCCCGGTCGGTCGAATTGCCGCTCGGTGGTGTCACCCGGGCCGACCGACTCGGCGGCCATGAACTTGCCGCTCACCGGCTCGAGCAGGTGCAGCACCGAGTCGCGGTTGACGAAGCGCGCCGAGCGTCCGGCCTCAATCGCCACGACCGGCGGGACGAAGCGGGCGTCGGCCATCGTGATGTCGGCCGGGGCTCGCGATCGATCCCGGGCCGAGGGGCCATCGAGCCAAACCACCACCGATCGGCGCCAGTCGGTCAAGGGGGCCGCGGTCGGTAGCAGGCCGTTCGGCAGGCTCCAGTAGGTGCGCTCGGTAAAGGGCGTGTGCGGTTCGAAGCCCGCCGGCACGCGGACTACGCCCCGTACCGTGGCGCCGCCTGCCGCGGCACCTGCGGGCAGGGCGGTCGCGAAGGCGGCCCATCCCGCCAGCCACGCGGCCGGCCAGCGCCGCCGCAGCGGTGCAGCCCAGCGTGACCTTGCGGGCGATTCGTGGATGGCCGGAGCCTGTCGGCAAGTTCTCATTTGATATTGATAGCTTCACGGGATTCTATCGCCCACGCCGCGTAAGTCAACCTTGCCGGCGGTTGGGCGATAACCAGGACCATGGCATGGGTCTTACCCGTCTGCGCGGGCGGCTATCTGATCGGGATCGTGATCGGCGGTTCGTGGGGCACGCACGTCGTGCTGTCGTGGCTCGGTTGCGTCGCCGCCGCGTTCGGGTTGGCTCTGAGGCAGCGCGTCCCGCTGAGCGCGGCGGTGCTGCTCGGCACCAGCATGGTGCTCTTTGGCGCCGCGCGCACGCGACTGCAGGCAGCCGCGGCGGATCCCCGCTGCGACGTGGCCAGTTGGGCCAACAGCCGGTCGCTGCGCCTCTGGATCACCGTAGAGGAGGAGCCGATCTGGGGCCCCGAGCTGCAGCGGCAGCGCGCGTGGGTCTGGGCCGCTGCCGCGGATGGCCGGCCCGCCGCCGCGGCCTGCGGCCGAGTCGAGCTGACGCGGCCGCGCTCGGACAGGCCGCTGTGGCCCCGTCAATCGCTGGTCGCGCGGGGCCGCTGGCGGGCGGCGGACCGGGCGCCCGCGCCCCCAGCGGGATCGGCTGCCGGTGGCCGCGCCGTCGAGCACCCCGCGGGCCTCTCCGGCTACTTCGTCACGGCCGAGGCGGACCTCGTGCGCCTCGGGACCGTCGTGCCGCGCTGGCAGCACCGCTTTCGCCACCACCTGCGACGGGTGATCGAGGGCGCCGCGCACGACGAGCCCGCCCGAGCGCTGCTCGCAGCCCTGGTGATTGGGGACGGTGGCCGGCTGAGCACGTTGCAGCGCGAGCGCTTCGGACGGTCGGGACTGGCCCACCTCTTGGCCGTCAGCGGCCTGCACCTCGTGCTGGTGGCGATGGCGCTGGTGGGGTTGATCGATGCGCTGCTGCGCCGCTGCTCGCCGCTCGCGGCCCGTACCCTCGTGCGTCGTTGCGCGGCCCTGATCGGGATCGCGGCAGCGCTGCTCTATACGGCGTTGACCGGTGGCGGTCCGGCCACCGAACGATCGTGTGTGATGAGCGTGGCGGTGCTGGCCGGCGTGGTCTTGGGCCGTCGCTCCGACCTCGCACGCCCGCTGGCGCTGTCGGCGCTGGTGCTGCTCGTGATCGATCCCGCGGTGCTCTGGCGGGCGGCGTTCCAGCTCTCGTTCGTGGCGGTGATCGGGCTGGCGCTCGCGGCGCGCCACCCGCTGACTGCGACCCTGCGCCGGCGGTCGCGGCCGGTGCGCGCGGTGGGCTCGCTGGCCCTCGCCAGCGCCAGCGCCTCGCTGGCGACCGCAGCGGTCACGGCCTACCACTTTCAGACGGTGTCGCTGATTGCGCCGCTGGCGAACCTGATCGGGGTGCCTTTCGTCTCGTTCTTCGTGCTGCCCGTGGCGCTGGTGGGCGCACTCCTCGGCGCCGTCGCGCCCGTCGCCGGGACCCCGCTGCTGCACCTCGCCGTGCACGGCGCACGCTGGCTCGATTGGTTCGCCGCCTGTGCTGCAGCGCCGCCGTGGGTAGCCGTGCGGGCGGCGGTATCCGGCTGCGGGCTGGTTGTGCTCACGGCGGTCGCCCTGGCCGGGCTGCTGCCCTCGCGGGCCGGGCGCCGCGGGGCGGCGCTCGTGGCTCTCGTCGCGCTGGTGGTGGGCCCGTTGGCCTCACGGCTGAGCCGCGAGCGCTGCGCCGTGGTCACCGTACTCGACGTCTCGGGGAGCGCGGTGACCCTGCTGCGGCTGCCCGACGGCGAGACCGTCCTCTGGGGCGCAGGGCGCAGCGCGGTCGCGGGTGAGGCGAGCCGGCAACCGTTGGTGCGTTGGTTGCGGCGGCGGGGAATCGGTCGTCTCGACCACGTCGTGTTGACGGGGGAGACCCCCGACGAAATCGGGGGCCTGGTGGCCGTCCTGGGCGCGGTCGAGGTGGGAGAGTTGTGGCTCAGGGGCGGGGGCAGGGTGCCGCCGGCCGTCGGCCGGGTCCTCGCCTGGCTGGCGCCACGCGCGCTGCGGGTGGGTGGGCCGCGGGCCCTGAGCGGGCGCGACTGGCGGCTCGATCCGCTGGTCTGCGAGCCGGGGCCCCGCGGTCAAGGCGGTCGGTCGCGCCCCACGACGAGGTCGGCGCGACCCCGGCTCGCGCTGCGTCTGCGGCATGGGCGCGCCGAGGTGCTGCTCGCCGCCGTGTCGGAGGTGGGCGCCTGCCTGCCCGCGGCAGGGTACCGGGAGGGCCAGGTCTTGCCCCAGGCCGCGGGTGTGTCGCCACGTGCGGTCGTCTTGCAGACCACAGCGCCGGGCGCTCGGCCGCCGCGGCTGCCCGGCTCGCGGCTGCGCGACGGTTGCCGCGGCACCCTGGCCCTCGATCGGCTCCGCGTGCCACCGCGCGGGGCGCTGGTCGTCGACGTGCGGGCCGACGGGCGGCTGAGCAGCCGTCGGGGCGCGGCGTTTGGCCCGGACGCGCTGGACTTCGACCGCTGAAGACCCCGTGCCCGGCTGGTCCCGGGGCGCGTCTGTGGTAGATACGCCGACGGCAGCGAATGATCGAGGAGCACGCGGATGAAAGTCACCGAGCAGGCAGTGATCGAGGCCCTTCGACCGATTCAGGATCCCGATCTGCGGCGCAGCATCGTCGACCTCGCCTTCGTGCAGAACATCGTCATCGCGGGCGGCCGGGTGGCCTTCGACCTCGTGCTGACGACGCCGGCCTGTCCGGTCCGCGAGCAGCTCCAGGCAGCCTGTGAGCGCGCGGTGGCGGCACTGCCCGGGGTGAAAGAGGTTGCGGTCGCGCTCAAGGCCGAGACGCGCGGTGCGCCGCTGGCTGGGCGCAAGGTGCTCGAGACGGTGCGCAACATCGTCGCCATCGCCTCGGGCAAGGGCGGGGTCGCGAAATCCACGACCGCGGTCAACGTGGCCGTGGCGCTGGCGCAGTCGGGAGCGCGGGTCGGCCTCCTCGACGCCGACATTTACGGGCCGTCGGTGCCGATGATGCTCGAGGTCGAAGAGGAGCCCAAAATGAGCGCCGACGGGGTGATCCGCCCGGCGCTGGCACTGGGGCTGAAGGTGATGTCGATCGGCTTCTTCATCCCACCGGGTCGTGCGGCCATCCTGCGCGGTCCGATGGCCTCGGGCTACGTGACGCAGTTTCTCAGCAACGTCGAATGGGGCGAACTCGACTACTTGATCGTCGACTACCCGCCGGGTACGGGCGACATCCAGCTCACGCTCTCGCAGCAGGCCGCGGTCACGGCGGCCGTCATCTGCACCACGCCGCAGGACATCTCGTTGATCGACGTGCGCAAGGCGATCGCGATGTTCGAGACCACGAAGGTGCCGCGGCTGGGCGTGGTGGAGACGATGAGCTACTTCGTCTGCGATGGCTGTGGCAAGCAGCACGCCCTGCTCGGCGAGGGCGGCGGACAGCGGATCGCCGCGGAGGCGGGCCTCCCGCTGCTGGGGCAGATCCCGATCGATCCGCGCGTCGTCAGCGGCGGGGATCGCGGTCGCCCGATCGTGGTCGAGTGGCCCGACGCGCCGGCGGCGGAGGCCTATCGCTCGGTGGCTGGCGCGATCGCGGCGCGGCTGTCGACCCTGCACCTCGATCAGGACGGGGCGTTGGAGAGCTTCTCGCTCGGCTGGAACGCCTGAGCGCCGAGCACGGTAGGCGAGGGAGGTCGAGCATGGTGGGCGGCAGCTACGCGGTGCGCAGAATCTATCAGGTCGATTCGCACACCCTCGGTATCGACTGGACTGACGGTGTCGTGGGTCGTTGGCGACTGGCGGAGCTGCGGCGGCATTGCCCCTGCGCGCACTGCGTCGACGAGTGGACGCGCGAGCCGCGGCTCGACCCGACGACCGTGAGCGACGACCTGACGGCCAAGGGCATCGAATCCGTCGGCCGGTACGCGCTGCGCGTGGTCTTTGCTGATGGGCACGACGCGGGCATTTATACCCATGCGCTGTTGCGCGAGCTCGATCGGGCTCAAGCGTCGCGCAAGTAGGTCGTGGCTAGGGCGTCGGCGTATTCATTCCAGCGCGCGCCGTTGTGCGCCTTGATCCAACGTAGCGCGACCTGCGGGTGGGTCTGGGCCAGCGCGTAGGCGCGTTGCACCAGCTCGAGATTCTGCACCGCGCCGGTCTTGCGTCGCCAGCCGCGGGCGGCCCAGCCGGCAGCCCACTCGTTGATGGTGCGCACGCAGAGCTGACTGTCCGAATAGATCACCGTGGTGGCGGTCGCGGGCAGCAACTCATAGCCCGCGATCAACGCCATCAGCTCCATGCGGTTGTTGGTCGTGTCGCCGGCGCGCCCATGGCGCTCGGTGACGACCTGGTTGTCGCGCACCTGCACGACGCCCCAGCCGCCCGGGCCGGGGTTGCCCGAACACGCGCCGTCGGTGAAGACGCCGTCGTAGGGGCCGCCGTCGTACTTCTCCAGCACCTCCTGCGGGCTGAGATTCGCCTCGATCGGCGCGCGTCCGGTCGCTGGCCGCTGGCCCTGGCGGGGCGGGGCGGCGGCACGCGTCGCTGCATCGCGTGCCGCGCTTCCCGGTCCGCTGCGGCAGGCGCGGCAGAGGCGGGGAATCCAGCCGGGGTAGCGCTGCTGGACCGCGGGCGGGAGCGCGAAGCGGGCGCCGCAACCGGTACAGGTGAACGATGAATCGGCCGGCGTGGGCATGGCGACAATCTCGCAGGCTGGCGGCAACTTCGGCGGGTCGCGCGCCGATAACGCGCGCCGGATGGCCTCATATCACGGAGAGAACCGCATGCCCATTGTCGCCCGCTGCACTGTCGCCCCTTGGGCGCTCGCGCTCGCTCTGGCCCCGCTGCTCGCTTGCGCCGGCCACGCGCCCTTGAGCGGTCCTGCCGCCCTCCACCAGCGGCGCGGCGCCCAGTTGTTGGCGACAGGGCAGGTCGATCGTGCCGAGGCCGAGCTGGCCCTGGCCCTCGAGTACCGACCGCACAGTCCAGAGGTGCTCAACGGGCTCGGCCTCGTCGCGCACCAGCGGGGCCAGCTCGAGGCCGCGCTGGGCCACTTCCGCGCGGCGGTGCTGCAAGACGACGACTTTGCCGAGGCGCACAACAACGTCGGCGTCGTGCTGCTGCAACGCGGCCACCACGAGGAGGCGGCGCAATCCTTTCGCGCCGCCCTGGCGGTGGACCCCGGCTACGTCAATGCACGTTACAACCTGGCGCTGAGCCTCGTGCGCCTGGGGCAGCTCGCTGCCGCGAGCTTCGAGCTGCGCAAGGTCACGACGCTGGCCCCCGCGCTTGGTGCCGCGCGCGCCGAGCTTGGCTGTGTGCTCGTGCAGCTGGGGCGGGCGGCGGCGGGCGACCGCGAGCTGCGGGCGGCGCTCGCGTTGGATCCCGGACTCGGCGCCGCCCATCGCTGTCTCGGACAGCTGCTGCGCCTTCGTGGCGACCCCGCGGCAGCGGAACCGCTGCTGCGTGAGGCCTTGAGGCTCGACCCCAGCGATGCGGCGGCGCTCTATGAGCTCGCCGTCTCGCTGGTGGTGCTCGGGCGGCGGGACGCCGCCGAGACCGAGCTGTGGCGCGTGGTACGCCGCCAGCCGGCCTGGGCGCCGGGGCACTTCGTGCTCGGTCATGTGCTGGCGGCGGCCGGGCGTTGGCAGCAGGCGGTGCAGCGCTTGCGCCGCGCGGTCAGCCTGGCGCCGCGTTACGCGGCGGCGCAGCTGCTGCTTGGCGATGCCCTGGTGCAGAGCGGCCAGGCGGAGCTGGCGCGCGAACCCTATCGTCACTTCCTCGGCGATCCGCCGCGCGAGCTGCGCCTCGAGACCGAGCGGGTACGACGCTGGATGGCCTCGGCCACGACCTCTGGGCGCACGCCCGTGCTCGGAAGGGCGCGGCTGTGACGCGCCCGCTGGCTCGCGCGGCTTGTCAGGTGCTCCTCGCCCGCGGATACTGAGCGCCGCATGGCGCTCGGGGCCGGCGATGGGGAGCTGCTTGACGGTCTTCTGCGTCAGTGTGCGTCGGCGTGGCGGTGATCGGGCGGCGTGTACCAGCTTCGTCTACCGCTTCGAGCGGGCCGAGGTCCTGATCGGTCGCTCGGCCTTGGCCGACATCCAGTTGCCCGACGAGGCCGTCTCGTTGGCCCACGCGCGGCTGCGCTTGGAGGGGGCGGCGCTCTTCGTCGAAGACCTCGGCTCGACCAACGGCACGCGTCTCGACGGCCGCCGGCTGATTGAGGGCCGAGCGGTGGAACTGCACGAGGGCGCCGCGCTGGCATTGGGCGACTATGAGCTAGAGATCGCCGCGGATCGCGGCGAGGAGCGCCCATTGATGACGCCGCAGCGCACGGCGAGCTATGCGCGGGCGATGGCCCGCGAGGCGCTGGTGGCGGGCGCGGCTGCCCCCGGCTCGCCTTACCTCGAGGTGATGTCCGGCCCGCAGCGAGGACAGCGCCTCGAGCTGACCCCGGGGAGTGCCCCCGTGATCGGCCGCGGGCTCGAATGTCAGCTCGTGCTGACCGACGCCGATGCCAGCCGCGAGCATGCGCGGTTCAAGGCCGACCTGGCGGGGGCCAGCATCACCGACCTGGCGAGCAAGAACGGCTCCTTCGTCAACGGGCAACGCGTGCGGGGTGAGCTGCCGCTCTGTCACCACGACGAGCTGCGGATCGGCAATGCGCTACTGCGCTATCGTGATCCCGCCGAGGAGCTGTTGGCGCGTCTCCGCGGACCGGTTGGCGAGGCTGCGCCAACCCCGGCTCCCGAGCCGCCGCAGAGCATCCGGCAGGCCTCGGGCGAGCTGCGCGAGCCGGCGTCGGCGCCCGCGCTATCGGCAGAAGCGGCCTTCGAGCTCTCGGCCGCCTCCGTCGAGTCCGGTCCGCAGCTCGGTGCGCCTGGTGGCGGGGCGCCCTTCCGCGCAGGTGCCTATGACTGGGTGTATTGGCTCTGCGGCGCGGCGCTCGTCCTGGCGGCGGTGGCGTTGATCGCCTACCTGGCGCTGTAAGGACCCGCGCCGCGCGCCCGGAGCGAATCAGCGTCGCTTCTTGCGCGAATCGCGCGCGAGCTTGCGCTTGTGCTTGGCCTTGGCCCGGCTGACCGAGGTCTGGGGCGGACGGAAATGACGGCGTGGCTGCGCCTCGGCGCCGCCCGGCATGCCCATCGTCTCCATCAGCTTGTTGACATCGAGCCCCGCCATTTGCTTGAGCTGGGCCAGCTGCTTCAGACCGGGGATCTTACCGATGAGGCCGAGATTGGAGCCCATCTCGAGCATCATCTGCTTCATCATCGAGAACTTCTCGAGCAGCTCGTGAACCTCGCGCTCGGTGCGTCCCGCTCCGCGCGCCACGCGTTTCACGCGCCCGCCGTTGAATTGCAGCTCGGGTGGGCTGCCCGGTCGCTCCCTCGTCTGCACCAAGAAGAGCTCGGGATGCCGCCGCTCCTGCTCGGTCATCGAGTGGATCACGGCCTCGATCTTCGGCAGCTCGCGGTCGTCCAGCACGAGGCCCTCGGGCAGGCCGTTGGGGAAGAAGGGCATCTTGTCGAAGAGATCGGCCAGCGAGCCCATCTTCTTGATGGTTTTGATCTGCTTGAGGAAGTCCGACATGTCGAACTTCCCGCGCAGCATCTCCATCGCCTCGCGCTCGGCTTGCTCCGCATCGACCACGCCCTCGAAGTCGCGCATCAGGCCGACGACATCGCCCATGCCGAGGATGCGGGACGCCAGACCCTCCGGACGGAACTCCTCGAGCTTGTCCAGTGACTCGCCGATGCCGAGGAACTTGATCGGGGCGCCCGTCACCGCTTTGATGCTGAGGGCCGCGCCGCCGCGCGCATCGCCGTCGAGCTTGGTCAGGATCACGCCGCTGAGCGTCAGGCGCTGGTGAAATACCTGCGCGGTGCGCACCGCGTCCTGGCCCATCATCGCATCGACCACGAGGAAGATGTTGGCTGGCCGGCAGCGCAGCTTGATCTCCTCCAGCTCCTGCATCAAGGGCTCGTCGATCGCTAACCGACCGGCCGTGTCGAGCAGCACCACGTCGCGGCCGCGACGGTGCGCCTCCTGCATGGCGTGCTCGCAAATGGTCGGCGGATCGCCCCCAGGCTCGGCATGCACCGGGAGCGCGAGCCGTTCTCCGAGTACCTTGAGTTGCTCGACGGCGGCAGGGCGGTAGACGTCGGCCGCGACGAGCATCGGCTTGCGCCGCTTCTTCTCCAGGTAGCGGGCGAGCTTGGCGGTGGTGGTGGTTTTTCCGGAGCCCTGCAGACCGACCATCATGATGCAGGTCGGCCCCTTCTTGGCGAAGTTGAGGGAGGGGTCTGCGGGGCCCATCAGCGCCGCGAGCTCGTCCTGGCAGATCTTGACGAAGTGCTGGCTCGGGGAAACCTTGAGCTTGCGGCCCTGGGCCCGGGCGCGCAGCTTGACCGTCTCGCCGAGCGCCTTGTCCTTGACGCGCTCGAGGAAGTTCTTCGTGACCTTGAACTCGACGTCGGCTTCGAGCAGCGACAGGCGCACCTGGCGCAACGCCTCCTCGATATTGCTCTCGCTCAGCTCGGTCACGCCCGCGAGCTGCTCGCGTGCGGTCCGGAATCCCTTGCTCAGTGTCTCCAGCATGACGATGGTTGGTCTCCTAGCAGATCAGGGCGCGGGGTGTCTAGAGCACCGATCGCCTCGATGAACCGCGCGGGGCGAACCGTTCGTCGCGCCCCCGTAGGCCCCCAGATGCTGCCCCGACCCGGGAGAAGTCTCGCGAAGCCTTGAAAACGCGCGGGGTACCGCAGACGCGGGTTGGCGGGTCCTCAGGGCCGGCGCTTGGTGGCACCCCCTGCGTGGTCCTGCTGGTGGTGGCCCCGCTGCGTTGCCCACCAGCGGCGCCAGCGCTCCTGTCCCGCGAGCAGGGCTGGGGCCGCCGCGCTGGGGTCGTAGGCGAGGTCGCCGCCCGTGGTTTCGAGCAACTCCAAGGCCGCCGCCTGGCGCAGCTCCAGCTCGGGGTGCGTCAGGGCCTCGATCAGCCACTCCGTGTGGGGGGTCATGCGGTGCCGGCTCCACCACTCGGTCCAGGCCGCGACGTTGTGATGGAAGTCCTGCTTGGTGAGCAGCGCGAGCGCCAGGCGCGCCGCTTGGGCTAGGTCGGCGTCCGGATCCCGCAGCAGCGCGATCAGCGACGGGGCAGCGACGTTGTCGCCCAGTGCTCCCAGCGCGAGCATCGCGGCGGCCTGGCGCCGCGGATCCGTGTGGGCGAGGTCGGCGCGTAGCGCGTCACGGGCCTCGGCCAGCTGGTCATGGCGCCGGAGCCGCAGCACGGCGCGGCACGCCGCCGCGCGCACGAGCGGGCTCGCGTCGCGCAGGCGCGCGGCGAGCAGCGCGATCGCCTCGGGTTGGACGAGCTCGCCGAGCAGCAGCGTCGCGTACAGCCGCCGGGTCTCGTCGTCGCTGACGAGCTCCGGGGCCACGCTCGGCAGCGCGCGCGGCCCGAGCACCGACAGGGCGTGGAGCACCGGGTTGGCCTCGCTCGCTCGGGACAGCGTGGCGACCTCCGGTGCCGAGGGGAGCGGCTGGCCGGGAAAGCGCTCCATCAGCCAGGCGCTGGCGGCAGTGTCGCGTCGCCGCAGCTCGGCTGCCAGGGCGGCATGCTGTGGGGTGCGCTGCGCGAGCTCGGCGACCAGCGCCTCGATCGGCAGTCCCGTGGCGGGTGCTGCCGCCGCGGGGGGGGCCTGGCCGAACGCCGCGTTCGTGGCCGTCCGGCGGACCGGCGCGGGGGCGACCCGGGCGCGGGTGCGCCGCCGGCTGAGGCGCGTGGGTTGCCCGATCGTGTCGGGCGCGTTCGACCGCGGGGCGTCGGCCGGCGTGCGCGGATCTTGCGCTGCCAGCCGCACGGGCGCGGCCGAGGTGAGCGAGGGGACCTCCGCGCTCTGGCGCCGGTGCTCCGTGATCAGCCGCCCCAGCGCCTCGGCGGCCGCCTGGGCGAGGGCTTGCAGGGGTCCTAGCAGCTCCGGCGCCAGAGGGGCATCGGCGGGGTCGTGGCCGATCAGCAAGCAGATCACCTTGCCACCGACGGCCACCGGCACCAACGCGACCTGCGAACTCATCACCTCCGCGCGCAGCAGCGCGGTCGCATTGCCGTCGCTATCGCTCAACGGGCCGACGTAGGGCTTGAGCTGCTGGCAGGCCTCGGCCAGCAGCGATCGCAGCTCCAGTGGCACCTGGCGACGGCGCACGGCCGTGCGGTCGAGCTCACTATCCATCACCGCGATCAGTCCCTGTAGTCGGCGGCCGCGGGCGGCGTAGATCTGCACGGCGGGCAGCAGGGAGTGGGCCCCGCGGAGCAAATAGAGCAGGACCTCGTCGCGGTCGGTGGCTTGCTCGATCAACTGGCGCGCCACCGGGGGCAGGAGCGGATCGACGCGTTCGACGCCCGGGGCTGTCACGTCATCATCGCGATACGGCGGATAAGGGTCTGGGCCTGACGCCGCGGCCGGCGGCGGGGCTGCCTCCTCGCCCGCCGCGGCGAGGGTCCCCGGGAGGATCGCGAGATCGTCGGCGGCGAGGCGCAGCGCCTTGCCTTCGGCGGTGCTGAGCGGTGCGAGCGCCCCCGGGGCCGCCCCTGCTTCCTCTGCCGCGGCCGGGGACGATCCGGGCGCCTGGCCGGCCAGGACCCGCGCCTTCCGGCTCCCGGCGGTGAGGGCCGGCGGGAGTGGCCCGCACCGTTGCAGCAGCGTGGCGAAGCGCGGGGCCAGGGGCAGCCCGTAGACCACCGCGCGGGCCTGCTCGACCCGCAGCTCCGTGGCGGCGAGCGCCACGAGCGCGTCGCTGTGCTCGTCGCGCAGGTGGGCGAGCGCGGTCGCGTCGGTGCCATCGGAGCAGAGCAGCCGCAGCTCGCCGGGTTGCCGCGCGATCGGGCAGAGCGCCAAGCGCAGCGCGGTCTCGAGCGGGATGGTGGCGGAGAGCGTGGGATCGGCCTGTTCCAGACCCTGGGGCGGCACGGGCGGCCAAGCGCTGGTTTCGCTCAGCAGCTCGATCAGCGTGGCCTCGTCCGCTTGCTCGCCTTCGAGCAGGGCCGTGTCGAGCGTGCCACCGCGCACCGCCTGGACGGCGAGTGCGTCTTCCAGGTCGGCTACGCCCAGCAGGCCTCGCTGCACCAAGAGCGAGCTCAGTCGCGAGCTCATGCGCCCCTCGCCGGCTCGCCGCGGGACGGTCGCTGCGCGGGGGCGCCGCTCGCCGACGTGCGGCGGATGACGTAGGTCCCGGCCAGCCAATCCTGGAGCCCGCGCTTCTCCGCGTCGAAGGCCGTCCAGAGCAGCCCCAACCCCAAGGGCAGCAGTCCGAGCGCCTGTCCCACGCAGCGCAGGAGCACACGCCGAGCGCTAGGACGCAGGCCATACGCGTCGATGACGGTGGCGCGCACCAGGCGCAGTCCCGGCGTCGCGCCGAAGCTGGCGAGGAACAGCACCTGATAGAGCGTGCCGAGCAGCGTCAGCAGCAGCAGGACGCCGACGAAGAGTGGATCCCCGCGGAGCAGCATCTCCACCAGCACCTCGGCGCGAAGCTGCTGCGGCGGTTGGGCTGTAGCGTGCGGGACGATCCAGCTCAGGACCGAGCCGGCCAGCAGCAGCACCGGGAGCAGCACGAGCGCGTCGAGCAGACCGGCGGCCGTGCGGCGCCAGGCGCCCACGACGTAGACCACCGGGGCGGCTGGCACGCCGCCGGCCGTCAGACCTCCCGCCGCGGACGCAGCGGGACCGTCCACCAGCGGCGATGCAGGCGAAGCGCCACCAAGCATGGCGTGACTATATCGGCGCGAGCGGCGAACACAAGCCGCCCCGTTCCGGTCGCCACCGTTGGCGCCCGTCAGCTCGCAAGTCGGCCGCAGAGGTACGCGGCCAGCGCCAGCAGCGCGATCGCGGCCGTTTCGGTGCGAAGGACGCGAGGGCCGAGCGAGACGGGCTCGAAAGCCGCCGCGCGGGCCTGTTGCAGCTCGTCGGCGGTGAGGCCGCCCTCGGGCCCGACCGCGATCGCCACCGCGCTCGCTTCGCGGCGTAGCCGCAGCTCGAGCGCGGCCAAATCCTGGGCGCCCGGCATGGCGACCAGGCGCAGCGCCTCCGCCGGCACCTGCTGCAGGGCGGCCGCCCACGGGCGCGGGGCGTGGATCACCGGTAGGCGGGCGCGCTCGCATTGCCGTGCGGCCTGGCGCGCGATCTCCTGCCAGCGCTCGACCTTGCTGGCCGCGTCCATCGGGCGCGTCACGCTGCGCGTGCAGATCGCCGGCAGGAACTCGTCGACGCCCAGCTCCGTCGCCTTCTGCAGCACCAGGGTCGTGCGCTCGCTGCGGGCCAAACCGTCGATCAGCAGCAGGCGTGGAGCGGGGTCGGGCGCCAGGACCCGTCGCTCGTCGATCGTGACCCAGGCCTCGCTGCGCTCGATCCGCTCCAGTCGGCCCTGATAGCGCAGGCCGGTCCCATCGACCAGCACCAGTGCGGCGCCCGGACGCAGGCGCAGGACGCGCACCACATGGTGGAAGTCCTCACCTCGGAGCCGCGCGCTGTCGCCCCTGATGTCCTGCGGCGCGACGAAGAGCTGCTTCACCGTCGCGGCTCACGCATGGCGCCGCAGCAACAGGCTGCGCCAGCCGCTGTCTTCTTCGCTGTACTCGGTCTCGAGCGCGAGGTCGGCGCTGTACTGGCGCGCCACGGCGGCGGCCTGCTCCGCCAGCAGGCCGCTCAGCACGAGCCGTCCGGTGGGGCTGAGCGCTTTGGTCAACACCGCCTTCAGGTTGGTCAGGACCTCCAGGCTGAGGTTGGCCAGGATCAGGTCGTAGCTGCCCGTGATCGTCGCTGCGGCCTGCTGCGTGACGGTGATGCGCTCCCCGAGCTGATTGCGAGCGACGTTCTCTTGGCAGACGCGCACCGCGATCGGGTCGTCGTCGATCGCCTGCGTGTAGCTCTCGGGCCACAGCTTGGCCGCAGCCAGCGCCAGAATGCCCGCCCCGCAGCCGACGTCGAGCACGGACCCCGGGAGCTGGCCGCGTTGGTCGAGGCGCTCGAGCGCGCTGAGCGCGAGCCGGGTGCTGGCGTGCCCACCGGTGCCGAAGGCCATGCCAGGGTCCAACTCGATCACGCGATCGCCGGGCGTCGCCGTCAGCTCCGTGTCCCAGCTCGGGCGCACGACGAAGTGCCGTCCGATCCGCATCGAGCGGAAGCTCTGCTTATAGGCCTCCCACCAATCCTCGGTGGGTACCGCTTCGGTCTCCCAGGAGAGGGTGTCGGGCGCGGCGTCGAGCTGCGCCAGGGAGGCCACCAGGCGCTGAACGTGCTCGACATGGGCCGCGACATCCGGCTCCGGCACCCACACCACCAACTCGACGGTGCCGAGCGGGGGCGCGGCCAGCGTATCGCCGTCACGCTGCTCCAGGCCGGGGCCCACCCGCTCCATCAGCAGATTCGCGACGGAAGGGGCAGCCGCCTCGGAGACGCGGAAGCAGAGCTTGGCGAGACCGTTCAAGATGGCTGGAGTCTATACCGACCGCTGGAGGCAGGGTCAACCCGTCCGAGGCAGGTCCGAGGCAGGGTCAACCCGGCGGGGATGAGGCTTCAAAGGCAACCGAGAGGGTTCCTCAAGGGACGGCGGTCCAAGCATTCGGCCGCGCACCCGGCTTTTGTGGTCACAAGCGCGACGGCGTCCCACCGCGAAGCGACACCCCCCACCAGGTAACGGGGCAGCACGTAGGGTCAATGTTGAAACCACCCTCAGTTGCCTATGATGACTCACCCCCGTATGACGATTTCAATCTACCCGATCGACATGATAAAGGGCAAGTGTGAATTTGTGCTGGGGGGCGTTTTATGCTCTTTTAGGGCATTCTTTCGGCGGGCCCTTCTTGTTCGATCCTGTGCTCGTTTTCTTCGCTCGTTTCTTTCCGTTCTTACTGCTGAGCTTCTCGCTTCACGCCTGGGCCTGTTCGTTCTCCGTCTGGCTCGTTCTACTTCTGGGCTTCCCGAGCGGGCTGCGGTAGCCTGCCCGTCTTCATTGCGCTTCCTAGCGCGACATCGAGCAGGCCATGCCCGAGCAACCATCGTTGGATCCCGTGCTGCTGGCGCGCCTCGCCGAACGCTACGGCATCGAGCCGCAGTACCACGACATCTGGGGCAAGCTGCACCGCGTGACGCCTGAGGGCACGCAGGCCTTGCTACAGGCGATGGGGCTCTCGGTCGGCAGTACCGCGGCGATCGAGGCCGAGCTGCGCGCGCACGACGAACGCCCCTGGCGCCGCCCGCTGCCGCGCGCGATCGTGCTTCGAGAGGAGAGCGCGTCGTCGCTGAAGCTCGCGCTCGCGCTGCCGCGCGCGATCGAGCGCGGGCGCTTGCGGTGGCGGCTCTGCCTGGAGGATGGGCAGCGCTACGAGGCCTTCGTGCGGCCCCGCGACCTGGCCGTGGTCGGTGAGCGCGAGCTCGATGGCGAGGCCTATGCCCGCTACACGCTCGAGCTGGCGGTCGACCTGCCGCTCGGCTACCACCAGCTCGTGGTCCAGCAGTGGCGCGGGCGGCAGTGCCGCGAGTCGGAGACCACGCTGATCGTGGTGCCCCCGACGTGCTATCAGCCGCACGCCGTGGCCGATGGGCGCCGCGTCTGGGGGCTCTCGCTTCAGCTCTACGGGGTGCGCTCTCAGCCGCAGTGGGGCATCGGCGACTTCGGCGACCTGCAGCGCGCGGTCGAGCTGGCCCACGAGCTCGGCGCGGCGCTGGTCGGCCTCAATCCGCTGCACACGCTCTTTGCCCACAACCCGCTGCACCGCAGCCCCTACGCGCCGTCGAGCCGCCTCTTCCTCAATGCGATGTACCTCGACGTCGCGGCAGTGCCCGAGTTCGACGAATGCGAGGAGGCGCGGCGCACCTTTCGATCGCCGGAGCTCCAGCGGCGACTGGAGCACGCCCGCCAGGCCGAGCTCGTCGACTACCGGCTGGTGGCCGCGATCAAGGGCCCGGTGCTCGAGCAGCTCTTCCAGCACTTCCGCGCCACGCACGAGCAGCCGCGCACGGCGCGCGGTCAGGCCTTCGCCGCCTTCGTGGCGCGGGGGGGCGAGGCCCTGCGGCTGCACGCCACCTACGAGGCGCTGCAGGACGATCTCTGGCGCCGCCTGGGGATGGTCGGCGGCTGGCCGTGGTGGCCCGAGCCTATCGCGACCCGGAGTCGCCCGCCGTGGCCGCCTTTGCCCGCGAGCATGCCGATCGCCTGGCGTTCTACCAGTACCTGCAGTGGCTGGCCGACGAGCAGCTCGCCGCGGCCGGCACCCGCTGCTTCCAGCTCGGGCTGGGCGTCGGCCTCTACGCCGATCTCGCCGTCAGCACGGATCGCGGCGGTGCCGAGACCTGGGCCGCACAGCGCGTCTACGCGATGTCCGCCTCGGTCGGTGCGCCACCGGACGACTTCAGCCCGCAGGGACAGGATTGGGGGCTGCCGCCGTTGATCCCGCACGCGCTGGCCGAGTGTGGCTACGAGCCCTTCATCGCCGTGCTGCGGCAGAACATGCGACACCCGGGCGCGCTGCGTATCGACCACGTGATGGGGCTGATGCGCCTGTTCTGGGTGCCGCCGGGCGGCTCGGCGGCCGATGGTGCGTATGTGCGGTACCCTTTCGAGGAGCTGCTGGGCATCGCGGCCCTGGAGAGCCGCCGCAATAACTGCATGCTGATCGGCGAGGACCTCGGCACCGTGCCGGATGAGGTGCGGCAGGCGATGCAGCGCTTCGGCCTGCTGTCCTACCGGCCGATGCTGTTCCAGCGCGGCGCGATGGGTGAGTTCTTGCCACCCACGGCCTATCCGCGCTCGGCGCTGGTGGCGGTCTCGACCCACGACCTGCCCACGCTGCAGGGTTACTGGCGCGGCCGCGACGTGGAGGTGCGCGCTGCCCTTGGACACCATGGCTCCCCCGAGCAGGTGCGGCAGCAGCGCGACGCGCGGGCCGGCGATCGCTGGCAGCTGCTCACGGCGCTCCAACGACAAGGCCTGTTGCCGCCCGGCGTGGGGACCAACGCGGCCGCGCTCCCCGAGCTGACGCCCCCGGTCGTCGCCGCGGTCCACCGCTTCCTGGCGCGCTGTCCGTCGCAGGTGATGGTCGTGCAATGCGAGGACCTGCTCGGGGTCGCCGAGCAGGCCAACCTTCCCGGCACCACCGACGAGCACCCGAACTGGCAGCGCCGCCTGCCGCTGTCCTTGGAGCAGCTCCGCCTTCAGCCGCTGGTCACCGACGTCGCCCAGGCGCTGGCCCAGGAGCAACGGACCTCGCGGCCGGCCTGAAGCGAAGCGGTCCCACCATTCTCCGGGCGTCCAGGTCATCCGAAAGGCCTGGCGGCCGGGACGACTGACCCCAGCGGCGCCGCGTTCCCTGGCGTGTGCCGTTCAACCTCCCGTAACTACTTGAAAGGTGGCCCTGACGCTGGTGGCACGTCTGTTGCTTTATGGCCGCGCAGAGGAGGGCCACCCATCGTGACCACCAACCGTAACGCGCGCCCGTGCGCCAAGCCCCTGACGCAGTTTCGCCGCGCGACGGACCCTCGCCTCGCGACCTCTCGCATCGCCCGCCTCGTCGTCCCGAGCCTGATCGTGCTCTCGACGGCCCTCACCTTCGGCTGCGGCCTGATCGAGGGGGAAGCGGGATCGAAGTGCGCCCCGGGCCAGACGAGCGGGCCCGCCGGCTGCGTGCCAGGCACCCTCACCGCGGGCCCCGACGGTGGTGTCCTGTCCCCCTCGGGGGCGCAGTGCGGGCCGAGCACCTGTGCCAGCGGCTGCTGCGACACGGCGTCTGCGCGCTGTGTGCTGCCGGCGCAGCAGGCGCTGGCCGGCAAGTGCGGCTTCGGTGGCCAGGTCTGCGGACCCTGCAACAACCCCAATCCGACCACCCTCCCGGCCTACTGCGCGGCCTGCGCGCCCGGCCAGGCCGGCGCCCAGACGCAGTGCTGCAGCGCGACCCAGCAGGCCTGTGTGCCGGCAGCGCAGGCGCAAAGCACTGCCACGGGGACCTGGTGCACGACCCCCTCGCCGACGAACCCGACGCTGCCCACGGGCGAGGCGCTGGCGCGCTGCCAGGCGAGCTGCGGCGGCTGTTGCACCGACGCCGGTCAGTGCCTCGAACTCGGTCTGGGCAAGGGGCAGAGCAACCAGCGCTGCGGCAGTGGCGCCGGGCGCTGCGAGGCCTGCCCCTCCGGTCAGGCCTGCGACGTCAATGCGGGCTTTTGCACAACGCCCGAGGCCACTTACCGCGTCTGCATCAAGCAGATCGCGGTGGATGGCACCTACGTGGACGACGAGTGGGCCGACCGCCTCTTCTCGAGCGGGCCGCTCAAGAAGGCCGATCCGGAGTTCATCGGCACGCTGATCGCTGGCGGCAAGACGCCCAAGCTGGGGACGCGCTCGCAGGCGATCAAGATGGATGGGCTCTGGATCTCGAACCCCTTCGGACAGGACTGCGTCAGTGGCGTCAAGGCCAACGAGCTGCTCGAGGGCACCGGGTCGGGCGTCTCGATCCTGGTGACCGAGTACGACCGGCTCACGGCCGCCGACACCGTCGGCGGCTGCAACATGAGCATCTCGACGCTCGACGTGGTCTACGGGGCCGCTGAGATTCGGATCGAATCCTGCATGTGGCCGGTGCGAGGGGTGTTGGTGCAGCTGGTGCCCGAGACCCTTTGAGGCGGCGTGGCGAGCTGCCCCCGCTGTTCGTGTCTGACTGTTCGGGTCTGGTGCCGCGCCCCGCGCGGCGAGGAGATGGACGATGAAGCGCTTCTGCTGGACCACGGGCCTGTTGGTTTCTGCCCTGTCGCTGACGCTGCTCGCCGGCTCGGGCTGCGGCGCGGGCGGCGGCGACGCTCTGGACCAGAGCCTCAACGGCTGCCCCGGTTGCATGGAGAACGGCATCTGCCGGCCCTTCTCGGCCCAGGACTCCACCGCCTGCGGTAGCGGCGGTCGCACCTGCGAGCGCTGCCAGGACGGCGCTCAGAGCTGCGATCGCGACGTCGGGCGCTGCGTCGCGGCCAACCCCAGCACCTGCCCGGGGGGCGTGTGTCAGCCCGTGGGTGGGGCGAAGAAGCCCTGCGGCTTGCTCTGTGACGGCTGCTGCGATACGGCGACCAACACCTGCGTCGAGACCAACGCCGGCCAATCGGCCCAGAAGTGCGGTGTGAATAGCCAGGTCTGCCGCGCCTGCGACGCTGGCCAGGGCTGCAGCGCGGGGGCCTGCGTGTTCGGCGCCCCGATCAGTGGCGGTGGTACGGTGACGGGTGCCTCCCAATGCAACACGGCGCTGCAGTGCTATTCCCCGACGACGAAGACCTGCGAGCTCGGCGATAGCGTGCTGGCCTGCGGGCGGCCCGGCATGACCTGTGGCGTGTGCACGAACGGTCAGTACTGCTCCAACGGCACCTGCGTCGCGGGGACTAACCGCATCGCCGACTGCCAGCGCGGTGGCTGTGATGGCTGCTGCACCCCCGATGGGACCTGCGTGGGCTCGTGGAGCCTCACCGACAGTCAGTGCGGGATCCGTGGCGGGGCCTGTCAGGTCTGCACCAATCAGCGGAGCACGGATGGCTCCGGCAAGGTCTGTGTCAAGGACACGGGCCGCTGCGTCGACGCCGCGCTGGCGCGGCCGCTGAGCGTCTGCATCGACTCGGTGTGGGTGCAGAAGAGCACCATCGAGGGCAACGAGATCCCGGAGGACATCGAGGTGCGCGTCGAGGTGGGTGAATCGACCTTCGGTTTCGGCGGCGGCACGCTCAGCGGCTCGACGGACGGTGGAACAAAGGGACTGGCGGAGAGATGTCCCAACGGAATGTCGACGACGAAAGATTGCTGGCAGGTGACCTTCGGCAACCCCTGCGCCCTGACGAGCGCCACCAATCAGGATCTGACCAACAAGACGGTCAACTTCGAGGTCGGTCATCGCGGCTTCTTCGGCTTCGAGCCGCTCGGCGGCAGCACCTTGGCCACCTGCCGCGTGCGCGGAGAGTACCTGGTCCGCTACTACAAGGATGGCGCGGTATCGCCGACCTACACGAACCCCTGGGGTACAGCCTGGGGCACGGGCGGCTACACGGACTACGTCGAACCGACGGTGCCGAAGGATCGGCTGCTGACGGGGTGCAGCAGCAGCGCGGGCTACCTCGTCAAGGTCGCCGTCCGGGTGACCGCGCAATAGCCCCGCGCGCCGTCGCGAACGAGAAGCCCGCGCCGGTGGTTTCACCGGCGCGGGCGAAGAGAGGGCCCCGCAGAGATCGATGGGAGACCTTCTACACCCTGATCAACAAAAGCCTGATCAACACAGGCGGGGCCCGCGGTACTCGCCTCTGCGCTTCCCGACGTCGCGGGTCTGCGCGCGACGAGCAGGGGCAGGCCCCAAGGGTATAGTCAAGGGAGTAGAAAAGTAGTCCCCCTGTCGCTCCTCCGCAGTAAGCCTGTCGGCCAGTATTCGGCCAAAGGCTGAGCCGGGTCAACGGCGCAAAGGCCGTGCCAGGGCCGGAGCTGCTAGCTGGAGGGCTTGCGCCGATACCCAATCGTCGCGTCGTCATGGCCCTGCTTGTCAGGCCGGTAGATCTGGCGGGCCTCGCCAATCGTCGCGTCATAGCGCTCGCGCCAGTCCTCGCCGTCGCCGCCGTCGCGCGCGATGCTGACCCCTGCGCGCGACAAGAGCTGCTCGCGGTCCAGCACGGCGTCGCGGCGGTGCTCGACCGGCGGCAGGTGCTCCTGCGTGTCCATCCGCAGCGCGTCGCAGGGGCAGGCCTCGACGCAGAGCCCACAGACCACGCAGACCAGCTCGTCGATCTCGAAGCGCAGCGGGAACTTCTCCACGCTGCGGCTGGTCGGGCTCTCGCGCTCTCCCGCCTCGATGTGGATACAGTTGGCCGGGCAGATCGTCGCGCACATCATGCACGCGGTGCAGCGCACCGAGCCGTCATCGCGCTTCATCAGCCGGTGGCGCCCGCGGAAGCGCTCGGGTCGGAGGCGCTGCTTCTGCTTGCCCCGCCAGGCGTCGGGATCGCTGCTGGGCGGCGGGTCCGGCCGATCCCACTCGCCGTAGCGCAGCGTCTCGATCTCCTTGCTGCCGAAGGTGTTGACGAAGAAGTGGCGTAGCGTGATGCCGAGCCCGCGGACCACCCCCGGCAGATAGAGCTGATCCCAGAAGGTGCGCTTGATGGTGACGATCTTGGCCATCGACTACCTCGCGGCCTGCGCCGCGAGCAGCACGCCCGCGGTGACGACGACGTTGAAGAGCGACGCCGGCAGCAGCGTCTTCCAGCCCAGGCGCATCAGCTGATCGAAGCGCATGCGCGGCAGCGTCCAGCGGATCGCGAGCTGGAGAAAGCACAGCAGGAAGACCTTGAGGAAAAAGGTCAGTACGCGCGCCAGGACCACGACCCCGTGCGACAGCGGCAGGTAGTGGCCGAAGAGCCGCAGGCCGTCGTCGGCGAGCCCCGGCGCCTGCCAGCCGCCCAAGAAGATCGTCGCCACCAGGCAGCCGACGAAGACGATCTCGAGGAACTCGGCGAGGTAGAACATCATGAAGCGCGTGCCCGAGTACTCGACGAAGTAGCCGACGATCTCGGACTCCCCCTCGGGGATGTCGAAGGGTGCCCGCTTGGTCTCGGCGATCGCGGCGCAGAGGAAGAGCACGAAGCCCAGCGGCTGGCGCACGATGCCCCAGTCCCAAAGGGTGGCCTGGGCCTGCACCAACTCCATCGGCTCCAGCGTGCCGTAGACCAGCAGCGCGCCGACCACCGCCAGGCCCATCGTGATCTCGTAGGACAGCATCTGCGCGGCGGCGCGCAGACCGCCGAGCAGGCCGAAGTTATTGAAAGACGACCAGCCGGCCAGCACCGCGCCGTAGGCGCCGAGCGAGGCGACGGCGAAGATGAAGAGCAGCCCGATGTCGATGTGCGCGATCTGCAGCGGCTCGGGACGACAGGCCGCGAGATCGGGGCCCACCGTGCGCCAGGCGTCGAGGCAGAGCGGTGGGCCGAAGGGGATGACGGCGAAGACCAACAAGACCGGAATCAGCGCCAGCAAGGGCGCGAGCACGAAGATGCCCTTGCGCGCCCGCGGCGGGATGAAGTCCTCCTTGAACAGCAGCTTGAGCGCATCGGCCAGCGGATGGAGCAGGCCCTTGAGCCGCAGCTTGCCGATGTTCGCCCGCACCGGACCGATCCGGTCCTGCATCATCGCGCTCTGGCGGCGCTCCATCCAGGTCAGCACGGCCGAGAGCCCGACGGCGAAGCCGAGCATCACCACGATCTTGAGCAGGGACCAACCGAGGATCGCGAGCATGACAGTTCTCTCTCTTTGCTGACGGCCCTAGCCGGGTCGCTAGCCGCGGCGGCAGGCCCAGCGCAGGCGTACCGTCGGTCGTTCCTCGCCCCAGCTCGCGCGGCGGAAGAGCGGCACCTGGTCGCGGAGCTGCTCGAAGACATCCTTGGCCGACGCGCACTGCCGCGGCTGGCCGAGGGCCGCGCCGATCTCGGCGATCCAGGCCCAGTGCGCGCGCGCTTGCCCGGGCGGCTCGAAGGCCGCCCGCAGCCGTCCGACCTCGCGCCGCTCGTTGGTGATCGTGCCGTCGACCTCGGGCCAGGCGGCCGCTGGCAACACCACCTGTGCCGCCCGCGTCAGGGCCGAGGCGTGGGTGGCCTGCACCAGCACGAACTCGGTCGCGGCCAACGCCGCCGCGATCGGGGCGGCGAGCTCGCTGGCGTTGCCGACCACATAGAGTCCCTTGATCGCCCCCGCACCGAGCGCCGCGAGCAGGGCCTCGCGACTGGTGGTCGTGGCGTCCTGGTCGGCCGTCAGCGCTTGCGCACCGGCGCGGTTGGGGTTGGGATCGTCGCGGCGCAGAATCGTATCGCCGCGGCCGTCGTCGGCGCGGTCGGCGACGAAGACGCGCGCGCCGACCCAGTGGCGCGCCAGCTGGGCGGCCATGAAGTTGTCCTCGTTGGTCGCATCCGCCCCGAGCACCACGGCGAGGCTCGTCGGATCGCGGCGCGCCAGCAGCGCCAGGGCGGTCGCGGCGCGAGCGCAGCCCTGCTCGGGTGTCGCCGGGTGGCCGTCCACCACGGCCTCGGTCAGGCGCTCGGTGCCGACCGCTTTGTAGCTCCGTCGGCCCTCGTCGCACATCCAGCTCAGGTTCATGTCCCAGCGCTTGGGCGGCACGAGCCGGTAGATTTCGTGCCCCTTGTGATGGATCTCGGTGGCACAGCCCGCGGCGCAGCCGTTGCACACGCTGAGCGTCGACCACAGCTCCCAGACGCGGCTGCGGAAGCGAAAGTCCTTGTCGGTCAGCGCGCCCACGGGGCAGATGTCGACCGTGTTGAGCGCATAGGGGTTATCGAGCTGCTGGCCGGGCGCGGTGGTCAGCACGGTGTGATCGCCACGCTGCGCCATCGTCAGCTGCTGCTGTTGCGCGACCTCGGTGCAGAAGCGGACGCAGCGGCTGCAGAGAATACAGCGCTCCGCATCCAGCACGACGTTCGGCCCGAGATCGACGCGCTTGGGCTTATGCACCTTCTCGTGATTGATCGCGGCGGGGCGCGCGTCCCAGTCCATGTAGTGGCGTTGCAGGGCGCACTCGCCGGCCTTGTCGCAGATCACGCAGTCGACAGGGTGGTTGAGCAGCGTGAGCTCGAGCATCGCGCGGCGCGCGTCGCGCACCTGGTCGGTCTGTGAGCGCACGCTCAGGCCGTGCTGCACCGTGCACTGGCAGGCGGGCACCAGCCGGTAGCCGTCGCCGATGCCGACCAGGCACTGCCGGCACTGCGCGGCCACGCTCAGCCCCGGGTGGTAGCAGAAGGCGCTGATCGGCTCGCCGGCCTCGAGCAGCGCATCGACCAGGTTCTGACCCTTGAGCGCGCGGACGGTGCGCCCGTCGAGCTGGAACTCGACCACCTCGCCGGTGCCACGCGCGGTGGTGGCAGCGGCGGTCTGCGGCTTGTTAGCGGTCACATTCACCACCGATCATGTTCAGCGTATCGAAGGTCGGGATGATGTCGGCGATGTTCAGGCCGCGGAGCAGGTGCCCGAGCGCCGTCATCTGCATGAAGCAGGGCGGACGACAGCGGCACTTGACCGGACGGCCGCTGCCGTCGGCGACCAGGTAGAAGCCGAGCTCCCCGTTGCCGGCCTCGGTGTAGGAGTAGACCTCGCCCGCGGGCACCTCGATCCCGTCGACCACCAACTTGAAGTGGTTAATCAGCCCTTCGATCGTGTTGTAGGCCTGCGCCTTGGTCGGCAGGCTGATACGGGGATCGGTGAGCTGGATCGCGCCGGGCTCGATCTGCTGCAGGCACTGGCGGATGATCGCGCACGACTGGCGGGTCTCCTCGATGCGGATCAGATAGCGGTCCATGTTGTCGCCGTTGGCGCCAATCGGGATCTCGAAGGCGACGCGATCGTAGAACAGATAGGGATGCGCCTTGCGCACGTCGTACTCGACGCCGCTGCCGCGCAAGCAGGGTCCGGTCCAGCCGTGGCTGATGGCGTCATCGGCGCTGATCACGGCGACGCCCTGCATGCGATCCATGAAGATGCGGTTGCGGGTGATCAGCCGGTCGAACTCCTCGACCACGGCGCTCAGGCGCTCGAGGGTCTCGCGCGTACGGGCCGCGAAGTCCGGGGGCAGGTCGGCCGCGACGCCGCCGATGCGCACGTAGGCATGCGTGAGGCGGGCGCCGGAGACGAGCTCGAGCAGATCCCAAACCCACTCGCGGGCCTTGATCACGTAGAAGTAGGGCGTGAAGGCGCCGAGCTCCATCACCTGCGCGCCGAGGTAGGTCAGGTGATCGGAGAGGCGGGCGAGCTCGCCGACGATCATGCGAATCCACTGCGCGCGCGCCGGGGCGCTGACGCCCAGCAGCTTCTCCACCGCCAGCGCGTAGCCGACGTTGTTGAGCATCGGCGAGACGTAGTTGAGCCGGTCGGTGTAGGGGAAGTTCTCGGCCCAGGTGTGCGCTTCGCATTCCTTCTCGAAGCCGCGGTGCAGATAACCGACCGAGACCCCGGCTGAGGTGATCTTCTCGCCGTCGAGCACGAGGCGCAGGTGCACCGTGCCGTGCATCGCCGGATGCGACGGCCCCATGTTGAGCACCATCTCTTCGGTCGGCAGCTCCTGGCCGTCGTTGCGCTGTTGCCCGTGGCCCAGCAGCGCCGGCCGTCCCGGCAGGGGCGCGTCAGCGTCCGGCGGCAGCGGACGAGCGAACTTGGCGTCACGCATGGCGAGCCTCCGCGCCGTTGGCGGGTTAAATCAAGCTGCGACGAGCGGCGGGGCGTTGACCGAGTGCTGCCGCAATCTCGCCGGCGGGCCGTCGCACCAGGGGCTGACGGCGATCCTTGACGTAGTCCTTGCGCAGCGGATGCCCCTCGAAGGCCTCGTAGAGCAGGATGCGACGCATATCCGGGTGATTGCGGAACTTGATGCCGTAGAGATCCCAGACCTCGCGTTCGAGCCAGTTGCCGTTGCGCCACAGGTCCGAGACGGTGTCGACCTCGGCGGCGGGGTCGTCGACGCCGACCTTCAAGCGCACGCGATGGCGCCGTGGCAGCGAATAGAGGTGGTAGACGACCTCGAAGCGCGGCCGGCGCCCCTGCTCGAGGTAGTCGACGGCCGTGAGATCGGTGAGCATGTCGAACGCCAGCTCGGGCGTATCGCGGAGCCAGAGGCAGACCGCGCGGATGGCCGCGGCTTCGATCACGGCGGTGTCGTCGCCGCGCTCGCTGTGCGTACGCAAGAGCGCGCGACCGAACTGCTCCGCCAATTGCTTCAAGACGTCCAGACTCACGATTCGCTCCTGGCTGGTGCGGTTGACGGTCCGAGCGGCGCGGAGGGGTCCTCGCCGGACACCGCCTTCACGGCTGGGGCGGCCGCGTGTGCGGGTCCCGCGGCGACGGCTCGAGCTGCTGCTGGCGCTGTGACCAGCCCCGCCCGTCTTGAATCCTCTGCTGCAGCATGATCAGCGCATCGAGCACCTGCTCGGGCTGCGGCGGACAACCGGGAATGTACACGTCGACGGGGATCACGTGGTCGATCCCCGGCACCGTCGAGTAGTTCTGGTAGAAGCCTCCGCTCGAGGCGCAGACCCCGAAGGAGACGACCCACTTCGGCTCGCAGATCTGCTCGTAGATGCGCTTGAGCACTGGCGCTTGCCGCTCGGTCACCGTGCCGACGACCATCAGCAGGTCGGCTTGGCGGGGGGAGAAGCGAGGGAACTCGGCGCCGAAGCGCGCTACGTCGAAGCGCGGCCCCCACAGCGCCATGAACTCCATGCCGCAGCAGGCGGTGACGAAGGGGTACTGGAAGAGCGAGTACTTGCGCGCCCAGTTGATGGCATCGGCCAAGCGTCCGGTGGTGAACTCTAGTCCCATTCGAGGGCCTTCTTGCGCCAGACGTAGGCCAGGGCGAGCACCAGCACGGCGAGAAAGACCAGCATCAACAGCAGGCCGAAGGGCGTGCTCTGGCCCTGGCAGACGCCCTGGAACACCTCGCCGCTGCAGCTGAGCTCGCGGTAGAGCACGGCCCAGGGGTAGAAGAACGCGGCCTCGATGTCAAACACGAGGAAGAGCAGGGCCACGCGGTAGAACTGCACGCCGAAGCGAAGCTGGGGCGTGCGCTCGGGGTCCAGCCCGCTTTCATAGGGCAGCAGCTTCTCGGCGGTGGGGCGGCTGGGGCCGAGCAGGCGGGCGAGCAGCGTCAGCGCCGCGGCCATGCCGAGCGCGATCACCAACAACACGGCGATCGGCAGGTAACTCGTGAGGCTCATCGGGGGGCCCGTGCGGCGCAGGTCGCGAGCGGCGCGGGCGCAGCCGCGAGGCTGCGATCGCCCCGCGCAGCGCGGGCCCGACCGGTGCCTGACAGACCACCCTGGCGGAGGCTCCCGTCGAGGCTGTGATGGAGCGGGTCGATCACGGCGGAACCTGCGCGCTGAAGGCCTGGCACATCACCTCGTCCTCGTCGACGAGGATCACGGCCACGGGGTGCGCACTCTTGTACGCGCGCACCTCGTCGATGATCGCGCGCGAGGCCTCCTCCTCCGAGACCCCGAGGTCGCCATATCCCATCCCCGGAATGGCGATCCGCTCGAGCGCGTGCGCGGTCGCGGCCAGCAGGCTGGCGCGCGTGGCGCGGCGGATGCTCTCCACGCTGACCCGCGTGCCGGGGACCTCGACCAGCGGCGCGTGAATCAGGCTCCGGGCGCGCAGGGCCCCGGCGCCGGTGACCAGGGCCGCACCGACCGCGATCGGGGCATGCAGCGTCACGGCTTCCTCGCAGGCCGCACCCAGGCGCTCCCGCGCCCGGGCCGCGATACCCTCGACCATCGTGCCTAGCGAGTTGGTCGGTATGACCAGACCATCCACGTCGAAGTCGAGGATGTCACCGCCGCGAACTTCAATTTGCATGGGGCGCGACGCTAACGATCTGGTGGGTCACTGTCAAGCTCAGCCGCTCGGCGCGCCGGTCTGCGCCTCAGTTCTGGAACAGCTCCTCCAACTCGTGCTCGGTCTTCGCCTCGCTGCGCTTGCGCGCCACGGCGAGCTCTTTGACGATCAGGTTCTTGGCGGTGTCGAGCATCCGCCGCTCGCCGAAGGAGAGCGTCTTGGTCGCCTTGAGTCGGTAGAGGTCGCGGAAGACCTCGGCCACCTCGTAGAGCGAACCCGTCTTGATCTTCTCCATGAAGCCGCGGTAGCGCCGGTTCCAGGTCTGTTTGTCGGCGTGGATCTCCTTCTCACGCAGGATGTCCAGGACCTCCTCGATCTCCTCGGCGCTGGCAATGCCGCGCAGCCCGACCTCGTGGGCCTTGTCGACCGGCACCATGATGCGCATGTCGGTGTCCAGAATGCGCAGCACGTAGAAGCGTAGCGGCTTGCCCGAGATCTGTTTCTCTTCGTTGCCGACGATCTCGACCACGCCCTGGGCGGGATAAACGGCCATTTGGCCGACCCGGAATGTCTCCATGCACTGTCTCCTCGCGCGCCTGGCCTGAACGGCGACAGCCGGTCCGGTCGGCTCCACGCGTTACCACCGCGGCGACCCCAGCGACCGCGGCGGCGAACGCCGCCGGGCACAATCCTGGATCTGCTGGCCGCATCACAGGTAGGGCCTAGTCCCACACCAACCCGAGCCGCGGCATTATAACCCGGACGGGCGCGAGAGGAGAACTACCTCCTTGCCAGTGCTTTTGATCGCGGTCCAGCGGGGTCTGGGGCGGCCGCAGGGGCGCCCAGCAGCGCCGTGGCCAGCGCGCGCTGCCGTTGGTGGCGGTAGCGGTGCAGCACCATCCGCACGTACTGAAGCGTGGTCGCGTAGGGGGGCAGGCCGCCGTAGCGCAGCACGGCGCCCGGGCCGGCGTGATAGCCGGCGATCGTCTTCACCAGGCTGCCGGCGAACTGATTGGCGAGGGCCCGCAGGTAGCGGACGCCGCCGAAGATATTCTCTCGCGGGTCGAAGACATCGATGACGCCCATGCCGCGGGCCGTTGCCGGCATCAACTGCATCAGGCCCTGGGCTCCCGCGCGCGACGTCGCCCGCGGGTCGTAGTCGGACTCGACGCCGATCACCGCGTGAATCAAGGGCGGTGGGATCTGGTAGAGCGCCGCAGCCTGTTGTATGTCCTGTTCGTAGCGTCGGGACCGGTCGGGTGGCAGGGGGCGCGTGCTGCGGCGCGCGTGCACCTGGGCGGCCTTCCCCGGGCCGGTGCGCATGATGCGGCGCCAGGGCCGACCGGGCTGCGGGATGTTGGTGAAGTGAATGACGCCGTCACGGCTGGTGTACGAGAAGATGTCAGCCCCGGCGGGTGCCGGCGACCACAGGGCCAACGCCGGCGCTAGCGCCAGGGCCAGCGCTGCGCAGCGGGCCGTGCGGTGGCGACGCGGCGCGGGCAGCCCAGGGATCGCCTTCAGGCCGGTGGTCGAGTACAGCCCAGGGGTCACGATTCACGCTCCGTTGGCGACGCTCCGTTGGCCACGCTCCGTTGGCCACGCTCCGTTGGCCACGCTCCGTTGGGGCCCGCGAGGGTGGGGCCGGCGCCGAGACGAACGCAAACCCCATAATTAGCATGGCACAGGGGTCGGAACAAAAGCGCGGCGGGTGGGGCGGCGGCGGGCTGCGCAATCTGCCCAATCTGCTGACGATGCTCCGCATCATCAGCATCCCGGCCGTGCTGCTCTACATCGACAACGAGAGCGCGCTGCGCAGCTTCGTCGCCTGCCTGCTCTTCGTGCTGGCTGCGCTGACCGACTTCTTCGACGGCTACCTCGCGCGGCGCCAGCGCCAGGTGAGCCTGCTCGGCCAATTCCTCGATCCGCTGGCCGACAAGATCCTGGTGATGGCGACGCTGGTGTGGATGGTGCCGCTGGGCCGCATCGACGGCTGGATCGTGATCTTGCTGCTCGCGCGCGAGCTAGCCGTGACGACCCTGAGGGGTATCGCCTCGGCCCAGGGGCTCGTGATCGCGGCGCGTCCCTTGGGCAAGGAGAAGACCGCGCTGCAGCTGGTGGGCATCGCCTGTCTGATCCTTCACTTTCGCTACCGCTTGCTCTTCACCGACCTCTACGTCGACTTCCAGCGCGTCGGGCTCTACACGATCTACCTCTCGCTCGTGCTGTCGGTCTTCTCTGCGGTGGACTACCTGCTCCACTTCGGACGCGCGCTCGATCGGCAACAGGCCCCATAGAACGTTCGAGGAGCCTAGTCCGAAAACAAGCGCGCTTGAGCGCAAACCGTTTATTCGCGGGCTAGACGAGCCGGGAGGCGAGCGTTATGGGGTGAAGTCGCGGGGATTCATTCCCCGCGACGAGGGGGCTTTGCGAAAGCCCCCTGAGTCATCTACTGGGCCCAAAACGAGCGCGGGACGCGCTTGTTTTGGGCCTAGTAGACGAAGACCTCGGCCGTGTCGGTGACCTGCGGCACCGCCGTGCCGCCGCCAGAGCCAGGGGGGACCATTTCGGTCAGGCCGCCGGCGACCAAGAGCCAGCCCGAGGACAGCACCGTAGCGCTGTGGCCGGCGCGCGGGAGGCGCAGACAGCAGCGCGCGCGCGTTGAAGCTCCCGCTACTGCTGATCTGTAGCTCGTCGAAGGAGTTGCTCGGCGAGCTGTTGATGTTGAGGGCGAACCCGCCGACCACCAGTAGCCGGCCGTCGCGTAGCAGGCTCGTCGTGTGGTCCCAGCGTGGGGTGGTCAACTCGACGACGAGGCGACTTTCCTGCAGGTCGAGTTGCTCGACCGCCGGCGTCGCGAGACCGCCTTCGCCCAGGCCGCCCACCAGCAGCACGGTGTCGTTGGCCAGCAGCGTGGCCGTGTGATGGGCGCGGGCCACCCGCAGAGGCGGTCCGGCGGTCCACTGCGGGGCACCTGGCAACAACAGCTCGGTGCTCGCCAGCGGGAGGTCCCGGGCGTCGAAGCCTCCGGCTACGATCAGCGTGCCCTCGGCGAGCGCGGTGAGCGTGAAGTTGCGGCGCGCCTGTCGCAGGCGCGGAAGCGGTGTGAGGGCGCCGCGTCGGTAGAGCTCGGCCCCGTCGGTGAGGGCCTCGCCGCTGCGGCCGCTCGCCAGCGCGACCTGATTGGGCGCGAGCGCCACGGCCGCGTGCTCCGTGCGAGCGGTGCCGAGGGGCGGACCCTCGAAGAAGGCTCCCGACGCGGCACTGTAGATCTCGGTGGTGTCGGTGGCCGTGGTCGCGGTGCCACCGGCGGCCGCGCCACCGGCGATGATCACGGTGTCGTCGAGCGCCAGATGCGTGGCCGTGTGCCCCACCCGTGGCCGCTGCAGGCAGCCACGCGGCAGGTCGCAGGGCGAGTCGTCGCTGAAGCGCAGCGCGTTGCCGTCCAGTCGTTCGACGCTGGCGGTGGCGCGGGGCGCGGTGGCCTGCTCGGGACGCCAGGCCGTGGGGCTGCCGCCCACGAAGAGCAGCGAACCGTCGCGGAGCGTGGCCGCGGCGTGGAAGGCGCGGCCCTCGGCCATGCCGCGCCGCTTACCGCTGGCCGTCGCCGCGACCGCGCTGAAGCGCTCGAGGCGTCCGAGATAGAGCGCCAGCACGCGCTCGCCCGCGCCGATCGAGAGCGGCGCGCTGCGTCCGCGGCTGACGACATTGCCGGCGGGGCCGAGGCCTTCCACGGTGATGGTTTGCCCGCCGCCGACGGGAAGCTCGGGCAGCCGCGCGCGGCCTGCGCTGACCGGGCTGACGACCGGTCCGCTGCGCCCCTGGGCGCCGGTGACCGTGATGCGCAGCGACTGGGCTACGCCGTCGAGCGGTGCGTCGAGGGGGTCCGCCGAGGCGACGAGCTGCAGCGTCAGGCGGCCTTGCTCACGCTCGCAGGCTGCGAGGCCGAGCGCGAGGGCCGCCGCCACGAGCGGCAGCCACGGCGGGTGGGGGCGAGCAGGCATCCGGATCCCCCTCTTACCACCGCACGTCGAGGGCGACGACGTCGCGTTGGAAGGCCAGGGGCAGGGCCGTCGCCACGCCGCCGACCACGACGGCTGCTGCCGCCCAGACATACCACCGCGTGTACCAACGACGGTTGGCGGTGTTCGCGCGCGGGCGCGGCGCCGGACTGGGTGTTGCCAGGAGCGCCGGTGCCAGCCGCGCGTCGAACCAGCCGCGCAGCTTGGCGCCGAGCTCACGGGCGCGCTGCTGCGCGGCCGCCGCCGGTGCGAGGCTGATGCTGCTGGCCTCGATCAGCGTGTAGTGGGGCGAGCCGCGCTCGAGCACCAGTCCCTTGATCAGCAGCGTGCTCGCTTGTGGCGCGTCGGCCGCGAGGACCAACGCCCAGCGTGCCTCCGGCTGCAGCTCGAGCAGGCGCGCCGCTTCGCCGCTGGCGGGTGGAGTCGACGGCGTTGGCCCGTGGGCGAGGGCCTGGTCGAAGGCCTGGCGCACCTGCGGGCTGTAGTGCGCGTCGAGCACGAGCGCCCCATCGAGTTGGTGGGCACGCAGGAAGTCCTCGCGCGCCAGCTCGGGTCGAGCCTGGTTGAGCGCCGCGATGGCCCGCAGCAGGTGGAGCTGCGCCAGCAGCGCTGGCTCATAGAAGCGCACGAAACCGCCCTGGGCGAGCGCCAGCGCCTCGTCGAGCTTGGTCGTCGCCCGCTCGTCGGCGAGCGCCAAGAGGGCCTGGCGGCTCTCCTCGCGCAGCGCCGTGATGCGCGCCAGGAGGTTGCGCTCGGCGTCGCGCTGCTGCATCAGCGGGCTCAGCGCCGCGAGAGGGATGACCTGGAGTCGGGGCGATTGACCGAGCTGGCGCGCGGCGAGGTCCACGAGCTGCGACGGATCGCTGTCGGCCAGCAGCAAGATCTGCGTGTTGGGTTGGGCTCTCGCCGCGCCGCAGACGCCGCAGCAGAGCAACATGACCGGTGGCAGTAGGGCGAGGCGGATCAGCATGCAGTGCGGGTCGCCGATAGGCTGAGGGCCGCGTCCACCGCCGCCGCGCTGGGAGACAGGGTTGCGCGACAGCGCGGCGACGCTACTCCTACTCGCTGTGGCAGCGCTTGTTGATCTCCGTCACCTTGCGGCATTCCAGCCCGGAGGTGCGTGCGTCGGTGCGGCTCGAGCTCCCGTCCCTGGTGGTGCCCCCGTCGCGGGCGGTGCCCCCGTCGCGCGCCGCGCCGCTGCTGGCGAGCACCGCTTGCCCGCAGAACGCGACCACCAGTGGCTTGAAGTTCTGCGCATTGGACTGGACGCGAAACTGCGCATGGTCCTCACCGACGTTGATCGGCCGCCAGTCGGTCTTGATCGCGATGATCTCGCCGGGAGCGAGCTCCTTCTTCTCGATCGCGGCCTCGTCGAACGAGCAACGCTCGTCGCCATAGACCAGCACCTTCTCGATCAGCAGTGTCTGCTTGCCGGTCGAGCAATTCGTCAGGTTGAGGTTGATCTGCGACGGGCCGGGGCAGTTGCCGGTTTCGTTGCACTTGGGGACGATGCCGTAGGTCCAGGCCGTCGGGTTGCCGATGTCGGGGCAAATCTGCGGCTGCGTGCAGTTGTACTGCTTGTACTCGAGCACCTGCTGTGCGGCGGTCTTGCCCTCGAACTCCGCGACGCCGATGCCTTGCGGCGGGCAGGCGCGCTTGGCGTCGCCCTCGCCGTCCGAGCAGGCACCCAGTGCCGCCAGCAGGCAGCCGCCCGCGAGGTTGATCCAACCCTGTGGTCCTTTGCTCATCGAGGCCTCCATCCAGGTGAAGCTGCGGTCGGTCTTGTAGCGGTTCGTGGCTTGCTCACGCGGCGAGCCGCTCAGGGCTCGTTGCCGCCGGTCTCTTCAGCGCCGGGCATCATCGCATGCTTGCTCAGTAGCATGTAGAGGTACTTGCGGTCGATGTCAGCCTCGCGCGCCGCGCGCGTGATGTTGCGGCTGGTGCGGGCGAGCAAGCGCGACAGGTACTCGCGCTCGAAGCGGTGCACCAGCCCCTCCTTGGCCAGCTTGAAGGGCCGCCGGTAGTCGATGGCGAAGCGTAGCTCGCTGTCCGCGTTGGCCGGGGTCGAGTCGCTCGGGAAGCAGGTCGGGTCGAAGGCCTCGAGCTCGTCGAGGTAGCTGGCTCGTTCCAGCAGGTTTCGGAGCTCGCGGACGTTGCCGGGGAAGGTGTGGGCCAGCAGCCGCGCCTGAAACGCCGGCTGCAGCCGATCCCAGCTCGTTCCCGCCGCGGTGAGGAAGCGCTCCGCCAGCAAGGGAACGTCGTCGAGACGTTCCCGCAGCGGCGGCAGGGCAAAGGTCACCACGGAGAGCCGGTAGTAGAGGTCCTCGCGGAATTGACCTTGGTCGACGGACTGGCGCAGGTCCTTCTTCGTCGCCGCGACGACGCGCAGGTCGAGCTTGAGCGGCTTGTTCGAACCGACGCGGGTGATCTCTCGCGCATCCAGCGCGCGGAGCAGCTTGGGCTGGACCTCGAGCGGAAGGTCGTCGAGCTCGTCGATGAAGAGCGTGCCGCCGGCGCAGGTCTCGAGCGCCCCACGCCGCTGGTGGGTGGCGCCGGTGAAGGAGCCCTTCTCGTGGCCGAAGAGCTCGCTCTCGATCAGCGTGCGCGAGATCGCGCCGCAGTCGACCGTGACGAAGGGCTTGTCGGCGCGCAGGCCCGCGGCGTGAATCGCACGCGCTACGGCGCCCTTGCCGGTGCCGGTCTCTCCGGTGATCAGAATCGTGGCGTCGGTGGGGGCGACGCGCTCGAGCAGGGCGAAGATGCGGCGCATCGCGGCGGTGCGGCCCCGCAGCTCGCCGAAGCTATCTTGCCCGGTCGGTTCGATCCGGAGGCCCTCGTGCTGCGCGCGCAGTCGCAGCGCCACCTCTCCCACGCGAAGCTCCATCGCGGGTCGCAGGTAGGCCTCGACGATGCGCGCGTTGTCGAGGAAGGTACCGTTGGTGCTGCCGAGGTCCCGCAGCAGGAAGCCCGCCGGGGTCTGCTCGATCTCGAGGTGGTGGCGCGAGACGGTGGCGTCCGCGACGACGATGTCGTTGTCGGGGCCCTTGCCCAGCCGGGTCCGGGGCCCGAGCTCCCAGCTCTGTCCGGGGTCGGGTCCGCGCACCAGCTCGAGGCGGAAGCTCTGCACCGCGAGCTCGGGCAGCGGCTGGGCGCCGATCAACCGCGTGGCCGGATTCTGCCGGGAGCCTAGCGACAACCCTTCACCTCCCCCACGGACGACCAAGCCCTCGCATCAGGGGCTGGTCTTGAGCTTGGCCAGCGCCGCAGCGGCTGCCGCGTGGCGCGGATCGGCGGCCAACGCCGCCGTGAAGGCCGCGCGGGCCTCGGTGGGCTGATGGCGCTCGAGGTAGATCTGGCCCAGGTAATAGTGCGCCTCGGCGAAGTTCGGTCGCAGCGTCACGGCGCGCTGATAGGCCGCCATCGCTTCGTCCACCCGGCCGGTGTTGTAGAGCGCGAAGCCGCGATAGTAGTGCGCGAGCTCGCTCTTCGGCTGCTCCGTCGCCGCCTCGTCGAGTGCCTTGAGCGCCGCCGGATACATGCGCAGCCGGGCGTAGGCGAAGCCGAGGGCGATGCGGGCCGCGGTGTGCCGAGCATTGGCGTTGAGCGCGTCGAGATACTCGCCGATCTCGAGCTGGGTCTTCTTCAGGCGGAAGTAAATGTCGCCGAGCTTGTAGTGCACCTCGGCGCGCAGCGATGGGTCGGCGCTGGCTGCGGCGCGGTAGGCGCGCAGCGCGGCCTCGTAGTTGCCCGCGGCGTGGTAGGCCTCGCCCAGGCGGAACTGGGCCCCGCTGTGGCGTGAATCGAAGGCCGCGGCTCGCTCGTAGGAGGCGATCGCCTCGCTGTGGCGGCCGAGCGCGTAGAGCACCTCTCCCAGCCCGAAGTGCGCGTCTGCGTTCTTCGCATCGAGCTGCAGCGCGGCGCGGTACTGCTCGATCGCCTGATCGGTCTCGCCGCTGTTGGCCAGCACCTCGGCGAGCACCAGGCGCGCCATCACGTCGTCGGGATGGCTGCGGACCACGGCGCCGAGCTCGCGTGCGGCGCGCTCGGTGTCGCCCCCGCGGGCGAGGGCGACGCCCATGAAGCGACGAGCGTCGCTGTCGCCGGGCTCGAGATCGAGCGCGGCGGTCAGCGCCACCTTGGCCTCGTTGATCTGGCCCTGGCGGATCAGCGCCTCGCCCAGCAAGCGCTGCGCCTCGGCCATCGTCGGGTTGATCACGATCGCGTCGCGCAGGTGGCGGACGGCCTCCTTGAGCCGACCCGTGCGCAGCGAGGCCACGCCGAGGTTGAACACGGCAGGACCGAATTTGGGGTCGGCCTTCAGCGCGTCGGCGAAGGCCCGGTGCATCGCCTCGTTGCGCCCGAGGCGGCCCAGTGCGACGCCGAGGTTGTTGAGCGCGAGCGCGTAGCCTGGGCGCTGCTTGAGCGCGCGCCGATAGGCCTGGGTGGCGGCGTCGAAGCGTCCGAGGCGAAACAGGCAGACGCCGCGGTTGTAGAGCACGTCGGCATCCTTGGGCGCCACCTTGAGGGCCTCGTCGTAGGCCGTCAGCGCTGCCTCGCGCTCGCCCGCCAGCAGCAGCAGGTTGCCGAGGTTGTTACGCGCGGGGAGCAGCCGAGGATCGAGCGCAATCGCCTTGCGGTAGGCCTGCTCCGCCTCGTCGCGCTCCAGCGCCTGAGCATGCGCCTCGGCCAGATGAAGCTGGGGCTCGGCGGCGCTGGGTGCCTGCCCCGCCGCCTGACGGAAGGCGGCAATCGCCTCCTGGGGTAGGCCACGTTGGCGGTAGGTGATGCCGAGGTTCATCCAGGCGGCATAGGAGGTCGGTGCGAGGTCGGTGGCCTTGAGGAAATGCGTCAAGGCCTCGGACAGACGGCCGCGGCGGTGGAGCGCGACCCCCAGCTCCAGCTGCGCCGTCGCGTCGTCGGCGCGGGCGCCGACGGCCGCGCGCAGGGCCGGCACGGCCGTGTCGAGGTCCCCGAGGCGCAGCGCGACGCCGCCCAGCTCGCGAGCCAGGGCGGGGTCGTTGGGTTGAGCCGCCTGCGCCGCACGCAGCCGGGTCAGGGACGCGCGCAGCGTGGCCTCGTCGGCCGCCTCGGTGATCCCCAGCAGCGCATCTCCCGTCGCCTTGGTGGCGAGATCGGCGCTCGCGGGGTCACTGCCGCTCGCCGCCGCAGACTGCGCGACCGCATCGCGCGCGAGCTTGCCGGCGATGCCCGGGACGCCCTCCCAGGGGCGCGCACCCGCGGCCGGCGTCGCCGAGCCTGCCGCACCGGCCGCACCGCCCGGGGCGGGCGGGGGGGGGGCGAAGCGCGGGCGGGCGCTGCCTGCGCGGGGCTTGCGCTGTCGTCGGGCTGGAGCTGCAGAGCTGTCGTCGGGGGGCGCCGCGAGCAACAGCAGCCCGCCGAGCGCGCCGATCGTGAGGACCTGGTGCCGCATCAATCCACCCACAAGGCTGTGTTGTGATCGCCCGTCTGTGCGACGACGCGGCGACGCAGCTCCCACCAGCGCAGCTCCTTCTGCCGCGCCCTCTCACGCAGGCTCTTGAGACGCTTGGTCTCGCGTTCGAAGCGCAGCTGGAGCCGCTCGTGCTGCTTCCGGAAATCCTTGAGCGCGAAGTCCTTGCCGCCCGGCAGATCCTCGCGTTGAACCACCTGCGCCTTGGTCAGCTCGATCGCCGCGCGGGCCACCAGCAAGCCCAGGCGGCGGAGCTCGACCTGCTCCTCGCTCCAATCGCGGAGCTGCTCGAGATAGTCGACCCAGGCCTCGGCGAGCTGGATGCCCGGCGCGCTGTTACGCCGCTCGGCGCGATCGACGCTGCGCCCGGCCAGGCGCAGTTGCTGCCTCGTATCGCGCAGCGCGTCCTCGGCCTCGTCGAGCTGGTCGAGCGCGATGACCGTTTCGTTCTCGGCGTCGTAGACCGTGAGCTGACCCTGTCGGGAGACATCACGCAGCATCCTGCGCTGGACGACGTGGCTCAGCGTGGCGCCGCCGCAGGCGCTGAACAGCGGCAGGGCGCAGACCAGCGCCCGCCAGGTGTTGGTGGAGCCGCGCGATCGATCGAAACGGATGGGGGCGTTCGTTCTCACGTGCTGCCTCCCACGATCCGCAGGGCGTCGGGAATGAGGGCCGGGTCGCTGTCGCTCAGCGCCCCGAGGTTGGGAACGGCCCGCAGGTCGACCTGGGCGTCGCTCTTGTAGCCGAAGGTCAGCAGCAGCGCCGCGCGATTGACCCGCGCCGCACGGTGACTCGGATCGAGCTTCAGCGCCTTGGAGAGCAGCGCATAGGCCTCCTGGGCGTCCCCTAGCCGGGCTTGGGCCGCCGCCAGCAGGTTGAGCAGCGAGGCGGTCTCGCGCAGCTCGAGGCCCTTGGAGAAGATCATCCGGGCCATATAGGGGTCTCCGGCGCCGAGATAGAGCGTGCCGAGCTGCTCGATCGTCGCCAGGTCGTTCGACTGTTGGGCGAGCTTGAGCTGCAGCTCGCGGCTGCCGCTGGGTGTGACCTGCTGCGCGGACACGGCGAAGGACTTGGTCTGCGGATCCCCGGTCGGCGCACGACCGGCGAGACAGGCCTGAGCCACGGGTGAGAGCACCCTGAGGCGTCGCGCGGCCGCCGCGCACTGCTCGATGGCCTGCTTGGCCTCGGCCTCGAGCGGTGCCGCCTGCGCGGCGAGCGCCTCGCGCACCTGCTTGGCCGCGTCCGGCGGCAGGTCGGGCGGAAGCGCGAGCCCACGGAGCGCCAGCGCCGCCGTCTCGTCGACGGCCGCCAGCCGGCCGAGGGCCGCCACGGTCCAGGTACCGCTGCCGAGCGCGCCGACGCCCGTATAGGCCTGCCGGGCTTGTGCCATCAAGCCGAGCTTCTGCTGCAGGGTCGCGCCGAGCTGGCTCAGGTCGCTGCTGAGCTGCGCGGCCTCGAAGGCCTTGTAGGTGATCTCGCCGAGGTAGAGCTGGGCGGCCGCCGCGGCCTCGCGGTCGGCGTCGCTGCCACCGCTGCCGTTGACCGCCGCATCCTGCAGCTGCTGCTGCGCCGGCGCGAGCTGATCCTGGCGAAAGAGGGCGTAGCCCAGCAAATAGGACAGCTGCGGCGAGGCCGCCCCCGCTCCCTGGGCGCGTTGCAGCAGCCCGACCACGCTGCCCCAATCGCTGGCCTCGACGTGCAGGCGGGCGATGCGGATCGCGAGCTCGGCCTTCTGGGCCGGGGAGACGGGCAGACGCAGCAAGACGTTGAGGCTCTGCTCGGCGCGGCTGCGATCGCCGAGACCGGCTCGGATTTGACCGGCGGCGAGGTAGAGATCGACCGCCGCCTGACCTTGGCGGAAACGCGCGGCGGCCTCGACGTAGCTCACGCCTCGTGAGAACTGCAGCGAGTCGAGCGCGATCTTGCCCATCGTCGACAGCACGTCGGGCAGCTCTTCCGCGTTGGGATAGGCGCGGCGCAGCTTCTCGCCGACGTCGAAGACCTTCTCCGGGTCGCGTGAGTTGCGGGCGGCGACGAAGGCGTTGAGCAGCGCCTTCTTTCCCAGCGTCGTGCCCTTGTACGTCTCGGCGATTTGCTCGAGCTGGTCGGTGCCCTCGCTGTCGCCGCGCTCCTCGCCGGCCTTGATCGTCTCGGCGCGCAGCAGGTTCTCCTCCGCGCCCTGGACGATCGCGGCGATCTCGCCACGAAACGTGGCGTCGCCCAGGTCGGCGAGGCGCTGCAGGCGCTTGCCGGTGACGATCAGGCCCTCGAAGTCCTCCTGGTTGCGGTAGCAGTCGAGCACCAGGTGCGCGGCCACCGTGGCCTCGCGCGAGCGTGTGTACTCGTCGACGAAGGCGGTGAACAGGCGGATCGCCTGATTGAACTCACCCGCGTCGTAGAAGGTGCGGGCGATGTTGAACTTGACCTCGCGGGCGTTGTCCGCGCGCGGAAACTCGCGCAGGTAGAGCTCACCCGCGCGACGCAGACCCGCTCGCGCCTGCTCGACGTCCAGGCGGGTCAGCTTCTCTGTGCCCTTGAGCGCGTCGAAGTAGGCGACGACGGCGGTGTAGATCGAGGCCTTGCGCTCGTCGCCGCGCTGCGTGGCGGCGGAGCGCTCGTACTCGCGCCCGGCGGCCAGCTGGCGCTTGGCGCTATAGAGCGCATCGGCGAGGTTGCCGCGGATCGACGCGGCGTGCTTGTCGGCCTCGAAGAACGCGAGGTAGCCCTCGTTGGCCCGCGCGGCCTGCAGGTAGAGCTCCTCGTCCTTCTTCTCTGCGGCGAGCTGCTGCATCTGGGTCGCGATGTAGCGCGTATAGCCCTCGAAGGCGCGGTAGAGCTGGACGCGCTCCTTCTCCGCCAGGGCCGCGTTGTAGTAGCGGCGCCGGATCACGCTCACCAGCGCTTCGACATCGCGCGCGCCCTCGCGATAGAGCTTGCCGTTGGTCACCGACTCGTAGAGGCGATTGGCGTACTCGACGGCATCCTCGAGATCGCCGCTGAGCGTCAGGATCTCGCGATAGACCATCGCCGCCGAGGCCCAGTCCTGGCGCACGTAGTAGCGGTTGCCGAGCTTGTCCAGCGCGGCGAGATAGGTCGTCTTGGTGTCGGCGCGCTGACGGAAGTAGTCGAGCGCCTTGTCTGGCTTGTAGACCTCGGTGTAGCAGAACACCGAGTCGACCAGCGCCTCGCGCCGCAGGTCGATCTTGCCGCCCGCGGAGGTCTGCGTCGTCTTATTGGCGAAGAAGGTCTGCGCCGCGCGGATCGAGCCCTCGAAGAGCGTCAGCGCGCCCTTGAAGTCGGCGCGATTGATGCGGCACCAACCGAGCTTGTACCGCGCCATGGCGTGGACGCGCGTCTCCGGGCCCTCCAGCACCATGCGGTAGTATTTCTCGGCATCGTCGAGTTGCGCGCGGTCGAAGTAGTAATCGCCCATCACCAGCAGCCCCTCGAGGCGGTACTCGCTCTTGGGGTACTTGTCCGCGAGGTCCTGGTAGGTGCGCAGCATCTGCTCGTAGTCGCCCAGCTCGCGCATCTCGTGCGCCATGTAGAACAGGACCTTGTCGGCGTCGGGGTAGTCGGGATAGAGCGCCAAGAGCCGACGGTAGGTCGCGATCGCCTGGTTCTTCAGCAAGCGCGTCTGAACCGAGACAACGCCGCCGGTGTTCTTGTCGCGCGTCTGCACCAGCACGAGCTGATACTGGTAGCGCGCCTGCTCGACGTAGAGCTCCGCCAGGCGGTTGAAGAGATCTGGCAGATAGCGGGCCCCGCGCGCGCGGGTGATCAAGGTCTTCGTCGTGCGCAGGGCGAAGCGCACCTTACCGATGTCCCGCTGCAGCCGCGCGACGTCGTCGTCCACGCCGGGGCGACGCGGCGGCGTGGCGCAGCCCGCGAGCGCCAGGGCGAGCAGCCCCCCGCGGCACAGCCGCCGCAGGGCGGGCGCGGCGGCGCCTGTGGCCAAGCCCCGGGGGGTGGCGGTGGCCGACGGGATCACGAGGCGCTCCGGATGCGCGGAGGGGCCGAGGGGGCGCTCATTCGACACAGCGATCCTCGATGTTGAACTTGTAGAACGGCAGCTCATCGGTCCAGTACTCTTCCATGAAGCGGTAGTAGACGCGTGCCGACGAGCTGGGCACGGGCGGTGTGCGCTTGCGCAGCACCGCGGCGCCGGCGCCCTCGCTGACGCGCTCGAAGAGCGCCTGCGCGACCTCGTACTCGAGCAGATTGACCTGCTCCTGGGTGGCGAGCATGTCCTCGGCCACGGCGCGGGTGCTGGCCTCGAGGTCGTGGGCCAGCTCGGCGCGCACCTGCTCCAGCTTCTGCTGGTAGACGTGACGCAGCGCGGCGTAGAGGCCCCCGGCCTGCCAGGCCTCGCGGTAGCCCTCGATCCGCTTGAGCTCGGTGCGCAGGGTCCGACCGAAGATGTAGCGCCGTCGCGTCTCGCCGCGCCGCAGCGCCGCTTCACGCACCGCTCTGATCTGGGTCAACGGGACCCCATCGCGGATCTGCTGCAGCGCCTGGTCATACTCGACGCGGAAGCGACGGGCGGCGAGCTTCGCCGCGCGAAAGTGACAGAAGCGACGGTAGAGCAAGCCGCGCAGCACGAACTTCTCGGGGGCGAAGAGGCCGCGGTAGATCGGCGCATCGAGCGCATAGAGCAGCCCCATCGCGCGGTGCGGGTCGCCGGCGCGGTACTTCGCCCAGGCGCGCTCGAGCAGGATCTCGGAGCTGAGCTCCGTGCCCGGCGGCACCTGCAACAGCGTGTCGTAGGCGGCCGAATAGCGCTGTTGCTCGTAAAGCAGGCGGGAGAGCGAGTGCAGCGCCAAGCCGCGCAGTTTGCGCACGGCGCGCGGCCGCGCGGCCACCGCGCGAATCAGGTCGACGCGGTCCTCGAAGCGCGGCGCGTGGCGGTAGATCGGAATCCCGCCGACCTCGACCTCGTAGGCGAAGGGCCGGCCGAGCTCATCCTCGTCGGTTTGCCTGGCGCGCTGCAGCAGCACGTCAGTTTCGGCGGCCACGCGGCCGAAGGCCAGCAGCGCGAGCTCGACCTCCCAGCCCTGCGGTAGGCGCTCGAAGCGCACGTCGATCGCGCCGTCGTCGTTGATCAACGCCTTGAGCGCGAGCGTGAGCTTGGCGTCGCTTTCACCGCGACGCCGCAGCGATTCGAGCGCGGCCGCGAGGTCGGGGGCCCCGAAGAGGTCGGCGAACGAGCGCACGGCGAAGCGCTGCTGGGCCACGGGATCGGTGTGCAGGAGCCGCACGCCGGACGCGTAGATCGCCAGATAGTAGTAGTAGCCGCGGCGATTGAGCCGCGTGAAGCGCTCGTTGGCCCACTCGTCGAGCCCGCGGAAGAGGTTGGTCAGCCCCTGCCAGTAGTGGACGAAGTCGTTGAGCTCGTCGGGCAGCTCGCCGAAGTCGGTCTCGCCGATCAAATCGCGAAGGATCATGTCCTCGTCGATCGGGCGCGAGAGGTAGAGCTGCTCGAGTGCCCGCACGGCGCGGGGCAGCAGCTCAGGGGTACGGCGCGTATTGGCGACCTGGAAGTAATACTCCACGGCGCCGTGGTGCAGTCCGAGCCGGTCGAGCGCGTTGGCGAGGAAGAACTGCGCGCTTTCGTATTTCTCGGCGGACTTTCCGGCGGTCTTGAGAAAGCGCGAGCAGAAATCCGCGGCCTGAGCGTACTGGCCGGTGGCGTCGGCCTCCTTGCAGCGCGCGAACCAGCGCGCCGGCGGGACCACCGCGGTCGTGCTGCCCTTTGCGGGAGGTGTGGCCGCGCGTGCCGGTGGGGGCGCGAACGCCGAGGCCGCGCCCACGAGCGCGAGGATCGTGAGGCCCAAGCGGAAGCGGCGCCGGCCGCGGTGGCGGGTGACGTGCCGCATGCCTTACTCCTCCTCGTCGGCGTCGGCGAAGCCGAAGGTCAACCCGAGGCCGAGCGAGAGGTAGAGGTGGTTGCGTATGTCGCCGAGGCTGGCGACGAAGGCGTAGTCGCGCACGTCGACCCGCAGCGAGAAGTAAGGGCCGAGAAAGAGGCGCAGCCCGACGCCGGCGTTGAGGCCCACGGGGCGCGAGCCATCGTCGAAGAGCCCGACGGTCGGGCCAGCGCTGAAGGCCAGCTCCGCGGCGAGCAGCGAGTCGTTGAGGAAGGCCAGCTTGCCGTAGAGCGGCTTGATCACGACGTTGGAGTGGAGCAGGGCCTTGATTTCGCCCTCGCGCTCGGGTTCGGCATCGAAGCGCGTGCGAAGGTCTTCGCGCAAGCCGGTGCTGAGCACGAACGAGTAGGCCCCGCCGATGATCTCCCAGCCGACCAGGTGGTTGAAGTGATAGCTGTAGCCGCCCTGCAGCGCGATGCCCTTGCCGAAGGCATCCATCGGCAGCGCAGCGACGCCGATGGAGAGCTCGTGGTGGCCCATCAACCGGCGTTTCTCGATCGAGTAGAGCTCGCCACCCTGGGCGGTGGCGGGATCGCCGAGAGCCGGCCGCGGCAGCAGCAGCAGCAGCGCGACCGCGCCGAGCCAAGGACCTGGGGATAGGCGCGAGGCGCGAGCAGGCGGGGGCCGCTTCATGAGTCGCTCCGCGTGGTCCCGGCGAGGCTGAGCGTCAGCAGCAGGGGCAGATGGGTTTCACCGGTCTCGGCGAAGAGCACGAGCCAGTTGATGTCGAGGCGCAGCGACCAGTGCTCGCTGAGGAAGCCCCGCACGCCGAAGCCGGGCGACGCGCCGAACGCCAGCCGTTGGCCACGACCGACCGGGTCGTCGGCCGAGCCGCCGCCGCCGTCCATCTGGGCGACCACGGCGTGCAGCGAGAGGAAGACCTCGCCGTAGACCTGTTGGTCGTTGAGGAAGGAGAGCTTGCCGTAGAGCGGCTTGAAGAGCCCGCCGAGCTGACCAAAGAACTTGATCTTGTCGAAGCGGTCAGCGTCCGTGCCGAAGTTGCCCTCGAGCTTGTCGCGCAAGGCGCTATTGAAGTTCATCACCCAGTGCCCGCGGGCTTCAATCGCCCACAGGTCGTTGAGGTGCCAGCCGTAGCCGGCGCTCAGCGTCAGACCCTTGGTGTAGGGATCGGCGGGCAGCGTGCCGACGGTGGCGTCGAACTCGTGCTGGAGGCGATAGCGCCGATTCTGCACGGCCGGCAGCTTGTCGGTCTCCTCCCACAGCACGCGCTTCTTGGCGGCGGCCGAGCGGAGGCCCGCGCCTGGCGGTGCGAGGCACGCGGCCAGGGCCAGCGCTTGCATGAGGCAACGCCCGCGGGGGCCCAGGCGACGCCAGTGGGGATCCCGGCAGCGCCAGTGGGGGCCCCGGCGACGCCCGTGGGGGTCCCGGCAACGCCCGTGGGGCTCCCGTCGGGGCGGAGAACAAGCGGCGGCGCGGGCCACGTTCATGGTCAGAATCCTTGCACGCGGAAGACGAAGGGATAGCGTACGGTGACCGAGCCGCCGACGGGCTGCGGAAAGCGCCAGCTGCGGATCTGGCTGAGGATGCAGGTCGAAACCGTGAAGTCCGCCAGCGACGAGGAGATCTGGCGCGCCGTGTCGACGCCGCCCGAGGGATTGATCACCCAGTCGAAGACGATCTTGCCGGCCAGGCCGCGATTGACCAGCAGCTGGCGCTCGTAGCAGGCCTGGATCGACGCCATGTGCTCGCTGACCACCCGCTGAATGGCCTCGCGGGAGAGGAAGCCGCCCGTGGCACCGATGGCGCGGGTCGGCGCGCGCGCCGCGGTGCCTCGCACGCGGGTGCCGGTCCCGGCCAAGGCCTGGATTGAACCGACCCCGCTGCCCGCGAGCAGCTGTGATCCGCCGCGCGTCTCTCGGCCGCCACCGCCGCCGAGGCCACCGGCGAGCCGGATGCCGCCGCCCGGGATCTTGCCGATTACGCCCGAAACCTTGAAGCTCGCGCCGGCGCCGCCGGGGACGCGGACCGCGGCGATGTTGGTGACCAACGACGTCAGGTCGGCGCGACCGGGGCCCCCGCTGGGGCGGATGTTCTCGAGCGCGCTGAGCACGCTAGCCACCTGTCGTTGCTGTTGCACCTGGGCCCGCGGCTGCGGGGTCGTCGGTCCGGGACGCGAGACGACGCGCTGACGGACGCGCGGTTCGGCCTTGGGGGGCGGCGCCGGCGCGTTGTCTTGCGCCGGCGGAGGCGGCTCCTCCGGCTTGGGCGGCTCCGCCTGCTTCTCCAGTTCGAGATCCTTCAGCGAGACCTTGGCGAAGCGCTCGACGTCGCTCTCGACGGCCATGCTGGACTCGGGCGAGGCGAAACCCACGAGGACCATCGTGAGGAAATGGATAGCGATGCTCGCGGCGAAGACCTGCACCCCGCTCCAGCTCACGGTGCTCCCGCGGCGCGGTCGCGGGACCTGAGGCGCGCGCACGAAGCGTACGAGATGACCGCCATCCGCGCGCACGACCTGGGCGTAGTCACCCTCGTGGAGCTGGATCGCGTAGTGCTCGCGCTTGGCGTCGACGAGCAGCCCGTCCTGCGCGAGGCGCCCCAGCGGGTAGGCCTTGCCGCCGCGCACGACCGTGCCGCCGAAATCGCGGCGGAAGAAGAGGATCGCCTGTCCGTCGCCGCTGACGCTCAGCAGCCGGAACCCGTCGGAATCGAGGAACACATTCCCGCCCGGTTGGGCGGCGACCACGTCCAAGAGCTGCCCATCGCGGTAGCGGATGACCTCGGCGCTCGTGACATGTTCGGTGGCCACGGGAGTGGTGAAGCGCTCGCGGACGACGTTCTCGAGCAGCGAGAAAGGCTCGACGAAGGGTTCATCCTCCTCGTCGTCCGCATCGCCCGCGCCCGCGGTGGGGTCGCCTTCGCTCGCGGTTGCCTCGGTAGGCGGTGGCCAGAGCTGATCAGGGCCGCCCGGGAGGGGCGCTGCCGACCCCGTGGACCGCCGTGCGGGCTGAGGGGCCACCAGGGGAGCGTCGGGGACCGTGTCCGGCCAGGAGACCGCGTAAGCTGGGCCGGCCGCGGGTTCAAGTCGGTCGGCGCCGAGCGCCGCGTCGGCCTGCGCCGCCGCTGAGGAGCGGGCACCCGACTGGCGGGCCGCCGCCGCCGGCTTGGCGCGCGGTGTGGTGACGGGATCGCCCCGCCGCGCGGCTGGGCCTGAGGGTGTGGGGTGGCTTGAGGGTGTGGGGTGGCGCGCGCTGGCCCGCGTAAGACGCCGCTCTCGAGCGGACCCAGGTGCCGCACGCGCGTCGCCGCTTCCTCATCGACCTCGTGGCGTACGCCCACGCTGGCGCTGGTGGCCCCGAACGAGCCGGTCTGAGAACCCCCCAGCAGCGAGACCTTGAGGCGAAACGGTCCAAGTCGGACCTCGTCCTGCGCGCCGACGCGGCGGAGATCGATGGCTTCGCCATTGACCAGCACGGCGTTCTTGCTGGTGTTGCTGGCGATCACCAGATGGCCGCCCTCGAGACGAAGGACGGCGTGGCGCGCCTCGACCTTGGCGTCGCGCAGACGCAGCGTGGACTCGGCGTCACTGCCGATGGTGATCGTCGACTGTTGAAAGCAACGGGAGCCGAGAAAGCGGTCTCCCAGGAAGACGAAGACCTCGACGGCCGGTGTGACTGAATCCATCTAGGGGCGCTCGGGGTACACGGTTTGGAGGATCTCGGTGCGATACTCTGTGCGCTCCACGATCATGCTGCGAAGCTCGCTGCGCTTGCGCGCGAATAAATAAATGGCGCCCGACTTGGCCGTCTGGCCCTGGACGAGCCGTCCGTCGAACTCGACACGGGCGCCCCGCTGCAGCGTCCCCGGCGGGGGCGCTGCAGCGCCGGTCTGGCTTGCCGCTGCTGCACTGGGCCCCTCTGCGCCGCTCGCGCCGGCGCCGTCGTCGCCGGTTGAGCCGGCTCTATCGTCGCCAACCGGTGCTGCGGATCTGCCGCGTGGCCGGCTCGCGCCAGGACGACGGACGCCCCGGCGCCGCCGGCACACCTGGTGCGACCGGCACACCTGGTGCGACCCGCACAGGCGCTGCGAGTGGCTGAGCTGCTCCGTGGCTCACGGACCCTGCGCGTGAGAGGGCGAGGGGCGCTGGCGGTGGCGCTTCCGGCGCCGCAGCGGCGGCCTGGCTGAGCTCGAGGACGCCGCTCACTAAGAGCAGCGCGAGCAGCCCGATGCACGTGCCGGGAAGGGCTCGGGGCCGCCGCACGCTGGGCCTAACGCTGGGCCTAACGCCGACGCCGAGACACGCCTCGAAGGGACACGCCTTGGAAGACTGTGACGCCAGAGTTGCGTTCACCTCGTCGGACCTCCCGCCGGAGCACAGCGCTCAATCGCGCCGCTACGCCCCCGCTGAGCGATGTCGCCGTGACGTACACCCTTCCGCGGGCCGTGCCGCGGCGCGAATACAACAGCAGGATCGAAGGCGACGCGTGACGCTATCACGGACCGCGAATCGACGTCCAGACTCACAGCACGCTTGCACGCTTCGCGCGATCCGGCGCCCCACCCTAGGCCGAAAACAAGCGCGCTTTGGCGCGAGCCGTTTGTTTTCGGGCTAGACGAGCCGAAAGGCGAGCGTTGTGGGGTGAAGTCGCGGGGATTCACTCCCCGCGACGAGGAGGCTTTGCGAAAGCCCCCTGAGAAATATCTAGGCCCAGAACGAGCGCGGGACGCGCTTGTTTTGGGCCTAGTCGAGGGCGACGAGCGAGAGGTCGGTGAAGTGCAGGCGAGCGGTCGTGCCTTGCTGATAATTCAGGAGCAGCGAGATCCGGACGTAGGCGGTCGTGGGGCGAAAGACCTTCGCGCCGCCGTTGAAGGCCGTCCCGGTGATCTCGCCCTCGTAGCGCGTCCAGACGGTCGGAACGATGACGCCGGCCGCGGCGGTATAAAGATAGGTGCCGCCGCTCGTGTGGTTCATCACGCGCGTCGTGCCCGCTGCGATGCGCCCGCTGATCGTCGCGGGCAGCGCGGCGTTGAGCGCGATGGTCTGGCCCTGGGCGGTGCTGAAGGCACCGAAGGCGGGGTTGGTCGAATAGGCGTCCTCGGTGGTGCTCGGCTGATGGCCCCAGACCGCGTCCGGCAGGTGATCCGTCCGGCCATCGAAGTAGAAGCCGAGCTGTCGCGCATAGGCGGGGCCGCCGTTGCCCCAGCCGGTCAGTGCCGCGGTGGTGCTCAGGTTCGTCGGGGCGAAGGCCGCGATCGTGGCGGCCTCTCCGAGGCGTTCGGCTTGCTCGACGCTGATGAAGCGCGGCTCGGCGGTGTAGGGGGCGAGGCCCAGGTAGAGCGTCGACGCCTCGGCGCCGACAGAGCGGAAGCTGCCGGCGACGCGGTAGCGCCGAGCCGGATCGACGGCCACGAGCACCACGGAGAGCACCTGCGTGTTCCCTGTGGCCGTGAAGACCGATTGCGCGCGCAGGTCGTCCTGCTCGCTGTGGGGGAAGCCGAGCGCGGCGATGCCCGAGCTGTCGGCGGCGATCTGGAGCGGCACCGCCTGGCGTCTGCTCGTCGGCAGTCCGAGGGCATCGCGCGGCTCCGGGGCGGTGGCGTCTGCTCCGCGTCCGTCGCCGCCGCCGCGACCGGCGTCCCGCTCCTCCTTGTTCGCGCGCGAGTCGGCGGCGGTGGCGTCGCGCAGCGGGGAGGTGCCCGAGTCGCCGAAGCGCAACCTCGACTCGGCGTCGACCCGGGTGCCGGTTGGAGCGCGACTGGCGCAGCCGCCCGCTGTGGCCAGCAGCCCCAACAGGCACAACACCGCGGGACAGCCCTGGACGGGACTGTAGGGTAGACGGCTCCAACCGGTTTTGCGCCGCGGAGGGGATCCGGCCGCCGCGCCACATGTAGGACCCGACCTGAGCATCGCGGACTCCTGGGTGGGCGCGGACACGCGCGTCCGCGCGGTTTAGGACCCGCTCGGAAATAACTCATCCATCTGGCCGTCGATCCATCCCGCCGGGCTGCGTTGCAGCTCCTCGCAATACCAACAGTATTCCTTCGTCGCTGCGCCTTGCCCGGCGGGCGCCTCAACGCCCAGTTGATCGAGTTATTTTCGAGCGGGTCCTTAGCTTCGTCCAGCACTCGAGCGCCATCTTGGATCTCCAGCGTGACATAGCGCGCGGCCTTCGAGAAGTGGCGGCTCCGGGCGTGGCGGCCGCTCCGGGCGCCGGCCCCGCTCTCGGCGGCCTGGTTCGTCCATTCTTCCGACTGCGGCGTTACCTGGGGGCCGGGGCTCCGGTTTGGTCTGGCGGACCGGCGACGCGGGTCGAGGGGCCTTCCGTCGCCCCAGCGGTGGCGGTGGGTCGGAGCGGTTGACAGGGCAGATCAAGAACGGGGGAAGTGATGAGGCGCGGAAGCTGGCGTGGGGTGATCGGGCGGGTTCTGGTGGTGGTGGTGGTGGCGTTGGGTGCGGCGCCACGCTGGGGCCTGGGCGTGGCGGCGGCGCAGCCGAGCGCCTTCGTCGACTACCACGCCTTGGTCGACGAGCACGATACGCCGCTGCCGGCCCCGCTGCCGGCCGGCTGGTACTTCAATGCGATGGGCGGTGACCGCGGCGTGCTCAACGCCGGCGATATCCGCTACGGCCGCGATGGTGCCTCGGCCTATCGCGCGGAGGTGGTGAGCAAGGCCCCGGGGGCGCAGTGGACCTGGGGCGGCATGTGGTACGCGCTGATTCGCCAGAACGACGACGACGTCCCGCTCGACTTCCGCGCGATCTTCGGCCCGCACGTCGCTTCGGCCTACCAGGGGCAGGTGGTAGGTCTCCGCGTGGCGGTCAAGAGCGCGAGCTCGCTGACCGGCAATAGCGACCTGATCCTGCGCCTGGAGGCCAAGAGCACGAGCGGAGCCGTGCGCGCGAGCTGGTCCTTTCCGCTGGCCGCGCAGACCTACCCCAAGGTGTTCACTGCGGCGGTCGATCCCGCGGCGCTTGGAGCGGTGGAGCAGCTCCTGTGGGTCGTCGACCGCGCGCAGCCCGGTGATGCGGTGAGCGTCGACAGCGTGCAGCTCGTGACGCGCGTGCCGGCGCTGCCCGCGGAGGAGGAGGCCTTCCTCTGGAGCTACGCCTGGCTGATGGCGAACTACAACCCCGCCACGGGCATGGTCAAGGACAAGAGCCGGGACGGACGCCTGCCGGCGCAGTACGGCGGCGGCGACAGCATGGAGAGCGTGCCCGCCACGGCCAAGACTGCGAAGATCGTCTACTACGCCTACCGCAAGGGCTACCTGGCGCAGGCGCAGGCGGTGGCCATCATCACCAAGATCGCCGACACGCTGCTCCGCGTGGTGCCGCGCGGTCCGACCGGCGCCAACACCATCTGGCCCCACTTCACCGAGAACGGCGGCGCCAACGCCGTGCCGCCGCGCTACGGCGCCGCCGGTAGCGAGTGGTCCACCGGGGACACGGCCTACGCGGCTCTGGACCTGATCACCGCGCTGCAGCTGATCGGCGACCCGCAGGGTCAGCTCCCCGCGATCACCTCGATGCTCGCGAACATCGACTGGGGCTCGCTGCTGATCGATGGGGCCGTCTCGCACGGCTACGACGATCACGGCGCGCGCATCCCCTACACCTGGCGTGGCTTCGGCATGGAGACCCTCGGCATCAACTAGGCCTACGCTTCGGCCACCGGCCAGCTCGCGACGATGTTGCCCGCGCCGAGCGACAACGGCTCGGGCTTCATCGACAACGCGCAGTACCCGCTGGCCTTCGTCGGCGTCGACAGCTGGGGCAACAACTGGGACGTCTATCGCAACGCGACGGCCGACCGCCAGCTCGGCTGGTACTGCCAGCCGGAGCACCGCAACCCCTATCTCTGCGGGGCCCAGCTCTTCGGTCTCTCGGCCGCCGAGACGCCCGAGCCGGCCGGGCTCTACGAGGCCTACGGCGCGGGCGGGGCCTTCGCCGGGCCCGTGGACGGCGACGGCGAGGTCGTGGTCCTGCACTACGCCGGGATGATCGCCGACCTGCGTCCCGCCGCCGCCAAGCGCCTGTGGAACGAGCTGGTGCAGCGCTCGCAGCCCTTCTGGGGCGGCCGCATCGCCCTGTCGCCGCTGAACAACGTCGAGAGCCTGCGCGTCGCCAAGGCCAGCGGTCAGGTCACCGTCAACCACCTCAAGGGCTCGTGGAACCTCGTGCTGCAGGCGGAGGGCTGGGCGCTGATCGACGGCGATCTGCGCGACGAGGTCTTCGCCGCGACCCAGCGCAACGCCTTTCTCAAGCGCGGCTTCGATCGCCTCTCGGCCGGCTACACGCTGCAGCTCGGCAGCGAGGGCGGGAGCGATCTCTTCCCCCGCGACACCGCCGCCGCGGCGCACCTCACGGGGGCCGCGGCCGCCCGCATGACCCTGCGTTTCCTCGATCCGAGCTACACGCGCTCGCAGCAGGATCTCTACGCCGCCTACCATCGCGGCGTCGCCGGCGAGGAGCTGAGTGCGCTGGAGCTGGCCGAGGCGCTGAACGCCGAGACGCGGCCGCTGCGCCGCTATCACTTCGAGGCCTCCGGCGATGTCGATCAGCTCGAGGCGATCCGGCGCGTCGTGCACTGGATGGACTACGTACCACCGGGCGGTCAGCACGTGCCCGCGCTGGTGCCGACGGGCGGTGACCTGGCCTGGAAGGTGGTGCGGGGCTTCGTCGTCGACGCCAAGCCCTTCGACGCCAGCGACCCCTTCCGCATTCGCCCAGTCGAGCTGCGTGGGGTGTGGCTCAACGACCCGCGCCTCAGCGGGCTGGGCTACAACGTGTTCCAGACGGCGGCCTTCTTCCGCGACGAGTATCGGCCGGTGGCGGGGGTGCACTGGAGCGTCAACGAGCCCCCGCTGGGCGGCGCGATCTCGGCGAGCTCGCGCTTCGCCCAGCGCTGGCAGCGTGACCAGCTCCGCATCGCGCGCGCGGAGGTGCGCGAGGGCCTAGCGTTGCTGGCTCAGGCCGCGGGGGAGGAGGGGTCGGCGGGGACGGGTCAGGACTGGGTCGCGTCGCTGGCCGCGCGCATGCAGCGCAGCAGTGGTTTGCTGGCTCCCCGTTGGCGGCGCGACGCGACCGAGGAGCGGCCACTGCGCCTCGTGGTGGCCACGCTGCGCGCGTCGCTGCCGGCGGCGTTGAGCGCCGACGCCGCCTTCATGGAGCGCTTCGACCGGGCCGAGCGGCTGCGTCGCTTCGAGGTCACCGATGTCGACCGCGATCGCGCCTATGTGCTGCTGGCCCTCGGGCCGCGCGAGCGTCCGGGCGAGCCCTCGCGCGCCGAGGTCGTGATCGAGCTCGATCGGCAGTCGGGCACGCTGAACGAGGCCACCTGGTCGGACGGAGGTGTGCTCTATCCCGGCCTCGGCGAGGCCGAGGCCGTCGCCCGCGCCCGCGCCGCCCTGCTGAAGTCGGCGCCCAAGGGCTTGCGCGGGGTCATCTGGAGCCTGCGCACGCGCCTGGCCGCAGCCACCGTGCATCGCGTCTGGGCCGCACGCTACGGCCAAGCGCGCTTCCACCCGAGCTACCGCATCGACCTGGCGGGCGCCACCGTGATCGTCCACGCCGACGGCCGCAGCGAGGTGTTGCGCTGAGCGTTGAGGGGGGATGGCCCCTCGCCCTCACCCCGACCGCCTGGTTGCGCGCGCATGCGGCAAAAGGCCTCACCCCCTCAGCGAACGCAGCCCTTCAGGGCCGTAAACGCGGGTTGGAGCGCCTCCGTACGCGTTACTCACCACTGAGCAGCGGGGGAAGTTCGCCTTGCTCGGCGTCGAACACGGGACGCTCGGCGCGTCGCTCCCGCGCAAGCTGCAGACGCTCGCGATCATGGTGCTGGAGAACCAAGGGTCGCACCACGGCTACGCCACCGATCAAGCCAGGGACACCGTGGCCCGGTGGTTCATGGAGCTCTTCAATCCAGCCGACCCCGTGTGGCAGGCCCGCGTGCTGCAGCAGCATGACGTCCTGCTCGCGGCCCTCCTCCAGCGCTATGGCACGGGGGAGAGCGGGTCGCTCAGCGCCGCGCGCTAGACCGAAAACAAGCGCGCTTTGGCGCAAGCCTCTCGGGTTGCAGCACTCCCTGGAACGCATCGAGGGCCGCGACGGGCTACCGGTGGGAGTGCGCGTGGGCGAGGCGCGCGTCTTAACCGCGGGCCTTGTCCCGCAGTCGGCTCGTTGACCACGGCCTACAGACGGACTAATTTGGTCATATGGCAAAGTCCGTTTCGGTCTCTGAGCTGAAGGCCCATCTCTCCGAATACCTGCGCCAGGTGCGGGGCGGCGCCGAGATCCAAGTCGTGCAGCGCGGTGTGGCGGTGGCGCGCCTGCTGCGCCTCGAGGGCACCCCGCTGCGGGTGAACGAGCGGCGAAATCGGCTGATCCGAGACGGTCTGCTTCGGCCGGGCCGTGGACCGTCGCCGGCCCTGGCCAACGAACCGCTTCCAGCGCTTCCGGCCGCGCGGATCGCCGCGGCGCTCGACGAGGAGCGGGGCGACCGCGTATGAGGTATTGGGATACCTCCGCGCTGGTGCCCCTGCTAGTGCAGGAGGCCGGCTCCGAGTTGGCGCAGGCCTGGCTCCGCGAGGACGCTCAGGTCGTCACCTGGGCGCTGAGCCGGGTTGAGCTGGCGGGGGCCATCGAGCGCCGGGCGCGGCAACAACTGATTAGCGCGGCTGAGCGGCGACTGCTGCTCGCGCGGCTCGACGCGCTCTGCCGCGGCTGGGATGAGGTGACGGCCGTGCTGCACGTGGTTCCACGAGCGGCGCAGCTCCTCGCGCGCCACGCCCTGCGCGCGGCAGACGCCGTCCAGCTCGCCGCGGCGCTGATCGTGAGCGAGGGCGATCCTTCCTCGCTCGAGTTCGTGTGCCTCGACCGGCAGCTCGCCGACGCTGCCGAGCGCGAGGGGTTCGTCACCCTGACGTGGCCCTCCGAGTAGCGACTTGGCCCTCCGAGTAGCCCGGAGCGCGCAGCCTCGCGCCGCTCCCCGTCACCCAAGACTGGACCTCCCTCGCTTTGGTGGATGGGTTAGTGACGGGCCCCCGTGAACCATGGAGCGAGAGATTAGGCCGTCGCCAGCAGCCGGAACCCCTGCTCAACGAAATGGGGGTCGAAGGCGAAGACGTGGCTGAGGCCGAGCGAGCGCATCAGCTCGAAGCTGCTGCAGTCGACGAACGAGAACCGCCGCGGGCTAGACGTGAGGAAGGCGGCCATCGCTCGTGCGTGCAACTCCGCGTCGATGACCTCGAGCTTCAGCGCGGGGAGCACGACGTTACATAACACTACTGTTTCGGATTGCGGACCGAGCCTGGCGAAGGGCGCGGAATCACAGGCGCGAAGCGAGGAGGGAGCTTGCTGGTGGCAAGCGACCGACGAGCGACAAAGCCTGTGATTTCGCGAACGAGCCCAGGCGACGGGAGCAATTCGAAACAGTAGTGATAAGGCGTGGATGGCCGGTGTGCCCAGCCGGCGCTGCACCAAGGCGAGCGCTTCCACGATCACGTAATTGGAGACGACCACGAGCGAGTCGCCAGCCATCAGCTCGCGCCAATGGTCACCGGCCGCCCTGTGGTTGGCGTCGTCGCGATCCAACACGGCGTAGAGCGCCGAGGTGTCGGCAAAGACCGGATCGGTCACGGCTCGAAGGCCTCAGCCAGGAACTCATCATGGCGCGACGAGATCTCTGCCACCCCGGATCCAAAGGTGCCGGCGGCGGCCGCCGCGCGCGCGCGCACGCGGGCCTGGTCGAGTGGCGCCCCCTGAGTCAGCGCACCGTCGAGCGCCCGCCTGATGATCTCGGCGACGGATACCTTTTCCGCCTCCGCCCTCCGTTTGACCGCCTCCGCCAACTCCGCTGACAGCTGCACCTGCGTGCGAACCATCGCGGCGGACTCGCGAGCGGCAGTTGAACTCCTGACGACCATGCCTGCGAGCATGCACAATGCTGTAAGCATCAGAAAGCATGATGTAACAACCCACGCGCCGCGCAGAGGTGACTCCAAGCCGAGCCCCAGCTGCGGCCGCAGTCGATCCGAAGAAATGCATTGGGGACTCGCCGGTTGTGGGACTCGCAAACGAACCCGTGTGAGGGACTCGCCACCGCAGCACGTGCCGCCGGCCGCGCCGCCAGCGACCCGCTGAGGCCCGCGAGTCGGTCCGCGGGATCCCGGATCTGAGGCCGCCGTTGACCCGGCGAGCGTGTGCTGGCACTTTGCTGCGGCGTTCGCTCGCGGCTCGAGGGCCGCGACGGGTGGGGTTCGGGGTTTTGGCTTCGTTCGGGGCGGTGGTGCCGGCAGCGTCCGGCGGAGAGAGGGGGGAGGGGATGCGTCGAAGCGGTTGGGTGCGTGGATTGCTCTCGGGGGCGGCGGTGGCGCTGCTGGCGCTGCCGGCACCGGCGGCGGCTTATCGTTCCGTCGCCGGGGACCGACGATCGCGGTTGGCCCCGTTAGCAGTCGCACAGCACCCGGGAGCGGAACGGTTCTCCCTTGACTACGAGCAATCGTGTCGGGCGTTCCGGGCGGATGTCGAGAGTGCGCGCCAACGCGGCTTTCCCGTAGAATCGGGCGAAATACTCGTACCCAGCAAAATGTTCGGCGACAACGCGCTGAGCATCCCTTGGGCTCTCTACGCCCCTCGGCAAGGCCGCACGGAGAGTCAGTCCGTGCTCGTCAAGATTTCTGGCGTGCATGGGAGAAACGAGGGCGCTGCCGGAGCTGCCCTGGAGGCGGCGACGGTCGCTGGGCTGGAGACGCTGGAACAGGCCCAATTCGCCCTCTTGAATATTCATGCGTACAACGCCTTTGGCTACCGGACCGGTAGGCGCGTAGCTGAGGGCGGCGAGGATTGTCTCCGCAACTGCCGTCTGGAGGGCGATGACCTCTTCGCGATGAAGAACCAAGGCTACGACGATCTGCGCGGGGCACTCGAGCCACCCGGCGAAGTGCGCAACCCACGTTTGGAGGGCGTGAGAGTCGCGGCAGGCATCCTCGGCAGCCTCTTCCGCACACCGAACCTGAAGGCGAACATCGCAGCTCAGCAGCAGGCGATCGCCGGGGGCCAATTCAGATGGCGCAAAGGGATGTTTTTCGGCGGGCAAGAGCCCGTGCCACAGCTCGAGGGCGTTCGCAGGGTGGTCACCGAGCTGACCGCACTGTTCAAAATGAGAATTTTCGCTGATCTGCATACGGGCTTCGGCCCCGCCAGGGGGCTCCAGGTCATCACAGAGGATGAAGTATCGGAGCGTGAGGCCGCCGCGTTGGTGGGGTCCGTGCCGGCGGACTCCGGCATCCTCTTGGCGAGCGATCCGCGGGCGGGGGAATCTGCAAGCCGGAGGGCACTCTGATTAGCTTCCTGCGAGAGCAGCTCACGCCGGAGCAACGGGAGCGGTCCGTTCTACTTGGGCTCGAATTCGGGACCATTGGGGCCTCCTTGTGGCGCAAGCTCCAAACGATCGCGATCATGGTGCTCGAGAACAAGGGGTGGCACCACGGTTACGACACCGCGGAGGCCAAGGAAACTGTCGAGCGCTGGTTCGCGGAGCTCTTCAACCCTTCCGATCCCGTCTGGCAGGCGGGCGTCCTGCGGCAGCATGCGCTCCTCCTCGACGCCATCCTCCACCGCTACGGCACGCCCTCGGGCGGATCGTCCCTCGCCGCGCGCTAGCTCGACGCGCGCCTTTCTTCGCCCCTCCCTTCGTCCATTCCGCGCGCTGCCCCGTTTAGCCAGGGCCGGAGCTGGGCCGCGCATGCGCGGTGCAGCTCGTCGGTGATGGCGAGCCCGGGTTCGGCTTCGACCCGGAGGGCGAAGGAGGGCAGCGATGCGTCGATGGTCCACGAGGGGGATCGGTTGGCTCGGGCTCGTGCTGGCGCTGGGGCTGGCATCGCGGGCTTGGCTCGGGGTGGCGGCCGCGCAGCCGGTGACCTAAGTCGAGTATCCCGCCCTGGTCGACGAACACGATACGCCGCTGCCGGCGCCCGCTGCCGGCCGGCTGGTACTTCAACGCGATGGCCGGGGGACAGGGGCGTGCTCAACGGGGCTGAGGTCCGCTATAGCCGCGACGGCGCGTCCGCCTATCGCGCCGAGGTGCTGAGCAAGGCCCCGGGCGCGCAGTCGACCTGGGGTGGCATGTGGTACGCGCTGATCCGCCAGAACGACGACGACGTCCCGCTCGAATTCCGCGCCATCTTCGGCCCGCACGTCGCCTCGGCCCACCAGGGCCAGGTCGTGGGTCTCCGCGTCGCGGTCAAGGACGTGAGCTCACCGACGGGCAACAGCAACCTCGTGCTGCGCCTGGAGGCCAAGAGCACGAGCGGCGCGCTGCGCGGGAGCTAGTCCTTCCCGCTCGCCGGCCAGAGCTACCCCAGGGTGCTCGCAGTGAGCGTCGACCCGGCCGCGCTCGGTGCGGTCGAGCAGCTGCTGTGGGTCGTCGATCGCGCGCAGCCCGGTGACGCGGTCAGCGTGGACAGCGTGCACCTCGTGACGCGCGTGCTCGCGCTGGCGCCCGAGCAGCAGGCCTTCCTGTGAGCTTCGCCTGGCTGATGGGCAACTACAACCCCGCCACCGGCATGGTCAGGGATTAAGAGCCGCGACGGCCGCCTGCCGCGCCCTACGGCGGCGGCGACAGCATGGAGAGCGTGCCGGCGACGGCCACGACCGCGAAGATCGTCTACTACGCCTATCGCCAGGGCTATCTCGCTCAGGCCGAGGCCGTCGCCATCATCACCAAGATCGCCGGCACGCTGATCCGGGTGGTGCCGCGCGGCCCGGCCGGCGTCAACACGCTGTGGCCCCACTTCACCGAAAACGGCGGCGTCAACCCCGTGCCCCCGCGCCACGGCGCGGCCGGCAGCGAGTGGTCCACCGGGGACACCGCCTACGCCGCGCTCGATCTGATCACCGCACTCGAGCTGATCGGCGACCCGCAAGGCCAGCTCCCCGCGCTGGTGTCGATGCTGACGAACCTCAACTGGGGCCCACTGCTGATCGATGGGGCCGTCTCGCACGGCTACGACGACCACGGCGCGCGCATCCCCTTCACCTGGCGTGGCTTCGGCATGGAGACCCTCGGCGTCAACTGGGCCTACGCCGCGGCCACCGGCCAGCTCGCGACGATGTTGCCCACGCCGAGCGACAATGGCTCGGGCTTCATCGACAACGCGCAGTACCCGCTGGCCTTCGTCGGCGTCGATAGCTGGGGCAATAACTGGGACGTCTATCCCAACGCGATGGCGGATCAGCAGCTCGGCTGGTACTGCCAGCCCGCGCACCACAACCCCTTCCTCTGCGGGCGCAGCTCTTCGGCCTCTCGGCCGCCGAGACGCCCGAGCCGGCCGGGCTTTACGAGGCCTACGGCGTGGGCGGGGCCTTCGCCGGGCCCGTCGATGGTGGGGGCGAGGTCATCGCGCTGCACTACGCGGGGATGATCGCCGACCTGCGGCCGGTCGCCGCCAAGCGCCTGTGGACCGAACTCGTGCAGCGCGCGCAGCCCTTTTGGGGCGGCCGCATCGCTCTTTCGCCGCTGAACAACGTCGAGAGCCTGCGCGTCGCCAAGGCCAGCGGTCAGGTCACCGTCAACCACCTCAAGGGCTCGTGGAACCTCGTGCTGCAGGCGGAGGGCTGGGCGCTGATCGACGGCGATCTGCGCGACGAGGTCTTCGCCGCGACCCAGCGCAACGCCTTTCTCAAGCGCGGCTTCGATCGCCTCTCGGCCGGCTACACGCTGCAGCTCGGCAGCGAGGGCGGAACGATCTCTTTCCCCGCGACACCGCCGCCGCGCGCGCACCTCACGGGGCCGCGGCCGCCCCGCATGACCCTGCGTTTCCTCGATCCGAGCTACACGCGCTCGCAGCAGGATCTCGCCGCCGCCTACCATCGCGGCGTCGCCGGCGAGGAGCTGAGCGCGCTGGAGCTGGCCGAGGCGCTGAACGCCGAGACGCGGCCGCTGCGCCGCTATCACTTCGAGGCCTCCGGCGATGTCGATCAGCTCGAGGCGATCCGGCGCTTCGTGCACTGGATGGACTACGTGCCCCCGGGCGGCAAACACGTGCCCGCGCTGGTGCCGACCGGCGGCGGGCTGGCCTGGAAGGTGGTGCGCGGCTTCGTCGTCGACGCCAAGCCCTTCGACGCGAGCGACCCCTTCCGCATTCGCCCAGTCGAGCTGCGTGGGGTCTGGCTCAACGACCCGCGCCTCAGCGGGCTGGGCTACAACGTGTTCCAGACGGCGGCCTTCTTCCGCGACGAGTATCGGCCGGTGGCGGGGGTGCACTGGAGCGTCAACGAGCCGCCCATCGGCGGGCCCGTCTCGGCCGCCACGCGCTTCTCCCAACGCTGGCAGCGCGACCAGCTTCGCATCGCGCGCCCCGAGCCGCGCGAAGGTTTGGCGCTCCTCGCCCAAGCCGCGGAGGACGAGCCGATGGACGCCGCGCAGGGCTGGGTCGAGCGGATCGCCGCGCGCCTCCAGCGCCAGAGTGGGCTGCTGGCGCCGCGCTGGCGGCAAGACCCCACCGAGGAGCGCCCCGAGCGCGTGGTGTTGGCCACGCTGCGCGCCTCGCTCCCCGCGGCGCTGCGCGGCGACGAAGCCTTCATCAAGCGCTTCGACTGCGCCGAGCGACTGTCACGCTTCGCGGTCACCGATCTCGATCGCGTGCGCAGCTATGTGCTCGTGGCCCTGGGACCACGCCAGCGCCCGGGTGCGGCGCCCCGGGCCGAGCTGGTGATCGAGCTCGACGGGCAGACCGGCGCCCTGACCCAGGCGACCTGGTCCGACAGCGAGGTGACCTACCCCGGCCTGAGTGAGGCCGAGGCTGTCAGCCGCGCCCGCCGCGCCTTGCTCGAAGACGAGCGCAGTGGGCTGCGCGGCGTGTTCGCGAGCTGGCGCCTGCGCTGGGCCACGGCCAAGGTCGCCCGCGTCTGGGCCGCGCGCCACGGCCCCTCGCGCTTCCACCCGAGCTACCGCGTCGACCTGGCCGGCGCGACCGTGCTCGTCTACGCCGACGGCCGCAGCGAGGTCCTGCGCTGATCGCCGTCGGCCGAGCGTGGACGACGGCAGGCCCGACTAGCGACTCGAAGCCCTGCTCGGCGAAGTGGGGGTCGAAGGCGAAGACGCGGGTGAGGCCCAGCGACTGCAGCAGCGCGAAGCTGCTGCAGTCGACGAAGGAGAGTCGCCGCTGGCCGGAGGCGAGGAAGGCGGCCGTGGCTCGTGCGTGGCGGACCCCCCCCGAAACGAACCCGGGAGAGGACCTCGGTGCGGAAACGAACCCGGGAGAGGACCTCGGTGGACCCGTCGAAACGAACCCGGGTGAGGACCCCGGGGAGCCCGGGCGGGGGCCCCGGGCGGTCCGGACGCTGGCGTGGCTTCAAGCGAAGGGATTGCGCACGCGAAGCTGAGGGAAGAGCGAGAAATCGCGGTCCCGCGACAAAAGGGCTTCCACTCCGTGCGCCAGGCAGATCGCGGCGACGCGGGCGTCGTGAACGACCGGACCTCGAATGCGGGCGTGCGCGATGATCGGGCCCAGCATCCCCTGGAACTCGGGCGGCTCCGCGAGCAACTGCAGCGACGGCGAGCCAAACCACGCATCGAGTTGCGCCCACGCCTGCGCTGGGGTGTCGGCCCGGTCCTTCCAGATGCGTGGGTTCGTGACCACGCTGAAAAACTCGTAGACGCAGGGCCAGGGGATCGCCCAAGCGCTGGCGCCCTCTGCCAGGCCTCGCACGACGCCCGCCGCGATCGCGTGCTCGTCGGCCTCGCGACGGTGGGCATAGACCAGGACGTTGGTATCGACTGCCAGCACGCCGCTCCCCCGCTACCGCCCGCCGTAGATCTCGTCGCGAAGGTCCTGCCACGTGAGGGCCGTCAATGGATTCGGCGCACCGGGATCGCCGACAGTCCGATCGGGAAGCCTGTATGCGGGTACGCGCCGCTCCTCGTCGAGCACGCGCTGGAGCCCGTCCTCGACGAGGGCGCGCAAAGAGCGGCCGGTCTTGCGACCGTGTCGCTTCGCCCGCTCCAGCAGCGAATCCGCGATGACGATGGTCGTCTTCATCGATGCAGCATAGCCGTACAGGTCAGTATGGGCAAGCCAGCTCGGCCACTTGTCAGGGCGATCGAGGTCCCGCCTCGAGCGCCCATCAGCAGCTCGAGGAGGTCGTTGCGATCGCAGCCTGCGCGCTTACGAGAGTTGACGATGCATAAAGCACAAGAACGAATCTCAATTAACCAATAACTCGCCCGTCATATTAACGCCGGTCGGGGACTCGGGGGAGGGACTCGGGCGGTGAGGGACTCGGGCGGGGGAGGGACTCGGGGTGAGGGACTCGAATGGGTGAGGGACTCGACTCCGAGTCCAGGGACTCCACGGCACGAGTGGGGGACTCCCAAGCAAGCTCAGGACAACACCCATGGGTTGCCCTTCACCAGCGGGGATGCGCTGCATTTCGCCTTGCCTGGTGTAGTGCTCGATGGTCGGTGTGCAATCCAGGCTCCAAGAGTACTCGAACGTGAAGTCGCGGATCGGACCGTACCGGGTTTCCGTCTGCCAGGCATCGATGTACACGCCCGAGATATTCGGATCGGTGCCCTTGGGCCAGATCACCGCGACGAAGTGCGGCAGTGGCACAGGCACGGTCGGCGTGCCGCTCGGGTCAGAACCACCGCGGCTGCGATGTTGCGCAGCCCCAGACGATGCCGAACTCATAGCGATTCGCGATGCGCGGGTCGGCCTCAAGCGCGCCGACGACCCGGCTCGCCCACCAACTGCAACCTCCGGTTGCGCCCGAGTGAGTCCTGGCGTTGCCCCACCATCCGGTTACCGCGCCCTCGCGGAGCGCCTGTTGCTTGAACTTGCCAACGACACTGACGATCGTCTCGATGTCGCGCGGCGGAAGTGGAACATTGGACATTGCCACACCCTGGTTGGGATTCCGTAGCACCCGGATCGGGGGCATAGCTCAAACGCAGGTTCTGGCTTCGCGGGTCCCCGCCGACACTCCGCTTCCCACGTCAATCGACCGTTCCCTTGTCTTGGCGGCATCGGATCCGCCATCTTCCGACGAGCAACGAGCCTTGTGTGCCATTGGTGAGAAGGATGTTACCGCTCGAGGATTGATCGATGGATGCGCTACCGGGGCAAAGGCCCGCTTGGGGCGGTCATCGCCTGCTTTCTTGCAGGCTCGTCCACAGTCGTCGGAGAGGTACGCCCGGCGCCAATGGAGCGGGATGGACACGTCGACCCCGTTGATCTTGCAAGCAATACCGCTTGTCGGGCGAGAACCCCGAGCGCCCATGCTAGCGGGCTATTGGGCGGTATCAATCTGGGGAAGAGTCCACGGGGTGGTGGGGGAGTCCCCCCAGATGACCGCGGGGTGCGGCTTGTGCGCCGTGGCGCCCGCTGAGCGGACGCCTCTCGCGAAGCTCGCGCGGAGGAAGGCTTGGCTCGCCGCAGCGGTCACTCGACGAAACCCACGATTCGCGCGCTCAGCGCAAGAACTCCTGCAGGTTGGTCTTGCCGAAGCGGCTGCCGGCTGTGCTCTCGTGTAGCTGCTTGGCGATCAGCCCCATGATGCGCTTCACGCCGAGGGTCTTCTCCGGGTCCGTCGCCGGGAGCAGTCGCACGGTGAGCTGCCGGTCCTTCTGCGAGAGCTGCACGAAGAAGGGCTGCGAGCGCCCCTCTTCGACCACCACGCAGTCCACCAGGGCGGTGTGCCCCGAGCGGTTCAGGTACATCGACGACCTTCAGGATCCGCTCCCGTTACGGACCGCCGTGAGTTTGATGCTCTGGCTGGCGACGGGCAGATCGGTGACCTCTTCAAGCACGACGTGAGGCATGGGGCGCTCCTTCCTTCAGCGGGTCAGTCCAGCGGCGCCACGAGCAGGACGAGGCCGTTCCACAGCAGGTGCGCCACCAAGGGGGACCAGACTCGTGTGTGGCGCGCAGGGCGCCCCACGCGAGCCCGCAGCCGAACGCGACCGCCACCAGCAGGGGCGAGCCGAGCGGCACGTGCACCAGCGCATACAGCAGCGCGGCCAGCGCGACGCCTCTCCAGGGTCCAAGGCGCTGGACGAGCGAGGTCTGCACGACGCCGCGCCAGACCAGCTCCTCTCCGACGATCACGGGGACCAGCGCGATCGACGCGACGACGAGCGACGGCGCCCGAAACGCCGCGTACAGTTGCGCCGCGTCGGTCGCGATCAGCGGCAAGAGGCGCGCGAGCAGGGGATAGAGCAGGTAGGTGGCGGCCACCATCAGGCCCCCCGCCGTGGCACCCAGCAGCAGGAGCCTCGGGCTCGGCCGCAGCAGCGCGGTGGATGCGGGCGGTCGAAGCACAGGACGGCGAGGCCGAGCACAACCGCCGCTCCGCCGAGGGCGCCAGATCCCAGGAGGCCCGGTGCTCGCGGCAGCCGCAAGCCACACCACGATCGAGGTGAGCGCGAGCGATGGGCCGCGCGGTCGAGAGGCCCGTCGGTGGGTCAGGTCGTCGTTCATGCCGAGCGCTTCGAGAGGCCGCGCGCGCGCTCGATGGCGCCCCAAGCGCCTGGAACGCGGCTGTCGCCGCGCTCGGCGGCGAGGGCCAGGCCTGCCGCCTCGGCGAAGGCCAGGCGCTGGGGATGGCCGATGAGCTGCCAGAAGCGGTCATCCTGCGCGAGCAAGTCCTCCGTCAGGCCGATCACGACCTCGCGCGCTACGGACCACTGCGCGCGCGTGACGAAGCGCACCCACAACGATGACAGCCGCGGCGAGAGCAGGGGCACTTCGAAGGTGTGCGGGTGCCGAAGGCCCATCACCTGCGCGGTCTGCTCGAGGATCTCCTTGCCGGAGAGCGTGACCGGTCCCGGAATGTCGAACCAGGCGCTCGCCGCCAGGGGCAGCTCGAGCGCCCGCAGCAGCGCCACCACGACATCGTCGATCGCGACCGGCTGCGTGCGCGATTTCAGCCAGCGCGGCAGCACCATGAAGGGCAGGCGGGCCGCCAGATCGCGGACGATCAGCCAGCTCAGGCTGCCGTGCCCGACGATCATGCTGGCGCGGAGCTCGATGGTCTGGACCGAGCCGGCGCGCAGCGCCTCGCCCACGTCGAGCCGGCTGCGCAGGTGAGCGGAGCCGGCCCCGTGCGGGGCGACGCCGCCAAGATAGACGATGCGTTCGACGCCGGCGACAGCGGCCGCCTTCGCGAAGGTCGCCGCTGCCATCACCTCGTGCCGGTGGTAGTCCCTGCCTTCACCGATGCCGTGGACGAGATAGAGCGCGGCCTGGCACCCGCGAGCGCACGAGCGCACGAGGCTGGATCGCTCCGTCGCCCTGCACCCAATCGAGGGTGGGATCGCGTTGCTGCGCGCGCGCGGCGGCTCGAGTCAGGCACCGCACGCGCCAGCCTTCGCGAGCGAGGGCCGGTCTCGCGGCGCCGCCGACGAAGCCCGTGGCGCCGGTCAGGAGCAGCGAGCGCTCCGACGCGGCCCCCATCAGCTGCGCTCCGCGGCTCGCGCCGCGCGCGCGTCGGGACGCGGCGCCGCGACCTGCAGGGTGCGCACCAGGCGGGAGGTCTCGTAGCCCTGCGCCTCGAGGCGCTCGACGATGCCCTGGTAGGTCGCCTCGGCCAGCGTGGGCTGACGGGCGAGGATCCAGAGGTAGTCGCGACCGGGGTGGCCGACGACGGCGTACGAGTAGTCGTCGGCGAGGTCGATGATCCAGTAGTCGCCCCAGAAGGGCGGAAGAAGCTCACCTTCAGCTTCGCGTTCGTGACGCGGTCGACCACGCGGGCGCGACCGCGCGCCGACTTCTCCTTCCCGTCGAGCGAGCCCTTGCGGCAGCGGTTGAGCACCTCGATGTCGCCGTCGGCGCGGAGCGTGTACGTCGCCGTCGTGGCGGTGCAGCCGCGCTGAAAGCTCTGTGGGAAGTTGGCGAGCTCGTACCAGGTCCCGAGGTAGCGCGAGAGCTCGACGTGCGCGACCGTCTGGAGCGGTGGCAGGCGGAGCCGCTCCGTCGTGCTGGTCGCGCATCCCGCCGCCATGGCGAGTGCGCCCAGCAGGCCGGCAGCGCGCCTTGGGGGTCGAGCTGGGGCGCTCATCGTCGATTCCCTTCCTCTGCGAGGCCGTCCTGAACGGCGGCGAACGAGGTCGCCCGGACACCGGGGGGCGGGCTGCTTCGTCCGCGCACCTGCGCCGCCGAGCACCAACGAGACGGCGCCGCCGCCGCGACCGCGACTGTCAACCGCCGCTGTCAACCGCGGCTGTCTTGGTCGCCGTGAGCATGGATGCCACCCGCGCGCCGCCCAGGATAGTGCGAGCTGGACGATTCACAACTTGAAAGCGATCGACGCAGCCCGCATGTTGTCGAGCGGAGGGGGCTCGCATGCAAGCGCTGATCACCGGAGGGACGGGGCTGCTGGGCCGCGAGCTGCTCGCGCACCTGCGAGATGCCGTGGTCCTCAGCCGCGATCCGGCTCGATGCAGCGGGACGCGCGGCGTCGGACGAGCCCTGCGCTGGGATCCCGCGGCTGAGCCCGCCCCGCTCGAGGGGCTGCAAGGCATCGACGTGGTGTTCAACCTCGCCGGCGAAAGCGTGGCCGAGGGTCGTTGGACGGAGGAGAAAAAGCGCCGCATTCGGGACAGCCGGGTAATGGGCACCCGCAACCTGGTGGCGGGCTTGCGGGCGCTCGGTCGCCCACCCGCGGTGTTCGTCTCCGCCTCGGCCGTCGGCTACTACGGCGACCGCGGTGACGAGGAGCTCGACGAGACCTCCACGGGCGGACGTGGCTTCCTCGCCGAGGTCTGCGCCGAGTGGGAGCGCGAGGCGCTGGCCGCCGAGGCGCTCGGCATCCGCGTGGTCTGCGTGCGCATCGGCATCGTCCTCGCCCAGGGCGGCGGGGCGCTGGCTCGCATGCTCACGCCCTTCAAACTGGGCGCGGGTGGTCGGCTCGGCAGCGGCAAGCAGTGGATGCCCTGGATTCACCTCGACGACGTGGTCGGCGTGCTCGTGCACGCCAGCCGAACCGCGGCCGTCCGCGGGGCCATCAACGCCGTGTCGCCGCACCCGGTGACCAACGCTGAGTTCACCAGGGCGCTGGGGCACGCGGTCCACCGGCCTGCATTCCTCCCCGTGCCGAAGACCGCGCTCCGTATCGCCTTCGGTGAGCTGAGCGAGGTCTTGCTGGCCTCCCAGCGGGTGCTGCCGCGCGTCGCCGAGCGCACGGGCTACACGTTCAAACATCCGGCGCTCGATCGTGCGCTCGTGGCGGTGATGGCTGCGCCCGATCGAACGGCGGCGTGAGGATAGGCATGGGACGAGGTCACCAGCTCTCTCGAACCCAGCTGGTGGGCAGACCGCTCGCGGAGGTCTTCGCCTTCTTTGCCGATGCGTCGATGCTGGAGGCGTTGACGCCGCCCTTTCTCCACTTTCGCATCCTCACGCCGATGCCGATCGAGCTGGGTACGGGCGCGCGGCTCGATTACCAGCTGTCGCTCTTCGGCCTCCCGCTGCGGTGGCGCACCCGCATCACGGACTGGCAGCCCGGGAGGCGCTTCGTCGACGAGCAGGAGGCTGGCCCTTATGCGCTCTGGCGGCACACGCACGAGTTCGAGGCGCGCGGAACGTCCACGTTGATGCGCGATGTGGTGGACTACTTGGAGCCGCTCGGCCCCGTCGGTCAGGTCGCGCACATCCTTTTCGTCCGCCGCACCCTCGACCGCATCTTCGACTTCAGGCGCGATGCGATCGCGCGCCTGCTCCCAGGGGCCGAGGGGCCACACCAACCAGAGACCGGGCCAGACGGGCCGACCCGGGTTGATGCAGCGGCTCGCGGCCCGACGGGGCCACCCGGGTTGGTGCAGAGTGCGGCCACGCATGGCCGGCGGCAACAGGCCGACATCGTGTTCGACGAGATCGGCCTGGAGAACGCGATTGCCGAGAACCCGGAGCTGCTCGAGCCCCTGCCGGACAAGGTGCTGCGCAAGCTGCAGGGGAGGAAGGGCGCGCGCAGCAAGGGCTCGACTCTGATGGACCTGTTCGCCTTCGAGGCCGCAGGCAAGGCCGAGTCATCCGAGACCGATGACGTGCAGGGGGTCTGCAACTACCTCGACGCCATCGCCTATGCGCGCAAGCAGCTCAAGTCGCCCAAGGGCCTGCCGCTCTCGGTTCGGCTCCTTTGCGAGACTCACCGACGCCTCATGAAGGGCGTGCGTGGCGCCGAGAAGAGCCCCGGAGAGGTCCGCCGCAGCCAGAACTGGATCGGGCGCACCCGTCCTGGCAACGCGGCCTACGTCCCACCGCCGCCGCACGCGGTGGGTGAGCTTCTGGCCGGGCTCGAGCGCTTCATCCACGGCGAGAGAGACCTGCCGCCGCTGATCCGGGCAGGGCATGTGCCATGCGCAGTTCGAGACTATCCACCCCTGGTCACCGAGCACCACCACTGGCCCGGTCTCGTCAGCCTGCCAGCGCGGCTCGGGCGGGTCCTGGCCTATCGGCGTCCCAGGGGCTTCTTCCGGGGCAAGGGCCCTCTGCCCGAAGAGGCCGGGCTGGCCGTCGCGCCGCTGCCGGCCTTCGCGCACCTGCCGCACGAGCGTTACGCCGCGCTCTTGAGCCAGGCGGTTGCCGCTCGCGAGGCCGAGCTTGCGATTGAGCGTCGAGCCGAAGGGAGGGGCGTGCTCGGCCGCCGCGGCGTGCTGCGGCAATCGGCCTTCGACACACCTTCGCGCGGTGAGCCTCGGCGCCAATTAAGCCCGCGCGTGGCGGGCGGCAATAAGTGGGCGCGCATCGAGGCGCTGCAGCGACTCCGCGACTTCGTCAACGGCTATCGCGACGCCTGGCGCCGCTGGCGCGCTGGCGAACGCGACGCCACCTTCCCTTCGTGGATGCAACGCCCAAAAAGTGATCCAGGGCAGCACGCTAAAAGTGATCCACCCTGGGCACGGTTGAGAGTTAAGCGGTCTCGGTTCGTTGGCTCCTGTAGGACTTGCCCTTGGTCGTGAGGATGTGGGCGTGATGAGCGAGGCGGTCGAGCAAGGCCGTGGTGAGCTTCTCGCTGCCAAAGACCTGCACCCACTCGCCGAAGGCCAGATTGCTGGTAACGACAGTGGAGCAGCGCTCATAGCGATCGGCGAGGAGGTTGAAGAGCAGCTCGGCCTCGACTTTGTCGAGCGGGACAAAGCCGAGCTCATCGAGAATCAGCAGCGGCGCGCGCTGGTAGTGGCGGTGCAGCTGATGCAGACGGCGTTCGTCACGGGCCTCGACGAGCTGTCGGACCAGGTCGGCGACGCGGACGAAGGCGACGCGGGTGCGGCGCTTGGCGGCCTCGACGCCCAGGGCGATCGCCAGGTGCGTCTTGCCGGTGCCGATCGGGCCGACGATGACGACATCCTCGGCATCATCGATGAATTGGCCGGTGGACAGGGCCTGGATTTTGGATTTGCTCACCCGCGCAGCGCGGCCCAGTCGAGCATGTCGAGCGTCTTGGTGTCGGGGAAACGGGCCTCGGCGATGCGGCGGTGGGCGACGTTTTGCTGGCGGGTGGTGACCTCGAGCGATAGCAGCTCTTGGACGACGGCCTCGTAGGTCCACGAACCGTCTTGGGCCTGGCGGCAGACCGCGGCGAGCTGACGGGCGATGGTCGGCAGCTTGAGCTCCTTGCACAGCCCTTCGATGATGGCGATGGTGGCGGCGTGGCTCATGCGTGCACCTGCGCCAGCAAGGCGTCGAAGTCGGCGGCACACGCCGCCTCGACGACGTAGTGAGCGAGAGGCTCGGGCACCGGGATAGCCGCCGGTACAGCCTCACGGCGCAGCGCGGCGAGCTCGAGCAGATGGTGCTGACCGCCGTCGAGCGCCGTGGTCAGCGCGGCGGCCACCGCCTCGGTGCCGTGCTGGACGACCGTGGCGAGCACCCGCGCCAGGAGGCGACCGGCTTCGCGCCCACCGTGGGTTTGCTCCAGCAGCGTCCACAGCCTGCCGAAGGGCTCGCCCAGCTCCGCCATCAGCTCTGGAGCGACCTGACGTACCGCTTGTGGCTTGCGGCTCAGCTCGACCAGATAGTCGCTGTAGCGGATGTGGCGCTCGTGTCGCTGCACACGACGGCGAAGCTGCGTCTCCTCGCGACAGATGAAGCGAATGTCGCTCGGCCCGACGTACGCCATTACGTCGAGCAGCCGCCAGTGGCTCGGTAGCGAATACGTCTCGGCGTGGTAGGTGACCAGCGCCTTGCGGCTGGCACGCAGCGCTACGGCCAGGCGCGGCTCAAAGGGTCGAGCGGGAAGCGGCCGTAGCACCGGCTGCTCCTGCGCGAAGCGCTGCATCACGGTCTGGCCCTGGGCATCGCGCCGCCGCTGCGCTTGTGTGTCGAGGCGCTCGAGCAGCTCGGCAGACACCTGCTCGAGCGTTTCGCCCGCAGGAACAGGCACCAGGTGCTGCAGCCGTATGCCCTTGCCGCGCCCCTCGACGCCTCCTTTGTCGTGTCCGGTCCCCACCCGCGCAAAGCACGGTTCGAACAGGTAGTGCGTCGATAGCGCCATGAAGCGCTGCGTCAGCACGCGCCCGGGAAACAGCACCCGCCGCACCGCTGCCGACAAATTGTCGTAGACGCACCGCGTAGGCACGCCGCCCAGATGCGCGAACGCTCGCACGTGTCCGTCGAGAAACGCTGTCTGGTCGCACCGATCGTACAACCACGCCACGTCTCGGCCTGAGTACATCAGCCGTAGCAAGAACATCCAACGATTGACGCGCTGCTCGTCCAGATCGAGCGTGACCTCGAAAAAAGTCGACCTGCGCTTCATCGCCAGCGCGATGCACCAGCGGCACAAAGCCCTCTGTGCGCAGCCGCCGCCATTGCCGCACCAGCTTGCGCACGCTGGTCTCGCCGACCGCCACGCCTTCGCTGACCAGCTGCTGGTGCACACGTGTCGCTGTGATGCGCTGCTTGGCCGTCGTGCGGCTCGCCCAGGCCTCGAGCAGCTCCTCGACGCGCGGTCCTACCCCATCGAGCACTGGCCGCTGCCGTTTGATCGCTGGCCGGATGCGCCCCGGCTCGTCTTGCTCCACGTACTTGCGCACCGTGTTGCGGCTCAGCCCGAGCTGCTGGGCGACCTCCCGCCGACTCAGCCCTTCTACGAGCACCTTGTGTCGAATAACATGCACCTGATCCATCCTGAGCATCCTTCCCCCGCCCAGCAACGAGTCCTCACTACCTCGATGCTAGTCGGGTCCGGGGTGCCCCGGGTGGATCACTTCCTACGTGCTGCCCTGGATCACTTTCTTAGCGCTGCGTCCACCTTCGGCACCTGGGCCCTTCGTCTCCACGCAGGTGTCTGCTGTGCCCAGGCACCCTGACGCGAGCTCGCGTCAGGGTGCCTGCTCTCTCCGCGACTCTTGCTGCCACGCCTCGCCGCGCTGAGCCAGCAGAGCTGCGTCCGTAGCGCGTCTAAAGGCGTCCGCCCCACCGGCTCGAGCGTCCGATTCCAACGCCGCGTGGCCCCGCGTGGTCCGCGCGCCGGCTCCGCACCGGCCTACGCTCACCCCGAGCCATCCGTCGGCCGCGCCACTGAGGGTCCGTCCACCATCACCCCGGGTCCGGGACGCGCGTCCGGGTCCCGCGTCCGCCACACTGGCCGGTTTTGCCCCGTCCACCACTGGCCGGTTTTGACCTGTCCACTGAGGGAAGAATTCAGGCAGGTCAGCGGCACGCAGCCAAGAGTCTCCGGCCCTGGGCTGCTCATGCAGTTTCACGAACCCTGTCGGGGTCCTGGGCTGCTCGCTCGCCGTCCGCGGCACACGGGTGGCACATGCTTCTTCACGAACGGTTGGGTCCCTGGTCCGGTCGAATCCCTGGTCGAAGGGGCGAACGCCCGAATAGCGTCATCGAGCCGGGAGGACGGTCGCGAGGTCGCCGATCGGAAGTACTTCGACGCGCGGCGCGAGCCGGTAGCGGCGCGGTCCCGGGTAGGCCACGTACAGCGCGCTGAGCCGCAGGTCGGCGAGCGCAATGTGCATCGACTTCGTCATTTTCGGTGCGTCACCCCACTTTGCCTCGATGCCGATCAGTCGGTTGGCGCGTCGCCAGATGAAATCGATTTCGGCACCAGCATGGGTCGACCAGAAAAAGACGTCGCGCTCGGAGACGCGGGCGAGAACTTCCTCGAGGACGAGGCCCTCCCATGAGGCGCCGAGTCCCGGGTGGCCCTCGAGCTCGCGAAATGCGCGGACGCCGAGCAGCGCGTGGAGGATGCCCGAGTCGCGTACGTACACCTTGGGCGACTTGACGAGTCGCTTCTCCAGGTTCGGCAGCCACGGCTGGAGTTGGCGCACAACAAGTGCCCCAGTCAGCAGATCGACGTGACGCTTGACCGTGGGGTATGACTCGCCGAGGGCACCGGCGAGTTGGGCGCCGTTCCAGACCTGACCGTGGCGATGGGCAAGCATGGTCCACAATCGGCGCAGGTTGGCAGGCGAGCGGATGTGCTCCCCCAGCGCAGACACGTCACGCTCAACGAACGTGCGCAAGAAGTCCTCACGCCACTCGAAGCTCTTGGCGTCACTGCCGGCGAGGTAGGACAACGGGAAGCCGCCGCGCAGAAGCCGGCGACGCAGGTGATCGACCCCGACCTCGTCAAGCGAAAAGCCGGGGAGCTCAACGAAGCGAATGCGACCAGCCAGCGTCTCCGAGGACTGCCGCAGCAGTTCGGGCGAAGCGCTTCCGAGTACCAGGAAGCGTGCCGGCACCGGACGCCGGTCAGCGAGGACGCGGAGCACCTGAAAGATCTCGGGCGCTCGCTGCACTTCGTCGATGACCACGAGGCCCCGCAGGCCTTCGAGCGCAGTCATCGGCTGCGTGAGCCTCTGGAGGTCGCGCGGATCCTCCAGGTCGAAGCGCTCGCCACGCCTGCTACGGGCCAGTACCTGGAGGGCCAGCGTGGTCTTCCCCGACTGCCTCGGACCGAGCAGCGCCACCACCGGGCTGACGCGGAGCAGGGAGACCACCCGTCGCATGAGCGCCGGTCTCGGGGTAATTGGCATACTTGAAACGCTATACGCGTATATCAACATTTTCAAGTACAACAATATCCGGGAGCCGCACGGAATATCCGCATCCGGGATCGTCGAAGATCCTGGGGATCCTCACTGCCTTGGGTTTGGGGCCAGGGCCGGATTTCGGCTGCGCCGGAGTCGGACTTCGGACCGAGCAGCGTGGCCGGCGCTGCAACCGCGCGATTCTCCGTCGTGACGGTTCAGGCACATCGGTTGCTCATCTCCGAGCGCTGCATGAGCCTTTCGCGTCCCGTGATTGCCGGTGAGACCGTGATGATCACGCGGCGGTGCGCGCAGCGGCAGTTCTTGCTGGTGCCTGCTTTCTCCGCGACTCTTGCTGCCACGCCTCGCCGCGCTGAGCCAGCAGAGCTGCGTCCGTAGCGCGTCTAGAGGCGTCCGCCCCACCGGCTCCAGCGACCGATTCCAACGCCGCGTGGCCCCGCGTGTTCCCCGCGCCGGCTCCGTCACCGGCCTGCGCTCACCCCGAGCCATCCGTCGGCCGCGCCACCGAGGGTCCGCCGACCATCACCCCGGGTCCGGGACGCGGGGACGCGCTCGAGAGTCGCGCCGTCCAGCCGAGAGCGAGCACCTGCGATTCCGAGGGGTTGACAGGGCCGAGCCGGGACGGATCTCTACGTTCGCACCGTCCAGTCGTGCGTGGGCTGGCACCCGCGACCGACGCGGCACGCCGAGGCCTGGGAACAAAACACCTTCACTTTGTGGACATGTGAAGGCAATATGTCTCCGTGGGCGCGAGAGACTTCCAGCGAGAGGTCGAGCTGTTTCGCCAGCATGGCGGAGGCCTGCGCATGGCCGAAGCTCTGCGCCTCGGGATCAACCGGAAGACGCTCTACGCAATGCGCGACGCCGGCGTCGTGGTGCCCGTCTCCCGAGGGGTGTACCGCCTCGCCTCGCTCGGTCCGCTCGCGCACCCGGATCTCGTCACGGTGGCCAAGCGCGTCCCGCAGGGCGTCCTCTGCCTCATCTCCGCGCTCTCGTTCCACGAGCTGACGACGCAGGTGCCGCACATGATCGACCTCGCGCTCGAGCGAGGCAAGACGAAGCCGCGCCTCGACTACCCGCCAACGCGCTTCTACTGGTTCTCGGGGCCGGCTTTCCACGAGGGCATCGAGACGCACGAGCTCGACGGCGTACAGGTACGCATCTACGCCCCGGAGAAGACCCTCGTCGATTGCTTCCGGTACCGGAACCAGATCGGCATGGACGTGGCCCTGGAGGCGCTGCGGCTCTGGCGTGAACGCCGCAAGAAGAAGCTCGACGTCCTCCTGAAGTACGCCCGTATGCGCCATGTCGAGCGCGCGATGCGCCCCTACCTGGAGGCGATGCAGTGACCGTCAAGAACGTCGCGAACCTCGCGGCCTCAGTGCAGGCTCGTCTCCAGAATCACGCGCGTGCGACGAAGCGGCCGTTCCAGGAGTTGCTCCAGTACTACGCGATGGAGCGCTTCCTCTACCGGCTGTCGACCAGCCCGCACCGCGCGCGCTTCGTCCTCAAGGGCGCGCTGATGCTGCACGTGTGGGAGGCGCCGCTCGCGCGCGCGACGAAGGACCTCGACTTCCTCGGCCGGATCGACAACTCGATCGAGAACCTCGAGCGCGTGGTCCGCGAGGTCTGCACCGTCGACGTGGAGCCCGACGGCATGGTGTTCGACCCGGCCACGGTGAAGACCGAGCGCATCAAGGAGGACGCGGACTACGAGGGCGTGCGTGTCCGCTTCGTCGGCCTGCTCGGCAAGGCGCGCGTTACGATGCAGATCGATGTCGGGTTCGGCGACGTCATCACGCCCGGCGCGGTGGACATCACCTACCCAGTGCTGCTCGACTTCCCTGCGCCCGCGCTCTCGGGCTACCCGCGCGAGACCGTGATCGCCGAGAAGTTCCAGGCGATGGTCTACCTGCGCAGCCTGAACAGCCGCATGAAGGACTTCTACGACGTGTGGCTGCTCGCGAGGCATTTCGCCTTCGACGGAGCGCTGCTCGCGAAGGCGATCGCCGCCACCTTCGCCAACCGCGAGACCGCCATAGACGCCGAGCCGATCGCCTTCACACCAGAGTTCACCGAGCAGGCCCCTCTGTGCCAACGTGACTGAGACAGCGAGCCGCATGGAGTTTAGTGTCGAGGGCGAGCAAGGATCCGGTCACGATGTTGGACATGTCCAAGAGAAACGGCGGCGCCTCTCTCCGCGAGGGGACGGCGGGTGCGCTCAGGGCGGCGGCGGAGTCGGAGGGCATCCCCGGCCCCGCGACTGCAGAGCGCCCGGCACGGCGAACGTTCACCGCGGAGTACAAGCAAAGCATCTTGCGTGAGGCCGATGTCGCGGCGGCTTCAGGCGAAGGAGCTGTCGGCGGGCTGTTGCGTCGCGAGGGGCTGTGGTCATCCCACCTGGCGTCGTGGCGGCGGCTTCGTGCACGTGGCGAGCTCGCTGGGCTGAAGCCCAAGAGGCGAGGACCGAAGCCGGCGCGGAAGAACCTGCTTGCCGATGAGAACGAGAAGCTGCGTCGTCAGATCGCGCGCCTCCAGGCCGAGCTGGACAAGGCAAAGGTCATCATCGACGTCCAAAAAAAACTCTCCCCTGCTTCTCGGCATCTCGACGCCGGAGAGCCCGACGGAGGCGTCGTGATGGCCGCCGTGCTCAGCCTTGCGCCCCTGGTCGGCATGGTTGCCGCGTGCGCAGCGCTGATGCTGCCGCGCGCGACGTTCTATCGGCGGCAACGGCCGGCCGTGGCGAAGGTGCCTCGACCGACCCCACCGCGTGCGCTACCGCCCGCGGCGCGGGCCGAGGTGCTCTCGACGCTCAACAGCGACCGCTTCGTCGACAAGGCCCCCCGTCAGGTCGTCGCCGAGTTGCTCGACGAGGCGCGCTACCTGTGCTCGGCACGGACCATGTACCGCGTGCTCGAGGCCGCCGGCGAGATCCGCGAGCGCCGCGACCAGCTCCGTCACCCGACCTACGTCAAGCCGGAGTTGCTCGCCACCGCGCCCAACCAGGTCTGGTCGTGGGACATCACCAA
>JADJDT010000014.1 GCA_016702545.1 Pseudomonadota bacterium | reverse complement strand
GCAACGACGCCACGGTCGACATGGTGTTGCTCGGCGTCCAGCCCGTCGGCGTGGCCTACGAGTGGCCGCACCTGCGCCTCACGGCCAAGCTGCTCGGCGCGGACGTGTATCTGGTCCCCGCCGATCAATCGGTCGATGGTGAGGTCGAATCGATCTACGGCCTGAGCCACGGCCTCTCGCTCGCGGTGTTCTGAGCGAGCGAGCGTTGGGTGGTCCAGTGGCGCCGGCCCCTCGCCTCAGGGCAGCAGCACCCCGCCGTTGTTGACGAGCGAGCCGTAGCTGAGGACGCCACCGGCCAGCGTCAGCGTCGTCCCCTGCTCGAGCGTCAAGAACGCGGCGACGCTGAGCGCGCGCCCCTCCGTCGTCAGCGCCCCCGAGAGCAGCCGCAGCCCCTGATCCGGCGTGCTTGCCAAACGGAGGTCGGAGAGAGCGCGCGCCGCTGGCGCCGACGGCACGCGATCGAGGAGGACCGTCGCGCCGGGGAGCTGCGCGGTGAAGGACCCGATCTGCTGGTACAAGCTCTGTTCGCCCGATCCGCGCAGCACGAGCTCCGTCGTGCCGCCGCCGGCGCAGCTGCGCTCGCTCGCGCAATAGAACGCGGCGTCGCCCCCGACCTCGATCCGGCCGCCCTCGAGGCGGCCATCCATCAGCGTGAAGGCCCCCGCGACGCGCAGCACGGTCGTCGGCGCCAGGCCGATCCACTCGTTGTTGAAGCCGTAGCGCAGGTTGTAGTCGTCGAGCTGGATGCGCAGCGTCGGCACGTCGAGGGTGCCAACATCGATCGGCAGCGCGTTCTGATTGGCCTCGGTGCTGACCCAGGGCTCGATCACGAGCGCGCTCAGTCGATTGACGAAGGTGCCGCCGACGATGCGGAAGCCCTCATCGGCATGCGGCACCGGCAGCCCGTACTCGCGATCGAAGTGGAAGCGCAGCGTGCCGGTGGGGCTGACGAAGCTGCCGCGCACCAGCTTGAGTCCGCTGAGCGCGTAGCTCGTGGTGCCCGGGGCCGGCTCGATGCTGCCCACCTTGTCGACGACCAACAAGGGCCCGGTGCCCGCGCCGCCGTAGCTTTGCGTGCCGCTGCCGTTGACGATCACGGGCGTCAGGCCGCCCTCGGCACAGACGCCACCGCCGGCGCAGGTCGTCGTCAGATTGCCGCGCAGCTCGATCGCGCCGCCGACCAGCTTGCCGTCGCGGAGCGTGAGCTCGGACTGCACGATCACGCGCGTGTCCGCGCCCAGGCGCAGCACGGCACCGTTCTGGCCCTGGGTGGTCTCGGGGTCCCGAACGCTGACAACGAGGCGATTGAGCACGAGCGGCGCGACCGCGTCGATGCGCGCCACCTCGGTCCACAGCCCACCGCCCTTGCTGCCATCGAAGACCAGCGTCCCCGTCCCGGCCACGAACTGGCCGCCCGAGACGGTCAGCCCGCCGGTGTTGTTGGTCTCCGTGGTCAGCCCGATCGAGAGCGTGGCGCTCGTGCTCTCGAAGCGCCCGCCACTGAGCGTGACGTTGCCGTTGACGTCGATCGGGCTGTCGCTGCCGCGCAGGGTGCCCCCGGCGATCACGATACCGCTGCCACCGACCGTCAGCGTCTGACCGAGGCCCTGGCGCAGCGTGCCCGGGTAGCCCGCCGCCAGGTCGAGCCCGCCGACGCTGGTGGGGAGATCGATCGTGCAATCGCAGCGCGCCCCGCAGTGGCCATCGAAGCGCGCCAGATCAGTCGGGCCAGGAACGACGCGCGTCGACCAATTCGCCGGATTGGAGAAGGCCGCGTCGCCCGCCCGGCCGACCCAGACGAAGGCCGCCAGCCCGCCATCCTCGCGCCATTCGATGCGGGCAGATCCAGGCGTGGCGGAGACGTTCCAGGCCTCGTCCCGAGCGAAGGCCCACACGACGCGCTGGCCGAGCGCAGCGAGCTGCAGCCGGGCCGGGGGCAGGGCGACGAAGCAGGGGTCGTCGTGCGCCGGTAGTGCCGGGCTCGGCTCGGAAGCCGCCCGCTCGAGCAGACACCACGCGGTCGCGCCGGGGTCGCGCTCGACCGTGACGTCGACCTCCCCCGTCGCGGTGACGAGAGCCGAGCCCGTGGCAACATCCGCGACGGCCAACGCGGGCGCTGCCGGGGCGACCGTATCCGAGATCAGCGACGTGTGGCCCGCGGTGCGCGAAACTCGGCCCGCGGCGTCGGCAACCCAGAGCCAGATATCGTAGCTGCCATCCTGCGCGGGCAGCACCTGCTGCGTCGGGCGCACGGTCCACCAGCCGGACGCCGGCCCCTGCCCGCCCACGCAAGCTGCCGTGGCATCGAGTGGCGCGTTCGCAGGGTCGAGGTGATGCACCACCGCTCGGCGCCGTCGTCGCCGCTGATGCCAAGTCGACCACGCGCGAGCGCACGCGGTCCGATCGCCCGGTGAGTGGATCGCGCAGCGCGAGGGTGAGACCCGGCTCACGGGCATCGCCCTCGCCACCGCCCACCCCCGCGTCGCGCTGCGGCTCGGCAGCCGCGTCGTTCGACCCCTGGCGGCTCGCCAACTCGAAACCGGAGCGGACGCAGCCAGCCGTGGCCACGAGCAACCCCAGGGAGACGCCCCGCACCCAAGCGTAGCGGCACTCGGAAGGGATCATGGATCAACTATGCCACAGCAATGAATTGCATCTTCCAACTTTTCCTGAAAGCGCAACGTTGGTACGCCGAAGGTGGCGATCACGATTTTTTGCGGACGGTCTCAGTTTCCTGAGCCGTCGCCGATCCCGTCGCCGCCCATGCCCACCAAGACCATGACGTTTTCCCTCGGCTGGGGCGTCGGCACGCCCAGTGCAAAGCCGGCCCAGACGCGGACCGCGGGCACGCCGATGAGGGCGGCTCCCAGGCCGTGCATCCATGGTCGCTTTGCGACCCGTAGCGTAGGGAGGGACCCATGCATCGATCACGCTTCAACACACCCAGGCTCAGGGCGACGGTCGCGTTGAGCGGCTTGTCGCTGCTGGCTGCGGCCTGTGGCGGCAAAGACGCGGCCGATCTCGACCCCGTCGAGCAGCAACTCCGGTCGCTCGAACGCGCGCTGCCCGAAAAGCGAGGCGACCGGTTGGCCGGCCTCTGCCTCGACTACGCCTCGGTCTGCGAGCGTGCGGCCGGCATCTGCCTCAGCATCGCCGAGTCGGAAGCGCTCGATCAGCGCTGCCAGGCGATCAACACGCGCTGTGAACGCACGCTCGCGCGCTACTGCGCCGGCAGGCCGGTGCGACGAGACGCCGGGCCGATGGCGGACGCCGCCCACCGGCTCGACGCCGGATTCTACCGCGATGCGAGCGACGTCGCGGACAGCGGCCGGCCCAACAAGGACGCAAGCGTGCGTCCCGACCGCGGGTGGCCCACGGACGCCGGCGGGGGACGGCCCACCTGCTCCGTCTCGGCCAGCCCGCTTGTGGGCGATCAACACACGCCCTTCAGCGTCGGCTGGATCAGCAATGGCATGTTCTGCCGCGCCAGCGTGAATGACGAAGACTTGGGGCCAATCAGCTGCACGGGGTCGAAACACGGGCTGATGCTGCCGCCCGCAGCGGGGGTGGGGCTGCCGCCCGCCGAGTACGTCTTCAGGCTCGTGGCCACTCAGCGCGACGGGACCTCGACGGTGTGCCAATCTGAAACCATCCGCGTCCATTACCGTCCCCCGGTGCCCCCGCCCTGTAGCGTGACCGTCACGCCCTACGAGGGTGACACCAGCACCGACTTCTTCCTTCACGCCACGGCCGACCCCGACTTCGACGCGGCGTGCTTCTGGCACCTCGATGGCGCGCCGCTGGCGTCGGGCCACTGCGGCGCCTCGGGCCCCTACCGCTTCGCCGCGGGCCGCCACACCATTATGCTGAGCGTGCTCAGCCCGAGTTCGGTGAGGGAGTGCCATCAGGACGTCGTGGTCGTGCCCGCACCCGCGCCGCGCGCTCGCGCGCGCTGACACGGACGCCACGCCGCGCGCCTGTGATAGCCTCTGGCGGTGAGCTCACTGACCCGCTTCAGCGTGTCGATCGAACGCGAGCTGCTCGAGCGCTTCCTGGCGCTAGCGGCCCGCCATGGCTGGGGCAATCGTTCGCAGGCGTTGCGCGCGGTGATGCGCGACGCCCTGGTGCGGGAGGAATGGCAGGGCGACGAGGAGATCGTCGGCACGATCAGCCTGGTCTACGACCACCACCAGCGTGAGCTGAGCGACCGCCTGACCGCGATCCAGCACGATCATCACACCGCGGTGCTCGCCACCACGCACCTCCATCTCGACCACGACAACTGCCTCGAGATCATCGCGGTGCGGGGCACGGCCTCGCAGGTGCAACAGATCGCCGACGCACTGCTCGGCACCCGCGGCGTCAAGCACGGCAAGCTCTCGGCGACGACGACCGGCAAAGGGCTGAGGTGAAGGCCCGCAGAACGCTGCGCTGAGGCCCCGCGCTCAGTCGTCAGGTCGGCAGCAACTCGGGCAGAGCCGCGACGCGCTGCTCGAGCAGGGTGTCCATCGTCTGGGCGAAGGGCCCCAGGTGCAGGTAGAGCGCCGCCATCGAGACGGTGGTACGCAGCCCGCGCGGGTTGTGCAGCAGGGCATCGAGCAGCGCACGCCAGTAGTGCCCGCGCGTGGCGCGGTCGCGGAACCCCGCACGCACGCAGATGCGGAAGAAGCTGCGCAGATCGCGCAACAGCAGCCGTAGCGGCTGACGGCAACGGTTGGCGCTGAGGTCCATGTCTCGCACCATCCGGCGCACCCGACCGAAGAAGGCGCCCGGCGCGTAAATGTCCCGTAGCACGTGGCGGTAGTCGGCGAGCGCCTCGGCCTTCGGCCGCCGCGTGCGGAAGTTGAGCCCCGAGGTGCACTGATCCGCGTCGCCACCGCCCGCGACCACCTGATCGAAGACCCCCTCCAGTCGGCCCTCGGCCGCCAGGCGGCGGGCGAGCTGCGTGTTCGGCAGGGCGTAGAGCAGCCCCACCATGCAGACGGGGATGGCCGCGGCCTCGATGCAGTCGATCATCGGGCGGGCGATGCTCTGTGTCTCGGCGTCGAAGCCGATGATGAACCCGGCATTGACGAAGAGGCCGGCGCGCTGGATCGCGCGCACGTGCTCGACGATGTCGCGGTTGAGGTTGTGCGTCTTGCCCGCGCCGGCTAGCGCCGCGGGATCGGGGGTCTCGATGCCGACGAAGACCGCGAAGAAGTTCGCCCGCCTTAGCGCCTCGAGCAGCGCCGGGCTGTCGGCGAGGTTGAGGCTGACCTCGGTGGAGAACTCGAAGGGCTGGCCGTGGCCTTCGAGCCAGGGCGTCAGGACAGCACAGAGCGCGGCCGCTTCGCGACGGTTGCCGATGAAGTTGTCGTCGACGAAGTCGACGTGCCCGCGCCAACCCAGGTCAAAGAGCGCCTGCAGCTCGGCCAGCACCTGCTCGGGGGTCTTGGTGCGGGGCCGCCGGCCATTGAGCTCGATCACGTTGCAGAACTCGCAACCGTAGGGGCAACCGCGCGAAAACTGCACCCCGACGTGGAGGTAGCGCTCGAGCCGGAGCAGGTCGAAGCGTGGCACCGGCGAGGTCTGCACGTCGGGAAAGCCCGCCGCACGCACGAGCTCGCCGCGTCGGCGCTCGCGAATCGCGGCGACCAAGGGCTCGACCACGGCCTCGACCTCGCCGGCGACCCGCAGGTCGGCCGCCGCGTAGACGTCGGGGCTGCAGGTGCAATCGGGGCCGCCGACCACCGTGTAGGCCCCCAAACGTCGCGCACGCGCTACGACCTCGAGCGCATGGGTCTGCTGTGGCAGCATGCCCCCCGTGAACACGACCTCGGCCCAGGCGAGGTCCTCGTCCGTCAGCTCGCCGACGTTGCAGTCGCAGAGGCGCAGCTCCCAGTCGCCGGGCAACACGGCGGCGACGGTGATCAGGCCGAGCGGCGTGTTCGAGTAGCGCTTACCGACGGCCTCGAGCGTCGCCTGGTAGTTCCAGAACGACTTCCCCTCGAAGCGGGGATAGACCAGCAGCACTTTCAAAGCAGCGGCCATCGACGACTCCTCCTCGCCTCAGGGGTGGCTCCGCGAACACGCCCAACGCAGGACCCGATGCAGCTTGGCGCCGCCGGGGGCTTCCTCCTGGGATTGCTTGCGGCCCGATGGCCTGGCGGTACGGCCTTGTTCGAGCGAAGGGTGGAAGTAGCGCGACCGCGGGCGGATGACAAGCCCGAGCTCGATGGCAGCCCGAGGTCGATGGCCGACACTCGGCCGATCCCGGCTGACGAAGCGCCTGCTCCGCGCGAAGGTCAGCGGCGGGGCAAAGGTCAGCGGCGGGGCGAATTGCAATCGCTGGGGCGGTGACGCATACTGGCGCCGCGCCACGGTTCAGGCCATCCGGAGCCACTAGCTCAGGGCCACTAGCTCAGGTAGGGCGCCCTGGGCGAAGAGCTTGTTTCGCAGCTCGTTTCCCAAGTGATCAGCGAGTCGATCGCGCGCCATGCTAGGTCCTCGTTGCGTCGTCTATAGCCAGGACCCAGCCGCCGTGAGGGGCTGGATAGGGCAGCTACGTGGCGTCGGCGGCTCGGTGCGCCTGGTCGACGATCCGAAGGCCGTCGCTGCCGAGGGGGACGTGCTGCTGGGGCGGCTCACCGGCGTCGGCGATCCGCTGGTGAGCGTCCTCGGCGAGCTACGGCCTGAAGGCGCGAGCGCGCTGATCCTGCCCGAGCCCAGCCTGGTCGACGCCGTCCACCTGCTGCGACAACCCTCCGTCCAGGCCGTCGTGGCCGAGGACTACCTCGGGGCTACGCCCAACTTGCTGACCTATCTCGCCGGCAAGCTGACCTGGGGCAACATCTTCGGGGTCTCCAAGCTGCTGCCGTGGGGCGTGCTGATCGGCACCGAGGTGATCACCTCGAACGAGGACCGGCACCGCGCCATCACCTCGCTGCTGGCCTTCGTCAAGACCCTGCGCCTCCGCGCGCGGCTCTGCGACGCGGTGCAGTTGGTGGCCGAAGAGTTGCTGATGAACGCACTCTACGACGCACCGGTGGACCAGCAGGGGCGTGCGCTCTTCGGGCATCTGCAGCCCAGCCAGCGGGCCAGCGTACGCCTCGAACGACCCGTGACGCTACAGTACGGCTGTGATGGACGGCGGCTGGTGATCAGCGTTCGCGACACCTACGGCTCGCTGCGGCGCTCGTCGGTGCTGGACCGACTCGAGCATTGCGCGCAAGCGGTCGACCAAATCGCCGACAAGCCGTCGGGGGCCGGTCTGGGCCTCTACATGGTGTCCAAGCACGCCGCCGAGCTGATGTTCAACAGCGTGCCGGGCAAGACGACGGAGGTGATCGTCGTGCTCGATCTGGCAGCCTCCACCCAGCGACTGCGGCACATCGGCTTCTTCAACGAGCCGAACCCGGTCGCCGCCGAGACCCGCGCGCGCGAGGATTCGAGCGCGACGCACGAAGGCGGCTGGCTCTTCGATCTCCGCTATCTCCTGCTGACCATCGCCGCGCTGCTGCTCTTCGTCGTGGCCGGCCTGGTGTTCCTCTGGCCTTACCTGGCCCCCGCGCGGGGCGGCTAGGAGGCCGCTGGGAACTGCTGCGCCACCCGATGCTGCGTTACCGCGGCGCGCGCTGGCGCTCGCCGCTCTCGCCCTGCGGGCTCGTTCTTCGGCACTTGTTGGGCCGAAGTGCGGCTGCGCTCCGGTGCTCACGTACCAGCCCGTACGTTCCGCTCCGGTGAACCCCTCGCCTGCGGCTCGGCGGCCCTGGCTGTCGCCGGCTGGCAGCGCCGCGCCTCGCGGGCGGCTCGCACAGCTCCCAGCGGCCTCCGCCGCCGCGCGTGAACGTTTCGCCTGAACGTTTCCGGGCCCGGCTCAGCCGCCGCGAAAGACGACGTAGGTCAGCAGCAGGATCGCCAGGCTGAGCAGGCCCACGACGACGTAGAGCAGCTTATTGGGGAAGGGCGCGGGCGCCGAGGCCTCGGGGTCGAAGGGCGTGTGCGTGAACGAGACCTCGCTCAAGAGGCTCTTCAGTTCGCGCGAGCTGGGGATGCTCGCGCTGCTGCCGCCACCGCTCAGCGGGCTGGCGCTGACCGAGCCGACCGTCGCCAGCGCGGGCTTGATCATCGAGCTGCGCGACCGCAGCGGCTTGGCGTCGCCACTGCTGACCTTGCGCCAGGCCTGTTCGACCTCCGGCGGGACCCTCGGCGGCTGAACCGCCGGCAGGAAGCCGAAGTAGGAGCTCTCGAGGTCATCGAACTCGAGCAGCTGGTCGCACTCATCGCAGCGGCAAACCGGCGCACGAAAGGGCTGCGTACGCAGGGCGTCCTCCATGCGAACCAGCAACATCTTGTCCGACTCGCAGGGCGGCGGGCAGAAGTAGGGCGCATAGAAACTGAGGATCTTGCCGTGGCCGGTGAAATTGTTGATCAGGTTGACCTGCGTCATCATCGCCGGCGAGCACTCGATCAGAAACACCTCGATCTGCTTCTGCTGCAGCTCACCCAGCCAGTTGACCCAGTCGCGCACGCCGCACGAATTGATGCGCTCGACATCCGCGCTCTTGATCAGCGCGAAGGGCCGGGTCAGGCGCTCGGTGATGGCGCTGAGCGCGTTGTCCTCGTCGATCACGCCCGCCAAAGCGACGTAGCTGACGTTTTCGACCTCGCTCACATCGACGTGTAGCCGATCACTCATCGTTTCCCACTCATCGTTTTCTCGCGCGCACCAGGCTACTCTGGCGCCCGGGCCTTGTCGAGTTCATGCGCACCCCGCTCAGCCCCACAGCCGACGGTGGTCCTCGACGAACGCCGCTGAAACGTAGTACTGGGCCAGCCGTGACACGGTCGGCGACGCGACCAGCAGCCCCCCTCGCGGACGGCCGCCGGCTGAAAGGCGTCGCCCACCAGCGTCACGCGCGCCCAAGCGCCAAAGTCCTCACCCAGCAACAACGGCAGACGATCCCACAGATCGGCCGTGCTCGCCAGCCAGCGGTCGAAGAGCTCGGGCACCGGCCCCTCGACCCGACCGCGCCATTGGGCGAGCTGCCGGGCGGTGCGCCGCGGCATGCGGCGCAGGAGCTCCTGGAGTCCCGGTGCCTGTGCCTCGTCCTGACCCAGTAGGAGCACCGTCAGCTCACGCAGCCGGCGCAGTCGGCTGGTCGTGCCGGCGAGCAACGCGGCGTAGCCGAGCCGCACGGCCGCCACGGCACGCAGCAGCAGCACACGCAGCTCGTCGCGCTCGAGCTGGCAGGCCAACTCCGACAGCAGGACGGTGCTGCCCTGAACCCGCACCAGCGCCGACTGGTCGGGGACGCAGCTGATCGTCACGCCGGGCACACCAAGCACGCGCACGGCCAGCTCGAGCGCCTCCAACGCAGGCCGCTGCGCCACCATCTGACGCGGCGCCCGCTCTCCAGCCGTCACCTCGGGCAAGAACTCGTCGAACACGCGCAGCACGAAGTCGCAGGGCGACTGGCGCCAGGGCTCCGTCAGGGCGTCCCAGCCGCTCGCGCTCACCGGCCCATCGCGCGTCACGGCGACCGCCCGGTCGTCGCGCTGGCCGGTCGCGACCTCCAGCACCTGCGCGGCGCGCCGCGCTCCCGTGGCATCGCCCAGCTCGACCGCCAGGCGCAACAGCTCGGCGTAGCTCTCGGCGTACGCACCATGGTCGGCGACCGCCGCCCGCAGCGTTGTCACGGCCTGGGCGTGGTCGCCGCGCGCGGCCAACAACCGGGCGAGCGAGACACGGTCGTCGATCTCCCCCCGCCCCGCCGCGCGCTCCCCACCGCGACAGACCTTCTGCAACAGCACGACGGCCCGCTCGGGGTGGCCGCTCACCGCGTAGAATTGCGACTGTGCGCGGAGCACGTCGTCATGGCCAACCTCGGCGTTCTGCTCCCCCGTCTTGAGCTCGCGTTCGGCCGCCCGCAGGTCACCTGCGCCGAAATAGCGCCGCGCCAGCGCCAGGTTGGCCCAGATCCACTGCGGCTGTACCTCGCTCGCCCGGCGCCAGTGGCGCTCGGCCTCGCTCGCCCGGCCGCTGCGGTAGGCCGCCATCCCGAGCAGCTGCAGCTGCTCGGCGAGACGGCGCGGGTCGCTGACGGCCGCGCCGCTCGTCCCCTCGCACAGCGGCAACATCTCGGCAAAGGCCGCCGGAGCCGCGCCAGCGAGCAGCAGACACTCGACGAGCTGCTGGCGGGTCTCGTCGGCCGCCGGCACGCGCTGCAGCACCTCGCGGTACAGCGCCGCGGCGCGCTCAGGACGATCGCGGCGCAACAGCTCGAAGGAGGCCAGCCAACGCGTGGCGGCGAGCCAATCCTGCCCGCCGCTGGACTGCGCGCGGAACTGCTGCATCAGCTGCCACGCCTCGTCACCCGCATCGATCGCCAACAACAGATCGGCGAGCGCACGCGCGACCTCGAGCTGCTCGGGTGCCTGCTGCTGGGCCCGCCGATAGAGCGCTAACGCACCCTCGACGTCACCGGCATGCTCGGCCAGCGTGCCGAAGGCGGTGTCAACCAAAGCGCGAGCCACCGGGCTCTGTTGCACGGCCTCCGCGCGACTGATCTGCTCGAAGGCCTGCTGCAGGTCGTAGCAGCCCGGGTGGTGCCGACAGAGCTCCAGCAACAGCACCAAGGCCTCTGGGTCGGCCGGTGTGAGCTCGAGCGACTGCAGCGCCGCCTCGGCGGCCCGGGTCGGCTGGCCACAACGCAGCAACGCCCGCGCCCAGCGCGCGTAGAAGTGGAGTTCGAGGGCGGGCGTCCGGCGCAGGGTTCCGCTGCGGTTACAGACCTCACCCCAACGCGCCGCCTCGGCGGCCTCCCCCCGGTCGGCGTGGATCTCGAACAGGGCCAGCGCGGCGGGCAGGCAGTCGGCGCTGACCTCGATCGCCCGGTGGTAGCAGCTCAGCGCCTTGGCCGGGTCGTTGAGCCGCTCCTTGTAGAGCTCACCGAGGCGCGCGAGGGTGTCAGCCTTACCCCTGGGGTCCTTCCAGATCCGCGCCTCGAGCTCGAGCGTACGCGCCACCTGCTCCCATTCGCCGCGTCGCGTCTGCAGATCACGCAGACCATGCAGCGCCGGCAGGCAGGTGGCCGACATCTTGACCGCGCGGGTGTAGTAGCGCAGCGCCTCCTCGTCGTTGTGAAACTGCGTCTCCATCACGGATCCGCACTTGAAGCAAAGCAAGGCGCGCCGCCGCTCACTGGTCTCGATCGCGATCTGCTTCTCCGTGGTATCGAGCAGCTCCTGCCAGCGCTCCTGCGACTCGAAGATGCGCGCCAGCGCATCGAGCGTCGCCGCGCTGGTCGGTTCCAGCAGCTGAGCCTGCCGATAGATCAGCAACGCGCGCTCGACGTCGGGGATGCGCTCACAGATGCCCGCCGCCCGCAGCAGCGCCTCCAGCCGGTGCGAGGGCTCGCCCATGCCCGCGGCGTGATCGAGCAGTAAGTCGACCAGCCGGCGGTGGTCCTCCTGCCGCTCCAGTCGGCCCTCGAGCACGGCGAAGGCCTCGGCGTCGGTCGGGTCGAGCTTGTACAGTCGCTCGAAGAGCCGCAGCGCCTCCGCCTCGTCGCGCAGTCGCTCGCGCGCCACGCGCGCCGCCTGGCGCAGGAAGGCGATCTGCGCGGCGCGCTCGCCGACCACGCTGGCCTGCCGCTCGTAGACCGCCACCAGGCGGGCCCAGTCCGAGGCCTCGCTGAGCACGTGCTCGAGCAGGCGGAGCGTGGCTGTATCGCCTGGCCGCAGCTCGAGCAGCTGAATGAAGGTGTCAGTCGCGCTCGAGCGTGCCCCGAGCCGATCGAGCTCGACGTGCCCCTTGCGCTCGAGCAGCTCGGCAGCAGCAGCCGGCAGGATGCCACCACCGGCGGCCAGCGCGGCGAGCCGCCGTTCGTAGAGCAGCCCCAGCTCGGCCCAGCGGCCCTGACGCCCATAGGCCTGCTCGCAGTAGCGCAACGCCGCCTCATCGTCCGGGTAGAGCCGCTGCAGGCTGCTCAGGACGCGCAGCTCCGCCACCTCGTCGCCGAGCTGCGTATAGAGCTCGCCGAGCTGCAGCAGCGGGCCGAGGGCCTCGTTCTGCCCCTCGGAGAGCGCAGCGAGCTGCTCCAGCACTCGGGCGCGGTCGCGAGCTCCGTCGGTATGATCGAGCGCCCTGGCGAGCAGACGCAGCCCCTCGAGCTGCGCCGGCTGCACGGCGAGCACCTGCTCGAGCTGCTGCCGGGCCAGCGCACGATCCCCCAGCCGGTCGAGCGCCAGCCGCGCCAGCTCGAGCCGGAGCGGCACCGCCGTCTCGGGCGCGACCAGCCCGCAATGCTGCCCTAGCAGCGCCGCCAGCTCGGCCCAACGGTCGCCATCGGCCAACAGCCGAGCGAGCGGCTCGAAGACCGCCGCAGTACCAGGCCCGACGCGCCAGGCCTCCTGCAGCAGCGTCACCGCCTGCGGGGCATCGCCGAGTCGCTCCTGGGCGATCCGCCCGGCCATCAGCAGCGCCGCCAGCTGCTCCTGGGGCTCACTGGCGTCACCGGCGGCCACGGCGCGCCAAGCGGCCACCGCCTCCGTCCAGCGCTGCTCCGCAGCCCACGCCGTCGCCAGTGCGCGGCGGCCGGCCCGGGTCTGCTGCAGCAGGGCCGCGCTGGCGAACAGTCGTAACCGCTGTCCCGTCAGCTGACAGAGCTCGACGAACTGTTGGGCGACGGGCTCGACGGCCGGCGCCAAAGCCAGCGCCTCGTGGCCGCGTTCCAGCGCGAGGCCGAGGTCCGCCTCGCCGCCGCGCTCCTCGGCGCGCCGGCGCAGATCGGCCACCAGGTCGCGCAGCAGCGCGACGCGTTCCACCGTCGGCTGCGCCAACGACAGCAACGCCTGCAGCAGCGGGATGCGCTGCTCGTGCGCCGCGGGCCCGAGCAGTTCGCGCAGCGCGTTGAGGGCCTCGGCCTGCAAGGGATCGAGCTCTAGGGCGCGGCGATAGGCCTCCTGGGCCGCCGTCAGATCGGCGCCAGCGGCGCGGTGGAGCCTGCCGATCGCGCAGAAGAGCTCCGCAGCCTCGCTGTCGTCGACCAAGGCGGTCGCTTGCTGCAGGGTCGCGACCGCGGCGGCGGACTGGCCAAGGCTGAGCTGCACCTCGGCGAGCTGGCGCAGCGTCTGCGCGTGCTCGGGCACGAGCGCCAGCGCCCGCTCGAGCAACGCGAGCGCCTGCTGCTGTCCGTCGCTGCGGCGCGCGAGCTGCCGCGCCAACTCGCGCAAGGCCCCCACGGCGTTGGTCGGTTCAGCGGCCGCCAGGGTCGGCAGCAGCGCCGCCGCGAGCGCCTGCCAGTGCGCGCCGCTCGGCCAGCGCAAGGCGGTTACCGCCAAGAGCGGCACGCTGGCCGGTAGCGCGCGCTGCGCCACCGCCAGCAACTGTTGATCCACGGCATCGGCGGCCGCGTGCTCCGCCGGCGTGAGCTGCCGCACGCTGGTGCCGAGCGCGGCGAAGGCGCACAACGCGCGCTCGTGATCGGCGCTGAGCCGCTGGCCCAGCGTGAGCCAGGCCTCGCGCAGCAGGCTCGGCGAGCGCAAGCGGCGGGACGCCACCAGCAACAGACCACCGGCCTCCCAGGCCAGCTCGGGTGGAGCCTCGCGCGTGAGGACCCGCAGTTGCTCGGCGATGGCGCGCAGCGCCGGTGGGTCGTCGATCGCCAGCTCCACGGCGAGCCGCAGCGTGGCGGCCGCCGCGACCGGGGCAAGATCGACGAGCAGGGCCATCAGCGCCCGGGCGAGCCCCGCAGGTTGACCGAGGCGCGCCTGGCAGAACAAACGCATGCGCCGCACCAGCGGACCGAGCACAGCGTCGTCGGCCAACGCCAACGCAGCCTCGGCCCGCGTCGGCTCATCGACGGCCAGCAGCAGCTGCGCGGCGCGCAAGCGCAACGCCGCCGCCAACGCTCCATCCTGGCCGCGTGCCCGCTGCAGGTGGTGCTCGGCGAGCGCTGGCCCACGGGACGCACAGCCGCGCCGCGCCGCCAGGGACTCGATCTCGGCCCAGCCCCGCGCCCGCTGCGTCACGGGCAACGCCGGCAGGGCGGCACCGCCCTCGGCCACACAGAGCGCGAGCACCGCCGCGGTGGCGACGCGCTCGACGGTGAAGGGGGTGTTGGCGAGGGCAGCCTCGCGCGCCTGCAGCGCCGCGCCGATCGCCGCACCCGGCGCCGCCGCGGCCCAGGCCAAGTCCAACAGCGTCTCGGCAACGAACAGGGGGAAGTGACCGCTCAGCTGCTCGAGCAGCGCGTGCTGACGCACGCGTTGGCCTAGCCGATCACCACAGACGTGCGCCGCAAGCCCTTGATCGGCGGCATCTCCGCCGACCAGCTCGGCCGCCAGCTCCTCCCACCGATCGGTCGCGGCCAGCATCAACTGGCGCGCCAGCCGCGAGTCCTCCGCAGCCTGCACGTCCAGCCCCGGGCTCCCTTCCGCCGAGGCCTCCGCGGTCGCCGCCGGCCCAGCCCCTAGCCTCGTCAGTCGCTCGACCAGGGTCGCGACCGCCGGCCCGCGCGTGCCCTCGGCCCCCTCGCCGCGCCCGAGGGCACACTGGCGCAGCAGCCAGCGCATCAACCGTAGGTCGGCGGGCCGCGCGTCTACCGCGCGGCGCAGGTGCCGCTCCGCCTGCGCGCAGTTGGCGCCAAGGTCGAGGTAGGCGACAGCGGCCAGCAAGTGATCGCTCGGCGAAAGCAGCTCGTGCGGAGCGATCGACGCGAGCAAGCGCGCCCAATCCTCGGTCGAGGCTCGGGCCTCCGCCGCCGACTTGGCCGGAGGCTGCGGCGTCGCGGCCAGCGACCCCTCAAGCGTCGAAGCGAACTCGTCCGCGGCCATCGCTCACCCGATTCTGCCAGCCCGTGTCCCGCACGTGCTGCGGCTTCTCACCTACGGAACAGCACAAAGGCGACCGCCGCCAACACCACCACCAGGGAGGCCGCCACCAGCCCATACAACCACCATGCGACCCGTCGCCGTGGTCGCGGCGGCAAGCTGCTGCGCTTGCCCTCGGCGCCATCCAGCGCCACGACGAACTCGCCGTAGTCCTCGTCGGCCGCCGTTCGCCGCGGCACGACCTCGTGCTCCTCGGTGAACTTGCTGGCCGCGATCAGCGCCTCGTCCTGCTGCCACTCGGCGTGGAACAACTCGCGCACGAGGTCGCGCAGCTCCGTGCTGCTGAAGCGGAAGCGAGCCAGCACCTGGCGCAGCGCCTCACCCGCCTCGCCCGCCGTTTGGTAGCGTTGCTCAGCACTGCGATCGAGCATGCGCAACACCACCGCATCGAGATCCTCGGGCACGCGTGGATTGGCCCGCGAGGGCGGGGCGACCTCGGCCCGACGCACACGGTCCATCGTCTGGAAGTCACTCGACCCCTTGAACAGCCGCTCGCCGGTCAACATCTCGTGGAGCGTGACGCCGACCGAGAAGATGTCGGAGCGGCTGTCGACCGGCAGCCCCCGCACCTGCTCGGGCGACATGTGACCGATCTTGCCCTTGATCGCGCCGATCTCGCTACTCAGCGCCGTCGACGCCTTGGCGATGCCGAAGTCGAGCAGCTTGACCTTGCCGTCGAAGGAGATGCGGATATTCGAAGGATTGACGTCGCGATTGACCAGCTTGAGCGACCGGCCGTCACCATCGCGCAGCGCATGGGCATACTCGAGCCCTTCACAGACCTGGCTCACGATGTAGAGCGCATGCGGCACCGGCACGCGGCGCAGGTAGTGGGTGTGGATGCGCGGGATCAGCTGCGACAGGTCCACCCCGGAGATGTACTCCATGCAGATGAACGGGATGCCGTGGACGCGCCCGATCTCGAAGGCCTTGACGATGCCATCGTGGTGCAGCTGCATCGCCAGCTTGCCTTCGCGAATGAACATCTCGAGAAAGGCCGGTCTGGAGGCCAGCGATTTTCGCATGCACTTGATGGCCAGCAGGCGACGCTGCCCCTTGGGCCGCGCCAGGAAGACCTCGGCCATCCCGCCGCGACCGATGCGCCGCAGCAGGCGGTACTTGCCGAAGGTCGCCGGTGGCTCCGGGATGGCGCTGGCGTCATCCTGCGCCGTGCTTTCGGGGCGCTCGCTCACGCCGCACGCTCGAGCGACGCGCCGAACGGGCACCGCCCGCCGCGCCGCCGCTTGGAGGGCTCCCCACCCGCCCCGATCAGAAGGCTGAGCATCGACATCACGCGCCCCAGCCCTCAGCCGAACAGACTGGTCTTGGCTTTGAGCAAGGCCTGCTGCAGGCGCCCCACCTCGCGGCTCAGCTCGAGCAGTCGGCATGAGCGCTGATGCAGCTTCTCCTTCAGCTCCGTCAGGCGATTCTCGCTGACCTCGACCTGTCGGCGGTACTTGTTCTGCACCGCCGACTCGTCGGTGACGTTGCGTTGAACCTCCATCGCACCGATCAGCTCGCCCTGCGCATTGCGGATCGGGATCGCGCTGAGGATGAAGCTCATCTCGCCATCCTGCCCCTCGACCGTCCCGCGGATCTCGTCCAGCCGTACAGCGGCGGCGCTGGCCCAACACTGCTGCGCGATGCAGCGCTCTTTGCAGATGTTGAGCTTGAGCACCTCGTAGCACTTCTTGGACTTGAGCGTGCGAGCGCTGGCGCGCGGCAGCATCGCGTAGAACGCCCGATTGAAATCGATGATGTTGCGGTCGCGATCGACGATGAAGTAGCTATCCGTCAGCACCTCGGCGAACTGCCGGATTTCCGCTGGCATGTCCATCTTAACCCCCAGGGCCGCCGGCGGGCATTCAGCTCGCGCGGGCGCGCCACCGCGCTCCTCAGGCAGCGCTCGGCGGAGAGCTGAGCCACCGCGGCTACCGAGCGCGACATCTTAGCAGAGATCGAGAACACCGAGGGAAAGGACCCGCTCGAAAGTGACTCGATCAACTGGGCGTCGAGGCGCCCGCCGGGCAAGGCGCAGCGACGAAGGAATACTGTTGGTATTGCGAGGAGCTGCAACGCAGCCCGGCGGGATGGATCGACGGCCAGATGGATGAGTTATTTCCGAGCGGGTCCAAAGGCTCGGCGCGGGGAGGTCGGCCCACCACGTCGGGCGCTCAGTACAGCGCACCGGAAGAAGGTGATCAGCCCGCGAAGGGCCGGGCGCCGAGGGCAAGGCGCGCCGACGCCGAAATACTCGTGGTATTTCCAGGAGGCGTAACGCTGCCCATCGGCGTCCAGAACGAGCGAGGTGGTCACTTTCTTCCGGGGAGCTGTACTCAGGGCACCCAGAGCGCCTCATCGAGCGGCTCCAGGTCGCAGGCCAGGCGCCGCGTATCGACCACTGCTTCGGGCGCCAGGCGCTCGGGCCCCACCGGCAGCAGCACCACGGCGCGCTGACGTCGGCGAGCCGCCGCGGCCAGCGCGCGGTAGGCCTCCGTCCCCGAGACCCGGAAGCCGCCGTACTCCGCCGACAGCGGGCCCGCGAAGGCCAGGGCCGCCTGACGAATAGCCTGGACCTCCGCCGCCGAGAGCCCGGGATCGAGCACCGCCAAGACGGGTGGGGGCAGCTCCACCGGTCCGATCACGGCCCGCAGGCCCGCCGTGCCCGCCGGCGCCAACACGGCAGCGGCCCGACCGAGCCGTACCGCCGCCACGGCCGCGGCGAGATCGGGCGCCAGCCTGAGCTTGAAGTAGCTGCGCGGATCGAGCTGGTCCGCAAACAAGACGTAGCGCAGAAAGGCCGGCGTCAGCGGGCCCATCATCGGGACCTGGAGCACCTGGTTCTTGAGTCGCGCCAGGTCGGCCGTCGCGCTCATGATCGTCCAATCACCGACGCCAGTGCGGCGAGGGGCCGCACTGGCGATGACGCGGGCCTCGCGCGCGCCCGCAGCCAGCTTGAGCGACCCGACCACGGCGACGCTGATACGGCCCGCGCGCCAGTCGCGGTCGAAGTCCCCCGATTGCTTGTACGCCCGACCGGCGACCGGACGCTGGAGCGCCTTGCCGAGGTGTGCGGCCAGGGCCGTGACATAGGCGTAGCGTGCCGCCGAGCTGGCGAAGGCCACGTCCGGCGCGTAGAGCGCCACGGTCAGCGGCTTCGCCGCGGATTGGCCCCCGACGACGGCCGGCCACAGGACCAGCCCCAGCACCAGCGCCAACGTGCCAACGCGGCGCCCCTGAGCAGAGAAGACTGTCATGGTTCGAGCACCTTTCGCACGCGCTCTTGGGCCTCGACGAGCTGACGCAACCCGGGATAGGCCGCCCCCCGGCGCAGGCACGACCGATAGAGCTGATGGGCCCGCTCCTGGTCGCCGGCCGCTCCGCGCTGCTCGTAGAGCACGGCCAGGTTGCAGTCGGCCAGTGGCACCCGGGCTTGCAACGACCGCAGCGCGGCCTGCACCTGCTCCGGCGACTTACCCACCGCGTCGGCGAGCGTACGGTTGTGCTGCTGGGCCACCGAACCCTCGCCGGTGACCAACTCGGCGCTGCGCGCATAGGCCAGTCGCGCCGCCGGGTAGCGACCGCTGCGGAAGAGGGCGGCGCCGTACTGCTCATGGCCACTCGCCGCGAGCCGGAGCAGCGCCGCACGCTCCGGCTCGCCGATCTGTCGGGCCAGCCGCTCGAGTCGCTGCGCACCGCGCAGCTTGCGCGTCGGTGCGAACGCCATGTATTCGACATAGGCAGCCATCAGGTTGGCGCCGATGCGCTCGTAGCCCGGCCGCAGCACCTGCGTCCAGCGCGTACGGGCGAGCGGGGTGCGCGGCCCTCGCCGCGTCTCGGGTTCCTCCAGCACCGCCACGACCGCGGCCACAGCCTGGGCCAGAGTGCGCTCGCTCTCGGGCAACGCCGACCCCAGGTCGAGCGCCTGCCGCAGGTCGGCAGCCCGTGCCTTCGGCGCCGCCCCGGCGACCACGGCACGCTGCAGCAAGGCCCGCGCGCTCTGGACCGTCACGAAGGCGGCCAACGTCCCCGTTGGCGCCGCAGCGCCCGTCCCACCGCGCAACAGCCCCCGCGCGCGGTCGAACTGGGCGATACCCTCGTCGAGGTGCCCGAGTCGGCAATCGACGACCGCGGCCTCCGCCAGCGCGCGCGCCAGCGGCGCGCCGCCGACCGCCTCGACGGCCGCGACCGCGGTCCGGAGCCGCGCCAGCGCCTCCTCTGGACGCTGCAAGGCCAACAGCACGCGAGCTGCCAGGCGATTGGCGTCGAAGTCCTTCGGGATGCGCTTCAGCACGCTCTCGATCTGCAGCCAAGCCGACTTGAGCGCCCCGGACTGGAGCTGCAGCAGCGCCAGATTGCGGGCGGTGATGATGGCGGCGGGTTGCAGGCGCTGGGCGCGCTCGAGCGTCGTGATCGCCGCCGCGAGGGCGCCCCGACGACGGGTGGCCTCGGCCCGCTCCAGCAACAAGCGCAGCAGCTCGCGGCGCGCGTCCTGATGGCCCGAGTTCAGCGCGAGCACGGCCTCCAAGACCTGCTCGGCGCGCTCGCTCTCGCCCGCGATGAGATAGGCGCGGCCGCAGTGGTAGCGCGTCTCCTGGTCGATGCCGCTGCGGCCGAGCAGCCGATCGGCGTAGGCCTTGGCCTGCGGCACGAGCTTGGCTTCGATCGCAGCGCGCAGGGCGAGGCTGAGCGCCTCCTTCGACGCGGTGGCCACGCGGGCCTCGCTCTCAATCTCTAGCAGCGCCTCGGTGGCCAGGCCTCGCCGCAGAAAGAGCTCGGCGCTGCGGTGACGCACCGTCGCCGGCTCGCGGCCCTTCAGGCGGCGATGGACGACCAGCGCCTGCTCGTAGCGCCCGAGCAGGGCAAGCGCATCGCCCTCCAGCAGGATGGTGTCGCGATCGCTCGGCTGCACGGCCGCGGCGCGCTGCGCCTGGGCCAGCGCCAGCGCGGCCCTCCCGTCGCCGAGGTAGGCCTGCCCCAACATCACGTGCAGCTCCGCGCTCGGTGCACGTGGCAGCAGCCGCTCGTACGCGAAGGCGGCGGCGCGGAACGCGCCGGAACGGAGCTGCAGCTCGGCCTGGGCCTGCAGAGCCGGCAGGTACTGCGGCTGTGCGCGCAGCACCTCGACCAGCTCAGCGGACGCAGCCTGACGCTCACCGAGCCGCAGGTTGGCCACCGCCCGCACCACCCGGAACGAGTAGTCCTTGGACTCGATCTTTGGGGGACGCCCCGCCAGATAGGCGTCCACCGCCGCACGCACGCAGGGGTAATCGGCCACCTGCAGACAACACTGGGCCGTCACCGCCTGGGTCGCGAAGCGCCCGCGCTGGCTCTCGGCCACGGCACGCAGGTCGCCGTAGGCCTCGCGCACGCGGCCGAGCTTGAACAGGTGCAAGCCGCGCTGCGCCCGCAGGGCCTCGCTCTGCGGATGCTGCCCGAGCCCCTTCTCCACCAAGCTCAGGCCTGCGGCGAAGTGCCGCTGGGCGAAGTGCAACATCGAATAGCGCTCGAAGCCGAGCTCGAGGGGCGCGTAGGCCAGCGCCTTGAGGTACAAGGCCTCGGCCTCCTGCATCCGGCCCTCGGCCAACTCGGCGTCGGCCTGCTCGACCAGGTCCTGTGCGGCCGCCGCTGACGTCGCGCGCCCCTGTGCGCCAACCTCGGTGGCCGGCGCGCATACCAGGGCCAAGGCCAAGAACCAACCCACGTGGCGTGCTGTTGATGATCTCAACTGAATTTCCCCACGACGACCGTCACGTCGTCCTGCGCCGCGGCCGTGCCGCAGAACCTGCTCGACTCCTGCACGGTAGCGTCGCGAACCCGCTCGGCGGGTTGCGCGGCGTGCTCCCGAATGACGGCGCGGAAGCGCCGCTCACCATAGACGGTGCCCGCGGCATTCTGACACTCGATGACGCCGTCGGTGTACCAGACCAGGACGTCCTCGGGCGCGACCTGGACGCGCTCGAGGGCGAAGTGGGCCTCGGCCAGGTCGCCGAGCCGGCTGCCGCGAGACACCAGGCCCTCGATCTCGCCGGTGCCCGCGCGGTAGAGCATCGGGAAGTGATGCCCGGCGTTGGCGAACTCGAGCGTATAGGTGCGCGGATCGAAGATCGTCACGAAGCACGTCATCACGAACTGCCCGCGTGAGATGTCATGAATCGCGGCGTTCATCGCGAGCATCAGCTCGGCGAGATCGGGGTTCCCACCGGACTGGCGGTTGACCGTCGACGCCGTCCCCTTCGCCACGGCCGTCACCATCGCCGACGCCGCACCGTGCCCGGTCACGTCACCGATGATCACCATCAGGCGGCCGTGGGAGAGGTCGTAGTAGGTCCACCAGTCGCCCGCGCAGCGGGTCGCGGGCTTGAAGTACCCGGCCAGGCTGATGCCCTGACGCTTGATCATCGGTGAGCTGGGGACGAGCGTGGCCTGCACGGCGCTCGCCAACTCCAGCTCCTTCTCCATCGCGGCCTTGTGCAGGGCCTCGTTCATCAGCACGCTGACCTGCTCGGCCATGAAGTTGAACCGATCGGCCATCAGGCCGATCTCGTCCTGGCTGTTGACCAAAGCGCGCGCCTGAAGATCGCCTCGCGCGATTTGGTCGGCCTTGCGCGCCACCTCGCGGATCGGGCGGCTGATCCGCACGCCCTGCAGGATCGTCAGCACGGCCCCGACCAGCACCGAGAGCAGCCCCATGCCCAGGGTCTTGGCCAACGTGGCCTTCAGCTCGACCTGCTTGAGCTGCTGCGCGCGCTCCATCTCCGCCTGCAGCGGCGCCCGGCTCGATGCGAACGCCACGTGACCGAGCACGCTGCCGGCATGGACGATCGGTGCGGTGAAGATCATCGCCTGCTGGCCGCGGACCCGCACGGCGGGGACGACTCGCAGCTCTCGCCCCTGGACCAGCGGCTCGACCGTGGCGTCCGCCCGGCGACCGACCTGGCTGGCCTGGCTGTCGGCCAGCACGGTACCCGACGAATCGACGACGGTGACGAGCAGCATCAGATCGTCGCGACGGGCCACGTTCTCGATCGTCTCTTGCAGCGTCGTGTAGTCGCTCTGCACGATCGCGATGCGCGCGGTCTCGGCGAGGAAGAGCACCTGGGCCCGGCCAGCGCGGTCCAGCCACTCGACCAGCCGTGCCTGCTGACGACGCGCTGCATGGTCGATCAGCCGCCGCGACTGGCCGGCGGCGACCCAGCCGAACGCACTGACCACCAGCACCAACAGCAACGTGCTGGTGATGATCAACCGTCCGGCGATGCCCATGCGGGCGCGAAGAGCCATCTCTATGACCTCAGGGCTGCGGCGCGAGGTCGGGACATCCGTCGTCGTCCTGGAACCCGTTCTTGGACTCGGCCTCGTCTGGACAGCGGTCGCGCAAGTCCGGCACGCCGTCGTCATCGTTGTCGAGATCGGGGCATCCGTCCTGGTCGAGCACCCCGTCGCGGTCTTCCGGCGCATCGGGGCAGCGGTCGACAAGGTCCGGGACCTGATCGCCGTCGTTGTCGAGATCGGGACAGCCGTCGTCGTCGCGGAAGCCGTCGATATCTTCCGCTTCGGTCTCGCAGCGGTCGCGCACGTCGCCGACACCGTCGCCGTCGTTGTCGAAGTCGGGACAACCGTCGTCGTCGGTGACCCCGTCGAGGTCCTCGGGCTGGAGCGGACACTGGTCCTGCTGATCGGGGATGCCGTCGCGGTCGCGGTCGTATTCCTGACTGCTCGCCGAGATCCAACTCAGCCCCGTCAGCACACGGAAGTCGGTGCGGCGCTCGGCCCCCGTCAGCCCTGCGCCGCCGCCGATCACGAGCTTGAGGGCCCGCGTGGGCCGCCAGGACAGGGCGCCCAGCAACTCGCTGACCATCGAGCCCGGAGCCTCCACCTGCCGGCGGGTGACGATCTCGCACGGCAAGCCGGGGGCGCTGCCCTCGCCGCAGCCGGTCTCCGGCGGGTAGATGATGCGCCGGGTCTCGATCGCGTAGGAGGCGCTCGGCACCGGCAGCGCTCCAAGCCACTCGACCCCGATTCCCAGCCGCCAGTGCGGAAAGAAGAACAGCGAGGCCCCGTAGGTCAGCTCGTCGTCAACCCCGAGCAAGGGCAGCGGACCCTCGGCATCATCGAGGTTGTCCCACAGGACCAGGCGGCGCTCCGGACGCCAGTGGTAGCCCAGATTGGCCGACGCGACCCAGCCGTCCGAGCGGGCCGTGGCGAGCAGCCGCGGCTCGACGGTGGCCTGCCCTTCGCCGGCGAAGACCTCCTCGTCGCCGAAGGGAACGCTGCCTTGCAGCGCCACCGCGACCGCCAGGGTGTCGTTCTGCCACAGGCGGGCGCGCAAGCCGATGCGCACGTCGAGCGGTGACACCCGCGAGGCCGGCACGTTGATCAGCGGGTCGTTGGCGCGCAAGAGCCCAAGACCACCCGTGGCGCCGTCCGCCAGGCCATGGCGCATCAGCGGTAGATCGAGCCCCAACTCGAGCCAGCCGTTCAGGCCAATCTGCGCCTGCAGGTGCGAGATGATGGCCCAGTCCAGCACCCCGCGCGGGCAGCCGCCCGGCGGGCAGTCGGCCTGCGGGAAGCGCAGGTGCAGCGGCTGGGACTCGAAGTTGGCGAGCACGCGCGTGCCGATGCGCCACTTCCGCGCCGATTGCGCGACATCCACGCCGAGCATGGCCCCGGTGTAGAGTCCCGGGCGAAAGAAGTGGGCGTCCAACGCACGCGATTGACCGCGCGCCGAGCTCGCGCTCAACAGCACGCCAGCCAGCATCGCTACCCTAATTGCAGTTGCGCGCAGGTGCATCACGGATTCTGCCGCTCAGCCGCGCCCGGCGGCGGTTGGGTGCCCATCAGAAATACGACTCCTCGTCGAGATGCTCGTAGACCCCGAAGCTCGCCGAGATCTCGGGCTTCTTGTCGTTGGCTGCGGCCACGTTCAGTACGCCGCGCGCAAGAGCCTCGGCGGTGCCGGCGACCACCACCAGGCCGGAGGGACGCGCCGCCGCCCGATCGGCGGGCTCGTCCTCGATCGTGAGCGCCAGCCCGTCGAGGTCGTAGAGCGCCACGGGGAAGCGGAGCACGGCGCCGCCGACGACGGATGCCCCGCCGCCGATCGGCGGCCCCTGCACCTGCCCGAAGTAGGTACCGGCGTGCGGCTGCGAGAGCTCACGGTAGTTGCCGACATAGAGCGCCGACGCCAGCGTCTTGCCGTCGTCGGCGAAGCGCGCGGGGCTGTAGCTGCTGATCGCGTTGACGGCGGCGGCCTGCTGCATGCGCTGCTTCACCACCGCCTGCTCGCTCTCCGGCAAGGCGTCGAAGGTGCTGGGCCCCGCCAGGCGAAAGGGCTGGCCGTCGGGGAGGCGCGCCCCCTGCCGCTCGAGCTCGAGCTGCTCGTCGAAGAACGCCGCCGGCTGCACGGTGAAGCTCGTCAACTGAACGACCGAGGTCCGCGCGATGGTGCCCCAGAGCTCGTAGTGGTGCACCAGTCGCCCATCGCCGGGAGCAACGCCGGGAGCCCCGTCGACGGGGCAGATCCCGCGCCAGTCCTCGGGCGGCGTCAGCGCCAGGATCAGCATCATCTCGCAGGGCGAGCGGATGCCGACGAGGTCCATGTGGACATAGGTGCCGTTGAACGGCTCGATACAGCCGCCCGCCCCCGGCGCGGCCGTGAGCAAGCAGAGCAGCAGCAATCGTCGCATGCCTCTCAACCTCCGCCCGCCTCAGCAGCCCTCGCCATCAATGGGCATGAAAAACAACGCCGGCGCCGAGCTGGCAGCGGACCGGGCGGTGAAGGCGCAGCCTGCCTTGGAGCCGCCGTACGAGCCGAGCACCGCCGGTGTTGCGATCGCGATGCCCGCCGGCGTCGTCGCAGTCGCGGCCGCATCGACACCGCTGCCATCGGCCTTGAGATAGCGGACGGCGGGCAGCGCCGCACCGCCGTTGTTCGGCACGACCCCGGCGATGCCCGCGCCGCTGGCGGTCGAGCGATACCACAGGGCCAGCGACCCGGCGGAGAGCAGATCGGCGACGCCCCAGGCATCCGTCGTCGCCTTGCTCACGGCGAGCACCTGGGCCGCGGTCACATTCTTGTTGGCCTCGGCGAAGATGGCCATCGCGGCCAGCACCAGCGGTGTCGCGGTGGCCGCCGCCTTGGGCCGCAATCCACCAGCGAAGAAGGGCAGCACAGCAGGCAGCTGCACCTGCGGAACGGTAAAGCAGCCGTTGGCGTCCTCGATCTGCGCGGTCGCGAGCGGGGGTCCATTCGGATCGGCGACGAAGGCGAAGGGGTCGTAGAGCACCACCTCGACCTCGCTGTCAGGCTTGACGGCGGTGGCACCCGCCTCGCCCTTGGTCAACAAGCTCGTGAACTCGAAGGCGCGGCCTGCCACGCAGATCGTGTTGCCGGAGGCGGCCGGACAGCGATTCGGGCAGACCGAGGGCACGCCGCCCGTGCCGACGCATTTGCCGTCCTTGAACTCGGTCGTCGTCTCGTCGCAGTAGTGCTTGACCCAGTCGTCGTCGGGGCGACACTCGAGCCCCACGACCTTGAAGCCGGGCCCACACTGGACCTGCGCCTGCGCGGGTCGGCACTCGTCGCCCACCGCCACCGTGCCGCTCGTGCACTCGCGACCGCTGCAAGCCACCGTCGCCGCGACCAGCGCACCGAGGACGAGCGCGCCCCCCAGCCTGCCCGGCGCGACCCGCGTGAGGCGCGCCGACCGTGTCGGGTCGAACACGACCTGCGTGAGGCGCGTGACCTGCGGGATGCAGGCCGGTGTCGATTCGCGTTTGCTCATGGCTCTCCCTGCCCGTTACAGCCAACCTTCAGCCAACCGTCGTTGCGTGCGTTCAGCGGTCGGCGACCTGCACCCGTCCGTTGTGTCCGTCATGCACACGTCCGTTACACCCACGCCGGTCGCGCGCGAAAGGAGACCCCTCGCCGCGCGCGACGGCGCGCATGCAGTCGCGCGCGTACTTTCTGGTGCTCGGCGAGAAAAATCAACGGAATCGTTGATCGGGGCCGCTTTCGCTCGCCAGGCGCCTTGCGCTGGCGCCAGGAGCGCAGGATGCTCGGGCGCGCAGCGGCGCCGGCGATCACCTCCAGGGCGTGAGCCTTGCGGGCCCTGGCGGGGCGTTCGCCGAGGAGGTAGACAGCGTATGACTCGGCCTTGGGCCTCTCGAACATGCCATGACCGCGCGGCGCCCGCCGGGGCGCTAACGCTGGACCTGTTGCTGTGGGTGCTGGTTTCCGGCTGTTCCGACCCGGCGCAGCCCGCGGCCCAACGCGATGCGAGCCTCGCGACCGATGCGCGCCGCGATGGCAGCGTGGGCGCGCCCGTGGTGCTGACGGGCAGCGGCGCCGTGCGCGGCGCGCTGCGGGGCACCAGTCGCGCGTTTCTCGGCATCCCCTTCGCCGCGCCACCGGTCGGCGCACGCCGCTGGGCGCCGCCCGAGCCACCCGCCCCCTGGACCGAAGCCCGGGACGCCACGCAGCTCGGCCCCTCGTGCCCACAGACTGCCCTCCCCAGCGATCTGCTGCCCCCGCGCTTCAGTGAGGACTGCCTCACGCTCAACGTCTGGACGCCCGATCCGGCCCCCCGCGCCCCCGCACCCGTGATGGTGTGGCTTCACGGCGGGGGCTTCTTCTCGGGCGGTAGCGCCGCACCCTTCCTCGACGGGCAGCGCCTCTCGGAGCAGGGTGGCGTCGTGGTCGTTTCGCTCAACTACCGGCTCGGACAGCTCGGGTTCCTCGCGCACCCCAGCCTGCCCGCACCCGGCGCCAACTGGGGGCTGCTCGATCAGCAGGCCGCGCTGCGCTGGGTGCGCGACAACATCGCGGCCTTCGGCGGCGACCCGACCCGCGTGACGCTCTTCGGCGAATCGGCCGGCGGCAGCGCGGTCTGCCTGCAAACCTTCGTTCCCTCGAGCCGCGGGCTCTTCCAACGCATCGTGCTGCAGAGCGGCCCGTGCATGGCCACGGCTGTCGGCGGCGACTTCGACCTGGCCCGGAGCCGGGGCTACGCCAACGCCCTGGTGGCGGCCCTGGGCTGCGACACCGCCAGCGACGTGCTGGGCTGCCTGCGCGCCAAGCCGGCCGAGCAGGTGACGCAAACGCTGCCGAGCGAGCTCGGCGCCGTCGTGACGCCGGGCCGGCAGTGGGAGCCTGTCGCCGACGGGAGCTTTCTGCCCCAGCCACCGGCCCTGGCGGTGAAGACCACCGACCTCCACGGACTGACGGCCCTCGTCGGCAGCAACGCCGACGAGGGCACGTTGATGCTCTTGCTGGCAGGCCTCTGGAATCCGAGCGCACAGGACTATGCGCGGGTCGTCGAAGCGCGGGTCGGGACCACCGCGGCCGCGGCCGTGCTCGCGCGCTATCCCGGCGGCACGGGCACGACACTGCGCGACGCGCTCAGCGCCATCGTGGGCGACTCGACCTTCGTCTGCGGCGCGCGGCGCGCGGCGCGCGCGCTGACCGCCGCCGGCGCCGCGGTCTACGGCTACGCCTTCAGTCATGCCCCCGCGACCGTAAGACCTGCCCCACTGCCCTTAGGGGCCTACCACACGGCCGAGGTATTCTTCCTCTTCCAGCGGCCCGAGGCCTACGGCACCTTCACGGCGGCCGAAGACGCGCTCTCCCGGCAGATGGTCGGCTATTGGACACGCTTCGCGCGGGACGGCGCGCCGGGCGGTGACGCCCCGGCCTGGCCGCGCTTCGATCCAGCGACCGACACGATCCTGGGCCTCGATCTGACCGCCGCGACGATCACCGGCTGGAGGCGCTCCGAGTGCGACTTCTGGGACAGCCTGACCCCTCTGGCGCCGTGAGAGCGCCGGCGCCGCCCGCGCGGGCACCGCTGGCCGGCACGGATCGCGCGAGGTTCATTTCGTCTTGAAACAACAGAATGCGGCCGCGCGCTCGTCGCTCGCAGCGGCCGCCAGCCAGAAGGCGCTCGTCTGCTGCGGCCTAAAACCGTTTACCCAGGCCGCCGCACAGGTCGCGGCGCTGACGAGACCGACGCTCTTCGCGCGCCAACGATAGACGCCGCGATCGTCCCGCGTACTTACGTCATCCTCCCCGCTCTTCGCGCTGCACGGGCCCGCGACCGTGATCTCGCGGATCTCGTCGGGCAGATTGCCGCGCCCGCAGTGGGGGCAAGAGCCCGGTTGCCGATACGCGGCGGGCAGCGCCGAAAAATCATAGAGGCAGCCACTGAGCCAGGCACCGATCACGGGTGGGCGTCGTGCGGCGAAGCGCTGGGCGTACTCCAGCGGCGGACACAGTCGCCAACCGCGCTCCGCATTGCAGAGCGACGCGGCGTGGCACTCGTCGAGCTTGCTCTGCTTGCCGACGCCCTGGCAGACGACCATCGTATCGTCCACGCGGCGCTCGGCCACGCCCCGGCTGCAGCCCGAGCCGCTGGCCGACCCATCGCCCCCGCCCTCGCGGAGCACCCAGCCATCCGCGCCTTCCAGCCCCCCGTCCTCCGTCAGCGACCCGCCATCCCGCCCGCTACCCGCCACCGCGGCATCGAGTTCGGAGGCGGCGTAAGGGACGACCAGATGGCATGAAAGCGCGAGCAGCGCCGACGCGAGCACACCCAGCACGCCGACGAGCGCGCGAAGGCGCGGCGGCAACGAGCTCCGCAGCGATCGGCTTGTGGGCAGCACGCGTGATCCGCTCCGCATTACACCAAGAGAGAGTTCAGTATATAGAAATACCTCGCGCAAGCCAGGTAGTTTTTCGTTTACGCGGTCGTCCGCAATCGGCTATGAGGAGTGCACGAAAACGGCTGCGCGGGGCAGGACCTCGTGGGCCAGCTGCTCAAGCGCGCTGCGCTTCAGGAAGGCTTCAGGAGATCCGTCGTCATGCAGAGACTCATCGTTACATCCGCTGGCCGGGGCAGCCGCACCCGCAGTCGCCGGCAACTCGCCGCCCTCGTCGGCGTGCTCGCGAGCGCCGCCCTGCTTGGCAACGCCGCTGCCGCCGAGGATCCCAAGACCCGCTACGTCCCGGACAAGCCCGTCATCACGGTGCCCTTGACCCAGGAGGGCTGGGTCGGTGATCTCTCGCTGGGTTCTTCCGTGGCCCTCTCGCAGAGCAGCAATGTCGTCGGCCGCATCGACGGCACCTCGTTCGCCGTGGGGCTCAAGGTCAACGGTGCCCTCGACTGGACGCGCGACGTCCACGAATGGCGCAACAGCCTGACCCTCGGCGAGACGTTCACCCGTACACCGGCGGTCGACCAGTTCGTCAAGACCAACGACCAGCTCTTACTGGAGAGCATCTACCTCTACCACCTCAGGCGCCTGCCCTGGCTGGGTCCCTTCGCGCGCTTCAAGCTGACCACGGCGCTCTTTCCCGGCGAGGACGTGCGGGCGGCGCCCGTCAGCTACGTCGGTGCGGTGACCCGCACGGCGGACACGCTGCGCCTGACGGACGCCCTCACCCCGACCACCCTGCAGGAGATGCTGGGTGTCTTCGGCAAGCCGCTCGACCGCAAGGACCTCGCGCTCGAGCTCAAGGCCGGCTTCGAAGCGCGGCAGATGATCGCCGACGGACAGCTCGCCCTCGCCGACGACGCGGCTACCCCCGAGGTCGAGGTCGTCGCGCTGCAGCACGTGGTGCAGGGCGGCCCCTCACTCGGCCTGATCGCCAAGGGGCAGCTATCCGAGGGTCGCGTGCTCTACGCCGGCCTGGCGGAGGCGATGATCCCGGCGATCAACAACCAGGCGAGCGGCGATGACCGCAGCACCCTCGAGCTGACCAACGTCAACCTCGAGCTCAACCTCTCGTTCAAGCTGGTGAGCTGGGCCTCGGTCGACTACCAGCTCCGCGCGGTGCGCGAGCCGCAGCTGATCGACAAGTGGCAGCTGCAGAACAACCTGCTGCTGAGCTTCAGCTACGCCCTGATCGAGCGGCCGGCCCCACCAGCCACCAAGCCGGCGTCCTGATCGACGGGGCGGGGGCTTGACCCTGCCCTCCTTTGGCGCTCAGACCACGACCGCCACGCGACCAGCGAACGCTGCGCCCATGCCGCCGATGCAATCGTGCGACTTCCTCGTGATCGGTGCTGGGATCGCCGGGACTTCGGCGGCAGCCGAGCTGGCCGCGCACGGGCGCGTGGTGCTGGTCGAGCGCGAGTCGCAGCCGGGCTATCACAGCACGGGGCGCTTGGTGGCCAGCTTCAACGCCGTCCACGAAGACCCGCTCGTCACGGCCCTGATCGTCGGCAGTCGCCCCTTCCTCGAGGCGCCGCCGGCGGCCTTCTGGGAGCGGCCGCTGCTCGGGCCCCGCGGTGTCTTGATCGTCGCGCCGCCCGCGCAGCGCGCTGCGCTCGACGCGCTGGCGGCGCAGACGGCTGCGTCGGGCCTGGCGACCGAGCGGCTCGACGTGACGGCGGCCCAGCGACTCGTGCCCGTGCTCGACCCCAGCGTGATCGGCGGCGCGCTGCTCGACCCGAGCGCGATGGACCTGGACGTGGACGCGCTGCTGCAGGGCTGGCTCGGGCTGCTGCGCCACCGCGGCGGCACCCTGCTGACCGGGGCGGAGGTCCGAACCCTGCAGCGCGGCGGCGGGCGCTGGCGCGTCGAAACGACGGCCGGCGCCTTCGAGGCCCCGGTGGTGGTCAACGCTGCGGGCGCCTGGGCCGACGAGATCGCCACCCTGGGGGGCGTGCGCCCGCTGGGGCTGGTGCCGAAGCGCCGCTCCGCCTTCATCTTTCACTTCGCCGGCGCGCACCAGGTCGCGAACTGGCCGATGGTCAAGGCGCTCGACGAGACCTTCTATTTCAAGCCCGATGCCGGCCGGCTGCTCGGCTCACCCTGCGATCAGACCCCCGTGCCCCCCTGCGACGCGAGGCCGCACGAGCTCGACGTGGCCACCGCCGTGGCGCGCATCGAGGCGGTGACGACGGCCCGGGTCAGTCGCGTGGAACGACGCTGGGCGGGTCTACGCAGCTTCGTCGGTGACGGGCGGCCCGTGGTCGGCCTGGCAGCGGACGCGGAAGGGTTCTGCTGGCTGGCCGGCCAGGGCGGCATCGGCATCGAGACCGCACCGGCGCTAGCACGCGCGACCAGCGCCCTGCTGACCGCCGGCAGCTTGCCCGTCGAGCTGCAGGCGCGCGGCCTGCGCGCCCAGGACCTGGCGCCCGATCGGCTGCGCTGAGTACAGCTCCCCGGAAGAAAGTGACCACCTCGCTCGTTCTGGACGCCGATGGGCAGCGTTGCGCCTCCTGGAAATGCCACGAGTATTTCGGCGTCGGCGCGCCTTGCCCTCGGCGCCCAGCCCCGCTATTGGAAGCGCGAGAGGCTCTGCAGGTCGGAGGCAGACCAGGCGCGGCGCAGCTCGATGCGGCCAGTCATGCCCGAGAGACCACTCGCGCGCTCGGCCGTGAGGGAGCGCTGGCGCAGCGCGCGGTAGTCGTCGGTGGCGACCGGGGCTGCCGCCGTCGGCTCGGGGTCGATCAGCGGGTCCATCGCCTGGGCGCCGTAGCAGTTGACGGCCAGGGCGCCGGCCAGCCTCGCCGACCGCGCGGCCGCGGGGCAGGGACGCCCCTGCCGGCGCGCCTCCGCCGCCGCACGCCGACTGGCTTGCAGCTCGGCCGCCAGCCGACCATCGTCGGGCGGCATCGACAACTCATAGAGCGAGTAGCGGCCCACCGGGGGCTCGGTCGCCTGCGGAGCAAGCCGACCGGTGGCGCAGCCGCTGCCAGCGCCCAGCGCCACCAGTAGCAGGAAGCTCAGGGCGGCCCGCGCCCGGACCGCGCCCCCCGTGAGGCGTACTGCGGTCAGGCGTGCTGCGGTCAGGCCAGAGCGGTCCAGCGCGCGCTTCACACTTCGCATCGGCTCGAACTCCAGGGGAACACCGTGTCCCATCGCGTCCCGGACATTGCCCCCCGTCGGTGACACGTCTTCGCCGTGGCAAGTGACTTTTTCGTGACATCTGGGGGCACGCGCCGGCGGGGGGCGCTGAGCGAGGGGCGGAAGGAGCTGGGTTCAGGTGACCTGCGGCCCGTGCTATGAGCGGCGTGACCGTTCACGGGGGTATGTTCCATACCCCCGGTCGGGGGGAGGCGGTCGGGGGGAGGCGGTCGGGGGGAGGCGGTCGGGGGGAGGCGGTCGGGGGAAGGAGCGGGCACTTGGTCAAAGGGCGGCAGCTCGACAGCGCGGGTTTGCTCGACAGCGTGAACCAGCCGACCTGTGCCGAGGCGCTGCCCGCCGAAGGCGACCCCTTGCGATCGAAGCGCAGTGACGCAGCGGCGCCCGCGCGCCCGGAGGTGGCGCCACCGCTCGAGATGGTCGCCCGCGTCGGCCCCTCCGACGCGGCGATCGAGCTCGCCGGGGGCACCGGGCTGCGGGTCGATGCGCGGGGCCGCTGGTGCTCGCTGCGGGTGAAGGGGCAGCTCTACCGCCGAACGCTCGACGGTGCGGTGGTGACCTATCCCCAGCCGTCGCCTCATCCCCTCGAGGTGGACGACCGTGGCGCCTGCCATGAGCAGGCGCGCGCGCTCGCCGCCGCGCTGCACCAGCGCCTGGGCCGCGCCGACATGCCCCTCCGCCTCTGTGGTGAGCAGCCCGATCGCGGGCTGCTGCTGACGTTGCTCGCCCGCGCCCAGGCCTGGTCCGCGACGGACCACGAGCAGGAACGCCAGCGCTTCGCCGCCACCTACCGCGAGCCGATCGAGATCTTGCCGCCCGACCGCTGCATGGACGTCGTCGCCCTGCCGGCCACCGGCTGCCCCAACGCCGCTTGCACCTTCTGCGCGTTTTACCGCTCGCGGCGCTTTCGCGTGCTGTCGCCGCGCGACTTCAGCGCGCACCTCGAGGCCGTCCGCGAGCTGCTGGGACCGCTGCTGGCCCTGCGCAGCGGCGTATTTCTCGGCTCCGCGAGCGCCCTCAGCCTGTCGCAGCCCCGGCTGCTGGCGGTCCTCGCCGCCTGTAGCACCGAGCTCGGCAAGCCAGCGCGTGGCGTGGCTGGCTTCTGGGACCCGGATCACGCCCCGACCCGCACGCCGGACGATTGGCAGGCTCTGCACGCGGCCGGGCTGACGGCGGTGTATCTCGGCCTGGAATCGGGTCTGCCGTCGTTGCGCGCTGAGCTCGGCAAGTCGGCCGACCTCGAGTCCCTGCTCAGCGCCGTGGCGGCCCAGCGCAGCGCCCCGCTGCGCACCGGGGTGATCGTGCTGGCAGGGGCCGGCGGCGCCGCCCGCGCCTCGGCTCACCTCGAGGCCACGGCCAGCGCGGTCGCGCGGATGAAGCTCGGGCCCCGTGACTTCGTCTTCGTCTCGCCGCTGCGCGAGGCCCTGCCCGAGGGCGAGCTGGCGCAGGCGGCGCAGGCGCTGCGCGAGGCCATCGCCGCGCGCTCTGCGGCCCGCGTGGCGCCCTACGCGATGGACGCCTTTCGCTACTACAGCTGAGTGCAACTACAGCTGAGTATTGAGCAGCAGCTTGACCCCCTGCACCGTGCGGTCGGCGATGCGACTGACCAGCTCGACCTGCTGGCTATAGGTATAGACCTGTGACTGCCATAGCAGCAGCTCACGCGCGCCGAGGTCCTCGCCACGCAGCGCCCGCTGCATCATCGCGTCGATCTCTCGCCGGCGGGCAGCGACGTCACGCACGAGGCCGGCCCAGGGTGGGTCAGGGGTGCTGCCTGGGGCCGTCGGCGCAGTCGTGGCGCCCTGCGGCAGCGGCCGCGCGGCGCCGCCGGCCGAGGACTGCTGCAGGAAGTCGCGAAACGAGGCGCCCGCAGGCCTTGCCTTGGAGGTCGCTGCGGATGAGCTGAGGGCGGGTGAGGCCGGCGTGGATGCGCTGCCCGCGGGCGTAGCGCGGCGAGGTATCGGTGAAATCATGGGCGGCGTCTCCTGCAGATCCGAAGGCCCTGCCTGCCAACCCCAACGGAGGGGCCTGAAGGCGCGTGCCGCCGCCACACGGGCAGCCACAGGCCGGCCGTTATCGGGCACTCCGGGCTTTCGGTTGCGCGCCGCGCCGGCGGCCTCGCTAATGCTTGGCGCCGCAGCCGCACTCGTGGTGGGCGTGCCCCGCGGCATGCCCCTCTTCGTGCTTGGCCACCTCGGCCCGCACCTCGTTCATGTCGACGGCCTCGATCTGCTTGATCAGATCGTCGAGGGCCGCCGCAGGCACCGCGCCAGCCTGCATGAAGAGCAGGATCTGCTCGCGGAAGACGGCCAGCGTCGGAATCGAGCGGATCTCGAACTCACTCGCGAGATCCTGCTGCGCCTCGGTGTCGACCTTGGCGAAGGTGATGTGCGGGTACTTGGCGGCGGCCGCCTCGAAGACAGGCGCGAAGGAGCGGCAGGGGCCGCACCACCCCGCCCAAAAATCGATCAGCGTGATGTCCTTGCTCGCCAGCGTGGACTCGAAGTTCTCTGCCGTCATCTCCACGGTCGCCATGCCGTCGCTCCTCGTTGTTTGGGGAGAGTTGTGGGGAAAGGGGGAAGTTCTCCGGGAAGGGGGCTTGTCGGCTCCGAAGGGGCCTCGGAAAATTGCGGCGCACCATAGTACGCGGGCGGGGCAAGGGCCAGTCAGAGAAACCCATCGGAGGAAGATCGGCCGAAAGACCGGTCGGACAGGCTCTCAGACAGCGGGGCGGACAGCCGCGTCCCCAGCGGGCGGCGACAGCGGCAAACGAAAGAGCCGGCGTGCGTTCTCACCGGTCGTCGCGGCCAGCGCCTCGACCGTCACCAGGCGTAGCGCCGCCAGGCGCGCGAGCACCTGCACGACGTCGGCGGGCTCGCAGCGCTGGCCCCGGCGCGGCACGGGCGCCAGATAGGGGCTATCGGTCTCCACCAACAAGCGGTCGGCGGGCACCAGCGCCGCGGCGGCCCGCACCTCCTCGGCCTTGGGGAAGGTGACGATGCCGTTGAACGCCAGCGACCAACCAAGCGCCAGATAGCGCGCTGCCGCCGCGGGTCCGCCCGTGAAGCTGTGGATCACCCCACGCACCCGCGGGAAGGCCTCGAGCGCCGACGCCAGCTCGGCGTGAGCCTCGCGCACATGAATGACCACCGGCAGCCCCAGCTCCTCCGCCAGCCCGAGCTGGGCCGCGAGCTGTTCCCCCTGCACCCGCCGCGGGGACAGATCGTAGTGGTAGTCGAGGCCGACCTCTCCGAGGGCCACGAAGCCACCCTCGCTGAGCAACACCCGGAGCTCCGCCAGCCCAGCCGCGAAGGCCGAGCCCAGCGCGTGCGCCGAGAAGGGGTCGAGCCCAGCGCTGCAGTGGACGAAGCCCGGAGCGGCCCGCGCCAGCTCGCGCGCCGCGCGGGCATCCGCGCAGCCCGTGCCGATCGTCACGCAGGCGGCGAGCCCCGCCTGGCGGGCACGCTCGAGCACCGCCTCGCGATCGGCCGAGAAGCGCGGGTCGGTCAGATGGCAGTGACTGTCGATCATCGCGCGGCCGAGGCTAGCATGGCGGGCGCCGCGCGGATCGCGCGCCCCAGCGCACCACGAAGTCGCACAACAGCGTGTCTTGACGCCCTCGTCGTTCGCGCGTAGGCATGGCGCCCCATGACTGAGCATCTCCCCTGCCCCACCGTTGCGATCATCGCCCACGTCGATCACGGCAAGACCACGCTGCTCGACTGCCTGCTGCGGCAGTCCGGCACGCTGAGCGAGCGCGGCCCCGTGGTCGAGCGCGTGATGGACTCCAACCCGCAGGAGCGCGAGCGCGGGATCACGATCGTCGCCAAGTGCACCGCGGTCGACTGGCAGGGCCATCGCATTCAGATCGTCGACACCCCCGGTCACCAGGACTTCGGGGGCGAGGTCGAGCGGATGCTGCGGATGGTCGACTCCGTGCTGCTCGTCGTCGACGCCGTCGAGGGCCCGATGCCGCAGACGCGCTATGTGCTGCGTAAGGCGCTCGAGCACGGCTACCGGCCGCTGGTGGTGATCAACAAGATGGATCGCCCGCTCGCGCGCCCCAACGAGGTGCTCGACGCCGTCTTCGATCTCTTCACGGCGCTGGGCGCCAACGACCAGCAGCTCGACTTCCCCACGGTCTACGCCTCGGCCAAGGCCGGCTGGGCCTCGCTGCAGAACGACGCGCCCGGCAGCAACATGGATCCGCTCTTCCAGGCGATCGTCGACCACGTGGTGCCCCCGGCCGTGAGCAGCAGCGCGCCCTGCCAGTTCCAGGTCTCGACGCTCGACTACTCCGAGTACGTCGGCCGCATCGCCATCGGCCGCGTCAGCGCCGGGCGCCTGCGCCGCGGCATGCAGGCCGTCTGCTGCCGGCGCGACGGCAAGCAGGACCTGTTCCGCGTGACCAAGCTGATGGGCTTTCGCGGGCTGGAGCGCGTCGACCTCGAGGAGGCCGTCGCCGGCGAGATCGTGGCGCTGGCCGGCATCGACCGCGTCACCGTCGGCGAGACCATCTGCCCGGCCGAGCACCCGGCACCGCTGCCGCTGATCCCGATCGACGAGCCGACGATCTCGATGCTCTTCGGCATCAACAGCTCGCCCTTCGCCGGGCGCGAGGGCAAGTACGTCACCGGCCGCCAGCTACGCGAGCGGCTGGACAAGGAACTGGAGCACAACGTCGGCCTGCGCCTCGAGACCCTGCGCGACTCGACGACGCAGGGGACCGAGTCGTGGAAGATCTACGGTCGCGGCACGTTGCACCTCAGCGTGCTGATCGAGACGATGCGCCGCGAGGGTTACGAAATGACCGTCGGCCAGCCGCAGGTGGTCATCCGTGACGGCGAGGAGCCCTACGAGCTGGCGGTGGTGTCGGTGCCACAAGGCTACTCCGGTACCGTGATCGAGAAGCTGAGCCGCCGCTTCGGCACCCTGCTGCGACACGAGGTCGATGCCAGCGGCACGGCCACGCTGGAGTTCGAGATCCCGAGCCGCGGACTGATCGGCTACCGCAGCGAGTTTCTCACCGACACCCGCGGCGAGGGCGTGCTCTACCACTCCTTCGCGCGCTACGGCTCGTGGGCCGGCCCGCTGCGGCGGCGCGAGAACGGCGTGATGATCGTGCAGACCACCTGCGAGACGGTGACCTACGGCCTCAACGCGCTGCAGGAGCGCGGACGGTTCTGCGTCGGCCCCCAGGAGCCGGTCTATGCCGGTCAGGTGGTGGGGCTGCACAGCCGCGCCAACGACCTCGTGATCAACCCCGGGCGCAAGAAGCAGCTGACCAACTTCCGCAACTCCGGCCATGACGAGAACTACCGCCTGACGCCGCCGCTGCGCTTCACCCTCGAGGAGGCGCTGGAGCTGATCGCCGAGGACGAGCTGGTCGAGGTCACCCCGCAGACCATCCGCCTACGCAAGCGCACGCTCGACCACGCCCAGCGTCAGCGCGAGGAGAAGCAGGCCAAAGGACCGGCGGTGTAGCTCTCGGTCTGCGTCCACGCTGCACGGGCGCAGCACCGGAACCGTGGGCTACGCGACTGGGGGCTACGCGACTGGGGGCTACGCGACTGGGGGCTACGCGACTGGCGGAGCGCCGGTGGGCGCAGCGCTTGGGCTGGCGCTGGCCTTGAGGTGGCCGAGGTAGCCGGGGAGCTCGACGCCCGCCATCGCCGCCACCTCGTGCAGCGGCGGCAGGCTCTTGATCAGGCTGGCGACGAAGCCGGCCGTCGACGACGACCCGCCCTCGCCGGCCCCGCTGTCCCAGACCGTGACCTTGTCGATCTTCAGGTTCTTGATCGCCTCGACCTGGCGGGCGACGATCTGCTCGAGCTTCTCGATCATCAGCAGCGTCGCCGCCGCGCGCGCGTCACCCGCGCAGCTCGAGACCAGCGCGCGATAGCCCTCGGCCTTGGACTCCAGCACCTGCCGCAACCCGCGCGCCTCGGCCTCGTACTGCATCAGCGTCGCATCGGCATGGCCGCGCGCCTCGCGCCGCGTCTTCTCGGCCTCGGCCTCGGCGGCGATCTCGATCTTGCGGCGGTCGATCTCCTGACGCACGATCTGCTCGGCGTTGAGCCGCTCCTGCTCGGCCAGGTACTGCGCCTTCTGCACCTGGACGATCGCCTGGCGCTCCGCCACCTGCCCGCGCTGCATCGCCTCGGCCTGCCGCACCTCGAGCTCGGCGTTGAAGCCGGCGATGTGGGCTTTGGCCTCGTTCTCGCCGCGCACCGCCTCGGCCTCCTGGCCGGCCACGTAGACGCGGCGGTCCGCGTCGGCGCGCTTGCGGCCCTTGTCGGCCGTGGCCTCGTTCTCGGCGACCTTGATCTGGCGCTCGCGCATCGCCGCGGCCTCACCGACGGCGGCCTCCGTCTCCTGCTGCTGCACGAAGATGCGGCGGTCGGCCTCGGCGGCCTTCTTGCCCTTCTCCGACTGCGCCACGTTCTCGGCCACGCGGATCTCGCGCTCGCGCACCGCCCCCGACTCGCCGACCGCGCCGAGCTTGTCCTGCTCGGCGACGTCGACCTTGGCCTTGTTGATCGCCTCGGAGGCTGCCTTGCGGCCGATCGACTCGATATAGGTCGACTCGTCGGTGATGTCGGTGATGTTGACGTTGATCAGGTAGAGCCCGATCTTGTTCAGCTCGGGCTCGACGTTCTTGCGAATCGAGGCGAGGAAGGACTCGCGGTCCTGGTTGATCTGCTCGATCGTCAGCGACGCGACGGTCAGGCGCAGCTGGCCGAAGATGATCTCGCGCGCCATCGCCTCGATCTCGCGCGGCTGCAGGTTGAGCAGGCGTTCGGCCGCGTTCTGCGTGATCGTCGGATCGGTGCTGACGCCGACGGTGAAGGTGCTCGGCACGTTGATGCGGATGTTCTGCAGCGAGAGCGCGTTCTGCAGCGGGATGCCGATCGTCATCGGCGTGAGCGACAAATAGCGGTAGTCCTGAATCAGCGGCAGCACCAGCGTGCCACCGCCGTGGATGCAGCGCGCCGACTGCCCGGCCCCGACCTTGCCGAAGACCACCAGCACCTTGTCCGAGGGACAGCGCTTGTAGCGGCTGGCCAGGAAGAGCATGAAGAAGACGACGAGCACCGACAGCGCGGCGATCGCCAAGGTCCAGAGCGTGAGCGGCATCGTGCTCCCCTTCAGCAGTGTGGTGACGGCTTCCATCGGGTCACTCCCTCAGACTGGCTGCTGCGGCCCGGCCGGAGGGGTCTCGGCCGCCAAACGCTCGACCAGCAGCACGCTGGCCCCGCTCACCTCGACGACCCGCACGCGCGTCGTCGTCGCCAGGGCCTGACCGTCTCGGCTCGCCGCATCGACGACCAGTAAGCGACCCTGCACCGCGAGCTGCACCTGGCCCGTGCCCTGCGCCGGGATGCCGAGATAGACCGTACCCTCGACGCCGATCGCATTGCGCAGGTTGAGCGTCCCGCTCGACTGCAGGCGGCTGAAGAGCCGGAAAATGCGGCTGATCAACCAGACCGCGAGCAACCCGGCGCCGAGGCCGCCGGCCACGGCGCCGATCGCCGGCATGGCGTGAGCGCGGCTCAGCGCCAGCCCGACCAGGCCGAACATCATGAAGAAGGCGGTCATCCCCTGGAACGAGAGCAGCTTGAAGGCGAGGTCGGCGGTGCCATCGTGGCCGTGAGCGGCGCCGCCATCGTGCGCCGCGCCGACATGGCTGACGTCGGCGTCACCGCCGTCGTCGAGGCCGCTGCCGGTGGCGAAGGCCAGCACCAAGCGCAGCGCGAAGAGCGCCCCACCCGCGATCGCGAAGAGCAAGAACACCTTGTCGATGGTCTGAAGCGTCGCGAACCAAGCATTCATCGTTGCACTCGCTGGTGAGGAGCGCAGTCTGCGGCGCGAGCCGCGGCGGCGTCAAGCGCGTGGGTCGATGGAGTGGCTACTCGAAGACCCCGACGCGCTCGCCGGCCGTGGCCTCGAGAAAGGGATGCTGCGATGCGCTCATCTCCAGCCACTCCCGCGGCGTATAGACCAGCAGGTCGACCGGCCCGAGCTGGTCCCATAGGTCAGCGAAGGCCTCGGCGCGGCGGGGCCAGGGCGCCTGGGTAGGCACCACGAGGATCAGATCGACGTCGCTATCGGCGTCGGCCGTTCCCCGGCCGTAGCTGCCAAACACATAGGCCTGTTCGACGCGCTGAGCCAGCAGTCGCCGCAGGTGCGACAGCAGCTCGCCGCGCTCCCAGCGCGGAGGCCCCGCGAAGTACACGGCCTCCGCAGCCGCCGGCGTCACGAGGCACCGCGTGCAGCGTCGATAATCGTCTCTGCCATGCCCAGCGCCTCAGCGGCATCCTCGCGCTGGAAGACCTGAAACGGCGCCCCTCCCGGCAGCGCATCGGGATAGCGGGCGGAGACATAGTAGCGATCGAGCCGCTGGGCGGCGCGCTCCACCGGACCCTCGATGGCCAGGGCCCCACACAGCTTGTACAAGCTGTGGGTGAACGCGGCCCGGGCGCCACGCCGCAGCAGCAGGCTCTTCAGCGCCCTTTTCGGCGGCCTGCTGGCAAATGAAGCAGCACTGCGCGTAGAAGCCGCCGGCCAGCGCGCTGCGCGCGAAGGCGAGATCGTTGTCCGCCTGCGCCATCCAATCGGCCGCGCGATTTGGCTCCGACATGCGGCTGCATCGTAACAGCGCCCCCGTGCCGGCTGTCAATGCAGGCTGCCCGCCGATGCTGGCTACTCGCCAAGTGTTGCTGTGCGCCAGCGCGAGGGCACGCTACAGCGGCCGTCGGGCCCGATGGGTGGCGGGGCGGCTGCGTCGCGCCGAGGGGTTCACGCGGGGGCGGGGGCTGATCTATGCTGCCGGCCGCTACCACCATGTCCGAACAACTCTCACGAGACCTGGCTTCCCTTCGTATCGACCGCTCGGCCGACGCGGCGCCGCCGCGTCGTTGGCCGGGGCGGCTGCTGCTCCTGGGCGTCGTCCTCGGCTTGGCCCTCGTGGCTTGGAAGGTGGTGGTGCCCTACCTCGGCGGGCGCATCTTCAGGACCGCCGTCAGCGTGACCGAGGTGGTGACGATGTCGCCGGCCCAGGCGCAGGTCGAGCTGACGGCCACGGGCTATGTAGTGCCGCAGCGCGTCTCGCGCCTCACCCCGCAGCTCGAGGGGCGCATTGCGCAGGTCGCCGTCCGCGAGGGCGACCTGGTGCGCGCCGGCCAGCCCCTGGTGCGGCTGGAGGACGCGGACCGCCGTAGCGCGTTGGCCACCGCCCGCGCGCGCGTGGCCACCGCCCAGGCGCGGGTGTTGACGGCGCAGGCCACGCTGCTGGAGGCGGACCTCAAATTGCGACAGCAACGAACGCTGCAGCAGCGCGGCGCGACGCCGCTCGCCGAGGTCGAGGACCTGGCGGCGCGGGTCGAGTCGCTGCGGGCCGAGGTCCGCGCCGCCCAGGCCGAGGTCGGCGCGAGCCAGGCGCAGGCGACGGCCCAGCGCGTCGAGCTCGACTACATGACGATCGCGGCGCCGATCGGTGGCACGGTGGTCAGCAAGCCGGCCGAGGTCGGCGAATGGGTCGGCTCGAGCACGCCGATCCTCGAGCTCGCGGATCTCGGCTCGCTGGAGGTCGAGGTCGACGTGCCCGAGGCGCGCCTGCAGCAGGTGCGCGCCGGGGCCCCCTGCGAGATCGTGCTCGATGCCTTCCCCGACCGCCGCCTCCGCGGCGAGGTCGAGCGCGTCAGCCCGCGGCTCAGTCGTGCCAAGGCCACCGCCACCGTCAAGGTCCGCTTCGTCGACCCCGTCAGCGAGCTGCGGCCCGAGATGGCCGCGCGCGTGGCCTTCTTGCGCGGCGCCGCGCTCGACGCCCGCAGCCTGCAGGCGCCGCCCAAGGTGATCGTGCCCGCCGCCGCGATCGTGCGCCGAGGCGCGGCGGCGCTGGTCTTCGTCGTCGACGGCGACCAGGTGCGCTTGCAGCCGGTGCAGCTCGGCCCTGCCTTCGGCGGTGGCTTCGAGCTGCTCGCCGGACCGCGCTCCGGCACGCGCTTGGTGAGCAACCCGCCCCCGGGACTGGCCGACGGCCAGCGCATCAAGGAGGCTGGCGGAAATTAGCTTGCCAGGTTGGCGGCCGAGGCGCCCGCGCGGCAAGGCGTGAGGATGGCGCGTACTGCCTGTACGCAACCGACGAGCAACGCAGCCGCGCGGGATGAATCGGCCGCGCAAGTTGGCGAGATAATTTCCGCCAGCCTCCGAAGGAGTAGTCGACGTGAGCAACGACCCTGGAGCCCCGACCGCCCCAACGACCGCCCCGACGACGGGCGCCAAGCCGCCGATCGTGCGGCTGCGCGGCGTGAGCAAGACGTACTGGCGCGGCAAGGAGCCGCTGCACGTGCTGCAGGCGCTCGATCTGGAGGTGGCCGACGGCGCCTTCGAGGCGTTGATGGGCCCCTCGGGCTCGGGCAAGACCACCTTGCTCAACCTGCTGGCGGGGCTCGACCAACCGAGTGCGGGCGAGCTCGAGGTCGCCGGCACTCGCCTCGACCAGCTCGGCGACGGCGCGCTCGCGCGCTGGCGCGCACAGAATATTGGCTTCGTCTTCCAGTCCTTCAACCTGCTGCCGGTGCTGACCGCGGCGCAGAACGTCGAGCTACCCTTGCTCTTGACCAAGCTGCGCGCGGGCGAGCGCCGCGAACGCGCGCAGACGGCGCTGCGCCTGGTGGGGCTCGCCGATCGCGCCAACCACTTCCCGCGCCAGCTCTCGGGCGGCCAGGAGCAGCGCGTCAGCGTGGCACGCGCGATCGTCCACGACCCCCGCATCATCGTCGCCGACGAGCCGACCGGCGAGCTCGATCGCCACAGCGCCGACGAGGTGCTCGAGCTGCTGCAGCGCCTGAACCAGGAGCTCGGCAAGACCGTGTTGATGGTCACGCACGACCCGGTGGCGGCCCAGCGCGCGACGGTGCTGCGGCGACTGGACAAGGGGGCGCTGACGTGAAGTGGGTCTTGCTGGCGCTGCGCAACCTGCGCCATCAGCGCGGCCGCACCGCCTTGACGCTGCTCGGCGTGGCCGTCGCCGTGATCACCTTCACGGCGCTCCGCACCGTCGTGGGGAGCTGGCTCTCGGCGGCCGAGCACTCGGCGCAGGACCGCATTGCCACACGGCACAAGGTGACCTTCATCATGCCGCTGCCGCTCCGCTACATGGAGCGCGTGCGCGCGGTGCCCGGCGTCAAGTCGGCCACCTTCGCCAACTGGTTCGGCGGCAAGCATCCGGTGCCGGACAAGGAGTTCTTCGCCACGATCGCCGTCGACAAGGACAGCTTCTTCGGCGTCTACGACGACATGGCGCTGCCGCCCGAGCAGCTCGCCGCCTTCCGCCAGGACCGCCAGGCCGCGGTCGTCGGCGACGCGATAGCGGCGCGCTTCGGCTGGAAGCTCGGCGACCGCGTCACGCTGCGCGGCACGATCTTCCCCGGCAGCTGGCAGTTCACGGTCCGAGGCATCTATCAGGCCACCCGCAAGGCGGTCGATCGCTCGACCTTCGTCTTCCGCTGGGACTACCTCAACGACTGGCCGGGCTTGCTGCCGGCCCAACGCGATCAGCTCGGCTGGATGGTCTGCCGCGTCAGCGACCCGCGGCGCAGCGCCACGCTGAGCCAGCAGATCGACCGGATGTTCGAGAGCGAGGAGCAGCAGACGGTGACGATGAGCGAGCGCGAGATGAACACCTCGTTCCTCGGCATGTTCGGCGCAGTGCTCGGCGCGATCGACCTGGTCTCGGTGGTGATCATCTTGATCATGGCGCTGATCCTCGGCAACACGATCGCGATGGGGTGCGCGAGCGCACGGCCGAGTTCGGCATGCTGCGAGCGGTCGGCTTCACGCCGCGGCGCATCGCGCTGCTGATCCTCGGCGAAGGGATGGCCACGGGCCTGCTGGGGGCCGCGCTCGGCGTGCTGCTGGCCCTGCCCCTGATCGACCAGGGTCTCGGCCGCTTCGTCGAGGAGAACATGGGCGGCATGTTTCCGCACTTCCGCGTGCCCTGGCAGACCAGCGTCCAGGCGCTCTTGCTCGGGCTGCTGCTCGGCGCGCTGGCGGCAGCCCTCCCGGCCTATCGGGCCTTGCGACTGCGCGTGGTCGACGCGCTGCGGAGGGTCGGCTGATGGTCCCGCTGATCTACAACCTGCGCTCGCTGCGGGCGCGGCGCGCCACCAGCGCCTTCACCGTGCTCGGCCTCGCGCTGGTGGTCTTCGTGCTGGCGGCGGCGTTGATGCTGGTGCAGGGCATCGAGCGCACCTTTCGCGCCGGCGGTAGCGCCGACAGCGTGGTGGTGCTGCGCAAGGGCAGCGACGGCGAGCTGGCGAGCTACTTCGATCAACAGCACCTCGGGCTACTTGCGGCCGCACCGGGGGTCGCACGCGGCAGCGACGGCCCCCTCGCTCACGGCGAGGTGATGGTCGTCATCTTGCTGGAGAAGCCCGGCGGCCCCTATGTCTCGAACGTACGCCTGCGGGGCATCCCGCCGGCGGCGCTGCATTTCCACCCCGAGTGGCGCATCGTCGCCGGTCGCCCGCCCCGGCCCGGCACCGCCGAGGTCGTCCTGGGCCAGCGCCTGGTCGGACGCTTCAAGGCCTGCAGCTCGGCGGGCGCTTCGAGCTGAAGAAGAACCGCCCGGTGCAGGTGGTCGGCGTCTTCGCCGCTGGCGGCGCCTCGTTCGAGTCGGAGATCTGGGGCGATCTGGACGTCGTGCGCACCGCCTTCGGCCGCGAAGCGACCTTCTCGCTGGCGCGCGTGCGGCTGGCGTCGCCCAGTCAGTTCGACGGCTTCAAGGCCGCGGTCGAGAGCGACCAGCGCCTGCAGCTCGAGGCGCTGCGCGAGGCCGACTACTACGCCAAGCAAAGCGAGGGCACCGCGGCGTTCATCGGCGGGCTCGGCGTGGCGATCGCGGTCTTCTTCGCCCTCGGCGCGATGATCGGCGCCACGATCACGATGCACGCGGCGGTGGCGCAGCGCCGGCGTGAGATCGGCACGCTGCGCGCGCTGGGCTTCAGCCGCCCCGCCGTGCTCGGCTCGTTTCTGCTCGAGTCCACGCTGCTGGCGCTGATCGGCGGCGCGATCGGCGTCAGCGCCGCGCTGCTGCTGAGCCTCGCCGAGCTGCCGCTGATGGACTTCTCGGGCTGGAGCGAGATGATCTTCCGCTTCGTGCCCACGCCCGGCATCATCGCCACGGCACTGCTCTTCGGCTGCGGCATGGGCCTGCTGGGAGGCCTATGGCCGGCGCTGCGGGCGGCGCGCACGGTCGCCGCCGAGGCCATTCGCGCGTGAGCGCTCAGGCGTAGTTCTGCGCCAGCACCCGCCGCGCCCCGACGAAGGCGACCTGGACCTTCTGCGGCCCGATGATCAGCTCCACGACACCCTCGCCGAAGGTCGGGTGCAGCAGCCGGTCGCCGACGGCGAAGCTCTCCTGGATGCGGTAGCTGCGCAGCGGCTTGCTCAGGTCCACCGCCACCAGCGGACCCGCCGTCACCGACCGCCCGGGCGCACGCGCTCCGGCGGCCGGGCTGCTACGCCGCGTCCGACTCGGCGCGCTCTTGGCGAGCCCGCCGGGTGGACGGTAGCCGTGCAGGCCTCCGCACTGCTTGCACTGCACCTTGGCGACGCGCTGACCCACCTTGGCCACCACGACGTGCCAGACGTCACCGCACTTGCCACAGATCGACTCGATATCGGCGCCTACGTTGCCCACGTTCACGTCCCTAGCTCGCAGGGACGCTGCCCCACGGAGTCAGACCGCTGCCACGCGCGCACGACTTCGCGCGTCCCCTCCTCGCCCCGCGCCACACTCGCGTGCGCCCGGCCGATCGGGGCGCGGATGATAGACGATCAGGGGGCGGCGGCGAAGCGATTGCTGTTGATTTGCGGGCGGCCTTGCCGGAACGTTGCGCTCGGCGAGCAGGCCGGGGCCGCGGCCACGCCAGCAAGGAGCGAGCAGAAGCGTCATGCGAAGGGCAGCGTACGGCATCGTCCTGGGGATCTTGGTCGGCTGCAGCGCGAGCGTGCGATCGGGAGCACCGCACACGGGCCCGACCCCGCCGCCGCCGAGCGTCCGGGCGCAGCCGTCGCGCCTCGTCGTCCTGGTGGTGATCGATCAGCTACCGAGCTGGGCCTTCGCGACGCGCGCACCGCTCGCGCGTGAGGGCCTGCGCCGCCTGCTCGACCGCGGCGTGCTCTTCTCGCGCCTACGCTTCCCCTACGCGGCGACGCTCACCGCCGTCGGGCATGCCGCGCTGGTCAGCGGCGCGGCACCCGCGCAGTCGGGGATCGTCAGTAACCGCCACCTCGACCGCGCCACCGATAAGCTGCTGCCGGTGACCTTCGACCCCGCCTACCCGGTCCTCGACGCCCCCGAAGCGGCGGGCGTCTCGCCGCGGGCGCTGCGCGTCGCGACGGTCAGCGACGGCGTCCGACAGCGTGGCGGGCAGGTGCTGGCGCTGAGCGTCAAGGACCGCGCCGCGGTGATGATGGGCGGGAAGCGGCCGACGCTGGCGCTCTGGTACGACGCGCAGCCGGGCGGATGACCACCAGCCGTTACTACGCCACCACCCTGCCAGACTGGGCGGCGGGGCTGCCGCCGGTACAGCGCTGGCTGCCCTATCGCTGGGACGCGCTGCACCCCGAGCTGTTGCGGCTCTGGGGCGGCCTGGACGACGATTCGGATGAGCCCGCCGACCATCCGCTGGGCCGCGTCTTTCCGCACGGGGTGGCGGTCGGGCCCGCCGCGAACAAGCTGGTCGAGCGCACCCCGCTGGCCGACGAGCTGCTGCTGGAGGCCACGCTGGCCGCCGTCGACCGCCTGGCGCGCGAGCCCCGCCGCGCAACGGCTGACCTGCTGGCGGTCAGCTTCTCGACCCACGACAAGGTCGGGCACGCCTGGGGCCAGGAGTCGTGGGAGACCCTCGACGTCTTCTTGCGCCTCGATCGGCTGCTGGGGCGGCTGCTGGCGCGGCTCGACCGCCGCTACGGCGCGGACGGCTACAGCGTCGTGTTGACGAGCGATCACGGGGCCACGCGCGGCATCGGCGGTCGTGGACCAGAGCGCATCCTCCCCGAGACGATCATTGGCGCGGCGGAGCAGGCCGCCCTCCGCCTGCTGGGAGCGGGCCACTGGATCGCGGCCGCCGACGTGCCCTACATCTACCTCGCGCGCGCCGCCCGCGCTCTTCCCGCGGCGCGGCAAGCCGAGCTGGTCGCCCAGGTGGCGCAGAGCATCGCCCGCCTGCCGGGCATCGCCTTTGCCGTACCGAGCGCCAGCGTCACTGGCGACTGCGAGACGCGGGCCACGACCGCGGCCGCGAGGTGCCGCGCGGTCTATCCGCAGGTTTCGGGCGAGCTGATCTTCGGCACGGGCCCCCACGCCTTCGTCTCCGACGATCGGCAACAGACGACCTCGCACGGCTCGCCGAACGACGATGACGCGCTCGTACCGCTGCTGATCGCGAGCCCCGGCCTGGCGCCCGCGCGCCACGACGAAGAGGTCTCGGCGCTGCGCGTGGCGGCCACCCTGGCCGAGCTGCTGGGGACACGCGAGCCCCTCGGCGGCCAACGCTCGCTGCTGCCCTGAGCGCGTGAGCCACCTCGCTCTGAACGATCGCGGGCCTTGGCGGACCCGTCGGTGCTCGCGTGCCGGCGCGTGGTCGTGGTCGGGGTCGTGGTCGGGGTCGTCGCCGTCAACGACCACGTCGCCGTCAACGACCACGTCGGCGGGATCGCGGTCGCGTAGGGGTGCCGCGCGCGCGTCGCTTGCGCGCCGGGCGCCTCCAGGGCTATGTGTCGGCGCGGAGGGGCGAAACACGTGAGCCAGAGCGATTCCGACAAGGGCAAGCAGCAGGGCGGTGGCGCCCGCGCGGGGGAGGGTCGTTCAGCGGGCCGTCCGGCTACGAGTGGCCAAAGCGACAAGATTACGGCGCGCACCGAGGACTTCGCGGCCTGGTATCAGGACGTGATCCGGCAGGGCGACCTGGCGGAGGCGGCCGAGGTGGTCAAGGGCGCGATGGTGATCAAGCCGCACGGCTATGCGATCTGGGAGAAGATCCAGGCCGACCTCGATCGCCGCTTCAAGGAGACCGGGCACAAGAACGCCTACTTCCCGCTGCTGATCCCCGAGAGCTTCCTGCGCCGGGAAGCGGAGCACGTCGAGGGCTTCTCGCCCGAGCTGGCGGTGGTGACGATCGGCGGCGGCAAGACCCTCGAGGAGCCCTACGTCATCCGGCCGACCTCGGAGACGATCATCGGGCACTTCTTCGCGCGCTGGATCGAGAGCTGGCGCGATCTGCCGCTGCTCATCAACCAGTGGGCCAACGTCGTGCGCTGGGAGCTGCGCACGCGGCTCTTCCTGCGCACGACCGAGTTCCTCTGGCAGGAGGGCCACACGGCGCACGCCACGGCCGAGGAGGCGCGCGCCGAGACGCTGCGCATGCTCGGCGTCTACGCCGACTTCGCCGAGAGCGTGATGGCGATGCCGGTGATCCAGGGCCGCAAGACGCAGGCCGAAAAGTTCGCCGGCGCGGTGCACAGCTTCGCCATCGAGGCGATGATGCAGAATGGCCTGGCCTTGCAGGCGGGCACCAGCCACGACCTGGGCCAGAACTTCGGCAAGGCCTTCAACGTGCGCTTCCAGAACAAGGACAAGGAGCTCGACTACGTCTGGCAGACGAGCTGGGGCGTCAGCACGCGCCTGATCGGCGGGCTGATCATGTCGCACTCGGATGACCAGGGCCTGGTGCTGCCGCCGCGCCTGGCGCCGATCCACGTCGTCATCGTGCCGATCTACCGCAGCGACGAGGAGCGCGCCGCGGTGCTCGAGCAGGCGCAGCGGCTGGCCACCGACCTACGCGCGCAGCGCCTCGCGGGTCAGGCGCTGAGCGTCGAGGTCGACGACCGCGAGGGCTACAAGCCCGGCTTCAAGTACTTCCACTGGGAGCAGCGCGGCGTGCCCCTGCGCCTCGAGCTGGGGCCGCGCGACCTGGCCGCCGGCCAGGCCGTGTGCAAGCGCCGCGATGCCGCCGCCAAGCAGACCCTGCCGCTGGCGGGGCTGCCCGAGCGCGTGCTGGCCGAGCTGGAGGCGATGCAGCGCGAGCTGCTCGACCGCGCGCGCCAGCGCCTGCGCGAGCACACCGTGCTCGCCAACAGCTTCGAGGAGCTGGCGGCGATCCTCGAACCCGCCAGCGCCGAGCAGGGCGGCGGCAAGTTCGTGATGGTCCATCTCAAGGACGACGCCGCCTGCGACGCGAAGATCAAGGAGCTGAAGGCCAGCGTGCGCTGCCTACCCCTGGTCGACGCCCACGACGGCCCCGGCAAGTGCATCATCACCGGCGAGCCCGTCGCCCAACGCGCCGTGGTGGCGAAGGCCTACTGAGGCGAACGTGAGCCGCCGGACCTGTGCCTACTCGCTGAGCCAGCGACACGCTGCGCCTTCGCCCTTGCGTCGGGACCGACCGCGCCGCATGGTTGAAGGCGACCATGTCGCTGCTCTGCCCCACACCAGCCGACCGCTGGCTCGACGAACGCGGGCGTCCTTACTTCCTGTGGGACACCGAGCTGACGCTGGACGAGCTGAAGGCGGGGTTGCGGTCGGAGGACGCCGCCTGGCGCAACTATCTCTGGGCCAAGCTGCTGCGGCAGGCCAAGCCCGACGACGTGTTCCAGCTCGTCGACCCCGCCGAGCTGCGGCAGCAATGGCCGGCGATCGCGCAGCGCCTGGGCGACAAGGGCCCCTTCTGGCGCTGGCTGCTGCAGCGCTGGGGTATCATCGACGCCATCGCCGACCAGGACGGCCATGCCTGTCGCAAGCCAGCTTAGTCCGCTGCAGACCCAGCTGCTGGTGCTACTCGCCGGCCTCGACCCACCGTGGACCCTGAGCGGCGGTGCGGCGCTCGCAGGCTTCTACCTCGGCCACCGGCGCACTCGCGACCTCGATCTCTTCTGGCGGAGACGGCCAACCATCGAGGCGAGCGCTAGGCAGGTCAGGGAGCGCCTCGATGCGCAGGGGCTGGACGTTTCGACCCTGCAGACCTCGCCCGCATTCGTCCAGCTCCGGGTTTCGGACGGACAGGAAACCGTCGTGCTCGATCTGGTGGCCGATCGCGTCGCGGCGATCGAGCCGCCGGCCCGGCTAGCGCTGGGCGCCGCGTCGATCGAGGTCGACAGCCCGCACGAGATCCTCGTCAACAAGCTCTGCGCGTTGCTGGGACGCCTCGAGCTGCGCGACCTGGTCGACGTGCGCGCGCTGCTCGCCGCCGGGGGCGAGCTGCCGCGCGCCTTGCGGGATGCGCCGCGCAAGGACAGCGGCTTTTCCCCGCCGACGCTAGCCTGGCTGCTGCGCGACTTCCCCGTCGAGCCGCTGGCCGCAAAGCTGGGCGCCGCCCCGCCCGAGCAGCGCGCCCTCGCCACCTTTCGCGACGCGCTGGTCGAGCAGCTCCTGAAGCTCTCTCGCCCCGACGGCAGCCAGTAGGCCCCCAGTAGACGGTGCAGCACCAGACACGGCGCCCCCGAGCCCAGGGGCTGGCCCCGTGGCCGCGACTGCCGCCAGGATGGCGCGTGGATCCGCCAAGGCGCGGCGTTCACCGCGATCCTGCGTGGCCCGGGCGTGAGAGTACATGATTTCATCACCTTGGCAGCCTGCGCGCACGTCCGGTCAGGACAGCGCGGGCTGGCACGGTGCGTGCTTATGCCGGGTGCAGGTCGGTGCCCGACGCACCGCCAGCCAACACCGGGGTTACACGATGTCCAGCTCAGCCCTCGCTTCCCTCGCGCCTGCACGCACCCTCACCCGCTCGGCCTTCCGCTGGCGCACCCTCGCCAGCGCCCTCGCCGCAGCCACCCTGCTCGCCGCGGCCGCGCCCGAACCCGCGGCGGCGGGGCCGTGGGCAAACGCTCGGCGCCAGATTGCGGCCAGCGCCGCGGGTCGAGCCCTGGGCCGTAGAGTGGAGGGAGCGCACCGAATGGTGACGAGACAGCTCGAACGTCACCAGGCGAAGGGCGAGCTGAAGGCGGTCAAGCGCGGGCGGACGACGCTCACTACGACCAAGAAGGACCAACTGGTCCATCAACTCTCAAGAAGCGGCATGTCAAGAGCCGATGCTCAGACACTCGTGGAGGGGGCGGAACGAGCAGGCCGCGGCACTCTATTCGAGAAGCCGGCCTTGGCTGCTCTCGAGGCGCTCAAGGCGGTAGACCTCAGCGCGGACGCCACCGATGTCCACGGAAAACTGCATGCAGCTCTGCTTAGGGTGGCTACGGCGTTGCGGGCGGCACAAACGCTTCACGGAGTTGACCTGCAAAAGACGGACGCCCGCGTCGCTGCAAGAGTCGGCGAAATCGTGGCACAGCTCTCCACCATTTCGAAGACCCTGGCGCAGACCGCACTGCAAGAGAAGGACGTAGCGAAAGCCACTCTGGCCTTGAACCTGGCCGCCGTTGCCGCGAAGGCGGTGGCCCCCTTGGGGGCGCTGATGGTCGATGTGCCCCAGCGCTGGACGTCGATGAAGCGCGGCCAGCCGGCGCCGCGCGCCATGGTGGCAAAGCCGCTCTTCGACCAGGGTGCCCTGCGGGAGCTCGCCGACCTCGTCCTGCAATCGGCAGACATGGCGCCGGCTGGGCTGGCACACCTGCACACGTCGGCCAATTACACGACCGGCTTGGCCGCCCAATTCGCGACCGCCAACGGCGGGGTTTCTATTGGCACGTTCCTCGAGAAACGGGAGTGGCGCCGGTTCTTCCGCACCGCGTCGATGACGCGGGCGCGAGCCACCGCGCTGGACCGGCGCGTCGCTGACCATCTCAACGTGGTTGGGCCAGCCGTGGTGGCCCTCGAGAAGGCGATTAACGACGGGGTACCGATTTCACAGAATAACGTCGCGCTCGTCACGACCGCCCTCAACGCCCCTGCGGGACCTCTCAGCCGGAGACTTCACGCCGCCGTTCGAACGGTCCTGGACGAGGACCTCGTCCCCCAAGGGGTCACGAACTTCTAGCCGGAACCGTTTAGCCTTTCCCCGGGACCCTCCGCGCACCGCACTCGCTCTGAAGCGCTCCTCGACGCCGAGCGCCGCCGCACGCGATCACCCTCCGATCGGGCGACCTCCGGCTTACACGCGGCATGATCCACAAGTCGACGCCATCCCGCTCAAGGGCACCGCGCCCAGCCCCCAGGGGGCCCGGCTTCTGCGGTGGCCAGCGGCGGTGGCGGGTTGGGGATCGAGGTGGGCGTGGGGGCGGTTGCAAGGGATTGTGATCACTGTGGATCGCGATCGACAACGATGGTACGCGGATTGCTTCGAGTGGGCTCGAGCGCCGCGGGTGAAGTGGATCCGAGGGGATCGTCGCGGCGGATGGCACGCAGCAGCACACAGCAATGAGGCGGGTACGGTCATGAAGCAGCTCCTCGCCGCGAAGCGCACCCTCGGGCTCGCCCTCCTCGCCACCACCCTGGCCCTTGGCCCCATGCAGAACGCTTACGCCTTCGGGGGCGGTGCCGAGGCGCTGCCGGGCGCGGGCAGGCCGGGGCCGATTCGCCGAGGGCTGGCTGCGGCGAATGCAGCGTTGGTTGAGCCCTTAAGAAAGGGCAGCTTCGAGCGATACGGCCACAACGTCCGCGCTGCCTGGCGCGGGGAGGCGCCGGCGGCGAACCTTGCACACGCGGGCGATTACGACGTTGCGGCTTCGAGCTTCTCGGTTAGAGGGTTGGGCTCGACAGCAAGGCACGAACGCCGCCGCTCCGAATTCACAGCGGCCCACAACGGGCAGGGCGGCGCCTATGAAACCTTTGCCGCCGCCGACGCCCACTTCGAACCGACCCGCAATACGACGATGTCGGGCCTCGAGCTGGCGTTCACGCGTGGATGGGTCCCTCGGGACGTGAAGGACCAGGTCCTCGAGCGGCTCCAGAACTCGCCGGACCCGGTGGCGGCCAGAGCAGCCGTCAAAGCGTACCTGGAGGCCACGCGCGATGCTGCGCTGCTGAAGATCAAGGCCGATTACGAGACGACCTTGGCAGCGCTTCCCCTTAGCAGACTTCTAGCGCGACATCGAGCCGAGATCGCGTATCGCCGCAATCGGGCGGCGTGCATGGCCTTCTTCGGCTCGGCGACGCGTTTCCAGTGGGTCGCGAACGCGGCCCCAAGCGGGTGGGTGACACTCGGCAACCATGGGGCGATCGCGACGATTGATCGGCAGCTCAAGGCCCCCGCCAAGGCGGCGGAGAAGGCGACGGCCCTCGCGAAAAGCGCCGAACGCTGGGCGCCGGGGGCAGGCCTCCGCCGGACCGTCGTCGCCGGCGTGACCCTCGCGACCGCCGGCCTGGTGTTCGCGATGCTCAGCCCGGTGACCCTGCCGGCGATGGCGGGCATGGTCTTCACGGGGCAGTTCACCACCCTGCTCGCCGCCATGGGCGGGGCGGTGGGGGCGACTGTGGTCGGCGGCCTGACCGTCGCCGGCGCCTGGACAGCCCATCGGCTGGCAGGGGCCGCCAGCGACGCTCGCGCCACACGCCTGCAAGAGCAGGCTGAACGGATGAACGCCGTGACGACGTCCACCGCCAGAATGACGCGACAGCAACTTGGCGAAGAGGCGGCCCCAGCCGCACTGAATGACGCCCCCGCACCGCCCATGCTGGAGGCCCAACCCTCGGCGGCCCAGCAGGTGGCGGCCGGGGCTCAGGCGGGCAAGAAGCAGGGTCTGCTCTCCCGTTTCGTCGGGTCCATGTTCGGGCGGCGCCCGACTGCACCCCAGCTCGCCACGCAATAACGCACCAGCACGACCGCGACGCCCGAGCGAAGGGCGGGGCGGCGCTTTCCTCCCCAAGCCCCCCTCCCGGCCCGCCTCCCGACCGCCAACGCCCTCTCTGCCAAGATGACGTGAGACAGCCGCCACTGATATTTCAGTGTCGAGGGCGGGGAGACGAACGACCGTGGGGCAGAGCAAGAGCGGAAAGCAGGGAGCAGCTCGCCTGGTGGGCAGCGGAGGGGCAAACGTCTCTGCAGACCCCGAGGTGGCGGCGACGGTGACGCGACGCACGTTCAGCGCGGAGTACAAACGCAATCCGCACAACCCTCACCCGCGGTAGGCCGCACTCGCGCCCGGCCGTCGCCGAGGACTGCGAAGCGCGCCGCTTGAAAGCCAGCCCCAGCTCGGTGACCTCCTGCCAGGACGCAACGCCCCCCGGCGGGCAGCGCGGGCAGCCCGCGGCGCCGACACGCGACAGCCATCGCGCGACAGCCATCGACAGAGCCGAAGTAGAAGCTGGGGGGGGTGGGGCGGGGTTGCCGCCCGCTCGTCAAGGCTGGACCGAATGGAGCCCCAATCGAGACGATGAATCCTGGCGGTCATAGGCGGCGAAGTCGCCGCCAACTCCTGCGAAATCCCCCACCCAGTCGAGCATATCGCGGTGCGCACGATTGCTGGCAGGCTGAAGCGCACCCAACCCCGCCGCCTTGACGACCAGGGCCGATTCCTCGGCTGCGCCGGCCAAGCGGTGCGCGCTCCAGGCCAGCGCGGCACTCCAGAGGCCGACTGCGCTTGCGGCCGCGATATAGGCAGACCAGACGAGCCCGGCCGGCAGCAACGCGGCGGCGCCAGCGCCCAGCCCCAGCGCCGCGCTCGCACCCCAGTACATCTTCGCGGAGGCGTGATGCCCCTTCCAGTGATCGACCAAAGCGAGGGCGGCCGACATCACCGCGCCGCCCCCGACGCTGAGGACGAAGGCGCCCTGCGCAGCGGTGGCGGGCAGGAGCGCCAACCAGACCGCGAGGACCGCGGAGACCGAGGCCACCACCAGCGCTGGCTTGCGAGCGGTCTTCCCCTTCGCGCTGAGGGCCTCGAGCTTGGCGAGGAGAGCAGCTAACGGTGGGCGTTCGCTGCCGACCCCGGTGTGGACCTCAGCTTTTGCCAGCCTCTCTCGGAACTCGGCCGGTTGCGTGCTTAGCCACGTCCGAAGGCTGCGCCGGCCCGGCGCTCGGGGACTGAGGAGACGGAACTTCTCGAGCATCTCACGGTAGCGCGGGAGTTCTTGCCTGGCGTGCTGCCCGGACGGACCAGCTTTGGACCCCCACCGCCAACCCTTGCCCCCCAACCCCTCGGCCGCGTGGGCCGGCAGGGGCTGCAGCAGGGCAACCAGCGCTACGAGGGCGGGAGTGCTTCGTCGAAGCAGCCAAGGCCATCGCCGTATCGCCATCGCTTGGACTCCAGCGCTTCGGGACAGGGGACCTAGAGCGGGGAAAATCCCCCGGGCGCTCGACGGATGCAAGATGCAATCCGCGCGCAGCACGCGGCAAGGGCGGGGCCACTGGCGGACTCGCTTGGATGAAGTGGCCAGCCTCCACGCGCCAAACCTCTCCGATAGTCGGAGGAGAAGGCCACGACCCTTGCCGGTGGACACGGGCTCTGGGAGCTCAAAGGGAAGCTCCGGCGCTTCGTCCGGCGACTTCGACCAAACGCCCATCCGCGAGCAGGGCGCGCAGGCGGAGGGGGCGGCGATCGAGGCTGAGCCAGACGGGTGGGGCGGGGAGGCGCAGCGTGGCGGCAGGGAGGGCCTCGCCGGCGGCGCGCAGGTCCCAGAGGCGCAGGGTGCCATCGGCGTCGGCGAGGGCGGCCAGGTCGTCGGCGGTGGCGAGCGCCTGGGCGCGGCCGGCCTGGGGCCAGGCGCGTTCGACCGCGCGGGTGGCGGGGTCGTAGAGCCGCAGCTCGCCGTCCTCGCGCGCCAGCAGCAGGCGACCGCGCGGGTCGAAGGCCAGCGCGCCGAGCGCCCCGGCGAGGGTGTGCTGCACGGGGCCGCGCGGCAGGGGGATCACCGACGTGGTGCCGGTGCGGCAGGCCTGCGCCAGCGTCGCGCCCTGTCGCACGAGCTGCGTCACCGGGTAGGCGCAGGCGGGACGCAGCTCGTGCGTTTGGACGAAGGTGCCGAAGGGGCAGCGCCGGGCGAGCGGCAGGCGCGCGCGCTGGTATTCGAGCACGATCAGCTCGCAGCCGAGGCGCAGGGCCGCCTCGGCCTCGCGGCGGTCGAAGCGCCAGCGCTGGACGAAGCCCTGATCGGTGCCGAAGAAGGCGGCGCGGTCGCCCGGCGCCAGCACGGCGGCCGTGATGATCTGCGGGCCGCGGAGCTGGCCGAGCAGGCGCGGCGGATCGAGCTGCCACCAGGTGATCGCGTGCCCGCCGGCGGCGAGCAGGCGCTCTCCGTCGGCGCTGAAGGCGAGCGCCGTCACCGGCCCGTCGAGCAGCGGCGCGGCCGCCTCCGCCCGCAGCAGCCAGCGCGGGGCGTGACCTTCCAGGTCGGCGAGCAACACGCCGCCCTCGCGCGTACCGACGGCGAGCGTCCCGCGCGGCCCGGGGGCGGCGGCGGTGGCGGGCACGCCCAGCGCGGCGACGAGACGCAGGGGCGTCCAGCGCAACACCCGCGGCGCCGGCGGGCGCCGGACGCGCGCGCGCCAGAACAGCAGCGCGGGCGCGGCCACCAGGAGCGCAGCGACGATCAGGAGCAGCGCCCGCTGCCACGGGCGGGCGCGCGGCCGAGCGCCGGGCGGCCAGGCGCCCGAGGGCCATTCAGCAGGCGTATCGCGCGAGGGGTCCACGATCGGCACCTTGAGCGTCGGTCCGCGCGGCACTCTACGCGCTTCGCGCCGGCTCGCAACCGTCGGCGCTAGGCCCAAAACAAGCGCGTCCCGCGCTCGTTTTGGGCCTAGATATCACTCAGGGGGCTTTCGCAAAGCCCCCTCGTCGCGGGGAGTGAATCCCCGCGACTTCACCCCATAACGCTCGCTTGTCGGCTCGTCTAGCCCGAAAACAAGCAGCTTGCGCTCGAACGCGCTTGTTTTCGGGCTAGACCGCGGGCACGCCGCCGCGAAGCTGCGGCGACTTCGTGTCCCCTGCGGCTCCATGCTAACGTCAGCGCCTAATCTCGCAGCAACGGACGGAGTAGCCATGCGATCGAGGCGATCGACGGGTTTCGTAAACCGCAGCTGGCTGGCCGCCGGCCTGAGCTTGGCGCTGCTCGCCGGCGGGCGCAGCGCGGCGGACGCCGCGCCCAAGGCAGCGGCGCTCAAGCCAGCGCCCAAGACAGCGCCCAAAGCGACGGCGTCCGAACCGGCGCCCAAACCAGCGCCCCGGCCGGCCGGGAAGGCCCAGGTGGTGGTGCTGCCCTTCGAGGGCCTGAACGGGGCCAAGGCACGCGCTGCCGTCGTGCGCGGTCTGGGCCGCAGCGTCCGGGTGCTGGGCGTCGCCGCATACGCCGGCGAGGCGCGGCGCCAGAACGTCGACGGCGCCACAGCGAGCGGCATCGTGGCCGTCTGCGCGCGCCTGCGCTGCAGCGCCGTGATCAAGGGCGCCGTCACCAAGGCGGCGCTGCCCGCAGCCACCGCGGTAGGCCGCGCCGCCAAGGGGCGGCCGCAGCCGCGGGCCCAGCTCAGCCTCGAGCTGGTGGTGCTCGACGGCGCCAGCGGGCAACCGCTCGGTAAGCAGGAGAGCCCGGGGCTGAGCCCGAAGGTCCTCGGCGCGGCGGGTCGCGGCCTCGGCGCGCTTTGCCTACCGCTGATCGCGCGCGGCAGCTACCGGCGGGCGGCCCCGCCCAAGGCGGCCCTGGCCGGCGCCAAGGCCCGCGGCAGCGCGGAGCCGGTGGCCAAGCGCCCGCGCCGAGCCCGGCGCCGGCCGCGGCCGAGGCCGTGCTGCCGGACACCGAGGACACGCCCGAAGCGCTGGCGGCCCCCACCCCACCCCCGCCGGCGCCGCCGCGCCCCGGTCTGCGGGAGCGCTGGGCGGGGCTCGGCGAGATCTCCGTCGGCGTGGGGTTGGCCCAGCGCCGTTACGAGCTGCGCGCCCCGACGGCGGCAGGCAACCGCTCCTTCGACGGCAGCCCCTTCCCCGAGTTCGTGCTGCACGCCGAGCTCTATCCGTTGGCCGCCCTGACCCGGCGCTTCGTGCGAAACGTCGGCGTGGCGGTGGACTACTCGCGGCACCTCGCCGTCAGCACCGACCTGCCCGCCAACGGCTCGCGACCCGACACCTGCGACTTCGGCAGCGAGGTCGCGACGCGCTCGCAGCAGCTGCTCGCCGACCTCGTGCTGCGCTGGCCCCTGGGGTTGAAGACGCGCTTCAGCCCGACCTTCGCGGCCAGCGCCGGTGTCGGGCTGCGCGAGTTCGCGCTCGGCCCCAACGACGTGCTGACCGGCTTCAACTACCGCTTCGTCCACGTCGCCCTGGCCGCCCGGGTGCCGCTGGGCACCCGCCTGGCTGCGCTGGAGCTCGGCGGCGACCTTCGCCCCCTGCTCGGCGTGGGCCAGGACGCCGTCGACGCCCTCGGTGAGCGCAGCAGCGGCCTGGCCTGGTCGGTTCACGGGGGCCTGCGCGGCGAGCTGAACTCGGGGCTGTTCTACTTCGCGCGGGCCGAGTACCAGCGCTACACCCTGGACCTGGCGGGCCTCGACGCGGCGGGCGAGCCGCTGCGGCCCTGCACCCCGGACAACGGCGACCCAACCTCGGGGACGGACACCTACCTGCGCCTGATGCTCGGAGCGGGCTACCAGCTGTAGAAGGAAGCAAGCGCTTCCCCGCCCCCCCTCCCCCCCCCCACCCCCCCCTCCCCCCCCCCCCCCCCCCCCCCCCCCCCCCCCCCCCCCCCCCCCCCCCCCCCGCGCTCGCCGCGGTCTGTTGCCGCGGTCTGTTGCCGCGGTCTTGCTTTCCCTCGGCGCCTGGGATACACGAGCGCCAAGTCGAACCCTGCGGGTGCTGTATCGTGGCTGGGCGCGCCCGCGCCTGCCGCCCGCGGACGCTCGGCCCCTGAACAGGCTCCGGCGGATCTCGCCTCCGGCGCCAGCACGGAAGACACAGAAGGCACAGAAGGCACAGAAGGCACAGAAGGAGACGGCAAGATGAAGACCAGAAGTAACCGCCTGATGGGGCTCTCGCTGACGCTCGCCGCCGCGCTCTCGCTCGTGCTCGACAGCGGCGTGGCTGGGGCCGAGGCCGCCGCCGGCATGGCGAAGAAGCCGGCCACCGCGACAGCCACCATCACCGAGGCCCCCGCCAAGGCGGCCGCGGTGGAGAGCTACAAGATCGACCCGGAGCACTCCTCGGTGGTGTTTCAGGCCGAGCACGTCGGAGCCGGCATCACGATCGGCGGCTTCTTCCGCGGCGTGACCGGCACCTTCACGGTCGGCAAGAAGCCCGCCGATAACGCCGTCAAGGTCGAGATCGACGCCGAGGGCGTCTACACCGGCGTGCAGAAGCGCGACCTGCACCTCAAGAGCCCCGATTTTCTCAACACCAAGCAGTTTCCCAAGATCACCTTCGTCAGCACCAAGGTCGTCAACGCCGGCAAGGGCGTGAGCGTGACGGGCGACCTGACGCTGCATGGCGTGACCAAGCCGGTGACCGTGCGGCTGCTCAAAATCGGCACGGCGGCAGATCCCTGGGGCAACTTCCGCTCGGGGTATCTTGGCGAGCTGATGATCAAGCGCAGCGAGTACGGCGTGGCCGGGATGCCCGGCGGCGTCGGCGAGAAGCTCAAGCTGACGATCGCGATCGAGGGCATCCGGCAGTAGCACCAGCATCGGCGGCATCCGCCGCACGCGCGAGGAGGGCCGCCCCATGGTGATCACCGTATTGCTGTGGGGCGCCATCGCTCCCGCCCTGCTGGCGGCGGGCCTGCTGCTCTTCGCGCTCCAACCCTGGGCCTCGGCCGCCCCTCACGATGCCGCGGGCGCTGCGACGCCGCACCGAGGGCGCTGGGGCGCCGCCGTGGCCCTCGCCGCCGGCTACCTGGTGGGACACTGGGGCCTGGCCGGCGGCCCGCTCTCGACCAACAACGACATCAGCCAGATGTTGCTCTATCTCGCCGCGGCAGGCGGCGTGGTCGGCGCCCTCGACGCCCTGTGGCGGCCCCCGCTGCTGCTGCGCTGGGCGCTGCGTCTGGCCCTCTGCGGGGCGAGCAGCTGGCTCTTGTTGCGCCCGCTGCTCGCGCAGGGCGGCCCCCTGCTGCAGCACGCGCTGGCGATCAGCACGGTGGCCGGCGGCATGCTGGCGGCCTGGTCGCTGGTCGACGGCGCCGCCGAGAGCGAGCCGGGACCCGGCCTCGGCCTGGCGCTCTTGCTCTGGGTCGTGGCCGGAGCCGCCGTCCTCGTGATGGCGGGGACCGCCGCCGTCGGGCAGCTCGCGGGCGCGCTCGCGGCGGGGCTCGGCGGCCTCTGGGTGCTCACCTGGCGCTGGCCCGCGGTCGGGCGCCTGGCGAGCGCCGCGCCGGTCCTGGCGTTGGTCGCCGTGGGTCAATGGGCCGTCGGGCTGTTCTACGCCGAGCTGCCCAAGGCGAGTTTCGTGCTGCTGGTGTTGGCCCCCCTGGGGCTGGTGCTGGTGCAGCTCCCCCTGCTGGCGCGCCGTGCTCCCTTGGTGCGCCTGGCGCTGCGGCTGAGCCTCGTGGCGCTGCTGGCGGGCCCGGCCGTCGCGATCGCGGCCCGGCACTACTTCGTGCCCGCCGCGGCCGCCAGCGGTGGCACGAGCGGAGCGGCCGGCAGCCCCGCCGACGACGCGAATTACGGCTACTAGGAGCCGGTCGGGAAATGTCGCGAGCCGCCCGAGCACAAGGCGCGGCCCTGCCAGCCAGGCGCCAGCCGGGCGCCGCGCGCCTGCTGCTCGGCGGTCTCGTCGCCCTGCTTACGGCAGCGTCGACCCAGCGCGCCGGCGCCGCGCCAACCGCCACGACGGCGATAGCCATCGTCGGCGAGGCCACGGCCTCGGCCCAGGCGCTGCGCGAGCGCCTACTGCTCGATCGCGGCTTCGTCGCCGCGCCGCTGGAGCGCGCGCGCGTGATCTGGGCGATCGGCGACCTGCAACCCGCGCTGCAACGGCTGGTGCTCGCGCGGGTGCGCGACGGCGGCGCGGGGCTGGTCGTGGTGCCCGGTCGAGCACCTGCGGCCTGGTTGCGCGCGCTGGGGCTGACCCTGCGCGGCACCGCGCGCGGGCCTGTCGCCGCGCAGGCCACGTCGCTGGCGCCGCCCGCGCTCGCCGGCGACGTGGTGTGGGCCAGCGCACCGCAGCTCGGCGCGCGCTATCGGCTCGGCGCGGCCGCGGGCGGCGGGAGCGCGGCGCAGGTGCTGGTCGAGACGGCCGCCGCGCACGCTGGAGGCCGCGACCCCGTGCTGCTCTCCGCGGGCCTGGGCCACGGGCGCCTTTATGTCTGGTCGGCGCGGCTCACGGACGCGAGCAACCGCGAGCTGCTGCTGTGGCCCTACGCCGGCTATCTGCTCTACTGGGTCTCGAGCGCGGCCGCGGCGCAGCCGCCCCAGCGCTTCGCCGACTGGTCGCGCGCGCCGGTGCCGGGCCGCAGCAACCTCACGCTGCTGTTGTTGCTGCTCGGCGCCGGCTGGGTGGTCACCTGGGCCCTCTTTGCCCGAGCGCGCGCCTACAGCCGCGCCCACCCCGAGCTGGCGGAGACCTTCTTCGCCCACGAGCGTGCGGCGAGCGGCGGGGCCGCGGCGGGGGGTGGTGCCAGCTCCGCCGACGCCTGGAGCCGCATCGGCTTCGCCCGCCCGCTGGCTGGCTTTCTCACGCTGACCTCGATCCTGCTGCTGCTCTTCGTGCCCTATTACTGGCTGACCAATCTGTTGATCCCCAACCGCGTGCAGCCCTTTCCGCAGGCCAAGGGCATCTGGGACTTCTCGTGGGAGGCGCTGCAGGTCGCGTGGTTTCTCTTCGACGCGGGGACCTTCACCGCCTTCGTCAAGTACTTCGCCGAGTACCGCAGCAAGGACCCGGCGCGCGCGCTGCGCTCGGCGCAGTTCTTCGTCTGGTGGCAGGTGCTCAGCGGCCTGGTCTTCGTCACGCTGGCCAGCCTCGCCGCGCTGCTGATCCTGCCGCACACGCGCTACAGCTACAGCGCGCACTTCGTCGTGCTGATCGCGCTGATTCAGTACCCCGGCATCTTCGGCCTGCTGACGGTCTTCTTTCAGGCCTACCAGCGCTTCGACCTCAACGTCGGCCTCGACCTGCTCTCCGACTGGCTGCTGCGCTTCGCGCTCCAGATCCCCTGCGTGTTGCTGCTGCGGGCCTGGGGTCGCTCGCATCCGCAGTACGGCGAGGCCTTCGGCGCGGCGCTCGGCATCGGCGTCGGCTTCTATCTCTCGATGATCGTCACCTTCGTCATCGGCGTGCCGCTCTACCGCCGCCAGGGCCTGCGGCTGCTGCCGCTCTTCCTGGTGCACTTCGACCGCGGCACCGCCAAGCAGCTGCTGTCCTACGGCCTGCGGGTGGTCAGCGGGCAGGTGTTCTATCGCGCGGCGAAGACGATCGAGCGCGTGGTCATCTCGCTGCTGCTGATCAACTACACCGAGTGGCTCGGCCTCGAGTCGCAGATCCACTACAACCTGATGTTCCTCTTCCCGATCGCCTATCGCTTCTTCGAGACGGCGATGGCCGCGCTGAGCGAGAGCCACGGCAACGGCAAGCACACGCTGACGCAGTACTACCTCGCCCGCTTTCTGCAAATGGGCGGCCTCTACGCCGCCGTCGGGGCTAGCCTGCTCTGGGCGCTCGGCCCGGCCTTCGTGCGCCAGGCGATGGACCCGCAGTGGGCGCGCGCGGCGGAGTACCTGACCCTCGCCGCGCTGGTCGGCGTGTTCTTCGCCCCAGCCTGGCTCAGCGACATGCTGCAGAAGGGCGCCGGCCGCCCGGGGCTCTTCGCGCTGATGCTCGGCGGCGAGCAGGCGCTGCGCATCGGGCTCTTCTGGGTGCTGATCCCCAAGCTGCAATTCACCGGCTTCTACGTCGCCCTGCTGGCCACGATCGTGCTCAAGGTCGTCGTCGGTTGGACGATCAATCATCGCTCGATCGTCCGCCTGCGCTTCTTCGCCTGGCAGATGGCCGTGGCCCCGCTGCTGACGGGCGCCGCGAACTACGCGCTGTGGCGCCTGGTCGCCGCCGCGCTGCCGCCCCTCGGCGCGGTCGGCTTCACGATCTTCTTCTTCGGCGCGGCGCTGCTCTCGTTCCCGATCTGCTTCTTCGCGCTCGGGCTCTGCGGCGGCTTCGACCGCTATCTGGCCGACGAGCTGGCCCAGGCCTGGCGCATGACCGGAGCGCTGCGCCCCGTGGCGCGCCTGCTCTACGCCGCGGCGCACGCGGGCTTCAGCCTCAGCCCGCTGCACGATCGCTTTCCCATCACCCTCGCGCCGCAGGCCGCGGCCGAGGCGCAGTCGCTCGAGCACCGAGCTCTGGAGGGTCGCAACCATGGTTCGAGCTGATTCACCCGCTGGCGCGCGGCCGCGCCGGGTGATCTTCGTCTGTCTGGGCAACATCTGCCGTTCGCCCGCCGGCCACGGGATCATGCGCCAGCTCGTCGCCGCGCAGGGGCTCGACGAGCGCGTGCAGGTCGACTCGGCGGGCACCCTGGAGCACATGGCTGGGACGCCGCCGGATCCGCGCATGAAAGCCGCCGCGGCCCGGCGCGGCTACCACCTCGACGGGCGCGCCCGCGCCTTCTCCCGCGCCGACTTCGACCGCTTCGATCTGGTCGTCGCGATGGATCGCTCCAACCGCGAGGACCTGCACGCCCTCGATCCCGCCGGCCAGTACCGCGACAAGGTCAAGCTGCTGAGCGCCTTCCTGCCGCCGAGCGCCCCGCCCGACGTGCCCGACCCCTACCACGGCGGCGCCGAGGGCTTCGAGCGCGTGCTCGACCTGATCGAGGCCGCCTGTCCGGCGATCCTGCACGAGCTGCTGCCCGAACGCTGAGGCTGGCGGGGCGGCCCCTGCGCTAAGCGGGCGGCAGCGCCCAGGGCCAGGCCTCACCGCGCGCCAGCGTGTCGGCGAAGGCGACGATGTGGCGCTCGAGCAGCTCGCGGTCGTGATCGAGCGTGGCGAGGTGGTAGGAGCGGAGCAGCGGCACGACGACCGTCGGACCCGCGACGAGCCCGGCGATCGCCGGCGTGTTCTCCGGCGGCACGACGTGGTCCTCCCGGGAGCAACACAGGAGCAGCGGCAGCTCGAGCTGGCGCAGGCGCTCGCGCAGCCGCGGCAGCTCGTCGAGCATCGACTGCGCCGCCCGGGTGGGCAGCCACGCGTAGGCCCGCTCGTCGACGCCGGGGCGCGCCGCGTCGTTGCGCACCAGCCCGGCGAGGCGCGGCGGCAGCGCTGGGGTCAAGCGCGCCACCAGCGGCGACAGCCGCGCGATCAGCCCGGGACGATCGAGCACCGCGGCGTTGATCGCGACGACCCCGGCGACCTTCGGCAGCCGGCGACAGCCGAGGTCGAGGGCGAGGGTGCCGCCGAGCGACTGCCCGACCAGCAGCACCTGGTCACAGCTCGCCGCCAGCTCGTGCACGACCTGCTCGAGCGCCGCGGACCAGTCGGCGTAGCGGGTCTCGGCCATGTCGCGCCAGTTCGTGCCGTGGCCAGGCAGGCGCGGCACCTCGACGCGAAGGCCGTGGCCCGCCAGCGCCTCGCCCAGCGGCCGCGTGGTCAGCGGATTGCTGCAAATGCCGTGAACGACGGCCACGCCGATGCTGGCCCGCGCGCCGAAGCCCGGCGCCGACCACGCATCCATCCCCTCGCCAATCTGCGCCATGCCTCTACTCCTCACGCTGCGCTTGAACCGTGGATGATACGCGCTAGTGGCGCCAGCAGGCTACCCGCCTAGCCAGCGGTGACCCCTGCCCCGGCCGATTTCTGGGGAGTCGCCCGGCCCAAGGCATCGAAGGCGCAATGATTGTTGCAAAGACAACAGAGAGTCGCCACACTTCGCGCGCCTTGGCACTTCCTTTGCTCAGCCGAAACCATGGGTTGGAAGGAGGGAGCGGACGCATGCGTCTAGCGCGCTCGATGCTCGTCGTGGGGGTGATGGTGGTGGGTGCGGCCGCGCCGCAGCCGGCGGCCGCAGCGGCGCCGGGGCGCTGGAGGCTCCGAACAAAGCGTTTCTCCTTCCACCGGCTGTCATTGAGGCTGCATCCCCCTTTGGGGCGGTTCAATCCTTCAGCGCCATGTCGAATCGACCGATGGCGACCGCCGTGTCACAGCTTTGCTGAATCGCACGCCGGGAACGGCAGCGAGGGTCGGTTGGCGTGCATGGGCGGCGCTATGATGATCGGCGGAAGCGCAGACGCAACCCGGCCAGCGCGAGCGCGGCCTAACGCGCGCGCTCGCGCACCGATGGCCCGCAGAGCGAGGACGGACGGCCGCGCCGACCACGCCAACTGGACATCCTGGCCGGCCGGTCGTCGGCCTCCGAGCCGCTTCACCGAGCCCTGATGGGCCTGCTCTCGAGCGAGCGCGCCGAGCGCGTGCTCCCCTTCGATCCTCGCGATGCCTTCAACATCGAGACGCCTCGCGCGGATGCGCACGCCCCCTCGACGTGGGCCTGGGAAGCTCCGGTCGGCCCCTCAACCGCTTACTCCAGGCCGCCGCCAAGAAGTCCTGATAACGCCGGATGCTCAGTCCGCGATCAAGGCCCTGCTCGGCTCCTTGATTGATAATCCCGAGGTGGGCCAACTCCGCGATCTCCGCGCCTCCTGGACGGGGCGAATGGCCGGCGGACCAGCCGCCCGGAAGAAAGACCTCAGCCCGTGCGGGCGACGGCAACGTCCCCTCACTGCGTCGACGGCCGCGCTTCGGCGCTCCGCCACGCGTGTTGCCCCGGCCTCCCCAGGTTCCTGGCGCCTGTGTCGCCACGGCTCCTTCCAGCTAGTGCGCAGGCCCTGCAGCCGGCCACTCGCCCGGACTTGACCACGGCGCCTTGCGGTGGCTCGCCCAGGGTATCGCCCAGCCGAGGCGGTGGGGCTAGCGGCCGATCCCCGTATAGCGAAACCCCAACTCACTCACGAACGCGCGCTCCCAGATGTTGCGGCCGTCGAAGAGGGTCGGCTCGCGCATCAGCTCGCGCACGCGGCGGAAGTCGGGGCGGCGGTAGGCGCGCCACTCGGTCACCAGCAGCAGCGCGTCGGCGCCGCGCACGGCCTCGTAGTTGTCGGCGCAGTAGGTCACGGTCGGCGAGGGCGGCACCAGCGCGGCGAAATTCTCGCGCGCGACCGGATCGTGCAGCCGCAGGCGCACGCCGGCCGCCGCCAGGTGCGCGACGATCGCCAGCGCCGGCGCCTCGCGCACGTCGTCGGTCTGCGGCTTGAAGGCCAGGCCCCACAGCGCCACCGTCGCCTCGCGCGCCCGCGGGCCGAGGTGCTCGAGCACCAGCTCGGCGAGCAGCAGCTTCTGCCGCTCGTTGACGCGCTCCACCGCCTCGATCACCTCGAGGGGCAGCGCGTGCTCGCGCGCCGTGGCGAGCAGCGCCTTGAGGTCCTTGGGGAAGCACGAGCCGCCGTAGCCGACCCCGGGGAAGAGGAACTTCGAGCCGATGCGATCGTCCCAGGCCATCCCCGTGCGCACCTGCTCGACGTCGGCGCCGACCTGCGCGCAGAGGCGGGCCAGCTCATTAACGAAGGAGATGCACGTCGCCAGCATCGCGTTGCAGGCGTACTTGGTGACCTCGGCCGAGCGCGTCCATCAGCACCACGCGCTCGAGGGTGCGCACGAAGGGCGCGTAGAGGTAGCGCATGCGCTCGCGTGCGCGCTCATCGTCGGTGCCGATCACCACGCGGGCCGGCTTCATGAAGTCGTTGACCGCGTCGCCCTCCTTGAGAAACTCGGGGTTCGAGACGACGGCGAAGTCCTTGCCCGGCCCCTCCTCACGCAGGATCGCCAGCACGCGGTCGGCCGTGCCGACCGGCACGGTGCTCTTGTTGACCACCACCGTGAAGCCGTTGGCGTGCCGCGCGACCGCGCGCGCCACCTCCCAGACCTGCGAGAGGTCGGCCGAGCCGTCGGGCTGCGGCGGGGTCCCCACCGCGACGAAGACGAGGTCGACATCGGCCACCGCGCGCGCCACGTCACTGCTGAAGCGCAGCCGCCCCTCTTGCACGTTGCGCTGCACCAGCGGCTCGAGGCCCGGCTCGTAGATCGGGATTTGCCCCTGTCGCAGCGCCTTGACCTTCTCCACGTCGACATCGACGCACTCGACGTCGTTGCCGAAGTCGGCGAAGCCCGCCCCGGCCACCAGCCCGACGTAGCCCGTCCCCACCACGCAAATTCGCATCGCTGCGGGCCTCCCATCGCCCCGGGCCTAGACCTAACCCAAGGGCCGTATTCTTCACAAGCGCGCTCAAGGGCGTTAGTTTGCGGTGGCCGGCCACAACGCAGACGAGGAAGACACCGTGTCAGCGGCTCAGACTCATGTTTCGCCCTGTCTTTCGTTGCGAAGAACGTCCAGGGGGTGCGGATCAAGGCGCGAGGGGCATTTCTGTCGCAGGCGTACTGGTGGTACGCCGAGGCAGAAATGCCCCTCGCAACGCCGAGCCGCGCACCCTGGGCGTTCTGCAGCAGGAAGAAAGGGCGAAACATGAGTCACACGCCCAGCGACAACAGCACGCGAACCTGGACGCACGAGGCGATGGACGCCATCGGCGCCGGAGTGATCGTCTTCGACGGCACGGGGCAGATCTTTCTGGCCAATCCGCGCGCCGCCTCGATTCTCGGCCGGACGGTGGCCGAGCTCGAGGGCCGGCGCGTCGATGAGGTGCTGGCGCCGATGGCGCAGCTCCTGGCGCCGACCAGCCGCCCCGAGCGCGGTCAGCTCGAGGTGACGCTGGCCGACGGCCGTCAGTTCTCGATCGGATACTCGATCACCACCTTCGTGCCCAGCCACGGCGGCGCGCCCGAGAAGCACCACGTGTGCCTGTTCCAGGACATCAGCATCGTCACGCGCCTGCGCGAGGAGCGCGATCGCCTGTTGCAGCTCGCGACGCTCGGCTCGCTGATGCCGCCGCTCCTGCACGAGCTGCGCAATCCCCTGGCGGCGATCAGCACCACCACGGAGCTGCTGCTGGAGGAGCACCCCTCGGCCAGCGCCCGCGACGACCTGCTGCGCATCCTCGACGAGGTGCAGCGCATCAACCTGATCAGCCAACGGCTGCGCGGGATGGACGAGGTGGGCCGCCCGCTGCGCACGCAGCAGCCGGCCGACGCGGCGGGCGCGATCACCGAGGTCGTGCAGCTGCTGCGGCCCACGGCCGAGCGCAATGGCGCACAGCTGCTGCTCGACGCGCCCGATCTTCCGGCGCTGCCGCTCGAGCCGAGCGTGCTGCGCAGCATCACGCTCAACCTCGTGACCAACGCCGTCGAGGCCTGCGCCCGCGGTGGGCAGATTCAGGTGCGCGCCCGTCACTACGCCGGCCAGCTCTTCGAGCTCTCGGTGGAGGATGATGGTCCGGGGATGAGCGACGAGGTGCTCGCCCACTGTACGGACCTGTTCTTCACCACCAAGCGGCGCGGCAGCGGCCTGGGCCTGACGCTCTGCCGGCAGGCGGCCGAGGCCGCGTCCGGCAGCCTGACGATGCGCAGCCGCCCCGGCAGCGGCACCTGCGCGGTGCTCGCGGTCCCGCTGCTCGACGGCGCGATCGAGAGCGCGAGCGGGCCCGCGGGCGGCACGGCCCCACCCCGCGCGCGGCCGCGCGCGGAGCCCCGGCCATGAGCGCGGTCGGGATGGCGACCGTCGCGGGCCATGTGCTCGTGGTCGAGGACGAGGCCCTGCTGCGCGCGTCGATGGTGCGCGGCATCGCCAAGCTGCCGGGGGTCGAGGTGGTCGGCGCCGGCACGATCGCCGAGGCCCGGCGCGCGATCGAGGCCAGGCCGCCGACCGTGCTGGTCGCCGACCTCGATCTCCCCGACGGGACGGGCCTGGACCTGATCGGGCTGCTCGACGAGCAGCGCATCGACGTCCCGATCATCTTCGTCTCGGGCTACGTCAGCACCTATCGGCCGCGGATCCCCTCGCGCACCAACATCGACGTGCGCGAGAAGCCGCTGGCGCTCGACCGCCTGCGCGAGCTGGTGCAGCAGCGCCTTCGGCAGCGCCTCCAGCCGTCGCGCGCCGAGGCCGACGCACGCGACAGCACCGGCGACGCCCCCTTCTCGGCGCTCGACTACATCCAGGTCTCCTGCATGGGCAAGCACTCGGTGCTGCTGCGCATGGAGCGCGAGGGGCGCGACGCCGGTGAGGTCCACATCGTCGAGGGCGAGATCTGGTCGGCGCGCGACGCGAGCGGCGTGGGCCACGAGGCCCTCAAGCGGCTGGTGTTCTCGACGACCCAGCGCGTCAGCTGCCGCAGCCACAAGGGGCCCTTCGGCGAGCGCAACGTCACGGGTGGCTGGGAGCAGATCCTGCTCGACGCCGCGCGCGAGATGGACGAGGCCGAGCGCGCCCAGCAGCAAGCGTCGGCCGCCGGCGGCGGTGGGCGTCCCCGCGGCCCGCGCCTGACGGCGGTGAATGCGATCGTCGGCGCGCCGGAGATGCCCGCCGAGGACGCCTGGTCGCTCGGGCACGAGGACGGGGCGGAGGCCAGCGCCGAGCTGCTCGAGGAGCTGCTCGAGCCCGAGGGCGAGGGCGAGGGGCCGGCTCCCGCGAGCCTGCCACCGCCGGCGCCAGCGCCGACTCCGGCGCGCGATGCGCCCCAGGGGCCGAGCACCGCGGCCCCAAGCCCGCCGGCGCCCCCGCGGCCCGGTCCGCCACCGGCACCCCCGCGGGCCGGCCGAACACCCGCCCCGCTCGGCGACCACGGCGCAGCCACCCCCGCGTTGCCGCCGGTACCGAGCGCCGCGGCCAGCGCCTCCGCCTCACGCACGGCCCGCGTGGCGCGCCCGACGGCCGCCCAGCGCGTGCGCGCCAAGCGCCTCAGGCGCGGCTCGATCGGGCTCGCCGGGCTGGTCGCCGCGGCGCTGGTCGTGCTAGCGGTCGTCGGCTGGCGCGACCCGCGCTGGCGCCCGCGGGCGGTCCGGTTCCCGCCGCCGAAGACCGGCTATACCGTCAGCGTCGGGGCGATGGCCGAGCTCTTCGCCGCGATCCCCTTCCGTACCCCCAAGGGACTGCGCGTCACCTGGCGCCTGCTCGGCACGGCCTACCCGGAGCAGCCCCTGATCGGGGCGCTACCGCCCGGCGACTACGAGCTGCGGGCGATCTTCTACGACACGAACCGCTCGGTGGTACGCCGCATCGCGGTCCGCGCGGGTGCGCGGACACCCCTGCACCTGGCGGGGCCCCTGGGGACCAGCGCGCAATTGCTGCGCCACCCGTTGTTTTCGCGGCGCGCACGCGCCGCCGCCCGCCCGCGGCGTTCTTCGGCACTGATGGGCCGAAGGCGGCTGTGCTCCCCGTGCTCACGGTACCGGCCCGTGCGTTCCGGCCGGTGCCGCCGCGCCTTTGGCTCGGGCGGCTCGCGACATTTCCCAGCGATCTCCTCGAGTCGCCGATCAGGGCCAGGGGGCGAGGCGCGCCAGCAGCGCCGGCAGCACGGCCGGGCGCTCGAGCGGAAAGCAGTGGCCGGCCTGCTCGACGACGGTCAACGCCGCGCCACGAATGTGCTGCGCCAGCACGGTGGCGTTCTCCGACGCGATCACGCGGTCGCCGTCGCCCGTCACCACCTCGGTCGGGCAGGCGATCAGCGACAGGCGCGCCCCGGTGTCGTGCGCCGCGCCGGCGGCGAGCTGGCCCTGCACGCGCGCGGGGCGCGGGTGGTCCTCGCGGAGCCCCGCGGTCAGGGTGCGATGCCAGACGCTGAGGGCCTGCGCGGCGCGAGGCGCGGCCTCGGGGTGCAAGAGCAGCCGGCGCAGACGCTCGGGGGACGTGGGGGCGAGCAGCTCGGCGGCGAGCAACGCCAGCGCGCGCTCGCGCGGCGGCGTGCCCAGCGGGGGCCCGCAGGTCGTCGCGGCGAGCAGCAGGCCCCGTACCAGCCGTGGATGACGCAGCGCCAGGTGCTGCGCGATCAGGCCCCCGAAGGAGAGCCCGACGATGATCGCCGGCGCCGGACCCGCGTGCGTGATCACCGCGGCGAGGTCGTCGGCCAGCTCTTCGAGCTGGTAGGGGGGCGCCGGCGTGGCGGAGCGGCCGGTCCCGCGGTTGTCCGGCAGCAGCACCTCGTAGCCGCGATGGGCGAGGCCATCGGGCAAACCCATCCACGAGCGACCCGAGAGCCCCAGACCCGCCACCAGCACCACGCGCGGCCCCGGCCCGGCGCGATGCTCGTAGGCCAAAAGGACGCCGGCGCGCTCGAGCTGCTGAACCACGACGGGTGCCATTCGAGCGCTCAATCGCCCCGGAAGCGCGGCGCCCGGCGCTCGGCGAGGGCCGCCACGCCCTCGACGAAGTCGGCGCTGCGGGCGCTGCGTCCGATCGCCAGCCGCTCGAGCTCGAGCTGCGTCTCGAGGCCGTGGAGCCCGCTGCCGCGCAAGAGCGCGCGCAGCTCGGCATAGGCCCGCGTGGGCCCCTGCGCCAGCCGCCGCGCCAGGGCCTGCGCCTCCCCCGCCAAGGCCTCGTCGTCGAGGACCCGCGCCACCAGGCCGCAGCGCTGCGCCTCCTCGGCGTCGAGGCTGCGATTGGTCAGGAACAGCTCCGCGGCCAGCGCCGGGCCGACCGCGCGCGGCAGCAGGAAGGTGGTGCCCCCGTCGGGGGAGAGGCCCAGGGCCGTATAGGCCAGCGTGAAGCTCGCCGAACGCGCGGCCCAGGCCACATCGGCGACGAGGGCCAAGCCGAGACCAGCGCCGGCCACCAGGCCGTTGACGGCACACACCACCGGCTTGGGTAGTCGATAGAGCGTGCTGATCGCCTGGTGCAGCACCGCGGCCCCGTCGAGCACCGCGGCCGCGCTCGCCGCCGCTCCCGCAGCGGTCCAGGCGCGCATCTGCTTCACGTCCCCACCGGCGCAGAAGGCGCGCCCGGCGCCGGTGATCAGCACCGCCCGCGCCGCCTCGTCGTTGGCGGCCTGCGACGCCGCCGCGCGCAGGGCGGCGAGCGTGGGCGGGTCGAGCGCGTTGAGCGCCTGCGGGCGATCGAGCGTGATCGTCGCCACGCCCGCGCTGACCTCGTAGCGCACCGTCCTCGCGTCCGCGTCCATGATCTCGGCGCCTCCCCCCCTTGGTGCGCAGCAAATCCTGTGGTGCGCAGCATAGTCGCTCGCGCGACGAAGTCCCATCCCCCCCCTGCCCCGCGCCCCCGCGGGACGCGCTTGTTTTCGGTCTAGGAGCCTGTCGGGAAATGTCGCGAGCCGCCCGAGCGCAAGGCGCGGCGCTGCCAGCCTGGCGCGCGCCGCCCGCGAGCCGCAGGCGAGGGGTTCACCGGAGCGGAACGTACGGGCTGGTACGTGAGCACCGGAGCACAGCCGCACTTCGGCCCATCAAGTGCCGAAGAACGAGCCCGCAGGGCGAGAGCGGCGGGCGCGTAGCGCGCGCCGCGGTAACGCAGCGGTCGGGTGGCGCAGCAATTTCCCGACAGGCTCCTAGGGGAAGGGCATGGCGAGCATGGTGTAGAAGTTCTCCATGTAGTCGCCGAGCGCCTCGATGAAGTCCACGGCGAAGACCGAGCTGGCGCCGATCATCACCACGACGATCAGCGCGATCACGATCGCGTACTCGGTCATCGCCTGACCCGCGTCGTCGCGGGCGAGGTCCTGCGCGAGGTCCTGCGCGAAAGCACGCGCCATCAGGGCGCCCCGATCAGCGCCAGGTGGACGCGCGTGTGCTGCGCGTCGAGGGCCGCGATCGTGACCGTGGCCTCGTGGCCCTTGGAGTGGCGAAAGACCAGCATCGTCGTCTGCGCGTCGAGCGCGCGCAGCGCGGCCTGCTGCTGGGCGCTCGGGTGCGCCCCCTCCTCCTCGTAGCCGGCCTGGCGCAGGGCCTGACGGTAGTGCGCCACGTTCTGCTCGAGCGTGCCGGCGTTGAGCGAGAGCACGGTGCGCGCGAGCGCATCGCGCCCGTCGGTCGTCGAGTCGAGGACCTGCTCGGAGCGCGGGAAGAGCGCAATCGGCAGCGGCCGCGCGGCGGTCGCACGCCCCCGACCCGGCGCATCGCCCACCGAGGGCATCACCAACGTCGCCGCGGCGCCACCGGGCTCGGTGCTGATCAGCACCTGCAGCACGCGGCCCCGCGCGCCGTCGACGGCGGCCACCGTCCCGCCGCGATGCGTGACGTCGCTGCGGACCCAGAGGCCCCGCGCGCGCCAAAAACGCGCATAGAAGTCGGCCACGCGGTCCGGCTCGTCGGCCGTGGTGAAGTGCGACATCCGCAGGCGCGAGCCCGCGACCTCCCCGCGCCCGCCGGCGGGCACCTCCTGCACCCGCGGGTAGCGCGGCATCTCGGGCGGGTAGTAGCCCGCCATCGGATCGCGCCCGAGCAGGGCCTCGGCGGCCCGCTGCTCGCCCCCGCCGAGCAGGCCGAGCGCGGCGATGCCCGCGCAAAGGAAGAGCACGAGCAGCACGCGGAAGGGCCGGGGCGATCGTTCACGCTGGGGCATCACGGGCGGACCTCACTCGCGCGGCAGATAGCTGCCGAAGGGGTTGTGCTTGGCCAGGGTATCCGTGCAGCCGAGCTGCTCGGGGTCCGGACAACCCATGAAGTAGCGCCCGCGCTGGCGCAAGGTCGCCCCGTATTCGCCGATCGTCGGCGCGGTGTTGTACAGGCGCGGCCCGAAGTCCTCCGGCACGGCAATCGTGCCGCCCGCCGTCTTGCCCGTCTTGGGGTCGATCCCATAGGGCACCGAGACCACCGCGGCCTTCATCCAGTCGTCGACCTCGGGCACCTGCGGCAGGCCCTGGAGGTAGCCGAGGAAGCCGCCGCTGGCTTGAAAGGCCAGGTGCATGAGCTTGAGGAAGTTCTTCGCAACCCCGCGCGTCGCCTCGTTCTGAAAATACATGCGCTCCACCTGCGCGCGAAAACCGGGTTCCTGCGGCTGGGCGGTGCCCACTGTCATCAGCGAATTAGCGGACTGCAGCCAGTCGGAGGCCTGCTTGGCATACGCGCCCAGCGTGTCGGTCGCCTCGCCGAGCAAGCCCTTCTGCAGGTCGGAGGCGGCCGCCTCGGCCTCCCGATCGCCGGGCGCGAAGGGCACGACCGGCGCCTTGCCCGGCACCACGGCGCCGCCCTCGTTGAGGCGCCAGGAGTCGGCCAGCACGCCGTGCGATTCGATGATGCGCAGCGTGCGTCGGGCGAAGATCCGCGCGCCGGCGAGGCGCAAGTCGAACCAGGGGTTGAGCACGTCGAAGACCGCGTAGGCTCGCACGTAGCCGCGGTGGTTGAAGCCCCAGCTCGCCGGCCCCGCGAAGGTCGTCGCGCCGGCCCCGCCCGCCGCGCCGACACCGAGATTGGTGCTCGCGCTGGTCAGGCCGATCATCGTCGCTGCCATACCCAGCGCCATCGGCGCGACGGTGCTGTCGGCGGCATGGCGCAGATCAGAGGCATAACTCGCCGCCCGGAACATCATCGCCACCGGCCCGGCCAGGTTGAGCAAGAGGTTGGCCCACGGTCCGCCCGGAATCAGCTCCTCGCGTTCGTCGCCGCACAGCGCCCCCGTCCGGGTCGCCGCGGCGTCGAGGGCCGTATCGACGAGCTCGCCCCCAGCATCGCCGATCCCACCGAGCACCCCCAGGGCGGAGAGCGCCCCGCCGAGCGCCTGCCCGCAGGAGGGCGGCACCACGACCTGCGGCACCTTCCAGCGCGCCATCAGCAGCGCGCGCCGGCCCTCCTGCGCGTTCGGCACCGAGTCGAGATCGCTGTAGCGCGCCGTGGCCTCGAGCGAGACCGCCATCGCCATCGCGGCGTAGCGCAGGAAGGGCGCGGTGCGCGGCATCCCGGGGATGGTCCCGGCCGGAATGGCCTCGAAGAGGGGACCGGCGAGGCTGCCGACCAACGGCGAGGTGCGGTAGTCGTGCAGGGGATAGGCCGTGGCCTCCCAGGCCGCGTAGCGGGCCGCCTCCTGCGCCTTGAGCCGAATCTGCCCGATCTCCCACAGCCACTGCGCGAAGAGCAGCAGCGTGACGAAGAGCGGCAGCACCAGCGCCAGCTCGACCAGCGCCTGCCCGCGTTCATTCGCCCGACCGGGCGCATCGCCCCGGGCGGTGCACGCCCTCACCCGCTCCCTCGCCCGCAGCCCTCGCCTCAGTGCGTGCATAGGGTCGTGACCGCTGCGGTGAAGAGATCCATCTGCGCGTTGCGCACGACGTTCAGCAGCCCACGCAGCGCCACGTTATCGGCGCTGGTGCTGAGGTTGCCGCCGACGTAGCCCTCCCACAGCGCTTGCAGCCGCTGCGCGACGGGCGCGAGTCGGGCGCGCCAGAAGGGGTTGAAGAAGTTGGGCTGCTCGACCCAGGTCCCCGGGCGATGGTAGTAGGCCATGCCCCGCGCCACGGCGTTGAAGCCCTCGAAGGGGAAGCTGCTGGCATAGGCGCCGGGCGACAAATCGACCATCGCCTGCCGCCCCGCCTGCCGCCAGCTGAACTTGACGGGCAGCGCGTCGCTGGTCCGGGCCCGACCGGCGCGGCCGAAGTCCTGGTGGTACTTGGTGAGGAAGACCCAGGTCGAGGGCTGGTTGAAGTCGCGCGTGCGGTCGCTGCTGGCCTTGAAGGTGAAGTAGGGGGCGAAGCCCGGCCACCAGGCGTGGCACTCCGGACCGCTGCAGGTCGGCCCTCCCTCGGTGTGGAGACCCAGGTCGCCGGTCACCAGGTCTCGCGACTCGTCACCCACCGAGAGGCCGAAGCCGCCCAGGATCGCGCCGAGCTCGCCGAAGCTGCTGCCGAGGCCCCCGGCGACATCCGCGGCGACGCCGCCGATCAGCTGCCCGCCCATCTGCTTGGCCCAGGCCGTCGTGCGCGCCGCCAGGTCGCCCGCCATGCCGACGACCTTGTCCTTCGCATAGCCCACGACGTCGCCGCTCTCCACGGCGCCGATGACGTCCTTGGCGACAGGGGAGAGGGCGCCCAGCGCGCTCTTCGCCGCACTGACGAGCTGCTGGCTCGCGTGCTGGGCCAGCTCGCCGCTGCTGACGAAGTCCTTGGCCTGTTCCAGCATCGTGTCGAGCTGCTTCATGCCCCCCTCGACGAAGGACTCGAAGGAGAAGTCGCCTCCCAAGCCTTCGACGGCGCCCACCAGCAGATTGGCCACGGCGAGCACCGCCGAGCTCTCGTAGCGTTTGTGCAGCCCCTCGGGATCGTCGTAGGCCGCGATCGCATCGCCCAGGCTATCGCCGGCCGCGCCGAGCGTCTTGGCGATCGCCAGCCCGAGCACGGGCACGCCAGGGATCACCGCGCGCACGGCCGCGCTGTCCACGAAGTCATCCGAGCCGAGCACGGTCCCCAGCGAGTAGTTGTGGCTCTTGCCTGGCTCGGGGGGGCCGAAGTCGGCGACGTTCGTGCCGTCGAGCCCATAGCTCGTGGTCGTATCGCGCAGACCGCGCAGGCTGCCACCGCTGATCGCCGCATCCTGGATGAAGGCCGTCTGCCCGCGCTTGCCGCCGCTGAAGAAGGGCAAGAAGACGCCGAATCCCCCGGTCCAGCGCGGCACCTTGCGGTTGGAGACGAAGGTCGGCCAGCGCGTGGCGTTGCAGAGCTCAGCCATCACCCGATACGCCTGGACCCCGGGGGCCGTCGCATACGGCTCCCCGCGCTGCTGCATCACCGACGCTACCGAATAGCCGCTGCCGACCTCGACGGACTGGAAGTACTCGAGCAGATTGAGCGCGCCCGTGACCGCGGTATTCAGCGCCGCCTTGCGGCTGCCGGCGCCACCCAAGTTGGGGTCGTTCTTCTCGGCCAGGCCCTGCGCCCCCCCAACGAGGTTGACGCTCATCAGGAACGCGCGGTTGAGCTGCGTCTGCCAGACCACGTCGCGATTGAAGAGGTGGATCGCCGCGACCATCGCGTGGGCCATGGTCTCGGCCTTGGGATAGATCTGGTTGCGAAGCTGGCTGAGCATCCAGCGAAAGGCACCCACGACTTGGTAGAGCGACGCCATCGGCGGCGCCAGCAGCTTCCACTGCGCACAGCAGGCCTTGTTGCCCGCGCTGCAGCAGGCCGCCAGGCTCTTGAGGTAGGCCGACCCGATCAGGTAGAGCAGTGACAGCGTGTCCGTGCCCTTGGCGAACACGCCGATCTGGAAGCCGACCCAGGTGATGTAGCTCTGGACCATCATCGCCGTGTTGTAGTGCGCGATCTGGGCGCGGTTGAGGAAGGCGATGTAGTTGAAGGTTCGGGCCTCCTGCGCGGCCAGGGTGTAGGCCGCCGAGTCGGCCGCGTTCTGCAGCTTGATCCGCTCGTGCACCGCCTGCGTCAGGTTGACCGTCGACAGCACGCCGAGCGCCAGCACCAGCGCGCCGAGGGCCGCCAGCGGTAGCGCCTGGCCCTCCTCCTCGCGGCAGCGCTTGCCGAGCAGCCGCCGGCGCAGCGTGAGACGCGAGGGCATCAGTTGAGCTCCAGGCTCTGGCGATAGGGGTTGGACTGCATGCGCATCGTGTGGCTGGCGTAGATCGGCCACATGTAGACCCCCATGCGCGAGAGCTTGTCGGCCGCCTTGAGGTCGCGCGCCTCGACCACCCCGCGCAGCAGCGCCGCGTAGTTGCGCCGCTGCGAGCGCAGCGGGGCCACGCTGCGAAAGCCCGTCTCTCCCTCCCGCTCCTGGGGGTTCCAGATCGCGCCGAAGAGCTGCTGGCCGCCGCGCGCGGCGAGCCACGCGCTGTGGATCACCCAGTTGGCGAAAGGCACGCGCAGCATGTACATGTAACGCACCCGCAGGCTCAGCCGCGTCCTGGGCGCCTGGCCCGGATCCTCGGTGTCGAAGTCAATCTCATCGGCCGAGCCGAAGTCGCCGGTGATGCTGCCGATCATCTGCTGCAGCCCACCCGTAAGGAGGCCTCCCACGGCCCCGGGCAGGCCCGCGAGCTGCTGCGGGTTGCCGCGGACGTTCTGCACCCCCGCGAGCAGCGTATCCGCGCTCAGCTTGGGCAGCGCGTAGGTCCCCTGCTGCGCGATGCCGAGCTGCGGGCTGAAGACGTCGACGCGCACCAGGCGATCGTCGCTCGAGCCGAGGGCCTGGGCGATCATCCCCGAGGCCGCCAGCTCGGCCGAGACCTGCGCCTGGTCCAGCACCGCCTTGGCCCCCACCAGCAACTGCGCCTTGGCCGACCCCATCACCTTGCCGGTGACGCCCGAGCCGCCCCCCACCGGCCCGATCAGGTCGCCGACCCCGTTGCGGACGACGCCGACGGCCGCAGAGATCTGCCGGTGCACCTGGTAGATCAGCGCGCGCTGAATAATTCGGCGCATCAGCTGGAAGGGATCGCCCAGCCCGGTCTTCTCGCGCAGCCGCTCGTTGGTCGGCAGCAGCGAGAGGATCGCCGCGTTCTCCATGATCAGGCGGTCAGCGTTCCAGACGATCCCCGAGCGCGCGGCGTTGAAGGCGGCGTACTCGGTCATCAGCCGCGCGTGCTGCATCATCACCAGCTGAAGCACGCCCAGGATCAAGAACACGAGCAGCGGCAGGACCAGCAGCGACTCGACCACGGCCTGGCCCTCGTCGTGCCGCGCGCGCGGCCTCGCTGCGCGTGGGCGCGGACCGCCGGAGCTGGCGACACGGACGGGCATCGCCGTCATTGTACCCGCGCGCGCCGCGAGCTCCATCGGTCAAGTGGGCTGCGGGACGCGCCGCGGCGCCGGCGCGCGGCCGCGGGCGGCAGCCGCGGGCGGCAGCCGCGGGCGGCAGCCTTGCCCCGCGGGCCGGTCGTGGTTACAAGGGGGCGCCGGCAGGACAGCCGCGATCGAGCGCCATGGCAAGCACAGCTCACCGCGACGAGGAGCACCTCGGTTGCGGGCTCTACCGCACCACCGAGCCCATCGAGCACGCCCTCGCAGCCGGGGTGTTGGTCTACTTCCACAACCACGGCGACCCCGGGCCGGGTCTCTACCTGCCGCAGGGCTGGAAGAACAACCGCGCGCTCTTTCACGAGCGCGGCATCTTGCTGCCCCACCCGGACTACCTGGCGACCCTGCAGCCGCTGCTTCCCGAGGGGCTCTACCGCGTGCGCGAGCCCTTCTTCTGCTGCGAGGATCGCTGCCACTACTTCGAAGAAGAGCTGCTGGTGCAGCTCGGCTACAACGCGCGGGCAGACGCGATCCTCTTCGTGCCGCAGCTCGTCGAGGGCACGCTGGCGCTGCCGGCCGAGGGCACGCGTGTGGGCGACGCCCAGCTCGGGCGCCTGGCCGCGCTCAAGGTGGCGTCCACCGCCGCCGCCAGCGACGGCTCGTCCACCACCGCGGGCGTGCTCGGGGCGCCGGGCGCCCCCACGCTCCACTGAATCCCCGGGGATGCTCGACCGCCTCCGGCAGGAGGTTTCGGTTCAGGGCTTGAGGTAGAGCGCGGCGACCTGGAAGGTCTTGGTCTTGAAGTCGGTGCCCGTGACCTTGGCGACGAGGCGCGTGCCCTTGGGGTAGTAGCAGGCGCCGAGGTTGCTCTGCGTGGCGGCGTCCTTGAGGTCCACGACCCGGCCCTTGCCGCGCTTGAGCAGCGGCACGAAACGGTAGGTCTTGCCGGCCGCGATCAGCCGGAAGGCCTTGTCCTGGGCCTCCGCGGCCATCAGCACCTTGGCCGTCACGACGCAGTCCGGATAGGCGCTGTCGTCGAGCGCCTGGACCTGCAGCACCAGCATGTCCGGCTCCATCTTGGTCAGCTTGAGCTTCGCGCGCAGCGACGCGCTACCGTCGCCTTCCTTGACGGCCAGCGCATCGACGCCCGCCGCGAAGGGGTCCTCCTCGGCGCGGGCCACCCCGACCGCGGCGATCAGCCCGCCCAGCACCAGCACCGCCACGGCCCGTGCCACCCAGCGCCTCGCCGTCAAGGCGCGCTCGCTCCCCAGCTTGCTGTTCATCTGCTGCTCTCCTTCCTCTTGATGGCCGGGCCTCGCCCCGGAGCCTGATTGACGTCGATCGTCTGCGCCGCCTGGCAGCGCAACCAGCCGAAGGCCGAGGGCCGCAACACGCTCCCCACCAGCTCGCCGACGAGCCAGACCTTGCAGCCCACCCGCGCGCGCAGGCGCTGGCGCAGCGCCGCCGGCGCCTCGACGACCAGCGCGCGATCCTGCTGCCGGAGCTGCAAGCGGCCTTCGGCCTCGAGCCGCAGCTCACCCACCTGGGGCGATTGGCCGCCGACCTCCAGCAGCTCATAGCGCGTCACGACCACCGTCGGCTGAAAGAGCTTCTTGGGCCCGAGCTCGCCCCAGACCTTGACCGTGTGGCCATGCAGGCGCACCAGCTCCTCGGCCCAGCCGCCGGTCAGCAGAAAGCGCCGTCCCTGTTCATCGGTGAGCTGCGGCATGCCGCGATCGAGCTCGCGCACGACGACGAGGCTGCCGCTGAGCACGACCTTGCCGCCCACCGCCTTGCCCGGCACGGGCGGCGCCGCCCGGCGACGACGCAGGCGCTCCTCGCCAGCAGCAGCCCCCCGACCAGCCCCCCTCGCGCAAACAACCGCATCACAACTCCTTGGAACGCCGAGCCGAGCCGGGCTGCCGCGGCCGCGACCTCCGGCCCTGGCCCTCTTGCCTCCGGCCCCTGCCCTACTTGCCTCCGGCCCCTGCCCTACTTGAGCGTGATCACGGCGTAGCCGAATTCGGCCGCGCTGCTCGTGACCTTGACCCGCGCGGTGCCGCTCAGGCCACTCAGCAGGTAATACTTCCCGGTGGCATTGGCGATCGCCCCGCTGGTCGAGCCGAGCGGCAGCGAGTCCTCGAGCGGTCCGATCAAGTTGACCTCGGCCCTGTATCGTCGCGGCGGCGACCACGAATCAGCGTGCCGATCTTGTTGCCGGTCGTGGCGTCATCGATCAACGCGCGGTAGGTCACCAACGGCGACGCGGTGACGCCCCGGCCCGAGACGCCGACGGCGACCAGCCAGCGCTCGAAGGCGCTCTTGAAGTTGCCGTAGGTCGCCTCGATCGCCGCCCGCCCCTGCTGACTCGTGGTGTGCAGCGCGGCGAGCCACGCCGCCCCGCCGCCATCGCTGATCGCCCCCTGCGCCCCGTAGCTGACGCCCCCCTTCTGCTCGAAGAGGAAGCGCACGAAGAGCAGCGCGATGGCGCGCAAGCGCAGCGTGTCCTCGCCGCTGAGCAGCGCCGTGTCGCCGAAGGCTGGGAACAGCTCCTGCTTGAGCAGGGTAACGTTCTCGCCGCCGAAGCCACAGGCATCCTCGGCGAAGTGCGACTGCCCCTCGTCGAGCCACAGCGCCTCGATCGCCGGCTGGCCGCCGCGCACGGCCGCGCGATAGGACTTGCTGGCGAAGCCGAGCAGGTGCTGCAGCTCGTGGGCCATGATCGTCGCGAGCGCCGTCACGCCCGTCCCCGTCGACGGTGCGACCAGGTAGAGGATGTCGGCCTCGTTCGACTTGGGCTCCTCGTTGACCGGCACGAAGTCGCTGGCGACGAAGAAGCCGACGGCCTTGTCGTCCTTCTCGACCACCTTCGGCGTGATCACGATCCAGACCAGGCCGTCGCCGTTGCGATCGGAGGCCCGCGTCGGCTGGCCGTCGCGCAGCGCGGGGTCGCCGAAGAGCGCCACGTCGCGCGGGTGGATCACGTTGTCGTAGAGGCGCAGCAACTCGTCCAGCGCGGCGTCGGCCACCGTCACGCCCGTCTCGACGAGAATCGCCCCCCGACTGCCCTTGCGCTTGACCTGCGCCGTGATCGTCTGGGCCGTGCTGGCGAAGGCCCCGACCTTGATCGTCGGCTGCGCGCTGCAGCTCCCCTGGGCGCAGACCTCGCTCGCACCGCACTCCCTGCTCAGCACGCAGCTCGACCCCGCCAGCAGCCGCAGGATCTCCCCGGAGGGTCGGAAGGCGGCGAAGTGGCGGGTGGCCTGCAGCGCGGCCGCGCGCGCCCACCGCTCGACGCCCAGGCGTCCCTGCCAGCGCTCCCAGCGCGCCGGATCGCGCTCGCGCAGGCCGAGCCCCAAGACACCGGTGGACCCAACCTCCACCGACCCGCGCCCCAGGGCGGTGCCGCGGACGCCGGCATCGGCGCTCGCCCCGCTGACCTCGACGGTGAAGGCCAGAGCCTCGGCCTGGGCGCTGGCCGTGGAATAGGGGACCACGAGGTACTGCGCGCCGCTGCGCGCAAAGCTCAGCTCGGCCGTCGCGCCGGCCGCGTGGAAGGTCACCAGCCCGCTCGGCAGCGACCCCGCGTCGCTCGCCGCGACCCCGCGGTCGCGCACCCCGCGGTCACGCACCCCGCCATCGGCTCCCTCGGTCGTGTCGCTGCAAGCACCCACAGCGACCAGCGCACCCAGCAGCGCGCCGATTACAGACCCTCGCACCACTCGCTTCGTCCACATGCGCGTCGTCCTCCGCTGCGTGACCTTGGCGGTCGAAGCGTGGTTTGCACGCCGGCGACTGTCAAGCACGGCGTCGTCCGCGCGCGGGGGTCGCGACCTTCAGCGCTCTGCCGGCGGTTGGAAGAAGTGCACGCCCAGCGCCTGCATCTGACGCAGGTAGCGCTCGGCTCGCACCGCATCGCCGCGCGCGGCGTAGTACTTGAGCAGCTCGCCCAGGGCCGCCACGTCGCTCGGGTTGAAGTCGGCTGCCAGCTCGAAGTGTTCGACCGCACGCTCGGCCTGCCCGCGCCGCTGTAGCAGCAGCGCGAGGTTGTAGTGCGCCTGCGCGTTGCCCGGATTGAGCGACAGCTCGCCGTACAGGTAGCGCTGCGCCTCGTCGAGCCGGTCGCGGCGCAGCAGCACGGCGCCGAGGTTGCCCCGAATCAGCGGCAGGCGTGGCGCGAGCGCGATGGCCGCACGGAAGTGGCGCTCGGCGCCCACGAGATCGTCGGCCAGCGTCAGCACCATCCCCCGATTCCCCTGCGCCAGCGCCGAGTGCGGGGAGGTCCTGACCGCCTGCGCCGTCAGCGCGTCCCGATCGCGGTAGGCCGCGCTGAGGTCCCACGACAGCCAGGCCAGCAGCCCCACCAGCAGCACCGCCGTCGGCGCGAACGCCGGGCCCCAACGCTGCGGCAGCCGCCGCTGGCCCAACCCTCGCACCAGCGCCAGGCCGGCCACCAGCAGGCCCAGGAAGGAGACGTAGATCCGGCTCTCGATGATGATGAAGTCGGCCACCGGCAGCGAGGGCGCGATCCAAATCACGAACCAGGCCAGCCCCCACACCACCCACCGGCGCTCGCTCGGCCGCACCAGCCAGAGGGCGACCAGCACCAGCAGCAGGGCGACGAGCCCGGGCAACCACTGGCTATCGCGCAAGATCGGCAGCACGGACAGGCTGCGCGGCCACACCACCTTGCCGAGGTAGACCAGCGGCGCCGCCGCGTGCGCGAAGAACGCCTGCAGGTAGGCCCCCGCCTGCTTCTGCGTGCCAGAGAGCGCCACGGACTGCCAGAGGACGAACCACCCGACCAACACCGCCGCCCAGCCGACCCACAGCGGCCCGAGGCGCCGCGGGCGGGCGGGCCTGACCCCCAGCCAGTCGTGGAGCACGAGCGCGGCGGGCAGCACGATCGCCGCCTCTTGGCAGAGCAGCGCCCCGGCCAGGCCACCGAGGTGGACGACGAGCCACAGCGGCCGCCGGCGCTCCAGCCAGGCGAGCCAGCCCAGCAGCGCGATGATCGTGAACAACCCGAGCATCAAGTAGACGCGCCCGGGGATCCAGACCACCGCGCCGACCAAGACCGGATGGACCGCGAAGACCGCCGCGCCGGGCACCGCCAGGCGCAGCGCAAAGCCGAACCTGAGCAGCAAGAGCAGGCACAGGGCGCTGACGAGCGCGTGCAACAGCACGTTCGTCGCGTGATAGGAGGTCAGGCGGCCCCCGAACATCGCAGCGTTGATCACCAGGCTGCCCGTCACCAGCGACCAGTAGTACTTCTCCCCGGACACCTGCGGGCAGAAGAAGGTGCGGCCGAAGACCCGCGGCAGGTGGCCCAGATCGCTCAGATAGGGCAGATCGTCGCTAATCAGCAGGTTGTCGTCGAGGTAGGTGTAGTCGAAATGGTAGCTGCGCGCGTAGAGGCCACCGGCCAGCAACGCGATCGCCAGCGCCCAGAGCGCGACGCGCCCGCCTGGTGGGCGCACCGTGGTGGGGCCGCCCGCAGCCGCTCGCCCCGCGGCGATCTCATCGCTTGCAGCCGACCCCGCAGCGCTACCCGGCCCCCGCGCTCGGGCCGCGGCCTCAGCGCCGCGGGCGCCACGTGCTCTCCGTGCCATCGCTCACCTCACGGCCCTTACGTCGCGCTATAGTCGCCGCATGCGCCGCGACCCGCACCCGCGCGACCTCCCCGCCCGGCCTGCGGCTCGACCGGCGCTGCTCGCGCTCGCGACCTTGACCAGCGGCTGCCTGGCCTACCGCCCTATCATCGTCGATCGCAAGACCGACTTCGAGGTTCAGGTCCTCGGCAGCTTCGAGCGCTTGCACGAGCGGCCGAGCGCGGCCGCTGGGCTGGCCCTCGCGCAGGTAGAGGCGGCGACGAGCCCCGACGCACGGCAACTGCTCCAGGCCGCGCTCGACAGCGAGCTGTTGCACGAGGCCACACGCCGCGCCAAGCAGGCCGGGCTCGTCGGCGAGGGACGCCAGGGCTTGCTGGTGCTGCTGGCACGACCCACGGCCGACGCCGAGCGCGAGCGCCTCGCCCACCTGGTGTCCGCGGAGAACGCGTGGCGCCAGCGGTTGATGGCGGCGGTGATCGCCTCCGACGCGGCGCTCGGCGCGCGCGATCTGCCCGAGGTCCAGCGGATCTTCCATCGGCTGCAGCTCGCGACCGCCGAGCCCGGCGAGCTGGTCGAAGGCGCGGACGGTCGCTGGCAACCGACGGCGCTACGGCCGGCGCCGACCACGCCTGCTCGCTGACCGACCACGCCTACTCGCTGACGCGGTCGCGGCCGGCGGACTTCGCCCGATAAAGCGCCTGATCGGCCCGGCGCAGCAGCTCGGCCACCGCCTCCTGCTCGTCGCCCGACACGGCCACGCCGCTGCTGATCGTCGTCTGCACCACGCATTCGTTGACCGCGTAGCGTCCCTCGCGCACGCGCGCACAGATCGCCTCGGCCAGCTCGCGGGCGCGCACCAGCGACGCCCCGGGCAGGAAGACGCAGAACTCGTCGCCGCCGAAGCGGCAGGCCTCGCCCACCCCGCTCACCAGCTCGCCGATGATGTGCCCGACCTCGCGAATGGTGTGCGCGCCCATGTGATGGCCGTGGGTGTCGTTGATCAACTTGACCCCGTCGAGGTCCATCATCAGCACAGCGAGCGGCCGGCGCAGCAGGCCCGCCGCGCGCACCGCCTCCTCCAGCAGCGAGTCGAAGCGGTGCTTGGCCAGCAGACCGGTCAGGTCGTCGGTGCCGGCGAGCTGCTCCATCCGACGCAGATAGGTCGCCTCGGTCTCGTCGACCAGCGTGAACTTGATCACCGTCCGCCCGAGGAAGATCTTGTCGCCGTCCTGCAGCTCGTGCGGCTGGCGCAGCGGCGTGCCGTTGATCAGCGTGCCGTTGGTCGAGCCGAGGTCGTGGAGCAGATGTGCACCCGCCGCGGAGCGCTCGACGAGGGCGTGCCGCCGCGAGATGCGCCCGTCGCGCAGCTGCAGCCCGTGCGGCTCGCGCCCGATCACCACCGCCTCCTCGATCAGCAGATGCGAACCGACGTCGGCGGGAACGCCATCGATCACGATCAACGAGCCCTTGCGCCGCGTATGGTGAAAGCGGTGCAGCGCGTCGAGATCGATCGGGATCGTCTCGTCGGGGCGCAGCGTCTCCGCCATCACGGGAGCGCCGCTCGGGGGGGTGTTCTGGTCTTCGCTCTCGACCGGGTGGCTTTCGAAGCTCGGACGTTGCTCGCTCATCTGCTCCCCGGGGCGGCCTTGATAGCATCCCGCTCGGAACGCGGTCAAACGGCAGCGCCGGAGGCCCGTGCCGCCGATCCAGCGCGGCCGGTCATCACAGCGGCTGCGCGGCGCCGCGGCCCGTGCTAGACCGAAAGCAGGCGCGTTTGAGCGCAAGCCGTTTGCTTTCGGTCTAGACGAGCCGACAGGCGAGCGTTATGGGGTGAAGTCGCGGGGATTCACTCCCCGCGACGAGGGGGCTTTGCGAAAGCCCCCTGAGTCATATCTGGGCCCAAAACGAGCGCGGGGCGCGCTTGTTTTGGGGCTAGACGCGCAGCAGCGAGAACGTCATGAGCGAGCTGCTGCACGGCATCGTCCTGGCCGCCGGCCACAGCACCCGGCTGGGGGCCCTCGGCCACGAGCGCCCGAAGCCGCTGCTGCCGGTCTGCAACGAGCCACTGCTGCGCTGGGCCCTGGCCTTGCTTCAGCGAGCCGGCGTCGTCGAGGTCTCCGTCAACGCGCACCACCTCGGCGGTCAGCTCGCCGCGCTGGTCGGCGCCGAGGCGGCGGGAGGGCTCGCGCTCGAGCTGGTCGCCGAGACCGAGCTGCTCGGCACCGGCGGCGGCATCAAGGCGATGGCGCGCCGGGCCCCCGAGCGCAGCTGCCTCGTCGTCAACGGCAAGCTGGTCTGCGACGTCGAGCTGGCCGCCGTCGCGGCCTTCCACCGCGAGCAGCGCGCGTTGGCCACGCTCGTGGTCTACCCCCACCCCCACGCCAAGGCCTGGGGCGCGATCGGGGTCGACGCGGCGCAGCGCGTCGGTCGCATCCTCGAGCAGGAGGCACCCACGACCGGGCCGCTCACCGATTACCTCTTCACCGGCATCCAGCTGCTGGAGCCCGAGGCCGTGGCCGCGATCCCTGCCGGCCCCTGCTGCGTGATGCGCACGGCGCTGAGCGCGCTGCTGCGCGCAGGGGCCCCACTGGCGGCCTGGGTCCATCGCGGCTACTTCTACGAGCACAGCACGATCCCCCGCTACCTCCAGGGCAACCTCAACCTGCTGGCTGGCGCCGCCCCGACCGCACCGCGTCCAGGACCGGTGCGCGGCGTCGACCCGAGCGCCGTGCTCGGGCGCGGCAGCACCCTGGTCGAGCCGGTGCTGATCGGGAGGGGCGCGGTCGTGGGCGCGGGCGCGCGGGTCGGTCCGGCCGTGGTGCTAGGCGCGGGTGCCCAGGTGCACGAGGGCGTCAGCGTCGCCGAGGCCGTCGTCTGGCCGGAGGCCCACCTGCGGCACTCGACGCGGCGCGTCGTCGTGACGCCCTTGCAGGTCGTGCCCGTCGAGCTCGACGCCGATCCGACGGCTGCACCACGCTGAGACACCACGCTGAGACCAGGCCCCATGTCACGCGAACGCCTCGATCTGCTCTGTGTAGCGCGCGGCCTCGCGCCCAGCCGCTCGCGCGCCCAGGCGCTGATCGCCGCCGGCCAGGTGCTGGTGGACGATCGCGTCGTGGCCCAGGCCGGCACCGCGGTCCCGCTCGAGGCCGAGCTCAGGCTGCGCGGTGAGCCGCTGCCCTTCGTCTCGCGGGGTGGCCTGAAGCTCGCCGCCGCGCTCGACCACTTCCGCGTCGACTGCGGCGACCGCCTGGCGCTCGATGTCGGCGCCTCGACCGGCGGCTTCACGGACTGCCTGCTGCAGCGCGGCGCGCGCCACGTCGTGGCGATCGACGTCGGCTACGGCCAGCTCGCGTGGAAGCTGCGCCAAGACCCCCGGGTCAGCGTGCTCGAGCGCACCAACGCCCGCCAGCTCACGGCCGAGCTGCTGCAACCGCGGCTCGACCCGGCGGCGGGATGGCCCCCGACGCTGGCGACGGTCGACGTCTCGTTCATCTCGCTACGGCTGGTGCTACCGGCGATCGTCGCCTGCTTGGCAGCGGCGGCGCCGATCGTCGCGCTGGTCAAGCCGCAGTTCGAGGCCGGCCGCGGGGGCGTCGGTCACGGCGGCGTGGTGCGCGACCCGGCCACGCGCGCGCGGGCGATCGAGGGCATCGCCGAGTGGGCGCGGGCCAGCGGGCTGACCGTGGTCGGCGGGCTCGACGCGCCGATCGCCGGCCCCAAGGGGAATCTCGAGCACCTGTTGCTGCTGCTCACGCCGGCTCGAGACGCGCCAGCACCACCGTGATGTTGTCGGTGCCGCCGGCCTCGTTGGCCAGGGCGATCAGCCGCTCGCAGCAGCGGTCGAGGTCGTCCTCGGCCAGCAGGGTCTGCTCCAGCACGGGGTCCTTGAGCATGCCCGACAGCCCATCGGAGCAGAATAGATAGAGATCGCCGAGCCGCGTCAGCTCACGCCGGGTGTCGACGCCGACCGCGTCCTTCATCCCCAGCGCGCGCACGATCACGTTCTTCTGCGGGAAGCGCTCGGCGTCACGACGCTCGATCCGCTTCATGCGGATGTAGTCGTTGAGCAGCGAGTGATCCTCGGTCAGCTGCCGCAGGCAGCCGTCACGCAGCCGATAGATCCGGCTGTCGCCGACGTGCGCGAGCACGATCTCCTCGTCGCAGAACAACCCGGCCACCAGCGTCGTCCCCATGCCACGCAGCGCGCTGTCGCGACGCGCGGCCTGGAAGATCTCGGCGTTGGCCAGCCGAATCGCGGTCACCAGCCGGCTCTCGTGCCGTCGCCGCTCGCGGTCATAGTGGAAGGGCCAGGTCGCGTCTTGCTCGTCCACGGTCGCGCGCAAGTGGGCCGCGACGGTCTCCACCGCCAGCCGGCTGGCCACGTCACCGCAGGCGTGGCCCCCCATCCCGTCGGCGACCAGCACCACCCGCTCATCGACGGGCAGGTGCAGCATGTCTTCATTGTGGGCGCGCTTGCGGCCGCGATCCGTCTCGCCGGCGATCCGGACGCGCAACCCTTCGAGGGGGAAAGACGAGCTCATGACGAGGGCGCCGAGGTTAACATTCCGACCGCAGGAACACCACCTCGTCACCGACCAGCGTACCGCCGGGCACCACGGTCCCGGCCGGCAGCTCGAGCGCCGCACAGGCCCCGCGGCAGTAGCCCGACTGTGACCACGGCCGGAGCGGGGTGACGAGACCCACCACCCGACCCTCGGCGTCGAGGAAGATGACGTCGATCGCCACCCGCATCCACGCGCCGTGAACGGCCGCACAGGGCCGCAGCAGCAGCCCCTCGCCCGCCGCCAGCGGTGGCCGCCCGATCAGCCCGCGCAGTCGCCGCCAGGCGGTCAGGGCCAGGACCACCCCCTGGGCCAAGGGGATGCCTCGGGTGGCGTTCAGCACCCCCAGGCGATCGTCGGCGCGAATCGCCGCGACGGCCACCCGTGCCGGAGCGGGAGCGTGCGCGGACGGGGCTGGTTGGTTTGACATGCTCGCGATTGTCACCCGACAATGGGAGCCTCCAAAAGGAATCACTCCGAAAGGGATGCTCGCGGTGGAGCCGCAGACTGATGCGACCCCAGATGTGCAGGGTGACCTGCAGCGTTATCCGCTGCCGCGGCTGCTCTATTACCTTTACAAGCGCAAGCTGCTCGGTCGGCTCGAGCTCGATCGCAGCGAGGGCGGGACGGCCACGATCTTCTTGCGCGAGGGCGTCCCGGTGCACGCCGACCTGCCGACGACCGAGGACCTGCTCGGCCGCGTGCTGCTGGAGAACGGCTGGATCACCAGTGAGCAGTTCGAGCGCTCGCTGGTGGAGTATGCCGAGGGCCGCGCCCTCTACGGGCAGATCCTGCTGCGCATGGGCGCGATCACGGAGGAGCGCTTGGTGCAGAGCCTGCAGCTCCAGCTGCGGCGCAAGCTCAACCGAGTGTTCTCCTACCGTGGGGTCCCCTTCCGGCTCTTCAGCGGTCAGCATGATTTCGGCCTGCACGCCGAGGCCGCGCGCGTGCGCGTCGATCCGCTCTGGATGATTCACAATGGCGTGCGCAATGCCTTCGGCCCCGAGCAGCTCGCCGGCGAGCTGACCAAGCTCGCCCACGCCACCGTGCTGCTGCACCCAGACGCCGCGGAGCGGCTGCCGCGCTACGGCTTCGACAAGGAGCAGGGCACGCTGCTGAGCCTGCTCGAGCGCGGCGCGCTGCCCGTGGCCCGCTTGGCCAAGATCAGCAACCTCGGGCGCGTCGAGACCGAGATGCTGCTCTACGTGCTGTGGGTCACCGAGGCGCTGGTCCTCGGCCAGGAGGAGGCGCTGCCCGCCCAAGGTGCGCGGCCCCAGCACGATCCCACCGCGGCGGCTCGCCGCGATCGGCTGGACGCCACCGGTCCGCAGCGATCCAGCTCGGTACCCGACCTCGTCGCGCTCGCCGGGCAGTTTGGCGCTCAGGCGGCCCCGGGGGGCCCTGCCGCCAGCAGCGCCGCGCCGGGCGCGTCCCCGTCGCTGCCACCACCCAACGCTGCGGGCGTCTACACCGTGCCGCGACCGAACCCGGCCGGCGCCGTCCCAGCGAAGAGCCTCGCCCCAACGACCGCGCCCGGAGCCAGACCAGGGGCGGGCGGCGCACCACCGCGCGCGGACGTGCGAGGCGGCGGCGGTGGCCCCAAGCAGCAACAGGCGGCCCGCGAGCTGCGCGAGCTGATCGAGCGGACGAGCACGGCCGTCACCGGCAAGACGCACTTCGAGGTGTTGAAGCTCGCACCCTCGGCCACTGCCGCCCAGGTCCGTGATGCCTACTTCACGCTGGCCAAGCAGTTCCACCCGGATCGCGTCCTGGGCCTCGGGTTGCGCGACCTCGCGCAGCAGGCCGAGGAGCTGTTCCGCCGGATCAACGAGGCCTACACGGTGCTCGCGGACGCCAAGGCGCGCAGCGCCTACGAGGAAAGCCTCAAGCAGCCGGCCGGAGCGAAGGACGAAGCGCGCGACGCGCTCGAGGCCGAGTTCTGCTTCCAGCGTGGCACCGTCGCCTTTCGCAAGAAGCAGTTCGCCAAGGCCCTGGAGCAGTTCAAGGAGGCGCGGCGCCTGAGCAGCCGCGAGGGCGAGCACCTGGCGTGGATCGCCTGGACCACCTTCTGTGACCCCCAGGTGGACAAGGCCGCTGCGCTGCCCCAAATCAAACAAATGCTGCTCGAGTCGCTCGAGCTGTCGCCCAAGAACGCCGAGATCAACTACTTCCTCGCCGAGACCTATCTGGCGCTGGGCGAGGAGAAGCGGGCCGTGGTGGCGCTCAACCGCGCGCTGGAGATCAAGCCCGACCACGTCGACGCCCAGCGTCGCATGCGGCTGATTCGCATGCGCGGTGAGAAGGACGGCGGCGGCAAGAAGGAAGGCCTGCTCGATCGATGGCGGAAGAAATAGGGATGGCAGCACGAGCGATGACAGCACGAGGGATGGCAGGCGCGCCACCGCAGGGGGAGCTCGCGATCAAGGTCTACTACGAGGACACGGATTGCCTCGGGCTGGTCTATCACGCGAGCTATTTGCGCTTCTTCGAGCGCGGCCGCACCGAGCTGATCGGTGCAGCCCTCGAGCGCCCGATCGCCGACTGGAACGCGGCCGGGTATCTGTTCGCGGTCTACAAGCTCGAGGTCACGTTTCGCCGCGCCGCCCGCCTCGGGGATATCTGCCGCGTGCTGACGCGCTTCGAGCCGCCACGCAGCGAGTATCGGCTCTGCGTCGATCAACGGCTGCTGCGGGGCGACGAGCTGGTCTGCGCCGCGCAGGTGCAGCTGGTCTGCCTGGACGCGAGCTACGGCGTGCGCGCCTTCCCCGCCGAGCTGCTGGCGCTCCAGCCGAGGGCCACGGCGCCGCGGTGACGCCATCGACACGCACGGCGGCCCCCACGGCCCCGCTCCGCCGACCATGACCCGGCGCATCCATCTCAGCACGCTGGGTTGCCGCCTCAACGAGGCCGAGCTCCAGCGCTGGAGTTGGACGCTGCTGGCCGAGGGCTGGACCGTCCTCGAGCAGGCGCGCGGCGCGGAGGTCGTCGTGCTCAACACTTGCGCAGTGACCGACGAGGCGGCGCGCAAGTCGCGCCAAGCCGTCAAACGCCTGCGCCAGCAGTGCCCCGACGCGGCGCTCGTGTTGACCGGCTGCCTCGCGACGATCGACCCCACGGCCCTGGGCGAGCTCCCCGCGGATACGCTGCGGGTGGGCAACGCCGAGAAGGATCGCCTGCCGGAGCTGCTGCGCCAGCGCTGGCCGTGGGCGCCGACCGCGCCCGACCCCGCGCACGCGTCAGCACCCAGCTTCGCCACCCGTCCGCGGCGCCAGCGCACGCGCGCCTTCGTCAAGGTCCAGGACGGCTGCCGCCACCGCTGCGCCTTCTGCGTCGTGACGCTGGCGCGCGGCAGCGAACGCAGCCTGAGCGCGGCCGCCGTCGTGGCCGAGGTCGCGGCCCTGGCGGAGGCCGGCTGGCAGGAGGCCGTGCTGACAGGCGTCCACCTCGGCGGCTGGAGCGAAGCGCCGGGCCGACGGCTCGACGCGTTGGTGCGCGCCGTGCTCGAGGGCACGCGCCTGCCGCGCCTGCGCCTGTCCTCGCTCGAACCCTGGGCGCTGCCCGCGCCCCTCTGGGCGCTGTGGCAGGACCCGCGCCTCTGCCCGCACCTGCACCTGCCGCTGCAGAGCGGCTCCGATCGCCTGCTGCGACGCATGGCCCGCCGCGGCGACCGCGCGAGCTACCGGCGCCTGATCGACGCCGCGCGCCGCGCGATTCCCGGCCTCGTATTCAGCACCGACCTGCTGGTCGGCTTCCCCGGCGAGAGCGACGAGGACTTCGCGCAGACGCTGGCGCTCTGCGATCAGCTCGCGCCCACGTACCTCCACGTCTTTCCCTTCTCCCCACGCCCACGCACTGCGGCGGCGGGGTTTTCCGAGCACGTGCCGACGACGGTGGTAGACGAACGCTGCGCCCAGCTCCGCGCCCTGGGCCAGGCGCTGCTGCGCACCGAGCTGGCGCGCTGGGTGGGGAGCACCCGACCGGTGCTGTGGGAGGGCTCAGGGGAGCCAGTCGAAGGGGGCGCGCTGCGCCGCTGGTGGGGACTGACGGACAACTACCTGCGGGTCACCAGCACGACCGCCGCAACGGTCGTGCTGGGCAACCGCATCGTGCCGACGCGCCTGATCGCCAGCGACCAGGCGCAGCTGATCGGCGTGCCTACGCTACCGTGATTTCCTTGGCCAGATAGACGTCCTGGATCGCGTTCAGCAGCGCGATGCCCTCGGCCACCGGGCGCTGGAAGGCCTTGCGGCCCGAGATCAGGCCCATGCCGCCGCCGCGCTTGTTGATCACCGCGGTCCGCACGGCCTCGGCCAGATCGCCCGCGCCGCTCGACGCGCCGCCGGAGTTGATCAGGCCCATGCGACCCATGTAGCAGTTCGCCACCTGCCAGCGCACCATGTCGATCGGGTGCTCGCTGCTCAGCTCGCTGTAGACCTTCGCGTGCGTCTTGCCGAAGTTCAGCGCCTTGAAGCCCGAGGCGTTGGTCGTCGGCAGCTTCTGCTTGATGATGTCGGCCTGGATCGTCACGCCGAGGTGATTGGCCTGCGAGGTCAGGTCGGCGGCGGTGTGGTAGTCGACGCCGTCCTTGGTGAAGCCGGGGTTACGCAGGTAGCACCACAGGATGGTCGCCAGCCCCAGCTCGTGCGCGTGGTGGAAGGCCTCCGAGATCTCGACGATCTGCCGGTTCGACTCGTCCGAGCCGAAGTAGATCGTCGCGCCCACCGCCGCCGCGCCCATGTTCCAGGCCTGGTCGACGTCGGCGAAGAGCACCTGGTCGAAGGTGTTGGGATAGGTCATCAGCTGGTTGTGGTTGATCTTGAGGATCAGCGGCAGCTTGTGGGCGTAGCGCCGCGCGACGGCACCGAGCGCGCCGAGCGTGCTGGCGACACCGTTGCAGCCGCCCTCGAGCGCCAGCTTGGCGATGTTCTCCGGATCGAAGTAGATCGGGTTCGGCGCGAAGGACGCGGCGCCCGAGTGCTCGATCCCCTGGTCGATCGGCAGGATCGACAGGTAGCCCGTGTTCGCCAGGCGTCCCGTGCCGAACAGCCGCTGCAGGTTGACCAGCACCTGCGGACTGCGATCGGACTGGACGAAGACGCGTTCGACGAAGTCCGGTCCCGGCAGCGCGATCTGCTCCTTGGGGATCCCCTTACAGGTGTGGTGCAGCAGGCTGTCACTGTCCTTGCCTAGCTGCTCGACAATGCGACCCATCGTGCTCATCGGCTCATCCTCCTGACGCGCCCGCCGCCTGGCGCAGCACGTCGGCTCTCGCATCGCCCTGATCTCGCATCGCCCTGACTCGGGTTTGCATGACGCGGGCTTGCATGACGCGGGCTTCCAGTCGCTGCCCTCCTGGGGCAACCGCGCGGGCTTTTACCACCAGCCTCGGTGATCCGCAAACACCGGCGTGCAACCACACAGGCGTGCAACCACACAGGCGTGCAGGGCGACGCGCCGACCCCCGCGCGAGCGGTTAGCGGCGCTTGCGTTGGCGGCAGCCGCATGGTATCCGGGCGCGTCGAAAACACACGCTTCGCGGGCTTCTATACGGCGTGCTCCTCTCGGGGAGTGAAAATAGAAGGTGGCCCCGCGGGCGGAGGATTGGTCGACGAGGACCCACCCCGGTGGGCCGCTCGACCGCATAACGCCAGGAGAAAACCCATGAGTGACGTGACCCCCGGGGCTAGCCCCACCACGCCACCGCCCGGCACGGCGCCGGCGGCGGCCTCACCGATGACCGCCGCGGTGGACGGCGAGTCGATGTCGATGCGTGCCCTGCTCGAGGCCGGCATGCACTTCGGCCACCAGACCAAGCGCTGGAACCCGAAGATGAAGCCGTACATCTACGGCACGCGCAACGGCATCCACATCATCGATCTGCAGCAGACCCAGCCGTTGTTCCAGGCGGCGTTCAAGAAGGTGATCGAGGTGGTCTCGAACGGCCACAGCGTGCTCTTCGTCGGCACCAAGCGCCAGGCCCAAGAGGTCATGCGCGAGGAGGCCACGCGCTGCGGCATGTACTTCGTCACCAACCGCTGGCTCGGCGGCACCTTGACCAACTTCCGCACCGTGCGCGGCAGCATCGACAAGCTGCGGACGATCGAGACCATGATCCAGACCGAGGGCGAGAAGCTGATCAAGAAGGAGCGGCTACGCCTCGATCGCAGCGCGATCAAGCTCGACCGCAACCTCGGCGGCATCAAGGACATGGCCAGCCTGCCCGGTCTGTTGGTCGTCGTCGACCCGAAGAAGGAGCGCATCGCGGTGGCCGAGGCGCGGCGGCTGGAGATCCCGATCGTCGCGCTGACCGACACCAACTGCGATCCGGACACCGTCGACTACGTCGTGCCCGCCAACGATGACGCCATCCGCTCGATCCGCCTGTTCGCCGCACGGCTCGCCGATGCCTGCCTGCTCGGGCAGCGCTTCGGTCGTGTGCGCGCCGTGGCGGTCAATCGCGAGCGCGATCAGCAGCGCGAGCAGGCCGCCTCCGAGCCGATTCGCGTCGCCTCGGGCGGCGATGGACCGAAGGTCGAGGTCGTATCGCGTCGCAGCGGCCCCCGCCCCGAGCCCGAGGCGGCGGCCACCCCGGACGAGAACCCGAAGTAGGCGACGAGAACCCGAAGTAGGCGACGAGAACCCGAAGTAGGCCCGCCGCGCGCCGCAGGGTCGCCTCCGGAGGGCGCTGCTCACAGGCCCGGGAGATCCGCCGCGCCGCGCAGCGGCAAGCGCCAGATGCAGTCTCGTGGCCCGCGCAGCCGGGCCACGACGCCACCACCGCAGGGCCACGGCGCCTTACCGGCGACCCGCCATCAAGTACGAGGGAGAGCAAGCCATGTTAGAGGTCACGCCACAGATGGTCAAAGAGCTGCGCGATCGAACGCTCGCCGGCTTCACCGATTGCAAGAAGGCCCTCGTCGAATGCGACGGCGACATGGAGAAGGCCACCGAGTTCCTGCGCAAGAAGGGGCTCGCGACCGCAGCCAAGAAGGCCGGCCGCTCGGCCACCAACGGCCTGGTGCATGCCTACATCCACGCGGGCAGCAAGATCGGGGTGCTGGTCGAGGTCAACTGCGAGACGGACTTCGTCGCCAAGACCGATCAGTTCCAGGGCTTCGTCCGCGATGTGGCCCTGCAGATCGCCGCGATGGCGCCGCGCTACCTCGTGCCGGCCGACATCCCGGCGGCGGTGCTGGACAAGGAACGCGAGATCCGCCTGGCCCTGGCGCGCGAGGGCGGCAAGCCCGAGGCCGTGCTGGCCAAGATCGTCGAGGGACAGATCGAGAAGTGGTACGGCGAGGTCTGTCTGCTCGAGCAGATCTACGTCAAGGACAGCAAGCGCAAGATCAAGGACCTGCTGACCGAGCTGATCGCGCAGCTCGGCGAGAACTGCAAGCTCCGGCGCTTCGTGCGCTGGGAGGTCGGCGAGGGCATCGAGGTCGCCGCCGATTAAGGTCAGGCGCGCACAGGAGGCCGGCGTGGCGTTCCGAAGAGTGCTGTTGAAGCTCAGCGGTGAGGCCCTGCAGGGTGGGCCGGATCGCTCGATCGACCCAGCGAAGCTGGCCGAGATCGCCGCCGAGATCGACAGCGCCGTCGCGCTGGGCATCCAGCCGGCCGTGGTCGTGGGCGGCGGTAATCTGTTTCGCGGGCTGACCGGCGCCGCCTCGGGCATGGATCGCACCGCGGCGGATACGATGGGCATGCTCGCCACGGTGATGAACTGCCTGGCGATGCAGGACGCGCTGGTGCGGCGCGGTCGCCGCACCTCGGTGCTGTCGGCGATCCCCGTGATGCAGGTCTGCGACCCCTTCACGCGCCGCGAGGCCATCGCGCGGCTCGACGCCGGGGAGGTCGTGCTGCTGGCCGGCGGCACCGGCAATCCCTACTTCACCACCGACACGGCGGCGGCGCTGCGCGCGCTCGAGGTCGGGGCCGAGGTGCTGCTCAAGGCCACCGGGGTCGATGGCATCTACGACTGCGATCCGCGCCTGCACCCCGAGGCCCGCCGCTACAGTGAGATCACCTATCTCGAGATGCTCGAACGGCGGCTCAAGGTGATGGACTCGACGGCCGTGACGCTGTGTCGCGACCACGCGCTGCCGCTGGTGGTCTTCAGCATGGCGCGCCCAGGGAACATCGCGCGGGTGCTGGGAGGAGACCATAGCGTCGGCACGCGCGTGCTGGAGCGCTAGATGTGCTTGGCGGAAGTCGTGATCCGACCGATCGCTGCGTTGCGGCTGCGCTCCGGTGCTCACGTACCAGCCCGTACGCTCTGCTCCGGTGCTCGCCGCGCCTGGCGCTCGAACGGCTCACAACTTCGGCCGAGCACATCTAGCCACGACCGCGGGTGGGGACAGCTCCAGGCCAGAAGGGAGACGGGAAGATGATCGATGAGGTGATTGCCGACCTCGGCACCAAGATGGCGGGGACGATCGAGACGCTGAAGCGCGACCTTTCCCGGCGACGTACCGGCCGCGCCAACGTGGCGCTGCTCGAGGGGATCAAGGTCGAGTACTACGGCACGCTCTCGCCGCTCAATCAGGTGGCCGCGCTGCAGGTCCCCGACCCGCGCTTGATCACGGTCAAACCCTGGGACAAGGCGCTGGTGCCGCTGATCGAGAAGGCGCTGCAGCAATCGAGCCTGGGGCTCAACCCGACCTCCGATGGCGAGCTGGTGCGCGTGCCGATCCCACCGCTGACGGGCGAGCGGCGCAAGGACCTGGTCAAGGACGTGCGCAAGGTGGCCGAGGAGATGCGCGTCGTCCTGCGCGGCCATCGCCGCGACGCCAACGAGATGGCGCGCGAACTGGAGAAGGACGGCACGATCTCGGAAGACGCGCTGCACCGCGGCCTGGCCAAGATCCAGGAGATGACCGACGACCACGTCAAGCAGATCGACGAGCTGGTCGTGGCCAAGGAGAAGCAGATCCTCGAGGACTAACACTACTGTTTCGAATTGCTCCCGTCGCCTGGGCTCGGTCCGCAATCCGAAACAGTAGTGCTAAGTGGGCGGGGCCGGCCGGCACATCGGGCGACCCTACCCAGCCCCGCGGTGGTAAACGCAGCGACCGGAGGGTCCCCGTGCAACCGCTCGATCCACCGCTGGCGCACCTCGCCCCGCTCGACCTGCTCTGCCGGCACCTGGCCGCGACGCGGTCCTACGCCCCGCTCGAACGCAACCAGCGGGCCGACCACGCCGACACCGACGGGGTCTATCCCGAGCTCGCCCCGCTCTGGGCGCACTTCGATCGCCTGCTGGTGCGCCACGACGGCTTCTCGCTCCAAGTAATCTGCGTCAAGGACCGCTCGTCGGACGCGGCGAAGCCGACCTCGATGGATCTCGCCTCGCTGCGCGAGATCGGCAGCCAGTGCCTGAAGTACTGCGCCAAGCTGCACGGCACTCGCCTTCCCGTCGGCCTGCAGGTGGTCGAGCTCTGTCGGCGCGACAGTGGCGCGACCAGCCACCTGCTGCCACTGCGCGCGGTGCCCGGCCTGAAGAAGGTCGGCGTCGTGGCCTGGTCGCTCAATCTCGACGATGGCAGCGTCTGGACCAACGCGCGCTGGGGCGGCCGGCTGGCGGGGCGCGCCGCAATGCAGCACCTGCTCGCGGCCGTGAGGGCCGGCGCCGAGCCGGCGGTCGAGGCCCCCGCCTCGGCGCTCCTCGCGCGGCGGCCGCTGCTGACCTACGCGCTGATCGGCGCGCTGGGGCTGATCTTCGCCGCCCAGCTCGCCGTCGGCGGCTTCCAGGGCCCGCTGCTCACGACCGACGCCGAGACGCTCTTCGCGCTGGGGGGCCTCTCGCGCCGCGCCGTCCTCGACCAGGGCCAGTGGTCGCGCGTCTTCTCCGCGGGGCTGCTGCACGCCAGCGCGCTGCACCTGCTCGGTAATACCCTCGCCCTCTTCGGGGCGGGCTGCCTGCTCGAGCGACTCGGCGGCGCGGGCTGGCTGCTGGCGGTCTTCGGCCTCAGCCTGCTGGGCGGCGGCGCCGCAAGCCTACTCTCTCAGCCGCCCGGGGTGGTCTCCGTCGGGGCCTCGGGGGCGATCATGGGCGTGATCAGCACGGCCCTGCTCGTCAGCAGCGCGCGGCTGCCCTTCGGCAAGGAGCGCAGCAGCGCCCAGGTGCAGCTGCTCTACTGGCTGGTGCCCGCGCTGATACCGCTCTCCGGCGCGCGCGGCGGCGGCAAGGTCGACCTCGCCGCGCACCTCGGTGGGGCGCTCGTCGGCCTGCTGCTTGGCGCGCTACTGGTGAAGCGCTGGGCCAAGAGCGCAGCGCTCCCGCCCCGGCGCCAGGTCGCCGCGGCCGTGGGTGCGGCCCTGCTGCTGATCGCCGGCGTCGCCACCGCGCGCGGCCTGCTCGCGCACCGCGCGGCGGCGTCGCAGCAGCGCGCCCTCAAGGCTCAGCTCGCACCGGACGCAAGCTTCGAGGGCCTGGCGACGGCGACGCCCGAGCTCGCCGCCCAGTACGTGGCCGCGCTCCGCGCGCGCTACCCGCGCGATCCACGCACGCACTACTACTCGGCCGTCAGCGCGCTCCAGCGCGGCGAGGCCATCGAGGCGACGGGGCACCTGCGCCGCGGGCTGGCCGACCCCGAGCTGCTGCGCTCGTTCTTCGAGGAGAGCCGCCTCGAGGTCACCATGCGCGTCCTGCACGCCCGACTGCTGCTCGCCAGCCAAGCCCCCGCCCAGGCCCGCGCGACCATCCGCCCGCTCTGCGGCCGACCCGAGCTCCAGCCCCTACCCCAGCTCGACCCGGCCTGGATCCGCGCCGCCTGCCGCAGGTGAGCGCGTTGTGCCGCTCTCGGCCTACCGGTCAGCGTTTCACCGCAGCCGCGAGATAACGGGCGTGGGCATCGATCTGCGCGATAACGCGCTGAAGGAAGCGTCGCTCATCCGAGCTGAAGGCTGGGTCGGCGAGCACCTCGCGTGCGGCAGATGGCACGACCTGGGCCAGCCCACTGGCAACACGGCGCAAGAAGGCGGGCCTGAGGTTCAGCGCTGCAGCGAGCTTGTCCCAGTGCGCGCGTTCGACCCAACCGTAACGCACCTCATCGGCGATCGTCATGGCCATGTGGTCATAGGCCGCGCCATAGACCGCTACCGACAGCAAGTCGTAGCACGGCGCGACCGTCAGACCATCGCTGGACACGAGAAACGCGAGGTTCTTGGCGTGCGCGTCGGAGTTGCCGATCAGATAGTTGAAGACCAACCACCTGATGAAGCGGTGGCGGCTCACCGCTGGCTGACGGGTGCCCTCGAGCGCGCGGAAGGCCTCGACGGCGCCAATGCCACCGTCCGCCTCGTACTTCGCTCCCGCCCACTTGTTGAGCAGCTGGCAGAGATCGATCTGGTGCAGGCGCTCGACCCGTCCGTCGCGCAACAAGACGCGGTCGAAGCGCTGCACCACGTACAGCGGCTCGGGAAGGTGTAACAGCCACGTTCGCGGCACGTCGAGGCCGACGCGCGCCGCGAGCGCCATGCAGAAGTGCTCGTTGGCGGGGCAATACGGAAACAGCTCGACTCGGGCGTTGTCGGGTTTGACGATGATCGACGACGCCAGGCCTCGGGGGCGCAGCAGCGTGTCCGCGCTCGGTTCGGTGCCCGACTGCCAGTGCAGTGGCCGCTTGTGCTGCGCACCAGCGAGGCTCATATGTGCCTTTCCGCCCGCCGCGAGAAAGGGTACGGTCGAGCGATCGTTGGCCCACTGCCGCAGCTCCTCGCGAGTCAGCGCCTCGTAGCTGCCGTCGCTCGGAAAGGGGCGCTCCTCAGGCAGCAGTGTGAGCGCCCCGGCGCTCTCCTCGCCGTAGGTCGTCAGCAGGCCCAGCGCATCGTGCTCGTCGAGGCGAGCCAGTCGAGCGAGCGCCTGGCGCACCCCACCCTCAGGAAGCAGATTGTCGAAGAACCATTGCACGCGCCGGTCGTCGGCATCGTCGACGACGGGCGTGGCCTGGAGCGGGAAGTGCGGGGAGATGGCGTAGCGGCCTCAGTGCGCGAGCCAGCCGGCGTCGTACTGGAACGACCATGTCCCGCCCGTGGTCGACAACAGGCCGACGCGAACGCCCTCGATCCAAACAACGAGCGACGAGCTCATCGTCGCGCCTTCGGCACTCGCCGGCGTCGGGAGACCTCCGAGAACTCGGGTGTGGCGAGGGGAACGCGCGCGGACAGCGCGATGCCGAGCCCCCGGCAGACCTGCAGCACCAGGCCGAGCCGCGTCGTGGGCTTGCCGCCCTCGAGCCCGCTGATGAAGGGGCCGCTGACGCCGCACAGTGCGGCCGCGTCGACCTGGCTCAGGCCAGCAGCGATCCGAACAGCGCGGACGACCGTCCCAAGTTGGCGTGAATCTGAGACGTTAACGTTTGTGGCCACGGGTCAACCCCAGCGATCATGGATCTTAGGTTTGGAGCCCGGTCTCCAGCGAACAACTACAACGATCGTTGTCGTTGACGGTCAAGCTGGCCAGGTCAACCATAAAACAAGCGCTCGCCTGTTTTGTGCGGCGGGTAGCCACGACCCGAAACGGAACCTTTCGAGTCGCCTGCCGGGAAGGAGCGCGAGGGACCTCGTCGCCTTGGTGTTGCTCCAGGAGCTGGCCCCTGACCCAGCCTGCGGCGCTCGCTCAGCTCGCTTCGCCACGACACACCGGGCTGCCCCGGCGACCCGGCCCCCACCGTTGCCGGGCCCCCACCGTGCGGCTGGCACGGCACCACGTTAGGGTCGTCGCACACTTGGATAGAAGGAGTTACCGATGATCGACAAGTCCGTGGTGCTGATCACCGGAGCGAACAAGGGCCTCGGCCTCGAGATCGCCCGGCAGCTCGGGAAGCAGGGATACTGCGTCGTGCTCGGTGCACGCGATATCGCGAAGGGCGCCGCCGCCGCGTCGGCCCTGCGCAGCGAGGGCTGTGACGCCCACGCGGTGAAGCTCGACGTCGCGGGAGCAGGATGTTCAGGGGCCCCGGGCCTTCGCCGAGAAGTCTGGTCGACTGGACGCTGGTGAACAACGCCGGGGTAGCCGAGTGGGCGACCGATGACCTGGCCTCGTTTCGCCACACCTTCGAGGCCAACCTCTTCGGCGTGGTGGCTACGACCTACGCGCTGCTCCCGCTGATCAAAGAGAGTCCGGCCGGGCGCATCGTGAACCACTCGAGCGTGCTCGGCTCGCTCACCTCGATCACCACGCAACCCGATATGTTCGGCAGCTTCGTCGTCCCCGCGTACACGGCCTCGAAGGCGGCGCTCAACGGCTTCACGGTCGCCCTGGCCCACAAGCTGAGGGGCACGCGGGTCAAGGTGAACTCGGCGCACCCGGGCTGGGTCAAGACCGATCTCGGCGGCGACGCGGCGCCGATGACGGTGGAGATCGGGGCCAAGACGGCCGTCCGGCTGGCGACGTTGCCCGATAGCGGCCCCACGGGCCGCTTCTTCCATTTGGACGACGAGCTGCCCTGGTAGCGCATAGTCCACGACCAAGGGCCCGAGCAGGCCGACGCCTCCGCCAATCCTCCTCCGACCTCCACATCGGACCACAGCCCCGGTGACAGCTGCCGCACGGAACCGAAGAGCGGTGCCAACCGAAGAGCGGCACACCGGTCTCCGCAGGTCCGGCCCGGAGTTCGTGAAAGCAGCACGTAGCGTCCTCCGCCAGCCTTGCTGGGGCCTCTTATGGCTCGCGACCGAACGAATCGGTCGACTGTGACTGTCGAGGCGCGCGGCCGGCAAGGAGCGACGCTGGCGGACGCGATCGATCGGCGGCCACGACGATCGATTGGTCTTGTCACGAGCCCTTAGACCGATCGGCGCCCGAGCTGCGTAGAATGCGGCAGGAGGCCCCATGACCCAGCGATGAGCCAGCGCGTGGCCGAACCCCGATTGCCCCCAGCCCGCGGCAGCCGGCGGGGCTGGCGCTGGCGATCGCGCTCTGCAGTGCGTGCGACAGGCAAGCGCCCCAACGAGCTCCCGCGCTGATTTCGCGCATCGAGCTGGCCGCGGGCAACGTGCTGGTCAAGGTGTCGGGGGGCGACTGGCAGCCCGCGGGCAGCGGCCTGCTCCTGCGTCACGGCACCTTGGTGCGCACCGGCAGCGGCGATCGCGCGCTGATTCGGATGGACGACGGCAGCGCCGTCTTCCTGCGCCACGAGACGGAGGTCGCGCTCGACCCACGCGCGCTACGCCTGCAGCGGGGCGAGGTGTGGATCGACGCGCCCGTGCGCGAAGAGCGGGAGCCCCTGCGCTACCAGGTGGGGCAGACCGTCGTGTCGGCCGCCGCCGCCGGGATCGATCTGCGGCGCAGCGGTGAGCAGCTCGAGGTCTATGTGGCGCGCGGCCTCGCCGTGGTGGAGACGCGGGGGGGTCGCACCGAGGTGCAGGCGGGCGAGCGCGTGCGTCTGACTCCCGGTCGGGCGCCGGCGCTCGAGCCCGTCGCGTTCTGGGAGGACTGGACGGGCGGCATGGCGGACCGCGACCCCGGCGGCAGCGGCGGGGCGGCAGCGGGGCGGATCTACGCCATCGATCGCAGCGCGCCGGGGCGCGCCCCGCTCGAGCTCCAGGTGCAGTCGCAGCGGGTGCAGGTGGCCCTTCGCGCGGGGGTGGCGCGCACCACCGTCGACCAGACCTTCTTCAACGCCGGTGACACGGCGGTCGAGGGTTACTACTGGTTCACCGTGCCCGAGGGGGCGGCCGTCGACCGCTTCGCGCTCGACGTGGGAGGCAGACTGATCGAGGGCGAGGTGGTCGAGCGGCAACAGGCCGCGCGGCGCTACGAGCAGGCGGCGCAAAGCGGCTTCGAGCCAGCGTTGCTCGAGTGGATCGACGCGCGCACCTTCCGCGCGCGCATCTTCCCGATCGCCGCCGCGGGCGCGCGGCGCGTCGTGCTGTCCTATCTCGAGCTCCTGCCGGCGCTCGACGGCACGCTGCATTACCTCTATCCGATGGCCGGGCTGCCGCGGGTGCAGGAGTTTGCGCTCGAGGTCGACCTGGGCCAGGAGGGGCGTGACCTACGGCTGGCGACCACGAGCGATGCGCGGATCGAAGACCGTGGAAGCAAGGTGACGATGCGGCGCTCGGGCTTCCGGCCGGCGGGCGACTTCCTGCTCGAGCTGGTGCAGTCCAAGGTCGAGCCCCTGCGCGCGGCCCGCGTCGCCAGCACCCGGGGCGAGGCCGACTATGTCATGTTGCGCTACGCGCCCGACGTCGACTGGTCGGCGGTCAAGCCGGGGCCCGGCGAGGTCGTGGTGGCGGTCGATACCTCCGCGAGCGGCGACGAGGCCGAGCGGCAGCTGCGCACCGACATCGCCGAGGCGGTGCTGCGAGCGCTGTCGAGCGGGGACCGCTTCGCGCTGGCGGCCGTCGACCTGAATCCGCGCGTGGTCTATCCGCCCAGCGGGCTCGCACCGGCGACCGAAGCCGAGGTCGGGCGGGCGCTCGAGCAGCTCGCGGCCGTGAGCCGCGGCGGCGCGACGGATCTGGGCGCGGTGCTCGACGTGGCCTTGCAGCGGGTACACGGCACCAAACAGCCGGCGGTGGTCTATGTCGGCGACGGCCTGCCGACGGTCGGTGAGCTCGACGGCGAGGCCTTGGCCGAGCGGGTGACGCGATCGATCGCCAGCTCGCCGGCGCGCTTCTTCACCATCGCCGCGGGGCCGAGGAGCGATCACGCCTTGCTCGAGCGCCTGGCGCGGCTCGGCGGTGGGCGCGCGTTCCGCGTCGATGCGCCGCAGCAGGCCGTGCAGGAGAGCCTGCGCTTCGTCGGTGCGTTGAAGACGGCGACGATCACCGACCTGACGATCGACGCGGGGGCCGGACTGGACCAGGTCTTTCTGTCGACGGCGGGCAAGGTGTCGCGGGGCGAGGAGGTCGTGCTGCTGGCGCGCACGCACCACCCGCTGCCCGAGACGGTGCGGGTGAGCGGCACGCTCGGGGGCGTGCCCTTCGCACCGCGCAGCTACCGCGTCGCGCCGGAGGAGGGGCAGAAGGTCGCCTACGTGCCCAAGCTGTGGGCCCGCCGCTATCTGACGCAGCTGCTCGGCACGGATCGCGTACAGAACCGCGGCGCGATCGTGCGGCTGGGGTGGACTACAGCCTGATGACGCCCTTCAGCTCCTTCCTCGTGCTGGAGAGCGAGGAGGCGTATCAGCAGCTCGGCATCCCGCGCACGCCCCGTGACCCGCTCTGGGGGCTCGTGCCGCAGGCGGTGCTCGAGACCATGGCCGGGGCGCCGCTGGCGCTCTTCGGCTGCAACAGCGACAGCCCCGACACGCAGCGGGAGCAGCTGGAGCGGACGCGCGTCTACTCGGTTCAGTCGCCGCCAGCAGGCAGAGGGTCCGCCGCATCGCTTCGGCCGGGCGTGCCGCGCCCGCAATTGGTGGGGGCGGCCGCGAGGTTGGAGTATTTGGCGGGTGCGGGGCCGTCCTAAGCTCTCCTTGGACGATCTTGGGGCAGGCGTCCCTTATGGCGCCTCGGACCCGCGAGCGGAGCGACGCGCGGCGCCGCGTCCCTCGGATCGCGAAGGGGACGCGCTCAAGGCCCTCGCTGCCGCCGCTGACGCGCTGGGCCCCGGAGACGGCGAGCCGGCCGAAGGGGCGGAAGAGGAGGACGAGCGTACCGTCGTGTCACCGAGCGACTCCTGCAGCGATGCGTCGCGAGGCCCGCTCTACTATCGGCTCGAGCTCTGGCGTCAGCGCCTCGACGTGGCGGGTCAGGTGGCGGGGTGGATCGCCGTCTATCGCGAGGCGGCCAACCGCTGCGAGCTGCCTCACGGGCGCGACCGACGCGCGCTGCTCGAGCTGATCCAGCAGCGCGTCGATACGACCGCGCAGGCGGCAAGCTTGCTGGGGGCGCTGCAGGGTTCGTCGCGCGCCTTCGTGCGACGGCAGCTGATGCGGCGTGCGATCGACGCCGACTTCGCTGCGGCGCTCCGCGGTCGCGATCCCGTGAACTGGGCGATCGCCGACGGGGTGCTGGCCCGCGCCCAAACCGCCGAGGAGCGGATCCGCGAGCTGCGGCGTCTCTGCGGCGAGCGCTCGACCTCGCTCGGCTGCGTCGAGCGCCTGGTCGCCGCGCTGCGCCAGGCCGGCCAGCCCGATCAAGCCTTGGTCGAGGTCGAACGCGCGCGCGCCAATGGCCTGCTCACGCCGCGGATCGTCCAACTGCTGGGCGATCTGCTGGTCGAGCTCGGGCGGGTCGACGACGCCCGGCGGGCCTATTCCGAGCTGGTGGAGTTCGCGCCGAGCGACCCCAACGCCCGGCAGCTCCTCGGCGACATCTACCGCCGTCAGGGCTGGCACCAGGACGCCTACCGCCAGTACCAGACGCTCGTCGCGCGGCGCCACGAGGACCCCACGGCCACGCTGCGACTGGCGGCGGCCGCGGCGGGCAGCGGGCGGGTCGACCAGGCCCTGCGGCTCGAGCGACAGGTGGCAGGCGGCGAGGGCGAACCCGGCCCGGCCGATCCGCGCCGTTGGGCTCGGTTGTGGTCGGCCCTGCGGCTGGCGCGTCTGCTGACCGACGGCACCCAGCGCAGCGCAAGCACGCTGCAAGGGCTCCAGCGCAGCCTGCAGCGCCTGCAGCTCCAGCCGACGCCCGGTGTGCTCGCGCTGCTGAGCTGGGACGATCTCGACGCCACGCTCGCCCTCGAGCTCGGCAGCGCGGCCAACGGCCGTGTGGCTGCCGAGGCGATCGACGCCGGTCGAACGGGGCTCTTCGCGCTCGCGCTGCCCGGTCGCGCCGCGGGTGAGCTGCCGCTCGTGCTGCGGGGGACGCGCCTGCCGGGCACTCGCCGGGTCGCGGCGCGCTTGACCCTGCTGCGCTGGGACGGGCGCCGCTTCCACGCCACGCAGCAAGACATCACCCTGGCGCCGCCGGGCGACGCCGCGGGCGGACCCGTGGCGAAGGAGCTGCTGGCGAACGCGTCGTGACGCGGCCGGGCGCCGCGAGCGAACGGCGCACGAGCCCAGGCAGACCCACGGCCGCCCAGGGCCAGGGCGAACGCGGTGGCGGCGCGGCCCTGACGCTCGACGCCGCTTGTCAGGGCGCCGCGACCGGGGCGATGCTGGGGGCATGCGCCTGAAGCTCAGTGGACTGCTGTGGGGCCTGCTCGGGCTGGGCGCCTGCAGCGGGGCCAGCGTCGGAGCCGACGCGCGGGGGTCACGCGACGCCAGCCCGCGCGCCGACGCGGGCCGCCGCGGTGATGCGGCCCGCCGCGGTGATGCAGGCCAACGCGGCGATGCGACGCCGCGCCGAGATGCGGCACGTGCGGGCGACGCCGCCGGGGTGCGAGCGCGCGACGCGCGAGCCGCGCGCGACCTCGGTCGCGACAGTGCGCCGCGCTCCGACCAAGGGGCGATAGTGCAGGAGCCGGCGGGCCTCGAGGGGACGGTGGCGGCCCATAACGCCGCCCGCGCCGCGGTCGGGGTGGGGCCGCTGCGCTGGGATCCCGCGCTGGCCGCGATCGCGGAGGCCTGGGTCCGGCAGTGCCGCGACAGCGCGCCGCCGCCGCCCGATCGGCTCGATGGGCTGGTCGACCACAACGCCGATCGGAGCGCCGGCTATCCGAGCTACGTCGGCGAGAACATCTACGGCTCGACCGGCCCGACGACGGGCGCCGCGGCAGTGGCGTCGTGGCTCAGGGAGCAGAGCTACTACCACCACGACAGCAACAGCTGCGACGCCCCCCCTCCTCGCAGCTGCGGCCATTACACGCAGGTGGTGTGGCGGGCGACGACCGCCGTCGGCTGCGCGCTCTATCGCTGCCCCGGCCTCACGTATGCTTATACGGTGGTCTGCGACTACGGTCCCGGGGGCAACCTAAACGAGCAATCGCCGTATTAGGGCGCGCGCGACGGCGGAGGCGCCCTGAGGAGGGCGCTGCACCGCGAGGGCTGGCAGGTGCTCGCTCGAAGTCGGAGCCCCACCCTGGCCTGGCTTCCAACGCCCTGGCTTCCAACGCCCTGCCTTCCAACGGCCTGCCTTCCAACCAGGCGTGGCGGGCCAGGTGTCCGGTCGACCGGGTCGGTGGACCCTCGAAAAACCGAGAGCGGCCGTGGAAATCCGTCATCACGACCGTCGTCCCCTTGGGCCGCGAGACTTCCCCGAGGACGGCGCTTCCGCGTCCTTGCGCGTAGATGGGTCGCCAGGGCCCTTCGTTGGTGAGGGGCTAGGTGAGGGGCTGGAGCCGGCATGGTCCGTGCAGTTGGCCGGGCGCCGCTTCGGCAAATCAACCCACGGAGGACCTCCACCATGCAGCACCGACGCGCGCAGCACCGACACGACCGTCTCCAGCTCAGCAGAGCCTCGCTCGTGCTCGGCACTCTGAGCCTCGGCACCCTGGGCCTGCTCGCTCCCGGCTGCGGGTCCGAGCGCGCCTCGGAGCTCGACGTGATCGACCAGCACCTCGGGGCGGTCGAACGGGATCTGCCCGGCAAGACGGGCGACCAGCTCGCGGCGCTCTGCCTCGACTACGCCTCGATCTGCGAACGATCCAGCGGGATCTGCCTCGGTGTCGAGAGCAGCGCGCTGCTCAAGCGCTGTGATGCGATCAGTGCGCGCTGCGAGCGCAACCTCGAGGGCTACTGTTCCCGGACGCCGCCGCGTCGGGACGCGGGTGTGGCGGGCGACAGCTCGGGACCCAGGCTGGACGGGGGCGTGGCGTACGATGGCAGCAGCTCCAGCGACGGCAGCCCTCGCTATGACGGCGGGCCGATGGCGGACGCCGCGCTACCGCTGCCGACCTGCAGGGCCGCGATCACTCCGGGCTTCGGCGACGCCCGCACCCCCTTTCTCGTGCACCTGGAGAGCGACGGGGAGCGCTGCACCTGGGCCGTAGACTACGTCGATCAAGGATCGATCCCTTGCGACCTCGGGACGCGCCCCTTCATCTTTCCCCTCGGCCTCCCCTGGGTGACGCTCTACGCCCACGGGCCGGGCGGAGCGCTGCAATGTACCTCCGCACCGATCGAGGTTGTGGCCCCGGCCGCGATGGACTGATCCGGCAACGGCCTTTGCGCCACCGGGCTAGGGCGCGGGGGGCCGCAGGGGTTCCCCGACGGTGGCCAAACCCTGCCAGCGCGCCACCTGCTGGGCACTGAGACCACGCAGCTGCGCTAATTCCGCGAGCCGCTGCCAGCCGCCGCGCGCCCGACGCGCCGCAACCAGCCGCCGTCCGAGGATCGGACCCACCCCGGGTAACAGCTCCAGCTCGTCCTCGGCGGCCTGATTGAGATCGATCGGCAGCCCGATGGCGAGGCGCTGTCGCGCCTTCAGCGCGACGCGGACCTGTTTCGCCACCGCGACCGCAGCACCGGCGCGCAGCACCGCGGCCACCTCGGGGGGCGGGTCGGTTGCGGCGACGGGGGGCGGACGCAGGGCTGCGACCGCGACGACCAGCACGAGAGCGCCAAGAACGAGCCCACGCACGGCTAGATGCCCACACCCCGTCCACCAGGAAGCGACAGACGATCGACGCGGGCACGGTTATCGGCGCATGCGAGGCGTGGTTGCCCCGGTCGTGCCCCCGACTGGCGAGCGACGGCCGCTCAGGCGGGCGGGACGCCCCCGTCCTCGTCGGGCCCCGCGCCCGCCACGGTGGCCGCGCCGAGCCACTGCAGGTAGGGCCCGTGGCCCGCGACGATCGGCAGCGCGATCACCTCGGGCAGGTCATAGGGGTGCGCGGCGACCAGCTGATCGCAGAGCGTGGCGACGAGCGCCAGGCGCGTCTTGATCACCAGCACCACCTCGGCGTCCTCGCACAGGCGCCCCTCCCAACGGTAGAGCGAGCGGACGCCCGGGATCAGGTTGACACAGGCAGCCAATTCGCGCTCAATCACCAGCCGAGCCAGGCGCTCGGCCTCGCCGGTTGGCGCCGTAACCAGGACCACCGCGTACGCGTGCGCTCGCATCGATCACCTATTGGGGGCCTGCAGGGGCACTGCCCGAGCATGCTCGCGGCTGTGCAGCGTAGCACGGCGCACCGGGGCAGCGCCTGGGCCGGTGCAACCCGGGCACGCCTTCCCCAGGCTGCGATGAGCGTAATGAAGGCGATGAGCGCAATGAGAGAGCCATGCTGATCGTGCAGAAGTACGGCGGCACCTCGATGGGGAGCATCGAGCGTATCCGCCATGTTGCCGAGCGCGTGCTACGCACCCGCGCGGCCGGACATCAGGTCGTCGTCACGGTCTCGGCGATGGCGGGCGAGACCGACCGCTTGATCAAGCTGGCGAGCGCCATCAGCGACCGCGAGCAACCGCGCGAGCTCGACGTGTTGCTGGCGACCGGCGAGCAAGCCACGGCGGCCCTGTTGGCGATGGCGATCACGGCGGCCGGCGGCCAGGCGGTCTCGTTCCTCGGCCATCAGATCCGCATTCACACCGACTCGGCGTTCTCTCGCGCGCGCATCCGCCAAATCGAGGCCTCGGCGCTGACGCAAGCGCTGGAGCGCGATCAGATCCCCGTCATCGCCGGGTTTCAGGGCACCGACGCCGAGGGCAACATCACGACCCTCGGTCGCGGTGGCTCGGATACCACCGGGGTCGCGGTGGCGGCCGCGATCCGCGCCGATCTGTGCGAGATCTGTACCGACGTCAACGGCGTCTACACGGCCGACCCGCGCATCTGCCCCGATGCCCGCTTGATCCCGCGTGTCGCCTACCAGGAGATGCTGGAGCTGGCGTCGCTCGGCGCCAAGGTGCTGCAGATCCGATCGGTCGAGGTGGCGAGCACCTATCGCGTCCCGGTGCGCGTCTGCAGCACCTTCAGCGAGGAAGCAGGAACCATGGTCGTCAGCGAAGACTCCGCGATGGAGAAGGTCGTCGTCACCGGCGTCAGCCTCGACAGCAACCAGGCCCGGATCACCGTCTCCGGCTTGCCGGCGCGACCGGGGATCCAGGCGGAGCTGTTCCGCCCGCTCGGCGAGGCGGGCGTCGTCGTGGACATGATCGTGCAGATACCCCCGGTCGATGGGCGCGCGAGCCTCTCCTTCACGGTGCCGCTGACGGACCTGCGGACCGCACGCGACCGCGTCGACGCCGCGGCGCAACGCCTGAACGCCGGACCGGTGCTCAGCGACGACGACGTGGCGAAGGTCTCGATCGTCGGGGTCGGCATGCGCAGCCACTCGGGCGTGGCCCAGCGCATGTTCGAGCTGCTGGCCCAGCAGCAGATCGACATCATGATGATCAGCACGAGCGAGATCAAAGTCTCGTGCCTCGTCGCGCGGCGCTACGGCGAGGTGGCCGTGCGCGTGCTGCACGACGGCTTCCGCCTGGCCGAGGCCCCAGCGGCCGATCCGGCGGCCGGCTGAGGTGCTCTAGGGCTGCGCCACGGCCACCGCCCCACCCGGCAGCGGGCGCAGCACCATGAAGCGCAGCGCCACCGACTCGCCGCCACCGCCGTCCCGCGGGACCTCGATCGCCAGCGACCCACGGTGCCCGTCCAGCGCGGCGACGACGGCGGGCAGCTCGAGCGCGCGGTCGCGTCCGCCCTGGGCCACGCGCGCCAGGTCGAGCCGACCCACGACTTCGTCGCCGCACCGCACGGTCAAGGCGCCCCCCAGCTCCGCCCACTTCACGGTCGGCTGCGGCGCGACCAACAGCAGCAGCTCCTCGCGCCGCCCGCAGCTGCTACCGAGCGCGATCCGACAGCTTGCCGCAGCACACGCCCAAGCCCCCTGCGGCAGCAGCGGCTTCAGTCGGGGCACGGGGAGCGCCCGCAGCGCCTCCAACGCCACCAACACCCCGGCGATCGCCGGCCCCTCGAGCTCGCGACGGGCTGCCTCATAGAGCGGCGCGATCGCCCGCGGATCGCCGATGCGCCCGAGCGCCACGGCCGCGTGCTGCCGGGCGTTGGTGTAGACGTCTGTCCGCAGCAGCTGCACGAGCGTGGGCAGCGCCGTGGGCGAGCGCACGGCGCCCAGCGCATCGATCGCCGCCAGGTGCGTCCTGACGGTGTCGAGCTGCTTCAGCAGCGCCGGCACGGCCCGGGCGTCGGCCAGGACGCCGAGCGCGTCGATCAGCTCGAGCCGCTGGTAGATGTCTCGGCTGCCTTGCAGCATGGCCGCCAACTCGAGCGTCAGGCTCGCGCCGCGATCGCGCGCGTCCGGGCTGCGCACCAGCGCCAGCAGCGCCGCGCGCCGCAGCGCAGGGGGCAAGTCGTCGCGCGCTTGCACCAGCCCGGAGACGGCCCGCAGGCTGTCGCGGTCCCCGAGCAGCGCCGCACCGATCTGCGCCGGGATCGCGACCCCCGGATCGGCGTCCGCACGTGCGGCTCGCAGCGCGGTCAACGCGTCCCGCGCACGCAACGCCACCAGCCCGCCGATCGCCTGCCGCCGCAGCTCGGCGTCGCCCTGGCGACAGAGCCGTAGCAAGCCGGGTACGGCGCCGAAGTCGCGCTGGCGCGCCCGCGCGAGCAGACGTTGCGCCTCGCCGTCGCTGTCCTCTCGGGGCCGCCGGCCCCGCTGTTCGTCCAGCGCTCGCCCCAGCTGCGCCCGCAGCGCGGCAGCCAGGGCGGGCTGGCGGGCGCTGAGGTTGTTGCGCTCCGTCGCATCGTGCTCGAGATCGTAGACCTCGGTGACGCCCCACGCGCTGTCCCAGATCAGCTTGCGATCGCGATCGACCACGGCCTTCTTGTCTTCGATGGTGAAATAGGCCGGGGGCAATGAGGTCGGCGCTTCGCCGGCGAGCCAGGGACCCAGATCGTGGCCCTGCATCTCCGCTGGCACCGGAACGTCGACCAGGCTCAACATCGTCGGGGCCAGATCGATGCTCTGCACGCTGCCCGCGACCCGTCGCGCGGCGAGCTCGGGCACGCTGATGATCACCGGCACCCGCACCTGCTCCTCGTAGAGCGCGTTGCCGTGGTAGTAGGCGCCGTGCTCGCCGAAGGCCTCACCATGATCACCGGTCAGGGCCACGATCGTGTTGGGGTGCTCGCGCCGCACACGGTCGATCAGGCGGCCGATCGCGCGATCGGTGTAGGCGATCTCGCTGTCGTAGCGATCGATGGCGCGCTTGCCGAAGACCAGGCCCGGCCAGGACTCGTAGGGCTCGTGCGGCTCGAAGAAGTGGACCCAGACGAAGAACTTCCCCTGCCCCTGCTGGCCGAGGAACTCGAGCACCTGATCGACCCGCGGCTCGGCCGCGAGGAACTCGTACTTGACGTATTCGAAGTCGAACTTGGTGGCGGCAAAGGCGCTGAAGCGCTTGCCGTCGATGTAGAACACGGCCGGCGGGAAGAAGCCGCCCGTCTTGTAGCCGTAGCGCCGCAGCACGGCGGCCAGCGTGCGTTGTCGCGCCTCGCTGGCGTTGTACATGTGCTTGCCCGTCAGCAGCGAGGTCAGCGAGAACGAGGTGTGGGGCACGGGGCAGTAGCCGCGCTCGAAGACCACCGACTGGCGCGCCCACTGATCGATGCGCGGGCTGGTCGGCCGCCCGTAGCCGTGGACCCCGAGGTGGTCGGCGCGCAGCGCGTCGACCGAGATCAGCAGCAGGTTGGCCTCGCTGCGTCGCGGCCCGGGGCGCAGCGGTGGGGTCGGTGCGCCAGCGGCCGCACCGGCGGGCACCACCGGCTCCAGGCTCGCCCCGGCGCGTGCCAGCGGCGTCAGCCGCAACAACTGCTGCTGCAAGGTGGCGTGGCGCAGCAGCAGGAAGCGCAGCGGCGCGGAGCGCTGGACCTGCCCCAGGCCCCAACAGCTCGCGGTCACGAGCACGGCCGCCACCAGCAACGCGTGGCGCGGCATCAGCATGCGTCCGAGCCAGCGCTGCGTGGGGCGCCAAGCGGCGTAGAGCGTCGCTACGGCGAGCTGACTGAAGGCGAGAGCGGCCAACGCCAGCAACGCATGAAAGAAGCGATAGAGCCCGACCAACAGGCGCTGGTCGGCGATGTAGCAGGCCGTGCCGACGATCAGGAGCCCCGTCGCCAGCAGCAGCGCGTGGCCTGCGTGCCAGCGACGCAGCTGCAGGCGCTCGCGGACCGCGAGGACGGCGCGCACCGCCCCGTAGGTTGCAGCCAACCCGATCACACCGAGCACGATCGCCACCAGGTGCCGTCCCGGAAGGAGCTGCGCGCGCCGCCCGGCGAAGAGCTGGGCGACGACGACCGCGATGCCTGGCGCGGCGAGGACACTGACCACGCGAGCCGTCATCCGCGGGACGCTGACGCGTCGCGGCGCCAGCCGTTCGGCCAGCGCTCCAATGCCAAGCAACAGCAACGCCACGGGCGGCCCGGCCACGACCGCAAAGCCCAGGGGAAGGGTCAGCAGCAGCGCCACGAAGGCCAGCAGCTGGCGAGCGTCGTCGAAGGGCGGCCGACGCACCGCCAAGACATAGGTGAGCTCGGTGAGCAGCAGCGGCAGCATCCCGAGCACGCCCAGCACCGTCCCCGCGGCCAGCGCCCGACGTAGATGGCTATGTCGCCGTTCGACCATGGAGCGTCTCTCGCGCGCCGCGACCTGCCCCGCTGAGGGGGCTCTCAGCGCCCGGCGGTCGCGCGCGCCAGGCCGCAGGGAGTCGCGCTAAGAAGTGGGGTCCGCGCCACCGCGCCGCTCGCTTGACCAGGCACGACACGATCAGGCACGGCGCGATCCGCCACGGCGCCCCCCGGCGCCCGGTCCGACAGGCGCGGTAGGTGAACCGCAGCTCGTAGTCGCAGATGTGGAAGACATCGCCCTCGTCGATGCGCTTGTTGTCGATGCGCATGCCCTTGTAGTCGATGCCGTTGGTGCTGCCCAGGTCCTTGATGTAGAAGGCGCCGTTGCGCTGAATGATCGCCGCGTGCTTGCGCGAGATGTTGCCGTCCTTGATCGCCAGGTCGCTGGTCTTGGAGCCGCGGCCGATCACGAACTGGTCCTTATCGACGGGAATGCGCTGGTCGTTGAAGACCAGGTAGAGCGTCGCACCGGCTCCGCCCCCGGCCTCGAGCGGATCCGCCACGGCGGGCGCGCCACCCGACGGCGGGCGCCGCGGCTCGGGCGCCGCCGGTGCCTGGGTCGGTCGGCGCGGTACGGCAGCAGGGGCGGCGGCGCCAGCCGGAGGCGGCGGAGGCGGCCGCCGGGCGCCCATCGTCGGCTGACGCACGGCCGGCTGTGCGGGTGCGCTCTGCGAGCCCGCCGGCTGAGCCGTCGACGCGCCGTAGTTCTTGCTGCGCGCGTAGTGGCGCATCGCCTCGTTGACGAGGTAGTCGATCGAGCAATCGAAGTCATTCGCCATCTGCTCGAAGGTGTCCCAGAGGACATCCCGGCAGTAGAAATGGCGCATCGTTTTCTTGCTTTGGTCCATCGAAGCGCTCGACTGCCTCCAAGCTGCCGCCACGTCCACGCCGCGCCGACCGCTTACTCACCCGGCCCACCCGCCCGCCTGTCTTACCAAGCTGCGGTGCTGTCTTACCAAGCCGAGCTGCTGTCTTACCAACCTGAGCTGCTGTCTTACCGACCCGAGCTACCTACGCCGGCTCAATCCCTCGATCGCGATGCGCGCCTCCGCTGCCACTGTCACGCTCTTCGCTCGGCCAGGGGCGCGGTCGCCATCCCAGCCGCGAAGCTTGGTCTCGTCGGTCAGGAGCGGCCGCAGTGCCCCGAGCTCTCCCTGGCCTCCCAGCGCGCCGAGCAGCCGCACGGCGATCACCCGCGCGATCCAGCTCGGAGACGCCAGCGCCCGGCGCAAGACCGGCAGCACCGCCACACCGAGCTCCTTGATGTCGTGCTCGATGAAGTCGGAAACATCAAGCCGGCGGTAACTATAGCCTGCGGGCAACGCAGCGAGCAACCGCGCGACACCCGCCACCTTGCAGCATCCCACCAGGGCCTCGACGGCGCGGTAACGGACCTTCTCTTCGGCATCGCGCGCGATGATGGCAGCCAGCGCGTCGGCGGTCGCCGGGCTGTCGATGGCCTCGAGCGCCGTGAAGGCAGCCTCACGCACGGCGCCGGGCCCACGCGTGTCACCCGCCAGCGCCGCCAGCTCGGACACCGACGCCACCTCCGGGTCCTTGGCCAGGGCCAGCAACGCCAGCACCCGACCGCCCTCGGCACCGGCGCGCGCGACCGCGAGCAGAAAGGTGCGGCCCAAGGGGCTGCCGACCGCGGCGAGGGCCTGGTACGCCGGCTCGCGCGCCAGCCCCTCGCGTTCGCGCACCCGCTCGATCAGCGCCCCCGCGCCGAGGTCGCGGTCCGGGCCGCCGCCGACCTCGCGGAGCAGCTGCGCGAGCACCAGCGCGGCGCTGGCGTCCACCTGCCGCAGCCCCTCGGCTAGCGCGGGCGCAGCCGCCGCGCCAATGGCCCGGACGATCTTGGGCCCGCTGTGATCGCCCCCCGCGCGCCCTGCCCAATCGACCAGCAGCCAACGCAGCAGTCGTTCGTCGGCGTGGGCACGCGCCTCCGCCGGCAGCCATTCGCGCAGGGCAAAGAGGACATCCTTGGCCTCCATCGCCGTGGGCGGCGCGAGCGGTCCGCTCGCTCCTTCGAGGCGCGGCAGCAGCGCCGCGGCCAGCGCCACGGTCAACGCGCTGCGTGCCGCGGCCTCCGTACGACGGACCGCGTCGATCAGCCGCTCGACCTCTTGGATCTGGACCAGGGCCAGCGCCGCCTCGGTCCGTAAGGGGAGGACCAAGCCAACGTCGGCGACGGCTGCAGCGAGCTTGCCCGCGCCCTCCTCGGTCTCCTTCCAATGTTGGATCTTCGCGCTCGTGACCTGGCACCCAGCGCCGAGCCAGCTCAACGCCAGCAGGGCGCCGGCGGCAAGGGCTCTGCGTGGGCACGTAGCGCGATAATCCTGCACGGTGGCGCGATGGTATGAATCGCCGCCGACCAAGTCAAGGCGCGCGCCAGCCCCGAACGGGGCGCGGTCGAGCGGGCGGGCGATCGCGACCGGTGCGGCGCAAGGTCCGCTGTCACTGATGGACAGCTCGGTCGCTGACGTCGTAGGGATCGCGCGTGCGCTGCCAAACTTCAGGGGCTCCGCGCCGAAGGCGCCGGTTGATCGGCCGCCGGTTGATCGGCCGCGGCGCGCTGCTGGCCATCGGGCTCGCCTTCGGCGCGTCCCAGCCGGGCCATACGGCGCCGCTGCTCGGCGGTCGCCCGGGCGGTCTCGTGTTGGACGGGCCTGCGACCGATCACCCGGCGGCGACGATCCTCAACCCGGCGACCCTCGGGTTACGGCGCGATTCCACCGTTTACTTCGCCACCACCGGGGATCTGCAGCTCGGCAGCGCGCAGCGCACGCCCATTGATCGCGACTCCGGTCAGGCGCTGCTGACGCGGAGCGCCCTGGATCGGGCGGGCGAGCGGGCGCTGCGCTTCTCTCGCGAGCAGTGGCGACAGTTCGACCCGCAGCTCTTCGCAGCGGTCAGCTCACGACTCGGCTCCTCCGCCGTCGTCTTTGGTCTCTCGACCCGCTGGCAGCGCGACCAGAGCTCACTGCTGGTCGCGGACGCCGACCCCGCCGTGGTCGACGGTGGGCTGCAGCGTGCCAGCCGATACCACGGCGCCACGCTCGCCTTCACGCAGCTGCACATCACCCCGGCCGCGGCGGTACGCCTGCTGCGCGGCTGGTGGCTCGGCCTCTCGATCAGCTATGTGCGCAGCAGTGTCCAGCTCGGCCTCGTCCGTGATGCCGCCCTGGCCGGCGGTACGCGCCGCGAGGGCGACGAGCCACTGGCGCTCGACGCCTGTGGGTCTGCGGCCGACGCGCCCCGCTGTGACTACGAGAACCCGCTCGCCGCGGAGGGCGTCCACGCCTCCGGCAGCACCGACGCGCTGGGGGCGGCGATCGGCCTGGTCGGGCGCCTGCGAGCGGATCTTGACGCGGGCCTCGCCTACGTCAGCGCGGTGGGGAACCCAGGAAGCAGTGACCTCCGCACGGCCGGAGAGGCCACGATCTATCCCGCAGCAGCCGTCCGCGATGGCGTCCGCGAGGCCCTCGGCGTGACCGCCGAGGCCACCCCGCTGCTGCGCGGGCGCAGCGTCATCCATTACCGGCTACCCGATATCGTCAGCCTCGGGGCGCGCTGGCGCGCCACGCCACGCGTCGCGCTGGAGGCGCTGCTGCGCTGGACGCACTGGGCACGCCACACCGATCTCGATGTGCGCTTCAGCGGCGTGCAGCTGCGGCTCGCCGACCGTTTCACCGCCGACCGATTGATCTTGCGCCGCGGCTTCCAGGACGTGGGTGCCCTACAGCTCGGCAGCGCGATCGAGCTGCGGCCGCCCCTGGAGCTGCAGCTCGCCGCGCAGGTGGCCAGTGGCGCGGTCGAGCGCGCGGCGGTGACGGCGCTGGCCATCGACGGCTGGAACCTCGACGCCTTCGCGGCCCTGCAGTGGACGGTGCAGCCGGGGCTCAAGCTGCGCCTCGGCTACGGGCTGCTGTGGGTGCCCCCCATCACCTCCACGGCCTCGGGCTTCGACCCCGCTCTGCAGACCGCCTGCGCCGACAGCGGCCTCGACATCGAGCGGGCCGAGTGCCAGGCGACCCTGGAGGGACGTGGGTCGGCCTCGACCGCGGGGCGCTATCAGCGGATCGGCCACCGCTTCGACCTCGGGCTCAGCTTCGAGTGGCGCTGACGCGCCCGCGACGCCGCTCGCTCCTGCGGGTCGGCGACCGGCGCGGCCCTGCGCCTGCGCGCGCAGCGGCGAGCCTTGACGCCGCGTGCCTTGATCGTGGACGCAGTGCGTGGCCCTGGCTACACTCCCCGCCCATGCGTCGGTCCCTGCCCCTGGTCCTGCTCGTCGCGCTGGGCGCCTGCGCCGGCCGTCGCGTGCCTCCGCGATCGGCGCTCGAAGCGCGGCTGCAGCTGCCGCCCGTCGCACCACCGGCGGACGCCGCGAGCTATCGCGCGGCGCGCGAGGCCTACGAAGCCCTCCGCCTGGACCACCCCGAGCGGGCGGCGGCGCGCCAGCACCTCGCCGCCTACCTGATCGCGCGCGCCCACCAGCAGCTAGCCGCCAAGCAGCCGGCGACCGCCTTCGACGCGTTCGTGGATGCCGCCACGCTCCATGACCCCGCCGAGGTCTACGCCGGGCTCCCGCGCGATGCGCAGCTCTTCGCGCTGGCCCGCACCATCGAAGGGGCCTTCGCCGCGAGCGGCGACGCCGAACGCGTGCTGACCGCGCTGGCGGTGCAGACGGGGCTCCACCCCGAGGACCGCCGCGCGCAGCAGGGAATTGCAGTCGTCACCGACTGGGCGAACCGGGCCGGATCGTCCGCCTTCGGTCCCGCGTTGCGGGGCTTGCGTGCGCTGCAGCTCACGGAGCAAGTAGCCCGCGTGTGGCCCTCGCGCCCGATCGTCGAGCGGTTGTACCGGCTCTATCTCGACCGGGCACCGGAGCTCCAGCGCATGGCCCCGCTCGCGCTGCTGCGCCAGCACGCCGAGCTGGGCTGGGCCCTCTTGCGTCCGACGAGCTACAGCGTCGCGCGCCTCTTGCTGTTGGTCGATCGCCCGGACGAGGCCATCCGCCGGCTGCGCACCCTGGCGAGCACGGCGACGGACCAGGCGCTGCTCCAACTGCTGCTCGCCGCCAACGCCCCGACGGCCAGCGGGGCCAAGCTGATCGAGCTGGCCGCGGCCTTCGAGGATGCCGATCCAGCGTTGGCCCTGCGGCTGTGCCGCGACGGCGCGCGGCGCTTTCCCGCCGACGCCGAGGTGCTGGCCTGCGTCGGGCGGCTGGCGGCGGCCAACGACCAGGTCTTGCTTTCGATCGCGGCCTTCGAGGCCGCCGTCGAGCTGGTGCCCAGCTCGCGCCGCTATGCCGAGCGCCTCGCGGCGCAGTACCAGCTTCAGCTCTTCCGCGCGATCGAGAGCGAGCAGCTCCCGGCGGCCGAACGGAGTCTGCCACGCATCGCGGCGTTCTATCGGCGCGCGGCGCTGCGCTTCGGCAAGCCCTTGCAGCCGAACCTGGCGCGCGTCAGCTTCGCGCTGGGCATCGGCCACTACAACGCTGGCGCGATCGAGCAGGCCACGGCCGCCCTGCAGCAGGCCCTCGCGCAGGACCCACGACCCGAGGTGCTGGTGCAGCTGGCCCAGATTGCCCTCAAGCAGGAGCGTGGCGCCGACGCGCGCCGCGCCCTGGCGGGGGCCCTGGCCCTGGCGCCGCCGACCGCGGCCTCGAGCCTCTATTGGCGTGCGCGGGTCGCCGGGCTAGAGGGCAAGGCCTGGGCCATCGAGGGCCGCGACGCCGCCAGCCGCAGTGCCCACGAGCGCGCCTTGCAGGCCTGGGACCAGTGTCTACGGCTCGGCCTACAGCCCGAGACCGAGGCGGAAGCGCTGATTCATCGCGCCACCAGCGCCTTCGCCCTGGGGCGGCGCCTGGAGGCCACCGAGGGTCTGGAGCGCGCCATCGACGCGGCACCCGAGCGCAAGGAGAGCTACGCCGACGCGCTCGCCCTGCTCACGACCTACGGACAGCTCCCCGAGGCGCTCGACGCCTACCATCGCGCGCTGGGGCGCCCGGAGGTCACAGAGTATCTCAAGGCGTACTGCAGCTTCTGGGTGATTGGGCTAGCCCGGCGCGCGGGCCTCGCGCCCGACCCGCTAGCGCTGGCCTACCTGCGCCAGCTCAGCGGCGACGAGTGGTACCACCGCCTGGCCCAGCTCGTGCTCGGACGCACCAGCTTCACGGCGCTGCGGCGCGAGGCCAAAACCCGCGGACGCCTGGCGGAGCTGCTCTTCTACCAGGCGGACCAGCTGCTCGCCGCGGGTCAGCTCGAGCCGGCCCGCGCCCTCTGGCGTCAGGTGGGCGCCACGCGGATGATCGCCTTCTTCGAATACGATATGGCTGCGGCCCATCTCCGCGACGGACCGGCGACGGTGACGACCCGACCGCTCGAGCACGAGTAACCCCCGCGCTGCCACGCCCACCCGCGCCAACGGCGTTGAGGTCCCCGGGCAAGGCGCATACTGTTGGTTGCGCTGCGTCGATTTGACGGCCGGCGGCCCCCCACCCAGTAGCGAGGTCCCATGCGCATCCTGCCGATCCCCCCGGAGCTCGACGCCGCCGTGCAGCGCGTACTGGCCAGCCAGGAGCTGATTCTCGGGCCCGAGGTCGCGGCCTTCGAGCACGAGATTGCCGCCTATCTCGGCACACCGCACGCGATCGGCGTTTCGAACGGCACTGACGCCCTGATCTTGGCGCTGATGGCGCTCGGCATCGGCCCGGGCGACGAGGTCGTGACGCCGGCGTACTCGTTCTTCGCGACCCCGGAGGCCATCGTCCGCTGCGGCGCGCGCCCCGTCTTCGTCGACATCGACCCAGCGACGATGCAGATGGACATCGACCAGGCGCTGGCGCGGATCGGCCCGAGGACCCGCGCCTTCTGCGTCGTGCACCTCTTCGGCCGCTGCTGTCCCGTCCGGCCTCTGCGCGCCGCGGCACCGCAGCTCCCCGTGATCGAGGACGCGGCGCAGGCCATCGGCGCCGAGCTCGATGGCGTGCGCGCGGGAGCGCTCGGACAGGTCGGCTGCTTCTCGTTCTTCCCCAGCAAGAACCTGGGCTGCCTCGGCGACGGGGGCCTCGTCACCACGGCCGACGCCACCCTCGCGACGCAGGTGCGCGCGCTGCGGGTCCATGGCCAGGCGGAGGGGCGGCGCCACGAGCACACGTTGATCGGCGGCAACTTCCGGCTCGATGCGCTCCAGGCCGCGGTGCTGCGCGTAAAGCTGCGTCACCTCGATCACTGGACCGCGCGTCGCAGCGCCAACGCCGCACGCTACCGAAAGCTCTTCGCCGCGGCAGCACCCCAGGTGTTGCTCCCGGCGGCGACCGCGCCCGGCGCCCGCGATGTCCACAATCAGTTCGTGATTCGCGTCGCCCATGACCGCGATGCGCTGCGCGAACACCTCGCGGCGCGCGGCATCGGTACGGGGCTCTACTATCCGCGGCCGCTGCATCTGCAACCCGCGTTGGCCCACCTCGGCCACCGCGCGGGAGATTTTCCCCACGCCGAGCGGGCGGCCGCGACCAGCCTCGCGCTGCCGGTGTTTCCCGAGCTGCCCGCCGCCGCCCTCGAGGAGGTCGTCGCGGAGATCGCCGCCCCCCCCCCGGCGGCCGGGGGGCGGCCGGGGGGCGATAGGGCGAAGCGGCCCCTGCCCAGCGCGCCGCTCGAAAATAACTCGATCAACTGGGCGTTGAGGCGCCCGCCGGGCAAGGCGCAGCGACGAAGGAATACTGTGGCTGGAGCTGCAAGCAGCCCGGCGGGATGGATCGACGGCCAGATGGATGAGTTATTTCCGAGCGGGTCCAGCACCCCCCCCGGCCCGGCCCCGGGGTCGGAACGACACAGCAGGCCTTAGGTTCGGCGGGGGGCGGGGCCTGGCGGAAGCGCACGTGGAAGTGCCACTTGTGGCCAGGATCATGGCGGATCACCGCGTTGGCGTGGCGGCGTGGGTACTCGAAGAGCCGGCCCAGCGTCTCGGGCGATTCCCCGTGCTCGCGGGCGTACTCGTAGAGCACACGCTGGAGTCGACGATCGATGAACACATAGATCACGTCGCCGGTGTCGATGAAGCGCTTGATCAAGAACCACGCGCGCTCGATCCAGCATCTCCGGCGCGGGCTGCGCGACGCCCGCGTAGCGCGCGCGAAGCGGGTAGCAGATGTCGACGTCACGGCCCTGCTGATGCGACGCGTGCGGGGCAACCACCGCCCCGCGGGAGGCTGATGTCGTGGACGCGCACCGGCGGCGCCTCGGGGTAGGTGGCGGCGTAGCCACCAAAGACCTCGCCCAGGCGGGTCGAGGTGAGCGTGGTGCCCCAGGCCCGCGCCGGCGTGCGGATCTCGAAGCCGGGCCCGCTGGCGACCGGCACGAGCCCGCTCACTCGCCCCTCGGGCCGACCCTTGAGCACCACCACGGCGACCGCCTTGCCGACCCGCAAGCGACGGCCCCGCGGCCCCGGATTCAAGCGTGCGAACAGGCTCAAGGTCATCTTGTGGCGCCGCGCGACCACCGCCGGCGTATCCCCTGGCTGCACGATGTAGACGCCACGCCGCCGCTGTGGAACCGCCGCCGCACTGACGATCTTGAGCTTCTGACCGCCCCGCAGCCGCCCGCCGCGCAGGTGATTGCGGCGCTGGATCTGCGCCACCGTGGTGCGATAGGCGCGCGCGATGGTGCCCAGCGTCTCGCCGGGCAGGACCTCGTGGTCGTAGGTGAAGGCCGCAGCGGGCCGCACGGGCACAAAGGCCAGCAGCAGCGCGGTGAAGACGACGATTCCGGCCTGACGCATCCGGGGCAGTTTAGGGGCTCGGGGCCGGCCTGGCAAGTGCGCTGCGGTGGATGTGCGTTTGATCACAAGACCCGACAAGGTCACGGAATCCGAGGAGCTTGCAGTTCGGCTGCGGCGTCGCCACGGAGCGCCCGGCTGCGATCGATCGCCCGCTGCACGAATGCGGTGTGCCGGCCAATGCGCAGGTCCGCGCAGAGGCTATCGACCACCAGGCGATCCGGATCGATGAGGAAGGTCGCCCGCCGCACCCCCCAGCCCAGGGGCCCCTCCACCCCGTAGCGCCGTATCACCGCCTTGTCCGCGTCGGCGAGCAGCGTGAAGGGCAGGCCGTGCCGCTCGCGGAAGCGCTGGTGACTCGCCGGCGCCTGCGGGCTGATGCCCGCCACGACCAGGCCCGCGCGCCGTAGCTCGTCGTGCACGTCGCGGATCGAACACGCCTCACGCGTGCAGCCCGGCGTGAAGTCAGCCGGGTAGAAGTAGAGCACGAGCGGCCCCCGGGCCAGCAGGTCGCCCAGCGTCGTCGCCTGCCCATCGCTGTCCGGCAACGTGAAGTCAGGGGCCCGCGTTCCCGTCGACAACATCCGCTTGCTCCGCCCGGCTCGCCGCCCTCGCGCCCGCCGGCGAGGGTGCCGGCGCCGCGCTGAGCGATGCAGTTACAGGCCACCCCGCGCGACTTGCGCTACACTGGGCGCCTTTTCGGTCGACATCATGGCCCTTCCCGAACTTTTCGGTGGCTACCTCTTACACCAGCCGCTCGCGCATAGCGAGGTAGCGGACGTCTTTGCTGCGCAGACGATCGGCGACTTTCCGCGCCCGTGCGCGATCAAGCGCATCCGCCCCGAGCTGGCGACCTTGCCGGAGTTCAGCGAGCGCTTCCGCGACGACGCGCCGCTGTTGTTGCGGCTGATTCACGGTGGGCTGGTCCAGGTGTTGGAGGTCGGCACCGTCGAGGACCAGCCCTTCGTGGCGATGGAGCTGATCGACGGCATCCACCTCGGTCGGCTGATCGACGACGTCGCCCATCGCGGCGCGCTGCCCTGCGAGCTGGCGCTGCACGTCGGCATCGAGCTCTGCGAGGCCATCGGCTACCTGCAGCTACGGCGGCGCGAGCAGTACCAGAACGCGACGCTGGCCCCGACCGCGCCTGGCCGCTGGAGGCCATGCTGTCGTTCGACGGGGTGGTCAAGGTCATCGCCCTCGGCTCCTGCGGCGCGCTCCGTCTGACGCAGCAGCGGCTGGCCGACGTGCTCGCCGCGCCGGGCTATGCGGCCCCGGAGCGCGTGCTGCAGCAGCCCCTCGATGGGCGCGCCGAGGTCTTCAGCGTGGGCCTCGTGCTCTGGGAGCTGCTCGCCGGTCGACGCCTGCTGATCGCCGACCCGGAGGGGTACGTGCGCGGCGTGCTGGACGGAACCTGGCAAGCGCCGCTGCTGACGCGACCCGACGTACCCACCGACATCATCCGGCTGGTGGCGCAGATGCTGCTGGTCGATCGCGAGGCGCGTCCGGGCACGCTCGAGCAGGCGCGCGCACGCCTGGTGGGCAGCCTGCGCCGCCTGGCGCCCGACTTCGGCACGGGCGCGGTGGCCAGCCTGCTGCTGCGCCGCTACCCCAAGTTGATCGGACAGACGCACCAGCTCGCCGATACGCTGATGCGGCGCGCGCTGACGGTCAAGGCCAGCTCGGTCGCACCCCGCACCTTGAGCCTCGGCCGCAGCGGCGCGGTAGACCGCCCGCGCGGGCCCCTTACCCCCCTCAAGCCCGGCGCGCGCATTCCCGGCACGCGCTACCGCATGGTGCGGGCGCTGGGCCACGGCGGCGGCGCCGAGGTGATCGCCGCGCAGCACATCGACCTCGAACGACAGGCGGCGCTGAAGATCCTCACGCCCGATCTGGCGCTGCAGTCGGAGGCGATCGCGCAGTTCCGCCTCGAGGCGCGGACCTGCAGCCGCATCGGCCATCCCAACATCGTCGACGTGGTCGACTTCGGCGAGCTCGACGATGGACGCTTCTTCTTCGCGATGGAGCTCCTGCGCGGTGAAACGCTCGCCGGGCGCCTCGACCGGAGCGCGCGCCTGCCGCCCGGCCAGGCGATCGGCATCTTTCGGCAGATCACCCGCGCGGTGCAGGCCGCGCACGAGCACGGCATCATCCACCGCGACCTCAAGCCCGAGAACGTGATGCTGATCGAGAAGGACGGTCGCGCCGACTTCGTCAAGGTGCTGGACTTCGGCGTGATGGCCTTCGCCGAGGACGAGCGCGGGGAGCGCGTCGGCACCCCAGGCTACATGGCGCCGGAGCAGCTGCTGCGCGCCAAGCCCAGCACGGCGATCGACATCTGGGCGCTCGGCGCGACGCTCTACGAGGCGCTGTGCGGCGAGCTGCCCTACGGCGGCGAGACGGTCGAAACCTACCACGCGCAGCTACGGAGCGCGGCGGCTCCGGCGCTGCGCAGCCGCAAGGGCGGCCGCGACCTGCCGCCCTCGCTGGAGCGCGTGGTCCACCGCGCGCTCGAGCGCGATCCCACCGCCCGTCACCCCTCGGCGGCGGACTTCGAGGCCGACCTCGTGCGCGCCCAGCGCCAGGCGGGCATCACCTCGCCGTGGGACGATCTCCCCCTGCCCGAGCGCGTGCGCGACCGCCGACCCTCGACACCCACCGACCGTGGCCCGCTGATCGCCCGGCGCCGGCGGGCCGTGCTCGCCGCGATCGCCACCGCGGTCACGGTGCTCGGCGGCCTGGCGCTGGGCTACTTCGGATCGCCAGCCCGTCGCCCCCAAGCCCCACCCGTGACCGCCCGCGGGGTCACCCTGGCCACCACCACCGTCCCGCCCGCCAGGCCGGCGACGTCCGCCGCCCGGGCCACCCGTGCGCCGCGCCTCACACCCGCTCCCACGGCTCTACCGCAGGAGCGACCTGCGTCCGTGAGCGCCGCAGCGCCGCGCGTCGCGCGCCCAGCCAAAGCCGACGCGCCAGGCGCGCGGTCCCGCCCCTCCACACCGCCTCCGGCAGCCCGAGCGGCTGCGGCAGCACGCGATCGCGAACAGCCCGCACGCGCCCGGACGCTCGCTGCGCGCGGCGAGGTGCTGCTGGCGCAGCTCCAGCTCCTCGCCGCCGAGGAGGCCTTCCGCAACGCCATCGCCGCCGATCCACGGACCGCGCCGGCGTACGCGGGTCTCGCCGCGGTCGCCTTCCAGCGCGGGCGCTATGTCGAGGCGGTGCGAGCCGCGCGCCAAGCCCTGGAGCTCGACCCCCGGCTCGTGCGGGCGCACTTGCTGCTCGGCGACGCCTACCTGCAGCTCCAACGCCGGAGCGAAGCGATCGCCGCCTGGCGTCGAGCCCTGGCGCTCGATCCGGGCAACCGCGTCGCCTCGCAACGGCTGGCGCGCGCCGAGCCCAACGGCGCCGCTCCGGAGTAGCGCCGGCGACCGCCTTGCGGTTAGACTTCCGCCGTGTCGCGTCGCATCGCTCTTGAGTTTTCCCCGTCACACGGGCGGTCGACCGTGCCGCGCACCCGTTCCTCGAACAAGCACTGGCAGCCTTTTTCGGGCAAGCACGGCCAGGTCGCCGCTCGTTGGGCAACAGCGCCGCTCGTCGCGCTGGCGCTGCTGGGTGCCGCGGCGCGGCCCGCACAGGCCCAGGCCCGCGTCGCGGTCTTGCCGCTCGACGTCACCGGCCAGCTCGCGCCCCGGGCGCTCCAGGTCCTCGACCAACGCCTGTCGCTGGGCGTCGCCGCGGCGGGCATGACCGTCGTCGGCGGCAGCCAGGCGAAGATCGCCCTGCCCTCCTCCGGCGGCTGCGGTCCTGCCTGCCGGCAGGGGCTGGCGAGCCAGCTCAGCGCGCGCTTCGTGGCCGGCGGACGCATCACGGTGCGCTACGACGACTATGTGTTCGAGCTGTGGTTGGCCGACGGCACGACCGGACGCACGATCAGTGAGCTCCAGCGTCGCTGCGATGTTTGCGGCATCAGTGCCGCAGCCGAAACGCTAGACCTGGCGGCTTCCGAGCTGGTCGCGCGCCAGCGGGTGGACCGCCGGACACCGGCGACGGTCTCGATTACGACGCAGCCCCCGGCGGTGGAGCTCGTCGTCGACGGCCGGCCCGTCGGTCGCTCACCCCAGACGCTCGCGCTCACCCCCGGCACGCATCGCCTCGAGGCGCGCACGGCCGGTTATCTCTCGGAGCGGCGCACGATCACGAGCACGCCGAACGAGCGCCTCTCGCTCGCCCTGACGCTCCTACCCGCCGTCGCCGCCAGCGCGGCCGGCGCGGACCTCGAGCCCACCGCGCGGGCGCCCTGGCGCCGTAGCGCCGGGTGGAGCGCGGTCGTGGCCGGACTGGCCGCCGTCGCCGGCGGCGTGGCGCTGCTGATCGTGGACGGCAACGCGATCGACTGCAGGGTGGGCCGCACCCTGAACGAGGTCTGTCGCAGCGAACGCCGCACCGCGGCGGTGGGCTGGACGCTGCTCGGCTCCGGCGTGGCCGCGGCCGCCACCGGCAGCCTGCTCCTGACCTTGCCCTAGGAGCCTGTCGGGAAATTGCTGCGCCACCCGATCGCTGCGTTAACGCGGCGCGCGCTACGCGCCCGCCGCTCTCGCCCTACGGGCTCGTTCTTCGGCACTTGATGGGCCGAAGTGCGGCTGTGCTCCGGTGCTCACGTACCAGCCCGTACGTTCCGCTCCGGTGCTCGCCGCGCCTTGCGCTCGGGCGGCTCGCGACATTTCCCGACAGGCTCCCAGCGCGGTCCCGACAGGCTCTCAGCGGGGATCGCGACGCCCTAGCGGAGATAGCGACGTCGACGCGGCGGCGCTAGCCCGAAAACAAGCGCGTTCGAGCGCAAGCTGCTTGTTTTCGGGCTAAACGAGCCGACAGGCGAGCGTTATGGGTGGTCGCGGGGATTCACTCCCCGCGACGAGGGGGCTTTGCGAAAGCCCCCTGAGTGATATCTAGTCCCAGAACGAGCGCGGGACGCGCTTGTTTTGGGGCTAGCTCAGGGGGCGGCGGCGCCGCGGGCCGCATCGAAGCGCGCGAAGCGCATGTTGAAGCTGGCCCGACCCTGGGTCAGTGAACGAACGTCCGTCGAATAGCCGAACATGCGCCGCATCGGCACCTGCGCGCGCACCAGGCGCTTGCCGCCGCGAAAGCCGAGATCCTCGATCTGGCCCCCGCGCGAATTGAGGTCGCCGATGACCTCGCCCATGAACTCCTCGGGCACGATCACCTCGACCGCCATCACCGGCTCGAGCAGCAGCGGCGCGGCCTGCTGGCACGCGCGGCGAAAGGCCTCGGCGGCGGCCACGCGGTAGGCCATCTCGTGCGGGCTGCTCTCGCGCAGCTGGGCCCCCACGAGGGTCACTCGCACATCGACGAGTGGATAGCCACCCGCCACCCCGGCCGCAGAGGCGTCGCGCAGTCCGTCCATCGCCGCCGCCGCGACGGCCGCGGGCAGCGGCGGGTCGGTCGGCACGGCGTTGGCGAAGGTAACGCCGGAGCCGCGCGGCAGCGGCTCGACGCGGACCCGCGCCTGGCCAAAGACCGGCGCCTCGTCGACGCGTCGCTCGAAGGTGTGCTCGGCCTCGGCCAGGCGCTGCACGGTTTCGCGATAGACCACCTGCGGCTTGCCCAGCCGCGCCTCGACGTTGTACTCGCGCACCAGCCGGTCGACGATGATGTCGAGGTGCAGCTCGCCCATGCCACTGATCAGGGTCTGGCCGGTCTCGGGCTCTTCCGCCGCATGGAAGGTCGGATCCTCGTCCGCGAGCTTGGCCAGCGCGAAATCGAGCCGCTCCTTCTCCGCCAGCGTCCGCGCCTCGATCGCGCGCGAGATCACCGGCTCGTAGGTGTCGATGCGCTCGAGCAGGATCGGCTGCTGGGCGTCGCAGAGCGTATCGCCCGTGGCGGTGAGCTTGAGCCCCATCGCCGCGACGATGCTGCCGGGACCCGCCTCTTCGATGCGCTCACGCCGGTTGGCGTGCAGCTGGAACAAGCGCGCGACCTTCTCCTTCTTGCCCAAACGCACGTTCAACACGTCGTCGCCGGTACGCAGCGTGCCCGAGTAGACCCGCAGATAGACCGACTTGCGGCCCTGCTCCATCTGCACCTTGAAGGCCAGCGCCGACAGCGGCGCCTTGTTCTCGGCGGCGCGCTGCACCACCTCCTCGCTGCCCGGCCGCACCCCGAGCACCGGCGGCAGGTCGAGCGGCGACGGCAGGTACTGCACGACCGCATCGAGCAAGGGCTGGATGCCGCGATTGCGCAACGCCGCCCCGCACAGCACGGGAACCAGCGCGTTGGTGATGCAGCCGCGCCGCAGCGCCTGGCGCAGGCGCTCGGGCGCGATCGGTCGGCCCTCGACGTAGCTCTCGGCTACCACCTCGTCGAAGTCCGCCGCGGCCTCGACCAGCCGCTCGCGTGCCTCGGCCACCGCCGGCACCAGCTCGGCCGGAACCTCCGCCTCTTCGGGCGCCTGGTCCTCATCGCGTGCCCGCCACAGCAGCGCCTTTTCGTGGATCAGATCGACGACGCCGACGAAACCGTCCTCGGCGCCGATCGGCAGCTGCAGCGGCACGGGGCGCGCCCCCAGCCGCTCGCGCATCTCACGCAGCACGAGCTCGAAGTCGGCCCCGACGCGATCGAGCTTGTTGATGAAGGCGATCCGCGGCACGTGGAACTTGTCGGCCTGCATCCACACCGTCTCCGACTGCGGCTCGACCCCGGCGACGCCGCAGAAGACGACGACCACGCCGTCGAGCACGCGCAGGCTGCGCTCGACCTCGATCGTGAAGTCGACGTGGCCGGGCGTATCGATCAGGTGCAGCTCGTGACCCTGCCAGGGGAGCACCGTCGCCGCGGCCGTGATCGTGATGCCGCGCTCCTGCTCCTCCGGCATCCAATCCATCTGGGCCGCCCCGTCGTGCACCTCGCCGATCTTGTGGATGCGACCGGAGTAGTAGAGGAAGCGCTCGGTGACGGTCGTCTTGCCGGCATCGATGTGGGCCACGACGCCGATGTTGCGGATGTGCTGAAGCTTCGCCATGGTCGTCATTGCGTGCCGGCGTCGGAGATCGGCGGCGGGCGCGCCGCGCATTATACTGATAGTCGGCGCCGACGCGACCCCCGAAGCGCGGCCGCCACCCGCAAAGGTCGGGACCGGCGCGAAACCGCTGAGGAGCCCCCGATGCCCACCGTCCGCATCTTCCGCCACCACCCCAACGAGGGTCCTGGGTTCCTCGCGGAGCTGCTGGCAGCCCAGGGACTGACGCTCGAGTTGGTGCGCATCGACGAAGGCGAGTCGGTGCCGCAACGCTGTGACGACGTCGTCGGCCTCGTCTTCATGGGCGGCCCGATGAGCGCTAACGACTCGCTGCCGTGGATCGCGGCCGAGCTGCGACTGATCCGCGAGGCGGTCGGCGCCGGCGTCCCCGTGCTCGGCCATTGCCTGGGTGGACAGCTGATCAGCCTGGCGCTCGGCGGCCAGGTCACCCGCCACCACGCACCCGAGATCGGCTGGTTCGAGGTCGAGCGCGTCGACAGCGCCGGTACCCGCGCCTGGCGCGACCCGCTGCCAGCGCGCTTCACGGCCTTCCACTGGCACGGAGAGACGTTTTCGCTGCCCCCTGGCGCGGCGCTGCTGCTGCGCGGCGAGCACTGTGCGAACCAGGCCTTCGCCCTCGGCAGCGCGACCCTCGGGCTGCAGTGCCACGTCGAGATGACGGCGACGATGGTCGAGCAGTGGGCCGCGGCTAGCGACGCGCCGACGCTCGCCACGAAGACCGTGCAGACCCCGGCGCAACTGACGGCCGACCTGCCGCGCCGCATCGCCGAGTTGCAGGCGGCGGCGACCCAGCTCTACGCGCCCTGGCTGAGCGCCGTGGCCGCGCACCACGCCCGGATCGCACCGGGCCTCGCGCCGCGCTATTGACCGCTTTGCGGCTCCGGGGGCAGACTGCCGCGGGGTTGACGGCGGTTGAAGCCACCGCGGCCCCCAGATGAGCAGAGACAGCGTGCTGAAATCCCTCTTCAATCGCGATGAACGACGCGCGCGCGCGGTGCAGAAGGCGAGCGCCAAGGCCGGCGACGGGCGCATCAAGCCCGACGATCGCCAGCCGGCGCTGCAGCTGCTCTTCGACGACGGGGGCGACCGCGCGATCGAGGGCCTGCTGCGTCGCTTCACCTTCAACTACGCCAACAACCTCGTCAGCGACGAGGAGGAGAAGGACTACGTCTTCGAGGGTCTGGTGGCGCTCGGCGAGCGCGTGCTGCCGGCCCTGCGCGCTCACCTCCTCAGCTCGCCGTCGCTGTCGTGGGGCCTGCGCCTGCTGAGCGAGGTCGGCGCCCACGAGCAGGTCTGGGAGGTGTTGGCCGAGGTGCTGGCCCGCTATCAGCCCGGCTACGAACGCGACCCCTCGCGCAAGATCCAGATCCTCTCGCACCTCGGCTCGTTCGAGGACGCGCGCGTCCCGGCGGCGATCGTCCCCTTCCTTCAGGACCACGACGAGACCGTGCGCTTCGTCACCGTCGAGGGCCTGCTGGCCCGCGGCGACGAGGCCGTCGCTCGCGAGCCCCTGCTGGCGCTGCTGACCGACCCCGAGGAGGAGAGCCGGCGGCTGAAGAACCGCATCCTCCAGGGCTTCGCGGCGACCGGGTGGACCGTCAAGGGCCACCGCGGCACACTCGAGCAGCAACTCCCCGAGGAGTACGTGATCGACGGCAAGGGCCATATCCGGCTGAGGAAGGAGCCGACACCATGAAGGTGCCGATGACCCCCCGCGGCTACGCTCGCCTCAAGGAAGAGCTGCGCCAGTGCAAGGCCGAACGGCCGCGCCTCTCCGAGGTGATCCTGGTCGCGCGTGAGCTCGGCGACCTGTCGGAGAACGCCGAGTATCACGCGGCGAAGGAGCGACAGGGCTTTCTCGAGGGGCGCATTCGTGACCTGGAGTCGAAGCTCGCGCTCTCGGAGGTGATCGATCCCGCCAAGCTGTCGGGCGAGCGGGTCGTCTTCGGCGCCACCGTCAAGATCGAGGACTCGGAGAGCGGTGAGGCGTCGATCTACACCATCGTCGGCAACGACGAGTCGGATGCGAAGCAGGGGCTGATCTCGATCAACTCGCCGCTGGCCCGCGCGTTGGTCAACCACACGATCGGCGATGAGGTCACCGTCCGCGCACCGGGCGGGCCGCGCAACTACGAGATTGTCGACGTCTCCTTCAGCGCGCTGACCAGTGGTAACACGGACGCCGAAACGGGCACCGACAGGGGCACCGACAGGGGCGGGGGGGAAGGGTGAGCACGATGGCGATGCGATACGGGGCTCTTCACCGCGGACTACTGGCCTTGGCGCTGACGCTGCTGGCGCCGGTCGGCTGCAAGCAAGGCGAGAACGATCGCTGCCAGGTCGACGACGACTGCTCGGGCGCGCTGCGCTGCTGCCGCCGCGACGACCCGGAGAGCCTGATCATCGGCGGGGTCTGCACCCGCCCCGCGGCCTGCGAGCTGACGCGTGACGCCCGGGTGCCGGACGCCGCCGGCACGCGCGACGCGCGCGGCGATACGGGCGTCAGCTCGGCACGCGAGGCGGGACCCGCCGACCGCGGCACCCCCGACGCCGCGCCGCGTGACGCGCGCGCGGTGGACGCCCGCGTCAAGACCGATGCGCGTGGGCCTGACGCAATGCCCCCGCACGACGGGCACTGAGCCCCGCCCCGCCCTTGGCTCCGCCGGCCTCGCGCGACCCGACCGCCCACCACCGACGCCTCCGCCGTCTCTGCCTCGCGGTGTTATGCGCCGGCGCGTGGGCCACCGCGACCGCGCAGCTGACCACGACGACCGCCGCCGACGCGCGAGCCCAAGAGCAGCCCCCGCGCGTCGCGCCGCCGCCTGCGCCCGGGTTCACGCACTGGGAGCAACGCGGCATCGCGCTCGGTCTGTTCGCAGAGGAGCCCGACTACTACTACGGTCCCCTGGTCACCGAGCTCGCCGCGACCGGCGCCAGCCATGTCTCGATCGTCGTGCCCTATTACCAGCATGACTGGCACAGCATCAGCATCGAGCCGCACCCGCGCTTCACCCCCAGCGAGGCCTCGATCGCCCGCACCATCGCGCAGGCCCATCACGCCGGCCTGGCCGTCTTGCTCTTTCCGATCCTACGCCTGAGCTACGCGGCCACGATCGACGAGTGGCGCGGCACGCTGGCGCCCCGCGATCCGCAACGGTGGTGGCAGAGCTACACGCGTTTGATGCTGGGCCTGGCACGGCTGGCCGCGGACCAGCGCGTGGCCGGCCTGGCGATCGGCAGCGAGCTGCACTCGCTCGACCAGGACGCGCGCCCGTGGCTGCCGCTGATCGCCGCCCTACGGCGCGTCTATCGCGGACAGCTCGTCTATTCGGCCAACTGGTTCGGCTACGATCGCGTCGCCCTCTGGCAGCTGGTCGACGTGATGGGCATCTCGGCCTACTTCTCGTTGGTCGGCCGCCACGAGCCGCGGCCGAGCCTGGAGCGCTTGGTCCACGGCTGGCGTGAGCAGCGCGTCCAGATCGAGCGCTGGTGGGCCCGCCTGCGCAAGCCGCTGATCTTCACCGAGCTCGGCTATCACAGCGCCCGAGGCTGCGCGGCCGAGCCCTGGCAGGAGGGCGTCGAGGGCCCTGCCGACCTGGCTGCCCAGACCTCGGCCTTCGCGGCCTTCGGTCGCGCCTGGCGCGATGCCACCTTTCTCCGGGGCATCTACGTCTGGAACTGGTTCGGTTGGGGCGGCCCACACAGCCGCGAGTACACGCCCCGGGGCAAGCCCGCGGCCGAGCTGATCTGCCGCTGGTTCCGCGCCGCGCCGCAGCGCTGCCCGCGTGGCTACGGTCTGCCGCAGCTCGGAAGCGCGGGCGCGGCGCCCTCGCGCTAGGGCTGCAAGCAGACGCCGGGCAAGGTGGCGCAGAACTCGCTCAGCTCGAAGCAGAACTGACCGCGTGGGTATTGCTGGCGGCAGCGCTTGAAGAGCGCGGGACAGAGCGCGTCACAGGCCTGACGCCGCCCCTGCAACAAGGCAGCGGTGCGGGCGGCGCGCAGGGTCGCGGAGGCCCCCTCGGTCTCCGCAACGCGCCCCGAGGCCGCCCGTGCGCAGGCGGGACAGGCAGGACAGGGCGGGGGCGGCGGGCACCCGGCCAAGTCGGGCTCGCAGACGGGCTTGGGGCAGGGCGCACAGCGCGCCCCCGAACGCGACGTACCCGCACTCGGTGCCGACGCAGGCAGCGGTGCAGCGGGCGCCGGCGGCACGGGCGGGATCGGCGCATCGGCGGGCACGGCGGGCGCGGCGGGGGCCGCCCCCCCTCCGCCGACCTGCAGCGTCTTGCGACCGCCATCGGCGAAACGCAGCACGACCGTGCCGTCGCAATCGACGACCACGCTGGTGCCACTGGAATGCGCCTGGGAGAAGAGCTCCCCACGCGCCCCGGCCGCGCAGCGCTGGCGCTCGCGCCCCGCGCGCTGCTCGATACCGTCGAGCCACGCGCTGAGCTGCTGCTCGCCACGCCGCGTCATCGCCCGCACGGCCTCCTGCTGGTTGCAGACGAAGTAGTAGTGCCACTCGGTGCCCAGCACGACCTGCAGGAACACGACCGGAGTGGCGTCGCCCGCGCACAGCCGGTCACGCTCTTGGGCCAGCCGTTGGGCCGAGGGAAAGCTCCCGTCGCTGATGATGATCGCGTTGGGCAGACGCTGGCCTTCGATCAGCACCGCGGGGAGCGGGCGCGCCACGGCGACTGGCTTGCGGCCGGCGTCTCCGTGACCGCAGGCGGCGAGCAGGCCAAAGAGGCCAAGGAGCACGGGACCTGGCTGGGCGGTGCGCACGGTGGCCAGTCTAGTCGCAGCCGCTGCCGTTGGCGACTCAAGGGCACTCCAGGGCCTTCAAGCGGCGCAGGAGACCGCGAGCAAGGGTCGCGAGCCGCCCTGAAGCGCCGGCGCCCCCTCAGGGGTAGAGCAAGAAGCGCTGGCGCAGCCGCTCGAAGCGCGCGAGGGCGGGCTCCCAGCCGGCGGCGATCACGGCCGGGTCGTCCCCGCGCAGCACCGCGGCGAGGGTCGGAGCGTCCCGCAACATCCGCGGCAGCCGCGTGACGTCCCACTGCTGACGGTGCGCACGGCGCAGCCCGACCATCAACGCCGCGGCCGTCAGCGTCGGTCGGAACGCCTCGAGATCGGTGAGCAGCAGGCGCACGCCCTGGCAGCTCGTCCCGCGATAGGGTCCTACGGGCGGCACGAAGCGCAGGGGCACGAACGCGACCCCCGCCAGTCGCTGCGCGTTGAGCCAGCCCGCGAGCGCCGCAGCCTCGATCCACGGGGCGCCGAGCAGCGCGAAGGAGCTGGGCGTGCCGCGGCCGACGGAGAGGTTGGTGCCCTCGAGGAGGCCCGTGGCCGCATAGAGCAGCGCGTGCCGCCAACTCGGTAGGTTCGGCGACGGCGCACGCCAGGGTCCGCCCCAGACGTCGTGCCGCCAGTGGCGCGACCAGCCCGCGACCGGAACCACCGTCAGGGCCACGCCGAGGTGGCGCTCGGCGCGGAACAGCCCCGCCAGCTCGCCGGCGGTCAGCGCGTAGCGCACGGGCAGCGGCAAGTAGTAGGTCGCACTCTGCGGCCCAGGCTCGGCCAGCGGCCCGGCGAGCTGGGTGCCGCCGAGCGGATCGGGTCGGTCGAGCACGATCACGCGCAGGCCCCGCTGGGTGGCCACCTCCAGCGCCCACGCCAGCGTCTTGAGGTAGGTGTAGTAGCGCACCCCGACGGTGGGCAGGTCGAAGACCAGCGCATCGAGGCCCCGCAACGGATCCGGCGCAGCGCGCCGCCGCACCCCCCAGAGGCTGTACACGGGCACGCGAGCGGCCGTCGTGCCGTAATGCCCGTCGCCGATCGGCCCCTCGCGGTCGACCGCGAGCCCATGTTCCGCGGAGAAGATCGCCCTCAGCCGCAGCCCCGGGGCTGCGAGCAGCAGCTGCGCCGCAGAGCGCCCCTGGCGATCGATCGCCGCGTCGTTGGTGATCAAGCCGAACCTTAGGCCGCGCAGCGCGCGAAAGCCGGTCGCCACGAGCTGGTCCAGCCCCGTGGCTACCGCGCGGGGCGGCCGCTGCAGCAGCGCCGTGCGCACCACGCCATGAACGCGCTGGCGCAGCCCGGCGATCGATGGCGGTGGCGCTCGGCGGGTGCGGTCCGTCAACAAGACGACCACCGCGCGCGTAGCAGGATCGATCCACAGCGAGGTGCCGGTGAAGCCGAGGTGGTAGACCGACCGGTCGCCGGCCCGCCAGCCCGCGCCCTCGGGCGCGCCGGCCTGCGGCGAGCCGGCCCGCCACCCGAGCGCGAACGCGGGCGTCCCCGTCTCACCGGGGGCGGCCGGCCCGAGCTGCGCCTGGGCGAAGCGCGCCAGATCATCGGCCGTGCTGTACAAGCCCGCGTGCCCGGCCACGCCGTCGAGACGCACCGCGATCGGATCGTAGACCACGCCAGGATAGGCACCCTCGGGCCAAGGATCGACCACGCGGCCGAGGCGCTCGCCCGCGACGGCGAAGCCCGTGTCGCAGAGACCAAGCGCGGCGAACAACCGCTCGCGGGCGAGGCGGGCCAGCGACTGCCCGCCGCTGACCTGCTCGATCAGCAACCCCAGCAGGAGATAGCCGACGTCGCTGTAGTGGAATTGGCCGCGCCAGCGCGGCGACCAGGACAGCCCCTGCAACCGTCGCCGCACGGTGGCACGCTCATCCCGCAGCCTGGGGGCCACGCCCGACGCGCGGCGCGGAAAGGGCAGCACCGCGGGCAAGCCGCCCCGATGGGCGAGCAGCTCGCCGACCGACAGCGCCCCGACGGGCCGCCCGATCAACCACGGCAGGTGACGCGACAGGCGATCGGCGAGCGCCAACCGCCGCGTGGCGACCAACTGCCGCACGAGCGGCGCGGTCGCCACCACCTTGGTCAACGACGCGAGGTCGAAGATGCTGTCGGGTCGCGCGCGGCCCCAGCCCCGGCGATAGACGGCCCGCCCATCGCGGAGCACCACCAAGGCCACCGCATCGACGGTGCCATGGGCCCGCGCGTCGTCGACCGCGGCGTCGAGATCGCGCAGCAGCTCCGGCAGCACGCCCACCGCTTCAGGGGCGGACATCGGCAGCGGCACGGTACGGCAGGAGGGCCACGGGGCGTCGCGTTCGCCCGCGGCGCGCGCGAGCGGCGCGGGGAAGGTCAGCAGCAGGCAAGCGGCCACCGCGTCGAAGCCAAGTCCGCGGCGCGCCCCGGAACGCAGCCTACGCCGCGCTAACGCGGCGATCGGCGGGGCGCAGCAATTCCCCGACAGGCGGCTCCTAGGACTTCTTGACGCTGCGCGCATGCAGCCCCTTGGGGCCGCTCTCGGTGTCGAAGATCACCTTCTCGCCCTGCTTGAGCGTACGAAAGCCCTCACCTTCGATTACCGAGTAGTGGACGAACACGTCTTCCTCGGTGCCGTCCAGCAGGATGAAGCCGAACCCCTTGGCGTTGTTGAACCACTTGACTGTGCCTTGCTGCATCGCTCCAACTTCCTCTCACCAGAACGGGCGCGGGCTGCTCCCTCGGCTGCGAGGCGGGTCGCTCCGGCGTTCGGCTCCCGGCGCTCGGCCCCCGGCCCCCACCCCTCGCAGCGCGGCTAGCCTTGCCCCGCTCGCAAGCCGCTGTCAAGCCCAAATCCAGCCTGGCGCCGCGCAGGAAAGCTTATAATCACAGCAGGTTGGATACGCGAGCGCAGGCACCGCTCGAACCCCTGCGAGTTGACGCAGCGCAGGCTCGCAGCTCAGCCGGAGCTTCCGCTCGGACTCGGAACGCAAGGGTTCAGTGGGAGAAGGCGCTCAGAAGGAGATGCTGTCGCCGCAGCCGCAGGTGGACTTGACGTTCGGGTTCTTGAACTGAAAGCGTCGACCCATCAGCTCATCCACGAAGTCGAGTTCGGAGCCATTGAGGTAGAAGTAGCTCTTGCCGTCGACGTAGACGCGAAGCTCACCGAACTCGAAGACCTTGTCCTGCTCGCCCGGGTCCCCGCTCTCGAGCTCGAACTGATAGGAGAAGCCCGAGCAGCCCCCGCCACGGACGCCCACGCGCAGGGCCTTCGCCTCCGGATGCTTGGCGAAGAGCTCGGTCAGGCGTTGTCTTGCCGACTCGGAAACCTGGATGGCCATCTCTTCGTACCTCCCCTGCGCCGCCACCCGCGGCGGCGCCACAGGAGCTTAGCGTAGCAGTCCCGCGCGGCCAGGCCACCGCGGCGTCGCACCCTTCGCGTGCCGGCGCAGCACCCGCGCGCCGTCCTCGGCCCCTCAACGCGCTTCGGCGACGGCGCGGAACTCCCGGATGACCGTGACGCGGATCTGGCCGGGGAAGACCACCTCGTCCGAGATCTTCTGCGCGATCGCCTGGCACAGGGCCGGCAAGTCGGCGTCACGGACCCGCTGCTCCTCGACGTGGATCCGCAGCTCGCGCCCGGCCTGCACCGCATGCACGGACTGCACGCCCTTGAAGCTGGCCGCGATCTGCTCCAGATCGCCGATCCGCTCGTCGTAGCTCTCGACGACCTCACGGCGTGCCCCTGGGCGTCCACCGCTCATCGCGTCGGCAGCGGTGGCCAACCACGCGTAGGGCGAGCCCATCGGCTCCTCACCGTGATGGGCACCGATCGCGTTCGCCACCGCCTCGGGCTCACCACAGCGCCGCGCGATCGCGGCCCCGATCAAGGCGTGTGAGCCCTCCGTCAGCGGCGTGAGCGACTTCCCAAGGTCGTGCAGCAGCGTCGCGCGCCGCGCCAGCGCCACATCCAAGCCGAGCTCCGCGGCCATCATCCCCGCGAGCTGCGCGGCCTCGATCGAGTGCCGGTATTGATTTTGCGTGTAGCTGGTGCGCCACTGCAGCCGGCCGACGAGCTCGACGATTTCGGTAGCCGCCAGCGGCAGCCCCAGCGCGCGAAAGGCCTGCGCGCCGTAGTCGGCGACCTCGCGCTCGAGCTCGCGCTTGATCGCCTCGACCAAGCGCTGCGGATCACGCACCTCATCTTCTGCGAGCAAGCGCGCCACCGCTCGCCGGCACAGCTCGCGCACCATGCCATCGCCCGTGTCCATGCGCAGCGCGTCACCGCTGTCGGACATCAACAGCTCGATCCCGGCGACGGCGCGCAGCGCCCGGAGCTGGGCCCCCTCCGCGCCACCGAGCTTGGCGGCCTGGCCCTCGGCCAGCAGGATCGTCGCCGAGCCGCGCTCGCGCGGGTAGTACCCACCATAGCGCTGCGTGACGACGCCCATCAGCCGCTTGGCCTGACGCACGACCTCCGCGGTCTGCCCGGCGTCGAGATTGCGCAGCCGGTCGGCCGAGCGCGAGCGCGCCTCTTCCACCAGCACCTCGACCAGCTGCCCGCACAAGGCGGCGCGCGTCTGGCCCGCCTGGTGCTCAAGAGCGCTGGCATGGCTGGCCTCGAGCTCGCGCGCCCGCACACCGCCCTGGCGCACCTCCGCCTCACGTGCGCTCCCTGCCCCTTCGCGCGCGCGCTGCGCCTCTTGCTGCGACGCCAGCGCCTCGCGCCGCCGCTGGGCGCGAGCCTCGAGCTTTCGCAGCCGCTCGGCGATCAGCTCGCACTCCTGGCGATAGGCCGCTTGCTCGGCGGCCGCGTCGCGCTCCAGCTCCAGCGCGCGCTCGCGCACCCCCGCCGCGCCTTCGCGCACGGTCAGCGCCGCCGCCCGCTGCGCCTCCTCCAGGACTGCACGCCCCCGCGCCTCGGCCTCGGCCAAGCGCGCCCGCGCCCGCACCCGCCCGCGCGCCCGCACCAGCGCGACGCCCGCGCCCACGCCCAGCAGCAGGGCGACCCCGATCGCGACCAGCTGTGCGGCAACCATGATCAACCCGCCTCAGCGGCCAGGCGCAGCGGGCGAAGCACCTCGCGCGCTCGATCATCGACCGCAGCGCCGAAGACCAGCTCGTGCACGCCGAGCGAGTCGCTCAGCTCAGGGTGGAAACAGGCGCCGACGACCCGACCCTGACGCACCAGGATCGGCTCACCGCGCAGCGTATCCAGCACTTCCACGGCCGCTCCCACAGCGACGATGCGCGGCGCACGGATGAAGACCAGCTTCCGTCCGCGATCCGACCATCCCTCGAAGCTCTCCACCTGTCGGCCGTGCGCGTTGCGTTGAACCGTCAGATCGAGCCAGCCGAAGCTCTCCTGCTGCGGGGCTTGCACCTGCCGAGCGGCGAGAATCAGGCCGGCACAGGTTGCGAGGACGGGGCCACCGGCCGCCACCAGCGCCCGCAACCCCGGCCCCAGCCCGGCGCTCGCGATCAGCTTGAGCTGCGTAGTGCTCTCGCCCCCCGGCAGCACCAGGCCCTCGAGGCCCACCAGCTGCTCGGGGCGCCGCACCTCGACGCAGTCGTGACCGAGCGCGGCCAGGCACTGCGCATGGGCAGCAAATCCGCCCTGGAGGGCCAGCAGACCGATTCGCGCCATCAGCTCACCAACCTCGCCGGGCCAGGCGCTGGTCGGGGCCCAGCGTCTCGAGCTCGATGCCCGGCATCGCGTTGCCCAACCCCGCGCTGACCTCGGCCAGCTTGGCCGCGTCCTGCCAGTGCGTAACGGCCTCGACGATCGCCCGCGCCCGACGCGCCGGGTCCTCACTGAGGAAGATACCGCTGCCGACAAACACCGCCTCCGCACCGAGGGCCATGCACAGCGCCGCGTCAGCCGGCGAAGCGACCCCGCCGGCCGCGAAATTCGGCACCGGCAAGCGACCCTCATTGGCGACGAAGCGCACCAGATCGTAGGGCGCACCGAGCTGCTTGGCACGATCCATCAGCTGCTCGGCGCCCAGCGTCGTCAGCTCGCGCATCTGGTCGCGCAGGGCCCGCAGATGGCGTACGGCCTCGACGATGTTGCCGGTGCCGGCCTCGCCCTTGGTACGCATCATCGCCGCGCCCTCGCCGATGCGGCGCAGCGCCTCGCCCAGCTCGCGGCAGCCGCAGACGAAGGGCACCTTAAAGTCCTGCTTATCGATGTGGTACTGCTCGTCAGCGGGCGTCAGCACCTCGCTCTCGTCGATGAAATCGACCTCGAGCGCCTCGAGGATGCGGGCCTCGATGAAGTGCCCGATGCGGCACTTGGCCATCACCGGAATACTGACCGCCTCCTGGATCGCCTTGATCATCGACGGGTCACTCGCGCGCGCCACGCCGCCGTCCTTGCGGATCTGCGCCGGGACCCGTTCGAGCGCCATCACCGCGGCGGCGCCGGCGTCTTCAGCCAGCCGGGCCTGCTCGGCATTGACGACATCCATGATCACGCCGCCCTTGAGCATCTCGGCGAGACCCACCTTGGTGCGGAACGTCGACTTCGCGATCTCCATCTCCTCGACTCCTGGCAGTGCACGTCAACCGGTGGCCACGACCCGCGACGAAGGCCGGACTATGCCCCGCGCCGCCGTCGCCGTCGAGGGGACCCTGCTTCACATCGGCACCGCACGCAAGTAGCATATCGCGGGCCATGAGCGCCCCGCAGAGCAGAGGCCCTCGGCCGCCGGGTCTGCCCCAAGGGGCGGCGCGGGGTCGGCCCCAAGAGGCGGCGCGCGAGACGAGCGACACCGAGCGGATTCGCGCGCAGGCGCTGGCGCTCGGTTTTGCGGCCTGTGGCTTCACCGGCGTCGAGCGCCTACCACACGGCGCCGCCTTCCAGCAGTGGATCGACGCTGGGATGGCGGGCTCGATGGACTACCTCCGTCGCACGCGCCACCAGCGGGCCGATCCACGCGCCCTGCTGGCCAGCGCCCGTGCGGCGATCGTCGTGGCGGCGACGTACAGCCGCGCTGAGTCACCGATCCTCGCGCAGGGACGCCCGCAGGGTGCCGTCGCCCGCTTCGCCCACGGGGAGGACTACCACCGCGTGCTGAAGCGGCGGCTGGCCCAGCTCGCAGAATGGATCAACGAGCACCTCGACGCGGCGGCCGAGCTGCGGGCGGCGGTGGATACCGCCCCGTTGTTCGAGCGCGAGCTGGCGATGGCGGCCGGCCTGGGCTTCATCGGTAAGAACACGCTCTTGATCAGCCCGGGACTGGGATCCTTCACGGTGCTCGGCGTGCTGCTGACCTCGCAGGCGCTGGTCCCCGATCGGCCCGCCCGGGCTCGTTGTGGTCGCTGCACGCTCTGCCTGCGCGCCTGCCCGACGACCGCCCTCGTCGGCCCCTACCAGCTCGATGCCCGCCGCTGCATCTCCTACCTGACCATCGAGCAGCGCGAGCCCGTCGATCCCGCCCTCCGCGGCGCGCTCGGCCGCTGGGCCTTCGGCTGTGACCTCTGCCAGGAGGTCTGCCCCTATAACCGCCCGACCCCGCGCAGCCGCGCGCTCGCCCCAGACCCGGCGCTCGCTCCACACGATCCCCTCACCACCCTCGATCTCGCCGCCACGGCGGCGCTCACCAGCGCCGGCTATCGCCGCCTGGTCGCCGGACGCGCGCTCGCCCGAGCCCCGCGCCGCTGCCTGCAGCGCAACGCCGCCCTCAGCGCGGGCAACCATCCGGCCGTGAGCCCGGCCCTCGACGCTGCCCTGGCCGCGCTGTGCCAGCCCGAGGCCGCACCGCTGGCCCGTCAGGCGGCCCTCTGGGCGATCGGCGCCCGCGAGGCACGCGGCCTCGTCGCGCGCCCGGAGCCCACCGGCCCGAGCCTCGACGCCGTCGCCGGATCCGGCGACGACCCAATGATCCCACCCGGATCGGCGCCCGCGATCCCGTAAAGTTGATCCGCGGCGATCCTGCCGCGTATACTTCCGATCGCTGGCTGGATCTCTTCCGATCCCGCTTTATTGCGCGTTCTCCAGCGCTTGGCGGTCCAGGCGCGGTACCGGATGGTCATGGATCCGAGCAACCCGCTGTCGGCTGCCCTGGCCTCCGCGCGACCCGCGCGACCCTACGCCGGGGTGGTCACGCTCCCGGATCCGCGCGCGGATCCGAACGGCGCGCAGCTCGCGCGCCTGCCGCTCAGCCCGGCCCTGCGGGCGCAGCAGGCCCTCGAGTTGCGGCGGCGCCTCGCGGCGCACGTGGCCGGTCAGGTCGAGGTGCGGGTCACCGACAATCGGCACGTGATGCTGTCGGTCAAGCGCGACCCGCGCCACCGCCGCTACAGCCTGCGCGCACACCATATCTTCGCCGAGGCCCCGGCACCGACGATTCACGCGCTCGCCGCCTACGTCACCGACAATGACCGCGGCGCCTCGCGCGAGCTCAGCCGGTTCATCGACGCGAACGAGCACCGCCTGCCCCGCCGCCGCGGCGAGCGTCGATCCGCCCTTCGGACCAGCGGTGCCGTGCATGACCTGGCAGCGGTCTTCAACGACCTCAACCGCGACTACTTCGACGCGGCGCTGGACTGCACGATCAGCTGGGGCCGCGACGCCGCCCGGGCCCGCGCGCGCCGCAGCATCCGCCTCGGTTCCTTTACGCACGAGGAGAACCTGATCCGGATCCATCCGGGACTGGACCAGGCCTGGGTGCCCGACTTCTACCTGCGGTGGGTCGTGTTCCACGAGATGCTGCACACCCAGCATCCGGTGACGACCACCAACGGTCGGCGCTGCTTCCACGGTCCGGCCTTCGCCGCCGATGAGCGACGCTTCGCGGACTACGAACGGGCGCACGCCTGGGAGCGCCGCAACCTCCCCGCGCTGTTCTGCATCTAGGCCATGGGCGCTTCCGGCAGCGCACGCCCCGCCTTCGACGACCAGGTTCGGCGCCTGCTCGCCGCGCGCTACGCCCTGGTGGCCGTCGAGACCTGGGAGGAGGCCCGCCTCGAGCGGCTGCTGGCCGCGCTGGCCAAGAGCGCCTTCTCGCAGCCGATCGGCTTCTTCACCTGGTCCGCTACCGAGGGCCTCGCCGCGGCCGGCGAGGATCCCGCCCCCGGCACGACCGACCCCGCCGTGGCGCTACAGACCGTGATCTCGCACCCGCGACCCGCGCTCTTTCTCTTCCGCGACCTGCACCGCTACTACGATCAGCCCGTGGTGGTGCGGCGCCTACGGGACACCTACCGGGCGCTGCGCAGCAACTACAAGACCGTCTTCCTCTGCAGCCCCGACCTCGCCGTCCCGCCCGAGCTGCGCAAGGAGATCGCGATCGTCGAGCTCCCGCTACCCGGCCTCGCCGAGCTGGATGCGATCTTCAAGGAGGTCTGCGACCAGTCGAAGCAGACGGTGATCGAGCTGGGCGACCAGCGCGACGCGCTGCTGCGCGGGGCGCTGGGGCTGACAGAGGACGAGGCCCACGCCGCCTTGACCAAGCTGCTGATCGGCCGCCGCACCGCCGGAGCGGAGATCATCGATCAGCTCTACGAAGAGAAGCGCGAGCTGGTCCGCAAGGAGGGCATCCTCGAGTACATCCCGTCGCGCGTCCGGCTGGAGGACATCGGCGGGCTGCGAGCGCTCAAGGAATGGCTGCAGCAGCGCCAGCGCTTCTTCAGCCGCGAGGCGGCGGCCTTCGGCCTCGACGCCCCCAAGGGCTTGCTCGTGACCGGCATCAGCGGCTGCGGCAAGTCGATGGCCGTGCAGGCGGTCAGCACCTACTGGCACATGCCGCTGGTGCGGCTCGACATGAACCGGATCTATGGCGCGGTCGCCGGCACGCCCGAGCGTACGCTCGAGCGCGCGATCCGCACCGCCGAGGCCATCGCACCCTGCGTGCTGTGGATCGACGAGATCGAGACCGCGCTGGTTGGCACCCATGGCACCGAGGGGGCTAACCTCAGCACGCGCATCTTCTCCTCGTTCCTGACCTGGATGCAGGAGAAGGAGCAGATGGTCTTCGTGGCGGCGACGGCCAACGAGATCGACAAGCTGCCGCCCGAGCTGCTGCGCAAGGGACGCTTCGACGAGATCTTCTTCGTCGACCTGCCCGGCGAGCCGGAACGGATCGAGATCCTCGCCGTGCACCTGGCCAAGCGGGGCAAGCCGCCGGCCGACTTCGACCTCGTCAGCCTGGCCAAGTCGACGGTCAACTTCAACGGCGCCGAGCTCGAGCAGGTGGTGCTCTCGGCGATGTTCAATGCCTTCAGCGAGCAGCGCGACCTGACGATGAAGGACCTCTACCGCTCCCTGGGCCGCATGGTGCCCCTGGCGACGACGATGGCCGAGCGGATCAAGGACATCCCCCCCCCCCCCCCCCCCCCCCCCCCCCCCCCCCCCCCCCCCCCCCCCCCCCCCCCCCCCCCCCCCCCCCCCCCCCCCCCCCCCCCCCCCCCCCAGGCCCGGCGCCCGCCGCCGGCCGATCCGCGCCTGGCTGCGCCAGGCTGGCAGCCCGCGCCGCGCTCGGCCCACTCGCGACCTCCTGCGTTACTCGATGTCCATCGCCCGCAGATGGTCGGAGAAGGTCGATTTGGCGATGCCGAGCGCGGCCGCGGCGGCCACGCGCTTGCCGCCGTGCTGCCGTAGCACGCGCACGTAGATCTCCCGCCGCACCGCGGCGAAGCTGCGGCCCTGATAGCACACGTGCCCTTCTTGGGCCGTATGCGCCAACGCCGGATGCACCGCGGTCACCTCGAAGTCCTGCCGCTGCAGCACGCGGCCACCGGCGATCAGCGCGCGCTCGACCGCGTTGCGCAGAGCCCGCACATTGCCGGTCCAGGCGCGGCGCTGCAGATAGGGCAGGACGTCAGCGGCCAGTCGCGGCGGAGGCAGGCCCTCACGCGCGCTGGCGCGCGCCAGGAAGTGCTCGACGAGCAGCGGGATGTCCTCGACCCGCTCGCGCAGCGCGGGCAAGGGAATGATCGCCACCGCCAGCCGGTGATAGAGGTCGAGACGAAAGTGCCCCTGCTCAGCCTCGCGCGCCAGGTCGCGGTTGGTGGCGGCCACGATGCGCACATCGATTCGCTGCGGCGCCTCGGCGCCGACCGCGCGCACCCTGCCCTCCTCGAGCGCGCGCAGCAACTTCGGCTGCATCGATCGCGGCATTTCCCCGATCTCGTCGAGAAAGAGCGTGCCCCCGTCCGCACGGCGGAGGGCACCCGCGTAGCTCACCAGCGCCCCGGTGAAGGCCCCACGCGCGTGGCCAAAGAGCTCACTCTCCGCCAGCTCGCGTGGAATCGCGGCACAGTTGACGGCCTCGAAGGGGCCGTCGCGCCGCCCGCTCGCCTCGTGCAGGGCGCGGGCCACCAGCTCCTTGCCGGTGCCCGTCTCGCCCACGATCACCACCGGAAGCTGCGTCGGCCCGAAGCGCGCGATGCGCTCGCGCACCCGCTCCAGCGCCGGGTCCTGCCCGACCAATTCGCGGCAACCGTCCCGCTTCAGCTTCACCCCCGCAGGGCCCGCGCGGCCCCCTCCCTGCTCGACGTGCTCGACGTGCTCGACGTGCTCGACGTGCTCGACGTGCTCCGGCAACCGCGCCATGGATGACCCTCCTGGCCCCCGGGACGGCGAACGCGAGCCTCCGGCGGCGCCGCGTTATCGGCAGAACGACCGGGGGGTTGCCACCCTCGGCCCCTCTGCCGATGTCCGCGGGCTCCGGCTGCGGTCGCTGGCGGCGCGGACGCGGAGCGCGGCAGGGGCAACCTGCTCAGCGGATCACGGCGATTGGGATGCTGGCCTCGAGTTTGGCCCGCACACCCGGTCGAGGGTCCTCAGGGCACCACCCTGAGCCCACGAATGAAGTCGACCAGGGCTGGGTGCTGTCCCGCGCCGCCGGAGACGAAGGTCTTATCGTAGATGAACCACACCAGGCCGATCACCGCCGGGTCATTCCGGAGCACCTGATACTCACGCTCGACCAGGTCGTTCCGGACAGGATACATGGCGTGCCCAGCGACGATGATCGGCTTGTCGAACTGCTTGGCCCAATTGAGAGCCGAGTTGGGATGAGCTTCGTAGAGGTACTTGCTCACGGCATCCACCGCGAGCCCCTGATCCCAGAAATACGGATCGACCACCACGCCATCGAGCCGCGGGGGTGGATTGAGGTGCGGTTGGCTCGGCAACACCTGCGCAAAGGCCGCCCACAGCCGCTGAGCCGGGAAGGCCCCCTTGAACTCGTCCGCGTAGCGGTCGAGAAAGGCCTGGTCCTTGAACAGGTCGCGGTGCAGGGCGGGTTCGTCAGCAATGTAGAAGTCGGTCACGCGGCCGAGATACCCACGCCCCGCGAGCGCTTGCCGCAGGCCGCCGAGCGCCTCGCGAAGGGCCGCGAAGTACCGCGCGCGGAACTCCGGCGAACCCGGATCCACCCCGACCCGCGGAAGCACCGCATAGGGGTCGAAGCTGTAGATGACGCGCTCGAAGCCGAAGGCGAGCAAGACCTCGAGCTGGGCCATCGAGGACGCGAAGCCGGTGTTCGTCCATTGTCGGAGCTGCGCCAGGTCGTGGTTGCTCGCCGTGTAATCGGTGTAAAAGAAACCGTAGTAGCCGAAGTTATCGTAGACCCAGATCTGCTCCCAGGGCTCGGCGGCATAGCCGGGAGCCGAGCTCGCCCGCGTGCTGTAGCCGTGATCCCTGGAGCTCGCGTTCCAGAGGCGAAAGAGGCGCACCCGGTTATCGCCGGGCGTGACATAGACGTAGCAGGCGATCCCCTCGTAGACGTAGCCGGGGATGGACCCGCCATCTCCCAGCGCGGTGTAGAAGTGGTCGGTCTCCAATTCGCTGTAGTAGCGGTGTAGCGGTCGGCGGCCGTCACCTGCCGTGTCGTGGACGTAGATCAGCTCGTCTTCGAGCACATACCCCAGGTCGCGCACGGCCAGGTCGCGCTCGGCGATCGAGGTGGTGTAGAAGTGGTCGGTCGCCAGGCCGCTCCACAGCCGGAAGAGGCGCACCCGCGACGTGACCCGGGCATCGTCCGCCTGGACGAGCTCGGCTCCAGCGCCTCCAGCAGCGACGGTGGCGTCTTGGGGGCCGAGCCCGGCGAAGTCGATTTGTGGGAGGCGCGCGGACTCACGGTCGGCGCCTGCGACGACGGAACCACCCGCGGTCGCCACCGGACCATCCGTCGGTGGCGCGCCAGCCATCGGCACCCGCCCATTGCTAGCGTCGGGATCACTGGGCTGCCCCCCCTGCCCGACAGATCCCGCACACGCCAGGCCGAAGGGCACGAGCAGCGCGAGCAGCAGGGTGAGCCGGTCTGCCGGACGCCGCAGCACGGCGAACCAACGGTTTGGGTAGCGCATGCAGGGTATCCTCCCGGTCGGCCTTGCGGCGTCGCATCCATCCCAGGGGCCGACCCAGCGCGTCAGGCGCGCGGGTCCGGAGCACGCCACCCAGCATGTCGGACCCATGCACGAATCCTGCCGATGGCCAACACGCCGCCTCGCCGTGCAGGAACGTAGGGATTTCGAGCCATCGGGCCACGCCGCCGGGAGCGGCCTCGCGCAGCACAGTCGCCTGACAGGACTTCAGTCCCCACGCGCGGGCTTGCGAACCCCAGCCCCGCGGGCCTAGCCCGAAAACAAGCGCCTTTTGGCGCAAGCCGCTTGTTTTCGGGCTAGTCGAGCCGACAGGCGAGCGTTGTGGGGTGAAGTCGCGGGGATTTACTCCCCGCGACGAGGGGGCTTTGCGAAAGCCCCCTGAATCATATCTAGGCCAAAACGAGCGCGGGACGCGCTTGTTTTGGGCCTAGCCGCGGGCGGGTTGCTGGCTGGGGATGACGAGCGGGGCGCGCAGGGCGCCCGAGATGCGCAGGCCGAAGAAGCCATCGGGGCGACGCGCCGCGCCCAGCGCCAGATCGAGTGGGCCGAAGAGCGTCGGCTCACGCCGCGTCAGCTCTTCACTGATACGCAGCTGGGCGAAGGCCTCGACCACGGAGAAGAGCAGCGGATCGCGCAGCTGAATCGTGCCCTCCACCCGCAGCTCGAGGTCGGGGCTGCGCAGCGACAACCCGCCGAGCTGGACCACCCCCTTCTCGACGCTGATGCGCCCATTGAGCCGGCCCAGCCGGAGGCGCGGAAAGGTCAGACCGAGCGCCAGCAGCGGATTGCTCGGCACGACCAGCTTCGTCTTGCCATCGCCCATCGCCAGCCCGTCGCACTGCACATCGATCGTCCCCGCGGCCTCGGCCCAGCGCCCGCCGGGCGCGCGCAGATCGATCGCACCGCTGATCCGCCCGCTGACGGGCGGACCGAGCGCCTGCAGCTGCGGCAGCTGCCGGGCCTCGAGGCCATCGACCTCGAGCTGGAGCCGCGCGCCCCCGCGCGGCGTCGCGCGGTAGCTCAGCTCCGCCTCACCGCCGAGCCCGCGCAGCGTGACGTCGACGTCGCCCTGGGCCAGCACCTCCGGCAGCGTGCCCCGCGCCATCACGGCCTGCACCGTCGACAGCCCGATCGCGACGCTCAGCTCATCGATCGTCACCGGCTGCGTCCGAGCACCCGCGCCTCCGCCGGGCGAGGCGGACGCGAGCACGGCGTTGGACCCACCGCCGTAGGCCGCCCGCCGCGCCCGACCCGGGAGCTGCCGCACGCGCAACTGCAGCCCCTCGACGGTCAGCGCGAAGGGCGGCCGCGCACTGAGGCCGCCGATCGAGGCGACCTCGACGCTCCACTCGCCGAAGACGAAGGTCTGACCCTCGACCAGGGCCTGCACGCGGTGCAGGGGCAGGGTGCGGTAGAGGAAGAGCACGAACAACACCAGCGCCCAGCTGACGTAGCCGGTCAGCTTGAGCGCCCTATGCGTACGCGGGCCGAGTCGCATCTGCTCTATCCTCCCTCGCGCGGCGCGCCAGCGCCGGTCGCGGGCTTCGGCGGCCGGCGACTGTAGGTCGCCACCACCAGCTCGACGTCGAGCTCGTCGGGCCGGCCCCAGCGCGTGCTGACGCCCAGCTCCCGGATCTGCACCAGGTGCTGGGGCGTCGCGGCGATGCGGCGCAGCAGCTTGCCGAGCGCTCCGATCGTCACCTTGCGCAGCTTGACCTCGAGCCCGCTCCGCAGGTAAAGGCCGACCTCGGCCGCCTGCGTCTCGTACGATTCGTCGATCTTGACGCCGGCCGCCGAGGCGGCCCCCTCGAGGAACTCGTTGAGCTCGAGCGCCACGGCGGGGATGCGCTGCGCCAGCGCCTGCTGCTGCTGCTGCGCCTGCAGGTAGGGCTCGCGATAGCGCTCGAGTTCGATCAGCGCCCGCCGCATCGCGTGGCTCTGCTCGCCGAGCTCGGAGATTTCGCTCAGCAGCAGGTACGAACCGCCCAGCACGATGAAGAGGCCCAGCGCCACGGCCAGCGCCGTCACGGCCAGGCGCTCGCGCGCCGCCAGGCGCTGATAGGCCCCGCGCGCGTCGTCGAGCAGTCCGTCGATCCAGCCGATTCCTCGCATCGCCATCGTGTCCTCTCCTCCGCCGGCAGCGTCAGAAGCAGCCCGTCGTCAGGGTCAGCGCGAACTGCTTCTTGCCCTCCGCCACCTCGGAGATGCGCCCCGAGCTGACCTCGCCGAAGCACGGCTCCTGCTGCAGGGCCTCCACCACCTCCCCCACCGCCTTGCGCGTCTCGGCCGTGCCCCGCAGCAGCGTCTTGCCGGGCTTGATCTCGAGTCGGGTCACGTCGAGCTGCACCTGGCCCCGCGCCGGCACGCGCTCCGCGATCATGCCGAAGACGTCGGCGGCGGTGGTCAGGCGGATCTCGTGCTTGTTCGCTCGCGCGCCCGTCCGCACCCGGCGCGACGCCAGCTCCGGATCGGCCACCGCCTCGCCGAGGATGCGACGCGTCGTGCGCTCGAGCTCCACGCTCAGCGCCGCATGCTCACTGCGTACGGCGTCGAGCGAGGCCCACGCGCTCAGCGTGGCGAGCAGCAGCACGACGGCCAGGCCGATCCCGAGCGGCAGCGCCTTCTCGCGCGCCAACGAACGGCTGGTCTGGAAGGCGAGCTCGTCCTTGCGCAGATCGAGCGCCTGCCGGCGGCCGTGCTCGAGCGCCAGGGCCAGCGGCAACGCGCCGACCAGCTGCGCCTCAGGGGAGAGGTCGGTCGGCCCGAGATCCGGGTCCGCGGCCAGGCTCAGCAGCTCGACGGGGAGCTCGAGTTCGATCGCGAGGTACCTGCTCAAGCCCTGCAGCTGGGCCGTGCCACCGCAGAGCAGCACGCGCTCGGGCCGCAGCGCGAGCCGACTGGCCGCCAGCTCCAGCGTCCGGCGCACCTCGCCGACCAGCGGGGCAATCGCCTGCGCGGTCACCAAGGCCACGCGGCGCTCGCTGGCGCCGAGCGGCTGCGGGTCGTCGACCACGCGCGCATGGGCGTGCTTGAACTGCTCGGCCTCGTGGTAGCCGAGCTGGAACGTGCGCCGCAGCGCCTCTGTGATCTGATGGCCACCACGCGAGACCGAGCGCGCGAGCAGCGTCTGGCCGCCCTCGATCAGCGCCAGGTTGGTGTGAAGATGGCCGAGATCGGCGACGAGCACAGTCTGCTCCTCGCCGAGACGGCGCAACAGGCTACCGTAGCTCGACGCCGCAACGGTCAGGCATTGGGGCGCGAGGCCGGCCTGGGCCAGCTGCGCGATCAGCTCGCTCAGCTCATCGTGGCGCGCGGCTGCCACGAGCACCTGCCCGGCCAGGCCCTTGCCGCCCGCTCGCACCACCCGCTGATCGAAGACGAGCTCGTCCAGCTCCCACGGCAGGTCGTCCGCGAGCTCGCTGCCCACCAGGGCGTGCACCCGGCGCGCGTCGGTGAAGGGCACGTCGAGCAAGCGCATCAGCACGCGGTCGCCCGGCAGCCCCACACTGAGCAGATCGCCGGGGGACAGCTTGACCGCGTCACCGAGCACCTGCAGACCACGCGCGAGCGTGCTGCCGGCCCCGGCGGGCAGCTCCAAGGTCTGCAGGCGCGCCAGGTGCACCGCGCGAAAGCCGACCTCCAGCTCCGCGACCTTGACACTGTGCGCACCGAAATCGATGCCGAACACGCGCTGACTCATCGAGCTATTCCTCTCGCCAATAGACGAAGCCGCCCGGTCCGCTGTTGGCGCGACCCGCTTGCATCGAAATCAGGCCCTGGTCCCAGACCGTCGTCAGCCGCTTCTGCACCCGACCGACCGTCGCCTGCGCCACCAGGCGCCAGACCCGGCGCGGCTGGCCGGCGACGATGGCCTCCTCGACCTTGGGCGAGAGCTTGACCCCCGTCACGGGCGGCAACCCCGCCGGCGGCTCGGACTTGCCCTGAGTCAGCAGGCCGGCGATGGCGCTGCCAAGGCTGAGCTGGCCCATCGGGTCCTCGACCGCGTCGATCAGGTCCTTGACCTTGCTGAAGCCACGGAGCTGGCCGATCTCGTAGACGTAGCGTGCGAGCAGGGCCAGGTTGCGATACTCGAGCCCGGGGTCGGTCGGCACCGCCGCGTACTGGGCGATCAGCGCCATGATCGTCGGCATGCCCATCAGCGCCGCGTTGGGCCGGCACCCCCCGTAAACCGTCAGCTGCTCGGCAAAGGCCGTCATGAAGTCCTCGTCGACCCCACGCACCAGCCGCAGCTCCTCCAGCGTATCGAAGTACTGGTTCTTGGTGTGATAGCCGTCCTTGCCTTCCTCGTAGCGGTAGTCCTCGGCCGCGCTGCCGCCGAAGAGCTGTTGATCCTGGTCCGCCCAATCGATGATGGCCCGCAGCACGGTCAAGCGGTCGTTGTACTGACCCTTGCTGTCCAGGTGCTCGAAGAGGTGATCGTAGCGTCGCGGCGCCAGCAGCGCCGCGAGGCCCGCCGCCAGCCGCAACACCGCCGGCGCGCCCGGATTCGGGCCGCCCGCACAGTTGAGGTTCAGCCGACCATCGAGGCTCTGCATCTGCAGCTCGAACTCGCCGGTCCCCAGCCCGAGACCGCGAATGTCCCCGGCCGCGACCCCGAAGAGCCCCCCCAGCAGCTCCGCACCCTCTCCCCCCTGGAACGCCGCCAAGAGCGTCGAGGCGTAGTCGGGCAGCTGCAGGTCGAAGCCGCCCAAGAGCTGCCGGTTGGGCTCGATCAGCTGCGTCTGGATGCGCAGCAGCAGCCGGCCCAGGTTGATCGCCGAGCGGTTGAGGTAGTGGGCGCGCAGCTCGTCGCGGGCGTTCGAGGCCGCCGCGTAGTCGACGCGCACCCCGAAGGCGAAGTCGGCGCTCAACGCGCCGATCACGGCGACCATCACGATCACCGCGACCAGGGCCACGCCCTGCTCGTTCTGGCTCAGTCGACGGCGGATGACACCCACAGCGGATCCCTCAGGAAGGTGCGCGCGGCCGTGCGAAAGGTCTGCTCGCGCTCGCGCTCGTCGAGCACCGTCACGACGATACGGACAATGTCGGGCAGGCGGTCGGGCTGACCGTCGGCTGCCACCGTGCTCCACTCCTCACGCCACTCCTTCGCCGGCGCATCGTAATACTCGAAGCGCAGCGACCGGAGGTCGTCGAGGACGACATAGGCCGCACCGTCCTCGTCGGCCTCACGATCGCTGCCCAGCCGCCGGCTCTCGCGCCGCAGCAAGCGTTGCCGGCCCGCGCGCCCCGGGCCCTCGGCCGCGACCGAGTAGCGCAAGACGCTCTGATCGCACTCCCGCGCGTTCTCGCGCAGCCGCACGTGCGCCAAGGTCGAGAAGGTCAGCTCATCGACCCTGCCGCCGCGCTTGCCCACAAAGAGCGTCCGCGGACGCAGCGCGCCGACCTGGTCGTTCTTCGAGAGGTAGGCCATCGCCAGCTCGCGCGCGATGCGGTTGAGCGCCGTGCGCACCTGCTGATAGCGGGCGATCGAGCGCTCGCTCGCATTCTTGCTGCGCGCCGTGAAGGAGAAGGAGCCCCAGGCCAGCGCGACCATCATCGCCATGATCGCCAGGCTCAGCAGCACCTCGATCAGCGTGAAGCCCGCGCGACCATCGTCGACGGGGAGCGGTCTCCTGCGCTCGCCGCGACCGGCGCGCCCGCGTGTCGGGGCCCCAAGACCTGGCCCGCACGAACGCAGCGCGCCCGCGGGCTTCACGGCGACACCCCAACGCCCCGTTGGCCTGCCCCCAGCGCTCCCAGGTTTGGCATCATGCCACCGCCGACCTGCGACGGGTCGGTGAAATAGGCGTCGAGCTGAACGCGCTGCTGACTGCGGCCTTCGCGCCACAGCACCTGCAGCGAGACGCGGCGAATCGACTGCTCGAGCACCTTGCGGAACAGCTCCATCTGGCTGCCGAGCAGCTGACCGCCGATGGCCGTGGCACCACTCGTTCCACCGCCGGAGCCGCCCGAACCGCCGGGGCTGCCTGAGCCGCTGGCGCCCCCAGCGCCGCCGAGCGCTCCCGCGAGGGCCTGCGCGTCGAGGCCGCTCGGCAGCTCGACCTTGTCGATGCGCACGTGATAGCGAAACTGCTCCAGCCCCTCGGCGCGGAAGTCCCCCTCCTGCTCCTCCTCGAACTGCGAGAAGCCGTGCTCGTACAGCCGCTCCTCGACGTCGATCATCTTCTCGCGCGCCAACATCGTCGCCGTCGTCAACAACTGCGCCCGCCGGGTGCTGCGCATGCCGGCCTGCTGCGCCTCGGCCACGACCGTCAGCGCCAGCGCCAGAATCGCCAGCGCCACCATCACCTCGACCAGCGTGAAGCCGGTCGCCTCCGCCGCCGCCGGCTGGGCCGCTCGCCCTGGCTCGTGCGCGTGGCGTGGCATCAGCGTCCCTCACAGGGGTCGCGGCCATCGAGCAGCGCCGCGGCTTCCTCGTCACCGAAGTCGCGCGGCAGCGCCACGCGGCAGGCATGCACCCGAGCGCGACCGCTCAGCGGGTGTAACGTCACCGAGTAGTAGCTCTCCTCGCCGCTGCGCAGGACGACGACCGCCGGCTCGGCCTGGCCCTGTGCGAAGCAGTAGACATACGCCACGCCCTTGGCCTGCGCTTCCTCGAGGCGCGGCGTCAGCACGGCCTCGACCTCGACCCCGCGGCCCAGGCGCTGAGGCTTTCCCGCCGCGCCCTTGACCGCCCGAAAGGCCGGCGGCGGACGCCGCACGGGGGCGAGGTCGCGCTCGTGCGCCGCCAACAGCGCCTGGGGATCGATGCCCGCCGCCTCGTCCTCGGTCCCGCCGCCCAGCCCGAAGGGTAAAGGTGCTGCCGTCGCGCCGGCCTCGGGCTCGCCCTCCGCTGCCTCCTCCTCGCCCTCCTCCGCGCTCTGCTCCTCGGTCGCGGGCGTCGCCCCCGCCCCCGCCGCCTCCGCGGGACCCGCGTGCCCTTCGCGCGGCGCCACCAGCGCCACCGCGCGATTGGCGGTCTCGAGCCACAGCGCGCCCCGATCGAGGTCGAGCGCCACCCGCACCGTCCGTCCGCTGATCGCCGCGCGATCGAAGGCGGCCGCCAGCGCGGCGGCCGTCCGTGCGGCCGCGCTACGCAGCTCGCTCTGCAGCACCGAGCGCAACGAAACGGTCGCCGCACCCATCATCAGCGCCATCAGCGCCAACACCACCATCAGCTCGATCAGCGTGAAGCCGGCCACCGGGCTGCGGGCCGCCCGCGCGACCGGCCGGGCACCAGCCGCGCGCAGCGCCGCACCGACGATCCTGCCCGGTACGGCGACGGCGAGCGCGACGGGCGCGGGCACGGTAGAGGTGGCGGTCACGCGCGGCTCCTACTCGTCCCAGTTCTTCAGGTCGTCCTCCGTACCTTCCTTCTTGTCGGGGCCCTTGGAGAGCACGTCGGCGCCGTCGCTGTTCTTCTCCCCAGGGCAGCGGAAGACGATCATCTCGTTCCAGGGGTCCTTCGGCTCTTTGGTCAGGATGCGCTGCGAGCGCAGCTCCGACAGGTCCTTGGGGCACTCGCCGTTGTGGTCCATCATGTACATCTCGATCGCGCCCTCGACCGTCTTGACGATCGCCTGAGCGTTCTTGACCTGCGCCTTCTTGAACTTGTTGAAGGCGACGAAGCCGACCGAGCCGACGATCAACCCGATGATCATCACGACCACCATGATTTCGATCAGGGTGAAGCCGTCGCTGGCGCCCCGCGTCCGCCGCCGGCGCGCCAGCGCGGCCCGCGAGCCCCGCACCCTGCGCCACCAACCACCGATCGCCCCGTTGTCCTGAGCTCGTTCCATCGTCTCCTCCGCGGCGCCACCAGCGCGCCTACTCGCCACCGATCAGGTCGTTCATTTGGAAGATCGGCATGAAGATCGAGAACACGATGAAGCCGATCATGCCGCCCATCACCACGATCATCAGCGGACCGAGCACCGTGGTCAGTCGCCCCAGCTTGAGGTCGACCTCGGTCTCATAGGAATCCGCCACCGTCGCGAGCATGCTCTCGAGCTGTCCCGAGCGCTCACCCACCGCGATCATCCGCGTCACGACCGGCGGGAACTGCCCGCTGCGCGCCAGCGGCTCGGCGATGCTCTCGCCTTCGCGGATCGCCGCCCGCGCCTGGTCCACGACATCCATCAGCACGCGATTGCCGAGAATCGCCTTCACGATCTCCAGCGACTGGAGCAAGGGCACGCCGGCGCCGAGCATCGTGCCGAGCGTGCGAGCAAAGCGACTGATCGCCACCATTCGCGCCAAGGGGCCGACCAGCCACATCCCGAGCACCAAACGGTCCCAGTGCAGGCGGCCCTTCGGCGTGCGCCGCCAGCGCGCGAACAGCCGCCAGACGCCGAAGGCGAGCGCCGCCAGCAACCACCAGTAGCCGCTGACCAGCTCACTGCTGGCCACCAGCAGCCGCGTGTACCAGGGCAGCGCCTGACCGACGTCGGCGAAGATCGCCGTCACCTTGGGCACGACGACCTTCATCAGCATGAAGATCGCCATCGTCGCCACCCCGAGCAGCACGGCCGGGTAGGTCAGGGCCCCGACGACCTTGCCGCGCAGCCGCACCTGCGCGTCCATGAAGTCGGCCAGCCGCAGCAGCACTTGCTCGAGGTTCCCCGCGGCCTCGCCCGCCCGCACCATGCTGACGTAGAGTTCGGGGAAGATCGCGCCGTGCACCGCCAGGGCCTCGGCCAACGAGGTGCCTTCGTTGACGCGGGTCCGTACCTCCGCCAGCACCCGGCCCAGCTGCTGCGACGTATTCTGCTCGAGCAGCGCTTGCAGCGCCTCGGTCAGCGGGATGCCCGCGCGCAGCAGGGTCCCGAGCTGTCGCGTCAGCACCCCCACGTCGCGCGGCTCCACGCGGTCGAACCAGCGCCGCCAATCCACGTCGCGACCGAGCGTGCCGCCGCGGGCCACCGGGGTGGCGTGCGTCTCGTGCAGCTCGGTGACGAAGACCCCCTCCTTGCGCAAGAGCGCGCGCAACACGCGCGGGCTGTCGGCGTCCCGCGTGCCGTTGCGGCTCCGCCCCCGGGCATCGAGCGCCTTGTAGGCATAGGCCGGCATCGCGTCAGACCGCGTCTTCCTGCGTGACGCGCATCACTTCCTCGATCGTCGTCATCCCGCAGATCACCTTGCGCGCGCCGTCCATCCGCAAGGTCCGCATCCCCGCTGCCACGGCCGCCCGCTTGATCGCGTTGGCATCGGACTGCTTGAGCACCAGCGCCCGCACCTCCTCGCCCAGCAGCATCAGCTCGTAGATGCCGACGCGCCCGGCGTAGCCCGTGTCGAGGCAGGCCGGGCAGCCGACCGCCTGGTAGACCATTCCCGGCGGCGGCGCCGGCCGCTTGGCATCGTTGAAGGGATGATCGCCCGCCGCCTCCGAGCGGAACTGCTCGACGCTCAGCCCGAGCCCGGCGATCTCGTCGGCCGTCGCGGCGCGCAAGCGCTTGCACTCGGGGCAGACCTTGCGCACCAGCCGCTGCGCCACCAGCCCGATCACCGACGAGGCCACGAGGAAGGGCTCGACATCCATGTCCACCAGGCGGGTGATGGCGCTGGGCGCGTCGTTGGTGTGCAGCGTCGAGAACACGAGGTGGCCGGTCAGCGAGGCCTGGATCGCGATCTCCGCCGTCTCGAGATCGCGAATCTCGCCGACCATGATCACGTCGGGATCGTGGCGCAGAAACGAGCGCAGCCCGTTGGCGAAGGTGAGCTCGATCTTCGGGTTGACCTGCGTCTGGCTGATGCCCTCGAGCTGGTACTCGACCGGATCCTCGATCGTCAGGATGTTCTTGTCAGGCGTGTTGATCGCCGAGAGCGCAGCATAGAGCGTCGTGGTCTTGCCGCTGCCGGTCGGGCCGGTCACCAGCAGGATGCCATTGGGACGCCGGATCAGCTCGTTGATCTGCGTCAGATGCGCGGGATCGAGCCCGATCTCCGCCAGATTCAACACCACCGTCGACTTGTCCAGCAGACGAATCGTCACCCGCTCGCCGCGCGCGGTCGGCGCCGTCGCCACGCGCATGTCGATGTCCTTGCCGGCGATGCGGCGGCGAATGCGACCGTCCTGCGGCAGGCGCTTCTCGGCGATGTTGAGGCCCGCCATGATCTTCACGCGCGCCACGATGCTCGGCAGGTAGTTGCGGTTGGCGCGCCGCACCTCGTAGAGCACGCCGTCGATGCGGTAGCGCACCACCACCTCGCGCTCGCCGGGCTCGACGTGGATGTCCGAGGCGCGCTCCTTGATGGCCTGAAAGATCAGCGAATTGACCCAGCGGATGATCGGCGCCTCGTCCGTGACGTCGATGATGTCGACCAGCTCCTCGGCGTTGCCCTGGAACTCCTCGTTCTCCTCCAGCTCCACCGTGCTGGTGCGCTTGGCGTAGACGCGATTGATCAGGTCGAGCACGCGCTCGCTGGTCGCCAGCACCGGCAAGATCTCGGCCCCCAGCAGCGTGCGCAGATCGTCGGCGGCGAAGATCGCGTGTGGGTTGGCCAGCGCCACGCGGATGCGGCCGTCGTCGCGGTGCAGGGGCAGTACCAGGTGGGTCTTGGCGAAGTTGATCGGCAGGTTCGCTAGCAAGCTGGCGTCGACCGCCTCGGCGTCGAGGTGGCTGGTGAACTCCAACGCCAGGTGCTGCGCCAGCGCGCGGAGCACCTGCTCCTCGGGCAAGACTCGCAGCCGCAGCAGCGCCTCGGCCAGCGTGCCGCCCTCCAGCCGTTGCGACTCGGCCGCCTGCTCGAGCTGCTCGCGCGTCAGCGTGCTATCGCGCAGCAGGATCGCGGCGAAGGCCTGCTCCTGCGTCATCGGCCGGGCACCGGTCGCCGAGGCCACCCGGGCGGACCGGACCGGCCGGGCGGCGGCTCGCCGGACGGTGCCGGTGTCGCAGCCTCGTCCGCACTGCGCTCGACCGGTGCCGTCGCTGCGGGCTCGCTCGCCGGCACTCTCGGGCCCGTGCGCGGCAGGTCCATCGGTACGACCCGCTCCTCGGTCGCCTTGCGCGCCTGATCGAGCAAGGCCGCGTCCTCGTCGGCCTGCAGCCCGACGCGATGCATCTCGGCGAGCAACCCGTGCTTGTGGCGAAAGTCGATGGCGTGCGTGATCTCGGGCGCGCTGAAGCTGGTGTAGCGCTCGATGAACTCCCGCCGCTCCTCCAGCTTGGTGGCGAAGATCCGGCGCAGGTCGCCCTGGTCGCGAATCACGTAGGGCGTCAGCACGATGATCAGGTTGGTCTTCTTCACCGAGCGCTGGGTCTGGCGAAAGAGCGCCCCCAGGATCGGGATGTCGCCGAGCACCGGGATCTTGGTTTCGTTCTGGCTCACGGCGTCCTTCATCAGGCCGCCGATCACCACGGTCTGCTGGTCGCGCACGACGACGGTCGTCTTGACCTCGCGCTTCGCCGTCGTCGGGCCGAGGGTGCTGCTGCGATCCGTGACGTCGGAGACCTCCTGCTCGATCTCGAGTCGCACCATGTCGCTGGCGTTGACGTGCGGCGTGATGCGTAGCTTGAGCGCGACATCCTGCCGTTGGACCGAGATCGACGGCAGCAGCGAGTTCGTCAGCCCGGCCGCGCCGGCCTGACCCGCAAGCTGGCCCAGTCCACCGAGCACACCGGCAGGAAAGGGGAGATTCTCGCCGACCGTGATCTCCGCCTGCTGGTTGTCGGTGGTGAGCAGGTGCGGCGACGACAGCACGTTGACGTCGCCACTGGTCTGCAGCGCCTGGAGCACGATGCCGAAGGCGGGGATGTTGCCGGGAAGGCCCAGCAGCTTACCCGAGTCCGGGATCTCAGTGCCCCGCGCGCCCGCGGCCAGGCCGTTCAACAGGCTCGGGCTCAGCGCGAGCGAGCTGGCGTCCGGTCCGAAGAGGCCGCCGAAGAGCAAGGTCTTGGTGGTCTTTCCGACCTGCAGACCGCCGTGGAACCCCAGCCCGAGCTTGCGGTCCTTGCTCAGCGAGACCTCCATGATCACCGCCTCGACGAAGACCTGGCGCCGCGGGACATCGAGCTCTTGAATCACGCGTCGGGTGTTGAGGTAGTCCTTGGTCGAGGCCACGATCACCAGCGAGTTGGTCGCCTTGTCGGCCGTGACCTTGACCTCACCCTCGAACAAGGTCGCCGCACCGGGGGTCGCGCTCGATCGCGCCCCGCCGGACGTCAGGCTGGAGAGGGTGGTGGCCACCTCCTCCGCCGAGCCGTTCTCCAGGTTGTAGACGTGGATCCGTTGGTTGACACCCTCGCTCTCGACATCGAGGCGCTTGATCAGCGACGCGATCTGCAGGTAGGAGGCCGGCGCGGCGACGATGATCAGCGAGTTGGTGAGCGGGTCCGCGACCATCTTCGAGACGCTGACCGTGCCCAGCTCGTCGACCTCCGCGCCTTCGACCGGCGGCGCTGGCGGCTCGCCCTCGCGCCCGCGCTTCATCCGCAGCTGGGGCAGCGCCGGCTGCGCGCCCTGGGGCCCAAAGACCTGCTGCAGAATCTTCAGCACCTCTTCCGCCTCGGCGGAGCGCATGCGAACAATCCAGATCTTCTCGCCGCCGAGCTCGACATCGAGCTCCTTCAGCACCCTCATCATGCGCAGGATGTTGTTGCCGCTATCGGTGATGATCAGCGAGTTGGTGGCCTTGTAGGCCGTGACGTCGCCGTTGCGCGATTTGAGCTTGCTCAGCACCACCAGCAGCTCGTTGACGTCGACGTGCTGCGCGCGAACGATCTGCGTCACGATCTCGTCGCTATTCGGCGGCCGACGCCCGTCGCCCTCCGCATAGGTGGGAATCGGCGACTGCAGGGCCCAGTTGCTCTGCACGACCTTGAGGTACCGGCCGGCCGGCACGACGGTCAGGCCCATCACCTCCAGCGCGCTGATGAAGCCGTGGTACGCCGTCCCCGCGGTCACCGGCGTGGGCGAAACCAGCGTCACCTTCTGGCCCCGGAGCGCGGCAGCCACGATGAACTGCTTGCACGTCATCGCGCTGATCCAGCCGACCAGGTCGGCCAGATCCGACTCGGGCTTGAGCGTGACCTTGATCCGACGCCCGGCCGGCACGCGCAAGCACTCGTTGAACTCGCGCTCCCCCGGGGCTGCAGCTCCTTCGCCGGGGGCCGCTGCGGGTGCCGCGGAGAGCGCGGAGGGCGTCGACAGCACGGGCGGCGCGGGCGGCGCGACCGGCGGCGGCGCGCTCGGGGTCGGCGCGGACGCAGCCCCCGCGGGCGCAGGGACAACCCCCAGCGCGCGCTGCGCCCGACGCAACGCGCGAGCCTGACGCCGGCGCTCCCGCTCGCCCGCTGCGTCGCCCTCGCGCAGATCGCGGCGCGCCACCCGATCGAGTGGCCCAGCAACGGGTGGCCCCGGCGGCGGCGCGGCCGCTTGAGCATGGGCGCCTCCGCCGCTGGCCAGCACCAGCAGCAGCACGGCGACAAACAGTCTCGGGAGGCGTTGGGGATCGAGCAGCGAGCGCATCGTCATAGATTCACCGAATCACGTAATCGTGGGTCAGGGGCTTCCCCAGACGGTTGAAGCTGATCGACAGGTGCGAGGCGTTGCGCACCTTGGTGTAGACCTCGAGCGCGGCCTCGGGCGTGGTCATCGGCAAGCCGTTGATCGCCTGGATCAGGTCGCCATCCTGGATGCCGATCAAGGAGTAGAGGCTGCCGGGACGGATACCGACCACGCGGAAACCATCGGGCTTGCCGTTGCGGATGCTCGGGATGATGCGCGCCGAGCGCGCCAGCAGGGTCGTGTTGGTCAGCACGCGGTTGAGCGCGCTGCGCTGGATCTCCCAGCTGGTGCCCCCTGTCGCCCGTACGCCCGACGCGATCTGGGCCCCGAGCTCGTCGGTGCCGCGCCCCGCCGCAGCATAGGGCGACATGGCCGACGCCATCGGCACCTGCGTCGGTGAGTTGCTCGCGTTGCCGGACTCGCCGAGCTCGAGGTACTCGTGACGACTGCCCTGCAGCAGGACGATGCGTCGCTCACGGATCTCGGTCACCGTCAGGCCCTCGAGCTCCGAGCCGATACCGCAGACCCGCGTGCGACCCGCCGTGGGATCGTAGAGCGCGGCGAGCGACCAGGCCACGTCCCGCGCGCTCACCAGCGTCGCCAGCAGCTGGAGGTTGAGGGTGCTCTTGGTGGGCTCGCTCGGCGCCACCCCATCGCCAGCCACGCCGGCGGCGGCGTCGGCCGCCGGGTCCTGCATGGCCGCGGGCGCACAGGTCGAGCAGAAGATATTGCGCGCCTCGACAGCGGCCCAGTCGATGCTGCGCGGGAGCTGCGGTGGCGGTGCAAAGGCCACCGCCCGTGCGGGCCTCGCGTGGGGCACTGGAATCTTCGCCGCGATCAGCTCTGACAGCGTACGGGCCGCGAAATAGGCACCGAGCGCGATCAGCGCCAGGTAGACGACCCAGAAGTGCTTGCGCAAGATGGCTTCCATGGACCCCGCCGAAGGCGGGGCCCGACGCTGCGTCGGCACACCCGCCCGAGGTTCAAGGAAAGCAAGCCAGGTGCCATCACCTGCGATTCTCAAGACATCGCAATTACTTGATAATTGCTCGGAAGCGCGCGGTCGTCAGCCGGCGCTCCGCCAATTTGGCACGCCGTCCGGCCACCCCTCGCCAGGTTGTCACGTCGCGGGCAGCTCCGCCGAGGCGTCGTCACGGGCGTCGTCACCGCCCTCCGCCGGGAGGGTGCGCGCACTTTCGAGCCGCCGGTAGATCGTGCGCGTCGCGATCCCCAAGAGCTGGGCCGCCAGCCGCTTGTCGCCCTTGGTGTGGCCCAGGGTCTCGATGATCAAGCGGCGCTCGACCTCATCGATGGGCGTGCCGATCGGGATCGTGATGCACCCGGCAGCGCCGCCACCGAGGCCCCCGCGGACCTCGGCCGGCAGGTCCTCCTCGTCGATCATCGGCCCCTTGCACAGCACCACGGCCCGCTCGATCACGTTCTCCAGCTCGCGTACGTTGCCCGGCCAATGGTGCCGCGCCAGGCGCTCGCCGGCGGCGGGCGCGATGCCCTCCAGCCGCTTGCCGTTCTTGTCGGCGTAGCGGCGCAAGAAGAAATCGGCCAGCAGCGGGATGTCCTCGCGCCGCTCCCGCAGCGGCGGCAAATGCACCGCGATGACGTTGAGTCGATAGTAGAGATCCTCGCGAAAGCGCCCGCCGCGGACCTCCGTCGCCAGATCGCGATTCGTCGCCGCGACGAGGCGGATATCGACCTTCTCTGTGCGCCCCCCCAGGCGGTCGATCTCCCCCTCCTGCAGCACGCGCAGCAGCTTGACCTGGACCTGCGGGCTGACCTCGCAGATCTCATCGAGGAAGAGCGTGCCGCCGTGCGCCAGGCTGAAGCGCCCGTCCTTGCGCGCCACGGCGCCGGTGAAGGCGCCCCGCTCGTAGCCGAAGAGCTCGGCCTCCAGGATCGAGTCCGGCAGGGCGGCGCAGTTGACCGCGATGAAGGGGCCACCGCGCCGCGGGCTGCCCTCGTGGATCGCCCGCGCCAGCAGCTCCTTGCCGGTGCCGCTCTCGCCGAGGAGCAACACCGTGGCCGAGCTGGGGGCCGCCTGCGCGACCAGCTCCATCGTCCGGCGCCAGGTCAGCCCGTGGCCCACGATCGCCCGCCGCTGGGTCGCCTCGAGCTGCGCTCGCAGCGTCCGGTTCTCGACCACCAGGGACTGCTTCTCGAGCGCGCGCCGCACCACCGCCACGATCTGCGCCCGCTTGAGCGGCTTGGTGACGAAGTCGTAGGCGCCCTGCTTCATCGCCTCGACCGCGTTTTCGACGGTGCCGTAGGCGGTCATCAACACGACCTCGGTCTCGGACGCCAGCGCCCGGGCCGCCTTCAGCAGGTCGACGCCGGTCATCTGGGGCATCACGAGATCGGTCAGGATCACGTTGACCGGCCGCTGCCGCAGCAGCTCGAGCGCCGCCGCGCCATCCGCGGCGGTCTCCACGGCGAAGCCCTCGCGCCGGAAGATGCGCTCGAGCGACTCGCGGTTGCTCGGCTCGTCATCGACGACAAGGATCGTGGGAGGGTTCATGGTCGGGAGCCGGCATCATGACACGCGCCCTTCGCCGCTGACAAACGAGCCCACGGTCGCCGCGCTCGATCCCACTTCGCGCGTGACCCGGCGATCACGAAGGGCTATAGGGAAGGACGGTCGAGGTGGGTGGATGGCTTCTCCCCCCGTTAGTGAGCGCCTGGCCCTGGACGATCTGCGCGAGATCTGGCCGATTCTCGCGCCGGTGGACCGCGTGCTCGGCTTTCGCATGCTCGACTCCGAGGGCGCCGACGACTTCTTCCTCGCGCTCGCGCCGCTGGACCAGGCGACCATCCTGCTCGGGCTACCCGCGGGCGAGCGGCGCCTCTGGATGCGCATGCTGGCCCCCGACGACACCGCCGACGTGCTGCAAGAGGTGCCGACCGACCAGCGGCGCGCGCTGATGGAGCTGCTCGACGATCCGACGCGGCGCGAGGTCACGGCGCTGCTGGCCTACGCCGAGGACGCGGCCGGCGGCCTGATGAGCCCGCGCTTCGCGCGGATGCGACCCGACATGACGGCCGACGAGGCGATCAGCTACCTGCGGCGCCAGGCCCGCACGCGGCTGGAGACGCTCTACTACGCCTACGTGCTCGACGCGGAGCAGCACCTGCTGGGCGTGGTCTCGTTCCGCGATCTGTTTACCGCCGCCCCCACGGCGCTGGTGCGCGACGTGATGGAGACCGACGTGGTCACCGTCCCCGAGGACATGGACCAGGAGCAGGTCGCGCGCATCATCGCGCAGCAGGACCTGGTCGCCGTCCCCGTGCTCGACGCCGAGCGCCACATGCGCGGTATCGTCACGATCGATGACATCGTCGACGTCGTGCAGGAGGAGGCCACCGAGGACGTCCACAAGTTCGGCGGTCTGGCCGCGCTCGATGCGCCTTACATGCAGACGAGCCTCTGGACGATGATCCGCGCGCGGGCCGTCTGGCTGAGCGTGCTCTTCGTCGGCGAGATGCTGACCGCCAGCGCGATGGCGCACTTCGAGCGGGAGATCGCGCGCGCGGTGGTGCTGGCGCTCTTCGTGCCGCTGATCATCTCCAGCGGGGGCAACTCGGGATCGCAGGCCGCCACGCTGGTCATTCGCGCGATGGCCCTCGGCGAGGTCAAGCTGCGTGACTGGTGGCGCATCATGCACCGCGAGGTCACGGCGGGCTTCAGCCTGGGGTGCGTGCTGGCGCTGCTGGGGCTGGTGCGCATCGTCCTCTGGCAGGCGTTGTTCCATACCTACGGCCCACACTACCTGCGCGTGGCGGCGGCCGTCTCGTGCAGCCTGGTCGGCGTCGTCACCTTCGGCACGCTCTCCGGTTCGATGCTGCCCTTCGTCCTGCGTCGGCTCGGCTTCGACCCTGCCAGCGCCTCCGCCCCCTTCGTCGCCACGCTGGTCGACGTCACCGGGTTGGTGATCTACTTCTCGACGGCCGACTTGATCCTCAGCGGCACGATGCTTTGACGATGCCCTCGCCCCCCTCCTCAGCCCCGCCCCGTCCCACGCTCGGATCGATCTTCTCGACCTCGTTGCGCGCCTTCCTCGCGCCGATCGCCGAGTTCCTCGACGATCCGGCGGTGACCGAGATCCTGATCAACGGGGCCGAGGAGATCTGGGTCGAGCGCGAAGGACGGCTCGAGCGCACCGGGCGGCGCTTCACCAGCGACGGGCTGCTGGCCGCCGCGCGCAACATGGCGCAGTTCGTCGGCCGCCCGCTCAACGAGCAACAACCGCGACTCGACGCGCGCCTCCCCGATGGCTCGCGCATCCACGTCGTGCTGCCACCGCTGGCCCGCTGCGGCACGGTCGTCGCGATTCGCAAATTCCACCCCGGAGGCCTGCAGGTCGCCGACCTGGTCCGCCTCGGCGCGCTGACCGGCGAGGCCGCGCGCTGGCTCGAGGTCTGCATCCTGGCGCAGAAGAACCTGATGCTGGCCGGCGGCACGGGCAGCGGCAAGACCACGCTGCTCAACGCCCTCGCGGCCTTCATCCCGACCCGCGAGCGCGTGGTGACGATCGAGGACTCGGCGGAGCTTCAGCTCGGCTCGCGCCACCTGGTCTCGCTCGAGAGTCGCCCCGCCGACGCGCAAGGCCGCGGTGCCGTCTCCTTGCGTGACCTGCTGCACTCGGCGCTGCGACTGCGCCCCGACCGCATCGTGATCGGGGAGGTCCGCGGCGGCGAGTGCTTCGACCTGCTGCAGGCGATGAACACCGGGCACGGCGGCACCATCAGCACCTGCCATGCGAACAGCCCGCTCGAGACGCTGACACGCCTCGAGAGCCTGGCGCTGCTGGCGGAGGTCGGTCTGCCGCTGCGCGCGCTGCGCGCCCAGGTGGCCTCGGCGATCGACCTGGTGGTGTGCGTGGCCCGGCTGCGCGACGGCTCGCGCCGCGTCACCGCGATCAGCGAGGTGCTGCCGCTCGACGATCGCGGCGACTACCGCGTGCAGGAGCTCTTCACGTTCCAGCAGCGGCGCGGGGCCCGTGGCGACCGCGTCGTCGGCCAGCTCACGCCCACCGGCGTGTTGCCGACCTTTCGCGAGCGCCTGGTCCTGGACGGCTTCGACGACCTGGTGCCGGCCTTCTTCGACCCGACGACCTACGGCTATCCCGCGGTGGGCGCCGCCCCGGCCGGCCATGCGACCGGCGACCGTCCGCGCACCCGGGCGGGTCAGTATTCGCCGTAGTCGTACCCTTCGTACCCTTCCGGGTCCTCGTAGTAGTACCAGCCGCGGCGCCGCGGCTCGTAGTACTCCCAATGGCCGCCGTAGTAGTAGGTCCAATGGCCCTGGTGCCAGCGCCGGTGGTGGCCGCAGTGCTCGTGGTGCATGTGGGCGTCGTGATGCGCCAGCAGGTGCGCCGTGCCGACGATCACCGCCGTCAACACAGCGGCGTTGGCGATGTCGCGCACCAGGTAGGGAGAACAGGCCGGGGTCGTCCCCAGCGCGCCAATCAGCAGCACTGGCAGGACCCACCTTCGGCTGATCGAGCGGATCATCCCTGCACCTCCGACCGAGCGCGCCGACGGTCTGCGCCAAGGACCCACGCCAACCACTCTACCGCAGCCAGGGCCGAGTGCCATCACAGGGCGGCAATCGACGACCCACCGACCACGCGCTCGATCCCCGCCAGGTCGCGCCACACCGTCACGCCCTCGAGCCCCGACGCGCGCAGCAGCTCGGCCACCGCCGGGGCCTGCCCGGCGCCGACCTCGAGCAGCACCTGCCCACCCGCGCGCAGCCGCACACCCAGTTGGCCGACCAGGGCGCGGATCGCCTGCAGCCCGTCCACACCTCCGTCCAACGCGTGCCGCGGCTCCCAGTCGCGCACCTCGGGGCTCAGCGCCGCGAGCTCGCCGCTCACCACGTAGGGCAGGTTCGCCAGCACGAGGTCGAAGACCGGTCGCGCCACGAAGGGGGCGAGCAGATCGCCGCAGAGGCACCGCACGGGCGCGCCATGCGTCGCCGCATTGACCCGCGCCGTGGCCACCGCGGCGAAGGACAGGTCGACGGCCACCACTCGGGCCTCGGGCAGCTCGAGCGCGACGGCGACCGCAATCGCACCCGAGCCCGTACCCACGTCCAGCACCACCGGCCGCGGGGTCGTGGCCAGCCGCCCGCGCAGCCAGCCGACGGCCTGCTCGACCAGCAGCTCCGTTTCCGGCCGCGGCACGAGGACGGCCGGCGAGACGGCGAAGCGCCGCGACCAGAACTCGCGCGAACCGGTGATGTAGGCCACCGGCTCGTGCGCGAGCCGTCGCCTTACCGCGGCGCGATAGGTCCGCAGCTCGTCCGCCGTGAGGGGTTTGTCGAAATCGAGATAGAGCTGGAGGCGATCGACGCCGAGGCCGTGGGCCAGCAGCAGCTCGGCCTCGAGCCGAGGCGACGACGACAGCGCCGCGAACCGCTCGGTGGTCCAGGCCAGCAGCTCGCGCACCGTCCAGCTCGCGGTCGCGCGATCTTGGCGCGCCACACGCTCGCTCACGGTCGCCGCGTCGATGCGCCCAACGGGGTCGATGCGCCCAGCGCGGTCAATTCGCCCAGCGCGGTCAATTCGCCCAGCGCGGTCAATTCGCCCAGCGCGGTCAATTCGCCCAGCTGGGCAGGGTCAAGCTACGCCGCGCGCGAACCGGTCGCTTGCGCTCGACGGGTGCCGGCCGAGGACGCGCCGGCGTTGGCGCCGGCCGCGCGCGGGGCACCGTCTCGCGCACGCGCGCCACCGGCCGCTGCGGACGCGCCACGGTCGGTGTCCCCGCGGGCGTGGCCGCGGGTGCGGGCTCCTCGAGGCGCGTCAAGCTGACGGCCTCGCGGGCGGTCCCGCCACCCTCCTCGAACTGCGCCTCGGACAAGCTGACGAAGGCGACCTGATAGCCGCTGCGCATGATCTTGAAGTAGTAGCGTGCGATCGGCACCTCGGGCAGCTCGGCCTGGCCGCGCCCCACGGCCAACCAAAGGGTGGCGCCGGGCGGATCCGAGGTGACGCTGACCGTCCCGCGGCGGCCCGCGCTGGGGCCCTCAGGCACCGTGCCCACGGTCGCCTGATCGGCCCCGGCACCGGTCGGTTGCAGCGTGATCGCCACGGGCTGACCGGCCGTGATCTCCGCGGGGGTGAGGGTGCGTTCGACGGCCGCGTAGCCCTCCCGTTCCAGCCGCAGCAGGTGCGCTCGACCAAGGTCGAGGTCCCCAACCGTTGCGGGCGTGTCGCCCACGTGGAGCAACACCACCGCATCGGCAGGATCGACACTGACCGCGACCGCCCCGCGCCGGGGCGCAGCCGGCGTGGCGGCCGCTCCGCCCGCCGCGCCGCGCAGGTCGTCACCGGTCAGCAGGGCCGTCCCGTCGTCGACGTCCTGCTGGACCAGGCGCGTCTTGCGATAGACCAGAAACGAGGCGGCGGTGGCGACGATCAGCCCGATCAGGACCCAGCTCAGCAGGGTCAGCTTGACCGCACGCGACGCCCGCGCCTGCTCCTCATGCTCCGTAACGCCGGACGCACCCAGGTCCAGGTGGTCGACGTCACCGAAGTTCCGCACGAAGAGCTGCATCGTGGCCGAGAGCAGCTTCCGATGGGCCAGCGGGTTGACGGCGCTCGCGTCCCCGCCGGCGCCCACGCTGCGGCCCTCGCTCGCAGCCGCGGCCTCGGGCGGTGGAAAAGGCAGGGAGCCCCACGAGGCCGATGACGCGGCGGCGCTGCGTCCCGACGACGAGAAATCGGCCGACGAGAAATCGACCGACGGCGCCGCGACCACCTCCGGCCGCATCAGCAGCGCCATCACCGAAGCGTCGCTGCGCGGCGGGCGCGGTTCTTCGCCCCGGGTCGCCGCGATCGGCTCGGGCCGGATGGCCGCGTCCGACGCGGCGGCCCCGCCCTCGGGTCCCGACCACTCGCCGCGACCCGGCTGCAGCTCTTGACGTCTGCTCACCTGCGCCATGGGAGTGGCCGGCGGCGTAAATGACGCCGTGCGCCGTCGCGGGCTCGCCGCCGCGGCGGGAGTCCCCGCCGACCAGGGATCGTCGCCGCTCGAGGGCGCGGCGCCCGGGCGATCTGCCTGGGCAGCGTCGGCCTCCGCGCTGAAGAGGGCCGCCGCGAAGGCCGCCGCTGGTGCCACCTGCGCTGGGGCCGGCGCGCCCGCGAGGCCCTCGGCCAGCGTCGGGAGCGCCAGCGTCTCCTCGGCGGCGGCGCTCTTGACCGCCACCACGGCCCGCACCGCGCCGTGCGCACCTGCGCTCTCGCCGGCCTCCGCCGCGGCCTGCACCAGCTCGGCACGGACCGCATACGACTGCGTCCCCGTCGGGCTCAGCGCTCGCTCGCCGCCGCCGCGCGGGGGCCTCCAACCCGGCGCGCGGGGCCCCGCTCGGGCACCTCCAGGGAGGTGGCCTCGGACTGCGCGCTCCCCTGCTCGTCGTTGGGAAAGAGCTCGCGGAGGTAGGCACCGAGCGTCGCCGAGCTGGCGCCGCGACCACTGGTGAAGAGAAAGCGCGACAGCGCGAGCTGCATCGCGTTGGCGTCCGCGTAGCGGTCTTCCACCTCGCGCTCGAGCGCGCGCAGCACGATCATGTCGAGCCCCGGTGGCACCCGCTCCGAAACCAGGGAGGGCGGCGTCACCCGCGCCTCCCTTGCGCGCTCGACGGCCTCGAGGTCGGTGCTGCCCGGAAAGAGCTGTTGGCCCGTCAGCAGCTCGAAGAGCAGGATGCCCGTGCTGAAGAGGTCCGAGCGGCTGTCGACCGGGTGCCCTGCGAGCTGCTCGGGCGACATGTAGCCGTAGGTGCCCTTAATCGCCCCGATCGCCGTCTTGCCGAGCTTGTGGCGCGCCTTGGCGATGCCGAAGTCCGTAATCTTGACGGCACCGTCGAAGGAGATCATCACGTTGCCGGGGCTCAGGTCACGATGCACGACCCCGAGCGGCTGCCCCTGCTCATCGGTGCGGCGATGGGCGTAGTCGAGCCCCTTGCAGATCTCGATGCCGATCAGCACGGCGTGATCGACCGACAACGGTAGGCCCCGCTTGCTGGCCGCGGCGATGACCTCGGAGAGGTTGTGTCCGTGCACATACTCCATCGCGATGAAGTAGGTGCCGTCGATCCGCCCCAGCTCGTGCACCCCGACGATGTTGCCGTGCTGCAGCTTGACGGAGATCTTGGCCTCGTCGATGAACATCTCGATGAAGTCGGGATCGGCCGCGTACTGCGGCAGAATCTGCTTGACGGCCATCGGGCGCTCGAAGCCACCGACACCGAGCAGCTTGGCCTTGAAGATCTCGGCCATGCCGCCCACGCCGATGCGCTCACTGAGCAGGTATTGACCGAATTGCGTGGAGATGAACATCGACAGTCAGCAGTGCAGCCGGCGCGGGCCGTTGAGCAGGGCCGTTGAGCAGGGCCGTTGAGCAGGGCCGTTGAGCAGGGAAGTTTGCCGTCTCGGCGCGAATTGTCAACAATCGGTCCGACCCGCTGAAAGGCCCTCGATGAGCTCATATGCGCTTTGGGATCAGCTCCTGGTCGGGCCCTTTGGCGTCGTCATCGCGGCGTGCTGGGGGGCGATCTGGGGCAGCTTCTGCAACGTCGTCGTGGTGCGCGTCCCACGCGGCGAGTCCGTCGTGCGGCCCCCGTCGCATTGTCGAAGCTGCGGCCGGGAGGTGGCCTGGTACGACAACCTGCCGGTGTTGAGCTACCTGCTGCTCCGCGGGCGCTGCCGCCATTGCGATGCGCGCTATTCGCCACGCTACGCCCTCGTCGAGCTCGGGGTGGCGTCGCTCGCCGTGGGGCTGCACCACGTCTATGTCGTCCAGGCCGAGGGCCCCCTCGGGCTGCGGGTCGCCCAGTTCGCCATCACCTCGCTCTTCGCCGTCGCGATGGTCGCGCTGGCCTTGATCGACCTGGCGACGATGCGCATCCCCAATGCGATCACCTACCCGGGCATTCCCATCGCCGTCGCGCTCTCGCCCTGGATGTCGTTGCCGCACCTTTGGGACGGTCTGCTCGGCGCGGCCGGCGGCTACCTCCTGGTACGGTTGATCGCCGATGGCTGGGAGCTGCTCACGGGTCGCCAGGGCATGGGCTACGGCGATGGGAAACAGCTCGCGATGATCGCCGGCCTGCTCGGCTGGCAGACCCTGCTACCGACGCTCTTTCTGGCCTCACTGCAGGGCACGCTGATCGGCGTCACGACCCTGCTTTGGCTGCGTCGCAGCGCCCGCCGGCGCCGCGCGCTGCCCACGCCCAGTGAGGCCCCCAGTGAGGCCCCCAGCGAAGCCCCCAGCGAAGCCCCCAGTGAGGCCCCCAGCGAAGCGCCCAGTGAGGCCCCCAGCGAAGCGCCCGACGACGCCCCGCTCGGCGCGGCGCGCCTGCCCTTCGGACCCTTCCTGAGCCTGGCGGCGCTCGAGCTGCTGCTGCTGCGCGACCTGCTGCCGCCCTTCCTCCCCTGGCTCTAAATGTTTCGCGCGCTCTAGTTGACACGCCTCCGACAACAGCCTACAATCCCGCGATTGTCGGTTGTTGTCCCCCTGGACGGAGCACGCTCATGGCGGCCTTTCTCGCCATCATCCTCACCACCGCCGTGAACAGCAGCGCACCCGCCCCGGTCGACTCCAGGCCGATCGTGCAGCTCTCGACCTCCGCCGTCCCCGCGGCCTCGCGCCGAAGAGGAAGCGGCGAAACCCCGAACGACGGCGACGCACGGGGCTCCGCCCGAGGGGCGGTAGCGAAGCCCCTGCCGCGCGCGCTGCGTCAAGAGCCATCGTCGATCGGGTATCCGTCCAGCGCGAAGACCCGGCCGTGGCCCGCGAGCCCGTGGCCCGCGAGCCCGAGCGCCGCGCGCCGCGGCGGAACGCAACCTGCGCCTTCAGCCGCCGGCGTTGCCGCGATGCCTTGGGCCGCGCCCGACGCCGAGACCGGCAGCCGCAGGGGCACGCGCGACGGCAAGGCGTCAAAGGATAAGGCCTCGCAGGACCTGAACCAAGAGTGGCCGGGCTACACTCACACGAGCCCTTACACGAGCCCCTACAGCCCCTACGGCCCCCCTGGCTCCGGCAGCCGCGGCTACTAGCCCAAAAAAGGCACGGCCAAGGGCTCCCCCGCGTGTGCGTCAGAGCCTCAGGGCGTGCCTGCCAAGGGTCGCGAGAGCACGTCGAGCACGCAGCGCCGCACCTTGTCGAAGCTGAGCGGCCCGCGAATCACGGTCGCCGCATCGTCGAGCTCTGCAGCTGCCACAGCCTCGGGGTGGTCGGCGACAACGACGGCCGGAATCCGCGGTGACAACGACCGCGCCCAGTTGAGCGCAGCCACACCGGCGGGCCCCGTCGAGTCGAGGTCGACGGCCAGCAGGTCCACGGACCGACCCCCTACTGACAGCGCGAGCTCGCCGAGCGCATCGCTGGCCACCTGCACCACGCTGCACGCCAGCGCGCTGCGCAGATAGCGGCTCAGGCGCTCCAACGGCACGCCACGCGCGGCCACGGCCACCAGCGTCAGCCCTTCGAAGCGCCGCACCAGGCGATCGATCAACAAGCCCATCCGCTGCTCGAGACCCTCGAATTGCAGGCCCAGACCGCGCCGCGCACCCGGTTCGGTCGGCTCGCGGACCCAGACCACGCGCGCCTGGGTCTCGACGACCTCGCCCGCCCCCGGCACGGTGAAGCGCACCAGCAGGGTCGCACCCACCAGCAGTGAAGGCTCGGTCGTTTCCAGCAGCAGCCCGCCAACCGAGAGGTTCAGCGAGTAGCTGACGAGGAAGGATCCGGTCGTGCGGTAGCGGACCTCCAGCGTCACGGGGGCGCGGAGATGGCGGCGCAGCTCGTCTTCGCCTTGACCGTTGACACTCACCGCAGCAGGACCTCGATCAGACGCTCCAGCTCGTCGAGCGAGCCATAGTCGATTTCGATGCGGCCACGCCCGCCGGCCGCCGGCTGCAGCCTCACCCTGGTGCCCAACGCTCGGGCCATTCGGTCTTGCAGGTCGCGCGCGTTGGGGGACAAGGCGGCGGTCGTGGCGCGACCGCGCGCCTCCGCCCCGGCAGCCCCAGGGTCCGCGACCGCGCGGCGCACCAGCGCCTCCGTTTGCCGCACGGACAAGCCCTTGGCCAGGACCTCGCGCAGCACCGGCTCATAGCGCCGCCCGCGATCGCCCGCGCCGCCCTCAGCGCGCTCGCCGTCGCCCGCCCGGGGCTCCAGACCGAGCAGCGCGCGCGCGTGGCCGCTCGTCAGCGCCCCGGCGATCACCGCCCGGCGCACGCCGTCGGGCAGCTTGAGCAGGCGCAGGCTGTTGGCCACCGTGGAGCGATCCTTGCCGACGCGTTCGGCTAGCTGCTCCTGGGTGTAAGCGTGCTCCCCGAGCAGGCGCGCAAAGGCCTCGGCCTCCTCGATCGGGTTCAGGTCCTCGCGCTGCAGGTTCTCGACCAGGGCCAGCTCGAAGGCCACCAGGTCGTCGGCCTGCCGCACCACCACCGGCACGTCGTGCAGCCCCGCGCGCTGCGCCGCTCGCCAGCGCCGCTCACCGGCGATCAGCGTGAACATGCCGTCGGCGTCGGGTCGCACCAGCAAGGGCTGCACCAGTCCCTGCTGCTTGATCGACGCAGCCAGCTCCGCCAGTCGCTGCTCGTCGAAGAAGCGGCGCGGTTGCCCCTTCAGCGGCCGAATGCGCTCGATCGGGCAGACGAAGAAATCCGGGCCGCGACCGGCCGTGGCCGGCGCCGGATCTGGAATCAGCGCCGAGAGGCCCCGCCCCAACACGCGTCGTTTGCCCGTCATCCTCGCTCCGCACGTCCGCGGCCGCAGCCGCCGCCCGCGCTACTCATCCGCGCACGACCCATCCGCGCGCGCCCGAGGTCTCATTCGGTGCCACCGCTCGCACTGAGGGCACGGCGCTGGGTCACCGCACGCGACGGGGCGGGTCGCGGTGGCTGCGGCGCCACCTGCGCGTCCCGCCGGCGCATCAGCTCCTGCGCCAGCTGCAGATAGGCCCGCGCGCCGGCCGACTCGACATCGTAGAGCAGGACTGGCTTGCCGAAGGACGACGACTCGGCCAGCCGCACGTTGCGCGGAATGACCGTGTCGAAGACCTGCCCCACGAAGTGCTCTCGCACCTCGTTGGCCACTTGCTGGGTCAAGTTCATCCGCCGGTCGTACATACAGAGCAGCACGCCCTCCAGCGCCAGCGCCGGCTTGTAGATCGCACGCACGCGCTCGATGGTCGCCAGCAGATGGCTCAAACCCTCGAGCGCGAAGTACTCACACTGCAGCGGCACGATCACCGAGTCGGCGGCCACGAGCGCGTTGAGCGTCAGCAGGCCGAGCGAGGGCGGGCAGTCGATCAGCACGTAGTTGAAGCGCGGAGCCACCTGCTCGATCGCCGCGGCCAAGCGTCCGTGGCGCGCCTCGTCGCCAACGAGCTCGATCTCGGCCCCGATCAGGTCCGTGTGCGTGGGAGCGAGCCTGAGGTACTCGAGCTCGGTGTCGACAATCACCTCGTCGAGGGCCCGCTCACCGCTCAGCACATGATAGAGGTGCTGCTCGATGCGCGCCTTCGGGTAGCCGAGCCCAGAACTCAGGTTGCCCTGGGGGTCCATGTCGACCAGCAGCACGCGCTGCTCGGCCGCCGCGAGCGAAGCGCCGAGATTCAGCGCGGTCGTGGTCTTGCCGACCCCGCCCTTCTGGTTCGCCACGGCGATGATCTGCCCCATCGATACGACCCCTGCTCGCGCCTACGAGCACAGCCGAGGCGCGCGACTCGGTGCGCTTCGCGGCGGCTGAAAAACTAAGAGCGCGCATAGCACGAAACGACCCCTTCGGCCCAGATCGCGCGAACGGACGGGTTTTTTGCCTTATTCCTACATGTCGGATAACTACGTTGATGTAGCCGTAATCCATTCCCTCCGCGAGTGCAGAGGGCACCGAGACCTAGCCGGACCTAGCGAGACCTAGCGAGAGACAAAGAGAGGGAGGGCAGCATGCAGAGCACGTTCCCGCGCGTGTATCGGTCGTTCGAGGACTTCGAGCGCAACGAGTTGCGCAAGCTCGACAGCCTCTACGGCTCGGTCGACGACATGGTCGACGAGCTGGTGCTCGCCGAGCTCGATGACGATGGCGGTCGCGGCGATGACGACGGCATCCTCTTCGACCGCGTGGACGACTGAAGCCCCGTGCGGCAGGCTGCAGCGCCCGGCGGCGAGCTAGTGTCGCAGGCGCGTCCTCGGCCCCTGCGGCCCGCGCTGGTGGACCGTCGCTCCTGCCGGCACCCGCCGCAGTCTCTCGCGCCCGGCCTTTCTCTTTGCGCTGTCGCTGGCGGCATTCTATCGTTATGGGGCCGGCCCGCTGTCCTGGCCCGCGTGCTCAACCGTGTGCTTGCACGACCCGCGAGGGTCCCGACCCGCTAGCCAGGAGCGTTGAATGACCACCAGCAAGGGATCACCGGCCAACGACGGCCCGGTGGAGCTCCCCGACCAGCTCGCCATCCTACCGCTGCGCAATTCAGTGCTCTTTCCCGGCAGCATCATCCCGATCGACGTCGGCCGACGGAAGTCCGTGCGGCTGATCGAGGATGCGATCAGCAAAGAGCGCCCGATCATCGGCATCCTCACGCAGCGCGACGCGCGCACCGAGGAGCCGTCCGACGGCGACCTGTTCGCGGTCGGCTGCGCCGCGCGGATCCTCAAGGTCATCAAGCTGGCCAAGGACAACTTCAGCGTGATCCTGCAGGGCGTTAGCCGCGTGCAGGTGCTGAGCTTCGCGCAGCGCGATCCCTTCATCGTCGCGCGCGTCCAGCCGCTACCCGACCAGAGCCGGGCCGATGTCGAGCTCGACGCGCTGGTGCTCAATCTCAAGGACATGGCCAAGCGCGTCATCAAGCTGATGCCGGAGTTGCCGAAGGAGGCTGCCGCGCACATCGACGGCGTCACCGACGCCGGCATGCTGGCCGATCTCACCACCTCCAATCTCGACCTCTCGGTCGAGGAGAAGCAAGAGGTGCTCGAGACCTTCGACGTCAAGACCCGCCTGCGCAAGGTGCTCGCCTTCCTCTCGCGCCAGCTCGAGGTGCTGAAGGTGCGCGAGAAGATCAACACGCAGGTGCAGGAGGAGATGGGGCGCAACCAGCGCGAATATGTGCTGCGCCAGCAGCTCAAGGCGATCAAGGAGGAGCTCGGCGAGCTCGACGAGTCCTCCGGCGACATCGACGAGTTCAAGGACAAGGTCAGCAAGGCGGAGATGCCGGAGGAGGTGGAGAAGGTCGCGCTCAAGCAGCTCGACCGGCTCAAGGTGATGCAGCCATCCTCGGCCGAATACACCGTCACGCGCACCTACCTCGAGTGGCTCGTCGAGATCCCGTGGAAGCGCTCGACCGACGACAACCTCGACATCGAGAACGTGCGCCGGGTGCTCGACGAGGACCACTACGACCTGGACAAGGTCAAGAAGCGCATCGTCGAGTACATCGCGGTGCGCAAGCTCAAGCCGGACAAGAAGGGCCCGATCCTCTGCCTGGTCGGTCCACCCGGCGTCGGCAAGACCAGCCTCGGCCGGAGCATCGCGCGCGCCATGGGCCGCAAGTTCGTCCGGGTGTCGCTCGGCGGCGTGCGGGACGAGGCCGAGATCCGCGGCCACCGCCGGACCTACGTCGGCTCCCTGCCGGGCCGCGTGATCCAGAGCATGAAGAAGGCCAGCACGATCAACCCGGTCTTCATGCTCGACGAGATCGACAAGCTCGGCCACGACTTCCGCGGTGATCCCGCGGCGGCGCTGCTCGAGGTCCTCGACCCCGAGCAGAACAACGCGTTCTCCGACCACTACCTCGAGGTGCACTACGACCTGTCCCGCGTGATGTTCATCGCGACGGCCAACATCCTCGATCCGGTGCCACCGGCGCTCCGCGACCGGCTCGAGATCCTCGAGCTGCCCGGCTACACCCGCGCCGACAAGCTGGCGATCGCCCGCAGCTTCCTCGTGCCGAAGCAGCTCGAGGAGCACGGGCTGAGCGACGAGCAGCTCAAGCTGACGCCCGAGGCGGTCGGCGACATCATCGACTCGTACACGCGCGAGGCCGGCGTCCGCAATCTCGAGCGCGAGATCGCCAACGTCATCCGCGGCTGTGCCGTGAAGGTGGCCGGAGGCACGCTCGAGGGCCACCTGCCGCCGATCACGCCGGAGGGGCTCCCGGAGTACCTCGGCCCGCAGAAGTTCATCAGCGAAGTGGCGATGCGGACAGCGGACCCCGGGGTCGCCACCGGCTTGGCCTGGACGCCGGTGGGCGGCGATATCATCTTCGTCGAGGCGACGCGCATGCCCGGCAAGGGCAGCCTGGTGTTGACCGGCCAGCTCGGCGAGGTGATGAAGGAGTCGGCCCAGGCGGCGCTGAGCTACATCCGCTCCCGCACCAAGGAGCTGGGGGTGGACGAGAACTTCTTCGAGAAGCACGACATCCACGTCCACATCCCGGCGGGGGGGATTCCCAAGGACGGGCCCTCGGCCGGCGTCACGCTCTTCCTCGCGCTGACCTCGCTGCTCAAGGGCGTCGGCGCTCCCCCGGACGTCGCGCTCACCGGGGAGATCACCCTGCGCGGGACCGTGCTGCCGGTCGGTGGCATCAAGGAGAAGATCCTCGCCGCCCATCGCGCCGGGATCAAGACGGTCTACATGCCCGAGCGCAACGAAAAGGACCTCGCCGACGTGCCCGAGCAGGCGCTGAAGGAGCTCGAGATCCGCTTGATCAAGCGGGTCGACGAGATTCTGCCGCTGCTCGACGCGGGCGGGGCCAAGAAGGCGGGTAGCGCCACCCGCCGGCGCGGCGGGGAGGGCAGCGGCCGCGAAGGGGGCGCCGAAACGACCCCGAGCCCGAGCCCGCCGCCCGCCGGCACCTAGGCTGGGGCGGCCTGGTCGCCGCCAGGCTTGCCCTCCGCCCACGAATCCTCGCTCCTCCGCCCACGGAAGGCGGTCACCCGCTACCGCCACACCTTGACAGCCCCGCGCAGCGGCTTAGGTTGCCGCGTGCACGTGGGAAAACCACACCTTCACGTTCTCAGGAACTTCGTTTCGCTGCTCGCGGGAGGCTGACGTCATGGGAAAAATCATCGGAATCGACCTCGGCACGACCAACTCCGTGGTCGCTATCATGGAGGGCAACGAGCCCAAGGTCATCACCAACGAGGAGGGCGCCCGGCTGACGCCCTCGGTCGTCGCCTGGGACGACAAGGGCGACGTGCTGGTCGGCCAGATCGCGCGCCGCCAGGCCATCACCAACCCCGAAAACACTGTCTCCTCGATCAAGCGCTTCATGGGCATGCGCTTCACCGAGATGGAGAACGAGATCAAGCGCGTCCCTTACCACGTCGTGCGCGCCAGCAACGGCGACCCGCAGGTGGACGTCAAGGGCAAGCACTTCTCGCCGCCCGAGGTCTCGGCCAAGGTGCTCCAGAAGCTGAAGCGCGCGGCCGAGGACTACCTCGGGCACGAGGTCAAGGAGGCCGTGATCACGGTGCCGGCCTACTTCAACGACTCGCAGCGCCAGGCGACGAAGGACGCCGGCCGCATCGCCGGCCTCGAGGTCGAGCGCATCGTCAACGAGCCGACGGCGGCGGCGCTGGCCTACGGCCTCGACAAGAAGAAGGATGAGCTGATCGCCGTCTACGACTTCGGCGGCGGCACCTTCGACATCTCGATCCTCGAGGTCGGCGAGAACGTCGTTCAGGTGGTCAGCACCAACGGCGACACGCACCTCGGCGGCGACGATCTCGACGGCCTGCTGATGGAGTGGCTGATCGACGAGTTCCGCAAGGACCAGGGCATCGACCTGTCGAAGGACAAGATGGTGCTGCAGCGGCTGAAGGAGGCGGCCGAGAAGGCCAAGATCGAGCTCAGCTCGGTGCAGGAGACCGAGATCAACCTGCCCTTCCTCACCGCCGACGCGACCGGTCCCAAGCACCTGCTGAAGAAGCTCGCGCGCTCGCAGTTCGAGCGCATGATCACCGACGTCGTCAACCGCACGATCGAGCCCTGCAAGAAGGCGCTCGCCGACGCCAACAAGGCCGCCAAGGACATCGACGAGGTGGTGCTCGTCGGCGGCTCGACGCGCATCCCGCTGGTGCAGCAGCGCGTGCGCGAGTTCTTCGGCAAGGAGCCGCATAAGGGCGTCAACCCCGACGAGGTCGTGGCGCTCGGGGCGGCGGTGCAGGCCGGCGTGCTGGCCGGCGACGTCAAGGACATCCTGCTGCTCGACGTCACGCCGCTCAGTCTGGGCATCGAGACGCTGGGCGGGGTCCACACCGTGTTGATCGGGCGCAACACGACGATCCCGACCAAGAAGAGCGAGACCTTCTCCACCGCCGCCGATAGCCAGACCTCGGTCGAGGTCCACGTCGCCCAGGGCGAGCGGCCGATGACCCGCGACAACAAGTCGCTCGGTCGCTTTCACCTCGACGGCATCCCGTCGGCGCCGCGCGGCACGCCGCAGATCGAGGTCACCTTCGACATCGACGCCAACGGCATCCTGCACGTCTCGGCGGCGGACAAGGCCACGGGCAAGAAGAATCAGATCCGCATCGAGGCCTCCAGCGGGCTCAACGAGGGCGAGATCAAGCGCATGGTCCACGAGGCCGAGGAGCACGAGTCGGAGGACAAGCGCAAGAAGGAGACGATCGAGACGCGCAACAAGCTGGACAGCATGCTCTACAGCACCGAGAAGCTGATCACCGAGAACCGCGAGAAGATCCCCGCCGAGCAGCGCAGCACGGTCGAGAGCGCGGTCGAGCGCGGCCGCAAGGCCCTGGCTGCCGATGACGCGGAGGGGATGAAGACGGCGCTGAGCGAGCTCGAGCACGCGTCGCACAAGATGGCCGAGGCGATGTATCAGGCGGCCAGCGCCAGCGGCGCAGCCGGCGCCGGCGCCCCCCGTGGGGGCAACGGGGCCTCGGCCGAGGGCGCCGCGGCCGCCAAGGAGAGCGGCGTGATCGACGCCGAGTTCGAAGAGAAGTAGGCCGCGGGGCAGCGCCGGGCGCTAGAGCACCGATCGGGTTGACGGACCGAGCGAGGTGAAGCAATTGGAACCATTGGCTAGGCGCGACGAGGGCGCCTGCTGTTGGCAGGCAACCGACGAGCAACGACGCCAATGATTTCAAGGGCAAGCCTCGCGACGGGAGTCAACCCGATTGGTGCTCTAGGAGCGCGGCGCTGCCGGCCCCACCTCGAGCGCCCCGCCCCGTCAGAAGTCGTACTTCAGGATCTCACTCCCCCGCCGGCAGATCTCGCGCGCGTAGTCGGTCCAGATCCCCTGGCCCCAGTAGCGATAGCAGCTGGTCTGCGAGATCAGCAGGTGGAAGAGCGCATTGCGATAGCGGTACTCGTGGGTCGGCACGCCCTTGGCGAGCACCTGTTCGCTGAACGCCACGCTGAGCTGCTCCATCGGCCCGAGCACATTTTCGTAGCCGCGCACCCACGAGCGGTCGTTGGTCCAGCTCCCACCCTCCATGTGGAAGCGCGCATCCTCGCGCCGTAGCCCCTCGAGGGTCTGCGCCAGCCGCTCCGGACCCGCGCCCGGGGTGAAGCGCTCCCAGATGCGGGCCTGGTGCAGGGGCTGCACGGGCGGCAGATCGGCCGCCGTCAGCCCGAGCGAGAAGAGGTACTCGAGGTACTCCGTCGCGTTCAGCGCCGGCACGTCGGACCAGGAGCAGGCGCGCATCACCTCGAAGTACTTGCCGGGAAACTCGTTCATCATCACGCCGCCGTTCTCGCCGTCGGCGATCTGCGTGACCAGCGGCGGGACCTCGATCCCACCGAGCGAGCGGCGGCTCAGCCCCTGGGCCTCGTAGTAGGGCTGCATCTGACCGATCAGCTTGGTGTCGCTGCCTTGGGTCTTGATGATGGCGATGATCTCGGCGCTCTCACCGGCGGAGTTACGGCAGACCAGCCGGTGGGGCAGATGCCGATCCTCGAGCGCGCCGCCCCGCTCCGCTCGCTCGACGGCGTGCTCCTGCACCAGCACCCACTGGTAGCCGTGGTCGAGCAGCGTACGGACGAAGGCATAGGCCGTATCGGGGTGGTTGGGCAGCGCCATCTCCGAGGGCGAGAAGCCCCGCAGCCGCCCGAGCGCCTCGGCGCCGAAGAGCGCGGCGAAGTGGTGCTGCCAGGCCTGCACGTGCAGGCGAAAGTCCTGCACCGGCGTGGAGGGCGCCACGGCATGGCCCCAGGGCGCCCCGAGCCACTCGACACAGCGGCGATAGCGGGGGTCGCAGGTGATGGTCTTGAGCGCGTCGAGGATGTCGTGCCGCCCCATCTGCCGCAGGCCGTGCAGCAGCTCCCCCGAGTACTCGAGCATCACGCGCGGCTGCTTGCCCTCGTGCACGAGCTGCGGCACGAACTCGCCCAGCCGGCGATAGCACCAAGCGAAGACGCCCTCGTTGTGGTTGTCACCGAGCTGCGGGTGGTCACGCATGAACTGCAGGTTGCCGATCATCGCCCCCGTGCGCAGCTCGGGGCCACCGGCGGGCACCAGCGGCTGGTGCATGTGGAGGGCCACCGCGAAGGCGCTCCGCACGCGCTGAAAGTCGACCCCGCTCTCCGGCAAGAACACCGGTCGCCCGGCGTGCTCCTGCACGATGCGCTGCACCTCCGACTCGGCGCCGCAGAGGTTGGGCAGACCATCGACGTATTCGGGCAGCTCGCTCATGGCTTCCTATCTCCAACGCGGGAGGCGCCGGGCACGCCGCGCTACTTGGCGCGAATGTGCTCGTAGATGTTGAGGTAGTGCTGGCCCGGGTAGTTCCACGAGTAGTCGTAGCACATGCCCTGGACCATCAACTGTCGAAACTCGGCCGGGTAGTCGAACCAGAGCCCGATCGCGCGCCGCATCGCCGACTCGAGGCCGGCGGCGTCGGCGTGGTCGAAGACGTAACCGTTGCGCTCGCCGGGCGGCTTGTAGCCGAAGTCGCGATCGACCACGGTGTCGGCCAGCCCGCCCACCGCCCGCACGATCGGGACGGTGCCGTAGCGCAGCGCCATCATCTGCGTCAGCCCACAGGGCTCGTAGAGACTCGGAACGAGCACCATGTCGGCCCCGGCGAAGATCATGTGCGCCAGCTGATCGCTGTAGCCCAGCTCGAGATGCACGTCGGGGTTGTTGTTGAGCTGCTGCTTCAGCCCCCAGAACTCTCGGCTGATCGCGGGATCGGGGCTCGATCCGAGGAGCACGAACTGCGCCCCGCGGCTGAGCGCGAAGTGGATCGCGTGGCGAATCAGCTGCACGCCCTTCTGCGCGTCCAAGCGGCCGACGTAGGCCACGATCGGCTTCCAGTCCTTGCGCAGCCAGAGCCGCTCGCGCAGCGCCTCCTTGTTGACGTACTTGTCGTCGATCGAGGCTGCGCCATAGTGCCGGGCGAGGTGCCAGTCCTTCTCCGGATTCCACACGTCGTAGTCGCAGCCGTTGAGCACGCCGCCGAACTTGACCTGGTGCACGTTGATCGTCGACTGCAGGCCGCAGCCCTGCTCGGTGTGCCGCACCTCCCAGGCGTGGTGCGGCGAGACCGTGGTGGCGAAGTTGGCGTAGACGAGCCCGCCCTTCATCAGGTTGAGCCCATGGGCGTGCGTGTTGTCGCGCAGCCGATCGTGATGGGCGTAGTACTCTGGGCGGCCGAGCCGCGTGGCCCACAGCAACTCGACGCCGCCCACGCCCTGGTGGCGGAAGTTATGCACCGTGTAGCAGACGCGCTGGTTGGGCATCCCGATCGCTTGGTAGATCTCGAACAGCAGCACCGGCACCAGGCCCGTCTGCCAGTCGTGGCAATGAATCACGTCTGGCCGCTTGCCCGACTTGTAGAGGAACTCGAGCGCGGCGCGGCTGAAGAAGACGAAGCGCAGCAGGTCGTCCTTGCAGCCGTAGAAGGTGCCGCGGCCGAAGAAGTTATCCGGGGAGTGGGGCTCGATGAAGAAGCACTTGCGACCGTGCACCCAGCCGAAATAGACCGAGCAGTGGATCGCGCCGCCGTACCAGGGCACCCACAGGTCGTCGAAGACGCGGTGCAGGCCCCAGATCTGCTCGTACCACATGCAATCGTACTTCGGCAGGATCACCTCGACGTCGTGGCCGCGCGTCTCGAGCTCGCGCGTCAGCCCGAAGACGACGTCGGCCAGGCCCCCGACCTTGGCCACCGGCGCGATCTCGGAGGCCACCTGTATGACGTACATGCCTGCTCCTGACGCTCCTGGCGCCCCTGATCGGGCCAGATCCGAGGGGACGCTACCACGGCTGGCCGACCCCGTGGAGGGCCCGCGCGTGTGCCGAGCGCCAGCGGCGAGCCACCGCGGCAGGCTCTTGCTCCGCCGCGCGATTTCTGGCATTCCCATCGCGGCGCCTGCCCCGCGCCTGGGGCGTCGCCGGCGACCCGCCGCCACCACCGAGGAACGCAATCGATGAGCCACCGATGAGCAACGCCCCACTCGACACCATCATCTCGCTCTGCAAGCGTCGCGGCTTCATCATCCAGTCGTCGGAGATCTACGGCGGCCTGGGCGCCGTCTACGACTACGGGCCACTGGGCGTCGAGCTCAAGCGCAACGTGCGCGAGCGCTGGTGGCACGCGATGACGCGCCGCCACGACAACATCGAGGGCCTCGACGCCGCGATCCTGATGCATCCCACGGTGTGGAAGGCCTCCGGTCACGTCGACGCCTTCAACGACCCGCTGATCGACGACAAGGTCTCCAAGGCGCGCTACCGCGCCGACCAGCTGATCGAGGAGTACATCGCCGGGCTGCGCCACAAGGGGCAAGACGCGCGCGCCGAGACCGTCCACCAGCGCTTCGTCGCCGCGCTGCACGAGGCCGACCCCTGCGCGGCGCTGCACGCGATCATCCTCGAGGAGCAGATCCGCTCGCCGGCCTCGGGGGTCTGCGACTGGACCGAGGTGCGCCAGTTCAATCTGATGTTCTCGACGCGGCTGGGCGCCGTCGGTGCCGACGCCAACGAGATCTTCCTGCGGCCGGAGACGGCGCAGGGCATCTTCGTCAACTTCAACTACGTGCGCGAGGTCTCGCGCCAGGCCATCCCCTTCGGCATCGCCCAGATCGGCAAGGCCTTCCGCAACGAGATCGTCGCGCGGCAGTTCGTCTTTCGCATGCGCGAGTTCGAGCAGATGGAGCTGCAGTACTTCCTCAAGCCGGGCACCCACATGGAGGCCTACGAGCGCTGGCGCGACGAGCGGCGGCAGTGGCACGTCGACAACGGCGTGCGCCCGGAGCGGCTGCGCTTCCACGTGCACGAGAAGCTGGCGCACTACGCCGACGCCGCCGTCGACATCCAATACCAGTTCCCGATCGGCTGGCAGGAGATCGAGGGCATCCACTCGCGCACCGACTTCGACCTGCGCAATCACGCGCAGTACTCGGGGAAGAAGCTCGAGTACTTCGAGCCCGAGACGAAGGAGAGCTACATCCCCTACGTCGTCGAGACCTCGGCGGGCCTCGACCGCACGATCCTGATGCTGCTCTGCGACGCCTATCGCGAGGAGCAGGTCGAGGGCGAAGAGCGTGTCGTCCTGGCGCTGCACCCCCGACTGGCGCCGATCACCGTCGGCGTGTTCCCGCTGGTCAAGAAGGAGGGCATGCCCGAGCTCGCGCACCGCATCGACCAGGCGCTGCGGGAGCAGTACCACTCGTTCTACGACGACAAGGGGGCCGTCGGCCGCCGCTACCGGCGGATGGACGAGGTGGGCACGCCCTTCTGCGTCACCGTCGACGGCCAGTCGCTGGCCGACAACACCGTCACCGTGCGCGAGCGCGACTCGATGCAGCAGCAGCGGGTGGCCGCCGATCAGCTCCCGCGCTTCCTCGACGACCAGCTACGCGCCTGGCAGCCGCCGGCCTAGCGCTAGCGCCAGAGACCGCCGCCCTCGAGGCGACAGTAGCCATGAGCCGAAGCCATGAGCCGAGACGCACCCTCAGCTAGCGAACGCCCGCCGAGCAGCGGACCGGCGCCCGCCGCGCCCGTGCGCGTCAGCCCCGGTGCCGGCCACCGCAAGGTCGAGACCTGGTTCGACCTGCCCGCGCTCGAGCGCGAGGTGCTGGCCTTCTGGCGCGAGAGCGACGCCTTCGCCCAGCTCGTCGCCCAGCAGGCCGGACGCCCGCCCTACAGCTTCCTCGACGGACCGATCACCGCCAACAACCCGATGGGCGTCCATCACGCCTGGGGCCGCACGCTGAAGGACCTCTACCAGCGCTACTGGGCGATGAACGGCCGACGCCTGCGCTATCAGAACGGCTTCGACTGCCAGGGGCTGTGGGTCGAGATCGAGGTCGAGAAGGAGCACGGGCTGAGCTCGAAGGGCGACGTCGAGGCCTTCGGCGTGGCGCGCTTCGTCGAGGCCTGCCAGGCGCGCGTACGCAAGTACTCGGCGATCCAGACCGAGCAGTCGGTGCGGCTCGGCATGTGGATGGACTGGGACAACTCCTACTTCACGATGTCGGAGGACAACAACTTCGCCATCTGGTCGTTTCTCAAGCGCTGCCACGCCCGCGGCAAGATCTATCGCGGCAGCGACGTGATGCCCTGGTCGGGGCGCTCCGGCTCGGCCTACTCGCAGATGGAGGTGATCGAGGGCCGCAAGCTGGTCGCGCACACGGCGCTCTTCGTGCGCTTTCCGCTGCGCGATCGCCCCGGCGAGAACCTGCTGGTCTGGACCACCACGCCCTGGACGCTGACCTGCAACGTCGCGGCGGCGGTCAACGCGGAGCTCGACTACGTCAAGCTGCGCGACCAGCGCAGCGGTGAGCTCTTCTACTGCGCCGCCGAGAACCTGAGCTTCGCCCGCCTCGAACGGCAGTTTCGCGAGCAGAAGGAATGGGTCGCGGGCGTGCCCAAGCTCAAGACGATCGCGCAGCTCTTCAACGAGCGCGGGGGCTACGCGGTCGAGGGCACCGTCAAGGGCGCCGAGCTGATCGGCCTGGCCTACGACGGTCCCTTCGACGAGCTGCCGGCGCAGGGCGTGGCGGGCGGGCTCCCCTTCCCGCCGCGCGGCGTGACGCAGAGCGCGCGCGAGGCCCATCGCGTGATCGACGGTGGCCGCGACACCCACGGCAACCCGGTGGTCGTCGCCGGCGAGGGCACGGGCATCGTCCACACGGCGCCGGGCTGCGGTGACATCGACCACGCGCTCGGCAAGCAGCTCGGCCTACCGATGCTGGCGCCGCTCGACGAGGCGGCCTGCTTCCTCGAGGGCTTCGGCTGGCTGAGCGGCAAACACGCGACGGCGCCCGAGACGGTCGAGGCCATCATCGAGGACCTGCGCCGCAAGGGGCTGCTGGTGGCCACCGAGCGCTACCCGCACGTCTACCCGCACTGCTGGCGCACGGGCGACGAGCTGGTCTTCCGCCTGGTCGACGAGTGGTACATCGACATGGGCTGGCGCGACGAGATCAAGGCCGCCGTCGAGCAGATCCAGTGGGTACCGGCCTGGGGCCGCGAGCGCGAGCTCGAGTGGCTGACCAACATGCGCGACTGGATGATCTCCAAGAAGCGCTTCTGGGGGCTCGCGCTGCCGATCTGGGTCTGCGAGCAGTGCCAGGGCTTCGAGGTGATCGGCGGGCGCGAGGAGCTGCAGCAGCGCGCCATCGCCGGCTGGGAGCAGTTCGAGGGCCACACGCCGCACCGGCCGTGGATCGACGCGGTCAAGCTCGCCTGCCCGCACTGCGGCGGCACGGCGCACCGCGTGGCGGACGTCGGCAACCCCTGGCTCGATGCCGGGATCGTGCCCTACTCGACCCTCGGCTACGATCGCGACCGCGACTACTGGCGCGAGTGGTTTCCTGCCGACCTGGTGCTGGAGTCGTTCCCAGGGCAGTTCCGCAACTGGTTCTACGCGATGCTGGCGATGAGCGCGATGATCGAGGGGCGCGCTCCCTTCCGCACGCTCGTCGGCCACGCGCTGATGCGCGACGAGCGCGGCGAGGAGATGCACAAGTCGAAGGGCAACGCGATCTGGTTCGACGAGGCGGCGGAGCAGGCCGGGGCCGAGGCGATGCGCTGGCTCTTCGCGCAACACGAGCCCTCGACCAACCTCAACTTCGGCTACGGCGCGCTGCGCGAGGTGCGCGGCGGCTTCCTCAACACGCTCTGGAACACCTACGGCTTCTACGTCAACTACGCGCGGCTGGAGGGCCCGACGAAGGGGGCCGCCGAGACGATCGCCTTTGCCGCGCTGCCCAGCTTCGACCGCTGGATCCTGAGCGAGCTGCAGACGACGATCGCGAGCTGCCGCGCGGCCTTCGAGGCCTACGACCATCGCACGGCGGCGCGCGCGATCGCCGCCTTCGTCGAGGACCTCTCGGGCTGGTACATCCGCCACAACCGGCGGCGCTTCTGGAAGTCCGACGACCCGGCCGACCTGCGGGCGGCGCTGCAGACGCTCGGCGAGTGCCTGCGCGGCGTCACCGGCCTGATCGCGCCGCTGCTGCCCTTCCTCAGCGAGGCGATCTACCAGAACCTCGTGCGCGCGGTCGACGCGAGCGCGCCCAGCAGCGTGCACCACACCGCCTATCCGGTGGCCCAGACCGAGCGCCTCGACCAGCCGCTGACGGAGGCGATGCGGGCGATCAAGCGGCTCAACAGCCTGGCCCTCGCCGCGCGCGAGGCCAAGAAGCTCAAGGTGCGGCAGCCGCTGGCGCTGCTGCGCATCGGCCCGCGCGACGCCGTCGAGCAAGCCGCGGCCGAGCGCTTCGCCGCGATGCTGCGCGATGACCTCAACGTCAAGCGCGTCGAGGTGCTGGCGCCCGGCAGCACCAGCCCGCTGGTCTATCGCATCAAGCCCAACTTCAAGGCGCTGGGCAGCCGCCTCGGGCCGAAGATGAAGGCCGTCGCCGCGGCGATCGCCGCCGACGCCGAGCGGCTGATCGCCGCCTGGCGCGCGGGCAGCGAGACGCTGACGGTGCAGCTGGGGGGCGAGCCCCTCGAGCTGGCGCGCGCCGAGGTCGAGCTGCAGACCGACGCCCCGCCCGAGCTGAGCGTGCTCGAGGATCACGGCACCTGGGTCGCCTTCGAGACGACGATCAGCGACGCGCTGCGGCGCGAGGGCCTGATGCGCGACCTGCTGCGGCGCCTGCAGCTCCTGCGCAAGGAGAGCGGCCTCGAGATCGAGGACCGCATCAACCTGCGCTGGAGCGCCAGCGGCCCCGAGCTGCACGCCGTGCTGAGCGAGTGGGGCGCCTATCTCGCCGGCGAGCTGCTGTGCCTGGAGCTGACCCATGACCCGATGCTCGCCGAGGGCAGCACCAGCGGCACCACCCCTGACACCACCATCGATGAGACCACCATCGAATTGGGCGGCGAACGCCTGTGCGTGAGCTTGACCAAGGCCGCCACGCCCCAGCCGACCACCTGACGCACAACGAGAGGATCCCGATGGCCGAAGAGAACACCGCCACCCCGACCACGGTCGACTCCGCCCTGCTTGAGATCCTGCGCTGCCCCGTCGCCGTGCATTACACCGACAAGGGCGACGACCCGGGCCGCCTCGAGCTGGTCCACGGCTGCTGGCTGGTCTGCGCCGACTCGGGGCTGAAGTACCCGATCCGCGACGGCATCCCGATCATGCTGGTGGACGAGGGCCAGAAGTGGCAGGCCACGCCGGTGGCCGAGCTCCCGGTTCCGCCGCCCGCCCAGGACTAACCTTAAGGGTCCCGCGTTAACCTCAAAGGTCCCGCGTTGCCCGGGGACTCCATGCCCCGGACGACCGCGCCTTGCTGGTGCCGCGCGACCCTGGGACGAGCGTGGTCTCACGCGCCCGGAGCACCCGACGAAAGCTCCGCCGAGCGGTCTCTTCGGCGCTCCCCACAACCTCCGCCGCCACGTAAAACGACACAATTACGAAGTGATGCGCCGCCGATCTCGCGCCATCCCAGCGGTCAGCGGACCCGTCGCGCGCCGCCGATCGGGCGCGGCCGGCGAGCGGCGCGGTCCGTGCATATCGACCGACCCGCACGGGATCGCCAGTAACGATTCCGGCAGGTTTTCGTTCCTGTCCAAGACCAAGGAGGACAATCATGATGAGGCTTCGTTGGGTCTGCTCGTCTACGCTCACGGCGCTCGGTGCCGTAGCCCTGCTCTCGGCCGCCGGCTGCGGCAACGAATCGGAGGAGTACTACAGCTATCCGCCCTGGGCTCCAGGCGACCAGGAGCTGACGGGGCGGGACGGAATCGTGCGCGATGCGCGTCCGACCGGGGCCAGGACGGTCGCCCGGGTCGCCCCAGCGACCCCAACGACCCCTGCCCGCCCTTCCCACGCTGCGCCGATCACGGCCCGATCGACTGCGTGATGGATCGCGACTGTCAGCTCGAGGTGGCCTGCGTCGTCACCAGGGGTGAGCAAGGGCCAGGCAAGGACCGGCCGCTGCCCTTCGCCACGCGAGCGCTCGCGCTGCGCCAGCAGCCCGAGCAGAGCGAGCTGCTGGCGGCCGCCGCCAGCCCCGCGCGCCTGCTCGAGCTGGCCGCACGCCTGGGCGTCTCGGGTGAGTGCAAGATCACCTGCGCCAGCCGCGGAGCGATCCCGCAGCCGAGCCCGACGCCCACGCCCGAGCCGACCCCGGTGCCGATGCCGATCTGCGAGAAGCTCGATGCCAAGAGCTGCTCGCTGCACCACGAGTGCGAGCTGGGCCCGCAGCCACTCTGCCCGGTGATGTGCGTCCGCGCCCCCTGCCCGCCGATGCCCTGCGGCGAGCCGCGCTGCAGGACCCGCCAGCCCGAGCCCACCCCGCCGCCCGCGCCCGAGTGCCGCAGCGACGCCGACTGCAGCCCCACGGACTGGGACTACCGGCTGACGGGCACGGGCGTCGCGATGTGCGCCGGACCCACCGACGCGTCGACCAGGAGCTCGGACGGAAAGCTGGGCGCGCTCTTCGGCTGCGTGCCGCCCCCGCAGCCGATCCCCCCGCGCCACTGCGTGAAGGACCCCGGCGCCACGATCGGCCATTGCGAGGAGCGGCGGCCGGTCATCTGCCCCGACATCTGGATTCCTGTCTGTGGCAGCGACGGCGAGACCTACGGCAACGATTGCGAGGCAAGTGCCGCCGGCGTGCGCATCGTCAGCAAGGGCAAGTGCGGCCCCCCGCCCGCCAAGGAGTGCTACGTCGGCGGCTGCAGCGGCCAGATTTGTTCGGAGCGCCCCGACGTCGTCACGACCTGCGAATGGGCGCCGACCTACCGCTGCGTCAGCCTCAGCGAGTGCGGCCCCTTCGGCCCCGGGGGGACTTGCGCCTGGAAGAACAGCGACAGCTACACCCGCTGCGTGAGGAGCGCGAACGAGGCGACGGTGTACTGACAACGGTGCGATGCGAGCGGAAGCTCAAGCAACCATCGGCGACGCTGGAGAACAAGAAGGACGGCTCGCGACTCACCTTGCCCGCGCTTACTGCCCACGGCGTCTCCCAAGATCGACGGGGCTGCCGGTGACTGCATTGACAAGCGCGTGCTTTCCATTGACGAATCGCACATCTAAGTTCCGGTTAATTGGCCCCTTGAGACGATGCTGCCGAGGCTTCGAGACGGGCTTGACCCGGACGACCCGTTCGCCGGCGGACCGATCGATTTCGATTGCGCTGGGGACGGCGTCAGCCTTCCCGGGGAACCAAGCAGCAAGTCCCTGCCGCCCTCCTTGATCACCCCGCGAGTTGTGCGAGCGACGGGTGATCTTACCTGTCCGGCTCTCTCGGAATCAGGCTCAATGAGGTGTACTTCGACGAAAGGACGGCCTGAGTTCGTGCCCGCGATCACCACGCGCACCGCCGGTTCTTCGCCAGGACCGGACCACTCCACGATCAGTTCCTCCGCGGTTCCGCCCCGTTTCCGTAGCGCCTCACCGATGGATCCGAAAACCGGCTTCTGGTCCGATCCGACGGCGTAGGCGGACGGCGGCAACAGTTGGACCGCAAGACCCCGCATCGTGGTTTCGGCCAGTCCGAGGTGGGAGGCCCTGGCGGCCAGGGCCTCAGCTAGGTCGTGGGGATCGAATTTCGCCCCCCAAGCACGCTCGCTCTGGCCCACGACGGCGAGCGCCGCCAGCAGCGCTAGCCATCGGACTTCCTGCAACAATCCCCTGAACGACATCGCAACTCCCCTCGGCTCAGCACGAGCTCCTGTAGCACCGTCGGAATGATCAGCGCAGTATGCCATTAGCAATTCTCGGACCGCGACTCGCGGCGCCCCATGCCGCGCCGGCCCCGACCGCAGCCGGAGACCAGCGCCCCCCAACGCGCGATGAATTCATCGAGTAATAGATCATGAATTCGGATACATCTACGATTCAATGACGGTTCGATCGCCAGTCGAAGCGGCTCCACGAGCCCCGCCGAGGTTGGATGCGATTGGTCCTCGAAAGCCGCCTTGATCAGCCTTTGTTTAAAAATCGGAGACCGGCCCCACCGAAAGCCCCCACCCGGGTTGATCTGACGCAGGTGGGTGGATTTGACGCAGGCAGATTCCGCGTCCTGAGATCTGGTCTCGATCCGCCATGCTCGCCCAAAGACCTGGTTTCATGAAACAATTCAGAATCTTCGTCCTGGAATAGATCCTCGCTCCCCCTCAAGTGAGCCCACGCGGCCCGCCAACGCGCGCATGGCGGGCAGAACCGCGAGAAGCCCAACCGAACCGCCTATCGACAAAACAACTTCGATGCTTCACAATTGCGTCTCAAAATGGAAACAGTGTCGAGATTTTTTGCGGATACGGGGCAGTCCTTCTTCCTCTTCGGTCCGCGAGGCACGGGGAAGTCGACCTGGGCCCAGGGTCGCTATCCGCAGGCGCTCGTGGTCAATCTGCTCGACCCGGAGGTCTACCGCAGCTATGCAGCGCGCCGGAGCGGCTGCGCGAGCTGGTGCGTGGCAACCCAGCTCGGCAGTGCGTTGTCATCGATGAGGTGCAGCGGGTGCCCGAGCTGCTGACGGTGGTGCATGCGCTGATCGAACAGGCGGCGGCCCCGGCACTTCAGTTCATCCTGACCGGCTCGAGCGCGCGCAAGGTGCGGCGCGCCGGCGTCGACCTGCTGGCCGGGCGCGCCCTATTGCGGCACATGCACCCCTTCGTCGCGGCAGAGCTCGGCGACCGCTTCGACCTCGAGCGAGCGTTGACCGAGGGGATGGTGCCACTCGTCGTCGCGGCTGCCAGCCCCGAGCAGACCCTGCGCAGCTACGCGGCGCTCTACGTCGAGCAAGAGGTGCAGATGGAAGGGCTCGTGCGCAACATCGGCGCCTTCGCGCGCTTCCTCGAGGTGGTCAGCTTCTCGCACGGCAGCCCGCTCAATGTGGCTAACATCGCTCGCGAATGCGAGACCGAGCGCAATACCGTCGCGGGCTACCTTTCGATTCTGCAGGACCTGCTGCTCGCCTTCCAATTGCCCGTGTTCACCCGCCGCGCCAAGCGGGCGCTCGCCGCGCATCCGAAGTTCTTTTATTTCGACACGGGCGTGTTTCGATCCCTACGTCCGCGGGGGCCTCTCGACCGCGCCGAGGAGATCGAGGGCGCAGCCCTCGAAGGGCTGGTCGTCCAGCACCTGCGCACCTGGAACGACTACAGCGGCGGCCGAAACAGCCTGTCGTACTGGTGCACAAGATCGGGCGTCGAGGTGGACGTGGTGATCTACGGCGAGGACGGGCTGTGGGGGATCGAGATCAAGAACACGCGCCGGATCGACGGCCGCGACCTGCGGGCTCTGCGCAGCGTCGCTGACGACTACCCCGAGGCCCGCCTGCTCTTTGTCTACCGCGGTACAGAGCGCCTCGAACGAGAGGGCGTGCTGTGCTTGCCCTGCGCGGACTTCCTGCGACAGCTGCGCCCGGGTCGCGCCCTCGCATGAAATGCGTCGACCTCCAGCCGCCGTGCAGCGTCCTTCGAGTGCGGGTGCTGCGCCGAGGAACGCGGCGCTTACCAGAGCGCCCGTGGGTAGTGGGCGCGGATGGTGGCGTCGCGGGTGAGCAGGGTGTCGTCGCCGATCGCGGCCTGCGCGGTAATCAGGCGGTCGAAGGGATCGCGCGTCCAGGTCATCGCGCGCGCGGCCTGCACCACGGCTGAAAAGCGACGGTCGCAGACGCGCAAGGGAATGACGGCGGCAAGATGGGACATCACCGCCGCGGCGTCGCGGCGAATACGCCCGATTTCGTAAAGATACTCGACCTCGAGCTCCACCATCGGCGAGACGTGAAGCGCCTCGGCTGCGTTCACCGCCTCGATCGCGGAGGGGGAGAGCTGATCGGGTGCGCCCGCAATCCAGAGAAGGGCGTTGGTGTCGAGGTAGATCAGGCCTCCACTCGCTCGACCAATCGACGTGCTCGAGGCTGGCAGGATCGCCCACGATCAGGTCGGTCAGGCCCCGAACCCGTGCGAGGGGCGGC
>JADJDT010000013.1 GCA_016702545.1 Pseudomonadota bacterium | reverse complement strand
CGCTCGGCACCTGCACCGCCATCCCCGAGGGCCAGGACCCGCGGCAGAGTGCGCCCCGGCACCGACGCGCCCCTGCGCCGGCACCTGTGACGGCGCGCGCCGCTGCGCTTCGACCCCACCAAGGTCTGCGACGGCGCCTGCCGCACTACGACCCGCCGCAGCGACACCCGGCCCTGAACCTTCCGACTGCCAGCGATGACGTCCCGCTGCAACAATACCGCCGCCGCAAGCGCTGCTCCTTCTCGCTTCACCGACGCTCCGGCCTCGGCGCCAACTGCCCCACCACCTGCGCCACGCAGGGCCGACTGCCTCCCCACCAGCCTCTGCGACCGCGTCGATGTTCACGCCAGCGACCTTACGCGGCACCTGCGTCGACCCCAGGGACGTTCTGCTCCTCACCGACCCCACCACCGACGCCAGCCTCAACACCGCCTTCGGCCATCTCAGCGGCGACCAAGCCCGTCCTCGTCCTCCGCCGGCACCTACACCCTCGGCACCACCCTCTCGCCGCCGGCAAGCCCCGTCACCTCCTCATCGACCTCGGCGCCCAGCCCGACGACGTCATCTGCGCGCCAGCGCCGCGGCAACCGTCAGCCGTCGGCACCAACGCCACCCTCCAGCTGCAAAACCTCGCCATCACGGCCGTCGACCCGCGCCAGCCGGGGGGCAACGCCCTCACCTGCGTCGCCGACGCCACCCACCGCAGCAGCGTCACCCTGCTCGAAACCACCCTCGCCGGCCACGCCGGCCAGGGTATCCAGTCCAGCTACTGCGACGTCACCGTCCGCCGCAGCACCCTCCACGCCAACCAGGGCGGCGGCCTCAAGCTCGCCGACGGCCGCTTCATCGTCAGCGACACCCTCCTCTACGGCAACGGCACCAGCGGCGCCGGCGGCTCCACCACCGGCGGCGTGAACTTCGCCAGCGCCACGGGCGTCACCTTCCTCAACAACACCGTCGTCAGCCTCGCCGCCGACGGCACGGCACGCCGGCGTCCTCTGCTCGACCGCCACCACCCAGCTCGTCAACAGCCTCGTCGCCGCCAACTCCCTCAACGTCGCCCCTCTGCACCGTCGCCCCTCCAGCCTCGTCGCCGGCACTCTCGCCGACGCCTGCACCCTCACCGCCTTCAAGCCCACCACCGGCGTCTGCCTCAACGACAAGGGCGACAACGCCGCCGTCGCCCAGACCCGCCTCGACCACGACAACGCCCCCGCATCAGGGCACCCAAGGTCGACCTCGGCGCCTTCGAGGTCCAATGAGCAGCGCGCGCCACAGCACCGCGCAGCACGCCACCGGCGCAGCGCCGCTCGCGCCGCGCCCGCCCGGCCCCGGTGCCCTTCGCCGGCGCCGCCCTCGCCCCTGGCGCTGACCGCCTGCGCGACCGACGACCCCACCTTCTGTGCGCCCGACGCGCCCCCCCCCCCAGGGGCCAGCGCTGCGACCTCCCCAACCGCACCTGCGTCGGGCCCGCCGACGGCGGCATGGGCGACGGGGCCGGGCGCAGCGATGCGCGGGGGACGCAGGCGGTGGGCACCGCTTGTGAGGGGGCGGGGGCGTGCGCCAGCGGCTTCTGCGTCGATGGGCGCTGCTGTCAGAGCGCCTGCGCCGGCGTCTGCGAGCGCTGCGACCTCGCCGGGGCGCTCGGCACCTGCACCGCCATCCCCGAGGGCCAGGACCCCGCGGCAGAGTGCGCCGGCACCGACGCGCCCTGCGCCGGCACCTGTGACGGCGCGCGCCGCTGCCGCTTCGACCCCACCAAGGTCTGCGACGGCGCCTGCCGCACCGACCCCGCCACCGGCGACACCCAGGCCCTGACCTTCCGCTGCAGCGACGACGGCCGCTGCAACAAGGCCACCGCCGCCACCACCAAGCGCTGCGCCTTCTCGCGCTGCACCGGCTCCGGCCTCAGCGCCAACTGCCCCACCACCTGCGCCACCGCCGCCGACTGCCTCCCCACCAGCCTCTGCGACCGCGCCGAGGCCCACGCCAGCGGCCGCGGCACCTGCGTCGACCCCAAGGACATTCTGCGCCTCACCGACCCCACCACCGACGCCAACCTCAACACCGCCTTCGGCCAGCTCAGCGCGACCAAGCCCGTCCTCGGCCTCCGCCCCGGCACCTACACCCTCGGCGCCACCCTCGCCGCCGGCAAGCGCGCCCTCCTCATCGGCCTCGGCGCCAAGCCCGACGACGTCATCCTGCGCCCCAGCGCCGCGCCCACAATCGACGTCGGCACCAACGCGACGCTCCAGCTGCAGAACCTCGCCATCGTCCGGCCCCTCGGCTCCCCCGTCGTCGGCAACGCCCTCACCTGTGACGCCGACGCCACCCACCGCAGCAGCGTCACCCTCCTCGAGACCACCCTCTCGGGCCACACGGGCAAGGGCCTCGAGTCCAGCTACTGCGACGTCACCGTCCGCCGCAGCACCCTCCACGCCAACGACGGCGGCGGCCTGGCACTCGCCAACGGCCGCTTCATCGTCAGCGACACCCTCCTCTACGGCAACGGCACCGCCGGCGCCGGCGGCTCCACCACCGGCGGCGTGAGCTTCGCCAGCGCCACGGGCGTCACCTTCCTCAACAACACCGTCGTCAGCAACCTCGCCGCCGACGGCACGGCCGCCGGCGTCCTCTGCTCGACCGCCACCACCCAGCTCGTCAACAGCCTCGTCGCCGCCAACTCCCTCAACGTCGCCCTCTGCACCGTCGCCCCCTCCAGCCTCGTCGCCGGCACCCTCGGCGACGCCTGCGCCCTCACCGCCTTCAAGCCCACCACCGGCGTCTGCCTCAACGACAAGGGCGACAACGCCGCCGTCGCCCAGAGCCGCCTCGACCACGACAACGCCCCCCGCATCAAGGGCACCAAGGTCGACCTCGGCGCCTTCGAGGTCCAATGAGCAGCGCGCGCCACAGCACCGCGCAGCGCACGCCAGCGGCGCACGCCCGCGCGCGCCGCGCCCGCTCGGCCCCGGCGGCCTTCGCCTGCGCCGCCCTCGCCCTGGCGCTGACCGCCTGCGCGACCGACGACCCCACCTTCTGCAGCGCGACGCGCCCCTGTCCCCAGGGCCAGCGCTGCGACCTCCCCAACCGCACCTGCGTCGGGCCCGCCGACGGCGGCATGGGCGAGGAGCGACTCGTGGCGCTGGACCTGAACGGGAGTGGCTGGCGCGACGGTCCCGCCTTTCCCGTGGCCGCCAGCGTGATGGCACTGGGCCGCGACCAGGTGGCCAACGCCTTCAGAGAGGACGGCAGGCCCCATGCGCTGCGCGTCCACCTGCAAGCACTGCACGGTTGGCTGCGGTCAACGGCGAGCGGCCCTCCGAAGCCCGTGAATGGCGTGGCCTTGCGCTGGGACGACGAGTGTCGCGCGCGCATCCCGCCACGGTCGAACGAGCGCGCGGCTGAGGTGTCGGCGGTGCGGCTCGAGGAAACGCGCTTCACGCTGCAACTCGATGCGTTCGGGCCAGGCCTGGCGCTCCGCCTCCATAACCGCAGCAGCAAAGCGCTGCGACTCGAGTGGGAGCAACGCGTCGCAACGAAGGACGTGACGCTAGGCGCGTCACCCGAAGAGCATGCGGCGACGGTCGCGAGCCCGTCGATCGAAACGAAGGTCCACACCGTGGGCGCTTCACTCTGCGATCTGAGCCCCGGCGAGCCCTGCACGCCGACCGAGCTGCCCTCGGGTTCCACCCTCGTCGACCACCTGACCTTCTTGCGCGCCCCGGGAAAGGGCCGCGCGATCACAACGCTCGTGGACCCCTGGGGAGTGCGGCAAAGCGCTGATCCTCAGCCTACGGCTCACCTTCGCCGGCGAAGCCACGCAGACGCGGCGCTTGCAGGTGATGCGACCCTGTTGACCCCACCGCCCACCTCAACTCAGCTGAGCGATGACGCGTCCTGAAGGAAGCGCCTCTCCATCAGGGCCGCGACGCGACGATAGCTGCCATGACATGAACGAAGGCTTCCAACGTTGGATCGAACGCTCTGTTCAGGTCATGGCGTGTCTAATGGATTAAGAAGCGCGCTCCAAACGCTCGTCCTATCAACCCCGGCTGAAGACGCAAAACCTCGGCCGCCTCCACGTGTGGTTAGATCGGCTTTCACGCCTCCTCGGCGGCCGCTCCTCGGTCCACGCAACTTCCTGGCGCTCCGCACCGAAAACGGCGCCCGATGGCGTTGCTCAACCACCTCTCGGCAGGGCTGCTCGTGGCGCTAGGCCACGGCGAACGCCAGCGCCAGCAAACCGGGCACCAAGCCCGGATCTTCCCTGCCAGAGTTATAGAGTGAGGTGACCGATGATGGCTTCACGTGCTGCGGTGCCGGCAACCTGCACCCCGAATTCGCAAGCCGTACCCGACTGGGCCGATCTCCCGAGCTACGTGCAGCACGATCTGGAGACGCGCGGTTTCAAGAAACTCTGGTTTCCGGACCCCAAGGAGAGCGACAAACCCGACCTTCGATTGACCGTGCTGGTCTGCTACGTCAAGCTGCGCAGCATGTACCTTTGGGGCTTCGTCGAAGAAGAGCACTCGTCTTTCCCCGGTGCCCTGCAGTTCAAGAGCAGCTACAGCAGGGCGCTCAAGGCCGTGCTCACGCGCCGCGCGGATTTCACCGACCCCGAGGCGTCGGACGACGCCTGGTCGTCGCGAGAGAAGCGCAGCATCGCGTCACTCCACTTCAAGAAGTTCTCCAGGGCTCCATTCGTGCAGGCGCACCTCGACTACTACGGCCTACTCGCCAGCAACAGCGCCTGGGTCTTCCCGCCGCTCCAGGCGGGTCAGGCGCTCGCCCACGCGTTCACGCCAAAGAGCTTCACCGACGTTTTTCGCCTGCGGCAGGCCTTGCTCGAGCAGGGTGGGATCGGGCCCCGCTGATCGGCGTCGCCGCCGCACGGTGCCAGCCGTGAGCCACGGTCGGCTGGATATTTGGGCGCCGCTCGTGGCGTTCCTCGCGCTCCTTGGAGCCGCGCCGGCCTGCCGACCGCCGCTGCCGGAGGCATATCGCGATCCTCGCCTTGGGCGCGGCATTCGCATGTTCGAGGGCAAATATTTTGAGAGCATGACCTTCTCGGCAGACGGGTCCCTGCTGCTCGTCGAACTCGGACCGGGGCCCCACGACGACCACTCGCTCGTCCGGCTCTTCGACACCGCATCCTTGCGCATGCTCTGGCAGGCTCAGGCCTACGCTGGAGCCTTCGACCCCGCTGGCACGCACGTGGCCCTGCTCCCCGAAGGCGAGCATGCCCTAGAGCTGCGGGAAGCACGCACGGGAGTTCGCCGCTGGAGACGTTCCGCCGCCGCTGAAGCCTATGCAGTCGCTTTCGTCGGCTCGAGGCGGGTGGCCGTTGGGGGCACACGGGGGCTGGGGGTTTTCGACGCCGCCGACGGCCGGCGGCTGGCCCTCTTGCCGATCGCCGGCCACGTCTGGGCGATCGCCAGTGCGCGCGACGGCCGCAGCGTGGCGCTGCTCATCGAACAGCGCCGGAGCGCCCCGGTGTGCGGCTCCAGGACGGAGGCTCACGTCCTCGAGCTGGACGACGGCCCCGGCGGACCGCGCGCGCGAACTCGCTGCCAGGTGTCGACGAAAACGACGCTCCGCCTGTCGAGCAACGGCGGCGTGTTGGCCGTCGATGCCACCTCCGGGGAGACCCTGCTCATCGATGCCCGCTCGTGTCGTGCTCTGGTGCGGACCTGTGCACTCACGACGTCGACTGACAACGGGCGGCTGTGGCTCACGCATGCCGAGCGCGCGGGGACCATGCGATTCGTGGCGCTGGACCTGAACGCGAGTGGCTGGCGCGACGGTCCCGCCGATCCCTGGCCGCCAGAGTGATGGCGTGGGGGGCGACCAGGTGGCCAGTGCCTCCAACAGGCCCTATGCGTTACGCGTCCACCTGCAAGCCCTGGACGGTTGGCTGCGGTCAGCGGCGAGCAGCCCCTCGAAGCCCCTGAATGGCGTGGCCTTGCGCTGGGACGGCGAGTGTCGCGAGGAGCTGCCGAAAAGGTCAAACGAGCGCGCGGCTCAGGTGGCGCCGGTGCGGCTCGAGGACACGCGCCTCACGCTGCAGCTCGATGCGTTCGGACCAGGCCTGGCGCTCCGCGTGCATAACCGTAGTACCAAAGCGCTGCGGCTCGAGTGGGAGCAAGACGTCGCAACGAAGGACGTGCCGCAAGCCGCGTCACCCGAAGCGCAGGCGCCGGCCGTCGCGAGCGCGTCGAACGAAATGAGGGTCCACAACCTGAGCTGTGATCTCTGCGCTCTGACGCCCGGCGAACCCTGCGCGCCGACCGAGCTACCCGCGGGTTCCACCCTCGTCGACCACCTGACCTTCATGCGGGCCCCGGGAAAGGGCCGCGCGATCACAACGCTCGTGGACCCCTGGGGGGAGTGCGGCAAAGCGATGATCCTCAGCCTGCGGCTCACCTTCGCCGGCGAAGCCACGCAGACGCGGCGCTTGCAGGTGATGCGACCCTGTTGACCCCACCGCTCACCTGAGTCAACTGCCCCCACCGCTCACCTGGGCGATATCCCTCCCGAAAGGCGGGCAGCGCCTGGCCCAGAGCGCCGAACAGGCTGATCGACGTCCACAGCCCTCAGTCGCTCTGCGCGGCCTGTCCCGCGTGGCCGGTCGCGCGCTGGCGCGCGTCGACGACGGCGGTCGTGACCATGTCGGAGCCGACGTTGGTGAGGGTGCGGGTCATGTCGAGCAGGCGGTCGACGCCGAGGATGATGCCGATGCCTTCGGCCGGCACGCCGAAGGCGACGAGCAGGCCGGCGATCAGCGGTAGCGAGCCACCGGGAATCGCGGCCACCGCCACCGCGCTCAGCATCGAGAGGAAGACTAAGGTCACCTGTTCACCTAGGTTGAGGTGGACCTCGAACACCTGGGCTACAAAGAGCACCACGCAGCCCTCGTAGAGCGCCGTGCCGCTCATGTTCATCGTGGTGCCGAGCGGCAGGACGAAGCCCGCCGTCGAAGGGGAGATCCCCAGCCGCTCGCGGCAGGCGGTCAGCGCAGCAGGCAGCGTCGCGCTGCTCGAGCTGGTCGAAAAGGCGGTGACCAGCACATCCTTGATCTCGGTGAAGAACTCCCGTGGATTGCGCTTGGCCAAGAACTTGAGCCAGAGCGACATCGTGCCGAAAAGGTGCAGCAGCAACATCGAAGCGCAGCCGAGCACGAAGAGGCCGAGCGAGAGCAAGATGTCGAAGCCGACCTTCACCACCACGCTGAAGATCATCGCCGGCACCGCGTAAGGCGCGAGCCTCAAGGCGAAGTGCACGATGCCCGTCATCAGCTCGCTGACGGTTTCGAGCCCGTCGAGCAGCCGTTTGCGCCGCGCCTCGGTCAGCCCGAGGCCCGCGGCACCGAGCAGGATCGCGAAGACGATCAGCGGCAGCACCTCGCCCAACAGGTTGCGCTGGTTGCCGACGAAGGCGCCGAAGAGGTTCTTCGGCATCAGCATGTCGACGACGCTGGCGGGCGTGACGGCGGCTTGCGCGTCGCGCGTCGCCGCGTGTTGACTGGCCTGGGGGCTGTAGACCTGCACCAGTCGGCGCGGGGTCTCCGGCGCCATGCGGCCACCGGGGTTGAGCAGGTTCATCATCAGCAGGCCGAGCGTCGCCGCGATCGCCATGTTGGCAACGAAGAGCGCGAAGGTGCGTCCCGCGAGCGGCCCGAGGTCGGACAAGCTACCGAGCTGGACGACGCCGCCAGCGAGCGAGGCGAAGACGAGCGGGATCACGACAAAGAAGAGCATCCGCAGGAAGACCTGCCCGAGCGGATCGAAGACGTGCGTCGCCGCCCAGTGAGCGCCTGTGAGCAGTCCCGGAACGTAGGGCGCAAGGACCAGCACGAGCGCGCCGGCGACAGCGCCGTACACCAAGCCCCTGAGGATGCGGTTCGCGAGCTTGGCGTCACTGGCGGCTGACATCGAGTTCCCCCCGGCGCAAGAACGACGGGCGGCACTCTCTCCGACGCGCGGCGCCCTGGCAAGCCCCGGGCGCTGGCGGGAGTGCCGCCAGGGAGCGGGGCGGGCGGCTCAGGCGGCGTGTTCGGCCAGCCAGCGCTCACAGTCGATGGCGGCCATGCAGCCCATGCCGGCGGCGGTGATGGCCTGGCGGTAGACGCGGTCGATCACGTCGCCGGCGGCGAAGACGCCGGGGATCGCGGTGCGCGCGCTCCCCGGCTGTACCTTGAGGTAGCCGAGCTCGTCGGTCTCGAGCGCGTCGACGAAGGGCCCCGTATTGGGCTGGTGGCCGATCGCGACGAAGAGCCCGTGACAGGCCAGCTCGCCCTCGGCGCCCGTGTGGACGTCGCGTAAGCGCAGGCCCCGCAGGCCACCGTGGGCCGGGTCTCCCAGCACCTCGCTGACGACGCTGTTCCAGCGCAGGGTGATCTTGGGGTGCTCGAGCGCGCGCGTGCGCATGATCTTGGAGCCGCGCAGCTCGTCGCGGCGGTGGATCAAGGTCACCTTGGTGGCGAAGCGCGTGAGGAAGAGCGCCTCCTCCAGCGCGGTGTCGCCGCCCCGACGACGGCCACTTCCTTGCCCCGATAGAAGAAGCCGTCGCAGGTAGCACAGGCCGAGACGCCGTGGCCGAGCAGCCGCCGCTCGGACTCGAGGCCGAGGTATTTGGCCGAGGCCCCGGTGCAGATGATCACCGCGTCCGCGCTGCGCGGCTGACCATCGACGTAGAGCAGCAAGGGGCGCTGACCGAAGTCCACGCGCTCGACCGTGCCGCCGATGTACTGCGCGCCGAAGCGCAGCGCCTGCTGGCGCAGCAGCTCCATCAGATCGGGGCCCTGGATGCCCTGCGGGAAGCCGGGGAAGTTCTCGACCTCGGTCGTGGTGGTGAGCTGGCCGCCCGGCTGCACGCCATCGATCACCACCGGCGCCAGCTCGGCCCGCGCCGTGTAGAGCGCCGCGGTGTAGCCGGCGGGTCCGGTGCCGATGATCGCGACCTTGCTATGAGGGGTGCTGCTCATCGCGCGCTCATTCCGCCGCTCACTCCACCGCTCACTCTACTGTGACGCTCTTGGCCAGATTGCGCGGCTGGTCGACGTCCGTACCACGCAGGTCGGCGATGCGATAGGCCAACATCTGCAAGGGCAACACCGTCAACAGCGGCTGCAGCTCGGCGCGCACGTGCGGGATCTGGATCACGTCGTCGACCAGCTCGCCGATCTCGCTGTCGCCGCGCGAGGCGATGGCGATGACCTTGCCCTGCCGCGCGCGCACCTCGGCCAGGTTGTTGATGATCTTCTCGTAGCCGGAGCCGCGCGGCTGATCACCACCACCGGCATGTGCTCGTCGATCAGCGCGATCGGGCCATGCTTCATCTCGCCAGCGGCGTAGCCCTCGGCGGGGATGTAGGAGATCTCCTTGAGCTTGAGCGCGCCCTCGAGCGCGATCGGGTAGTTGATGCCGCGCCCCAGGAAGAGGAAGTCGCGCGCCATCGCGTAGCGCCGCGCGATCACGTTGACCGTGGCGTGGTGGTCGAGGACCTCTTTCATCTGCTCGGGAATCGCCAGCAGATCCGTGATCAGCTCCTTGGCCTGGGTCGCGCTCAGGCGGCCGTTGCGACGGCCGAGGTGCAGCGCCAGCACGACCAGCGCGGCGAGCTGCGTGGTGAAAGCCTTGGTCGAGGCCACGCCGATCTCCGGGCCCGCGTGCGTGTAGAGCACGCCGCGCGACTCGCGAGCGATCGTCGAGCCAACGACGTTGCAGATGCTGAGCGGGGTCGCGCCGCGCTTGACGCCCTCGCGCAGCGCGGCCAGCGTATCGGCGGTCTCGCCGGACTGTGAGATCGTCACCAGCAGCTCGTGCTCGCCGATGATCGGCTCGCGGTAGCGGAACTCGCTCGCCAGGTCGACCTCGACCGGGATGCGCGCCAGGCCTTCGATCAGCTGCTTGCCGACCAGCGCGGCGTGCCACGACGTCCCGCAGGCGACGATCGTGACGTGGCGCGTCTGCGCGAGATCGAGGCCCTCGGCGTCGACGAAGGCGTCACCGCTGGCCGGCGAGAGCCGGTCGCGAATCGTGTCGGTGACGGCGCGCGGCTGCTCGTGGATCTCCTTGAGCATGAAGTGCTTGAAGCCGCCCTTCTCCGCCAGCACGGCATCCCAGAGGATCCGCTCGGGGCGGCGGTCGACGGCCCGCCCCTCGGCATCGAAGATGCGCACGACCTCGCCGACGACGGCGAGCTCGTGCTGCTCGAGCGAGATGATGTCGCGGGTGCGATTGAGGATCGCCGGGATGTCCGAGGCGACGTAGTTCTCACCCTCGCCCACGCCGATGATCAGCGGCGCGTCATGGCGAGCGGCGATCACCTGATGCGGCGCGCCATCGATCAACACGCAGATCGCGTAGGCCCCCGAGACGCGTCCCAGGGCCGCGCGGACGGCCGCCAGCGGCTCGAGGCCGCGGTTGAGCTCGTCGTCGATCAGGTGCGCGACGATCTCGGTGTCGGTCTCCGAGGCGAAGCGATGGCCCGCACCGCTCAGCTCGGCGCGCAGCGCGGCGTGATTCTCGATGATGCCGTTGTGCACCACCGCAACCCGCCCGTATTTATGGGGGTGAGCGTTCTGCTCCGACGGGCGCCCGTGGGTCGCCCAGCGCGTGTGGCCGATGCCGACCGTGCCCTGCGGTTGCTTCTCGTCGACCAGCCGCGCCAGGTTGTTGAGCTTGCCTTGGGCGCGCAGGATCGTCGTCCGGCCGCCCTCCATGATCGCCGTGCCAGCCGAGTCATAGCCGCGGTACTCGAGCCGCCGCAGCCCATCGAGCAGAATCGGCGCACAGCGCTCCGCGCCCACGTAAGCGACGATGCCGCACATCCTGGACGCTCCTCTCCGACCACGGCGCCGAGGCGGCGCGACTTGCGCCAACCGAGCCCGCCGCGCGAGCGGCGGCATCATAGCCCAGCAGGCTCGCGGCACAAGGGCCGCGGTGAGCGAGCGAGCAGGCGCTCGACGGTCCGCGCCGCGCTGGCGCTCAAGCCCCGGCGCAACCGGTCTCTGGGGCGTCGAGCTAGGTCGGTGGGCCCCGCACTGCCACGCCGCCGCGCCGTTGACAAGCGCCGGCCCGCGCCCCGAGAGTACGCGCGCTGCTCGGCCAGCGGGGAGGACGCCGATACGCCATGCTGCACGTCACCCTGCGCGCGCCCGCCAAGATCAATCTCTCCCTGCGCGTCTTGGGGCGGCGCGCCGATGGCTTCCACGAGCTCGACAGCGTGTTCGTGCCGCTGAGCCTGGCCGACACGATCGAGCTGCGCTGCGAGGTGGCGGCGCAGACGCGCGTGACCTGTGTTTGTCCCGGCCGCCCTGACCTCGATGGGCCGCAGAATCTCGCCGCGCGCGCGGCGCAGCGTTACCTCGAGCGCGCCGGCGCGACGGCAGCCGTCAGTCTGCGCGTGACCAAGCGCATCTGGGCGGCGGCGGGGCTCGGCGGCGGTTCGAGCGACGGAGCCGCGGTGCTGCGCGGGCTCGAGGCGCACTTCGCGGCCGAGGGCCGCGGGATCGGCGCGGACGCGCTGGCGGCGCTGGCGCTCGAGCTCGGCGCCGACCTGCCCTTCTTCCTGCAACCGCGGGTGGCACGTGCAGGGGGCGTCGGTGAGCGCTTGACGCCCTTGGCTGGCGTACCGCCGCTGCCGCTCGTGCTGCTCAATCCGGGCCTTCCGCTGGCGACCGCCGAGGTCTTCGCGGCCCTCGGCCTGGCGCGCGGCGAGCGGCGCGCGGTGCCGCCGGAGCCCCCTTCACCCGACGGATCGCTAGGGAGCGTCCTGCCTTGGGTGGCCAACGACCTCGAGCCGCCGGCCCTGCGCCTGTGCCCGCCGATCGCTCAGCTCAAGCAGCGCCTGCTCGCCGCCGGCGCGCGCGCCGCGTGCCTGACGGGCAGCGGGCCGACCGTCTTCGGCCTCTTCGACAACCCGGCGCAGGCGCGCGCAGTGGCCCAGGATCTGGCCGATTCCGATGGAATTTCAGCGGTTGACACCTGCGGGGGCGCGCTTGACAGTGAGGCGATGGATCCCCTATAAGCGTGCGCGGCAGGCACGGGGCGGATTCGGCAGCGCTCCACGACTCGGCTGCAAGGAAGACAGAACCTCGGCCGCAACGAACAGAGGGCGTGGCGCCGCAAGCGCTTCGCTCCGCCGCGGGGCTTGTGTCTTTGGGGCGTCGACAAGTGGCAAGTCACGGGACTTTGGTTCCCGCACTCGCAGGTTCGAATCCTGCCGCCCCAACTCGGTTGTAGGAGCTTGGCCATGCTCAGGTCTCTCGCCATCTTCACCGGCAACGCGAACCGGGCGCTGGCCGAGGAGATCTGCCGGCACATGGAGGTGCCGCTGGGCGCGGCGCGCGTCACCGCCTTCTCCGACGGTGAGTCCTTCGTCGAGATCGGTGAGAACGTGCGCGGCGCCAACTGCTTCGTCGTGCAGCCGACCTGCTCGCCGGTCAACCAGAACCTGATGGAGCTGCTGGTGATGATCGACGCGCTCAAGCGCGCGTCGGCCGGCTCGATCATCGCGATCGCGCCCTACTTCGGCTACGGCCGCCAGGACCGCAAGGTCAAGCCCCGCACGCCGATCTCGGCCAAGCTGGTCGCCGACCTGATCGCGGCCGCAGGCGCCAATCGCATGTTGTCGATGGACCTGCACGCCGGGCAGATCCAGGGCTTCTTCAATATCCCCTTCGATCACCTGTTCTCGATGCCGGTGCTGATCGACTACCTGCGCGAGCGCCTCTATGGGCAAGAGGTCGCGGTGGTCTCGCCGGACGCCGGCGGCGTCGAGCGCGCGCGCGCCTTCTCCAAGCGGCTGGGCGCGTCGCTGGCGATCATCGACAAGCGGCGCGAGGCCCCCAACGTCAGCCAGGCGATGCACCTGATTGGCGACGTCCGCGGCAAGGACGCGGTCATCGTCGATGATTTGATCGACACAGCGGGCATCTTGACGCAGGCCGCCGAGATCGCGATGGCCAACGGCGCCAACCGCGTGCTCGCGACGGCGGCGCACGGCGTGCTGTCGGGGCCGGCGCTGACGCGCATCGCCGCCTCGCCGCTGGCCGAGGTGGTGGTCGTCACCAACTCGATCCCGCTGACGCTGGGGAAAACCGGGAACCGAGAAGATCAAGGTGCTGTCGGTGGCCAAGCTGCTGGCCGAGGCCATCAAACGCATTCACCACGGGGATTCGATCAGCTCGCTCTTCATGTGAGGATGGACAGGTGTTCAGATGATTGACATGCACATCGGCAAACTGAGTGTGACCCGGCGGGCGGGGCGGGGTACCGGCGTGGCGCGCAAGCTGCGTCAGCGCGGGCTGGTCCCCGCCGTGGTCTACGGGGCCGGTGGCGAAAGCGTGGCCCTGGCGCTGAGCCCGGCGGAGCTGCACGCAGCCCTCGACCCCGAGCGGCGCGAGAACACCTTGATCGAGCTGACGATCGAGGACGCGACGGAGGGTGGATCGGCCGCGGGCGGCGCGACCACCGCCGCCGCCGAGCGGCAGCAGGTGCTGCTCAAGGCCTATCAGGTGCACCCGCTCAGCCGTGCGGTGACGCATGTCGACTTCATCCGCGTACGACCCGACAAGCCCGTGCGCGTCCGCGTGCCGCTGGTGCTCGAGGGGAAGCCCGAGGGGCTGATCCTGGGCGGTGTGCTGAACCAGGTCTTCCGCACGCTCGAGGTCGAGTGCCCACCCGACAAGATCCCGGCGCGCTTCGTCGTCGACATCACGCCGCTCAAGCTGAACGACCTGCTCTCCGTCGGTCAGCTACCGCTCCCCGCAGGGGTCCGCGTTTGTCTGCCCGATGAGCAGACGCTGGCCAGCGTGATGCTGCCGCGGCGCGCGACGGAAGCCGAAACGGCGGCGGCCGAGGGTGCGAGCGAGGGTGCGGCCGAAGGTGCGGCGGCGGCCCCGGCAGCGGGCTCAGCTGAGGGTGCAGCGGCCAAGGGCGGCGCGGCGGCCAAAGGGCGGCGCAGCGGCCAAGGGCAGCGCACCGGCCAAGGGCGGCGGCAAGTAGCGTTCGTGAGCGGGCGCTGGCTGGTCGTCGGGTTGGGAAACCCCGGCGGCCGTTACGCAGACAGCCGGCACAACGTCGGCTTTCGCGTGGCCGAGCTGCTGGCCACGGAGGCCGGCCTGAGCTGGCGCGGTGCGCCACGCCTCAACGCCGATACGGCCGTCGGCACGCTCGCGGGTGCCGCGGCCGTGCTGCTCAAGCCGCTCACCTTCATGAATCTGAGCGGCCAGAGCGTCGTCGCCGCGGCGCACTTCTACCGCGTCGAGCTCACCCAGCTCGTGGCCTTGCACGATGACATCGACCTGCCGCTCGGGCGCCTGAGGGTCAAGCGGGGCGGCGGTGACGGCGGGCACCGCGGCATTCGTTCGATGATCGAGCTGCTCGGCGCGGGGGACTTCGTGCGCGTTCGGATCGGCGTCGGGCGCCCGCGCGGTAGCGCGGTCGTCGACCACGTGCTCGGCGGCTTCGCGCCCGCGGATCGCCCGCTGCTCGAGCGATCCCTGCAACGCGCGGCCGAGGCCACGGCGCTGGTCATTCGTGAGGGTCTGACGGCAGCGATGAACCGCCACAACCGTGCCGACGACGAGGATCCCGCGCCGGCGACGGCATGATCCGCACGGCGCGGGATCGCGGACTTGCCTTTTTCCGCCGAGAGCGGTATCGGACACGCTCTCAGCCGGACCGCCCAGCAGCGGGGGCCGGCCGCCGACTCGCATGGTGCGAGCGCGCGACTCCTTGCTCCCGTCGTGAACGGGGGCTCAACAACCGCGAGGAGAACACATGCTGCAATCGATGCGCGACCAACCCGGAACCCAGCGCGAATACGAAACCATCTATATCCTCCGGCCCGAGGCCACGAGCGAGCAGCTGCAGCAGGTCAACGGCCGCATTCGCGACGTGATCGAGCAGGCCCAGGGCAAGCTGCTGCGGGTGGAGAACTGGGGCAAGCGCAAGCTCGCCTATGAGATCGAGAAGCACCACAAGGGCATCTACCTCTATTGGCGCTACCTCGCGCCGCCGGCGCTGGTGGCCGAGGTCGAGCGCAATCTGCGCCTGATGGATCTGGTGATCCGCTTCCTCTCGGTGAAGATCGACGCCGACGTCAACCCCGACGCCCGCCCGACCGACGTGACGGGTGAGACCTTCGTCGCCGCCGCCGAGACGCGGCTCGACGAAGAGGACTACTACCTCGGACGCGCGACCGACGACGACGAGGGCGAGGGCGAGGGCGAGGGTGAAGAGGGCGAAGACGAGGAGGACGTGGACGTCGTCGCACCGCCGCGCAAGCGCGCTGCGGCGAGCGAGGCAGCCACGGACGACGAGGCCAGCGGGCAGGGCGCTGCGGCGCCTGGGGCAGACGCCGCTCGCGGCGAAGGGGAGGCAGAGTAATGCGCCAACAGACGAGCAACAAAACCGGGAGCAACGCTAAGGCCGGCGGCAGCGGTAGTGGCGGCGGCGGCTACGGCGGTGGCGGCGGCGGCGGCTACGGTGGCGGCGGCGGCGGGTACGGCGGCGGCGGTGGTGGGTACGGCGGTGGCGGCGGTGGGTACGGCGGTGGCGGCGGTGGCGGCTTCGGAGGTGGTGGCCGGCGGCGCAGCTTCGGTCGGCGCAAGGTCGACCGCTTTCTCGCCGATCCGAGCCTCGTCATCGACTACAAGGATCCGCAGCTGCTGCGCAACTTCATCACCGAGCGCGGCAAGATCGTGCCGCGGCGCATCTGCGGGAACAACGCCAAGCACCAGCGACAGGTCGCCCTGGCGATCAAGCGCGCGCGTATCCTCGCGCTGATGCCCTTCGCTGTGACCGGGAAGTAGGAGCCAGTCCGATGCAGGTCATCCTCCGAGAAGACGTGCCCCATGTGGGCCGGAGCGGGCAGGTCGTCGAAGCCCGTGCTGGTTTCGTGCGCAATTATCTCATTCCGCGCGGTCTCGCCGTCGCGGCCACCGGCTGCGGCTTGCAGCAGCTCGAGCACGAGAAGCGCGTGATCGCCACGCGTGAGCAGAAGCTGCTGCGCGACGGGATGGCGGTCAAGGCCAAGCTCGAAGGGCTCACGATCAACATCGCGCGCCAGGTCGGCCAAGAAGAGAAGCTCTTTGGCTCGGTCAGCAACGTCGACATCGCCGCGGCGCTGGCCGCTCAGGGTGTCACCCTCGACCGCAAAAAGATCCAGCTCGCGGAGCCGATCCGTACCCTGGGCGTGCATTCGGTGACGGTGCAGCTCGGCAAGGGGATGACGGCCGCGTTGAAGGTCTGGGTCGTCGCGGCCGACTAGCGACCCGGCTCTGCTGCCCACCGCGCGCCGACAGCCCCCGCTTGGAGCTTTGCGCTCATGGCCACCGCGCGCGCCCTGCCTCACAACGCCGATGCCGAGGCCGCCGTCATTGGCGGCATCCTGCTCAATCCACGCGAGGCGCTGCAGCTCGCGATCGAGCTCGTCGACGCGCCGGACTTCTACGTGCCGGCGCACCAGGAGATCTTCGCCGCGATGCTGCGGCTGTCGGAGACGGGCAAGCCGATCGACATCATCACGCTCGAGGAGCAACTGCGCCACGCCGAGAAGCTGGAGAAGGTGGGTGGCGCGGCGCGGCTGGCCGAGCTCGCCACGCGGGTGCCGACGGCCGAGAACATCGCCTTCCACGCGCGAATGGTGCGGGAGAAGTCGACGCTCCGGCAGTTGATCCAGGGGGTGACGGGGATCGCGGGTGAGGCCTACAGCGAGCCCGAGAACGTCGCCGAGTTTCTCGATAGCGCCGAGCAGCGGGTCTTCGAGCTCGGCCAGCGCACCGCGCGCAGCGGCTACGTGCGGGTGCGCAACCTGCTGACGCAGGCCTTCACCACGATCGAGAAGCGCTACGAGAAGAAGGAGGCGCTGACGGGGGTGCCGACCGGCTTCCCCGAGCTCGATCGCATGACCGGTGGGCTGCAGCGCTCCGACCTGATCCTGGTGGCCGCGCGCCCCAGCATGGGCAAGACCGCCCTCTGCCTCAACATGGCGCAGAACGCGGCGATGGCGCACGGCGTGCCGGTGCTGGTCTTCTCGCTCGAGATGAGTTCCGAGGCGCTGGTCGAGCGCTTGCTCGCCTCGGAGGCGCGCGTCGAATCGAGCCGCATCCGCGCCGGCTTTCTCGATCAGGACGACTGGATCAGCCTGACGCGGGCGGCGGGACGCATCGCCGAGGCACCGATCTGGATCGACGACAGCGCCTCGCCGACGGTGCTGGAGATCCGCGCCAAGGCGCGGCGCTTCCGCGCCGACAAGTCGATCTTCAGCCGCGACGATCAACTCGGCTTGATCATCGTCGACTACCTCCAGCTCGCCCGCGGCCGCGCCAACACCGAGAGCCGTGAGCGCGAGGTCGCCGAGATCAGCCGCGGGCTCAAGGCGCTCGCCAAAGAGGTGCAGCTGCCCGTCGTGGCGCTCTCACAGCTCCGGCGCGCCGCCGAGGATCGGCGCGATGGCAAGCCGCAGCTCAGCGACCTGCGCGAGTCGGGTGCGCTGGAGCAGGACGCCGACGTGATCATGTTCATCCACCGTCCGCCGCGCGAGGACAGCCCCGAGCGCAGCGCCGAGGCCGAGCTGATCATCGGCAAGCAGCGCAACGGGCCCGTCGGTTCGATCCCGATGGTCTTTCTCGGCAAGTTCACGCGCTTCGAGAGCCGCGCGCGCGAGTAGGGGAAGCGACCGATGTCGGAGCACGATCGACAGGCTCTGCAAATCGCCCGCGTCGCGGCACAGCTCGGCGCCGCGCTCGGCCAACCGCTGGTGGCCAACCTGCCCCCGGCCCCGCCGCCAGCGGTTCACGCCCTGCCGGTCGATGCGCGCGCGCTGGCGGCGCTGATCGATCACACGCTGCTGCGACCGGACGCCACCCGCGCGCAGGTGCGTCAGCTCTGCGACGAAGCGCGGACCTGGGGCTTCGCCGCGGTCTGCGTGCACGGCGCGCGCGTGGACGACTGTCGCGAGCTGCTGGCGGGGACGCCCGTGCGCGTCTGCTCCGTCGTCGGCTTTCCGCTCGGGGCCTGCGGCCGGACCGTCAAGGCCTTCGAGGCGGCCCAGCTCGTGCGTCGGGGCGCGCAGGAGCTCGACATGGTGATCGACCTCGGTGCGCTCAATGACCGCGACGACCAGGCCGTGCTCGACGATCTGCGCGCGGTGGTCGAGGCAGCGGGGTCCGCCTCGGTCAAGGTGATCATCGAGACCGCGCTGCTGAGCGAGGAACAGAAGGTGGTAGCGTGCCTGCTCGCGCGGCTGGCGGGCGCGCAGTGGGTCAAGACCTCGACCGGCTTCGCCGCGGCCGGCGCCACCGTCGCCGATGTCGCGTTGATGCGCCAGGTGGTCGGGGGCGCGCTGGGCGTCAAGGCGGCCGGCGGGGTGCGCTCGCGCGCTGCGGCCCTGGCGCTGCTGGCGGCCGGCGCAACGCGGTTGGGGACGAGCATGGGACCGGCGATCGTCGGCGAGCGGCCGGCGGCGGGCGCGCGCTGAGCGATGGCCAGCACCACGCCACCCGTCACCCCCTCGAGCGCGCGGCGGGCGCGGCGGGTGGTGCTCCTGGTGCTCGATAGCTGCGGCTGTGGTGGCGCCGCCGACGCCGCGGCCTATGGCGACGCGGGGGCCGACACGCTCGGTCACACCGCGGCAGCGGTGGGCGGTCTCTCCCTGCCCACGCTCGAGACCTTGGGACTGGGGCGCATCGCGGCGATCGAGGGCGTGGCGGCCTGTGCGCAGCCACAGGCCGCCTTCGGTCGCCTGCAGCCGCGCGCGGCCGGCAAGGACACGACCACCGGTCACTGGGAGCTGACCGGTCTGGTGCTGGAGCAGCCCTTCCGCACCTTCCCCACCGGCTTCTCGCGCGAGCTGATCGACGCCTTCGTGCGCGCCACCGGCCGGCCGGTGCTGGGCAACAAGCCGGCCTCCGGCACCGAGATCATCGAGGAGCTCGGTCCGCAGCAGCTCGCGACGGGCGCGTGGATCGTCTACACCAGCGCCGACAGCGTGTTTCAGCTCGCCGCCCACGAGGAGCTGATCCCGCTGGCGGAGCTCTACGCCGCCTGCGAGACCGCGCGGCGCCTCTGCGACCCGCTGCAGGTCGGTCGCGTCATCGCTCGCCCCTACGTCGGCACGCCCGGGCATTTCGTGCGCACCTACAACCGGCACGACTACGGCATGCCGCCGCCCGCACCGACGGTGCTCGAGGCGCTCACGCTGGCCGGCGTGCCGGTGATCGGGGTGGGCAAGATCGGCGACATCTTCAGCGGCCGCGGCCTGAGCGCGTCGTGGCGCACGGCGGGCAATCGCGACGGGCTGGCGCAAACGCTGACGCAGCTGCGCGCGCTGGAACGCGGGCTGATCTTCGTCAACCTGATCGACTTCGATGCGCTCTACGGCCATCGGCGCGACGCCGCCGGCTTCGCCGCGGCGCTGCGCGAGCTCGACGCCGCGCTCCCGGCGATCATCGCCGAAACGGGCCCCGAGGACCTGCTGCTGCTCACCGCCGATCACGGCAACGACCCGACCTTCCGCGGCACCGATCACACGCGCGAGCAGGTGCCGCTGCTGGCCTACGGGCCGCCGGCGGCAGCGGGGCGTGCGCTGGGGCTGCGCTCGACCTTCGCCGATGTCGCGGCGACCGTGGCCGAGGCCTTCGGCGTGGCAGCGCCGGCGGCCGGCCAAAGCTTCTGGGGCGAGCTGTGTTAGGTGCGCACGACCAGGGGCCGCTGCCCTCCCCCGCGCTGCCGCTCGTCGAGCTGATTCGCGCCAAGCGCGATGGCAAGCGACTGAGCGACGAGCAGCTCGCTGTGCTGATCGAGGGCGTCACGGCCGGGACGGTGCCCGACTACCAGCTCGCTGCCCTGCTGATGGCGATCTACTGGCGCGGGCTCGATGCGCAGGAGCTGGCCGCGCTGACGGCGGCGATGGTGCGCTCGGGGCGCGTGGCCGACCTCTCGGCGATCGCGCTGCCCAAGATCGACAAGCACTCCACCGGCGGGGTGGGCGACAAGATCTCGCTCGGCCTGGCGCCGCTGGTCGCAGCCTGCGGGGTCGCCGTGCCGATGATCTCGGGTCGCGGGCTCGGTCACACCGGCGGCACGCTGGACAAGCTCGCGGCCATCCCCGGCCTGCGCACCGACCTCGACCTGGGACGCTTCGCCGCCGTCTTGGCCGACGCCGGGCTGGTGCTCGCCGGCCAGAGCGACGCGCTGGCGCCGGCCGACCGCCGGCTCTACGCGCTGCGCGACGTGACGGCGACGGTCGAGTCGATTCCGCTGATCGCCGCCAGCATCATGAGCAAGAAGCTGGCCGCCGGCATCGACGCGCTGGTGCTCGACGTCAAGGTCGGCAGCGGAGCCTTCCTCAAGACCCAGCCGCGCGCGCGCGCGCTGGCGCAGGCGGCGCAAGCGATCGGCGCGGCCGCGGGCAAGCGCGTCACGGTGGTGCTCAGCGACATGAGCCAGCCGCTCGGCTGCGCGATCGGCAACGCCAACGAGCTGCGCGAGGCCCTCGAGGTCCTGCGGGGCGGTGGCCCGGAGGACGTCTGGGCGCTGACGCTCGCGCTCGGTACGGAGATGCTGCTGCTCGGCGGCGTGGTTTCGAACGCGGCCGAGGCGCGGGCGCGGCTCGAAGCGGCGCGCGCCGACGGCAGCGGCCTGGCGCGGCTGCGGCGCTGCGTGGCGCTCCAAGGGGGCGACGTGCAGGTGATCGACGACCCGCGACGCCTGCCGCTCGCGGCCCACGCGCGCGAGCTGCGCGCCGAGCATGACGCCGTGCTCGCCGCGATCGACTGCGAGGCGATCGGCCGGGCCGCGCTGCGGCTCGGCGCCGGTCGGCTGCAGCTCGATGACCGCATCGACCCGGCGGTCGGCTTGAGCTGGCAGGTGCGGCTCGGCCAGCGCGTCGGGCGCGGCGAGCTGCTCGCGACGCTGCACTACCAGGACGAGGCGCGCGCGCGGGCGGCCGAGGCGCTCGTGCGCCAGGCGTTGCGTTGGGACGAGCAGCCGGTCACCCCGCCGCCGCTCATTCACGAGGTCACGAGGTGAGACGATGAGAAGACGAGGGGCGCTGCGAGCCGCAGCGCGGTCGCTGCAAGCCTTGCTGGTCATGTCACTGCTGGGGCCAGCGGCGGCGCGCGGGGCCGCACCGAGCGCAGCGGCGAGCGCGGCGCCAGCTTCGACCCAAGGTAGGAGCGTCTCCACCAGCAGCAGCGGCTCGGGCTTCTTGCGGCGCCAGGAGGGCCAGCTGCGCCCGCCGAGCGGTGGCCCGCTGACGCGGCTCCGCGGGCTGCTCGGCTACGCCGTGGTGCTTGGGCTCTGCTGGCTGCTCTCGGTCCATCGTCGCGGCATCCGCTGGCGGCCGGTGCTGTGGGGGCTGGGGCTGCAGGCGCTCTTCGCGCTGATCGTGCTCAGCCCGCTGCTCGGCCAGCTCTTCTTCGACGCGGTCGACCACGGTATCCGCGGCCTGATCGGCTTCGCCCAGGCCGGCATCGAATTCCTGTTCCAGTCGACCGACGCGCACGAGATCCGCCATGTGGACCCGCGGAGCTTCGCGCTGGTCGCCGAGACCTTCATCGGTCGGATGAGCCCGGCCCTCAAGTCGCTGGCCTTCGGCGTGCTGCCGACGATCATCTTCTTCTCGGCGCTCCTGTCCTTGCTCTACCACCTCGGCGTGATGCAGTGGGTGGTCCAGGGCATCGCCCGCGGCATGATGCACATGCTCGGCACCAGCGGCGCCGAGACGCTCTCGTGCACCGCCAACATCTTTCTCGGTCAGACCGAGGCCCCGCTCTTGGTGCGCCCCTTCATTGCCGGCCTGACCCAGAGCGAGCTGATGGCCGTGATGGTCGGTGGCTTCGCCACCGTGGCCGGCGGCGTGATGGCCGTCTACGTCGGCATGCTGCAGGCGCTGCCGGGGATCGCCGGGCACCTGATGATCGCGTCGTGCATGGCCGCGCCCGCGGCGCTGGCGGTGAGCAAGCTGGTCTATCCCGAAACCGAACGCCCCGTCACCGCCGGCGGAGCGCAGGTCCCCGTCGATCGGCCCGACGCCAACGCGATCGAGGCCGTGGCCCGCGGGGCGAGCGACGGCATGACGCTGGTGCTCAACATCGCGGCGATGCTGATCGCCTTCGTCGCGCTGATGGCGCTCTGTAACGGCGTGCTCGGGCTCTTCGGCACCAGTCTGCAGCAGCTCCTGGGTTGGGCGCTGGCCCCGCTGGCCTGGACCCTCGGCGTGCCGTGGGCCGAGGCGCCGGCGGTCGGTCGGCTGCTCGGCGAGAAGCTGGTGCTGACGGAGCTCTTGGCCTACCTCGACCTCAAGGCGATGCTCGACGCCCCCGTGCCGGTGCTGAGCGCGCGCTCGGCGGTGATCGCCTCCTATGCGCTCTGCGGCTTCGCCAACGTCGCCTCGATCGGCGTGCAGCTCGGCGGCATCGGCGCGATGGCGCCCGCGCGACGCGCCGACCTGGCGCGCCTCGGCCTGCGCGCGATGCTGGCAGGCGCGTTGGTCTCGTGTCTGTCGGCGGCGCTCGCCGGGATGCTGGTGTAGACGGTAACGCGGGGTTGAGCGCGAGCGCGGAGGCAGGGATGACGACGTGGGATCAGGTTCAGGTGGCGGCGGCGGCGATTCGCTCCGCCATCGCGCCACGCAAACCCTGCCTGGGCATCGTGCTCGGCTCGGGCCTGGGCGACTTCGCCGAGCGCCTGCAGGGCGCCGTCGCCGTGCCCTACGCCGCCCTGCCCGGCTTCGTGCCGAGCACGGTCTCCGGCCACGCGGGCCGGCTGATCGCCGGCAACTGCGCCGGCGTGCCGTTGCTGGTGATGCAGGGGCGCATCCACCGCTACGAGGGCCACAGCTTGGCGCAGGTGGTGCTGCCGGTGCGGGCGCTCGTGGCGGCCGGGTGTACCACCCTGGTGTTGACCAACGCCGCCGGCGGGATTCGCGCCGATCTCGGGCCCGGATCGCTGGTGCTGATCACCGATCACCTCAACCTGCTGGGCGACAACCCGCTCTGCGGCGCCAACGATGAGCGCCTCGGCCCGCGCTTCCCCGACCTCAGCGAGGCCTACGATCCCGCGCTGCGGGCCGCGGCCCAGCGCGCAGCCCGGACCGCCGGCGTGGCGCTCGCCGAAGGCGTCTACGCCGCGCTGAGCGGGCCCTCCTACGAGACGCCGGCCGAGATCCGCATGTTGCGCACGCTCGGGGCCGACCTCGTCGGCATGTCGACCGTGCCCGAGGTGATCGCGGCGCGACACATGGGCGCGCGCGTGCTCGGGCTCTCCTGCGTCGCCAACGCGGCCGCCGGCCTCGGCGGCGCGCTCTCCCACGCCGAGGTCACCGCGACCGTGGGCCGCATGCAGCAGGCTGTGACCGCGCTGCTCGAGCAGCTCATACCGCTGCTGGTCGCCGCTACGACGCCCCCACTGATCACCGGCCGCCTGGGCCCGGCGTGAGCGCACCAGGACCGGCCGGTCGCGGCCGAGCGCTCCGGAACGCGCAGCCACGCCCTCCGAGAATCAGAGCGCCTGGCCTGTTCCGAGGGATTCGCAACGAGCGGGCCGAGCGACGCCCACACGGAATTCCGCCACGTTTGGGTGCCTCGCTGGTTCGGCATGGACCTTGCTCAAGCGGCAAACCCCGGTGAAGCGGCACGCCCCAGTCGGCGCGGTCGCTCGCTGAGCCCTAACGGAGTCGGACCCGAGGTAGCCAGGAGGTGCAACGATGAGGCGTCACACAGTAGAGACCGCGCCAACAGGAAGGCAGCGGCCCAGGGAAAGCCGATCCGTTGCAGCGAGCGCGCTGGTCCTGGTCCTCGCCCTCGGCACGCTCGACCCCCACACGGCGGCCGCGGGAGAGGCGCGCAACAGAGAAACGACTCCCTCCGCGGCGCTAGGGACCGACCTGGTGGGCGGATCGCGTGTCCGGCTAAACGGCCGGCGAGCATCGCCTCATACTCGTGTGCTCCCCGGCGTTGACATCGCGTGGAAAGGCGAAGCGAACAAGTCCTCTGACATGCTCCGCGTCTTCCGCGGGTCACCCACGAGGGCGCCCCACGACGCGCGTTTTTTGGCTACAATCGAGATCGGAGAATTACAGCGCGCTGCTGAGGGCTCGGGCCGTGCCTATGACGGACACGGCTTCTCAGCACATCACGTGGAATCGCTCCTGTCGGTAATGGAGCCTATCGACACCATGATCCGGGAGGAAATACCCGTCACCGGTCGCGTGGTCGATACCGAGCGGGAAGCCATCCGCGAGCGCCTGGTGGGAGAATGGATCAGGGGCAATTGGGCCATGCTCTTGCCTCGCGCAATGCCGAGGGTAGTGCCGACTCCTACTACCGGCGCACGGGCTCCCATTGCGGCTGGGCGCATGCTTGACCAACTGTTCCGCAGCCTCGGGAGCCAGGATCCCTCAAGCGAGATCCTGGTTGCACCTGCCGTTGTGCGCGCGGTGCGTGAGGTAGTCGACGCGTTGAAGTTCAACCCTCTCGTGCGAGCGTCACGGGGTCTCGACCCGTCGGATCAGCCGACCGATTTTGGCGACTTCGTGGCGAAGCACCAGGCCGATAGTCCGTGGAGAGAGGTTGTCGAGGCGCCAGGCCTCTCCCGCCACGCCTCGCTCGAGACCCGACTCGCTGGTGAGGTCCTGAGCTGACCCGCCGCCGCCCGCTATCCGTGGCGACGCTTTCCGGTGGCGCTGCGAGCCACGTTTTCGCCAAGACGCGAGCAGGACTCCCCTCCCCCCTGTAGGCTAGAAGTCACCGCACAAATGAGCGAGCCGGCCGAGGGCTAGGAGCGGCGAGCACCGGAGCGGAGCGTACGGGCTGGTACGTGGGCGGAGCGGAGCCGCGACAACGCCCTCGGGTGGCGCAGCCATTTGTGCGGTGACTTCTAGAGCCGTAGCTCGTAGCCCAGCTCGAGGTCGAGGCCGAGGTCGACGGCGACGCTCCAGGGTGCGCCGGGGGCGTCCATCGCGAGCTGGAGCTCGAAGGGCACGCGGGCGCGCACGTAGCGCGTGTGGTCGAAGTCGTCGTGCACGCGCAGCGTCAGCGAGCCGTCGGTCGCGGCGGCACCGTCGCCGGCGCGCGAATAGTCGGCGAGCAGCACCTCGGGGGCGCCACCGGCCGAGAGCAGGCGAATGCGCACCTCGCGCACGAAGTCGAGCGTGCTGACCCCGCTGGCCGGCACGACCCGCAGCTCCGTCAGGCGGGCGTGAACGACGTAGTCCATCAGCTGGCTGTCGAGCGTGGCGTCGAAGACGCGCGTCTCGTTCGTTGCCTGCCCCGCGAGGGGCCCCGCACCGGCGAAGCTGAGCTGCTGCGTCTGCACGCTGTGCCGCACCTGCTCGATCTCCGCCGAGACGGCGACGCAGCCTGGGGCGGGCACGAGAGCCAGCAGCAGCAACAGCGCGGCGTGCTCAGCAGCGAGGGGGCGGGATCGAGGTCGCATCGAGGTCACTCCTTCGCGGCCCGCTCGGCGCGAGCCGCCAGCGGGGCCTTGGCTTCAGAAATAGAACAGCAGGCCGAGCTTGGCCGAGGGCACCAGCGCCGAAACCTGCGGGTCCGAGAACGAGAGCGAAGGCTGCCCCAACTCCTCGCGCAGCACGTCGTCGGCCTGGTGCACCGTCGTGTGCAGCACGCTGAAGCCGGCGTGCACGAAGAACACCACGCTGTCGGGAGAGCCAAGCTCGAGGCCGAGGTGCGCGTTGCCGTAGCTGTAGCCGACCTGCTCCAGCATCGGCGAGGTCAGGCCGAAGCTCTCGGTCAGGGCGTTGGCATCGCCCTCGAAGACGTAGCCGCCCTCGAGCGTGAGCGAAGGGCTGATCCAAGCGTGAAAGGGCGTCAGCGTCGCACCGCCGCGCAGCCCGAAGCTGACCGCGTTGGTCGTCGCGCCGCCGTGCAGCCGAAGCCAGTCCCAGGGGCGGACGACGAGCGAGACGCCGAGCAGGTCGGGCACGCCCACGTCGACCAACGCCCCGAGTTGCCAGCCGCTGGCGGCGGCCGCCGCGCAGGGTGGCCGCGGCAGGGCTCGGCTCGCGCGCCGAGGCCGTGCCGAGGCTTGCGCTGAGTGAGAGCGCTAGGGCGAAAACGCCAAGCAGCAGGCCGGTGGCGCGGCGCCGTGGCCACGCAGGCAGGAACCGAAACATGTCGCCCCCGTTGGTAGCCGGACGAACTCAGGGTCGCTGAGTCTCCTGGCTTTGCGTCCCCCGGTCACCCGGGGTTTGCCCTGTTTCAAGGAAGCCACGCGTAGCGCGACGATCTGAACCCAGCCTACGCGCCGCGGCTGGTTGCAGTCAACAATAATATGAACTCTGCATGACTAAACTTATTGGCTATTCATCCTCGCCGCCGAAGCCCGGGGCGAAGTCTGCGCACTTCGTGGCGACCACCTTGCACGAGGCCGGCTGCGTCGTGGCGATGTTCTGCATCTTGCTGGTGAGGTCCAACAGGTTCGACGAGCAGGTCAGACCGGAGAGCACCGGCGATCGCGGCCATCAGATCGTCGTAGCACTTCTGCAGCTCGCCCACGGTCGCGCTGCAGTTGGTCACGCCCCCCATCGCGGGCGACGGGCGCGCTCTTGCAGTCGATGCCGTCGTCGGTGTCCTTGGCGCTGCATTGATCACGCACGGCCTCGCAGCTGCCTTGCCCCGCTTGCTTGGCCGCCAGACCCGCGATCGTGCAGCTCGCCCGCTGGACGTCCTTCGCGAAGGTCCCCGCGTTCTCTTCGCACCAGCTCGTCCACTGCGCCGGCGTCAGCTCGCTGACCTTGGCGCTCGACGATACGCCACCCTTGTCATCGCCACACGCGCCGAGCACGCCCAAACACAGAACCGCCACGATCACGTTTCGAGCCCTCATGGAAAGCCTCCCTCGATTGCTGGTTTCCTGGTGACCTGCACCCGCCGCGGCTGCATGCACGCGGCCGCGGCGCATGCTAACACGCCCTCTTGCCCCGCGCGGCGCCGGGGCGCGGACGGCGCGGCGCAGGGCAGCGCCTGGCCGCCACCGGGAGCCTACCGTATGCTCGCGGCTCACTCGTCTGCTCAAGGGGAGCCGACCATGCATCCCGCTGCCGGCGGCCGCGTTACCTCGACGCCATCACCGCCGTCTTCATCACGGCGCTGGTGACCTCGAACATCGTCTCGGCCAAGACGATCACGCTCGGCGGGCTGACGATGGGCGCCGGCGTGTTCATCTTCCCCTTGAGCTACATCTTCGGCGACGTGCTGACGGAGGTGTACGGCTACCGGCGCTCGCGCCGGGTGATCTGGCTCGGCTTCGGCAGCGCGGCGCTGGCCTCGATCATCTTCTTGATCTGCGACCGGCTGCCGGCGTCGGCCGTCTTTGCCCACCAGCAGGCCTTTCACACCATCCTCGGCCCCAGCCCGCTCGTCTTTGCCGCCTCGCTCACGGCCTACGCCTGCGGCGAGTTCTGCAACTCCTATGTGCTGGCGAAGCTGAAGATCTGGTCCGAGGGGCGCCATCTGTGGCTGCGCACGATCGGCTCGACGATCCTCGGCGAGGCCGTCGACTCGGCCGTGTTCTACCCCCTCGCCTTCCTCGGGCTGCCGCTGCTGGTGGGCATGCCCGAGGCGAGCTGGCCCTGGCAGCAGGTCCAGACCGTGATGCTGACCAACTACGTGCTGAAGGTCCTGGTCGAGGTCGTCTTCACGCCAGTGACCTATCGCATCGTCGCGCTGCTCAAGCGCGCCGAGGGCCTCGACGTCTACGACCGCGACACCAACTTCAGCCCCTTCGCGCTCGAGAGCTAAACGCCCAGGCCGGGCGTCGGGCACAAGAGGAGCCGCCATGTCTGCCACGCCCCCGCCCGGCATCCCGTGCGCCACCCCGCCCTGGGCAACCGCCTGCGGGACGAGCTCAGCCCCTATCTGCTGCAGCACGCGCACAACCCGGTGGATTGGTACCCCTGGGGCGAGGCCGCCTTCGCGCGGGCCCGCGCCGAGGACAAGCCGATCTTCCTCTCGATCGGCTACGCGACCTGTCATTGGTGCCACGTGATGGAGCGCGAGAGCTTCGAAGATCCGGCGCTCGCCGCGCTGCTCAACGCGGCCTTCGTCAACATCAAGGTCGATCGCGAGGAGCGCCCGGACGTCGACCGCATCTACATGAGCTTCGTGCAGGCCACCAGCGGGCACGGCGGCTGGCCGCTCTCGATCTGGCTCACGCCGACGCTGCGCCCCTTCGTCGGCGGGACCTACTTCCCGCCCGCGCCGCGGCACGGCCAGCTCGGGCTGCGCCAGGTGATCGAGCAGGTGCAACGCGCCTGGCGCGAGCAGCGCTCGCAGCTCGAGGCGAGCGCCGCCTTCGTGCTCGGCGAGCTGTCGCGCTACGCCAGCGCCGAGGCCGACGCGGGGCCGCTCGACGAGGCGCTGCTGCATGGCGGGCTGCAGGCGCTGGCCGCGAGCTACGACCCGCAGGCCGCCGGCTTCGGCGCCGGTCCGAAGTTCCCCCGCCCGGCCAACCTCGAGCTACTGGCGCGCGGGTTCGCGCGCACGGGCGACGAGCGGCTGGCGCAGATGCTGCTGGCCACGCTGCGTGCGATGGCCCAGGGCGGCCTCTACGACCACCTCGGCGGCGGCTTCCACCGCTACGCCGTCGACCGCTTCTGGCAGGTGCCGCACTTCGAGAAGATGCTCTACGATCAGGCCCAGCTCGTGCGCTGCTACCTCGTCGGCGCGCAGCTGACGGGCGACGCGGCCCTGGCCCAGGTAGCGCGCGAGACCCTGGCCTACGTGCAGCGCGAGCTGACCGATGCCGCGACGGGGGCCTGCTACTCGGCCGAGGATGCCGACAGCGTCCCGGCCGCCGGTGGACGCGCGCGCGAAGGGGCCTACTACATCTGGCGCGCCGACGAGCTCAGCGCGCTGCTCGGCGCCGACGCCGCTGCCTTCGGCGCGCACTACGGCGTCACCGCGGCCGGCAACGCCGACGATCCCCACGGCGAGCTGACGGGCCACAACGTGCTGCACGAGCGGCAGGCCGTCGCGACCACGGCTGCGCAGCTCGGCACCACCCCCGCCGACCTTCAGGCGACGCTGGCGCGCGGACGCGAGCGCCTGCTCGCCGCGCGGGCGCTGCGTCCCCGCCCGCTGCGCGACGACAAGGTCCTGTGCGGCTGGAACGGGCTGATGGTCTCGGCGCTGGCGCGCGCCGCCTCCGGACTGGGGAGCGAGCCCGCCCTGCGCGCCGCCGAGCGCGCGGCCACCTTCATCGCCGAGGTGCTCTGGCAACCAGCGGAGGGCCTGCTGCACCGCCGCTACCGGGCCGGCGTCGCCGGCTGCACCGCGCAGCTCGAGGACTACGTCTTCGCCGCCGAGGGGCTGCTCGAACTCTACCAGAGCAGCCTCGAGCTGCGCTGGCTGCAGCTCGCCGAGACGCTGAGCGAACGCGCGATCGCGCTCTTCTTCGATCCGGCGGCGGGCGGCTTCTTCTCCAGCGTCGAGGGCGACCCCGCGCTGCTCTTGCGACTCAAGGACGACCACGATGGCGCCGAGCCGGCCGGCAGCTCGGTGGCCTGCCTGGTGCTGCTGCGCCTGCACGCGCTGCTCGATCGCCCCGCCTGGCGCGACTGCGCCGAGCGCAGCCTGCGCTACTTCGCCGGGCAGCTCCGCGAGGTGCCCGGGGCGCTGCCCCTGCTGCTGGTCGCGCTCGACACGCTGCTGCACCCGCCCGCCACGGTGGTGCTGGTGGGCGAGCGCGCCGAGCCCGAGCTGCAGGCGCTGCTCGCCGTGGTGCGCGCCGGCTGGCGACCCAACACCGAGTTGCTGCTGGCGAACGAGGCGCTACGCGCCGCCTACGGCCACCGCCTGCCGCACGTCGCCGCGATGCAGCGGCTCGGCGGGCGGCCCGCCGCCTACGTCTGCCACGATCACCGCTGCGAGGCCCCCACCGCCGACCCGCAGACCCTGGCGAGCCTGCTCGGCGCGCCGCTACGGCTCGGGCCACAGGCGGCGCCCTAGCCCGAGAACCCCGCGATGGCCCTGGGGCAGCAAACAGGGTCGCGGGCGGCGGGCGCCCGCCGGGCAAGGCGCGGCGAGCCCGCGCAGCCGCACTTCGGCCCCCTAAATGCCGAAGAACGGGCCCGCAGGGCGGGCGGCGGCGCGCGCGCGCCCCCGAACGCGCGGCGGATGGATCGCCCGCGACCCTGTTTACACGCGCGGCGGCAAGGGGTCGAGCAGGCTGCGCACGGCCATCCCACTGCGCAGCTTGGGCTCGAACCAGGTCGACTTCGGCGGCATCACCTCACCCGCATCGGCGATCGCCATCACCTGCTCGATCGCCACCGGAAAGACCGTGAAGGCCACCCCGCCGTGCTTGTCGGCGCGGCGCTCGAGCTCGGCCGTGCCCCGGATCCCGCCGACGAACTGGAGCCGAGGGTCCGTGCGCGGCTCGGTGATCGCGAGAATCGGCGCCAGCAGGTTCTCCTGCAGGATCGACACGTCGAGGCTGCGGACCACGTCGTCGGTCGGAAAGCTGCCCGGGCGCGCCGTCAGCCGGTACCACTGCCCATCGCCGTACATGCCGAAGCAGGCCGGTCGCTCGGGCAGGGGGCTGCTGGCCTTGGCGACGTCGAAGCCCGCCGCCTCGATCTCGGCGCAGAGCGCCGCGACGCTGCGGCCGCCGCGATCGGTCACGACCCGGTTGTAGGGGAGGATCTGCATCTGGTCGTGCGGAAAGAACACGCCGAGGAAGAAGTCGCCGCCGTGCGGGCCGCTCGGGCCCCCCTGCGCCAAGCGCCGCTGTCGCACCGCGGCCGCCGCGGCCGTGCGATGGTGGCCATCGGCGATGTAGCAGGCCGGCACCCCAGCGAAGGCGCGCTGCAACGCCACGATCGACTCGGGCTCGGCGATCACCCAGAAGCGGTGCCGCACGCCATCGTCGGCCACGTAATCATAGGCGGGCGCCCGCTGGCGCAGCCGCGCGACCAACGCATCGATCGCCGGCTGCGCGCGGTAAGTGATAAAGATCGGCCCGCTGTTGACCTGCAGCGCCTCGATATGGCGCGTGCGGCCCTCGAGCTCGAGCGCCCGCGTCTTCTCGTGCCGCTTGACCACGTCGCGCTCGTACTCGTCGAGCGAGCCGGCCGCGACCAGGCCGAGCTGCACGTGCTGGCCGAGGGTCAGCTCGTAGAGATAGAAGCAGGGGGCCGGCTCCTTGATCAGCCAACCCTCGGCGATCAGCGCCTGCAGGTTGCGCTTGCCCGCAGCATCGATCTGCGGGTCGGCGCGATCGAGGTCCGCCGGCAGCTCGACGTCGGGACGCGCCACGCGCATGAAGCTGTGCGGGTGTCGCGCCAGGATCTCGAGTGCCTCTTGGCGCGTGACCACGTCGTAAGGGGGACAGGCCACCTCGGCGGCGGCCTCGGCTCGCGGCCGCAGCGCGGCAAAGGGACGAAGATCAGCCATCACAGCTCCTTTGCGCCCCCAGCGAGGGGGCGACGCATCCAGCCGACGGCCACCAGCGCGCCCACCGCGGCCGCTTCTGGCAGCGCCCGCCCCCCCATAACGCGGGCCCCGCTTCAGTCACAACACAGCGCCCGCGCCCAAACAGCGCGGGCGGCCGCCCGGCACCCCCCGGAAAGGCAACAGACCGCCCCTCACAGCGCAGAATGGAACGGCGCTCACGGAGGAGCGGGTGCTCACCAGATGGTTCGGACCACCCCGCAGCGCTGAAGCTCCGCGTCTCCCGTAATGAGGGGTGCGCCGAGAACGAGGGCGGTCGCGGCGATCAAACGGTCGGCGGGGTCTCCATGCAGGTCGCTGGGGAAGGCGCCAGCGGTGCGCGCGATCTCGACGGAGACGGGCTCGAAACGGAGTTCGGGCAACAGTTGGGCGTCGTCCAGCCAGCGGTCCAGGGGAACGCTCAGCTTGAGGCGGCCACGGCGCGCCGCCGTCGCGATCTCGAGCACGCTGATCGTCGAGGCCACGGCAGGCGCCACCGCGGTCGCGCGTTTGAGCGCGCGCCTAGCCGCTGTGGACAACCCTGAGCTGCCGGCAAGCCACCAGATCAGGACGTGGGTGTCGACGACCATCATCGATTCATCTCCCACGCCTCAGAGGGGAGCACCGGCTCGAAGGGGCCTTCGTAGTCGAGCAAGCTGCCGCGCAGTCGGGCCCGTGCGGCAGCGGCCTCGTCCGCACTTCCTCGACAGGGGGCCAGCTCGGCGATCACCTTTCCGCGCGAGGTGACCCGAACGCGCTGCCCTCTGCGGACCTGCGCCAGGTAACTGGGAAGATTCCGGCGCAGCTCCGTCACATTTACCTGAGTCGACATGACTTCCTCCCCGCGCGTTAACTGTACATTATTTGTGTACACCCCACCCAAGGCCAGCGCAAGCTGGGACCTTGCGACCTTGCGCTGCGGAGTTGATGCGTGCCCTCGAAGGCCTTACCGCTGCGTCCGCTTCAGGCGAGCGCGGCTGCTCGGCAGCTTCGACCTTCTTCGCGCAGGCGCTGGCGCTAGCGGTCGCGCTGCTCGGCGACAGCGGTATCGCGCAGGGCGAAGAGCGCGGCGGCGGTGAGCGCGGCGTTCTGCGCGCCGGCGACGGCGATCGCCATCGTCGCCACGGGGATGCTCGCCGGCAGCTGGACGATGGCCAGCAACGCGTCTGTTCGAGGTTCCGGGTTGAAAGTGGGCGTCATCAACCCGGATGCGGGCCCTGCCTCCGCGCCGTGCCAGGTACCATGGACGGACCAGCTGCATCGTCTGCGACCAACGCCGCGCAATGGCGAGAATCGGAGGAAGGACATGAGCGAGCGGCCGAACCTCTTCTCTTTCGGCACCGGGGAGCTGACCCAGGATGCAGCCCTGTGCTGGCTGCTCAAGTGGGCCGACGTCCGCAACGCGGCGGTCGATGCACGGATGCACCAGCTCGGCAGGGGTCTGGTTGAGGCGATGTTCGCGTCTGCCGGCGTCGCCGCCCCGGAAGCGTGCACCGTCGACCTCGGCAGGCAGGTCAAGGACATCGACATCGTGGCGCGACTCGGTGCCTCCCACGTGCTGGCGATCGAGGACAAGGTGCATAGCCGAGAGCACTCGAATCAGCTCGAACGCTACGCGGCCGATCTTGCCGGCGACTACTCGCAGCAGACGGTCGTTCGGATCTACCTCAAGACTGGCGACGAGAGCGGCTATGCCGCCAGTCGACGAAACGGGTGGGCGACCTTCTCCCGCGCGCAGCTGCTTGCCGTCCTACGAACAGGTGAGGACCTCGACAACGACGTCCTGCGCGAATTCACGGCGCATCTTGAGGGCATCGAGGACGCCGTGAACGCGTACCGCACCCTGTCGCCCGACCAATGGAAGCACCATGCCTGGCGCGGCTTCTTCCTCGACCTTCAGGCACGGCTGGGCGATGGCGACTGGGACTACGTTCCGAATCCGAACGGCGGGTTCATGGGGTTTTGGTGGGGCTGGCGCGAGGTCCCAGGCGGACGGGTCTATCTCCAGCTCGAGGAGGAGAGGCTCGTCCTCAAGGTCGAGGCTGGCCAGGGCCAGTCTCGGTCTGCGGTCCGCGACCGCTTGGTCTCTCAAGTCGCGAATGGAATGCTCGGTGACCTCGGCTCTCGCTTCGAGCGCCCAGCACGGCTCGGGCACGGTGCCTACATGGCCTTCGCCCGTCACAAGGGCGACTACCGAGCGACTCGACCCGACGGCCTATTGCTGGACATGGAGGCCACGCTCGCGCGGCTCCGTGAGTTGCAGGGTGCGGTCGACCTGCTGGCCAAGAGCCAGGGGCCCGCTCGGGAGTAGCATCTCCACCGGGACGCCGCTCCATGCCACCGGGCGGCCGTTGCCGCGCCTCGCGGTACCAGAGGGCTGGGCTTGCCCTATGCCCCGGCGGTCTGCCCGCGTGAGTTCGTCGCACGTGGCCGCATCGACCCCCGCTCCTCAGAGGCTACCGCTAGCGTCGCCGAAATAGAGCAGCTCCTTGGGACCATCCACCGCAAAGACGAGCCGGTCGAGGCAGCAGTGGTACCCGATCACCGCCGGGTATCGCCCCACTCCTTCGGTTGCCGGGACAAAGACCGTGGCCTCCAGCTGCAGCGCGTTCCCGTGCGTGGCCACCAGGGTCAGCGTCAGCCGGTGCAAATGGCCAGGGGTCGCGTGACCCCTGACGTGAAGCGTGACGCCGCCGTCGCCAGCCTCGGGCGACAACGCCAGCGCCTTCGCCTGCTCCGGCGGCACGATGAAATACGGGGCTCCCGTGTCGAGCATCGCGGTGATGCGACCAAGCGGCGGCACCTCGACGAAGACCATGATCTTCGCGCTCGCATCGCTGGCGGACGGGGTCGCGTGGCTGTAGGCCGCCCGGCCCACGAAGGAGGGCAGGCCGTCAGCGGGTGGCCAATCCGACACTAGCCGACCTTCGTCACGTAGAAGTCCCGCCCCGCGCCGATCTCGGCGATCAGCTCGCGGTAGGAGCCCGCGCTCGCCCTCAACTCTCCCTGCTGCAGTGCCACCCACCTGCCGCGGTAGCGCGCGCCCTCGCGCTTGAGCCACGCCACGGCCAGAACGACACCCTCGCTGTCGCGCGCCGGTACCGCCCGGACCCGCGCGGGTTGGAGCACCGACGCGAGGCGCCGCAGCGCCGGGTCCTCCGGATGGTGGCGCGCTCCGGCGTCGGCAAGACGCTGAGCTGCACGGTAGGCCCCCGCCTCGAGCGCCAGTCGCACCGCCTGACCCTGCGCTCCAGCACTGCTGAGGCGGGGCTCTACCTCGGGCAACGCGGCAAGGAACGCCTCTTCGCCCGCAGCGGTCGCCTGCCTGAGCACGGCCAAGGCCTCGCTGGCGCTCGCCTCGTGCGTTTCGACTGGAGGCGTCCTCGCCGTGGCTGGCGGCCGCGAAAGCGATGCAACGGTGCCATACGCGCCCGTGAGGACGGGACGTCGCGGCATGAAGCAAGCCTGGGCGGGCTGAGTGTGCATTCCCTGGCTCCCTACGAAAGCACCCGGGCGATCTCGGATCGCGCGTCGTCGTCGAGCTGCAGCGTACCGTCGATGAAGAGGCGCCCGAGCGTTCTGCGGTGGTCTCCGACGAAATGAACCATGCGGTAAGCAGGGGGAGGGATCAAGGCCGCCGCAGCCGCTTCGCCGGGGCTGAGCGCCTCGTGCACCATCGCGCGAACCCTCTCCGGCCCCTCGGTGACTCGGTTGAAAAGCATGACGATGCCAGGCAGCTTCTTCACCATCCGCGCCTGCGCCTCGACGGCGGACACGACATCCTGGCGATCTTGGCTGACCACCAAGAAGGGACGGACTTGGAAGGTGGCCAGCCCGTAGAGCTCCGGCCCCGGAAAACCCGGGGGTAGGGGCTCGGCGCTTGCCAGGGCCGAGAGCAGGCTCACGGCGCCACGCGCGAAGCCGAAGAGCCCGGGCGGAAGATCCACGACCACGTCGGTGAGCATCGGAAGCTCCCGCACGAGGGTCTGCAGCAGCCAAGCGAAGCGCTGCACCCAGGCCTCGAAGAGCTCACCGTGCAGCCAACTCAGCGCTAGATCGATGTCGTGGTTGATCGACGACGAAGGCAGATAGCGCACCGCCCCGCCCCGATCGTGGCGCCAGAGCAGCCCATCGACGCGGCAATCGCCCTGCTGGCCCTCTGCTGGTCGAAAGGCGAAAAGATCATTCAGGTAGGGCGGTGGCGGCGGGGGATCGTCCGTCTGGCTGCGCCAGTTCTGGCGCTGGCGTTGCCGGCGCAGACCCCGCGTCTCGGCGAGGGAAAGAAACGCGCCGGTCGAGGGCGCGGCCAGGTCCATGGTCCCGTCGCTGCGCAGCGCGACCTGGGGCGCGCACAGGTCGAGGCCGTCGGCCAACGAGGTCCCGGTGAAGTCCGCGTCGAGCACGAGCGTCAGGCCGCGCTCGGGCAAGACCTGCGCGCAGGCTACGGCCAAGGTCGTCTTGCCCACGCCACCCTTGGCCGAGAAGAAGCAGTGCAGCGTGACGCCGCGACTCATTGCTCATCCGCTCCCAGAGCGAGGGACCCTACCATCTCGGCCACGCGCTGATCGTGGCAGTAGGGCTCCTCTCGGGCAAGAGCGGCGACGATCCCACGCACGCGCGGTGCGTGCTCCGGTGGCGCTACGAAGATCACGCGGGCAAAGGCGAGAAGCAGCGGCACGGGATCCATCGCCGAGTCCGTCGCCTCCCGCGCCAGCCCCCGGTAGGTGGCTTCGACCCGCTCGGGCAGGGTGGCGGCCACCGCGGCCAGCCAGTATTCGGTGAGCCTGTACCAAAGATCCGACCCACGAGCCTCGGCGAGCAGGCGCACGATCTCGGCTTCGGTCCCCTCGACGCCTGCGCGAAACAAGCCCATCAACGCCAGGGCGCCCACCGCTCGCAACTCGGGCGTCTCCGCCACGGCCGTCGCGATGGCTTCCCTGAGCCGCAGCGCGCCCACGTCACCGAGCCCTTCCGCGCAGCACGACACCGCACCCAGCAGCACGCGGGTGGTCGATGGCGTCAGCCGCCGCGCGTCCGCGGGCCCTCGCGGAAGCAGCCCCAGCCAGCGACGTTGAACCTCGGGGGTGAGCTCGCCGAAGCTCGAGAGATCGAGGTGCAGCAGCGCATTGAGCGCCAACTCCGGCACCGTCCAAGGTCCCGTCCAGCCCAGCCGCGAGGGGGTCGTGTTCTGCCGCTGCATGCGCGCGAGATCCTCGCGCTCCAGGGGCCTGCTCGCGAGGGTCCTGAGCGCGCGCCCCAGGCGTGCCGAATACACGCTGCGCGCCGGCGGGCCCGCTGCCGTCGCCGGCACCAGGCTGGCAAGGGGGCCGTCCTCCATCAGGTAGAGCCCATAGACGATGGCGGCGAGGCGAAAGTCGCGAGCCATCCGGCGCGTAGGCCTGCGGGTCCAGGACGTCGGCGTCGTCGAGGTTGACGGCGGGGAGCGGTACCACGGCGGCCGCCCGCAGCGCGGCGAGGCCAACCACGCGCTTCTCGGGGCTGAGCTCGGCGAGCTGCGCCTCGAGCCACTGCCGCAAGCGCCAGGTGAGCCAAAGGCCTCTGGAGGTCGAAGGGCTCCTCCGAGGCTGTGGCCAACCGAAAGACGACGTCGCGGCAGAGCCGAAGCAGGCAGACCTCGGTCTCCCCAGAGCTCGATGGCTCCGCGCGACCCGTCTCGATCAGGAGCGGGCCCTCGACCATTGGGCCATGCGCCCGCTCGGCTGGCCCTGCGCCGCTGGCGGCCGTGCCTGCCTGCATCTCGGTCTCCAGCACCCCGGCGAGCAGCGGCGGCAGCGCCTCGCGCAGGATCAATCGCCCGGCCCGCGGTGCTCACCTGCGGCTGTCTCGCGGCCGCGACCGGAGAAAGACGATATCGCCCATCAGTCGCGCCACCGGCTGCTCAGCGGCGTGCTCGAGCCGTTGGATCGCCTGCTCGATCTCGGTGGCGAAGACGTCTTGCTCGAGGCGCCAGGGCAGTGGCGCCATGGTGAGGTCTCCGGGCACCTCGGAGGCCAGCCGCGCCAGGCGCTGGACGTCGGTGCGCGCAGCCCAGGACCCCTGCGCTTGGACGCGCGCCTGTAGGGCCTCCGTCGCGCTCTGGGCACCGAGCGGAGCAGGCTCACTGAGCAGCGCTCGCAGCTCAGCGAGCGTTCGCGGTCCGCGTTGTTGCAGGCCCCAGGCCGTGATCCAGCGGGGATCGTCGCGCACCAGCCGCCAAGATGCGGCCGCCGCCGCCCGCGCGAAGCGACCCCGCAGCTTGTCGTCCTCCGGCCGCTGCCTCAGCTCCGCGAGCAAGGCGACCAGTCGACCGTCGTGCACGCCCACGTTGAAGGCGAGCGTTTCGGCAATCAGCGGCACCAGCGCCGGCGGTGCGCGCAGCAGGAGGGCCTCGGGGGGAATGGGCACGTGCACCGCAACCGGGCCACCAGGGGACCGCGCGATCGGGATCTCCCACCGCCCGGCGCGCTCGACAATCCCGGGACGCCGATCAGCCAGCAGCGCCAGGGCTTCCGTGAAGACCTGCCTGAAACTGAGCTCGACGGCGCCGCCCGCGACGATCAGCCTCAGGGGTACGTTCTCGAGCGGTTGTTCGGGCCAGCGTGCCGAGAGGATCAGCAGCGCGTCGACGGTCGGCCTACGCAGGTCTTGCGACGCTGCCGCGGCACACCACAAAGTCAGTGGCCAGGCGTGGACGGGCGAGCCCCTTGGCACCTCCTCGGCTTGCTGCCTCCCCTCCCATTGCTCATCGCAGAAGCAGAGCATCTGGGTCACGGCGCGCTCGACGGCGCTGTGTCGTGCGTGACCGCCCTGGGCCCAGCGACTGAGAAAGCGCCACAGCTCGCCGGCAGGCGTTTTCTCCGCGAGCACAAGCGCCGCCGCAACCGAGTCGCTGCTCTCCGCCGGATCGGCTCTGAGGGCATGGAGCGGTTCACTGCTGACCGCTGCCGCGAGCAGCTGCAGGAGCTCGTCGAGCGCGCCACCGACCGGCTGGGCGTCGTCGAGGCGCGCCGCCCATCCAGCAGCACCTCGCTCAGCTCACCGCCCCCGGCCCCGTCCGGTGCAGCCCCTGGCCGGCTCCCTTCCAGGCCAGCCAGATGGCATCGGCGTAGCTGCGAGCGAGCGCCAAGCGCGCGAGCCTCTGCCCCGGATGGCCCGCGGCGCGTGCGACCCATTCGCTGCGGTCGAGGAGGCGCGCAGCCTCGCCGCCACGGAGCTGCCCGTAGACGTCCTGCAAGCGCACCAGGGCCTGTGCCGGCAACGCTTGCTGAAAGCCTAGCTCGGCGAGCTGCCTGGCGTGTTGCTGCGCTGCCGCAGGGGCAGCGAGCGAGGCCACCAGCTCCGGCAGGGTGATCTGCTGCGGCAAGAGGCGCGTCATGCGCGCGTCAAGAGCCCTGTAGGTTTCCGGCGTCCACGCCACCTGACGCAACACGGGCAGCGGCGCGGCGCCCGTGAACAGGGCCGCCACCAAGAAATCGGCTGTGAGCAGCACGCGGCGCGGGTGCCCCTCGAGCGCCAGGCGCCAATGGAGGGCCTGCTGCAGCTCCTCGCGCAGGAGGGCTCGCAGCGCATTCGGCAGCGCCTCCGCCGGACCTTTCGGAAGCACCTCGGCCTCGGGTCGCGGAAGTCGCGCGACCCAGCCCTGCCCATGACCCGCGGCGAGCCAGCGGTGCAGGTCGGTTGCCATGCGTGCCGCCTCCGCGGCGCGTTCGAGCTCGTCGAGGCGCCGACCGCGCAAGCGCTCCGCGTCGCCCGGAAGCCAAAGCTCCTGGACCTCACGCAGCAGCGGTTCGAGACCCTCGAGCTGATGGAGCGTATCGAGGACGGCCCACGAGACCCCGAGCCGCGGCGGGAAGGCTTCGATGCGCGCGCCATCGTCGGGCAGAGCGTTCAGCGCCCCATGCGCGGCGTCGGCCCGCAGCAGGCCACGCTCCCGCATCAGCACGAGCAGCGCGCGGAGCGAGACCCAGGCGACTGTCCCGCCCGGCCGCTCGGGAGCGACGAGGGCGAGGTCGTGCCGTTTCGCCAGCACCTCGGCGCTCTCGGCGCTCTCCGGCGGCTCTCGGCGCACCCGCGCATGGTGCCGAAGAAGCTTGTCCAGCGCTTGCTCGCGGGGCAACGCGCCCGCGCCGGCGCTGAGCGTGAGCGTGGCCACCGAGCGCTCGACCGCCGCCATCACGTCGTCGAAGACCACCACTCTGCCGTCCGGCCCCAGGGCGCGGCGCAACCCGTCGAGCAGGCCGAGCTGCTGCAGGATCAGCAGCTCCAGCTCGCCAGCGAGCAGCTCGCCGCCCCTCAGCTCCGGCAGCGGGTCGACGCGCGGGCCCACGGGCGTCGCGAAAAAGACCTCGTCCGACCCGCGCGCCGCAGCACGCACCCTCACCAAGAGCTCGGCGGGACAGGTGCGCGTCTCGCGGCAAAAGCGCTCCGTGCTGATGAGACCCGCCCGGTAGAGCTGAATGAAGGCCCCAGCCCGCGTCCGCTGCGCAGCCAGCAGAGAGGTCAGCTCGTCGAGATCAAGCGACCGGGCCACCCCGCTGGCAACGAGCGCGGGGAAGTCGACGGGGGCGAGGTCGGCTGGAAAACCCAGCATGGCAGCGATGCCGGCGTGCACCTGCTCCGCCTCCAGATTGCCGGGAAAGCGCCGGCGGAGTGCGCGGTCGATCGCCTTGGCGCGCGCAACCGCGTGCGCGCCAGGGTCCGCACCCACGAGCTGAAAGCGCGCACACGCGCCGAGCCCCTGCGGCGTGAGCTGCTCTGCACCCAGCTCGAAGGCGCGCCACGCGGCCTCCGCCGCCTCTGTCCCACGCGCGGACCGCCACAGCGCGCGAGCCATGTGAAGGCGATCGGCCACTCCACGGTCGCCGGGACTGGCCGCCAAACACGCCTCCCAGAGAGCGACCGCATCGGGCCGCGCCAGGGAGGTCGCGACCTGGGCCCGCAGACGCAGCGTCAAGGGCCAGTGCGAGGATGCCATCGGCTCCAGCAACGCCCAGGCCTGGTCCAGCAAGCCCCGATCGCTCTCGAGGTCGCGCGCCACCCCGACCAGCGCGCCCGCCAGGGCCAGCCGAGCGCCACGGCCTGGCAGCGCCTGATAGGCCAAGCGCGCGTGCGGCAGGGCCTGCTGCGGCTGCTCGCGCTCGAGGTAGCTCGGCCAGCACCGCTCGATCCCGTAGCTCCCCGGTGCGCCCTCGGCCGAGCGCTCGAGCAGCGTGATGGCGTGATCCAGATGACCAACCTGCCTCAGCAGCAGCGCCTGGTTCAGCGCCGGCAGCCATGGATGACGCTCGTCCTCCAGCAGAGCCAACGCCTCCTGCAGATGCCCGGCCTTCGCGCGCTCGAGCGCCAAGGCCAGCGGCGTGACGCCACCGGAGCCCACGTGGCTCGCGGCCTCACCCGCAGCCTCCTCAGCCACCGGCGCGTCGAACCAGCGCTCGTAATCGTGCGTAAGCCCGAAGAAGCGCGCGCGCCAGTGCGCCAGCTCGCCCGCCGTCGGTGGTGGGAAGCGGTGCCCGTCGATCGTGCTGAACGCTGCCTCAGCGACCTCGAGGATCTCGGCGCGTGCGCTGACCGCGACCGGCTCTTCCGCCGGCGGGTTCTCGTGCACCGAGCGCTCGAGGCAGTAGACGAGCAGCGGCAAGGCATCGGCAGCCAGCCAGCGGTCGTCCGGAGCTTGTCGGCGGGCATCCCGTACCAGACCTACCGCCTGATCGAGTCGATTGCGCAACATCAGCACCCGGGCCGCACGAAGGCGCAGGCGTGGCGTGAGCAGTTCCTCGGGAAGGGTACCCTCGGCGATTGCGACCCGTTGCCGCGCCTCCTCCAGCGCGGCGCGATCGGCGTCCGCCCACTCACCCGCGACGCACTCGAGCACCTGCCGCGCGCGCGCCGGGTCCTCGAGCTCGACCCACATGCAGGCGAGTTGCGCCAGGGTTTCCGGTCGGGCCACCAGCGCTCCGGCCTCGACGCGCTCGAGCAGCGCCCGGCCCTCGGCCTGCTGTCCCAGCAGCAGATAGGCGGCGACCCGGTTCAATCGAGCCCGGGCGAGCTCGCAGCGCAGCGCCTCGTCCTCCGGTTCGGCTCGCGCGAGGGTCTCGGCCTGGTTCAGCGCTCGGTTCAGGCACTCCTGCCCTGCGGCATCGTCGCCCGCGTCGAAGTGGGCGCGGGCCTGCTGAACGAGCTCGCCGAGGTGCTCCGACGCCACGTCGAGGAGCGGCCCAACGATCGCTGGCGGCTTGGCCCTTGAGCCCTTGATCGCCTCGCCGAGGCGCTGCAGCAGCGGTGCGAGGTCCGCGTAGGCCTCGATCGGGAGCTGCCGGAGTCCGTAGCTAGGTGCTTTCAGTTCGGCCCCAGCGGAACTCGGCTCGATCCAGATCGGACCAGCCAAGTGGTCCTCGTAGGCTACCCGTAATTCCGCGAGGACACCCTGGATGTTCGAGTCGCCGAAGCCGTAGCCCACCATGACGAGGCAAAAAGGCGGCTGGAGAAAGGACCTGAGGCGCTCGCGCCAGGCAGCAGGAGCCCGATGGATGAGGCGGTCATAGTCGGCAACCGTGAGCACGATCGTCTCCGGCCGCGTCACGCAACCATGAAGCTTGAGCACCATCGGCTGATCGCGCGCGAGCTTTGCCGTGTCCGCGGCCGTGACGCCCTCCAGCGGATGCCCGTTCGCCTCCGCCGCCTGCTCGAGCAGCGTGTCGTAGTTCGTCGTCAGCAGGCGCGTGCCTGGGAGCGCAACGAGCGCGTGATGAACGGGCGCCGGCTGCAACGAGGGCGCGCTCAGGCGCTCCACGATCGCGTTCTCCAGCCACGGCCGCCCCATCACCCGGACCAGGGCCTCCGCCCGCTCGCTGCGCTCGAACTCCTGCGCAGCTCGAAGGTGCTCCTGCTGCTCTGGGAAGGCATCGTCGTGGGCACGGCGGAAAAGCTCGTTGAGCAGCTCGTCCCAACGGGGGCGCCCCGCCGGCACAGAGGCGCCGGCGCCCACCAGCACCACGAGGTGCCCGTTGGCGCCCGCCCCCACGAGCTCACGCCAGAGCGGCGACGCCGTGGGGTCGCGCATCGGCGCGGCGGCCGCAGCGTGCCCGTCGCATCCAGTTGAGCTTGGTGCTCCGGATTCCATCCGCAGGCGCTCCTGAGCCAGCCGCGACCTGCGCCACTATACCGAAGCGGCCCAGCATGCGCGAAGGCGCTCGGTCGCGAGCCTGCGTCTTGCGGGCGGTGGCGGTCGCTCGGCGCCAAACACTCCTTGGCAAGCGAAGGTCCGAGCTTCGCGCCCCAGGGGGTGCATCCGGGTTGCGGGAGCACGCGGCCGTGCAACCGCTACCCTCCTGTGCCATCTTGCCGGAGCGGCCCACGACGCCGGGAGCGCGTATAGGAGCCTCGATGGCGATCAATCCACGCCAGCGCAACCTGCGCGTCAATCTGCGCTTGGCCAAGGTGGGGTGGCGAGCGCTGAGCTCGACCGCGCACCCGGTGCTCGTCCATATGGTGGCGATGCGCCGCTGCAACCTCGCCTGCACCTACTGCAACGAATACGACCGCCATTCGCCGCCGGTGCCGACCGAGGCGCTGCTGGCTCGGGTAGACAAGCTGGCCGAGCTCGGAACCTCGCTGGTCTCGCTGAGCGGGGGTGAGCCCCTGCTGCACCCCGAGCTCGACGCCGTCATCGCCCGCATCGACGCGCGCGGCATGCTGCCCGAGCTGCTCACGAACGCCTACCTGCTGACGGCGGCGCGCATCGAGCAGCTCAACCGCGTCGGCCTGGCGCGGATGCAGATCAGCATCGACAACGTCCAGCCGGACGACGCCTCGAAGAAAAGCCTCAAGGTGCTCGACCAGAAGCTTCGCCTGCTGGCGGAGCATGCCGCCTTCGGCATCAACATCAACTCGGTGCTGGGTGGCGGCGTCGCGCAGCCGGAAGACGCGCTGGTGGTGGCTCGCCGTGCGCGCGAGCTGGGCTTCAGCACCACCGTGGGCATTATCCACGACGGCAGCGGCGCGCTGCGGCCGCTGAGCGAGCGCGAGCGCGCGATCTACCACGAGGCCCGGCGCATCGCCGGTCCCCTGCTCGCGCCCTTCACGCGCTTCAAGCGCAACCTGGCCGCCGGCAGGCCCAACACCTGGCGCTGTCGCGCCGGCGCGCGCTACCTCTACATCTGTGAGCACGGGCTCGTGCACTACTGCTCGCAGCAGCGCGGCTACCCCGGCACGCCCCTGGCGCAGTACGGGCCCGCCGATCTGGAGCGCGAGTTCAACGCCGCGAAGGCCTGCGCACCGCTCTGCACGATCGGCTGCGTCCACACCGTCGGCGTCTTCGACAACTGGCGGCGGCCGCAGCGCGGCCTCGGCTTCGGCGGCCGGGGCGTGTCCCTGGCCCCGCCGCCGGCGGACTCGCAGGCGGACCCGCTGGCGACGCCAGGCGCCGCCAGGATCGGCGGCGGGTGATCCTCAGCGGCTGCGACGCGACCAAGCACGGCGCGCGCCAGGCGCCGGCAATCCTCCGCCGGCAATCCTCCGCCGGCGATCTTCCGCCGGCAATCGTCCGGCGTGGCAGACGCTGTGCCCGCGCCCTTCACCTGGGCGCGGGTGCTCGCTTCAGCCGGGCGGGGGGAGCTAGCACTACTGTGTCGGATTTCGGACCGAGCCTGGCGAAGGGCTCGGAATCACGGGCGCGAAGCGAGGAGGGAGGTTGCTGGTGGCAAGCGACCGACGAGCGACAAAGCCTGTGATTTCGAGAACGAGCCCAGGCGACGGGAGAGATCCGACACAGTAGTGCTAGGTGGCTTCGACCTTCTCGCGCAGGCGTTGGCGATAGCGGTCGAGTTGCTCGGCCACGTCGCGATCGCGCGCGGCGAAGCTCGCGGCGGCGGTGAGCACGGCGTCCTGCGCGCCGGCGACGCCGATCGCCATCGTCGCCACGGGGATGCCCACCGGCAGCTTAATAGGCCAGCAGCGCGTCCCTTCGCGGTCGCTGGTTGACAGTCGGCAGCATCAACCCGGATGCGGGCCCTGTTCGCGCGCCCTGGTGCAGGGTCGCCTGGTCACTCTACGGGATCGGCGACAAGACCTCGGCGGTGCTCTTGGCGGTGACGGCCCGGCGCAGCCAGGTGTCGAGCACGGCGAGGTCCGCGCATTGTTGGATGGTCTGGCGTTGCCGCTCGGAGACCTCAAGGCCACGCGTTGCGAGGATGGTGAGGAGGGCCTTGGCCTCGCCCTCGGCGCGACCCTTGGTCTCGCCCTTGGCCTTGCCCTCGGCGACGTACTTGCGGGCGAAGTCGCTCTGGTAGGTGTAGGCGCGGGATTGCATCAGGGCCTCCAAGGTACGTCGCGCGTTGTCGTTGAGCGCCTGTAGGATCAGATCGCAATGTAACATGCCGCGATCGTCGACGAGCTCGGCGATGGCCTGCAGCGAGGCCAGGCCAACCTCGAGGCCTCGAGCTTCGCGACCGTGGGCTTGCGCCGAGAGCACGGCCAGCTCGGGCGCGCCGCGCGCGGTGTCAACGTCGGTCACCAGCGGGACGACGTTGGGGCCGAGGACCAGCGGCCGGAAGGGCGAGCCCGGCTGGCCCGTGTCGATGGGGCGGCTGGCCCACGCGGCCACGGCAGCGTCGGGTGTGACGACCAGCAGGCAAGCGGGGCAGCGCAGCCGTGCCCGCAGCGCGGCGGCGTAGAGCGGCCAGGCGTAGGCCTTGGCGTCATCGCGCCGGAGCTGGACCTCGACGACGATGCCTAGGACTGGCCGCTGCGTGCGCAGCAGTACGACGAGGTCGGCCTGATACTCGGTCGGCGTGAGCTGCGTCAGGTCGGCCTCCTGCACCTCGATCGCCTCGTGGTCGGGAAGGCTTTGGCCCAGCGCGTCGCGCACCAGCTCCGGGGCCAGCAGCGGCCGGTTGCGAAAGAGCAGCACCAGGGCTTCGTGCAGCAGCGAAGGCATCGGCCCGGGTTATCGTGGCCGCAGGGGGGCGGAGGTTGCGCCCCGAGCTGCGCGACCGCGGCCAACGCCCGGCGGGGGCGCTACCGTCACGCCGCGGCGGGCGCCCCGCAACGGCACCTGCGGCCCTGCAACCCGATGGCCGGGATCCGCCACACGACCCAGCCGAAGCGACCTGCGCTCCGCCCGCCTCAGCCGGGCGGCGGCAGCTCGGTGGCTTCGACCTTCTCGCGCAGGCGTTGGCGATAGCGGTCGAGCTGCTCGGCCACTTCGCGATCGCGCACGGCGAAGATCGCGGCGGCGGTGAGCGCGGCGTTCTGCGCGCCGGCGATACCGATCGCCATCGTCGCCACGGGAATGCCCGCCGGCATCTGGACGATCGCCAGCAGCGCGTCGAGGCCCTTGAGGGCGCTCGAGTCGATCGGCACGCCGATCACGGGGAGCGTGGTCTTGGCGGCCAGCACCCCCGGCAGGTGCGCGGCGCCCCCCGCCCCGGCGATGATCGCGCCGAAGCCCTGCTGGCGCGCGGTCGCGGCGAACTCGAAGGCGCGATCCGGGGTCCGATGCGCCGAAATGACGTGCGCCTCGTACTTCAGCCCCAGCTCGTCGAGCAGCCGTGCCGCGTGCTGCATCGTGCCCCAGTCCGAAGCGCTGCCCATAACGATCGCCACACGCACGACCCCACCTCCTCCGATGAATCCGCAGGCCTTGTTTGCGGCGCATGCGGCCGCGGGTCCAACCGCCCGCCTGATTGAGCCTCGGTATCGAGCCTCGGTCGCACGACACGGCTGGCGCCTGCCGCCAGGCGACACGGGCACTCGTCAGCTACCGCCGCCCGCCAGGTCGGACAGCACCGTGCCCCGCGTCACGCGCTTCATCACGCGATTGCCACCCTTGAGCTGGGCCGCCTTCAGGGCGGCCAGCGCGCTCTTGACCAGGCGCGAAAAGGTCAGGTCCTCGCCGGGCGCCATCCCCGCCAAGCCGACGCTGGCGGTGAGCTGCACGGCCGGTCCGCTGCCGCGGTAGGTGATCGTCATGATGCGCCGCTTGACGCGCCGCCCGACCTCCTCGGCCCCCGCCAGGTCCGTGTGCGGCAGACAGACCAAGATGCGCTCGGCGGCGAAGTGAATCGGCATGTCGATCGCGCGCACCGACTTGGCGATCGAAGCGGCCAGCCCTGCGGTTACCTCCGGCGGCGGCGGAGCGGGCGCGACACCCCCCGCCGGCGCCGGCAGCGGATCGATCCCGACGACCATGATCGCCAGCGGATAGCCGTAACGTTTGGCTCGCCGCACCTCCAGCGCGAGTTGGTCCTTGACCTCCTCGAAGCTGTGGAAGCCGCCCGGGCCACGCGGCCCAGCGGTGCGCTGCAGCCGCTGTTCCAGCTCGGCGACCGAGCCACGCAGGTCGATGAGCTGCCGCCGCAGCCGGCCGAGCTGCCGAGCCAGCGAAACGAAGCTCTCGAGCGCGGTGGCCGTGAAGGGACGGCGTAGGTAGCCGTCCGCACCCATCTTGGCCACGACCTCGGCATCCGTCTCGTCGACGGCGCCGAGCAGCGCCGCAATCGGCAGCGAGGCCCCGCTGAACTCACGCAGGTAGTGGCAGAACTCGACACCCGGCGCGCCGGCAGCCACCAGCAGCGCCACCAGGGACTCCTCGCTGAGCGCAGCCGTGGCTTGCTCGGCGGTGGTCGCCCCGATCGCGCGATAGCCCGTCTGCTCGACCAGTGCCAGCGTGCGCTTGAGCGCGCTTGCCTGCGGCTCGTAGACCAGAATCGAACGCTGCAGCTCGCTCATCACCCGAACCACGCTCAACGAGAGCGGCGTGAAGGACTATAGGGGGCCGTTTCCGCCGCGGTCAAGCGCCGCCGCCGGGCTCTCCCGGCGCACGGTCGTCGGTCTCGGGGCACACGCGCTCGATGCGACAAGCCAGCCGACCGCGCTGCAGTCGGGCGTGAACGCGGGCTCCCACCGCCACGCTCGCGGCGTCGCGCAAAATGCCCCCGGCCTCGTCCTGCAGCACGCTGTAGCCGCGCGCGAGCACCGCGAGCGGGCTGAGCGCGTCCAGCGTCGCGACACAGCCGCCCAGCGCCACGCGGTCGCGTTGGAGCCGGGCCTGTGCCGCGGCCGTCAACGCCGCCAGGAGCTGCTGCAAGCGCCCCGCGCTGCGCGCCAAGCGCGTGCGGGGATGCGCCTGCCCCAGCCGTTGCCGCTGTTGGTCGAGCCGCTGGCGGCGCCGGGCGAAGGCGCGCAGCTGGGCCGCGTGCAATCGGTTGCTAGCATCGTCGAGGCGCATCCGCCCGCGATCGAGCAGCCCGTGCGGCGAGATCAACCCGGCCTGCAGCCGCGTCAGCCGCAAGCGCTGGCGCTGCAGCCCCTGGTGGGCGGCACGGGTCAGCCGCGTCCGCCAGTGCCCCAGCTGCTCGCGAAGCTCCCGCAGCACCGGCACCGCTAGCTCGGCCGCGGCCGAGGGGGTGGCGGCGCGGCGGTCGGCGACGAAATCGGCGATCGTCACGTCGACCTCGTGGCCGACGGCCGAAATCACGGGCGTGCGCAGCGCGAAGATCGCGCGCGCGACGCGCTCGTCGTTGAAGGCCCAGAGGTCCTCGAGGCTGCCGCCCCCGCGCCCGACGATGATCAGGTCGACGCCCAGCGCATCGGCCCGCGCGAGCGCGGCGCAGAGCTCCGCCGGGGCCTCGGCGCCCTGCACCGCCGTCGGACAGACGATCACGCGCACCGGGCAACGATCGTGCAGCACCCGGACGATGTCATGCAACGCCGCGCCGGTCGGCGAGGTCACGACGGCGATCGTCCGCGGCAGCAGCGGCAACGCGCGCTTGTGTCGCAGGTCGAAGAGGCCCTCGGCCTCGAGCCTGCGCCGTAGCTGTTCGAAGGCGAGCTGCAGCGCCCCCTGCCCAACCGGCTCGGCGTGGTCGGCCGTCAGCTGGAAACGCCCGTAGCCCTCGTAGATCGTCAGCCGGCCCCGACAGCGCAGCTGCTGGCCGTCCTCGAGCCGGAACTTGAGCTGCTGCGCGGCGGAGCGGAAGATCACGATCGGGAGCTGCGCCTGCGCGTCCTTGAGGGTGAAATAGCAATGTCCCGAGCTCGGCCGGCGCAGGTTGGAGATCTCTCCCTCGACCCACACCAGCGCGAAGCGCTCCTCCACGCAGCGAGCCGCCAGCCGCACGAGCTGGCAGACCGCGTAGACGGTCGGCTCCTCGACGGCGGGCTCGGGACGCACAGGCTCGGGCTCGGGACGCACAGGCTCGGGCTCGGGGCGCACAGGCTCGGGCTCGGGACGCACAGGCTCGGGCTCGGGACGCACAGGCTCGGGCTCGGGGCGTTCCGTGAGCATCAACTGCAGCGGACGCGTCGCCGGCGCGTCCTCGCCGCTGGCTGTGGTCACAGCGCCCGGCCTTTGTAGCTCTCGACGCCCTCGCGGACGGTCTCCAGATCGCGCGTGGCCTTGAGCTTGAGCTGCTCGAGCGCCTCGCGCAGTCCGCAGTAGGTCCAGCGGGCACCCTCGCGGCACAGCGCGACGTCCTCGCCGCCGCTGCGCCAGGCGACGCGCTCGCCCTTGGGGTCAGCGCCGGGCGCGGCGCCCAGGCGCGCGAGCCGGCCCAGCGTGCCGCTGCTCCGGCAGTAGGCCGCCCAGTAGCCGGCGACATCCTTCACGCCAACGAGCAGCTGGGTGCGCTGCAGCTCGCCTGCCTGACGCGCGGGGGGATAGTAGGCGAGCACATTATCGCGCTGCTGCTGCTGCGCGCGGAAGGCCGACATCAGCGACCACTGGCTCTGCTGATCGAGCAGGTCGAAGACGGTCTTGGTGTCACCGCGGCGCGCCGCCTCGCCCAGCGCGACAAAGACCTCCTCGGCGCGCATCGGCTGCGCTCGCCGACAGCCGAGCGCGAGCGACAGCAGCGCCAAGGCCCAGAGGGCGGCGCGCTTCGAGCTCGAGCAGGTCGCGGCGCAGCGCATGCGGCGCGCAGCGTAGCCGCAGACCGGGGCCCGAGGCAAACGCGCCCGCCGCTCCGCCGCTCCGGACCCATGCTCCGCCTTGTCAGCCGCGGAGGCCTAGGCTACAACGCCGCCCATGCATTGCTGTGGCCTGATCGTGGCCGGTGGACGCGGGCGGCGCTTTGGTGGGCAACGGCCCAAGCAGTACCGCATGTTGCGTGACCGACCGCTGGTGGTGTGGGCGCTCGACGCGTTCCAGCGCTGCGCGCGCATCGACTCGCTGGTGCTGGTCGTGCCGGCCGAAGAGCGCTCACGCAGCGAGCTGCTGCTGAGCTCGTACTCGTTCTCCAAGCTGCACGGGCTGTGCGATGGCGGAGCGGAGCGCAGCGACTCGGTGCGCAACGGCCTGCTGGCGCTGCCGCCGGAGGCCACGCACGTCGCCATTCACGACGCCGCGCGGCCGCTGGTCAGCCCGGAGCTGATCGAGCGGGTGGTGCGGGTGGCGGCGGAGAGCGGCGCGGCGCTGGCGGCGCTGCCGGCGACCGACACGGTCAAGCTCGGCCGTGACGGCCAGGTCGAACGCACGCTCGAGCGCGGGGTCGTTCACCTGGCGCAAACACCGCAGGTCTTCTCCGTCGCGCTGCTGCGCGAGGCCTACGCGCAGTGGGAAGCGGGGGGGCGCGCGCCCTTGACCGATGATGCCCAGGTCGTCGAGCTCTACGGTGGCACGGTGCGCCTCGTCAGCGGCGAGACGACCAATCTCAAGGTCACGGTGGAGGAAGACCTGACGCTGGCCGAGGCGATCCTCGCCAAGCAGCAGGTGCGGGTCCGGCTGCCGCGCAGCGGGATCGGCTACGACGTGCACCAGCTCGCAGCGGGGCAGCGCCTGATCATCGGCGGCGTCGAGATCCCCTTCGAGAAGGGTCTGGTCGGCCACTCCGACGCCGACGTACTGGCCCACGCCATCGGCGACGCGCTGCTCGGCGCCGCCGCGCTCGGCGATCTCGGCCAACACTTTCCCCCCAGCGATCCGCGCTTCAAGGGTGCCGACAGCCTCAAGCTACTCGCCGAAATCCGCGACCTGGTCGAGCGCGCCGACTACCGCCTGGCCAACGTCGACAGCGTGGTGGTCGCGCAGCAGCCCAAGCTGATGCCCTTCATCGGCGCGATGCGCGAGCGCCTGGCGGCCGCGCTGCGGATCGATCGCGACCGCGTCAGCGTCAAGGCCACGACGACCGAAGGACTGGGCTTCGCCGGCCGTGGCGAGGGCATCGCCGCCTACGCCACGGTGACCCTGGTACCGGCCTGAGCCCCAAGGGCCGCCGCGGTCCCGCGAGAGCTTGAGATGTCTGCCGAAGCGCAGCAGCCCCAGCCCCCCGTCGCGGCGGCGCCCTCGGCGCCGGACGCGGGCCCGCGTCCGCAGCGCTCGCTGCCTGCCGACGACGACGGGGTCGCTGCCGCGGAGCGACTGACCTTCGGCCAACGCCGCAGTCGCCACCCGCTGGTCAGCGTCGCGGTGATCGCGCTCTCGCTCTACCTGATGGGCCGCAACCGGCACGACCTGCGCTATTTCCTCGCGCCCCGCACCGCCCTCGACCTCGGCGACGCCAGCACGGCCGTGCAACGCCAGCCGGAGCGCCTCGCCGATCGCTACGTGCGGGTCGAGGGCGTTCCCGACCGCAAGCATGCCCTGCTGCTCGAGGGTCGGCTCGGCGGTCAGGAGCACTTCTATCGCCTGCTCGGCGCGGAGAATCGGCTCTACGTGCGCTGGCCACGGCCGTCGGCCGCCGCGGGGCCGGCCGACCCACGCAGCCTCCCCGGGGTGCACCTCGGGCGCCTGGTGCCCCTGGCGCGGCTGCCCTATGCCAGCGCGGTTCGCGGCTATCTGGCGCGCACGATGTCGATCGCCCACGACTTCGACTTCGGTCCCCTCGCGGCAGCCAGCGCCCACCGCGCCAGCACCGCGATCGATCGCAGCGGGCGCAGCGTGCCGCTCGCCGCCGACACGCTGTTCTGGATCAACGTCGCCTTCGCCGACGAGTGGATCGTCCAACTCCCGCGCCGCAGCTATCCGCGCGCCGAGCAGGCCGCCACGCTGCTCGCGCACCTGGCGCTGCCGCACGCGGAGGACAGCGAGTCGTCGCCGAGCGCCTGGCGCTACGTCGTCGTGGCGCGCGGCACCGAGCTGCAGCGACTCCTGCAGGCGCTGCGCGCCGACCCCACGACCGGTGCCCTGTTGCGGCGCCAGGTCGGCTACACCGCGCGCTGGGATCAGCTGCGCTGGGACGCTGACACCCTGACGCTGGCGCTCGACGACGCCACGGCCCCACCGCGCTACGAGCTGCAGCCCGCGAGCGCAGCGGGACGTCCGGCGCAGCTCGTGGCGCGCCGCGGCGCGCCCCTGCGCTTCGGACGCACCGAGCTCTTGTACCTCAGCACGAGCACGCCCTTTGCCTTGCCGGCCCAGGCGATGGTCGTGCTCGCCGGCGAGACGCCGGGCCAGCAGTGGCCCAACGCCCTGCTCCAGTTGCTGCTGCTGAGCTTCATCGGCGCCAACGCCTGGGCCCTGCTGCGCGCCTACCGGGCCTACCGTGCCACGCGCCCGCGCGCGAGCTGAGAGTCAGATGCGCCTCTACGACACCGCCACGCGCGCCAAGGTCGCGTTCGAGCCGCTGGAGGCCGGCAAGGTCGGCATCTACGTGTGCGGACCAACGGTCTACGACTACTGCCACGTCGGGCATGCGCGCTGCTACGTCGCCTTCGACGTGATCGTGCGTTACCTGCGCCAGCTCGGCCTGGCCGTGACCTACGTGCGCAACGTCACCGACATCGACGACAAGATCATTCGCCGAGCGCAGGAGCAGGGCGAAGAGCCGCTGGCGCTCGCCGCCCGCTTCACCGACGCCTTTCACGAAGACATGCGGCGTCTCGGCAATCGGGTGCCCGACGTCGAGCCGACGGTCAGCGGGCATCTCCCCGAGATCATCGCGCTGGTCGAGCGGCTGGTGGCCAGCGACCACGCCTATGTCGTCGACGGCGACGTCTACTTTGCGGTCGATCGCTTTGCCGACTATGGCGCGCTCGCGGCCCGCCAGCTCGACGAGCTGCAGGCCGGTGCCCGCGTCGAGGTCGATCCGCGCAAGCGCAGCCCGCTCGACTTCGCGCTCTGGAAGGCGGCCAAGCCGCTCGAGCCCTCGTGGCCGAGCCCCTGGGGCGCGGGTCGGCCGGGCTGGCACATCGAGTGCTCGGCGATGAGCGAGCGCTACCTGGGTGCGACCTTCGACCTGCACGGCGGCGGGATGGACCTCGCCTTCCCGCACCACGAGAACGAGCGGGCGCAGTCGCGCGCCAGCGGGGGCGCCACCAGCTTCGCGCGCTATTGGCTGCACAACGGCTTCATCAACGTGCGCACCGCCGAGCTGGGCGAAGAGAAGATGTCCAAGTCCCTGGGCAACTTCTTCACGATCCGCGAGGTCTGCGCGCGGCACGAGCCGGAGGCGCTGCGCCTCTTCCTGCTCGGCACGCACTACCGCAACCCGATCGCCTTCGAGATCGATGCCCGCCCCGAGGGGCCGACCTTCCCGCTGCTCGAGGAGGCCGAGCGCCGCCTGGGCTACGCCTACCGCACCGTGCAGCGCGTGCGCAGTGCGCGCTCCAGCGCCGCGGGCGCGGCGCTCTCGGGCGCGGCTCCGATGGGCCCAGCGCTGGCGGGTAGCGGCCCGGCCGTGCTGCCACCGGCGGACGCCTTTCGCGAGCGCTTCGCCGCGGCGATGGACGACGACTTCAACACCGCCGCCGCGCTCGGCCTGCTGGCCGAGCTGCTGGCCCAGGCCAACAAGCTGCTCGATCAAGCGAAGGGACAGCCACGTGACGTCGTGGCACGCACGCTCGCGGCGATCGACGCGGGCCTCGAGACCGTCAGCGCCGTGCTCGGCCTGCTCGGCGACGACCCGCAGGCCTTCCTGCAGCGGCGGCGCGACAAGCTCTGCCAGGCCCGGGCCATCGATGCGGCCCAGGTGGCCGCGCAGATCGCGGCGCGCGGGGCGGCACGCCGCGCCAAGGACTTCAAGCAGGCCGATGCGCTGCGCGCCGAGCTGAGCGCCCTGGGCGTCGAGCTGATGGACCGACCTGACGGCACGACCGACTGGGTGGTGCGCGAAGAACCCGTGTCGGCAACACCCTGAGCACGCGCGCCCAACGCGCCCGCACCCCGGCCAGGCGGTCGCCCCGCCGCGTCCCAAGTCCCTAACCCCGAGAGTCGAGCATGAACCGCATCTCCCCACTCCGTCCGTGCAGGTTGGTCGCCATCATCGGCATGTTGGTCGCCACCGCCTCGGCCTGCTCCAAGCGCCATCCCTCGGAGGGCGGCGCCGCGCTGGCCGCCCCGGCCGGCGCCACGTCCCCCAGTGCCAGCGCTGCACCGCTCCGCGCGAGCGGGCCCTCGCACGACGTGTTCTCGCTGCCCGACAACCGGCTGCTGGCGCACGTGATCTGGCACGATGGCCTGGCGGTGCTGGCCGGCCAACCGGGCATCGCCAAATACCTGGCCTTCGGCCGGCCCTGGCGCACCTGGAAGATCAACGCCCGCGAGCAAGGGCGGGCCGTGGCCGTGGCGATCCGCAGCACCAGCTGGCTGGTGCTGCCCTTGAGCGCCGAGCAGGCCAGCGGTCCCCACGCCGCGCGCACCCTGACGCTGGAGTTGCTCAGCCCCGGGGAGCAGGGCTTGCACGTCAAGCTCAACGACACGGCCTTACCGATCGCGCGGCTGGCAGCGGGCTGGCAGCGCTTGGTGCTGGCGGTGCCGGCGGGCGCGCTGCGCCCGGGCGAGAACCGTGTCGAGCTGGTCTGGGCCAAGGCCGGCCCGATCGCCGGCGAGGCGCGCGCCTACGCCGCGCTCGACTGGCTGCTGCTCGCGCCCACGGCCCCGCCTGCCGACAGCCGTCCGGAGCTATGGCGCAAGGACGCGCTGTGGCTGGCTCCCGGCGGCGGCCTGGCCTACTACGTCTTCCCCTACACGGGTAGCCGCCTGCGCCTACGCGTCGCCGGGACGGATACCGCGCGCTGCGAGCTGCTCGTGCGCTGGGCGGGCGAGCGCGGCGGCGGCGCGATGGCCGAGCAGCGGCTGGCGCTCCCCGCGGCAACGGGCGGCGGCGCCGAGCTGCAGCTCGATCTGGCCCCGATCAGCGAGCAGGTCGCGCGCCTCGAGCTGCGGGCGAGCGGGGCCAACTGCAGCGGCCTCGCCCTACCCGAAGCGGCGATCGCCCGCGCCGAGACCGCGCCGGTGGTCAAGCGCGGCCCAGCGCCGCGCAACGTGATCTTCTGGATGATCGACAATCTCCGGGCCGATCGCCTGCGCCTCTACAATCCGCGCACGCGCGTCGAGACGCCGGCGATCGAGGCCCTCGGCCGCGACGGCACGGTCTTCGAGCGCTCCTACATCGTCGGCACCGAATCACGCGTCAGCCATACGTCGATCTGGACCGGCGTCTACCCGAAGCAGCACGACTTCATCGGGCCCAAGGCCCGGCTCAGCCTGGCCTGGACGACGATGCCCGAGGCCATTCGCCGCACCGGACGACGGGCCGTCGCCTGGACCGCCAACGGCAACATCAGCGAGTTCTGGGGCTTCGGTGAAGGCTGGGACTTCTTCCGCAACACCCTGCACAAGGGCGGGGGCCTGACCGCGAAGGATCTCGCCGACCACGCGATCGAGCACATTCGCAAGCAGGGGGACCAACCCTTCTTCCTCTACCTCGGCACGATCGATCCGCATGTCTCGTGGCGCGGACGCCAGCCCTGGCTCGACCGCTACGACCCACAGCCCTACCAGGGCAAATACACCACCAACATGATGGGCCCCGACTGGGATCGCCTGGCCGGCAACCCCGAGCGCGCCTCGGCGCGCGACCGGCAGCGGATCGCGGCGATCTACGACAGCACCGTCTCCTTCAACGACCAGCAGCTGGGCCGCGTGCTGCAGGCGTTGACCGAGCGCGGCGTCGCCGAGCAGACGATGATCCTGATCACCGCCGACCACGGCGAGGAGCTCTGGGAACATGGGCGCATCGGCCACGGCGGCTCGCTGCGCGAGACGGTGGTGCAGGTGCCGCTGATCGTGCACTACCCGCCGCTCTTCGGCCGTGGGGTGCGCGTACGCGAGGGCGCCGAGGTCATCGGCGCGATGGCGACGATCCTCGATGCGCTGGGCGGCTCCATCCCCGAGGCCGTGCAGGTGGCCTCGCTGCTGCCGCTGAGCCAGGGCGTGGGGCGTGGCTACCCGCGCCCGGCCTTCGCCTCGCAGTACGAGCTGGCGCACACGCTGCGGCTCGAGGACTACAAGGTCTGGGTCGGCGGCAAGGGCGAGCCTCGCGTCTTCGACCTCGGCGCGCCGAGTGGCGAGCGCACGGAGGTGACGACGGCACGCCCCCTGGCCACGCGCTGGCTCACGGACGCGCTCGGCACGCTGCTGATCTACCAAGATCGCTGGCATCAGAGCCGCTGGGGCGTGGCCTCGAACCACCTGCCCGCGCTGGCCGACGATCTCGAGCGGGGCCGCATGCCCGCCCCGATCGCCGCCCGCTAGACCGGGGCCCAGTTCAGCGCGCTGCGGTCGGGTCGGGAAGGGGCTCCGGCATCGCCGGGGCGAGCGGGGCGGCCACGGGATCGGGCAGCAGCGTGACCCGCACGCGGCGGGGCTCGATCGTCACGCTGTAGCGCTGACGGGCGTTGGCGAAGAGGAAGCGCAGCTGCACGCCGCCCTGTTCCTGCGGACGGACCCACAGCACGCGGAAGCCGTCGGCGGCGCCGAGCGTATAGTCGGCGAAGGGCAGCGCCGGCCGCGCCTGCGGCAATCTGACCACGACGCCATCGGGCTGCGCGAGCGGATAGTGTGTCGCCCCCGCGATCGAGCCCGCAATCGCCACGCTCAGCACGGCACCATCACGCGTCTTGATCACCTGTGGCCCGGCGGCGGCAACGGCTGCGCCAGCGCGCGGACGCGCGCCGGACGCAGCAGGCAGGTCGGGCACCACCGCCACGGCTCGAGTCGCGGTCACGGCCCGAGTCGCGGTCACGGCCCGAGTCGCGGTCACGGCCCGAGGCGGCGTCGCAGCCCGAGGCGCGACCGCGGCCCCGGTCGGCGCGGCGGCCCGCGCGGGCGTCACGGCCCCGGTCGGCGCGGCCCGCGTGGGCGGCACGGCGGGGGTCGGGGCTGCGGCCCGCGGCGGGGTCGCCACGACGATCGTGGGCGCGACCGCTCGCGTGCCTGCCGGCCCCGACGCTGGCCGCGCCACCCGTGCCGTGCCGGAGGCCTCTGCGGCCGCGCGCTCGGGCGGCGGTGCGAACGCGGCGAGGGCCTCCTCCTCGGGGTCGGGCCCTACCACCACGATCGGCGCCGGCGCCGGCGCCTGGGCCACGCGGGCCCAGAGGCCGGTGTAGATCGTCGCGCCAACCGCGACCGCCGCCATCACCAGCGCCGCGACCCAGATCCACGGGCGAGCGCGGCCCCGCGGCTTCTCACCCCAGAAGTCGGCCTGCGCCGCGCGGGCTTGGTTGTCCAGCAGCGTGTCGGAGCTGTTGCCCGTCAGCGACCAATAGGAGGGATTCGGCACCAGGTCGGCCGACGCCGCCTCCCAGGACGGCGACGCGGCGTCCTCGCGCGGGACGAGCTCAGGTTCGGGCTGCGCCGGCGCTGCAGCCACCGTCGCCGAGCGCTCGCGTTCCCTCGAGCGCTCGCTTTCGGGCAACCACACGGGCGACGGCGTGGCCTCACGGGCCTGAGGCAGGGTCAAGCGGACCTCGAGGCAGGGGGCGCCATCCAGCTCTCGCTGCACCAGCGCGGCCTGCCGCACCACCGCGTGCACCGGCTCGGCCTCGGGCCCCCCCAGCGCCAGACGCACACTGGCCTCCGGCCGCAAGAACGGCAACCAGGTGCGCACGAAGCCACCCTCGTCCGTCGGCGTCCATTCGGCGGCCACGGGCTCGGCCATACCCTCGAACCAGACCTCGCCGAGCTCGGGCTGTACGAGCTCGCTTTGACCGAGCCCCAGCAGCGTCGCGCCGCGCACCGTGTACCCCTCGAGGAACGCGATGCCCATGCCCTGCTCGCTGCGCTGGAGGCCTTGCCGCTGCCAGGCGACCCTGCCGCGCACCGTGATGCGATCGTCGGCCTGGAAGGCCAGGTCGCAGGTCAACTCGGTGCCGACGTCGAAGAGCTGCGCCGCCTTGATGAAGACGCCCCGCGGACTGATGTTGAGTGCCTGTCCCAGCACCGGCTCGTCCGGGACACCCGCGATACGCGCGAGCGTGCCGGGGCAGGCCCGACGCGGGTGTGATCGTGCCTCGAGATATTCCACCCTCACCTCCACCAGCGCCCGCGACCGAGCGCAAGCCCCTATCTACGAGCAGCCGGCGGCCGCGGGCAAGTTTCGCCGCCTTGATCGAAGGCCACCGCCGCAGCCCCCGTCGCGCGGGGGAAATTGACAGCGTCCGAGGGTCTGTGATCGAATGCCGCGTGCCTTGGTCCACGTTCATACGCTACGGCTGGCTGGCGGGCTGCGGGCTGCTCGCTGGGGGCTTCGCTTGCGCGCCGCGTCTGGCGCGCTCGGCGGCGGTGACCGGGCCGCAGCACCAGCAGCAGCAAGCGAGCACCACGGCCTCCAGCGCCAGCGCCGAAGCGTCCACTGCCACGGGCACGGCCGTCCCGGCCGGGGCCAGCCTGGGGCCTGCGACGGCGCCCAGCCCGCCCGCAGCGCCCGCAGCAGCGCTCTCGCCGGCGGCTCCCGAGCGGGACGCGCAGCCACCGACACCCCCGCCACCAGCAACGGGCGCCGACGCCTTTGCCGCGCTGCAGCCGGTCGTGGGACCGGGTCCGCTGCCACCGCTGCCCAGCGTGCGAGCCCGCGAGGCGCCGGAGGGCGCCGCCCTGCACGAGCGCGTCGTCGTGCGCGTGACCACGGTGCCGGCCGGGGCGCAGGTGCAGCACCATGGGCGAGCCCTCGGGACGACACCGCTGACCTTCGATCTGGCGCATCCGGGAACACCGCTCGATCTCGTGCTGACGCGCGCGGGCTACATGCTGCTGCGCACGCGTGTCGAGCGCCGCGAGTCGCGCAGCTATGTCTTCGAGTTGACGCCAGGAAAGCTACAGTAACGGGGGATTTGAGCGCGGGGGGTCGTTAGAGACGCGCGGATCGGCCCCTAGCGGCCGGAATTTGGCATCCTAGGGCGGAAAGCGCTTGACATGATCGCGCTGATGCTCGAAGAGTTTGGGTCATTGCGTTGGTTTAATTGTTGCTGAGGCATGCGATTGGTTAATCGTTGCTGAGGCAGCTGACTACGCTGAGGAGGGCGTACCGATGGCAAAGGTCAAGAAGAAGGCAGCAGCAGCACCCAAGAAGGCCAAGAAGAGCGACCGCGAAGTGCTCGTGGTCGCCAGCAAGGTCAAGGACTACATCAAGTCCAAGGAACTGCAGAGCAGCTCCGAGGTCGTTCCCGCGCTGAGCGAGAAGATCTACGCGCTGCTCGATGGCGCGATGGAGCGCACGCGCACGAACAACCGCGCGACCGTACGCCCGCACGATCTGTAGTCGCTGTACTCGGCCGCCATGCGGTGGTGTTGGACCACCGCATGGGCCGAGCCCCTTCGACCCCACCTGACGCCCGCGCTGGTCCTTACCCGGCGTCGTCCTGGCAGCAAGTCGCTCCTGGGACGTGCTGCGGGGCGCAACCCACGCCGCGCAACCCACGCCGCGCAACCCACGTCGCGCGCAACCTACGTCGCGCGCAACCTACGTCGCGCGCAACCTACGTCGCGCAAGCTACGTCAGGGGCTGATCAGCTCTCGCACGCTGCGCAAGAGCTCTTCGTGCGTGAACGGCTTCTCGAGGAAATGCGCGCCGAGCGGAATGTTGTCGAGCGTCTCCGACGGGTAGCCACACACGAAGAGTGTACGCAGCCCGGGCTGCAGGGCGGTCGCCCGCTGCGCGAGCTCGACGCCATCCATGCGCGGCATGTTGACGTCGCTGATCAGCAGCGAGATCGAGGCCGACGCGGCGCTGAGCAGCGAAAGGGCCTGCTCGGGCCCGGCCGCGGCCAGCACGTGGTAGCCAGCCGCGCCCAGCAGGCGGGCCACCGCGGAGCGAAAGAGCGGCTCATCGTCGACCAGCACGATCGTCGCCGAGCTCGAACTCATGCGGCGCCCCTATTCTCCTGCGGCAACAACTTCCCTGCGGCGACAACGCCCCGGGTGCGCGGCTCCGCGGGGGAGAGGACCTTCATGCCTGCCGCTAGCGCCCAGAGGGCGGCGAGCGCAGGGCTCCTTGCGCCTCGATCCGCGCGACCCACCGCACCCTCCGCGCGCCGGAAGGCCCGGCCTTGCCCGGCTCGTCGCGGGGCGCATTAGGGTTCGTGACAAAGCGGCCAAGCGTAGCATCGCCGCGCCCGCGATCGAAGAATCTGCGCCGCCCTCCCCCGCAGGCCATGAGCTCAGCTCGGACACGGGAGATGGCGTGGCGCGAAGGCCCAGCCCGAGCGGACCAGCCTGCGGCGGGTAGCCTGGCGCAGTCCCGGCTCGGCTCGCAGCAGCACGGCCGCCAGCAGCTCGGCATCGACGATACGACCGGCGACGGACGAGGGCCTCTCCTCCTGGTCCTCCGCTAGCCGCCGCGCCCTGCGCCGCTCGCCCTTACGCTGGCTCATGGGGGGATCATCGACGGCGAGCGCGCAGCATTTAGTCGGTGGCGCGGTGGGGCAGTGCGGCGGAGGGGAGGGGAGCGTGCGAGCGCGGCCCAGCTGCGAGCAGGCCGCACAGCAGATTCATGGACAACTCTTCAGGCGGCGACCGCCGCCGGAGCCTCGCCCTCGACCTGGAGCCGCAGTTGTTCGACGGCCTCGGAGCGAATCTGGCAGACGCGCGAGGGTGTCACGCCGAGCAGGTCGGCGATCTCCCGCAGCGGCAGCTCCTCGTAATAGTAGAGCCAGAGCACCAGCGCTTGGCGCTCCGGCAGGGCGCGGATGCACTCGGCAAGCAGCTGGCGCGCTTCGCTCTCGCAGACCTGCTCGTAGGGATTGGCGGCCTCGTCGAGCAGCTCGAGCGCCTCGGCCGAGACCATTCGCGCTGACTTCAGCCGCAGCTGCAGGGCCCAATAGGACTCCAGGTCGACGCCCAGGTGGTCGGCGACCTCGTCGTCGGCGACCTCGCGTCCGCGCGCTGCGCAGAGCTGCTCGACCGAGCGTTGCAGCTTTTTGGACTCGATCCGGGCGTCCCGGGACATGATGTCGCGGTGGCGCAGCTCATCCATGATCGCGCCGCGGATGCGTGACTCGGCGTACCCGCGAAAGGTTTCCGCGCGGTCCGGGTCGAAGCGGGTCAACGCCCCGGCCAGCCCCAGCGCGCCGGCGGCCGCCAGCTCGTCGAGGCCGACATGCATCGGAACCCTGCGGGCAATCTGCGCCGCCACGTCGTGGACCAGCGGCATCAGCTCGCGCGCCAGCTCGCTCCGTTGAACCGTCTGCATCGTCATCGGGGCCTCCGTCGGCGCCGAAGAGAGCAACCACCGTGCCATAGTGTAGCGGTTTAGAAGTATGAATAGTTACATACGCCGCGTTGGTCATCGACCCGGCGTTGGTGTCATCAGTGACCCAGGGTTAGGGCCGGCTGGGCGGCGCAATTCTTCTCAAGCATTGAGGATAATTGACGTGTCAAAGTTGACACCGTTTGTCAGATGAAGTGAAATAGCCGCTGTAGAGCTGAACCGAGATTGCAAGCTCGCGAAATACGTATGCTTTGGTCTGTTAGAGAAGATACGAGACGGTGGGTCAAAGATGACCACAATTCTTTTGCGACTTTTGATACGTTTCTAGAATGACGCCTAACGCCTTCGCGCTGATCTTCCACCCGGTGGCCGAGGTGCGCCAACGACTCGCCGCGGCCGTGCCGGCGCCCTGTGCCTGCAGCGAGGGCTCGCTCGACCCGGCCTGGCCGCGGGCCGCGGTGGCGATCCTCCACACGCGGCTCGCCGCGTGGCGGGAGCTGGCGGTGCAGCTCCGGCGCGCTCACCCGGGCATTCACCTGGCCGTCGTTGCCGACACGGTCGAGGCCGCGAGCGCGGCCGTGACCGAGCTCCACGTTACCCACCTGCTCCATCGCGATGACGACGTGCCCGCGATGGTGGCGACGTTGCGCGCGGCGCCGCCCACGTCGGAGCGATGGCCGGAGGAGCGCGCCCGACTGGCGTGCGCCGGCAAGACCTCGGCGGTGGGCAGGCTCGCCGGGCCGATCGCCCATCAGCTCAACAGCCCGCTGACGAGTATCCTCGTGTTCGCTGAGGCGCTCCTGCACAAGACGGCGGCCGACGGCGAGCTGCACCAACACGCCGCCGAGATCGTCGAGGCCGCGCAGCGCTGCCGGGTCTTGCTGCACGGGCTGCTGCGCTTCGCGCGGCGCCCACGCGCCGCCCCACCCGACGGGGTGCCGCTCGCCACGGTGATTGCCGACGTCATGCCGCTGCTGCAGCACCGCCTCGACCTCGCCGCCATCACCGTCGCCGTCGAGCTGCCCGACGACCTCGCGGCCGTCGCTGCACCGCGCTCCGACCTCGAGCAGGTGCTGGTCGAGCTGCTGACCAACGCGGTCGACGCCTGCCCGCCGGGCGCCACCATCCGCGTCGCGGCACGCCAGCTCGCGCCCCCGGGTATGCTGGAGCTGCTGGTGGCAGACGAGGGCCGCGGCATGACGCCAGCGCTGCTGCAGGCGGCCTTCGACCCGTTCTTCAGCACACAGCCCGCGGGCCAGGCCGCCGGCCTCGGCCTGCCCGCCTGCGAGGCCATCGTCGGCGCCTTCGGCGGCACCCTGACGCTGACGTCCGCACCGCAGCAGGGCACCTCCGTGCGCGTCGGTCTGCCTGCCGTGCCCGCCCTGGCCGCCGACGGCGCAGGAGACACCCATGCTTGAATCCCTCGCGCCGATCGATGTGCTGGTGGTCGACGACGAACCGACGGTCCTGCGCGCCTGGCGCGAGATCCTGCGTGACCCCCGCTACCGACTGACGCTGATCACCGACCCGCTCGACGCCGCCGCGCGGCTGAGCGAGCTGGCGATGGACGTGGCGATCATCGACCTGCGGATGCCGAAGCTCAGCGGCATGGAGCTGCTGACGCGGATCAAGACGCAGCGGCCCGAGGTCGAGGTCGTGATGATGACGGGCATGGGCGGCGTGGCCGAGGCCGTCGAGGCGATCAAGCGCGGGGCCTTCGAGTTCCTCAGCAAGCCCTTCGCCAGCAACGAGGCCGCCGAGCTGACGGTGCGGCGCGCGGCGGAGCTGCGGCGCCTCGAGCGGCGCGTGGCGCAACTCGAGCGCGACGTGCAGGGCGATGCGCTGCACCGCATCGTCGGCCAGAGCCCGCAGATGACCCAGGTCGTCGAGCTGGTGCGGAGCGTCGCGGCGAGCCCGGCGACGGTGCTGATCACCGGGGAGAGCGGCACGGGCAAGGAGCTGGTGGCGCAGGCGATTCACGCGCTCAGCCCCCGCGCCGCCAGGCCGCTGGTCCAGCTCAACTGCAGTGCGCTGACCGAGACGCTGCTGGAGAGCGAGCTCTTCGGTCATGGCAAGGGCGCCTTCAGCGGCGCGACCGCCGATCACCCCGGCCTCTTCGTCGCGGCCGACCAAGGGTCGATCTTCCTCGACGAGATCGGCGACATCTCGCCGGCGATGCAGGCCAAGCTGTTGCGCACGCTGCAGGAGGGCGAGGTTCGGCCGGTCGGGTCGGTACGCACGCTGAGGGTCGACGTGCGGGTGATCGCCGCGACCAACCGCAACCTCGAGCGGGAGGCCCAGCAGGGCCGCTTCCGCCAGGATCTCTACTACCGCCTCAACGTCGTGCGCATCGACATGCCGCCCCTGCGCGAGCGCGGCGACGACGTGCTGCTCCTGGCCGAGCACCTGCTACGCAAGCACGCCCTGCGAATGAGTCGGCACTTCGACGGCTTCGAGCCGCCGGCGCTGCGCGCGCTCAGCCACTACGGCTGGCCGGGCAATGTGCGCCAGCTCGAGAACGCGATCGAGCGCGCGGTGGTGCTGGCGCGCGGCAGCAGCATCACGCTCGAGGATCTGCCGGCGCCGATCAGCGGCGCCGTGGCGAGCGGCGGCGCCGCGGCGCCCGCGCTCGGGGACCTACCCTTCGCCGTGGCCAAGCAGCAGGCGACCGAGCACTTCGAGCGTGGCTACCTCAAACACCTGCTGGCGCGACACGACAGCGTCTCGGCCGCGGCGCGCAGCGCCGGCCTCGACCGCTCGAACTTCCGCCGCCTGCTGCGCCGCTACCAGCTCGGCTGAGGGCTCGTGACAGAACAACTCGATCGTTGTGGCCGCCGATCCATCGCGTCCGCCGGCGTCGCTCCTCCTCGGTTTACCCCAGGTAGACCTTCGTCGTCGCTCCTCGCCGGCCGCGCGCCTCAACAGCCACAGTCGACCGATTTGTTTTGTCACGAGCCCTGAAGGGACGAACGACCGATGCTCCGGCACCCACCGCTCGGACTGCTGCTGCTGTTGACCTGCTCCGCGTGGCCAAGCGGCGCAGCGGCCACGCCCTCGGTCACCGCGAGAGCCGAGGTGCCGACGCTCGCGGCCGAGGTCTCTGCCCCGTTGCTCCCGACGCTGCGCCGCATGCCCTCGGCCGAGGCGGCCCTGCGCGCGGTCCTGCGCCAAGAGCAGCCGCTGGTGCTTGGGCTGGGCGAGTACCACCAGCGTGAGGGCCAGCGCGCGCTGCCCTCGTCGCTGCACCGCTTCATCCGGCAGTTGCTGCCACGGCTCGCGCGTCGCACCTCTGACCTCGTGATCGAGACCTGGATCACCGACGGGAGCTGCGGCGCGCGCGAGCAGCAGGTCGTCAGCGACGTGGCGCAGACCATCAAGCGTCCCGCGCGCACGGAGGACGAGATCCTCACCTTGGTGAAGCGGGCGCAGCGCTACCGCATCCGGCCGCAAATCCTGACCCTCAGCTGCGGCGAGTACGAGCGCCTGCTCGCCCCCGGCGCCGTCGATTACGCGGGCCTGCTGGCCCTGACGGCGAGCAAGCTGCGCGACAAGGTCGAGGCGCTGGTGCGCCTGCGCACCGACCCGGCGCGTCGCGCCGTCGACGACGCGCTGCGCGGCTTCAGCGGCAGCGGTGCGGGTGGGCGCGACCTGATCCTGGTCTACGGTGGGGCCCTGCACAACGAGCTCCACCCCACGCCGGACAACGCCAACCTCAGCTACGCGCCGGCGGTGAGCCGAGCCGCCGGGGACCACTACGTCGAGCTCGACCTCTTCGTGCCGGAGTACATCGAGGAGCACGATTCATTGCTGCGCGAGGAGGCATGGTTCCCGCTCTTCGAGCGTGCATCGTCGCCAAGCCACACGCTGCTGATCCAGCGCGCGGCGAGGTCCTACGTGATCATCTTCCCGCGGCAGCGCCCGGCGCGGGGAGGGCCGAGGCGGGCGCCTGGCTGATGCCAGGCGGGCAGCGCACAGGGCGCACCCCGGCCCTGAGGGGCCATCAGACGAGCCCGCAGGGCGCGGGCCCAAGACCCCGGGCGCATGCGCCCCCCCCGACCTGGGGCCAGCCAGGGGGCGGGGGTCAGGGGGCGCCGTAGTGAAAGCCCAGATCGACGACCCCCGTGTCGGTGACTTGATCGGAGCGGGTGTGCGCCGCCGCCAGGCCGAGCACCGTGGCCAGCGCATGGCCCGCGTCCACCGCCGGGCTCGGCTGCGGCTGCCCCGCGGCCGTCTGGCTCAAGTAGTAACCGCCGAGCGGGCCGACGACGAAGCGCGGATCGGCCGTCAGGTTGTGCGTGCCGACCTGGGCGTGGGTCTGCGCCCAACCGCCATAGCTACCACCTGCATTCGCCCAGTAGAGGTTGAAGTCGACGAGCGGGCGATTGCTGGTCGCGTTGCCGACGTAGATCGCTTCGCCGCCCGCCCCGGCCGCGCCGCGACGGCTCTCCGCGATGATGTTGCTCTGCAGCTCGCCGGCGGCGCGCTCGTAGAAGCCGTCCGCCGTGCCATACGCGAGGCCACCGCCAAAGTCGGCGGCGTTGTCGACGAGGGTGTTGTTGGTGACGGTCGGCGTAGCGGCGTAGATGAAGCCACCGACGTAGATGCCGCCGCCGTAGCCCCCGGCGTTACCGCCTCCGTAGTAGGCCGTCGCGCTGTTGCCGACGATCAGGTTGTTCTGCACCGTCGGCGCGCCCTCGTCGCAGCTCAGCCCCCCGCCGCGCCCGACCGAGCTGGCGCCCGTGCGGTTGCCGCGAAGCGTGTTGCCGCGCACGATGGCCTGGCAGCGCTTGCAGCTCACGCCGCCGCCCCAGTACTCGCTGTTGACGTTCTCGCCGATCACGTTGCTCTCGACCACCGCGGTGGCGCCCTCGTCGAGGTAGATACCCGCACCGCCGTAACGGCTCTGGTTGGCGAGGATCTGATTGCGCCGCACGAGGGCGTTCGAGCGCTTGCCGACGCAGATACCGCCACCCGTGGTGGCGAAGTTCTCGCGCACGAGGTTGCCCTCGACGGTCGGCGAGGCCTCGTCCGCGATCAGCAGGCCGCCACCGCAGAGGTCGACCCCATTGCCGTTGCGAATCGTGAAGCCGGTCAAGAGCAGCGTGCGGTCGACGCCCGTGCTCACCCGGACGGTATGCGCGCAGCCGGTCCCGTCGAGGATGGTCGCGGCGACGCTCTCGCCGCGCAGGGTCAGGCCCTGGTGGCTCTGCTGGAGCACCACACACTCGCGGTAGGTGCCGGCCAGCACGACCAGCTCGGGCTCGCTCGTGCGCTGGAGCAGAGCGTGGCCGATCGTGCGCCAGGGCGCGGCTCGCGAGCCGTCGCCCGTGCGGTCATCGCCGGTCTGCGCCGAGACGAAGAGCGCCGCGCGGCGCGGCCCGTCCGGCCCACCATCAGGGAGGAGCGCGGGGCGATCCGGCCGTGGGCCATCCACCCGCTCGTCGCGGCGCGGACCGTCGGTCGCGTCGATCCGTGCCTCTCGACCGAAGGCGGCCTCGACCACGGGCGGGCCCAACTCGCCGCGTGGCAGCACCCGCGCGCAACGCTGGCTCGCCGGGTCGCAGGACCAGCCCGGCAGGCAGGGGCAGGCTCGTCCCTCGAGCGCGAGGCGATCGACGCAGCCGCTGGCCGCCGCGACGGCGACCCATGCCAGCGCGCGCGCCAGCCCACCTGCCCCAAGTCCGCGCTCCCGCGGCTGGCCTCGCCTCGGGCGCATCAGAATCGCCTCGGTCGCATCAGAAGCTTCCCTCCAGCTGAAGGGTCCACCCCCAAGGGGTCGCCAGCAACGCCGCACCGGCCACACCCGCCGACCGTGGCGCCGTCCTGACCGGGAACAACCGCCGCCAGACCAGGGCTGCGGCGCCGCCGACGACCGCCGCACCACCCACCGCGTAGAGCACCGCCGCCCCGCGCTCACCGCGCCGGAGCTCGCGGTTGCGCTCGGCAGCCGCCTGCTGCGAGAGCGCGTCGTCTGCGGCGGAGCGGCGGGCCACGCGCCACGAGAGCGCGACCGCGGCGCCCAGCGCGGCCGCACCGGTGCCGACGGCGCTCCAGCCGAGCCAGTGACGAAGCGCAGCGCGCGACCCTCGCTCGGCCCCTGCCCCACCCGCATAGGCCCAGGCGAAGCGCTGCACGAAGCCCTCGTCGAAGGCCAGCGTGAACACCCGCTGAAAGGCCTCGTGGGCCGCCCCACGCGCGCGCACGCCGCTCGGCCGCGCGCTCAGGGCCGCCACCTGCACCAGCGGGCCCCCCTCGCGAAGCTCGTATTCTTCGCCCTGCGCGCCGAGGTTTTGCAGGAACAAGACCTCGGGCACGTCGGGCCGCACCAACCGGACCGCCTGCCCCGGCGCGCTGTGGAAGTCCGCCACCCGCACGCCGCGGCTGTCCTCGAGCAGGTAGCGCCCGTGCAGGCCTGCCGCGACCTCCAGCGTGCGGCGGGCGCCGCGCAGGTCGAGGAGCGCCGGCACCCCCGCGGGTGGACGCGCGAAGACCTGCGGACGGTAGCGCTCGTTGACGATCGCCTCGTTGGCGCGAGCCACGAAGGCCGCCAGCTCGCGGTAGCTGACGCGCCGGTCGCGGTCGGCGTCGGCGGCGCCGTAGAGGCCCGAGCGGACCTCGTGGCTGAAGACCCCGGCCTGAAAGCCCTCCCATTCGTGGCTCGCGCGGGCGGTCGAGGTCGAGAGCAACAGCCCCACGCGCTGGTCAGGGAAGGCCTCGCGGAGCTGCGCGAAGCCGCTCCACGGCCGTCGGCGACCGCCCCGGTCCGCGGCTGTAGGCGAGGTAGTAGGAGTTACAGGCGTCGACGATCAGGTGGGTCTCGTCGGCGCCGACGCGCTCGATGATCTCGCGGCGCAGCATCGCGCCCGAGAGGCGGCGATCCTCGAGCAGCACGAAGCCCTCGCTGCGCTCGACCTGGCCATGACCCGCATACACGACGTAGAGCAGCACACGGCGCCCATGCTCGCGGGCCCGCGCTGCCGCACTGGCCAGCAGCGCGACGGCGGCCGTCAGCTCCTGGCCGCGCGGAAGGTAGGCCTCTCCGGCCAGCTCGCGGTGCACGCGCTCGGTGTTGGCGTCGAAGCGCGCCAAGAGGAAGGTGCGGAAGCCGAGCGCGCGAAACAGCCCCTGATAGCGGGCCGCGTCGTCGTCCGCATAGCGCAGCTCGGGCAGCGAACGGTCGCCGGCGCGATTGACGCCGATGATCAGCGCGAAGCGGCTGGTCTCGGCGGCCAGCTCGGTCGCGGCCCGCCGCACCATGGTGGGCGTGACGGCGCGCACGGGCCCCGCCGCCAGAGCCAGGGTCAGCCCCAGGACCAGGGCGAGGCCGCTCCCGCGGCCCGTCCGTATCCGACCGTCGTCCCCACCCGCCAACGCGTCCTCCCACCCCAGGCGCCGCCGCGCGCCGAGGCGCACCCCAGTACAACGCCCGCCGCCCCTCCGCCGGACCAATCGTCGCCGCCGAAGCCTGCGCCACGCCGGCGCCATGGCGGCAGTATCCACGGCGCAAAGGCCCTCGAGCAAGCGCGCGGCCACCCGCACCGGGAGCGTCGGTTTGGTCCGGAAGCGGGTCGAGGCGCGTTTAGCTACTACGGACCATCGCAGTTGCTTGTCGTCGCGCCTTGCCCTGTAATCTGCGGGCGATGAGCTCGGCCTGGAACGATCCGCCCACCGAGGCGGACTGGTTGGCGGCGTTTCACGCGGGGGACCGCGAGGTGCTGGCGGCGTGCTATCGAGACCATTACCGCACGGTCGAACAGGCGTGCGGCAGCATCCTCGGTGGGGCCGATCGCGAGACGGTGATTCACGAGGTGTTCTTGGCGTTGCTCTCCCAGCCAGCGGTGCGCGCGAGCTTCAAGGGCGGCTCCCTGCGAGCCTGGCTGCACACCCTGGGGCATCACCGCGCCATCGACTTCCAGCGCCGGCACCGACGCGAGCGGCCGCTGACCGACGCGCCCGCGGAGCTGCCCGCCGTGGACGGCGACCCGTTTCGCGAGGCCGAGCGCAGCGAGGCTCAGCGCTTGATTGAGCGCTTTCGGCGCGAACAGCTACCGGCCAAGTGGGCCCCCGTGTTCGAGGCACGCTTCCTGCGCCAGCTCAGCCAGCGCGACGCGGCCCACACGCTCGGCATGCACCGCACGACGCTGGCGTATCAAGAGCAGCGCGTGCGTTGGCTGTTGCAGCGCTTCCTGCTCGGAGAGGCGAAAGCATGAGCACCGCCCCACGCGCGCCGACCACGGCGCCGGAAGCCGCCCTGCCGCGACACCTGCGCCGGCTGATCGACCGGCACTTCGCGGGACGACTGGACCCCGCCGCGGAGAGCGCGCTGCGTGCCACGCTGCCCGAGCACGCGGCGGCGCGCGCCTATTACGAGCGCCGGCAGCTGCTGGCCCGGCTCGACCCACGGGCGCTCACGCCCGAGCAGCGCCTGGCCCGCGGACTGGGGCTTGCACCCGCGCGGCCGCCCACCCGACCGCTGCTGCTGTGGGGCGCGGCGAGCGCGGCAGCGGCGGCGGGCCTCGTGGCGCTGCTCGTCGGCCACGGGCTGCCCGTCGCGACCCCTGACCGCTTCGAGCGCGCGAACCCCGAGCGCGCCGCGGCGTTTTCCGCGCGCGGGGCCGCCGCGACGCTGCCGGCGCTGGAGATCTTCACCGTCGCCGCCGGCGCCCGATCGGCACCCGTGCGCGACAGCATCGCGCCCGGCGTCGAGCTCGGCTTCGCCTATCGCAACCCGCGCCAGTGGCCCTATCTGCTGCTCTTCGCCGTCGACGCCGAGCGCCGCGTCTACTGGTTCTACCCGGCCTGGACCGACCCGCAGGCCAACCCGGCGGCCGTCCCGATCGACAAGACCGCGGGGCTGCACGAGCTCGGGGAGGCGATCGCCCACGACTACCGTGGCCCGACGCTGGCGCTGCACGCGCTCTTCAGCGACCGGCCGCTGACGGTGCGCGCGATCGAGGCCGCGCTGCGCCGCGAGGCCCGCGCCCCCGAAGAACGACTCGTGCTACCGCGCAGCGAAGACCATGTGACGCGGCTGCGCCTGCGCCGCTGAACGAGGACGAGCGATGCCACCCTTCCAGCCCGAACACCTGACGATCGATGCCCCGGCGCTGCACAGCGAGCAGCCCGGCGGACGTTTCGTCTTTCTGCCCGGCTCGCCGACGCGCGCCCGCGCCATCGCCGAGCACTTCGAAGACCGCCGGGGCTTCCCGAGCCCCCGTGGTCACGAGGTCTTCACCGGCCACCTGTGCCGCGGGGATCAGCGCCTGGAGGTGGCGACGGTCTCCACCGGCATGGGCTGCCCGAGCGTCGATATCATCGTCTCGGAGCTGCTCGGGCTCGGCGCGCGACGGCTGCTGCGCGTGGGCACGGCGGGGTCGCTGCAGCCGGCGCGGGTCAAGGCCGGCGACCTGGTGATCGCCACGGGCGCGGTGCGCGACGAGGGGACCTCGATCCACTACGCCCCGCTCGAGTTCCCGGCCCTCGCCGCCTGGCAGCTCGTGCAGGCGGCGCAACGCGCTGCCGCGACGCGGTCCGACCTGGGCTCGGTCCACGTCGGCGTGGTGCACACCAAGGACTCGCTCTACGCCCGTGAGCTCGGGGCCGGCCCACGCGCCGAGGACCACCGGCGCTACCGGGCGCAGCTCAGCGCGCTGGGCGTGCTGGCCAGCGAGATGGAGGCCGCGCACCTGTTCGTGCTGGCGCAGAGCCACGCGGGGCCCCAAGGCGACGAGGTCTGGGCCGGCTGCATCCTCGGGGTCGTCGGCGACGAGGTCGCCTTCGGCGACAAGACCCAGCGCACGCGGACGGAGGCGGCGGCGATTGCCCTCAGCCTGGAGACCGCGTGGCTGGCGCAGTCCAAGTCGCGGTGAGGACCGCGCGCTGCGCGCTTCAGCGCGCCGCCTCGTCGATCCGCCGCAACGCCTCGAGCAACAAGGCCTGCGTGTCGAGCGCGAGATCGCCGGGCCCGAGCGGGTGCGCCGCCGTCGGCTGCGTGTCGGGGTCGAAGGCGAAGCAACCGCCGCTCCAGCCGATCAGCTCGACCAAGGCCTCGAGCGCCTGCTCCTCGAGCACGCCTCGCACCGCCTCCGCCTCGACGAAGCCGAGGCGCACCAGGATCGCACCCAGCAGCTCGGTCGGGCACTCGCGACGCTGCAGGCGTCGCGCCGTGGCGAGCTGGCGGGGCACGATCAGCTCGCGCTGCACCAGCCGGTGACCGAGGCTGCCCGAGCCCGGCGAGACCGCGCCCGAGATCATTCCCCAGCGCAGATGGACTGCACCCACGCCCTGGGCCGCGCTGACGACCAGCGTGCCGGTGCGCCGGCTGGCCCGCAGAAAGTCGAGCAGCTCGGGCAGCCCCAGCGCGTCGAGCGTGCCGGTGAAGGCCGCGGGCCGCACCGCAGCGGCCGCACCGCCGCGCAGCACCTGCTCCAGGCGCCGCGCCAGGGGCCCGACGAAGGTCGTGTCCAACGGCAAGCTGCCGACGGCCTCGAACTCGTTGACCGCGTCGGCTGCGGCGGCGGCCACGACGCCAAAGGGCACGCCGCCTGGCGTGGAAACACGATCGCGTGGCGGCGCGGTCATCGCCGCGGGCCGCGGCGCGACGGTTGCCGCCGCGATCGCCTGCAGCCGCGCGCCCGTCCGGCGGTCGCGGTTGTTGAGATTCGCCAGACACCCGAGACCCAGCCGTACCGAGGTCAGCACGTGCCGCGGCAGGTCATCGCGGCGGCTGAGCGCATCGAAGTCGGCGGCCGCGCGCGGGACATCACCACCCTTGAGGTGCGTCCAGGCCAGCAGCTCTTGCAGCTCGACGAAATACGGCGCCCGCCGCACCAGCGTCTCGATCTCGGCCAGCCGCTCTGCCCCCGGGGGTCCGAGGCGCAGGCGGCAGTAGGCGCTGATGGCCTGCTCCGGCACCTCGTCACGGCGGGCCAGCTCGACCAGGTGCTGCGCACGAACGATCTCCAGCGGCATCGGCTCGACGGGTTCGAACAGCCCGAGCACCCACTCCGCCTCATCGAGGTCCTGCGCGATCAGCGCCTGTTCGGCGAGGAAGAGCACCGGCTCCGGGGCCCGCGGGTCGGCCTGGCGCGCCATCGCCGCGAAATCTGAGGCGGCCGTGAGCTGCCCCGCCGCCGCCTCGAGCCGCGCGCGGCTCAGCAGCAGCAACGAGAGCCCGCGCGGATCCTCGACCAGCTCGCGGCACTGCTGGGCGATCTGCAGACTGATCCGCGCGTTGTCGTGCTGCCCGGCCAGGGTCTGCAGCTCGGCGACGTGCGCCATCGTCAACGCGCGGGCCTGCTGACCGAGCGGGCCGGCGAGCTCCAGCGCCCGACCCGCGAGCCGCAACGCCTCGTCCAGCTCACCGCCTTCGGCCGCGGGTCGCGAACGCCACAACGCCGCCGCCCAGCGCAGGGTGGGATCGACGTCGTCGTCGTAGACCAAGGCCGCCAGCGCCGAGGAGGCCGCGGCATAGTCGCAGTCGAGCAGCTGTTGGATCGCCTCGCCGAGCCGTGCCAGCGCAGCGGCGAAGGGCCGACCGCGCGATGAGACCGGCTTGCCCTCGTGCTCCCAGGCCTGCAGCACGCCGGTGACCAGCGCGCCGACGCGCGTGGCTTCAAACAACTGCCCGCGGGCCAGCGCCTCGCGCAGCTCGCCCTTGGCCTGGTCGAGCCAAGCGGCAGCGGCATCCGGCTCGGCTCGCACGAGCTCGAGCAGCGCGTCCTCATGGCCGCTGGCGCGGGCAAGCTCACGCCGCAGGCGCAGGTAGGACTCGCGGTCGCGCCCAGACGGATCGTCGCTCATGGGCCTAGCTTAGCGAATCGGCAGCAGCGCGCGCCAGCTTCCTGCGGCTCACACCGGCGGCGGGGGCGCGAACCGAGCCGCGGTCTCGCGGACGCAGGGAGCATCGACGCCCACCGGCGGGGTCACGGGCTCTGCTGCCCGCGCCGCAACAGCGAGCGATAGAGGCCGCGCACCTGGGCCAGCAGGGCGGGCTCGATTCGGTAGACGGCGAAGCGCCGACGGGGCGCGGCCGCCGGCTCAGGCCGCCAGAGCGACGCCTCCCAGCCGGCTAGGGGTGGCGCAGTGCTCGAGCGCGAGGGCCCGTTTCGGACGAGCAACAGGTAGCGCCCCGCGAGCGGATCGGCCACGCCCCGCGCCAGCGCGGCGAAGCCCGTCGCGCGCGCGCTGAGGGTCAGGCGTAGCGGTCGATCGAGCTGCGCGCCGCCCTCGAGCCCGCCGAGCAGCACTTCCTCGGCCTCGAAGTCGAGCACCAGGCGCAGCGGCTGCGTGCGCCGGGTGACGAGCGACACCAGCCGGAAGCGCCCGACCGCGACCACCTCCGCGAAGCCGATGCGCTGCAGGAACAGCGTCTCGTCGGCGCGGCTCCACGCCGCTCGCGGCGGCGGAGCGTAGGGACCGGGCCAAGCGCCATCGAAGGACCGTGCCAGCTCGGCGCGCCAGGGAAGCGCCCGTAGGCCGCCCCCACAGGCCCCCAGGAGGCCCGCCGCGAGCGCGACCAGCAGGACGCCGAGGCGACCGGCCGTCCCGCCATGGCGGTGGCACGCGCGGCGGCGACCGCCGGACGGCCTCTGGCTGGGCGACGGGCTCGGCGACGGTCGGCGCGGCATGGAAACCTTGCTTGGAGTGCTCGGGGCGCGCTCCTCGGCGACTCTATCACCGTGCTCGAGGAGGCGCCGTTTTCGCGATTTCTTGGCCGCATCAGAGCCACGCCACAACCTGTTCCTTCCGCCACCCTCGACCGTAGCCATCCCGCTTTCCCCCTCGCATCCGAGAACTCGACCGCCCTGAGGTCCGCCTCGCCGGTCCTTGACGGGCTTGATCCGTTGCCAGCAAGATGCAGCGTGGTCAGGGGCAATGGCCTGGGGGTTGGAGAGGCGATGGCCAGCGATGAAGCAGCGGCGCCGGCGCGCCGCGCCGCGTTCGAGCTCAAGGGCACCGTCGCGAGCCTGACGGTCATTCGGCTGCTAGTCCCCGAGCTGGCGCGCGTCGATGCCCAGCTCGGCACGCAGGTGGCTCAGCTGCCGCGCTTCTTCGAGCAGGCCCCGGTCATCGTCGATCTCGAGGCGCTGGGCGAGGCCGCCGCGCGCGTCGACCTGAGCGAGCTGGCCGCGCTGTTGCGCCACCATCGGCTGGTGCCGGTAGCCATCCGCCATCTCGCCGCCGAGCGCGAGGCCGAAGCGGGTCGGGCAGGCCTCGGGCTGCTCCGCGGCCCCGCCGCGCGCGGCACCAGCGGCCCGCTGGAGGCAACCCCGCCGAGCGCCGAGGCGAGCACGCCAACGTCAGCGGCCCCTGAGCGCCTGCGCGCCGCAGCGACAGACCCGCGGCGCAACGCAGGCGAGCGTGGCACCACGGCGTCCACCGCCGCCGAGCCCGCGCAGCTCGAGCCGCCCCCACCGGCCCCGGCCATGGCCACCGAAGCCCTCGGCAGCCTGCTGCTGACCCAGCCGGCGCGCAGCGGCCAGGTGATCTACGCGGCGCACCGCGATCTGGTGCTGCTGGCGCCGGTCAACGCGGGCGCGGAGCTGATCGCCGACGGGCATATCCACGTCTACGGCGCGCTGCGCGGGCGCGCGCTGGCGGGCGCACACGGTGACAAGGCGGCGCGCATCTTCTGCAGCAGCCTGGAGGCCGAGCTGGTGTCGATCGCGGGCGAGTATCTGTCCGCTGATCGGCTGCCCGAGCGCTTCCGCGGCAAGCCCACGCAGATTCACCTGCAGGGCGACGAGCTCGTCTTCCGACCGCTCTGACCGAGCTTGGCCGAGCTTGGCCGAGCTTGGCCGAGCTCGACCTACATCGGCCTACACACTTCGCGGACCGGCGCAATTTTTTTCGCCAGAAAATTTGTGCGCGATCGCCTTTTCGCCTTTTATGGAGTCGGCGCTGCGCGGTCGGTCAGCAGCGTCGCACCAAGGAGGCTCCCCGTGGCACGAGTTGTCGTCGTAACGTCGGGCAAAGGCGGCGTGGGTAAGACCACGACCAGCGCGAGCGTGGCGGCCGGGATCGCGCTGCTCGGCTACAAAACGGTAGCGATCGATTTCGACGTCGGTCTGAGAAACCTGGATCTGGTCATGGGTTGCGAGCGACGCGTGGTCTACGACCTGGTCAACGTGACCAAGGGCGAGGCCAAGCTGAGCCAGGCGCTGATCCGCGACAAGCGGGTCGAGGGGCTCTATATGCTTCCGGCCTCGCAGACGCGCGACAAGGACGCGCTGGACTTCGCGGGGGTCGGGCAGGTGATCGAGGAGCTGAAGAGCCAGGGCTTCGACTACATCATCTGCGACTCGCCGGCCGGCATCGAGAAGGGCGCGCTGATGGCGATGTACTTCGCCGACGAGGCGCTGGTCGTGACCAACCCCGAGGTCTCCTCGGTGCGGGACTCGGATCGCGTGCTCGGACTGCTCGACGCCAAGACCCAGCGCGCCGAGCTCGACCTCGAGCCGGTCAAGGCCCAACTGCTGATCACGCGCTACTCGGCGCAGCGGGCGCGCAAGGGGCAAATGTTGAGCGTCGAGGACGTGCTCGAGCTGCTGGCGATCCCGCTGCTCGGCGTGATCCCGGAGTCGAGCGTGGTGTTGCAGGCGTCCAATCAGGGCACCCCGGTGATTCTCGAGGAGTCGACCGAGGCCGCGCAGGCCTACCTCGACGTGGTGTACCGCTTCCTCGGTCAGGAGCGGCCGCACCGTTTCATCGACGACGAGAAGCGCGGCATCTTCCGCCGCCTGTTCGGCTAGGAGGGGACCATGCGCTTTCTCGACTACTTCTACCGGGGTCGTCGCAAGTCGGCGTCCGTGGCCAAGGACCGGCTGCAGATCATCGTGGCGCGCGAGCGCAATCGCGCCGGGACGCGCGACTACCTGCCGCTGCTGCACCAGGAGCTGCTGCAGGTGATCGCCAAGTACGAGGACATCGACCTCGAGCGCGTCTCGGTCAATCTCGACCGCCGCGGCGAGTGCGAGGTGCTCGAGGTCAACATCGTGCTACCCGAGGACGCCCCCGGACACGACGCCGCGCCGCCCCGGCGCGTGGCCAGCGGGCTCTTCAACCTCGGGGCGCAGAGCTAGCGCGCGCAGTCGTTTGTGCGTACTAGGCCCAAGACAAGCGCGTCCCGCGCCTGTCTTGGGCCTAGATGTCGTCAGGGGAGCTTTCCAAGCCCCCCTCGGCGGCGAAGACGCGGTCTTCGCCGCCTCACCCCCAATGTCGGCGCGCTCGCGCGCGCCGCGCGAGGGCTTCGTCGCGGGTCGGCTTGGGCGGCTCGTGCGGTCACGACCTCCACGAGCCGAGGAACCGCCGCCTGCGCCTCGGTGGCCAGGCGCCAACGCCACCACCTCAGCCGCTCGACCCGAACGCCGTGCTGCTCCGCCACCCGCTCGATGCGCCGCCCTCGCGCCAGCTCCGCCACCCGCGCCTTCCAGAATGATCGTGGTCGTCGCATGCCCGCCACTCTGCACAGTCCCGCCCCCGCTCGCTACGCGTCGACCCTCGGACAGTTACCTTGGAACCACTCAGCAGGCGTCGATCAGCACCAACGTAAGGTCATCCTCGAGTGGCTTCCCGCGCTGCTGCTCACGGAGCGCGCCCCAAATCGCATCCTTGGCAGCGTTGGGAGTTTCGTGGCGGGTGTCGTCAAGGAGCCGCAGCAGCCCCGGCAAGCCGAAGGGTCGCCCGGCAGCCCTCGAGAAGTCGTACGCACCATCCGTGAACAGCGCGAAGCGCTGGCCAGGCGAATATCGCCCCTCCGAACGTCCCACCTGGAAGTCCTTGTCGCCGAGTAACGTGCCGGGCGTTCCGATCGGAAGCGGCTTCTCGCCACCGACAAGGTGAATCAGCGGCGGGGCACCGGCGCGCCACACTCGGAAGGTGCCGAGGTCGGGTCGAAATTCGATTGCAGCAAGACTGAGCGAGAAGTCGCCACGGCACCCGCCGAGCAGGTTCTGGTTCATAAAGGTCCAGAGCTTCTCGGTGTCCTCCGACGACGTGAGTTGAGCATACGTTCGGCAGGTGCCGATCGCGGTGGCCGCAACCATCGCGGGGCCAGCCCCGTGCCCTGTGACGTCCCCAATCACGATGAGCAGCGCGCCATTCCTTGCGACGCCGTACCACCACCAGTCCCCACCGACCAGAGCAGCAGGCTTGCAGAGCGCGCCAATGACGAATTGTTTATCCCGGTAGCTCCCCTCGGGCAGCATCAGCGCTTGCACGGCGCCCGCCAGGGCGAGGTCGCGCTCGGCGACCTGCTTCTCGGCCGCCCTGATCTGCTGCTCTTGCCTGCGCAGCCTCACGATGTTTCTGCACCGCACCAGGAGCTCCTGGATGTTGAAGGGCTTGGCGAGGTAGTCGTCCGCACCCTGCTCGAGACCTTGCAGCTTGCTTGACATGTCCGCGCGGGCCGTCACGAGGATCACGGGCGTGCGCGCCAAGGCACCGGGCTCCCTCTTGATGGCCTGACACAGCTCGATCCCGGACATTCGCGGCATCATCATGTCGCTGACAACCAGGTCTGGCTGATGCTTCCTGCAAAGCTCGAGTGCCGCGACGCCGTCCTCCGCGGCGAAGACGCGGTAAATTGGCCGCAGGATGCGACAGAGCATCCTCCTGAGCGACGGCGTGTCGTCGACCACGATGACCGTGGCCCCCTGCTCCAAGCCTGCATCGCCCCCAGCCGAGACCTCGGCCGGATCAGCCGTGGGATCGCTGAAATCCTCCGTCTCTTCGCCCGCCTCCTCGTAGTCCACGGCGAACTCAGCGAGCGCCTCCCGGGAGGGTTCGAGCACGTCACTCGTCCCTGACGACGCGACGGTGTTGGCCGCGAGGTGCTCGTAGCCGCAGCGGAAATGTAGCGTGAAGGTCGACCCCTGCCCCGGTGTGCTCGCGACCGTGACCTTCCCTTGGTGAAGCTCCATCAGCTCCTTGACCAGTGCCAGGCCAATGCCCGTACCCGAGTAGCGTCGCGTGGCCGAGGCGTCGACCTGAGCAAAGCGCTCAAAGATCGCCCCGAGGCCCTCCCGATCGATGCCAATGCCACTATCGCGCACGTCGATCAGCACCCACGGGCCGCTGCTGCCGACACAGACTTCGATCCGCCCGCCATTCGGCGTAAACTTGAACGCATTCGAGAGCAGGTTCATGGCGATCTTCTCGAACTTGCTCTTGTCGACGTAGATCTCGAAGTCCGGTCGCTCCGTGCGGAACGACAGACCGATGCCCCGTGCGTGTGCGGCAGCCTCGAGCGTCGCCAAATACTCCTTGAGCGTGTCGACCAGTCGAATGGGCGCGAAATAGGCCGTCATTTTACCAGCTTCCAGCTTGGCAAAATCCAGCAAGTCATTGATCAAGCGCAGGAGGCGATGCTGGTTGTTCCGCAGCACCTCGATGTTGCGCTTGGCCGAACGAGGGATCGCGGGGTCACTCGCCAAGAGGTCGAGCGGACCAATCGAGAGCGTGAGGGGCGTCCTGAGCTCGTGAGAAACGTTCGCGAAAAACTGCGTTTTGAGCTCGTCGAGTCGCTTGAGATCCTGGTAAGCGGTCTGAAGTGCCAGCGTGCGCTCGTCGACCTTGATTTCGAGAAGTTTCCTCTCCTCTTCGAGCTCTCGATAGAAGCGCACGTTGTTCAGCGCGATGGTGGCCTCGTTGACGAGGTTCGTGAGGCCGACCGCGAAGTTGCTATCGACCCGCACTCGTGTCTGGTAGCGAGCCTTTGCCATGCTGTTGCCGACGAGGAGTATGCCCATGACGCGTCCTGGCTCGCCGCCGATCGGATGAGCGAAGAACTCATCCATTCCAAGCTCCCGGCCGATGCCGCTCGGCATTGAACCGGCTTCGCCGTGCGTAACGATCAGACGCCGTCCTTCGAGCAGCAGCTCAACGAGTCGTGCGTCATCATCCGCGAGCACGTAGCTGCTGAGCGCGTCCCGCTCTCCTTGATCGTAGTAGCCTTCGGTCCTCCTCACCGTGAAGGCGTGCCCGCCGGGTGGCTCACGAAGAAACAACGCAACCCGCTCGAAGTTGAGCTCGTAGACGATAAAGCGCACGGCCAGATCGACGATTACATCCGCCGACCTTGCGCCATTGAATTGATGACCGATCTCCGACAGGCGCCGGTAGACCTTTACCTGCGCGTCGAAGGCCTGGTTCTGCTGGTAGAGCGCGCTTTCGATCTTGATCAGCTGCCGCACCTGCCGTGACAGCCGTCCGATCTCCTCGCGAAGCGTCGCGCTCTCACTGGTGGCAGCAACCGCCGCGCCGCTGGGGGACTCCATCGTAGTCAACTGAGCCGCCGGTCACATCGAGCGACGTCTGCTGGCGCACGCGGCTGGAGCTGTGTGCCTGGAGCCATCGGATCAATAGAGAGCTGCGACAACGGCGGTGTAATTATGGAAGCAGTTCTGTCCGTTGACCGGACCGATCTCTCCGAAGGTGAAGAAGCCGATCCACGGCGCCGTCGTCGAAATCTGGTCACGCATCAGCGCCAAGGCCGCGCGCTTCTCCTCGTCGCGAAAAACGAATTTTCCGCGACCCGCACAATCGAAGTGCAGGACGAGCTTTGGTGTTTGCCCCGCGAGTACCGCCTTGAGATTGTCTCCGATGCGCTTGCAGCCGAGGAGAATCTTTTCATGGTCCCGTCTCGTCATCCAGACGCTCGTGCCCTCCGCGACCTCCGTTGGAATGACGACAGAGCCCTCCTTGACGTCGCGTTGGGGCATGAAGCGGATCAGGTAGCCGTCGTAGTCGTCGTGAAAGCTCTTCGGTGCACGGAAGCCGAGGCAGAGGTTGACGACCGTCTGATCCCAGTTGTCGATCTCCTCCGCCAGAAGGTAATCCTTCAAGACCTCGAGCACCGGAAGGTTGTCGATCTCGAAGATGACGTTACCCTTGGCCCTGGTGATCTTGCGCTCCAGGTCGATGGGGATGCAGCCGTGATTCACGTCCCAGGCGATGCGCGCGTCGCCAGAGATCAGCATCCCCATGACGGCGTCGGACACCACCGCGCCGTCGAGGTATTGGTAGGTCTGCTTCATCTCAAAGTTGTCGGCAGCCGTGCCGCCGATCAGCGGGATGCGGCGACCGAGCGAGGACTCGAAGGCGGCGTTGAACTTGTCGAAGTTGATCGTGATCCCATCGCCAAGCAGCATGACGGCCAAGCTATCGCTCGCGAGCGCGGGCGCGAGCTTCGCGGCCAGCTGCTCTCCGACCTCGCCGGGTCGCTCCTTCAGGCCGGTGACCAGGTGCGGAACGAAGCGCAGCTCGTCGCTCTTGATGACCATCACAGCGACCGCGAAGTTAGACTCGTCGATCTCGCCGCCCGCGATCACGCCCTCGGCTGAGCACCCGATCAGCCGCGCGTCTCCGGCCAGCTCTCGCACCGCGTTCACGATGGTCTGTTGATCGTGACCGATCGTCGCGTACATGATGACCAGGTCGCACGTCGCCAGGTCGGCCTCCTTGAAGGCCTGCTGGATGGCCTCCCTGCCGGCCTTCTTCGGGTCGCGATGTCGACTGATGCCCGCTCCCGCCTTCGTTCCCATGGCCTGTTCTCCTTCGAGCGCCCCGTGTGCGCAAGTGATCAAATTCAACGAGCGCTCGCGTGCGCTGTTATTAGAGCAGCTCGCCTTCGGTGCTCGTGAAAAAGATGTTGAGTGAGCGTCCGGCCTCATGGAATGCGCGTGGGCCATTGCGCACGTAAAAGAGAGCGATGACCTCCGTCCGCACGCCCGGCTGGACGTTGAAGACGAGCTGTGTCACTGCCTGAGAGAGCATGTGAATGCCAAGTCCGGCCCCTCCGTGCTTCGACTCCATCGTCGCGGCGCGGCCCTCGATGCTATCGCGGAGGTAGCGGAAGATGACCTCTCGGGAGAGACTACCAAAGTTGTCGCTGACGGAAAGCGCGATGTAGCGACCGTCGCAGGCGTAGCTCACGCTGACCCGCTCGCGCTCCTCGAGCTCGAACTTCTCCTGGCGGTTGCGGTGGGCGTACTTGGGCGCGCCATCCTCTCGGCGCGGCGCGTTGAAGATCGCGTTCATCAACAGCTCGTCCGCAGTCATGACGACCGCCTGCGCAATGGCGCTGCGGCAGTCGACGACGCGGAGGAAGCGGGCGAGGTCGGAGAGGACGAGCTCCCGATCGGCGGCACGCGTCAAGCTCGGCGAACAGACCTCGACGCCCCAGAGGCGGAGGTATTTCGCGAGGCCGAAGATATCGTTGGTGAGGAGCTTGCTGCACGTGACGATCAGCTCAGTCTCGTCGATCAGCGGCAGGCCGGCCGCGATCGCACCCTGCTTGGCGATGATATGGTTGAGCGTCCTCCCGCCCAAGAGCTCGAGCAGCAGGGCCCGCCGGTAGTCGGGCGCGATCACGAGGAGCGGAGCATTCGGATGTCGCCCGCTGATCTCGCCGGCCAGGGCAAGCGTGCGCTCGGGGTTGTCACCGGTCTCGAGCACATAGAGGCTCCGGGTTGGGTCGAGAACGGCGGAGGAATAGGGCGCTGCGACGGGCAGCTCTTCGACCTCACAGCCCATCGAACCGAGCGCTCGCCGCACATGGTTCCGAATGGATGGGCTCGTGTGGGCCACGAGGACGCGGGGCCGCGGCGATCGGTGATCAAGCACTTGCGTCTTCTCGAGCAGCATCTGAAGGCCACCTACCGTGCGTTGAGGAAGGCCAAGTAGTGAGAGGAGAGATCCGAGAACTCCATGATTTCCCCGCAGCGTGGGCAAGGCCTCTGCTCTGCGATGTTCGGAGGAGCCGCTTCGTTGCGTGCCGTAGGGACTTCTTCGAGGTGATCGTAGTCACACGCTGCGCAAGAGTAGGGCGCAAGGACGGAGTGGACCTCGGCCCCTCCGAGAAAATTAGTGATCATGTTAGCCTGATGCACCATCGCAGGCGCACACCTCAGCAGGACCAGGGGGCGCCCAGCGGCGGCGATCTCGCGGACGAAGCTCAGCCACTCACGGACGCCCGACGAGTTGATACGGCCGACCTCGACCAGGTCGAGAACGAGCGGAGTGAGGGCGGATGCGAGGAGCGGCGCGAAATCAGCCTCCTCCGTAATGTCTCCACCAAGAACCAAGCAGGCGCGCTCGCCACTCTTCGCCTCTCTGAAGGACATGGTCGTCACGACAACCCCTCGCCTTTCGAAGACTCTCGCGACGCCCCGAGCCTGCGGCGCGGTTGCATGCTCACTCGCGGAACCGGCTCGGCCTCGGCGTGACGTCCTTCCCCCGAAGACCTCGTTGAAGCTGTTTGATCCGCCCAGCTGCGGCCGAGCACCCGCCTGTCGAAGGCATTAAGACTGCTCGGAACCGCCGCTCGCTCCCTTTCCTTCCGGTCTGGTCGCAAGCTCTGCTAGGGCTTGCTCGAGCGCCAGGGCGAATACGGGAGGCTCCACCGGATCTTGATCGCGCGCGATATTGAAGCATTCATCCTCGGCCTCAGCGAGCTGAAGGGGGGCATGGCAGGCCGGACAAGGACGAGTCGGGCGATTGGACCACAAGGCATCGCGTCGATCGGTTGTCCTCGCGAGCACACGCTCCGCGGTCCGGCAGGCCTCGCACCAGTAGGGTGCATAGTAGCTCAGAACGCAGCCGCCTCCGAGGAAGTTGGCGACGTAGTTCGCCTGCATGACGATCGGCGGCGAGCAGCGCACGAAATAGACCCGCCGCGCGTCCTTGGCCAAGAGCGAGAGCCACTGAATCCAGGTGCGAACGCCGAGCGAGTTGATTCGCGCGATGTTGGCGGTGTCGATGACGAAGGGTAGGCGAGGGTCGTCGCCGACGATCGAGGGAACGGTGAAGCGCTCGTTGAGGGTGCCGGCGAGGGAAACCAACGTGAACGCTTCACGCAAGGCGAAGGCGAGCGTGATGGACTCGGTCATGATGACCTCCGGTCGGCCTCGTCTCGGACGAGCACGGCTTCCTTCTGGAAGACTTCGACGCGATTGCGTCCGGCCTGCTTGGCGACGTAGAGGGCGGCATCCGCTCCCGCAATGATTTGCTCCAGCTGCTCCCCGTCCTCGGGGAAGCTCGCCAGGCCGAAGCTGGCCGTCGGTGTGGTCAGAATGCGCGTCCGTAGGCGCGACGTGTCCAGAGCCTCGATGTTGCGGCGGCAGCGTTCGGCCACGGCCCTGCCAGCCTCTCGTCCGGCATGCGTGAGGAGAGCAATGAACTCCTCGCCGCCGAAGCGAGCGACGAAGTCGCCGCGGCGGAGGGCGTCTTCGAGACTCCTCGCGCAGGCGACGAGGAGCTGGTCCCCGGCGCTGTGGCCGTAGACGTCGTTGACCTGCTTGAAGTGGTCGAGGTCGCACATCAGTACGCTGAACGGGCGCTGGTGGCGGCGAGCGGCCTCGAGCTCGCGGAAGGCAATCTCGAAGAAGGCGCGGCGATTGGCCAGGCCAGTGAGTGTGTCGGTCCTCGAGACCCGCGTGACCTCCTCGAGAGCGGAGGTCAGCGCGCGGGTGCGCTCGGCGACCTGCAGCTCGAGGCTCTCGGCGCGTGCCTCGGCAGTGGCCACGAGTTCTCTGAAGCCCGCCTGCATGCGCGCTTCCGCACTTACATCACGGAGGATAGCGAGCGCAAAGACGACAGAACCATCTTCGCCGCGGATCGGGATGAAGGCTTGCCAGAGCACGAGGTCCTGCCCCGCCACGCTTCGAGCGGAGACCTCCGCGAGCCGAAAGACGCGTCCTTCCGTCAGGCAACGGCGCAGGCAGGCGACGTCTTCACCATCGACCGAATGCACCAAGTCCGCGAGCGTGACGCCCGCTGAGACTTGGCGCTGGAGCGTGAGATAGTTGAGTTCACAAAGACCCAAGAGCGGTCGGTTGAAGCGGATGATCCTCCCGTCTGGGGCCACGAGAACGGCCGGATCAGGGAGGCCGCTGATGACAGCGGCCAGGAGGGAGTCGAGGGCAATCATGGGTTTAACGGTTGATCCTCGAGATCAGTCAGGTGCAGTAGCCCGTCCGGCGCACGCTACATTTCAGATAATCCAACGCGAACTAGCGAAATGGGGTGCGAGCCGTCGACTGCGTCATGCCCTTGGCAGGCGCTACCGTCGTTCAAATGTAGCAATCGAAAGCCCAGGGACCAAGTGAATCGTGCTTGGACCGTAGTCGCGGTGCCTCATGTCGAGGTGGGTTGCCGGAGGGGCTGAAGGAGCCCGGAGGGGCCACGAGGATGAAGGAATGCGAGGAGGGGGGGATACACGCGCGGCGTGTTCGACGGTTCGTGGCGCGCGCGCGGGCTGACGCTCACGCGGCTGTGCGCGGCGAGCCGCTCGGCATCATTCGGGTGCTCCGCGCGGGGGGGGCTAGGCCCAAGAGAAGCGCGTCCCGCGCCTGTTTTGGCCTGGATGTCGTCGTCGCTACGACGCCACGCCTGCTGGCGACCCTTTCAGGGCTCCGGGTGCCCGCCGTGCGGCCGCGCGACACCGAGCTTCGCTGCGACCGCCGAGGGCAACGCGCCCTAGCACTACTGTGTCGGATTTCGGACCGAGCCTGGCGAAGGGCTCGGAGTCACGGGCGCGAAGCGAGGAGGGAGGTTGCTGGTGGCAAGCGGCCGACGAGCGACAAAGCCCGTGACTCCGAGAACGAGACCAGGCGACGGGAGAGATCCGACACAGTAGTGCTAGTCATTGGCGTCGGCCCGCAGCGGCGGCTTGGTGCTCGGCGGGGAAGCGCCTGGTGCTGCCGTGCCGGCTGGCGGCGCGGGCGAAGCCGGCGGTCGCTTGGGCGCCCCCCCGGGCGAGGCCGCAGCAGCACCCGAGGGTGACGCCCGTCCAACGCGGCGGTTGCGCCGACCCGCTGCCCACCTGAGGTCCGCGTTGGGCGCCTCAGGGTAGGGCGCTGTAGAGCGGCAGGGCGGTCGGGGCGGGGAAGAAGGCGAGGTCTTCGGCGTAGCCGAGACTCGCGCTGCTGATGACGCGCTCGGGCGTGGTGGGCGCGCCCGCGCCGGTGCTGACCGTGAGCTGAGCCGGCGAGAGGCGGGCGACCTTGCCCTGGCTGTAGGTCACCCAGAGGCCGCCCCCTTCGTCCAAGGCGATGCCCTCGAGCAACGCCAGCACCCCCAGCGTGAGCTGCACCGGCGGCACGACCTCTCTCGGACCGGACGCCCCGCCGGGCTCGGCCTTGAGCAGCCGAAAGATCACGTTGCCACCGAAGTCCGTCGACCACAGGTCGCCGTTGGCGTCGATGGCCAGCAGCCCCGGCTTCAGCGCCGCGCCGCCCGCTTCGCGTTTCGGGGCCAGCACGAGCGCGGGGGTGGCCGTCGCCGAGCCGAGGCTCGCGGCATCGAAGCGCGCCAGCTGCCCCTCGTCGCCCGTGCTGACCCAGAGATTCCCGCTGCGGTCGAAGGCCAAGGCGAGCGCGCCTGGGAAGGCGATACTGACCGTCGGCGTCACGTCCGAGGAGTCACCCAGGTCCCCCGCGCTGAGCTTGAAGAGGCGCCCCTTACAGGTCGACGCGACCCACAGCGCGCCCTCGCGGTCGAAGGCGAGGCCGCTGATCGCCGGCAGGCAGTCGAGGCCCTTGATGTTGATCTTTCGATCGGGCTCCTTCCTTCCCGAGGCGCCCAGCATCGCGGCCGGCAAGCGCAGAACGTGCGGATCCGCGGTGGTACCGCCGCTGGCCCAGAGGTTTCCCGCGCGGTCGAAGGCCAGCTTGCGGCCGGCCCCGGAGGTTATCGCCACGCTGGCCGGCGGCTCGCCCGTGACGGCCAGCGTGGCCGAGGCGAAGCCCTGCGTCCCCGCACCCGCCGGGGCGTTGCTGACGGCGATCCAGAGCTTGTTGCTGGTCGCGATCGGCGCGTAGCTGACCTCCACGGTCTTGCCCGCGGCGCCCACGCAGAACGACTTCTGCTCCGTCGCGATCGGAGCGGCATACACCGTCCGCACGATCGCATCGGCCGGCACCACCTGATCGGCGCTGACGCCGTAGTTTCCGGCCGCGCTCTCCGCCAGCACCTGCGAGCTGGTCAGGCTCTGCTCGCGGCCGCTCGGCCCCCTGACCTTGACCGCGGCGTTGACGCCCTCGGGCAGCCCCACGATGTTGACCGTCAGCGTCCCGGGACCCGTCCTGGGGCAGAAGCCGGCGTCGGGCTTGTCGCTGCCGCCGCCGTCGCTGTCCGAACAGCCGATCGCAAGCCCCGCGAGCAGGAGCACTCCGTTCAGCAAGCTCGAGCGGTGTTGGGTGCGTAGGTGATGGGTGCGCATGTCGTGACCTCCGATAAGGGATAAGTGCCGCAAGACCAGGGTGAGGCGTCCAAGGCTGCCACAGCGGCTTCGGAAGGCAAGCGCGCGCCGTGCGTGGTCGGCGCGGCGGCGGCGCGCTGGGGCATCCTGTCCCGGTGACGGCGGCGCCTTGCCACCGCAGCGAATCGCGGCCACCGCGATCCTTGACACCTGGGGCCCGGGCTCCTAGCGTCGTCGGTCCCGCTGATCGTGGGCGCGCTGCGGACGCCGGCGGCACCGGGGAGCCGAACCAGGTAGCCCGAACCAGGGAGTAAAGGTCGAATGGCGCAACCTCGCGGGCTACGTTATCTGGGGATCGACGTCGGGGCCGAGACGATCAAGCTCGTCGAGCTGACGCGCGAGCCGGGCGGCGCCCTGCGCTGGACGCGGCGCGCGCTGGTCGAGCATCACAAGGACCCGACCGCGCTGCTGCGCGGGCTGCTCGCCGACTGGGGCTGGTCCGCGGTGCATGCGGCCGCGGCTTGCGGGCGGCTCAGCCGCCAGCTCGACCTGGCGCGCGTGCCGACGCAGCAGGCCCAGAGCCGTGGCTACCGCGAGCTGCGCGGCCACGCCGGCGCCATAGACGCGACGCTGGTGGCGATCGGCAGCCGCGGCTTCTCGGTGCTCGAGCTGCGCGCCTCGGGGGCCGAGGTCTTCCGCGAGAACTCGCGCTGCTCGCAGGGCACGGGCAACTTCCTGCGCCAGCTCGTCGAGCGCTTCGACCTCGACGTGGCGCAGGCGAGCGAGCTCAGCGCCAGCGTCAGCGACCCAGCCCCGCTTTCGGGTCGCTGCCCGGTGATCCTCAAGACCGACATGACGCACCTGGCCAACAAGGGCGAGAGCAAGCCACGCATCCTCGCGGGGCTCTACGATGCCGTCTGCGAAAACGTGCAGGTCTTGATCAAGCCCGCGCCTCGCCCGCCCAGCGTGGCTGCTCATCGGCGGCGTCAGTCGCGCCGAGCGCGTGCGCGAGCACTTCCGCCGCTTCCTCGCGCGCCACGGCATGACGCTGGCGCTGCTCGACGGCGACGACGGGCTCTATGTCGAGGCGCTCGGCGCGGCGGCGCTGGCGGCGGACGCTCCGGCGGCGCACCTGGTGCCCCCGCTCGAGGCCCTGCTGGCGCCGGCGCACCACGCGCACCTCGAGCGCCTGCCGGCGCTGGCCGGCTACCCTGGGCAGGTGCGGCGGATGCCCGCGCCGCCAGCGCCGACGCTCAACGGCGCGCCGCGGCGCTGCTGCTCGGCTACGACATCGGCTCCACGGGCTCCAAGGTCGTCGCGCTCGACTGCGACACGCGCGAGGCCGTCTGGCAGGGCTACGTCAACACCAGCGGCGATCCCGTCGGGGCCTGCCAGGCGCTGACGCAGCAGCTCGTCACCGGGCCCGGCCGGCGCACAGCGTGGTGGCCTTCGGCGCCACCGGCAGCGGGCGCGAGATCGTCGGCTCGCTGCTCTCCACCTGCTACGGCGCCGACCGGGTCTACGTGCTGAACGAGATCGCGGCGCACGCCGCGGGCGCGCGGCACTACGACCCGCGCGTCGACACCATCTTCGAGATCGGCGGCCAGGACGCCAAGTACATCCGCCTGGCCGGCGGGCGCGTGGTCGACGCGGCGATGAACGAGGCCTGCAGCGCCGGCACCGGCTCGTTCATCGAGGAGCAGGGCAAGAAGTTCGCGGGCATCAAGGACGTGGTCCAGCTCGGCCAGGAGGCGGTGGCGGCCGACGGCGGCGTGTCGCTCGGCCAGCACTGCTCGGTGTTCATGGCCGAGATCATCGACGAGGCGGTCGCCGCCGGCGTCGAGCAGCCCGCGATCATCGCCGGCATCTACGACTCGATCATCCAGAACTACCTGAACCGGGTGAAGGGCAGCCGCTCGGTCGGCCAGGTGATCTTCTGTCAGGGCATGCCCTTCGCCGCGGACGCGCTCGCCGCCGCCGTGGCCCGCCAGACGGGGGCGCAGGTGATCGTGCCGCCGCATCCCGGCACCGTCGGGGCGCTCGGCATCGCGCTCTTGGCCTGCGAACAGCTCGCGCTGCACGGCCAGCCCGGCGCTCGACCCGGCGCGCTTGCTCTAGGCCGAGGTCAAGGGCCAGGAGACCTTCGTGTGCAAGTCGACGCAGGGCTGCGGCGGGCCCGGCAACAAGTGCCGCATCGACCGCATCGCGACCCTGGTCGAGGAGAGCGCCAGCGCTTCACCTGGGGCGGCGGCTGCTCGCTCTGCGACCGCGGCACCGGCAAGAAGAAGCTGCCCGACCCTGGCGCCGGACCCGTTCCGCGAGCGCGAGAGCGCTGATGCCGGCCTGGTGGACCAGCTCGGCCAGCGCCGCGGACGGCCGCTGATCGCGCTGACCGACGAGTTCACGCTCAAGGGGCTGCTGCCCTTCTTCGCCACCTTCCTGCGCGAGCTCAACTTCGACGTGCAAATCCACACCGGCGCCGACCAGCGCGTGCTCAAGCGCGGCATCGAGCAGGCCAACGTCGCGTTCTGCGCGCCGATGCAGCTCTATCACGGCCTGATCGCCGAGCTGCGCGAGAGCGGGCCCGACTACTTATTCGTGCCGATGCTGCGCAGCCTCGAGCGCGTCGGCGAGGAGAGCTGCGCCGCGGTCTGCCCGATCGTGCAGGCCAGCCCCGACCTGCTGCGCTGGGACCTCGGCACCGAGGGTGGGCCGCGTGTCCTGTCACCGGTGATCGACATCGGGACGGATAACCTGAGCTCGAAGGAGCTGATCGAAAGCTGCCGCCGCCTGGCGCTCGAGCTGGGCGTGCCGTTGAGCTGGTGGTCGGCCTATCAGGCGGCGGTGGCGGCGCAGCAGGCCTTCGACGCCGAGTGCCTGGCGCTGGGGCGACGGGCGCTCGACTTCTGCGAGCAGCACGACATCGTCCCGGTGGTGGTGCTCGGCCGCGCCTACACGATTCACAACCGCGTGCTCAACTCCAACGTCCCCGCGATCGTCCGCGAGCAGGGCGCGATCGCGATCCCGGTCGACTGCTATCCGATCGAGGCCAGCGTGCCGGTGTATCAGGACATCTTCTGGGGCTACGGGCAGCGCGTGCTGCGCGCCGCGCATCAGCTACGGCGCACGCCGGGGCAGTACAGCATCTTCTGCAGCAACTACTCCTGCGGGCCCGACAGCTTCAATCTGCACTTCTTCGCCTATCTGATGGAGGGCAAGCCCTTCGCCATCATCGAGACCGATGGTCACTCGGGCGACGCCGGCACCAAGACGCGCGTCGAGGCGTTTCTCTACTGCGTCCACGAGGATCTGCGCTCCGCCGAGCCGTCGGCGGCAGCCACCCGCGATCTGGTGACGATCGAGCGGCAGAAGGCGCGCCTGCCGGACATCCGCGCCCGCGAGGAGCGCGTGCTGATTCCGCGCATGGGCGAGGGCGCCGAGGTCCTGGCCGCCGCGCTGCGCGGGGTCGGCGTGGCCGCCGAGGCCCTGCCCCTACCGGACCGCGACACCGTGCGCCTGGGCCGGCGCCACACCTCCGGCAAGGAGTGCCTGCCAATGTCGCTGACGCTGGGCAGCCTGCTCCAGCGCCTGGGAACAAGATGCGGGCGACGGGCGCTTCGCCTTCTTCATGCCGACGGCGACCGGCCCCTGCCGCTTCGGCGTCTACAACATCTTGCACAAGATCACGCTCGAGCGGCTGGGCTACCAGGGCCGGGTGCGCGTCTGGTCGCCCGCCGACACCGACTACTTCGCCGGCATCCCGGCCGGCTTCTCGGCGCTGGTCTTCTCCGGCTTCATGGCCGCGGACCTGCTGCTCGAGGCGCTCTATGACGTGCGTCCCGGCGAGACCCGGCCCGGAGCCGCCCAGGCGATCTTCGACGCCTACCGCGGCGAGCTCTGGCGCCTGCTGGAGCGGCGCGCGGCGGGCGATTTGTCGCTGCCGGCGACCTTGGCCGAGGTGGCCACCGGTGAGCACTTCGGCTGCACCGAGCTGTTGACGCGGGCGGCGCGCGAGTTCGCGGCCGGTCAAGGCGCGATCGGCAAGCCCGCGGTGCTCGTGGTCGGTGAGATCTACGTGCGCTGCGACCCCTTCGCCAACGACTTCGTGATCGACCAGCTCGAGCGGCGGGGCCTGCGCTGCCGCTTCGCGCCCTTCAACGAGTGGCTGGAGTACACCGACTTCCTCACGCTGACGGCCAGCGGCGGCGCGGGCCTCACCGACCGACTGCGCGGCCTGATCAAGGCGCAGATCCAGCAACGCAGCTACGACACGATCTCCACGATTCTCGGCTGGCCCGCGCGGACGACGGTGGCCGAATCGATGGCCGCCGCGGCGGACTACCTGCGCCCCGAGCTGGAGGGCGAGGCCGTGCTGACCGTGGGCGGCCCGACGCACGAGTGGCGCGAGGGCCTGATCGACGGGGTGATCAGCGTCGGCCCCCTCGAGTGCATGCCGAACAAGATCTCACAGGCGCAGTTCTTCCACGTCACCGAGCGCGAGGGCCTGCCCGCCCTGACGCTGGCGCTCAACGGCGACCCCGTCGATCCGGAGCAGCTCGACAACTTCGCCTTCGAGGTGCTGACACGCTACCGCGAGCGCCACGCCAGCCCCGAGCTGCTGGTGGGCGCCGGGGGCGGGGCCCGCGGCGTCGACGCGCGGCGGGCGGCGCCCCCCCCGGCCCGCCCCGGCCCGCGCGGGGAGGGGGGGGCCAGGCGCCCAGGGGGCGGGCGTCGCGCCGGCAGGGGGCGGCCGGCCCCTGCACGAGCTCGTCGCTCGGCGGGCGGGCAGGGCAGGCCCCGCCCCAGGGCCCCGGTCGGATGCGGCGGGGGCTGGCCTGGGCGTGCAGACGGCCCGGGGCAGCCCGAAGGTCTGGCGGAAGAAGCGGTTGATCGGTCCCTGGCCGTAGAGCGTATCGCCGACCAAGGGATGGCGCAGGTGCTTGAAGTGATAGCGCAGCTGGTGTCGGCGGCCGGTCAGCGGGGTCGCCGCCGCCAGCGTGTAGCGCTGGCGAAAGACCTCCAGCGGCAGAATGGCGGTCTGCGCCGGGCGCCGCTGCTCCTCCTCGGGCACGGGATGATCGACGCTCAGGGGCTCGGCCAGCGCGCCGCGGCAGAGCACCAGGTAGCGCTTGTGCCAGCGCTGCTGGCGCAGGTCCGCGCCGAGCTGGGCGGCCACCGCCGCGGATTTGGCGAAGACGATCACGCCCGAGGCCTGGCGATCGAGGCGGTGCACCGGCCAGAGCGCGCAGCCGCACTGGCGCCGCAAGCACTCGAGCAGTAGGGGTGAGTCCGCCGCGCCGCGCGTCCAATGCACCACGCTGCCGGCGGGCTTGCTCACCACCAGCAGCGCCTCGTCCTCGTGGAGGATCTTGAGCTGCAACGCGGCTCGTCGGGCTCCCCCCCCCCCCCCCCCCCCCCCCCCCCCCCCCCCCCCCCCCCCCCCCCCCCCCCCCCCCCCCCCCCCCCCCCCCCCCCCCCCCCCCCCCCCCCCCGCCCCCCCCCCCCCCCCCCCCCCCCCCCCCCCCCCCCCCCCCCCCCCCCCCCCCCCCCCCCCCCCCCCCCCCCCCCCCCCCCCCCCCCCCCCCCCCCCCCCCCCCCTAGCGCGTGAACTCGAGCTGGCGTACACCCACGTTGCCAGCCTCGTCGCGCACGCGCACCGCTAGCGTGTGCGGGCCGCGCGCGAGGCGCGGGGGCAGGGTCAGGCGGAAAGCCTCGCTCGATGCGTCGCAGACCCCGTCGAGCGGCTCGAGCAGGCGCCAACGCCTGCCGTCGAGGGCATAGGCCAGCTCGCGGATCGGGCTCGCCGCGTCGCGCGCCGTGCCCTCCGCGCCGGCATCGCGCACACGCAGCGTCGGGATCTCGGGCGGCCGGTTGTCGACGAGGACGGGGCTCGAGATGCGCCCGTGCTGCAGCGTCTGGTCCGGCCCGTTGGCCAGCTCATCCGAGGCCACCACGCGCAGCCGGTAGAGGCCGTCGGCGATGCCCTCGGTCTCCCAGAGGTACTCCGCCTTCTCCAGCGGGGAGAGCTGACGGTCGATCGGGCGCCAGACCTTGCCCAGCTCGGGACGGAAGTAGACGCGATAGACGAGCGAGTCCTTGTCCGGGTTGTCGACCTGCCAGCGCAGCTTGATCCGCGTCTCGCGCCGCTCGGCGCCGTCGGCGGCCCCGCCCTGCGTGGCGACGATCTCGGTCACGCGCGCGCGCTGGTTGATCGCGCGGTAGTAGAGCTTGAGGCCGCGCAGCCGTCCCGCGTAGGGCTTGCGCCAGACCGCCTTGACCTGCAGATAGCGCGCGTTCGGGCCGACCAGGCGCACGCGGCCGGCAGCCAGCGGCGTGGCGGCCTGCCAGTCGGTCCACAGGTCATCGGGGGTCGCCGTGTTGCCGCTGCGACTGAAGACCTCGAGCGTCGCCGTGGCCTGGTAGTAGAGTTCGCCCCAGCGCGCGGCCAGACCAGCGTCGAGGACCTTGCTCAGGTAGGCCGGCGCCTGCGCGGGCTGCGGCAGCACGCGATACACCGCGGCGCCGTCGGCGGTGGCCAGGTAGGGCGGCTCGGCCTCGATCGCTAGCACCCGCACCTGCCGCTCGGGCAGGTCGAAGACCGTCTGCACCGCGCGACGCGCACCGACGGTGTAGACCTTGCCCTCGCTGCCCTCGCCGGCCCACAGCCGACCCTCGCGATCGAGGCCAATCCGCGTGAAATAGCCGCTCGGCAGGGTCAGCAGCTCATCCAGGCGCCCCTGGGCATCCAGGCGATAGAGGGCACCCTTGGCCGCCTTGGCGCCCGGCCGCAGATCTTCGGGGCGAAACTTCGGTGGGGCGGCAGCCTCGCCGGACTTCTCGCGCAGCGGCGTCCCGCCCGCACCCTTGGCCACGAGGTCGAAGCGCGGCACACCGCCGGAGTCGGAGGGGAACTGGTTGACGGCGACGAAGATCGCCCCGTCGCGGCCCACGGCCACCGACTGGACCTCGCTCGCCTGGAAATCGTGCAGCGCCTCGCCCCGACCATTCGGGCTGACGCGGTACAGCACGGCACGATCGTGGCTGCCGGTGAGCAGGCGCCCCGCCGCATCGGGGACCAGGCAGAGCAGGTGCTGTTCCTTGGGATCGAAGAGCACGGCGGGCTTGCTCGCCCCTGTGAGCGCCACGGTGAAGAGCTTGCCCGGCGCACCCGAGGCCGCCACGACGCGATCGCGCGCCGCGTCCCAGTACAGCGCCCAGAGGTGCTTGGCCGGCAGCGCCGCGAGCTGGTGCCACTTGCCGTTGGCGGGATCGACCTCGATCACGCGCGCGCCGGGCATCACGGCCGCCAACAGCTTGCCGCCCGGCCCGCGCGCCAGCGCCGTGATCACCAACCCGTCGAGCTGCGCGACGACGCGCACGCTCTCGCCCTCGACCGCCCACAGTCGCGCCTCGTCACCCGTGCCGAGATAGAGCGTGCGCGGATCGGCCGCGCGCACCGCCGACCAGATCAGCGTCGCCGGCGGCAGCTTGGCCAGGCGCCGCTGGCCGAGCCCCGCCACGACCTCGCCGCGCGACGAGACCGCCGTGCCCTGCGGCTTGCCGGCATCGAGCTCGGCGAAGGTGGCGAGCTCGACCGTCGCGGTCGGTGCCGCCTGGGCGCCCCGCAGCGCGACCAGCGCGACCAGCGCGACCAGCGTGGCCGTCAGCCCCACCATCCGGGCCGCGCTCGGGCGGCGCGCGCGACCCCGACCACAGCGGTAGAACGGTCGGTCGATCGGTCTCATTCACTCTCCTCCCTTGTCATCACGCGCAGCCGCACTTCCTTGCGGCCGAGCACGACCTCGGACACGGGGAAGACGCTGCGCCGCACCGTCTGCAGCGTCGCGCTGTCACGCGCCTGCGCCCCGCCGCGCAGCGTGTCGAGCGCCGAGGGCGGCAGCTCGTCGATCAGGCGGCCGCGCAGCTTCAACCCCTCGGTCGGGCTGCGCAGGCTGATCACCACCGCGCGCGCCGGATAGCTCTGCGGCAACTGCGCCAGCAGCTGCCCCAGCGTCTCCGGCGGCGCCAGCTCGGGGCGGATCGAGGTCCCGCTGCCCACCTCGACCACGATCACCGAGCCGGCGAGTGGCCGCGGGATCGCCAGCGGATAGGTACGGGTCAGCTCGGGGCCGGCGAAGGGCCTGAACGTCACGCGCAGCGGAACCTCGGCGCCGGGCGCCACGACGTTGGCCGAAACCGCCACAGCCGTGATCATCAGCGGCTGGAGCTGATACTGGGCGCTGAGGTCCACGTCGATGCGCTCGATCGCTACCGGTGCAAAGGGATTGTCCATCACCGCGCGCACGGCCTCGAGGCCGCGCGAATTGCCCGCCGCAGCCCGCAAGCCGACGTCGCTGTACTGCTGCTCGACGACCCGCACCTCGGGATGGCCGCGCACCGTGAAGCGCGTGGTCAGGTCGTAGCTCACGTCGCCGACATCAGCGCGGGCCTGGCCGATCGCGCTCGTCACCACGCTGCCGACGAGCATCGGCGTCAGCATGCGGTGATCGGCCACCCGCACGCGATAGACCTCGCGCTGGTTGCCGGCGCGCAGCGTCACGGTCATCGGGATCATGTGCGCGCGACGGCTGGTATCCGCCAGCACACCCTCCTGGCGGTCCTGGACCAGGGTGCCGAGCTCGCGCGCCGGGCTGCTGAGCTTGAAGGCGTGCGCCAGGTTGGCCAGCGAGTGATTGATCCGCGCGCTGCCGACGGGCAGCGCGAGCTGGCCGGCGTTGAACATGCTGTGGCCGAAGCCGAGCACCGTCGGGCCGTCGACCCAGGTCGCGGTGCCCGTACCGTTCATCGCCACATCGCCATCGACCAGCGTCACCCCCAGCGCCGCGCCGGGCGTGAAGCGCTCGGGTCCCTCGACCTGGCCCGTACCCCCGCCTTGCAGCGGCTCGAAGCCGAAGGCGGCCAGGCCGCGTCGGAGCTGGACCCGTGCCTCCGCGCTCAGGCCCGCGGTGTTGAGCGGCACCGTCACGGGCATCAGCGCCTCGGCGGTCGCAGCCTCCTCGCCACCGCCTCGACCGGCGACAAAGGGCAGCTCCCACCAGCGGCGACGCTGCAGGTCGGCCCACCAGGCCGCGCGGTCAGCGGGGCCGCGAGCGGCCGCCCGTGAGCCGGGCCGCGACGCGCCACCAACGGGCGCCGGCGCGTCCACGGCGGGCTCGCGCCGCACGGGGTAGTCGCGCAGCCGCAGCATGTTGGCGATCGGCGTGACGCCGAAGATCGGCTCCTTGGCGAAGCGCCAGCCGTAGGCCAGCGCCCCGACCAGCTTGCCCTCGAGGTAGATCGGGCTGCCGCTCATACCGCCGAGCACGCCGGCGCGCGCGAGCACTGGATGGTCGCCCCGCATCAGGATGATGTCTTGCTTCGGCAGGAAGCCGCGCAACACGTCGATGACCTCGACCTGGAAGGGCTCGATCGTGAAGCCGTCGAAGACGGTGAGACCGTAGCCCTTCATTCCGCGGCGCACGCGCTCGAGCGGCAGCGTCGCCACGCCCGAGCCGGCCCCGCCGCTCTGCGCGGTGGCGGTCGGAGCAGCCGAATCGGCGGCGCGAGCTTGCCGCGAGTGCCCGAGCGTGAGCGCGCCGAGCACGAGCGCCAGGCGGGCCGCGCGGTGGAGCCGTTGCTGAGGCAAGGACGAGTCCGTCACGCCCCAGCAGCATAGAAGGCGCCCTGCTGAGGGTCAAACAAGCGCGTCGTGGGGAGGGTTCGCCGCGGAGGGGGCGTGCGCCATCGTCGGGGGGGGGCCCCCCGGCCCCCCCGCCCCCCCCCCCCCCCCCCCGCGTCACGGACCGCCCGCGCCGGCTACTGCGCCGTGATGTTCTCGAAGAGCACGCTCGACAGATAGCGCTCGCCGGCGTCGGGGAGCACGGTCACGATCAGCTTGCCCGCGCTCTCAGGCCGAGCGGCCACGCGCAATGCGACCACCGCCGCAGCGCCGCAGGAGATCCCGCAGGTGATGCCCTCTTCGCGGTGCAGGCGCCGGGCCGTCTCGACCGCTTCCTCGTTCGATACCGTCTCGATCTCGTCGACCAGGTCGAGGTCGAGCACGTCAGGCTTGAAGCCGGCACCGATGCCCTGGATCTTGTGGGGCCCGGGCCGCGGCGACTCACCCTTGCGGATCGCCGTCAACACCGGCGAGGCCGCCGGCTCGACGGCGACCAGGCGCACGGGGCGTTGCTTCGCCTGCTTGAGGTAGCGCCCCACCCCGGTGATGGTCCCCCCGGTGCCGACGCCGGCGACGAAGACGTCGATCTTGCCGTCGGTGTCGTCCCAGATCTCCGGCCCGGTGGTCTGGAAGTGAATCTCTGGATTGGCCGGGTTGCGAAACTGCTGCGGCATGTAGTGGCGCTGGGGATCGCTGGCGACGATCTCCTCAGCCTTGGCGATCGCCCCGGGCATGCCCTTGGCGCCCTCGGTCAGCACCAGCTCGGCGCCGAAGGCGCGCAGCATACGCCGCCGCTCGAGCGACATCGTCTCCGGCATCGTCAGCATCAGCGGATAGCCCCGGGCCGCGCAGACGTAAGCCAACGCGATGCCGGTGTTGCCGCTGGTGGGCTCGACGACGACCGTGTCGCGCGATCCAGGCTTGAGCTGCCCCTGGCGCTCGGCCGCCCAGATCATGGACGCGCCGATCCGGCACTTGACCGAGTAGGCCGGGTTGCGCCCCTCGATCTTGGCCACCACCGTGCCCGGTAGACCGCGCGCGATGCGGTTCAGGCGCACCAGCGGCGTGTGCCCGCTGCCGAGGCTGTTGTCATCGAAGATGCGACCCATGACCGCCCTCCTTGGCCGAATGGTCCCGTACCTAATCAGAGTCTCGTCAGATCACAAAATCCAGCGCCCCGTGGCCCTCGGCCTGGCGCCGAAGGTCGTCCAGGGTCACCGCCTCGACCGCGGCGCGCATCGCCGCCTCGAGCCGACGCCAGAGCGCGTCGAGGCAGGCCTCCGCCGAGGTCGCGCGGACCTGGGCCTGCGCTTCGCCGCGCCCGGGCCGCGCGAAGGGACCGTCGATGGCCTCGACGATCGCCCCCACCGTCAGGTGCGCCGGGTCGCGCAGCAGTCGATGCCCGCCGTCGGGGCCGCGCTTGCTGGAAACAAGGCCCGCGCGCTGTAGGTCACGCATCACGGCCTCGAGGAACTTCTCGGGGGCGGCGGTCCGCTGCGCGATCTCGGCCGTGCGCACGCCACCCCGACCCCCGTGGAGTGCCAGGTCGAGCATCGCCCCCACCGCATACGCCGCTCGTTGGGAAACACGCATGAGCCGATATTGCCATATGTCGATAGGGAATTCAAGAAAAACCCGTTTGGGCGGCTGGCTGCGGGCGCTCAACCCCAGGCCGTGAGAAACTCGGCGTGATGCGCCTTGCCAGAAGCCTGAAGGGTTTCGCGCACCAGCGCGTGCTCCTCTTGCAGCGCCGCCGGCGTCAGGCGGCCGCGGAAGACCTCGAAGCGCAGGTAGATCAGGTAGGTGTTGAGCACGTCCAGCTCGCAGTAGGCGCGAATGCGCTCGCGCTCGCCACGCAGGTACCAGGACCAGACGCTCTCGCCGCTCGCGCCGAGCTTGCCCGGCAGTCCGAGCAGCCTGGCCACCTCGTCGAGCCGCGCCCAGCCGCGCCCCTGATAGCCCCCGAGCACGTCCATCAGGTCGACGTGCCGCCAGTGGAAGCGGCTGACGTAGTTGTTCCAGCGATAGCCCGGGTCGTGATCTCCCTGCTCCCAGTAGCGCGGTGCCGCCACGCCGTGGCGCAACGCGCGGTAGCCGAGCACCGGCAGGTCGAAGCCGCGGCCGTTCCACGACACCAACGTCGGCCCCAACCGCTCCAGCCCATCGAAGAAGCGCTGCACCAGATCTTCCTCGGGGCGTCCGGCTCGCCGAGGCTCCAGACCTTGAACGACTCGCCGCTGCGCAGGGCACAGCTGATGGCCACCACCCGGTGCTGGTTGCGGCGGCAGGAACGCGCCGCCTCCGCCCTCTCGCGGCGTAAGCCGCGACTCCATCGCCTCGGCCACCGCCGCGTCGTCGAGCGCCGCCGGCGCGTTGAGCAGGCGCCGGCCCAGCTCGACGTCGGGCACGGTCTCGATGTCGAAGGTGAGGATGTTCATCGCCGCTGACGTCCCCGCACGGTCGCCCGACGACGGTGATCCTCCCGCGCCGGCCCGTCAAGAGCCCTCCCTCGGGCACCCCCACCGGCCAATCAATCCACCTGTTTCGCGGCGGACGCCAACTTGTGGCAGGTGCCGGGATGTGCGATGAGCGCAAGAGTCCGGGGGGGGCAGGTCATGCAGCAACGGAACGCAGCGAGTCCACGCGCTGGCGGGCGCAGGCGGCGCCAAGAAGATGACCGCGGTGGATCGACCGGGTCAGCGTCGGCGCGCTGGCCGAGGCGAGCCCTGGGCGTCGTGACGCTCGTGGGCGTACTAACGACCGCCGGCTGTCTGGCGCAGAGCAGCAGCAGTGACGGCGGCGTGATCGCCGACGCCGGCAGCACCGACGGCGACGCGCAGCCGGTGGGCGACGGCGGCGGCAACGACCGCGCCGCCAGCGCGATCCAGCCACCGCGCGGGGCCTCGTCGCGTGGCTCGGGCGGCGGCACCGCACCCACCGGGAGCTTCGTCACGGTCGGCGCCGTGCAGTACGCCTTGATCGTGCCGAGCGCCTATCGCGCGACGCAGGCGACCCCGCTGGTGATCGTGCTGGCCGGGGCCCAGGGCGCCGCCGCGCTCTCCAACGCGCTGCTGCTCAATGCCGCGGCGGTGGGGCCGCGCGGCGCGATCATCGCCGTCGTCGATGCCTTGCTCTACGTCGATGCGGCGGGCGCCGCCGCGCAGATGCTCGACGTGCGCGCGCTACAACGTGGACAACGATCGCAGCCTACCTGCTCGGCGATGCTGAGGCGTGGCGGCCGCCTTCGAGCTCGAAGGCTCCAGCGGCGGCAGAGCTGGTTCGCCGCGCTCTGGGGCAACGATCTGAGGTGGCCGTGCCGCTCTCGCGGCCGGCCCGGCAGCGCCGCGAGGTCGGCGTCGCGCCCTGGGCCAACGTTAGCCCCGGCGGGCTCACGGTCTTCGCGCGCCAGGTGATAGCCGCGCTACGCGCCGGCGGCTATCGTCTGCCGGACGACGCACCTTGTGGCGGGAGCGGGGCGGCGACGGCGCGGCTCGGCCGCGGCCCAGCAGGCGGCGCTGCGCTTTCTTCGCCGACAAGGGTCAGACTGTAATGGCAGTTAGCCGAGCGGGGTGAAGCCCCCGGAGGGCCGCAGCGTGCCGATCTTACGAGTATAAGTGCCGAAGTGCGAGCATCAGTTCGAGGTAGCCGCTGAGAAGACGACCGAGAAGGCCGTCGCCCCGGCAGTGCGGCGCCGGCAAGCCGACGCAGCAGCTCGGTCTTCGCCGTCGGCGGGGCCGGCAGCGGCGGCGGGACGGACGCGCTGCCCGACGCCTGCCGTCAGCCGTAATGATCCGCGGGGGACCGGGCGCCTGCGGCATGCGCTAGCTCATCACGCGCCACTTCGCCCGGAGGCAGATGTGGAGCCGGCGCAGACTCTTCCAGGATCGGGTGATTGAGGGGCACGATCTTTGCGCTTCGGCGACCTGTTCGAGCGGCACGGCACGATCCGTTTCAGCCTCGACACGCCGAGCATCAGCCGGACACCTCGTCGATCAGCTGACGGTGCGCGTACCGGCCGGTCGCCAGGATGCGATCGGTGGCCGAGGGGCGTCGCCGCGCTGTGTGTGTCCGAGGGCGGTGAGGCGCGTCTGAGCTTGTGCGGCGCTCGATCCCCGTCGCGATGCGCACGCCGATGGAGGCCAGCGCCAGGGTCGGTGGCGGGGCAGCAGCCTGACGCCTTGTCTTCGGCGGTCGCAGCGCCGCGGCCCGCGGCTCCTTCTCGGCCTTGTCCTTACTCTTCCAGGCCAGCGGCGCCGGCCTTTCTCGCCGTTGTGCTGCTCCTGCCCCTCCTGCGTTCCTCCTGAGCCTGCGCCTCCTGTTGGCGAGAGCGCGCCCTCGGGACGGCGATGATCGAGAACTTCTTGCCCTTGCGGCTGCGCTCGATCAGGTCGGCGGCGACGACGATCGATCGAGTAGGGGATCTCCGGGATCGACATCACGTTTATGCCGCTGGCCAGGCTACGGGCGGCGTCGGCCAACCAGCCGGTCTTGTGCCCCATGATCTCGACGACCGTCACGCGATGGTGGCGAGTCGCCAGCATGTAGCCGGTCGATCGCCTCGGTGGCGATCTGCACGGCGGTGTCGAAGCTGAACGACATCCGTCTCGGCGACGTCGTTGTCG
>JADJDT010000012.1 GCA_016702545.1 Pseudomonadota bacterium | reverse complement strand
GCCCGACAGGCTACGAGGCCTGCGCGCCCAGCGGCCCGCAGCACGGCCCAGGCGCGGCGCGCCCCTCGCCCATCACGAGCATAGGGGCCACCGTGCTCCCGCCAAGTGCGTCCCCCCCCTGGCTAGAAAGCACTCGAACGGAGGCCCACGGCCGCACACCTTCGCAACCATCACCTCGCAACCATCCCCGGTTCGGGCTCCGGCCCCACGCGGGGCGCGCGATCAGTCGAGCTCGACGAAGGTCAACTCGATTGCCGCAATCGGGTGAATGCGATCCGTCTTTGCCTCCGCCGTCTATGGGCGGGTGCGGAACCTTGGGAAGTTGGACGAGCAGAGAAACGTCGCTTAACGTGCCACATACATGCTGCCCCTGCTGACCGAAGGCAAGAGTTCGGGCGGGGCATTTCCGGAGAAGAACCATGGCGTGGCATCGACGGCTGTGTCTGTTGCTCGCCGCCGCTGGCTGGTCGCAAGGCGCTGACCACCGCCGGCGACGGCCCACGATATGAACTTCGTCGGTCCCAGAAGCTCAGCAAACCCGCCCTCAAAGCAACTGCCAGCATTGTGGGTTCGTCCCTGCGCGTGAAGTTCGCGAGCGAGGCCCATACACAAGAAGTGCTCCGTTCCTCTTCGGGGCTTTCCGGCGTCCTCGTGCTGGCAACTTGGCAGGGCAGGGTTCTTCGAGTCGGTGTGACCGACTCGAGTGGAGTGGCGGTCGCTAATCTCGACGCGCTGTTGCCTCGGCGGCTAGTGATCGGATTCAACCCCGATCTCCTTCTGCGCCTACGGGTGGTGGGGCAGGCGGCCGGAGTGGTTGACTTGGCTCCCTACCACCGCGAGTTGGAGGATCGGTCCTGGCAAGGCGCGAGGCAGGTGAACACGGCTGACGTGTACGCCCGGTTCACAGAGGAGTTCCCGCTGAGCCGTCACACTTTCAGCGCCATGAGCATGGTTGCGGCGCACCGGAAGTTTCAGCGGGAGCAGGCCGCGGCTCGAGCCGGAGGGACCGTTGCCCCCTTCCAAATTGCCGCGGCACGCGATGAAGAAGAAGCATGGCAGCAGTTCCGGCCGAAGGTGGCCGTGAAGAAGCAGCTCCTCTATCCGGCTACGGAGGGTGTGTCCGGCTGCTCGGCACCGACGAATCCATGCGAGACGGGCACGCCGCTGAAGAGCACCATGGTCTATTCGGTAATCGCCTCCACCGCGACTCACCACGGCCTGGCGGAGGGGCTCGTCGAGCCACCCTACGAGTTAAGGGGCGTCGAGCTCTGGGCGCTCAAGAAGCTCCCGATCACCGCGGTTGAGCAGAACCGGCGCCAGAAGCGACAAGATGCGGCCGAGGAGCGCCAACGGCTAGCTGAAGGACGCAAACAAGCGGCAGAGCAGCAGCAGGAACGTGAGCTTGCGCGGCGGGCCACGATCCGTTGGGGGCTGCCATTTCTATGTAAGAAGCGAACGGCCAAGGTGTCAGCCTTGGTCTCCAGCAACAACAACGAAGTTGTTCTCCAAGTACCGGAGGACGCCGAAGTGATGGATGGCACGACGCTGCAGGCCTTGGGTGGGTCAGCCGCGGTGGTCGATTGGTGCAGAACCAGCCTGCGGCGCGAAGTGCGGTGGGCAGATCGCGCCAGTCGAACGCTGATCTCGTGCCGTGTCACGAACTGGACGCGCCCACTCTGCCCGGCGCCACAGATTGCACAAACGAACAGAGTGAGGAGGGGACACCTCGGAAGAGTGAGGCTGACGCAAATAGAGGCAGAGGCGAGTGTGGCGCGGGCCAGTGGCTGTTTGGGTACATCCTGGTGCGGCTGGAAACCAACCTGTACGAGATCTCTTCGGTTGATCGACGGGTGTGGTGGCGAGAGAAGCTCGACCGCGCGCTCTTGGTGACCAGGAGCCGGGAGTTCGCGAGTCCGGGAGCATTCAGGCTGTGCGTCTCAGGGCGGGTGCAAGAGAGGACGCTCGAGGATGACAACGGGTTTTCGCGCACCTGGGCTGTCTACACCGAGCACGCTCCCGAGTAGCAGCCCCAGGCCACCCTCTCTGCCTACGCGAGGGAGCGTGCAATGTGCTCAGGTGGCAAGAGGAGCAAGCGCCAGGTCTTCGTGCCGAACGACGAGGACAGAGTTCGCGAATTCCTTCTGTTCTGCGGCCCGGGCGCCCCACCGGGGATGGTTTCGGGCCCGAGCGGGCGCCCGAGCGGGCGCCCCACCGGGGATGGTATGGGCACCGAGGGTCCGCACCCGGGATGATGGTGCGCGGATGCTCGGTGCCACGGCCGACAGCGGGCTCGGGGTGAGCGCAGGCGGGTGATGGGGTGGACGCGCGGCCCACGTCGGGCCACGCGCTGTTTGAATCGGTCCCTTGAGCCGGGTGAGCGGACGCCTGTAGACGCGCTACGGGTGCAGCTCTCCTGGCTCAGCGCGGCGAGGCGTGGGCAGCAAGGGGCGCGGAGAGCAGAGCCCGGACGCGACGGCGCGTCAGGGTGGCTGGGCACAGCAAACGCCTGCGTGGAGGCGAAGGGCCCAGGTGCCGAAGGGGAACATGGCGTCGCGGTCGCCGGCGCGCCAGCGGTGCCAGGCGTCACGATAGCCGATGACGAAGTCGCGGAGTCGCTGCAGCGCCTCGATGCGAGCCCACTTGTTGCCGCCGGCCACGCGCGGACTCAGCTGGCGCCGTGGCTCAGCGCGCGACGGTGTGTCGAAGGCGGATTGCCGCAGCACGCCGCGGCGGCCGAGCACGCCCCTCCCTTTGGCGCGACGCTCATTCGCAAGCTCGGCCTCGCGGGCGGCGACGGCGTCGCTCAACAACGCGGCGTAACGCTCGTGCGGCAGGTGCGCGAAGGCGGGCAGCGGCGCGACGGCCAGCGCGGCCTGCTCGGGCAAAGGGCCCTTGCCGCGGAAGAAGCCCTTGGGACGCTTGAAGGGCAGGGTGCGCCCGATCCGCGCTGGTAGGCTGACGAGACCGGGCCAGTGATGGTGCTCGGTGACCAGGCCCGCCGCGACGGCATTGGTCAACGTGTAGACGGCCTTTCCGAGCTGGGCGTCGGCGTCGACGAGGCGGACCACCGAGGGCGGCTCGCTGGCCCAGAGGTTCTCCCAACGCCCCCAGTGCGCGTTGAGGCACTTTGCCGTGAACTCGAACAACCAGCGGCAGAACTCTGGCCGCTTGCCGTCGACGTCGGTGACCACGAGATGGAGATGGTTGGAGAGCACGCAGAAGGCGTGAACCTGGACGCCGTAGCGCTTCGCTGCCACGGCCAGGCAATACCCGACGATCGCGTTGACGGCGGACGAGGGCCGCAGCAAGAACTGCCGCTGCGAGCAGCGACGCGTGATCATCACTGTCTCTCCGGCGATCACCGGACGGGGGAGGCTCATGCCGCGCCTGGACGTCAGCAAGCGCTGGGCCTGAGCCCGTAGGGTGAAAGGTCACGGGGTTGCAGTGCTCGGCACGCCGCCTCGTCCGGAACCCCGGTCCGGGCCCGCCGAGAACCGGCCCCTGGGCTCGCGCGGCGCTGCCCCCGTCGGCCTGCCTTGGCTACCGGTCTCTCCCGTCCGGTTCACATCCCATCCGCGCACCACCGCCTCGCAGCCATGGTGGCGCATCAATGCCGCTGGCACATCAACCCGGGTGCGGCCCGCCGGCCCCGCTGCCACATCAACCCGGGTGCGGCCCGCCGGCATCAACGCGCGTGGGCTACGCACCGGTACGGGATCCAGCTGGAGCATCGCGGCGGTGCAGCGCCAGCGCCACGCGCACGGCTCGCACCGAGAGTCGCCCAGCCCTACCCGAGCTGCAGGCCCACGGCGGCCGATGCGATGCGGTTGCGGGCAAAGGCGTTCTGCCCGACGTGCAAGCCGTTGGCATCGTCGTAAACGTTGATGCCGATCGGTCGAAGGTCCAAGCGAACGAGGACGGTCTCAGCCTCGATTTCGACAGCCACGCAGAGCGCGATCTCGTCGTTGTAGAGGATGGACACGGACGTGTCGCCGTGACGCACGGTCACGCTTCCGTTTTGGGGCACGTTCTCGGTAACGTCCACGGGTACACTCGGAGATCCGGCCGGCGTCTTCATCGTGATGCGCAGAGGCGCGGTGGCGACCTGCAGGAGGGGCGTGCCAGCAACACCGATGACGATGCCACAGTCGACGAACGTGTTCGTGCCCAGTCGCACTTCCATCACGCAGCCTCGTTCCAATGCTTGATCGGCCCGGTGGGCAGCGGGACGGACCGAGGGGATACCGGAGTACAAAATAGCGCCCGTCCGGCGTGCAACGTGATGCTCGCGCCGTGCACCGCCTTCGCGAAGTCTCGGCTGTCGAGATACGCGCGGTCGCTCTCGCTGAGCGAGTACCAGAGCGGGTCCATGAGATCGCGGATCGAGTCGGCGGCCTCGCTCGCCTCGTCATCGAGTTTGAGCATGAGCCACTCGAGCTCCAGATACGCCGAGAGTCGTGCGTTCATGGTCGCCACTCCGACCAATCGTCGCGTGTCGCAGCAAGGTTGTCGATGTAGATCCCCAGAGGAGCACGACGTGCTGGCTCCACAAACGCGTGAACGGCTGCGCATTTCGGATCTGGCCGCAACGCGAGCGACCGACCGTCGAGGCTGAGCTCTTCGATGCGGTAGACGCAGTCCGCATTCGGACCGGTGGACCCGCGACCAAGTCGCCTGGGACGGCGATGGTTCGGCAGGTTCCACGCCGATCCAGGCGCCACCGACATGCCACCGTCGCCAGGCACGACGAAGCCGTGATCGTCTGGCGAGATGTCCGCCGGTACGCGCACACCCAGGTGCCTGGCCGACGCACCGACCGCAGGCTTTCCATCCTCTGCCTGCATCATGGAACGATAACTCTCCATCGCCCCAACGGTACGCTACGCGGTGCATCCAGGGCAATGTTAGCGTGCTCGCCTGTTAGCGTGCTCGCCGTTGAAACGGTGGCGAGGTGCTGCTGCCGACAGCCCTGCCGCGTTCGTCGCCGCTTTGCCATGAGGGCACGTGTCGGTTGTCCCGCACAGCCCAGGGTCGCAACGCGGATGCTTTGCATGCCCGGGCCGTCTCCTCGGTGAGGTCAGCCAATGCGTGCCTTCCCAAACGTCGTCGGACCTCCTCGTTCATCACCTTGTTACCGCGCGCGCATAACGGTGGAATCGGAAACAGGCTGAGCGATGGACATCGCAGGGGCGCGGAGGACCCTCACCCGCGCGGAGGACCCTCGGCAGGACCCTCGGGTTGATGCGCGAGGGTGTCCGGGTTGATGCCCGAGGGGTCGTGGATTGCCGGGTCCGGCACCGTGCCGATGGCCCCGGACGGCAGCACGGCCCGCCACGGCGCCTTTACGGGAAAACACGCTGCTGCCTCCTGGAGATCATCCGCGAGGCCCTGGAGCGCGCGGGTGGTGGCCTCGAGAGCGTGATCCGGACGCGCCTGATGCTGCGTGACATCTCGCCTTGGAAGGAGGCGGCCCGCGCCCACGGCGAGATCTTCGGCGCCATCCGCCCGGCCTGCACCTTCGTCGAGGTCTCGGGCCTGATCGGCGACGACTGGCTGATCGAGGTCGAGGCCGACGGCGTCGTCGCGTAAGGGCCCGCCGCAAAAATAGGCAGGCGAATTTGGGCGCCGGGGCGCCCGCCGGGCAAGGCGCAGCGACGAAGTCATACCCGTGGTATTGCGAGGAGCTGCAACGCAGCCTGGCGGGATGCATTCGGCGGCCAAAACGACCTGGTCATTTTGCGGCGGGCCCTCAGAGCGACGGCGCGGACGCCCTGTGGCATTGTTCGCTGGAGCGGCGACCGATGAACGGTGATTTCGACCAGCCCGCGCGGGACGAGCAGACGGCGGTGATCGGCGCGCCGACCCAGGCGCTGCTGCACCCCAAGCTGCGGCTCGAGGTCGTGGCCGGCGTCGATGCCGGTACGGTGGTGGTGACCGAGGCCCGCTTGGCCCACGTGGGCACGCAGCCCGGCACCACGCTGCAGCTACGCGACGAGGCTGTCTCGCGCATTCACCTGGCGATCACCCCGCGCGCCGAGGGCATCGCGCTGCGCGACCTGGCCTCGACCAATGGCAGCTGGCTCGCCGGCAGGGTGCGCTTGCAGGAGGCGCTGGTGCCCTCGGGCACGCTGGTGCAGGTCGGTCGCTCCGAGCTGCGCGTCGAGACGCTCGCGGAGCAGGTCGCCGAGCCGCTCAGCCCGTTGCCCGCCTTCGGCCGGCTGATCGGCGTCAGCCCGGCGATGCGCGCGATCTTCGCGCTGCTCGAGCGCGTCGCGCCCACCGACGAGACGGTGCTAATCACCGGCGAGACCGGCACGGGCAAGGAGTTCTGCGCCCAGTCGATCGCCGAGCGCAGCCCGCGCGCGCAGCGACCCTTCGTTGTCGTCGACTGCGGGGCCATCCCGCCCAACCTGCTGGAGAGCGAGCTCTTCGGCCACGCGCGCGGCGCCTTCACCTCGGCGCACAGCGACTACGCCGGCGCGTTCGAGCGCGCCCAGGGCGGGACGATCTTCCTCGACGAGATCGGCGAGCTGCCGCTGGAGCTGCAAACGCGGTTGCTGCGCGCGGTCGAGCAGCGGACGATCCGGCGCGTGGGCGGCGGCCGGGACCTGGCGCTCGATCTGCGGATCATCGCGGCGACCAACCGCTGTCTGGAAGAGGAGATCAACCGCGGGGCCTTCCGCGCCGACCTCTACTACCGGCTCTCCGTGGTCCAGGTACGGATGCCGCCGCTGCGCGAGCGACCCGACGATCTCGAGCCGCTGGCGCGCCTGCTGCTCGACGAGCTGGGTGCCGCAGGTCGGGTGACGATCGATCCGGCGCTCAGCGAGCAGCTGCGCGGCTACGCCTGGCCAGGCAACGTGCGCGAGCTGCGCAATCACCTGCGTCGCCTCGCGCTGGGTGCCGCCGAGACGCTCGGTCCGCCGTCGGCAATCGTCGCAGGGGACGGCAGCGCGGCCGAGCCTGCGCCGGCCAGCAGTCTGGCGCTGGACCTCGGTGTGTCGTTCAAGGACGCCAAGGAGCAGGCCGTCGGCCGCTTCGAACGCGCCTACCTCGAGGCCCTGCTGCGCCAAACCGCTGGCAACATCTCGCAGGCCGCGCGCCTGGCCCAGACCGATCGGACCTACCTCTCACGCTTGCTGCTCAAGCACGGCATCACGCCCACACGCTGACCAAGGCGTCCCGGGGGCCCGATCGCGCCGCGTCGCTTGCCCCGGGGGGCCGGGTTGCCCGGGGTGCCGTTGACCCCTTGCTCGCGCGGGGCTACAACGCGCGCCATGGCACGCTCTTACGATTTCGTCGCAGTCGAAGCGAAATGGCAGCAGCGGTGGGCGGAGCAACGCACGTTTCGCACGCCCAACCCGGGCGACCCGGACTTCGATCCGCGCAAGCCGAAGTTCTACGTGCTCGACATGTTTCCCTACCCCTCGGGCGCCGGGCTGCACGTCGGCCACCCGCTGGGCTACATCGCGACCGACATCGTCGCGCGCTACAAGCGGATGACCGGTAGCAATGTGCTGCATCCGATGGGCTTCGACGCCTTCGGCCTGCCGGCCGAGCAGTACGCGATCGAGCACGGGGTCCATCCGCGCGCGACCACCGAGCGCAACATCGCCAACATGCGGCGCCAGCTCTTGGCCTTCGGTCTGAGCTACGACTGGGAGCGCGAGCTCGCCACGACCGACGCCGACTACTACCGCTGGACGCAGTGGATCTTCCTCCAGCTCTACGGCAGCTACTTCGACCTCGAGGCCGGGCGCGCGCGTCCGATCGCCGAGTTGGAGCAGCGCCTCGCCCGCGGTGAGCGGGTCGTGACCGACGACCTGCGCGTCGTCGCAGCGCCGCTCCCGGGCAGCGCCGCGACCCCGGGCAGCGCCGCGACCACCCGCCCCTGGGCCACGCTGACGGCGGTCGAGCAACGAAGCGTGCTCGACCAGCAGCGCCTGGCCTACCTGGCCGAGGTGGCCGTCAACTGGTGCCCGGCCCTCGGCACCGTGCTGGCCAACGAGGAGGTCACGGCGGACGGCCGCTCCGAGCGCGGCAACCACCCGGTGCTCAAGCGCCCGCTCAAGCAGTGGATGCTCCGCATCACCGCCTACGCCGAGCGCTTGATCGCCGACCTCGACGGGGTGGAGTGGCCGGAGCCGATCAAGCTGATGCAGCGCAACTGGATCGGCCGTAGCGAGGGCGCGCTGGTCGACTTCGCGCTCGACGCGCCCGCCGCTGCCGCTGCCGGCGCTGCTGCCGGTACGACAGCGCCCGAGCCGATTCGCGTCTTCACCACGCGCCCGGATACGCTCTTCGGCGCGACGTACATGGTGCTCGCGCCCGAGCATCCGCTGGTGCCGCAGCTCACGACGCCCGGCCAGCGCGCGGCGGTCGAGGCCTATCGCGCCGCCACGGCGCGCCGCAGCGAGCTCGATCGGCAGTCCGGTCAGGCTGAGGGCAAGACCAAGACCGGGGTGGCGACCGGCGCCTGCGCGATCAACCCGGTCAACGGCGCGCGCCTGCCGATCTGGATCGCGGACTACGTGCTGATGGGTTACGGCACGGGCGCGATCATGGCCGTGCCGGCGCACGATCAGCGCGATTTCGACTTCGCGCGCGCCTGCGGCCTGCCGCTGCGCGCCGTGGTGCTGCCGCCCGCCGCCTGGATCGCGGAACAAGGGGCCGCCGCGGGGCGCGCGGCACCGTCGCGTGAGGACTACCTGGCCCACGTCGGCGACTACGGCGTCCCTTACGTTGGTGAGGGCGAGAGCGTCCAGTCGCGGCACGGCGAGCTGGTCCTCGATGGGCTGCCGACCGCGGAGGCGAAGCACGCGGTCACGGCCTGGCTGGAGCGCCGCGGCATCGGCAGCGGGCAGGTGCAGTACAAGCTGCGCGACTGGCTGTTCTCGCGCCAGCGTTATTGGGGCGAGCCCTTCCCGGTGCTGCACGGCCCGGACGGCGAGACCGAGCCCGTGCCGGAGCACGAGCTGCCGGTCGCGCTGCCGCCGATGGACGATTTCCGCCCCGTGGTCGACGAGGACCTCTCGCGTCCGCCGCAGCCCTCGCTGGGACGCGCGCCGGAGAGCTGGCGCGCGGTGGTCCGCGACGGCGTGCGCTACACGCGTGAGCTGAACACGATGCCCCAGTGGGCCGGCTCGTGCTGGTACTACCTGCGCTTCCTCGACCCGCGCAACGACCAGGCGCTGGCCGCGGCCGCGGCCGAGCATTACTGGATGAGCCCGCCCGCGGCGGCGGCCGAGCCCGCAACGTCGCCCGCAACAGAGTCGACGAGCGCGCCCGCGCTGACCACGCCCGCGCGCGCCGGCGGCGTCGACCTCTATGTCGGCGGTGCCGAGCACGCGGTGCTGCACCTGCTCTATGCGCGCTTCTGGCACAAGGTGCTCTACGACCTGGGCCACGTCTCGACGCCCGAGCCCTTCGGCCGCCTGTTCAACCAGGGCTACATCCTCGCCGCCGCCTTCACCGACGAGCGTGGGGTCTATGTGCCGGCCGCCGAGGTCGAGGAGCGGGACGGGGCGTTCTACTATCGCGGGCAGGTCGTGCGGCGCGAGTACGGCAAGATGGGCAAGTCGCTCAAGAACGCCGTCACGCCCGATGAGATGTTCAAGGAGTACGGCTGCGACACGCTGCGCCTCTACGAGATGTACATGGGGCCGCTCGAGGTCTCCAAGCCTTGGAATACGCGCGACATCATCGGGGTGCATCGCTTTCTGCACCGCGTTTGGCGCAACGTCTGCGGCGAGGGCGAGGCGCCCGATGGCGCGTGCCTGGTGGAGACGCCCGCGGACGCCGAGCTGCGGCGCCTGCTGCACCAGACGATCAAGCGCGTGACCGAGGACCTCGACCGCCTGCGCTTCAACACGGCCCTGGCCGCGCTGATCGAGCTCAACAACGTGCTGGTCGGCCGCGCCACGCTGCCGCGCGAGGTCGCCGAGCCGCTGGTCTTGATGCTGGCGCCCTTCGCGCCCCACGTCGCCGAGGAGCTGTGGCAGCTGCTCGGGCACGAGCGCTCGCTGGCCTACGCGCCCTGGCCCCGCTACGACCCGGCGCTGCTGGTCGTCGACGAGGTCGAGCTGGTCGTGCAGGTCAGCGGCAAGACCCGCGGCCGCGTTCGGGTGCCTGTCGCCGCCGATCTCGCCGCCGTGCGCGCCGCCGCCGAGGCCGATCCGAAGATCGCCAAGCATTTGCAGGGCCTCACGATCCACAAGGCCGTGCTGGTCCCCGGTCGCCTGCTCAACCTCGTCGCTGGCTAGGTCGGTGGCCGGCTAGCTCGTGGGCGGTTGCCGCCGCGCTGAGCGCGACGCTCGGCGGCGCGGGCGCGCCGCTTCGCACAACTTCGCCAACTTAGCCGTCTCTGGCGCCCCTTGGCGCTGGCACTGTGCTTGCTGTGTCCAGGCCGCAGAGCAAGCAACCCGAGGCAACCGGTCAAACGATGCGCGCCATTCAGCCCCTCACGCCCTCCTCCTCCTCACGGCCACCCGCGGCGCAGCGTCCCGGGCGCCTCGTCCCCTCGCTGCGCCCGCGACGAACCGCGCCCCCGGCTGGCCTGCAGCTCGTCGCTCGGGCCCTGATGCCCACGCTCGCCGGCGCGCTGCTGGCCTGCGGTGGCGACGGGACCGCGATGACGGAGCTGGGCGAGGTCGGCGAGCTGGTGCAGCCGATCACCAACGGCTCGGCCTATGTCGGGCATCCCGCCGTCGGGAGGCTGGCGATTCAGACGCGCGGCGGCCTGCGCGAGCAGTGCACGGGCACGCTGGTGGGCGCCCACACCGTGCTGACGGCGGCCCACTGCGTCGTCGACGCGGCGCAGCTCGCCTTCGAGCTGACGCTGCCCGCGACGGCGGCGGCTCGGGCGTCCCAGGGCGGTGCTGCCGAGGCCGTGCGGCGCTACGCCGTCGAGGCCGTCAAGGTCCATCCGGAGTACCGCGCCGACCAGCCCAACAGCCCAGACCTGGCGCTGGTGTGGCTGCCGCAAGCGCCCGGTGTGGCGCCCTTGATGGTCGGCGCGCAGGCGCCGACGCTGGGCCAGCCGATCACTCTGGTGGGCTACGGCCAGACCGGGAGCGCGACGGCCGATGGTGGGATCAAGCGCATGACGACCAACGCCGTCGCGGCGGTCGAGCCGACCTTGCTGGCCGTCGTCGGCGCGGCTGCCGGGCGCGGTAACTTCTGCCTGGGCGACTCGGGCGGTCCGGTGTTGGCGGCGGTGCAGGGCCAGGAGGCCGTGATCGGCGTCAACAGCTTCCTTGTCAAGGGGGCCGATGGCAGTCCTTGCACCGATGACGGGCGGGCCGTGCGCGTGGACAGCTACCTGGGCTGGATCAGCGCAGCGGCTGGCGGTGACCTAGCGCTGCTGGCCTATGGCGTCACTGGTGACGCGCTACCGCCCGAGGTCACGATCCTGACGCCGGCGACGGGCGTTGCCGTCGGCAGCCGCGTGATCGTGCGGGCGCGCGTCCGCGACAACGTCGCCGTGCGCGACGCCGTGCTGCTGCTCGACGGACAGCCCGCCGGGCGGGTCGTCCAGGCGCCCTACGACTTCCCGGTTCAGCTCACCCCCGGGGCGCACACGCTGGTCATTGTCGCGCAGGACGCGGTGGGGAACCGCGCGCAGGCCAGTGTCGCAGTAGAAGGTGGCGCCACCGGAGAGCAGGGCGAGGTCGCCGGTTGTGCGGTCGGCGCCGCTGGGGCCGCCTCCCCGCGCGCCTTCAGCCTCGGCGTCCTCGCGTTGCTTGCGCTGCTGCGCCGCCGCCGGCGATCCACGAGGCGGCGCGATCGGCCGGCCCACGGCTGCCAAGAAACTGGTTGCCCTCGCGTCCGCCGGGCATGACACTGCAAGACCCCGACATGCTCGATGCAGGAAACGAACGGCGTCGGCAGCTGCGCGTGCTGCTCAGCGAGCCGGTTGCGCTCAATTGGAACGGCGGCTCGCCGCCGACGCCAGCGACGGCGCTCAATCTGAGCGTTGGGGGGCTCTTCGTGTCCGGCTGTGCGCCGCGGGCGGTCGGCGAGCGGGTCACCTGCCGCTTGCTCTTCACGCCGCGTGAGCCGCTCGCCGTCGCTTGTCGCGTCGCCTGGGTCCAGCCCGATCCTGACGGGGGCCGACCGAGCGGGATGGGGCTGCAGTTCGAGGAGCTGACCGCAGCGCTGCGCGGCGCGATCAACACGCTGGTGACGCGCCTGCGCACCCGCACCGAGCCCTCGGGCCTCTCCGCGCTGGCCATCGACCCCTTCTGCGAATCCGGCACCTGGTCGCCCGGAGAGGCGGGCGACGGCCTCGATGGGCACATGTTCCTGCCGGCCATGACCTCGCCTGGTGCCAGGGCCGCGGCCGCGCGCCGCGAGCGCCGGTGGCTCGTGGTTCAGGTCGCCGTGGGCCTGCTGCTGGTGGGCGCCGTGGTCTGGGCCGTGCTGCTGCGCCTAGGGTAGTCGCGCGAACGACTACGCCAAGCTGTGGTTACGAGCCCATCGGCAGCGCGTAGGCGCGCGCGAGCTCGCAGAGCAGCGCTGCCCCGGCCTGGTCGAGGTCGCGTCCCCAGGCAATCACGCCGTCCTCGTGGCCTGCCATCACCCACACCCGCGCCCGGGCGCGTGGCCCAGCGTGCTCGGTGGCGTCGTCGAGCCGCTGCACCGCCCGCGCCATCTCGACCGTGCCGTACGCGACGTCGGCGGGGGTCTGCGGCAGGCCCAGCGCCCTGGCTTGCTGCCAGAGCACCGGGCTGTGGACGTGCAGCACCGCGCCGATGCGCGCGGACAGGTCGTAGATCGCGCCGTGCGTCAGCGCCTCCGACGAGGGCCGCACGGGACCGCGACTGTGCACGGCATTGTGCTGGAGCTCGTAGCGCGTGACGACGCAGAGCTGGTCGACGGGCAGGCGCTCGGGCGCGCCGGTCTGCGTGCCCGTGATCAGGAAGGGTCGTGAGCCGGGGGCCGCGCGCGGGGGCCCCAGCCGGACGCTGACGTTACCGAAGCCCAGGCCGCCATAGCGCTGCGGTTGCTGGCCGATCAGGGCGAGCTGGTGCAGCAGCCGGCGCCAGGCGAGCAGCGCAGGCGCGGCCTGAGCTGCGCCCGCCTCGTCGAGCGGGCCCTCCTGATGCAACGCACGGAAGCGGGTGACGCCCTCAGTCTCGAGCATCGGCAGCCTCCTCGCGGCGCAGCACGAGCAAGGCGCGCGGCGTGTCGTCGGCCAGCGTGTAGCGGTGCGTGGCGCAGAGCACCAGCCCGGCCGGGGGCGCGGCCACGACCTCGGGTCGCACCACGAAGGCCACGGCGAGCCCACCCGGTGCCAGCAGCGGCAACGCGCGCCGCAGCCATTCGTCGGGGGAGAACGTGGCCAGCGACCACGCGACGTTGATTGGGCCGAGCGAGGCCTGCTCCAGGCGCTGCTGCAACACGCGGCAGCCCTCGAGCGCCAGCGCGTGGATGGCGGTGCGTAGAAAGGCGCACTTGCGCTGCTGGGGCTCGACCAGCGTGATCTCCAGCTCGGGTCGCAGCACCGCCGTCGGCAGCGCGGGCAGCCCCCCGCCGCTGCCCACATCGAGACAGTGCTGGGTGCGCTGCAGCGGCAGCGCGGCGGCCAGCATCAGCGCGTCGGCCAGGTGCCGCCGCACCAGTTGCTCCGAATCGGCGCTGCCCGTGAGCCGGATGCGCTGCGCCCAGTGGGAGAGCAGCTGCAGCAGCCGTCCCAAGCGCTCGGCCTGCGCGTGCTCCAGCGGGTGCCGTAGCCGCTCGGCCTCACTCCGAATCGCACGCAGCAGCGCCGGTGGCGTTGAGTCGACCATACCCTCGACTGTATAGTCGCCCGACCGATGGCCTCAAGCGCGCAGCCCAAGACGCCCGAGCAGCTGCGCGTCGCGCTGGCGGCGCCGCTCCAGCAGCTATGGGGCCCGCGGGCCTTCACGATCACCCGTCTGGTGGGGGACGCCTCGACGCGGATCTATCACCGCGTAGGCAGCCACGAGACGCCCCCGCGGACCCTGATCGTGATGGAGCTACCCGCCGATCCGCTGCGCTCGGACGAGGCCAGCGGCGCCGAGCGACCGCGCGAGCTGCCCTTCTACGAGCTGCAGCGCTTCCTCGCGGCCGGCGGCCTGCCGGTGCCGGTGATCCACGACTACCTGCGCGAGGAGGGCCTGCTGTTGCTCGAGGATCTCGGCGACGTGACGCTGGGCGCGTACGTGGCCGAGGCCGACGACGCCGCGCGCGGGCGCATCTACCGCGAGGCGATCGACCTGCTGCTGGCGCTGCAACGCTACGCGGCGGTCGGTCCGCAGGACTGCATTTGCTTCCAGCGGCGCTTCGACGCTGCCCTGCTGCGCTGGGAGCTCGATCACTTCCGCGAGTGGCTGCTCGAGGCGCAGCGCGGCGTGCGCCTCAGCGCCGCCGAACGCGGCGCGCTCGAGGGCCACTTCGATCGGCTCGTGGAGCTGCTGGTGGCGTTGCCGACGGCCTGGGTGCACCGCGACTACCAGAGCCGCAACCTGATGCTGCAGACCACGCCGAGCGGCGTGCCGCGCCTGCGGCTGCTCGACTTCCAGGACGCGCTGATCGGCCCGCTGGTCTACGACCTGGTCGGGCTGCTCCGCGATTCGTACCTCGATCTCGGCCTGCCACTGGTCGAGGAGCTGCTCGCGCACTACCAGGCGCAGGCGCCGGTGTCCGTCACCCGCGCCGAGCTGGAGCGCATGTTCTGGCTGCAAACGGTGCAGCGCAAGCTCAAGGACGCCGGACGCTTCGTCTTCATCGAGCGCGTGCGCGGCAACCCGAGCTTCCTACCCTTCATCCCGCTCTCGCTACGCTACGTGGCGCAGGCGCTGGCTCGGCTGCCGGAGCTGGCAGGGCTGGCCGAGCTGCTCGGGCGCCACGTCCCGGAGCTGCGCGGCGGCGGGCCCCTCAGCGCAGGTAGACCTCGAGCCGGTTGAGGCCGTAGAAGGCGTGACCGAGCGGATTGCTCGCGTCGCCGGTCTCGACGCTCTTGATCGCGGCATCGGCGCCGCAGGCCTCGGCCGCCGTGTGCCCGTTGAGGTCCGCCGTGGCGCCGATGAAGCCGACCATCGGACGGGGCTCGTCGCTCCAGTAGCCTCCCAGATAGGTCGGGCAGCTCGAGCAGCAGGCGGTGTAGAACCACGGCACGGCGCTGGCCGCGGTCACGCAGGTGCTCGCCGCGGGCCCCGAGTCGGTGGTCGAGAGCGAGAACACGGAGCTGTCGAAGCCCGGCAGGCCCTGGAGGCCACCGAGGGTCATCACCTTCTGCGCCGCATCGCCGGTCAGTACGGCGCTGGTGCCGCGGTAGAAGAGCGTGCCGCAGGAATTGCCGGTAGCGGCCTTGCGGGGCGTGTAGGCCATCAGCAGCTCGCGGTCGACGTTCCAGGCCAGCCATAGCTTGCCGGCAGCGCGCCAGGCGCCGCTGAGCGCGCCGACGTCGCCGATCGTCTGCTCCCAGAACGCCGCGAAGCCCGTCATCAGCGTCTGCGAGGCCGTCCAGGACCAGACCGTGCGCTGCACCAGCGTCCAGCCGCCGCCAGCGGTCTGCATGTCGCACTGCACCTGCAGGGCGCCCTGCCCCGGCGGCTGCACGGCGTAGAGGCCGTCGCCGACGGCCCCCTCGTAGCGGTAGGGAGGCGTCGGTCGGCGGTAGCCGCTGCACGACGCCGCCAGGGTGCCGTTGGACCAGCGGCGTCCGGCCGCGTCGGCGACGATCGTGACCGACGCGGCGCAGCCTCCGCCGTCGCAGCCCAGCGCGCCGCCCTCGCGCCGCAGCGCGGCGTCCAAGGTGCGGGCCTCGGGCCGCAGCCCGCCGTCGCCGAAGACCAGCGATCCATCCTGGGTCAGGTTTCCCGGCGCGCATACGCTGTCGCGGCATTGCAGCGGGTAGGCGCAGCGGCGCGCGGCGCTGCAGCGCTCACCGAGGCCCCCGGCCGGCGGCGGCCCCGAGGAGCAGGCGCTCCAAAGCAGCAGGCACGCGGCCAGTCCGTGGATCGATCGAGGCTGCGCTGCGCGGGTGCGGTGAAGCATGCATTCGCCGCCGGCCGGCGGGCGCGGAGGCCCTTGGATCTTGGCAGCGGCAGGGGAGGTGGTCAATCGGCGGCGGGCAGGTCGCGGGACGTGGGGCGGCTACTCAGTGCCGCCGGTGGCGCGATGGCGCTCGGCCTCGCGCCGGTGGCGCTGGCGCACGAGCTGCGCGCGCAGCTTGTCGCAGGCGTCAGAGATCGCGGGCGCGAGCTCGCGATCTCCGGTGCTCGCGGTCAGATCACCGCGGCGTTGGCTGACCGTCAGCGTGACCGTCATCTCGGCGCCGTTCTCGACGACGGCCCGCAGCGAGCTGGGCTCGTCGAGCAGCCTGACGAGGCGCGGCGAGAACTTCTCCAGCATCCGAGTGGCGGTGGCGGACTCGGCGGCGCTGAGTCCGCGATACGTGGTGTCGAGCTGCATCTGACCTCCTCTGGGGCCTTGCCCCTGGTCGTGAACCACGAACTCGAGGCTATTTGGGCAGGAGCAGGAAGAACGTGGCGCCCTCGCGTCGAACCAAGAGCAGCACGCGCTGCGCGGCACGCTCATACTGGTGTGTGAATCCGCTCACCGAATCGATACTAACGCGATTGACCTGCAAGATCACGTCTCCTGGTTGCAGCCCGACCTGGGCGGCCGCGCTCTCCTGATCGACGCGTGTGACGACCACGCCCGAGCGCACCTCCCGGCCGATGCGGAAGCGCTCGCGAGCCTCCGCCGTCAGCGGCGCGACCCACAGCCCGGGCGCACCCTTCGCCGGGTCGCTGCCACCGCTCGCGACCGCGGCCGCCCCGTCGGCCGGCAGCTCGGTCAGCCGCGCCTGCGTCGTCCGGCTCTGGCCGTTGCGCAGGTACTCCACCGTCACCGTACGCTGGGGGCCTAGCGCGGCGACCGCATTGCGCAGCTCGTCGGCCTGCTTGATCGGCTCGCCGTCCAGCTTGACGATGAAGTCCCCGCGCTGTAGTCCGGCCTTGGCCGCGGGTCCGCCGGCGACGACGTCGCCCACCAGCGCGCCGCGCGTGTGGGGCAGCCCCAGCGCACGCGCCATGTCGGCTGGCGCGTCCTGGATCATCACGCCGAGGTACCCGCGCACCACCTTGCCCGTCTTGACCAGGCTACGCACGATCGGCAGCGCCATCTTGGTCGGGATCGCGAAGCCGATCCCCTGATACCCGCCGCTGCGCGAGAAGATCGCCGTGTTGATACCGACGAGCTGACCCGCGGCGTTGACCAGGGCGCCCCCCGAGTTGCCGGGGTTGATCGCCGCGTCGGTCTGGATGAAGTCCTCGTAGTCGACGATGCCGAGGTGCGCGCGGCCCTTGGCCGAGACGATGCCCATCGTCACGGTCTGGCTCAGGCCGAAGGGGCTGCCCGCGGCCAGCACCAGGTCCCCCAGCCGCAGGCGCGCGCTGTCGCCGATCGCCAGCGGCCGGAGGTCCTTGGCGCCCTTGAGCTCGATCACCGCCAGATCGCTCTTGGCGTCGGTGCCGAGCAGGCGACCGCTGAACTTGCGCTCGTCGCCGAGGGAGACCTCGATCGAGTCGGCGCCGCCCACGACGTGGTTGTTGGTGATCACCACGATGCGGCCGTCGATGTCCACGACCACACCGGAGCCCAGGCCCCGCTGGACCTGTTCGGGTGGCTCGCGGTCGCCGAAGAAGAAGCGGAAGAAGGGATCCATGTTCGGCTGGGCCTGCACGCGGCGGCTCGAGGCGATGCTGACGATGCTCGGCAGCACGCGCTCGGCGACATCGGCGATCGAGGGCAGCGCGGCCAGGTCGCTGCTCGCGGCGAGGGCCGGGTGGCCGCTGAAGGTGATGCGGGTCTCGCGTGGCACGCGGCTGTAGAGGCCGATGCCGGAGCCGATCGCTGCGGCCACGAGGGCCACGGTGACCATCACGCCAAGGCGCTGACGACGCATGAAGAACCTCCCGGGGTGAAGCGATGAAGCCGTCGAGGCCACAACCCGGGTGCGCCGGCGTGCATTCCCCGGGGACGGCACGACGCCGGGTCGCCCCCCGCGCAGCAGGGCGGGCCGTCCCCGCGAGCGTTCCGGCGCGGGCCGGCAGGCCCTGCGCGGTGGCCGGCGCGGCCTACTCGCCGACGCAGCCTACTCGCCGACGCGGCCTACTTGAGCGTGGCGCCTTCCACGATCACGGTGTAGCGGTAGCCGGCGCCGAAGTCGCGGTCCCGCTGCACGAGGCCCTGGACGAGCACCACCTGACCCGGCTGGGCCGTGTCCTTGGTGGTGACGGTCAGGTCGAAGTCGTCCCGCTCGCTCGAGCCGCTGCCGTCCTGCAGGTGAACCCAGTTGCGCCCCATGATCTCGGCGTTGAACTTGGTGACCTGACCGCGGACCCGTACGGCCTTGCCGGCCAGCGCCGCGCGCTGCGCGTAGAGCTCGGCGATCGTGTAGGCGTTGGCGCCCTCGGCCTTGGGCAGCGGCCGAGCCAGCGTCAACTTCGCGGCGTTGCCGACGCGGCCGTGGGCCACCTGCAGGTCGCCGGCGCTCGGCATCCCCTGCGTGCCCCCGTGACCCTTGCCCATCATGCCGCCCATCGGGCCGCCCATTGGGCCCCCCTGCGACGGGTGCGACGCCGCGGCACCAGCGAGGGCGCCGAAGTAGATCCGCTCGAACTTGCGCTTGAGGGTCGGGCTCTCGAAGTCGGACATCAGCATCGCCTGCGTCACCGTGGCCTGCTGACCGACGCTGACCTTCGTCTTGCGCACGGCCGCCCAGACCTCGCCCTTGCTCGTGGCCAGCTTGAGGTAGGTATACGCGCCGGCGTCCATCGTCTCGGTAATGCTCCCGGCGATCGCCGCGGCACCAGCCTGAGCGCCGCCTGCGGTAGCGCCTTGCGGCTGGGCGCCGCCGACGGCGATCGGGCCGGCCGTCGGCGTGGCGCCGTCCTTCTTCTTGCACGCGCCGAGGCTCAGCAGCAGCGCGGCGGTCAGCATCAGTCCGAAGCTCGTTCGAAGGGCGGTTGCTCGCATCAGGTTGCTCCTCGCTAGAAAGGGCGCCAGAGGCCCGGCGCGAGGGTCTATGACACGGAGGCCCGGGCCGGTCAAACCAGGGGCGCGGCGCCCTTAGGGCCAGCCCCGGAGTGTGGTCGAGCCGCCGCCGGGCGGACGCCCACGCCGTGTCCGCGCTGAGCCGTTGACCGGCCGCCGACGCTCGCGCAAGCTCCGCGGGCGCGGGGTCCGCGGCGGCCCGGCGGGAAGGTGAAGGACGATGAGCATTCATGAGGAGCTGCGCGCCGAGCTGCGCGAGGCGATGCGGAGCAAGGACCAGCAGCGCCTCGCCGCCCTGCGGCAGGTCGAGAGCGAGGCCGCGGTGGTCAAGACGGCACCGGGCTTCAGCGAGCCAGTGGACGATGCGTTCTACCAGCGCGTGATCGCGGCCTACGTCAAGAAGATGCAGAAGGCGCGGGACGAGTACGCGGCCCTGGGGCCACGCGCGCAGGCGATGGCCGAGGGGTTGGCCTTCGAGGTCGAGTACCTCGGGCGCTGGCTGCCCAAGAAGCTCGACGAAGCAGCGACGCGCGCGCTGGTGCGCGGCATCATCGCCGAGCTGGGCGTGACCGGTGCGCAGGCCGCAGGCCGCGTCACCGGCCAGGTCTTGAAGCAGCACAAGGACGCCGTCGACGGCGCGCTGGTCAACCGCCTGGTGCGCGACGAGCTGGCTGCCCCACAGCCGTAGTTTCAGCCAGGCCATGGGCGGGGCCCCCGCACCCCACCCTGTGGCATGCGCTCCCCGCTCGTTCCCGATGTAGGCCCGGTGCGCGCGGTCGTCCGCGTTTGCCGATTCGCCTGCTTTCAACGTGATACGGCGCGTGACCGGCGTGGCACCGTCCGTGCAATGGCGCAGCTACATGCTGCAGCCGCGTCCCAGCGCTGTCGCCCTCGCCCTGCCGCAGCGGGCCACCGACCCCGCGCTCTGGACCCGGCCCGCGCTCCCGCGCCCGCTCCTACGACCGCCCTCGACGCGCGCGCAGTGGATCGAGCTGATGCTCGGCCTGACCCTGGTCCTCAACCTGATCGACGCCGTGCTGACCCTGCTCTTCGTGCGCGCCGGCCTCGCCGCCGAGGCCAACCCGCTGATGCAGGAGCTACTGGAGCGCGGGCCCTTCGCCTTCGTGCTCGGCAAGCTGCTGATCGTCTCCCTCGGCGCGACCCTGCTCTGGCGTTGTCGCCAGCGCACGCTGTCCTTCGCCGGGGCGCTGATGGCCCTCGTCACCTACGGCCTGACCTTCGCCTGGCACCTGCACGGCATCACGCAGCTCTAGACGGCCCCCCTGCTGTTGTGCCCCGCGCTAATCCCTGCCCGCGCTCTCGCTCAGTCGTGACGTGGGGGCGTGAGAATCCCGCGATGGGGTGGAGCGCAAAGGGTGCGGGAAGCGGAGTGGAGCGTGGGCGGCGCAGGGTCCCGGATCCCGTGATGGACTCCTTTGCCCTTGACAGCCTGGCCACGAAAAGTAGACTAACCAGCGTTAGTCCACTCGTGCCAGCAGAGGTGAGCCGTGCGCAGCATCAACATTCACGAGGCCAAGACTCACCTCTCGCGCCTGGTCGCGCAGGCCGCGAAGGGCGAGCCCTTCGTGATCGCCAAGGCTGGTAAGCCGCTGGTGAAGGTCATGGCGCTGGAGGCGCCAGCGCCGGGTGAGATGCGGCGTCTGGGCTTCATGCTCGGAGACATCGACGTGCCAGATGACTTCGACAGCATGGGGGCAGCCGAGATCCAGCGCCTTTTCGCCGGTGGCACGTGAAGCTTCTGCTCGACACGCATCTGTTGCTTTGGGCGGCCGGTCAGCCACGGCGTTTGACGGCCGCCGCGCGCAAGCTGATCAACGACGCTCGAAACGAGCTGCTCTTCAGCGTGGTCAGCCTATGGGAAATCACGATCAAGCAGGGACTCGGACGTGACGACTTCCGGGTCGATCCCGCTCGTCTGCGGCGCGGGCTGCTCGACAATGGGTACACCGAGCTGGTGATCGCGGGTGCCCATGCGGTGGCCGTCGGGGGCCTTCCAGCCCTCCACAAGGATCCCTTTGACCGCATGCTGATCGCGCAGGCGCTGATCGAGGGCATCACCCTGGTGACCTCCGATCCGGTGCTGGAAGACTATCCGGGTCCCATTCGCAAAGTCTGAAGCAACGGTGGTCCCCGACCGCGCCCCCACCGGGCCACCCAGCCCGACGATGAGGTGCTGAGCGTCTCGGCCGCGGGCCAGGGCGAACCCCATCAACTCGCCCTCCAGCAAGGTCGCGCGCAAGGTTGCCTCGACCGCGACGGCGCCGCTGTCGAGCTCGGCGCGTGCCGGCGCGACGCCGCCTGGTTGGCGCACCTCCGGTACACGGCCGGTCGCGTGGTCGCCCGCTAGCGTTCGTGCGTCCGCCCGCGGGGCCGCCCGGAATCTTGGGCTCGCCGGCCACCCCTGCGACAATCGCTCCCCTTCAACGAGGCGGGTCGCGATGCCAACACTGATTTCTCGTCTACGGGCCCAGCAGGCGGGTGTGCGCCTCTTCGGCCTCTCCTTCGCCATGCTCTATCTCGAGCTGGCGCTGATTCGCTTCACCAGCGCCCAGGTGCTCTACCTGGGCTACTTCTCCAACTTCGTGCTGATCTCGGTCTTCCTCGGCATCGGGCTCGGGTTCCTGTTGGTGCAGAAGGCCACGCGCCTGCTCGACCTGACGCCGCAGGTGCTGCTGCTGCTGATCGCCTATGTGCTCGTCTCGCAGGTCGACGTCTCCTATCTGCGCGAGCACCTCGGCCAGCTCTTCTTCGGCATCAACAGCACCCTGTTGCGGATCCCGCTCTGGCTCTCGCTGGCCCTGCTCTTCGGCCTGACCGCGCTGATCTTCGCCAGCCTGGCGCAGGAGGCGGGTCGCTGCTTCTCCGCCTATCGACCGATCGTCGCCTACTCGATCGACATCGCCGGCAGCCTGTCGGGCATCGTCGCCTTCACGCTCTGCGCCTACCTGGGGCTGGCGCCGCCCTTCTGGTTTGCCAGCGCCGGGCTGCTGATCGTGCTCTTGTCGCGGCGCGAGGCTTGGCCCAACGCCCTGGTGCTGCTGGCGGGGGTGGTGCTGCTGATCATCGCCGCCGCGCCCACGCACTACGTCAAGTGGTCCCCCTACCAACGCATCGACGTCTGGCCGCTCGAGCCCCCCAACGAGAAGCTGGGCTTCGCGCTGACGGCCAACGGGGTCGGCCACCAGTCGATGCAGCCGGTCGGCACCAAGGAGCCGATCTACGACTATCCCTACACCGAGGTGCTGCGGCGCCGCGGCAACAAGCCCTACGCCGACGTGCTGATCATCGGCGCGGGCTCGGGCAGCGACGTGTCCTACGCGCTGCACTATGGGGCGCAGCGCATCGACGCGGTCGAGATCGACCGCGAGATTCAGGCCGCAGGGCGCCAGTTCCACCCGGCCAAGCCCTACAGCGATCCGCGCGTCAACGTGCACATCACCGACGGCCGCGCCTTCATGCAGCGGGCGACGCGGCGCTATGACCTCGTGATCTTCGCGCTACCGGATTCGCTCGCCGCGCTCTCGGGCTTCGCCAACATCCGGCTCGAGAGCTTCCTCTTCACCCAGCAGTCCTTCGAGCAGGCGCGGCGGCTGCTCAAGGACGACGGCGTGCTGGTGCTCTACAACTACTATCGGAAGGCCTGGCTGGCCGACAAGCTCGCCGGCATGCTGCAGGGCGTGTTCGGCCACGCGCCCCTGGTGCAGGCCTACACCGACGAGCGCGGCGGCATGCTCGCGGCGCTGGCCATCGGGCCCAAGCTCCGCGACAGCGTCGAGCTGCAGAACAGCCCGCCCCCGGCCACCGACGACTGGCCCTTCCTCTACATGGAGCGGCCGACGCTGCCCAGCATGTACGTCTGGATCATGTTGCTCTTCGTCGGCTGTGGCGTGGGCGGGCTGGTGCTCGCGGGCCAGGCGCGGCTGCGCAGCCTGCAGGCCCACGGCGCCTTTGCGCTGATGGGGGCCGCCTTTCTGCTGCTCGAGACCAAGAGCGTGATTCAGTTCTTGCTGCTCTTCGGCGCGACCTGGCTGGTCAACGCGCTGGTCTTCGCCGCGATCCTGATCTCGGTGCTGCTGGCCAACCTGCTCGTCGATCGCCTGCGACTGAAGCGACCGGAGCCGCTCTTCGCGCTGCTCCTGGGCAGTCTGATCGTGCAGTATCTCGTGCCACCCGATCGCCTGCTCGGCGTCGAAAGCTTGGCGCTGCGCTACCTCCTGGCGTCGGCGCTGCTGCTCTCGCCGATCTTCTTCGCCAACCTGGTCTTCGGCTTCCTCTTCGCCGGCACGCCGATGGCCGCGACCGCCTTCGGCTGGAACATCGTCGGCACGATGCTCGGCGGCGCCCTCGAGTACACCTCGATCGCGATCGGCTACCGCACCCTCACGCTGCTGGTGATCGCGCTCTACACCGGCTGCTTCGTCTGGAGCTACTGGACCCTGCGCGGCCGCGCGGCCCCCGCCACGCCCTCACCGTCGCCGAGCCCCGAGAGCGTCCCTGGTCGGCGCTCCAAGCGCCGTGAAGCGGCCGCGCGCCGCGAGGCGCAGGGCGCGAGCGGCCAGCGGGGCTGAGCCGCGTCGCGCTCTTCAATGCGCGGGTCCCTACTCCGCGGCGGGTCCTGCGCTCGGGGTCGCTCCCGCCAACAGGCGCGCCATGCCGGCGAAGACGGCCGCCAGCGCGGTGGCGGCCTCGGCCGGCGCCTCGATCGTCACGCGCCCGTCCGGCGCCGGTCGCAGGTGCAGCTGCGAGAACAGCGCCGCGAGCTGCTCCGCCGGCGTGCCGAGGGGCGACGCGCCGTGTGCGCCGCCGCCCCTGGGGCTGGGGCCGCTGACGCCGCCCCGATCGGTGGCGCCAGCGGCGCCGTCCTCCGCCTCCCCGGGGCCCCCGTGTATCGCACCCGTGGCGAGCTCGACGTCGGCCAGGCGCGCGGCCTCGGCCTCGGCCTCCGTCTCCGTCTCCGTCTCGGCGCCCTCGTCCACCAAGGGCACCACCGGCAGCTCTACGATGCGCTCGACCTGCGAGAGGAAGCTGCCCGAGCGCTCGAAATGCACCGCGTCACTGGTGCCGTCGAAGAGGCCGGTGAAGAGCGCGCGCTTGTCGGCGACGAGGTCGACGATGCGCGACTCGATGCCCTCCTCGCTCACCAGGTGGTAGACCTCGATCGGCAGCTTCTGCCCCAGGCGGTAGATGCGACCGATGCGCTGCTCGAGCACCGCCGGGTTCCACGGCAGCTCGAGGTTGATCACGCAGCTCGCCGCCCGCTGCAGGTTGAGGCCGACGCCGCCCGCGTCGGTGGCCAGCAGCACGCAGGTCCGCGGGTCGTCGTGGAAGTCGACCAGGTTCTGCGTGCGCCGCCGCTGCGCCTCCTCGCCCGAGAAATAGACCGCCCGCAGCCCGGCGCCCTCGAGCACCCCGCGCAGCGCCCACTCGGCCAGCCGCAGCATCCGGCGCCACTGGCTGAAGACGACCACCTTGCGCCCCTGCGCCACCACGAGGTTGGCGACGACCTCGCGCAGCTCGCGCAGCTTGGGGCTGAAGAGCCCTTGCAGCGCCTCGTCGGTCGGCTCGGCCTGGGCCGCCAGGTTCGGCCACGTCGTGGCGAAGTTGGCCAGCGCCAGGCCATTGCAGTAGATGCGCTGCATCGTGAGGAGCTGCATCAGCCGCAGGAACTCGGCCTGGGTCAGCGGGCGCTTCCTGGCGCGTTGGCAGAGCTGGGCGATCGGCTGGTTGAGCGCGTCGTGCTCGTTGCGCTGCGGCTCGGTCAGCTCGACCGGCAGCCGCGTGTCGGTGCGCGGCGGGAGCTGCGTCAGCACCTCGCGCCGCACGCGCCGCAGCATGCAGCCGGCGAGGCGCTCGCGCAGCGTGTCGAGGTTCCGGGCGCCGATCACCTCGCGCGTGCCGTCGACGACGACCGAATGCCAGGGCCCCAGGCGCCACTTGGGCGCCAGCGCCAGTGGGTCGATCCAGTCGAGGATCGAGGCCAGCTCGTCGAGGCGGTTCTCCAGCGGTGTGCCGGTCAGCACCACGCGATAGGTTGCCTCGAGCTGCTTGACGCAGATCGCCGTCTTCGTCGCCCAGTTCTTGATCCGCTGCGCCTCGTCCAGCACCACGAGGTCGGCGCCCCAGCGGCGCAGCTCGTCGAGGTCGCGCAGCACCTGCTCGTAGTTGGTCAGCAGAAAGCCGCGCCGCGTCGCGCCGTAGAGCCGCCGACGCTCGGCGGGCCCGCCCTCGACGAGCTGCAGCGGCGCGTCGCTGAAGTGCTGCCACTCGCGCTGCCACTGCGGTTTGAGGCTGGCCGGCACCACCAGCAGGCCACGCGCGACGCGGCCCGTGCTCCACAGCACATGCGCCGTGGCGATGGCCTGGGCGGTCTTGCCCAGGCCCATGTCGTCGGCCAGCAGCAGCCGGCCACCGCGCAGCGCGCGCTGCACGCCCTCGAGCTGATAGGGATAGAGCGGCACCTTGAGCGAACGCAGCGCGCGGCGCAGCTCGGGGGCCGGCAGGCTGCAGCTCGCGCTGCGGGCCAGTCGATCGCGCTCGGTCGCAAGCTGGACACGCAGCGCGGGCTCGACGCGCACGCTCGCCGCCCCGCCGGCCGGCGCGGCTTCGGCGCACTTGAGCAACGCCTCGACGAGCCGCTGCCGCTTCGGCAGGTCATCCGCGAAGGCCTCGAGCAGTGGCGCCACGCCCGCCACCGGCCGGCCGAACCAGCGCTGCCGCGCCGGCGCCGGGTGGAGCCGGGAGCGCGGCCCGTGGGGCTCGCCTGCGGGCGCCGGCACCGGCTGCTGTAGCGCGACCCGCGCCAGCCAATCGCCGGCGCCGCAGAGCGGCCGCACGGGGTTCCAGCTCAACCAGGGGCCGCAGTCGATCGTGGCCCGCGGCTCGCCGGCCAGCGCGCGCTGCCAGCGAGGCGCGTCGGCGGCGAGGGTGTCGACCACCGTCAACAGGTGCTTGCACAGCCCGAGCGAGCTCTTGACGAAGTCCGGGCAATCGCAGCTCGCCCGCAAGGGGCTGAGCGCGCGCAGCAACGTGCTGTAGCCGCGCGCCGGCCCCTGCGCACGACGCGTCTTGTACTCGCCGAAGAGCTCCCTTCGCGCCGGGCCCCGCCGCACCAGCAGGCCATCGCGTCTGGCGAACTGCAGCCGCTGGAGCAGCGCCTCCAGCGCCGCGCGCTGCAGTGGCCAGTCCGCGCCCGGCGTGAGGCCCAGGACGTGCCTGGCGAGCCAAGCCTCGGGAATCGCCCCCGTGCGCTTCCGCGCCCAGATCGCAGAGCGCACGAAAGGCCTCACTGTCCTCGATCGCCGCATCGGGGTGATCGAGGTCGTCGTCGTGGTGCGGATCGCCGAGGGCCGCAATGGATAGAGGTCGCGCGTGACGGTGGCCCATACCGCAGCCCTACCGCTCCTGCCGGGTGGGTGTCCAGCCCGGTCTCGCCCAGTGCCTCGTCCGACCGTCGGCGGCGGGGTCAGCGGCCCAGGGGCGAGCGTCAGGGGCGAGCGTCAGGGGCGCGTCAGGGGCGCGTTGACCGCTGTGGCCGGTGTTGTCACGATCCGCGCTCCGTGGGGCTTGCTGCCGATGGAGCGCTGCATGGGTAATTCCACAGGGGTCGACTGTCTCACTCACGTTGGCAGAGGGGGCGGCGCGGCGGTGCGTGGCACCCGCTCGTGGCCGGCACCCGCTCGTGGCCGGCTGCCATTGCAAGCACCATGCCCTGGAGGTCCGTTCCGGTCTCGGGCGCCGAAGTGCTCATTGTCGGCCGCACGCCAAAAGGCCCTTCGGGGACCACCGACGGACCGCGCCACGCCGGCAGGGGGTGGTGGCGGGCGGAAGCCGGACCGAGATCCGGACCGCTGAGGCCGCTGGGCGCGCCAACACCATGAGATCACGGCCGCGGCGTCGCTGGTACAGACGGTGCGCTGGCGCGGTGCATGGCCGACGCCGCGCCGAGTCGCTCCTGCGCCGCACCCGGATGCGCCCCACGCACCTACGTGCAGCGGCAACCCGAGCGGACGGTGCTCTACCAGCTCGTGCGCGAACAGCTGGAGACCTTCCTCGAGCAGGGACGCGCGCGTAGCACGCACGGTGAAGGCTACCCGCGCTACGTCGAACAGACCTTTCGGCGCTACCTGCAATGCGGCATCTTGGCCTACGGGTGCGCCAGGCTGCACTGCGCTGCCTGCGGCCACGACCTGTTCGTGCCCTTTTCGTGCAAATCGCGGGGCATCTGCCCCAGCTGTCAAGGGCGGCGCATGGGCGAGCTGGCCGCGACGCTGGTCGACACCCTGCTGCCCGCGCTGCCGTATCGTCAGTGGGTGTTCACCTATCCCCACGCGCTGCGCCGGGCGATGGCACAAGAGCCGAAGCTGACGGCGGTGCTCGGGCGCAGCCTAGAAGTCATCTCACAAATGGCTGCGCCACCCGACGGCGTTGTCGCGGCTCCGCTCCGGTGCTCACGTACCAACCCGTACGTTCCGCTCCGGTGCTCGCCGCTCCTAGCCCCTCGGCCGGCTCGCTCATTTGTGAGATGACTTCTACGCACGCTGGCGGCCTATCAGCGCCGCCGCGCTCGCGTTCTCGGCCTCGACGGCGTGCAGACGGCCGCCCTGTGCGCTGCAACGCTTCGGCTCCGCGATCAACCTCAACGTCCACGCCCACGTCATCGCCCCGGACGCCGTGTTCGTCGTCGATGGCGAGGCGCTGCGTCCGATGGTGCTGCCGCCGCCGACCGACGCCGAGGTGGCCCAGGTGGCCTTGGGCGTGCACCGTCGTGTCTGCCGGCTCTTCGCACGTCGCCTCGAACAGGATGAGGCCGCCGCCGAGCGCGAGCCCACGCCGCTCGATAACGCGGTCGCCGAGGCGCTGGCCCCCGCGCGCCGCTTGCTGCAACCGAAGCCTGGCCGCCGCCGGCTCGCCCGCGCTGCGCTTCCGTCGACGGTTTTGGCGTCCACGCCAACGTCGCCCTCACCGCTGAGGATCGTGCGGGACTGGAGCATCTCATCCGCTACGCCTTGCGCCCGCCCTTGGCCCATACGCGGCTCAAGCGCCTGCCCTCCGGCCGTATCCGCTACCAACTCAAGCGCCCCTGGTACGATGGTTCGACCCACCTCGAACTCGACCCGCTGGCGCTGATGCGTCGGCTGGCGTTACTCATCCCCCCGCCTTTTCAGCACACCCTCCGTTACCACGGTCTGCTCGCGCCGCATGCCCGGCACCGCGCCAAGCTCGCCGCGCTGCTGCCCGCCGCGCCGCCCGCTACCGCGCCCGCAGACGCCCCCGTCGCTGCGGCCCCCACAAACGCCCCGGTCGCCGACGGCGCCGACCCGCACGCCCTCGCGCCGCCGCCCACGCCCCAGGCCACCGCCCGCCGCTGGCGTTGGGCCGCCCTGCTGCGCAGGGTCTTCAAAGTCGACGTCGCCTCGTGCCCCCGCTGCGGGCACCCGCTGCAACTCATCGCGCTGATCGCCGAGGCCGTAGCGCTCAGCCGCATCCTCGACCACCTCGGTCGTGCCGCCCCACCGCCGCCCGAGCCCGCCCGCTTGCCCCAGCAGACCGAGTGCGACTTCGAGCCTCAGACCATCGACCCCGACCCCGCCGACCCCTCGCCCCATCCGCCCGCGCCCCGCCCGACGTCCTCTGGCTCTGTCTCCCCCGACCGCTGACATCGTCCCCCAGGCGCGGCCTCTTCGCCGACCGCCCTGGCCTCCTTGCGCCCTCGACCCGCCCCTCGGCCGCCCTCCGCCTTGCCGAGCGCGCCTTTACCCGGCCTTGCCCCCCTCGCACCGCCCCGCCATACTGCCCCCAGCCGCGCAGATCGGCTTTGGAGTTCCTACGCATGGCGCGGCCCGCTTGTTTGGGGCTCGAACCCGGTGGCGACGGCGCCAGCCGCCGATCGTCGGACGCTGGCCACCGCGAGCGTGACGCAACGCGAGCGCGCCGTAGATGCACCACAGACCGGCGACGCTACCGAGCGAGCTCCAGTCGCCGCTGACATGACGTGCAAATTCAGACGGATGGGCAACCCCGCCGCCGATCCGAAGAGCATTGCGGGCGTCGCCGGCCCGATGGGGGAGCGTGGGCGCGAGCGGCATACCAATTGCTTTGGGCAGCGAACGATGCGCTTCCATGCAAAGGCCTTCGTCGTCCTGTTTGTCTTCCCGGCAGTCGCCTGGGCGGCCGAAGGGGGCGACCGCGCTGCAACGGCCCCTGACGTTCTCACCGTCCTTGACGAGTTATTGCGGGACTCGCCCAGGGTGTTTGCGATCGGCGACCGCTTGATCATCGGCGGTGCGCCCACTATCGGCATCGTTGTCTCGCGGAACGGCAAGCTGAGGGTGGGGCGGCCAGCATTGAGGCAACGCGGGGCGTTCCGTAAGCTTCTAGAATATCACGGGTTGTTGACGTGTCCTGGCAGGCAGGAGGACGGCCCTCCCGCGAACCACGCGGAGACCGCTCTTGTCGGCGCTTCGGTTGACTCGGCATCCGCTCAGTCACCGCCCCCAGAACCCAAGCAACGCCAGCGATCCCCAGAGGTCGCGGGGCTCTTGGTGGCGCTCGAGCGCCTCGTCGATTGGCGAAGAACCCCGAGCGTTGGGTTCCAGCCAAGCGTTAGCAGGCGAGCGATAGAGATTGTTGGAGGCGGCGTGGTGGTCACCGTTCAGGCTGACGGCCGAATCGTCGTGAGTCAGAGCACGACCCCGGGCTTTGCTGAGCGCCCAAGAGCATCCGCCAGCGCCGAAGCGACGCCGCGATGCTTTGCTGTTCGCAAACAGGCGCTGCGCGCGCTTCAGTCGGCCAAAGGCGGCGCTCGCCTCAACCCGACAGCGGCGCCGATCCGGAGGGCGCCTTCACACTCGCCGGTGTTTTGGGAGCCCCAGGCTGGTCCGTGACCCATCGGTCCGGTTGAAGGCCCTTCGCCCTGACAGCCGACTCGGTCCGACCCCACACGCAGACAAGCGGCGTCAGCGGTGGCAAGCCGTACCCGGGCCCGAAGGGCGCCCGGGCCCAAGCCACGCTGGGTGCGCATGCATGCTGGGTGCGCATGCCAGGCACGGATTGCGAGCCAAACGCGGACTGCAAGCCCTTCGCGCGACCTCAAAACGCGCGAAATAGTGCGCGGAGGCCGCGGGCGATGGCGGGTGGAAGGCCGATGTCGGCGGCGATGGCGGGCAGCTTGGCGACGGCCTCGTGGACGGGGTCGAGGAAGTGGGCCAGGGGTCGCTTGAGGTCGGCGGCGCGCGCGGCCTGCACGAGGTCGTCGCGGGTGAAGCCGTCGCGCTTGCCGTTGCAGCAGAGCTGGTGCTGGTCGATCCAGCGTGAGCCGGGCTTGTAGCTGAAGCAGAGGTCGTAGGCCGGTGCGAGGCGCCAGCGGCCGTGGCCGTCCATCAGGAAGGCGTGATTCTTGGTGTGGTCGTCCTGGTTGCGCGTCACCAGGTTGAAGACCATGCGCAGAAAGAGCTGGTCGAGCGCGTCCTGGCCCAGGCCGAGCGCACGGGCCGTGGCGAAGAGGCTCGTAGTGCGCCGCGCCGGGCGGGTTACGGTCGGCGTGGGCCAGCGCGCAGTAGGTCTGCACGTGGAGCTTCTCGCCCTGTGCCCGCGGTCGAAGCGGCGCGTCATGAAGTGCGCGCGCGGGCCGTCGGCGAAGAGCCGACACTCGGTCATCTCGATGCCGGCCAGCACGGCCATCACGTGGTAGGCGTACTCGACGCGGCCGATGTGCCGCGCCGAGGCGTGCTCCTCGTCGTCCACCTCGTCGAACTTGATCAGCCAGTGGGTGAAGCCAGGTGGGCACTCGGCCTGCCCGGACATCACCTGGTTGGTCTGCTCGTTCCAGGCGACGATCGCCTTGGCCTTGGCGCCGCCCGCCGAGGTGCCGACCTGGATCAGCTTGTGCAGCGCGTCGTCGCCCGGCGGCAAGGGCAGGGGCTGCTCGCGCTGAGCGAGGATCTGCTCGGCGATGCGCACCAGCTCGTCGACCTCGACCGCGATCACGGTGTTCGCGTCGGGGTCGCCGTCGGGCTCGTACTCCAGCGCGCCGAGGCCACGCCGACCGAGGTAGGCCAGGCGCTCGATCGGCGTCAGGTCGGCCAGGCGCCGGCCCTGTCGCGCCAACCAGCGTTCGAGCAGCCGGTTGCCGAAGCGCTCGGGCAGCGAGTCGGCGACCATCCCGGGCAGGCCGGTGAAGGTCGGGCGCTCGGCCAGCTCGGGAAAGGCGTAGCTCTGCGCCCGCACCGACATCAGCAGCGGGCTCGGCTCGAGGCCGCTCTCGCGCAGCTCGGGGCGTATTGCAGCTCGGCGTAGCCCTCGCGAGCGTGCCAGCTCAGCGCCCCGACCGTACGGCCCCAGAGCTTGATGCGCAGGGTGTCGAGCGCGCTCACGTGGCGTCCCCATCGCCCTCACGACCCGAGCCGGCGGGGTTCGGGTCGGGCGTGGGCCCGGGCGCGGCGCCGTAACGCGCCCGCAGGGCCGCCGCGTCGGCCAGCGGCAGCGCGGTCTGCGCGAAGTCGGGCGGCACCGGCGGCTCGGTGCGGCGCCGGCGGCGGCGCGGCCGCGCGACCCCTCGAGCCGTTCGAGCGGCGTTGGCTCGACCTCGGCCAGCAGCGGCGCGAGCAGCTGGAGGCGGTTGAGGGCCCGCAGCACCCGCACGAGGGTGTCGGTGCCCACTGGCTGGCCCTGCCAGAGGCGCGTGATCGTCGCTCGCGCGACGCCCGCGGCGCGCGCCAGCTCGGCGTCCGTCAACCGGCGTCCGCCCTGCTCCCAACGCCGCTTTTCCGCCTTGAGGCGCTGCCCCAGCGCCCGCAACAGGGCCTCGACCGGAGCGCTGGAACTGTCGATAGATTGACTCATAGAAGATGCATTATGCACATAATTAGACGGAAATGAATCGTATACGAGTCAATGTGCGGTCCTGCCTCCGCACCGCCCACGGCGGACAGCCTGCCCGCGGAGCGCGCAGCGCTGCGGGCAGGGGCGCGAGGCCGCCGGCGCTCACGCCAGACACAGGGCCGCCTCCAGGGCTTCGACGCGCGCCGGATCGAGCTCCGCCGGGAGCGCTGTGCCGACGCTGGCCAGCGCCACCGCGAGGCCCAGGCGCACGGCCTCGAGCGAGCGTCGCCCGCGCTGCAGGCCGCAAGCGATACCCCCGGCCAGCGCGTCGCCGCCTCCGATCGGATTGACCACGGGGACGGGCGGTGGGTCGCAGCGATAAAAGCCGCTCCTGCCGCTGACCCAGAGCGCCCGCGGACCGTCGCTGACGACGACCCAGCGCGCGCCGCGACGGTTGAGCTCCTGCATCGCGCGCCGCAGGGCCTCGTCGCTGGCAAGCTCACGCCCGAGGGTGCGCGCCAGCTCCTGGCGGTTCGGCTTGACGAAGGTCGGCCGCTGCGCGAGCGCCGCGAGCAGCGCCGGTCCGTGGGCGTCGACGATCGTCGCGGCCGCGCCAGCCTCGGCCAGCAGCTCGCCGTAGATGGCCGCGGGGCAGCCCGGGGGCAACGAGCCGCTGAGCACGATCACGCGCGCCTGCGGCGCCCGCGCGCGAAAGGCGGCGCGGAGCTGCTCCAGCTCGGCCGGGGCGATCGCGGCGGCCTCGAAGAGCTCCCTTCGCGCCGGGCCCCGCCGCACCAGCAGGCCATCGCGTCTGGCGAACTGCAGCCGCTGGAGCAGCGCCTCCAGCGCCGCGCGCTGCAGCGGCCAGTCCGCGCCCGGCGTGAGGCCCAGGACGTGCCTGGCGAGCCAAGCCTCGGGAATCGCCCCCGTGCGCTTCCGCGCCAGATCGCAGAGCGCACGAAAGGCCTCACTGTCCTCGATCGCCGCATCGGGGTGATCGAGGTCGTCGTCGTGGTGCGGATCGGCGAGGGCCGCAATGGATAGAGGTCGCGCGTGACGGTGGCTCATACCGCAGCCCTACCGCTCCTGTCGGGTGGGTGTCCAGCCGCGTCTCGCCCAGTGCCTCGTCCGACCGTCGGCGGCGGGGTCAGCGGCCCAGGGGCGAGCGTCAGGGGCGAGCGTCAGGGGCGCGTCAGGGGCGCGTTGACCGCTGTGGCCGGTGTTGTCACGATCCGCGCTCCGTGGGGCTTGCTGCCGATGGAGCGCTGCATGGGTAATTCCACAGGGGTCGACTGTCTCACTCACGTTGGCAGAGAGGGCGGCGCGGCGGTGCGTGGCCACCCGCTCGTGGCCGGCTGCCATTGCAAGCACCATGCCCTAGAGGTCCGTTCCGGTCTCGGGCGCCGAAGTGCTCATTGTCGGCCGCACGCCAAAGGCCTTCGGGGACCACCGACGGACCGCGCCACGCCGGCAGGGGGTGGTGGCGGGCGGAATCCGGACCGAGATCCGGACCGCTGAGGCCGCTGGGCGCGCCAACGCCTTGAAATCACAGCCGCGGCATCGCTGGTACAGATGGTGCGCTGGCGCAGTGCATGGCCGACGCCGCGCCGTGTCGCTGCTCCGCCGCGCCCGCCTGCGCCCCACGCACCTACGTGCAGCGGCGACCCGAGCGGACAGTGCTCTACCAACTCGTGCGCGAGCAGCTGGAAACCTTCCTCGAGCAGGGACGCGCGCGTAGCGCGCACGGCGAAGGCTACCCGCGCTACGTCGAACAGACCTTTCGGCGCTACCTGCAATGCGGCATCCTGGCCTACGGGTGCGCCAGGCTGCACTGCGCTGCATGCGGCCACGACCTGTTCGTGCCCTTTTCGTGCAAATCGCGCGGCATTTGCCCCAGCTGTCAAGGGCGGCGCATGGGCGAGCTGGCTGCGACGCTGGTCGACACCCTGCTGCCCGCGCTACCGTATCGTCAGTGGGTGTTCACCTATCCCCACGCGCTGCGCCGGGCGATGGCGCAAGAGCCGAAGCTGACGGCGGTGCTCGGGCGCAGCCTAGAAGTCATCTCACAAATGGCTGCGCCACCCGATGGCGTTGTCGCGGCTCCGCTCCGGTGCTCACGTACCAGCCCGTACGTTCCGCTCCGGTGCTCGCCGCTCCTAGCCCTCGGCCGGCTCGCTCATTTGTGAGATGACTTCTACGCACGCTGGCGGCCTATCAGCGCCGCCGCGCTCGCGTTCTCGGCCTCGACGGCGTGCAGACGGCCGCCCTGTGTGCGCTGCAACGCTTCGGCTCCGCGATCAACCTCAACGTCCACGCCCACGTCATCGCCCCGGACGCCGTGTTCGTCGTCGATGGCGAGGCGCTGCGTCCGATGGTGCTGCCGCCGCCGACCGACGCCGAGGTGGCCCAGGTGGCCTTGGGCGTGCACCGTCGTGTCTGCCGGCTCTTCGCACGTCGCCTCGAACAGGATGAGGCCGCCGCCGAGCGCGAGCCCACGCCGCTCGATAACGCGGTCGCCGAGGCGCTGGCCCCCGCGCGCCGCTTGCTGCAAACCGAAGCCTGGCCGCCGCCGGCTCGCCCGCGCTGCGCTTCCGTCGACGGTTTTGGCGTCCACGCCAACGTCGCCCTCACCGCTGAGGATCGTGCGGGACTGGAGCATCTCATCCGCTACGCCTTGCGCCCGCCCTTGGCCCATACGCGGCTCAAGCGCCTGCCCTCCGGCCGTATCCGCTACCAACTCAAGCGCCCCTGGTACGATGGTTCGACCCACCTCGAACTCGACCCGCTGGCGCTGATGCGTCGGCTGGCGTTACTCATCCCCCCGCCTTTTCAGCACACCCTCCGTTACCACGGTCTGCTCGCGCCGCATGCCCGGCACCGCGCCAAGCTCGCCGCGCTGCTGCCCGCCGCGCCGCCCGCTACCGCGCCCGCAGCCGCCCCCGTCGCTGCGGCGCCGACAAACGCCCCGGTCGCCGACGGCGCCGACCCGCACGCCCTCGCGCCGCCGCCCACGCCCCAGGCCACCGCCCGCCGCTGGCGCTGGGCCGCCCTGCTGCGCAGGGTCTTCAAAGTCGACGTCGCCTCGTGCCCCCGCTGCGGGCACCCGCTGCAACTCATCGCGCTGATCGCCGAGGCCGTAGCGCTCAGCCGCATCCTCGACCACCTCGGTCGTGCCGCCCCACCGCCGCCCGAGCCCGCCCGCTTGCCCCAGCAGACCGAGTGCGACTTCGAGCCTCAGACCATCGACCCCGACCCCGCCGACCCCCTCGCCCCATCCGCCCGCGCCCCGCCCGACGTCCTCTGGCTCTGTCTCCCCGACCGCTGACATCGTCCCCCAGGCGCGGCCTCTTCGCCGACCGCCCTGGCCTCCTTGCGCCCTCGACCCGCCCCTCGGCCGCCCTCCGCCTTGCCGAGCGCGCCTTTACCCGGCCTTGCCCCCTCGCACCGCCCCGCCATACTGCCCCCAGCCGCGCAGATCGGCTTTGGAGTTCTACGCATCTGACCGCAGCCGCTCGGCCAGGTCGAGGACGTTGTTCAACAACGCCGGGTCCGAGTTCAATGCGGACCACCCGGGTAGCCTGCTGAGCTGCGGCGCCAAGCCGTCAATCTCGCGCTGGCACCCCTGCAGCCGCTCGAGCAACGGCAAGTCGGCATCCAGGTCGGGCCTCTCATCCAGCCCGAATTGCGCCGTCAGCCCTTTGACCACCGCTCGTCGCGCAAACCAGCCAAGGGGCCAGGCCCGCGCTTTCGCCGCCCAGCGCCGTCGCAGCTCGTCGAGTCCCAACGCCCGAACCGCATCTGGCGCATATGGCGTCGAAAGCTGCCGCGCCCTCCCGGTAGGCCGTGACCTGCTTCAACCCCGCGCGCGCGGCCTGGATCATGGACGTTGCATCCAGCGCCAAGGCGCACGCCACTTGCTGTCCGTGACCCTGCGGCAACAGGTCCGCGAGCCCAGCGAGCGCCTCGAGCCCCGCGTGATCCGCTCTGCCGGGTTGCACGCCAAGGGCTCCCGCGAAGCCGCGCCATGCGCACGCTATGCGCTCGCCGGCTGCGACGACCGCCGACGCCGCCTGCACGATTTCGCTCTGCCATGCATTGGACCACGCCTGCGCCTGTACCAGGGCCAGCGCGGCGTGATCGAGCCTGGACCTGCTTCGCGATCAGCCCGAGGCGGTGCACCACGTCGCGCAGGTGGTCCATCGACTCGCGATCGTCCATCCGCTCGCCCGGCCAGGTTAGCACCGGCGTGCTCTCCGTCGCGTCACGCACCGTCCGCCCAATCGCCTCGTGCAAGGTCCAACCGTTGGCGTGTCGCTGGTGCAGGCAACGCACCACGGCGTTCAGCTCATCGCGCAAGCGCTTGAGCCGCGTCGCCTCACGCCGCCACTCGTCGGGCAAGAAGCTCTCGCGCGTATCCCAGGCGCGGCCGAGCTGGGCGAGTACGTCGGCCTTGTTGGTCTTGTTCGAGTGAAGCTCGAGACAGAACGCCCCGAGCCCCTGCTCCTCGAGGCGCCGGTGCACCACACTGAGCGCCGCCATCTTCCCGCGACGAACAGCACCTTGCGCCCGAGCGCGATGTTGTGGGCGATGATGTTGGCGATGGTCTGGGACTTGCCCGTCCCGGGCGGCCCGTCCAGCACGAAGTTGGACCCCTGCGCCTCCTGCATGCTCGCACCACCCCACTCCTGGCGCGGCAGCACCTCCACCGGATGCACCGCCTCGGCCAGCACTTCCTCGCCGCGGATCAACGCTAAGCGCACCGTCCCCCGAACGCTCTCCGACACCCCGAGCAAGAAGCCCGCATCGAGCGCCAGATCGGCTACCCCCACCTCCAGCGCGCTCTTCGCCTCGATCCGCTCGATCGCAACCCCCGAAGGCGTAAGCCTCACCGCCGCGTCGAGGTCGAGGTGGTCGGCGCCGTTCCAGGTGCCCAGGCCGGTGGCTCCGACCGGCGGGCCGCCGGGACGGCGGTTGGCGTGGGCCAGGGTCGCCGCCACGTCGCCTTGGGGTCGTGGTGCGGTCGGTGCCGGCGCCAGCGCGCGGTGGAGCGCTCCGAGCCGGGCGGGGGTGCGTGAGGAAGCATGAAGGCGCGGGGTGGGGTGGAGGACGCGGGGGGCGCGTTCGGGGTGGCTCTTGCGGGCGCACTTGGCGCCTCCGGGCAGCGCGTCGGGCAGCGCGTCGGAGGCTAGCGAGCCGTGCGCAGGGCGAGCGCCGCGAGCTGGGCCTGGCGCGCCAAGTCGATCGCCTCGCCAAGGATGCGCGCCAGCTCCTGCGGCGCGTGAAAGCCCATCGAGTTCTCGGCGGCAACGTAGTCCAGCCGCCACTGCGCCGCGCGCTGCGCGCGGCCAGTGCCGCGAGCGGCGATTCCTGACCAGCGCCTCCTGCCAGCGCAGGAGCAAGCGCTCCTCGATCCTGGGTCAGTCGGCTGGCCTGCTGCTCAGCGCTGGAAGCGCGGAAGGCCGTATCGCCGGCCAGCGCCTCGCCGATCGCTGCCGCCACCTGCGGCCGCTCGCGCTGCGCGTGCGCTTTGCGGAGGGCACTGATCTCGTCGAGCATCGCGGTCGCGGCCTGCCCCGCGCGGCTCAGCAGCGCGTAGTGCCGGTCCTGGACCGTCTCCACCCGGGCCCGCAGCTCCTCCTCTCCGTTGGGGTGGCAGCCTCCGCACGAGCGGTTGAGTTGAAGCAGCGGGCTGCGGACCCAGTGTTCGGAGACCTTCAGCGCCCCCTCGCGCTTGTAGGGCATGTGGCAATCGGCGCAGGACACGCCGCTGCGCGCGTGGATGCCCTGGCTCCAGACCTCGAACTCGGGGTGCTGGGCCTTGAGCACGGCGACCCCGGTCTCGGCATGAACCCAGTCTTTGAAGGGCTGGCCGTGGACGCTGGTGTTGTCGTATTGGCGCGCGATCTCCTCGACCCGCAGCCCCTGGCCCCAAGGGAAGAACACTGTCGTCCCCTTGCCGCAGTAGTACTCGACGTGGCACTGACCGCAGACAAAGGAGCGCAGCTCCTGGCGGGTCCCATCGCGATTGGGGTCATAGGGATTCGCGCGGTCGCCGCGGCGCCAGCGCTCGATACTGGGCAGGTGCGGCACCGCCCCCTCGCCCGCGGCGAGCTGCTGGATGCCGGTAATGAAGGCCGGTCGCGTCACCCGTAGCTCCATCGTCTTCGGGTCGTGGCAATCGACGCATCCGACAGGGTGGGCGCCCTTTGTCGTCTCCCCGAGCAGCTTGTGCGCCTCCCAATAGCCGAGCCGGGCGACCTCATCGAGACCGCGTTGGAGCTGCGCGGCGGCGTTGCCCTGCGGCAGCGCCTGGCGGCCGAGGCGGCGGTAGAGCGGCATGATCGAGGCGTGGCAGTGCAGACAGTTGCCCGACTGCTTGCCCGCAGCGGGGACGTTCCGCTTGGTCAGCTCCTGGTCGCGAAGCATGAACGCGTGGCCGCGGCGGTCGCGGTAGTCGATCGCGAAGAGATAGCCGGCGAAGAGGCGAGTGAGCCACGGATCGCGCCCGGCCTTCTGCGGCGGCAACGAGCCCTCCGGCCCCACGAGCCCGCCCCCGAACTTCGTGGCGGTGGGCTCAGCTGTGCGCCGGTAGCCGTCGTACTGGCGCGGCCAGTTGATGCCCCACTTCCGCGCACTCACGTCGTCCTCGCCCAGCTCGACCAGCTTGACGAAGGGGTGTCTGGCCTCCTGTTTGCGCTGGAAGACGTTCAGCAGCAGGGCGGTCGCGAGCGCCGTCGCGAGCGCGGTCGCGACCGTGACCAGCAGATACGCCAGGAGCTTGCCTTTACGATCGGCTTGCATCGCCTCGCCTCCCTCGCTCAGCGGCGGGCCTCGTGGCCGACCGCTCGATGGCACTGGACGCAGCGCAGGGCGTTCCCGGCCCAGGTGCTCCCGCGCACGATGTCGTGGACCAGCGCGCCGTGGCAGCGCAGGCAGTTGTCCTGCAGGATCTGACTATTGGCGGGCTTGATACGGATCGGCTCCTCGAAGGCGCGCCGCGCTCCAGGCTCGTCGGGACGCGCGGGCTGGAGGGTGAAGCCCATCGAGTGGTGATAGCCGTTGCGCGCCTTGGCCAGGTACTTCCCGATCAGCTGCGGCGGCACGTGGCAGTCGTTGCAGGTCGCTACGGCGTGGTGTGGTCCCTTGCGCCAGGCATCGAAGTGATCCCGCATGATGTGGCAGTTGCTGCACGCACGGGCATCGTTGCTCAGGTACGAAAGCCCCTCGGCGTAGTGGAAGGTGAAGCCGCCCACGCCGATCAGCACGCCCAGCAGCAGCGCGAGGAACAACCCTGGCGCGCTCCACCAGCGAACCGCGCGCGGCCGCGCCATCCGACCGGGATCGCGCCACTGCCATCGGGTCGCCTGCATGCTCGCTCCAGCGGGTCGCTACGGCTCGCGCCGCAGGCGAGTGGACGATAAGTGAGCAGTCGGTTACTTACAAGTACCGTTGAAAAGGGGGCCCCGTCGGGCCGAACAAAGGGAAAGCTCATGCTTCGCGACCAGATCATCCTCGCGCTGCTCTTGCTGGTGAACCTCGGCCCGGCCGTGCGCGCCGATCCCTACCGCGGTGCGGGCGACCCCTTGGCCCAACCGACCGCCATCGTGCTCGATCACGGCAAGGTGGTGCTGGTTCCACACGCGCAATACTTCGCCCGCATCGAGCTCGATGGCGGCAAGGACTTCCGGCCCGGGCGCAACAACGACTTCACTGGACAGCGTGCGCGGTTCGGTAGCCGCGTCGAGCTCTTCGGCTTCACCACGCTCTTCGTCCAGCTGCAGGACGTGCGGCGTTGGGGCGAGGAGCGCGACACCCTCGCCGACTACAGCGCCGACGGCATCGATCTGCACCAGGCCTGGGCCGAGCTGCGCGCCCCGTCGCTCGGCCTCCGTGCCCGTGTCGGGCGGCAAGAGTGGGCCTACGATGGGCACCGGCTGATCGGCAACGTGCCCTGGACCCTGCAAGCGCGCAGCTTCGACGGGCTACAGCTCGCGCTCGAGCGCCCACGGGAGCGGCTCCACTTGCTCTGGGCCAAGCTGCGCGAGCCCGATCAGGGGCGCACCGAGCCCACGCAGCAAAGCGAGGGCGATCTGCTCGCGCTCTGGGGCAACAGCACCCGCTTCGCCGCGCTGCAACCTCGCTCTACCTGCTCTACGATCGCGACAGCGTGCTCGGGCGCGACCGGCTCACGACCGGCGCCTACCTCAAGGGCAGTCCCTTGGCGGGCTTGAGCTACGAAGCGGAGTTCTACTACCAGGCGGGTCGCATCGCCCCTTCAACCGCCACCCGCGTCTCGATAGCGGCGCTGCTCGCGGGCCTGCGGCTGAACTACACCTTTGGTGCCTTGCCCGGGAAGCCGCAGCTAGGCGGATTTTTCGACTACCTCTCGGGCGACCACGATCCGGCGAGCGGCACGCTGCGCTGCTTCGACACGCTCTTCGCCACGAACCACAAGTTCTACGGCTTCGCCGACTTCTTCCTCAACATCCCGGCCGACACCCAGGGCCGCGGGCTGATCGACGTCGGCGGCCGCCTGACCCTGCGGCCGCTGCCCGCGCTCCACTTGCTGCTGGACGTCCACGACTTCCAGCTCGCCGCGCCGATCGCGGTCGATGGCCGCCGGTGGCGGCACGTCGGTCAAGAGGTCGATCTCGTCGTCACCTACGAGCCCGCGCTCGCGCACCACCTCAGCGTGCAAGCGGGCCTAAGCGGTGTCTTCCCGCAGCAGGCCGGTGGTTGCGTCGCACGTGGGGGCCCCGATTGCCGGACGCGCGCCAGCGGCGGCCCCGCGCTCGACCCAGAGTGGTTCGCGTATACGATGATCAACCTGGCCTTCAACTAGACCTCCGGGGGAGGATCACCGAGCCGCCGCGCGCGACCAGGGCGAGGCAGTACCTGGATCTCGTGCAGCAGCGCGCGTAGGGCCGCCGCCACGACCGGCCCCCGTTGCGCTTCGCAGGCGGCCTGAGCCTCCGCCGCCGCCGCGACCCGGGTCGCGCCGACCAGCGCCGCCGCCCCCTTGGCTTCGTGAGCCAGGTGCACCTGCTCCCGTGTCGGGTCCCCGCCGGCCGGCAGTGCTTCGAACACGCCCGCCACGCGCGCGAGCTCGGTCAACGCGCCGTGGCCGAAGGCCTCCCAGAAGCTGCGCCCCTCGGCCGTGCGCGAGCGCTGGAGCTCGGCCAGCCGCGCCTCGTCGAGGACCGGCGTGAGCGGCGGCGCGTGCGGCATCGCCGCGTCCGCCGCCGCCGCGTGCGGCATCCCGGCGACCCGCAGCCGACCCAAGCAGCGCGCCAGCGTCTCGAGCGACACCGGCTTGGTCAGCACGGCGTCGAAGACGGCGAGTTCGGGCGCCCGCGCGCCGAAGACGTCCGCCGTCAAGGCTACCAGCAGCGGCCCGGCGGCCCCCCCGCCGGCGCGATCGCCGTTGCCTCGACCTCGGCCGCGGCCACACCGACCGGCAGCGTAAGCGTGAAGCACGAGCCACGCCGAGCGCGGTCTCAATCACCAGCTCGGCGCGCGAGCTCGCCCACCAGGCGATCGACGATCGCCAGCCCGAGCCCGCACCGGCCGGCATCACCCCGTAGCGGGCGCTTCCCCCGCACGAAAGGGCCGGCGCAGCTCGGCGACGCGCTCGGGATCCATCCCGCACCCCGTGTCGCGCACGGCGACGCTGATCCCTCCGCCCGGCGCGACGTCCCGCGCGACGGTCAAGGTGAGCGTGCCCGCGCGCGTGAACTTGCGCGCGTTGTCGAGCAGGTTGCCGACGATCTGCAGCACCGCGTGCCGGTCGCTCACGACCTCAGGCGGGTCGCCGGGCTCGAGCACCAGCGCCAAGCCGGCGGCCTCGACGCGCGGTCGCTGGGCCGCGACCAGCCTGCCGAGCGCGCGCGAGAAGCGCTCCCAGGGCTGCGGCGCGCGAGCGGCGTCGGCGCGCCGCATCGAGCAGTTGGTCGACGAGCTGGAGCAATGCCGCCCTGCTTGCGCAGCAGCGCCATTGCTGCTGCTCTGCCGCCAGCGGGCTGCCCAGCAGCAGCTCGGTGCAGCCAGCAGGCCGTGCAAGGGGGTGCGCAGCTCATGGCTGACCTGCGCCAAGAACTCGGCTCGCGCCCGCTCGGCCTGCTCGGCGCGCGCCAGCGCGCGCGCAGACCCTCCTCCGCGCGCTTGCGCTCGGTGATGTCCCACGCTCGTGCGATAGCCGAGCTGTCGCCCCTTCGCTGCCCGTCAGCGGCCCGCTCATCGCCCCCCAGGCGACCGACCCTTCGCGCGGCGCTGGTGCGAAACTCGAGGGTCGTTGCCGGAGGTGCCGCGCGCAGCGCCGGCAAAGGGCCTCGCGCAGCGCGGCACGATCGTCGGGGTGAACGAGCGCCAGCGGGTAATCCGCCAGCGCCAGGCCTTCCCGGCCACGGCGTGGCCAGTCATGCGCTCGACGGCCGGGTTGACCCAGCGCGTCTCGCCCTGCGGCCCTCGACCCAGCTCTCCCAGTCGTAGGTGCAGTCGGCGATCGCGCGGAAGGCCTCACGAGCGAGTTCAGGCATCTTCGACGATCCACCCTGGGCGACGCGTAGCGCGTCAGTCCGGCGACGTCGCCGATCGTGGGCTTCCGGCCGATGCGATGGCGGTGGTTGGCCACCGTCTTGGCGCGATCGCGAACGCGGCGGCGATCTCCCTTGCTGCCGTCCCAGGGCCACCAGGCGCACGATCTGCTGTTCGCGTGCACTGAGTCGCGGCGCGGCGCCACCCGCTGCTGTGGTCGCAGCGCGGCGCGTGACGCCGGGCAGTGGTAGCTGCGTCCCGCGGCCGCGCGCCGGACCGCCTCCGCAGCTCGCTGGAGCGGCGCCCCGCTGACGATCCGTGCGCGCAGATCGCGGCCAGCTCCTGCGGCAGCTCGGGCCGCTCCTGCGCCGTCACTACCAGGATGCGCAGCGCCGGGACGCGCCCGCGCAGCTCCGCACCAGCTCCAGCCCGCTCAGGTCGGGCGGCACGAGATCGACCAGCGCCAACTCTGGGCGACGGCGGTCGAGCGCGGCGAAGCGCCTGCCGTGCGGCGGCGAAGACGCCGACGACCTCGCCGCGTCGAGGCGCAGCAGCTCCGCGAGCATCTCGCGGAACACCGTCTGGTCCTCGACGATCCATCACCTTGGTCGGGTTCATCGCGCAAGGGTTCGGCAAACCGCTTCTATAAGCTCGTGACAAAACAACTCGATCGTTGTGGCCGCCGATCCATCGCGTCCGCCAGCGTCGCTCCTCCTCGGTTTACCCCCGGTAGACCTTCGTCGTCGCTCCTTGCCGGCCGCGCGCCTCGACAGCCACAGTCGACCGATTTGTTTTGTCACGAGCCTAACGTCACTTCTGCTCGATCAAGCGCGCGTAGTCCTCGACGGAGCCGCGTTCGGGCAGCAAGCGATCGACCTGCCCGGGCTGGAACTTGGCGTTGCCCCGGCGGGTAAAGTACTCGCGCGCGATCCATTGCGGCATGAAGCCGGTCTTCCATGCGCCGACATGCTGGTTGGGGCAAAGGATGTAGCGGGTCTTGGGCGTGCGCACGAATTGGCTCAATAGGAGGTTTGCTTGGTCGACGCGCCGTCCGGTCGCGAAGCCAGTAGACCCGACGCCCTCGCTGCCCGTGCCCTCCGATTCGACGATGCTCGGGTTGGCGTGGCCGCGCGGGGCGGCCAGACCGCCAGAGCCAAGCCAACGCCGGCGGCAGGAGCTGCGTGATGCCCAGGATGCCGGCGTCGCGATCGCGAGTGAGGGCGGCGTCCGCACGCCGAAAAGCTGCGGATATCCACCGTCACGGCTCGTCGACGACGTCGGGCGTGATCTCGCGCGGCAAGATGACGCGCGGATTAAGAGCGCTTGCCGGGCTCGTCCTCCTGGTGCTCGAAGATCAGACCGCGGCTGCCGGGCACCGTCGATGCTGAAGAAGGCAGCGGCCGCGCTGGCTGGGCGAGCTTCTCCGGTACCGGATCGACGCCGTGATCGATGTGGTTGACCCGCACGAACCAGGCGTTCTCGGCATCCAGCACGTCAAACGTCCTTTCACCCTGAATCGACGGGTGGCACATCGCCATGTCGTCGGTCACCGGCCGTAGCTGACAGGCGCGTGGAATCTCGAGGTACCGGCGTTCACCGCTGAGCACGTTCTCGCCGAGCAGCAGGCGTCCATCCGGTTCGCGGTGGATCATCTCCAGATTTCGCTCTTGCCGCCGCCGCTCGCCCTCGTGCATGAAGGTGACGACGTTGTCGTAGGGCGTAACCACCTGCTCGACGGAGCAATGGGCCGTGATCAGCCTCCTTCTCCCCGCGGTTGATCAGCACGCCGTAGACGCCCTTCTTCGCGCTCGGACCGGGATAGAGGTTGTAGGCGAACATCTCGTGCAGGTCGCCCACGCGGTCGTGCACGACCCACCGCCGCCAGCCGAGGGGTGACGCAAGGGCGGCGCGACGTAGAGCACGCTCCGGCAATCGAAGACCTCCAACTGGTCTCGAGCGATGCGGGCGTCGCCAGACAGCGGCGAAGAACCGCGTTAGGGATCGCGACGTGTCGATCCCGACCGACCGATGCCCGGCCTTGAAGGCGAAGGCGTCGGGCAGGCTCTGCCAGGCCAGTCGAGCGTCGCTGCGCGCAGCGCGAAAACTCGTAGCCGAAACGTCGCGGAACCGCACCTTGTTCGTCGGAGCGTCGTCGGCGATAAGGCGTACAATCCGGATCCCGCCGGCGCATGTAGGGGCTCCGGATGCTGGACATTGATGCCGTTGCGCAGCCGCATCACCGCGCCTCGACCGCCGAGCGCCCATCCGGCGGATCGAAGCGCACGGTCGTCTCGGCCAGCTTCGTCTCCCCGACGGCCACGTCAAGCAGCTCATCCACGGTGTCGGACCGCCGGATGCTCGGCGCGCGCGCCGGCACAGCCTGCGCATCCTGGGGCAGCCACAAGCGTTGCAGCAGTTGCAGCAGGTCCGTGGTGCGAGCACTACTCGACGTGTCCATTGCCACTTTCACGACCCACTCCTTTTCGACCTTCGGGCGCGGGTCTAGCGTGCTGACGACACGCGAGTAGAGCCGGCAACGCTCGCGTCGCCGATCGAGCAATGACCGCTTCCTAGCGCTTCGTCTGCGGCAGACAAGGGAGCTCGCGCGATTGGGTACTTGTGCCCATTGCCCGGTGCGCGCGCGCGCCGCAAAGTTCTCCTCAGTGAGCCTCCGAGCCTCCGGGCCCCCTCCGTCCGTAGAAGGCGGAGTCCACCGGCGGGCGTGCCAGGCACCGCGGGCGGGCTGCACGGGCTCATGCTTCTTCACGAACCCTGGTCCGGGACCTGTTGAACGGCGTCAATTACCTGTGCCGGTTCGCGACGGCTTCACCTGTGCCGGTTTCCTACCAGCGTGAATGGCCTCCGCGGCGGCACCGCGCGGGGGCCAAAGATGAGCGCCTTCAGGATCAGTCGCGCGCCCAGGTTCAAGCTCCGTCCTGGTGTCGCTGGCGTAGTTGTCGTCCGCCAGCGCCAGCCCTAGCCGCTGCCTTTCTCCGTCCGCGACCTCGCCCGCGGTAGGTCTTAACCTCCCGGCGAACTCCAGGATCACCGGTGGTGCACGACGCGGTCGATCGCGGCCCGCCGTCGTCATCGGGTCCTGGAAGATCTTGCCCCATTCCGAAAAGACCAAATTTGACGTGATCAGCATCGATCGCGCTCATGCCGCTCGGCCATCAGCGTGAAGAGCACGTCGACTACGTCGGGGCCCGCGGCGGCCCTCAACCTGCGTACGGCTGCTCACGACGATCTCGCAGCAGCAAATGCCGCGCAGGCCGGCGGGTGATGCTCAAGCGTGCGCGGTCCCAGCATGTGCGTGTCGCGGCGGTGACCACGTCACGCGCCAGCTCGCGGGCGCGCGCCGCAGGCGGCGGCGGCAAGTGCGGGCTGCCGATCTCCTCCTCGCCCTCGAAGGCAGCGGCTTGACGTTGACTGGACACCTCCGCCGGCGCGTGCCGGGCCTCGAGCACGGCCAGGTGGATGAAGAGCTGGCCCGTCCAGTCGTCAGCCGCCCGCAGCATAGACCGGCCCGGCGCACAGGCGCGGCTGGGGACCACCGACTGACCGCGCGCGACGCCGGCACGGGGTGGTGGCCGCCGGATACCGAGCCGGATCCGGACCGCTGCGGCCGCTGGGCGCGCCAACGCCTTGAAATCCCACGGCCGCGGCATCGCTGAACCAGATGGTGCGCTGGCGCAGTGCATGGCCGGCGCCGCGCCGTGTCGCTGCTCCGCCGCGCCCGCCTGCGCCCCACGCACCTACGTGCGGCGGCGACCCGAGCGGACAGTGCTCTGCCGACTCGTGCGCGCAACTGAAACCTTCCTCGAGCGGGGACGCGCGTGGCGCCGCGGCGAAGACTGCCCGCGCTACGTCGAACAGACCTTTCGGCGCTACCTGCAATACGGCATCTGGCCTACGGATGCGCCAGGCTGCACTACGCTGCGTGCGGCCACGACCTGTTCATTGCCCTTTTTCGTTAAAATCGCGCGGCATTGCCCCGGCTGTCAAAGGGCGGCGCATGGGCGAAGCTGGCTGCGACGCTGGTCGACACCCTGCTGCCCGCGCTACCGTATCGTCAGTGGGTGTTCACCTATCCCCACGCGCTGCGCCGGGCGATGGCACAAGGGCCGAGAAGCTGCGGACAGCGGTGCTCGGGCGCAGCCTCCGCACGCTGGCGGCCTATCAGCGCCGCCGCGCTCGCGTTCTCGGCCTCGACGGCGTGCAGACAGCCGCCCTGTGTGCGCTGCAACGCTTCGGCTCCGCGATCAACCTCAACGTCCACTCCCACGTCATCGCCCGGACGCCGTGTTCGTCGTCGATGGCGAGGCGCTGCGATCCGATGGTTTTTCCGCCGCCGACCGGCGCCGAGGTGGCCCAGGTAACGCTGGGCGTGCACAGTCGTCTCTGCCGCTCTTCGCACGTCGCCTCGAACAGGATGAGGCCGCCGCCGAGCGCGAGCCCACGCCGCTCGATAACGCGGTCGCCGGGCGCTGGCCCCGCGCGCCGCTTGCTGCAAACCGAAGCCTGGCCGCCGCCAGCTCGCCCGCTGCGCTTCCGTCGACGGTTTTGGCGTCCGCCAACGTCGCCCTCACCGCTGAGGATCGTGCGGGACTGGAGCATCTCATCCGCTACGCCTTGCGCCCGCCCTTGGCCCATACGCGGCTCAAGCGCCTGCCCACTCGGCCGTATCCGCTACCAACTCAAGCGCCCCTGGGCGATGGTTCGACCCCACCTCGAACTCGACCCGCGGCGCTGATGCGTCGGCTGGCGTTACTCATCCCCCGCCTTTTCAGCACACCCTCCGTTACCACGGTCTGCTCGCGCCGCATGCCCGGCACCGCGCCAAGCTCGCCGCTGCTGCCCGCCGCGCCGCCCGCTACCGCGCCCGCAGACGCCCCCGTCGCTGCGGCCCCACAAACGCCCCGGTCGCCGACGGCGCAGGCCCGCACGCCCTCGCGCCGCCGCCCACGCCCCAGGCCACCGCCCGCCGCTGGCTCAGGCCGCCCTGCTGCGCAGGGTCTTCAAAGTCGACGTCGCCTCGTGCCCCCGCTGCGGGCACCCGCTGCGACTCATCGCGCTGATCGCCCGAGGCCAGTCAGCGCTCAGCCGCATCCTCGACCGCCTCGGTCGTGCCGCCCCCCCACCGCCGCGCGAGCCCGCCCGCTTGCCCCAGCAGACTGAGTGCGACTTCGAGCCTCAGACCGTCGACCCCGACCCGCCGGCCCCTCTGCCCATCCGCCCGCGCCTCGCCGACGATCCTCTGGCTCTGTCTCCCCGACCGCTGACATCGTCCCCAGGCGCGGCCTCTTCGCCTTCCCGCCTGGCCTCCTTCGCCCTCGGCCGCCCTCGGCCGCCCTCCGCCTTGCCGAGCGCGCCTTTACCAACCCTTGCCCCCTCGCACCGCCCCGCCATCTGCACCGGCCGCGCAGATCGGCACAGGTTCCCTACACGTTCGTGCTCGGCTGGATCTGAGGAATGCCGCGATCGAACCGACCGGCGGCATGGGGCTGGCCTTTGGCTTTCCAGCATCTTGGCGGCGATCGGCTCGGAAGCGTACAGGCCGCAAACTGGCCCCGAGCGGATCAGCGCCAGGTGGATCACCCAGAAGTGCCTGCGAAAAAGCGCTTCATCGCCCCTCCAGCGTCAGGTCCGAGGCGCCTCAACCCAGGTGACCGGCGGGCACAGGTGACCGGTCGGTAGGGTGTCAGCAGACCGGCGCAGCAGGTGTCAGCAAGCGCGATACCATCGCAGCAGCGCGCCCACTATCTGCCTGATTCTTCGGAGCGCGGTCGGTCACGCCGCCGCCTGCGCACAGGGACTGCGCGGATTTGGCAAAGAGCGCGGATCAGGTCCCGCCATCCTGTGCAAAGCTGGGAACTCGTTTACGTCCCCCGAACCGTCATTCCCAGGATCCCGGGATCCGCGCGCGCGTTGATTCTTCACGCACCCTCGTGACATGCCACGCGGGAGCTGCTGAACGCTCGCTTCCGCACGGCTCCCGCATCTGCGGACTCTGCATCGCGCATCAGCAAAGGTTCAGGCTCCGGTCGCGTTCGGGATCCGGTCGGAGACGTAGAGGCGAAATCGTTTAACCCGGTCCGCGTTGGGCTGCGCCCTGACACTTACCCTGGATCCACGCTCCGGGAGCCCGGGTTCGACTCAGGAGATTCACAGTCGGCAAAGAAAAAAACCTCTGCGACAGACATGGTTCCATTTCTGGAAAGCGTTTTGGGGTTTGGCGAGTTTGGTATCCGCACCCTGGCGTTGGTAGAAGGGCGTGCAGCAGTGAAACGAAACACGTCAGACCCGCCACTGCTGATAGTCGTGACGACGCACACGTATCGTGATCGCTGCAGCTCTGAATCTGCGCGATGTGTTCTCGCGCCTGCGCTTCGACCTCTTGGCAGGCCAGGCAGCCGGTGCATTGGACCCAGCCGGCGGAGTACTGCCCGGGGCACAGTTCATCCAGGCGACCACCGCAACCGGGCGCACGCGCGGCGCAGTCCCGGGCCGACGAGGGCGTCGGTATTGCCCGATGCGTCCTAGGCGTAGTGCCCATGTCAGAGGGCGTGGGGGAAGCATCGAATGCCGCACCGTCCCCAAGACCGCCCTCGGTGAGGACTGCCCCCGTCCTTTGCGCTCTTCGCCATCGCAGCGTCGCTTGGCGGCGGAGCTCTT
>JADJDT010000011.1 GCA_016702545.1 Pseudomonadota bacterium | reverse complement strand
AGGCCACAGCGCCGCACGTTGAGCAAGAAGGAGCCAGTCGCGCAGCATCGCGTCAGTGGGACTCTCGGCCTGCATGTGTCGCCGGACCAGTTGCAGGAAGCGCAACACGCCGAGGACGATGAAGGGCACGGTCCACGCCAGAACCTCGGTGCCGAAGAAACGCTGCGTGTGCGACGAGACCGTGCAAACCCGTGGCGCTCACGCAGGTAGCCGCGGCCAGCGCCCAGAGCAACGCGATCAACCAGGCCAGCCGGTAGCGCGCCAGCACCGGTCGCCTTGCCGAGCGCGCCGGGAGTCGCCGGCGTTGCCAGCTCGTGGGCGCGCTTGCCGAAGCAGGCAGGCCAGTACGAAGGTGCAGATCAGCAGCCAGGGCGAGGCGACCACGGCGAGCGCCACGGCTCCGGCGAGCACGCGCAGCGAGGCCGGCGGCGACCCTCAGCGTCGACGAAGGGCAGGTGCTTGAAAGTTGCAACGGATAGGCGAGATTGACGATCAGATTAGCCAGCGGCGCAGGGCGAGAAGCATGGCGGGCCGAAGAGGCAGCACTTTACAGTCGAGCAGGCGCTCGATCAGCAGCGCCACCCCGGTAGATCTGCGTGCGGCGAGGTGGTGGAAGCGGCCCGAGGCGATCGCTCTCAAGCGTTTGATCGGATGCGCGCGGTCGTGCTCGAGATCGAAGAGATCGTTGATTAGGTAGACGGCGCCAGAGAGCAGGCAGAAGGCGACCACCGCCAGCAAGGTGCGTAGCAGCAGCGGCAGGGTCGTGAGCTGCTGGAAAAGAGCAGCGGCGTGGCGACGAACAGGTCTTCGTCCATGGTGCGGACGCAACGGGCTGAACAGAGCAGCGACCATCTCCCTCCGCTTAGCGTTGTGCGCCACTGCGTGTCAACGGAGGCGGCGCTGGCGCGCCGGCGAGGCCAGGGGCGGCGTCGAGGGGCGCGGGTCGAGGGCGCGTGACCCGGTCAGCGTGTGATTGTTAAGCTTGAGGGCTTGCGGTGGTGAAGCGTGTTGGACCCGGGGTTCCCGTTGGACGGGGTCTGCTGGACCGGGGGGGCCCGGCCTGCGCGGGGTGGGTTCGCAGACGGGCGGCTCCGCGCCAAGGCGGCGGCTGTGCGAGTTCGATCGGCGACGAGGACGAACAGCTCTGCGGTCTGGTCCAGCGGCTGCTTCGCAGCAAGGGGCCCGTTGCTGAGTCTGCCCCAGCGCGGGATGGCGCTGAGTCTGTTGAGCGAGACGCCACCGCGATCTGTTGATCGTGGACGCGCTTTTGCCGGAGGTCGGCGGCATCGAGGATCGTCGAGAAGCTGGCGGCGAATCCGCGCTTTCGGTCGCACCGCGGTGATCGTGACCTCGACCTGCTCTGCGGTTGGCGAATGGACGCCGACCTGCGCGGGGTCACGGCAGTCAGCGCCCCGCTCGAGAAGCCGTTCTTCAACCAGCTCTGGCAGCCTCGTCGAAAGCGCGAGGCGGCGCGGCGCGCGCCCGGGCCGTGACGGTCCGGGCGGCTGCCGGCTAGCGCCTACCGCGCCGGACGAGGGGCGCTGAACGTGCCCAATGCGGCGATCTGGAGGGCGGAATCGAGGCCTGTCGCGCCGGGATTCAGGACGATCCTGCGCCGTCCAGCTGCGTGGAGCTCGGTTCCCCTGCTGCTGCGGCGTGGGGGCGCTCTTTCCGGCGCTCGCGGCGTTCGAGGAGGCGCTGCGGGGTCGATCCGGCCTGTTTCCGCGGCGATGCGCACGCTGGCGGCGCCAGCGAGGAACGCGGGCTGCGTCACCGCGCGACCGATCTGTGGCAGCGCGCCTGGCCCACCGCCGGACGAGGCTCTGGTCGCAACGGCTGCGCAAGCACCTGCTGAGCCTGTTGTGAGCTCGGTCAGCAAAGCGCCCGCGCTGACGGTTGTCAGGCCGTCGGGCGCTGCAGTACCGGTGGGGGCGTGTGCGCCACTCCAGCGGCCGACGCGTGGCGTGGCCGCGGCGAGCGTCGCGGCCACTCTCAGGGTGACGCCAGGGTGTTTACCGCGCGACGACCGTTCGGGCTTCTTGCAACAAAGAAGACAAGATGAAGTTATCTGCGACCAGTGCAGCACGAAGTGCTCGATCGCCGACGAGAAGGTCCGGCGCAAGGTGCTCAAGATCCGCTGCAAGAACCGGTGCGCAACATCATCGTCGTCCGCGATCCGGCGCGCGGCACGGCGCGCTGACCGCCGTCTCGACGGAGGGCGGCCGGGTCTCGACGAGGCCTTCAGCAGGTCTTCAGCAAGTCGCCACCGCCGCCCGTTCCGCGGTCCTTCGCCCTGCCGGCGGCCCCCGGCAGAATCCTGTGCCCGCGCCCGCGCTCACCGAGACGCGAGCACGAGCCGGAAGAGGGACAAGACCCGCATCTCGCTGCCGGGCGAGCCACGGCCCCGAGGCGCCGGTCGAGGACGAGTGGTATCTGGCGATCGATGGCCACCAGTTCGGCCCGATGTCGTTCGACGAGCTCTGCCGCCGGAGTCGCACGCGGAGGCCCAGCGAATCCGGGGACGAGCGGTTTTGTCCGGCGCGACGGCTTCGAGGATTGATCGACGCCCACAGTGTACCCGGAGCTGCGGCCCTTCGATATGCCGCCGCCCCCGCCACGCGGTGCGCGGGTCCGGTTGATCGCAGTGCCCCGATCGTGCCGCGGCCGCCGCCGGGTTCCCGGTGTTTCGCGACCCGCGCGCAGTGGCCGGTGCCCGGGGTGCCAGCGGCGCGCCGCGGGTCTGGGCCGTTTCCGACGCCGTCCTACGCGCCGATCGAGCCGTCGCCCGCGGTCGAGCGTACGGCGCCAGGGGCCGGCGACGTCAGGGGTCCCGCGCATCCGGAGCTGTTTCGCTCGATGGCGCTGGCGCGGCGGCCGGTCCCGCCACCGCGCCCGCGGGCGCCGGGCCGGGCCGGTGGCGCCCCTACCATGCTGGGCAACAGGCGATGGTCGGAGCGCCGGCGCCCGCGCTGGGCGCCCGTGCCGTTGGTGGCGCCGGCGCCGCCGCGGGTCCGTTATGGCCCGAGCTCGGCGTGGTGCTGTCGTTTCTGATCCTGCTGTGCGGGGATCGGCCCTGAATGCCGCCTGCTCTTCTTCGACCAACAGGCCCCGAAGCCGCCGGAGGCGTGGTCGGGATCGGGGCGGGATCGACTGGCTTGCCCGGCGCGGAGGCGACCGCGACCCCGGTCCGGCGGTGGCGGGGCCTCGAGTTCACCGCGGGATGGGTCGGCCGCTCGCGTGAGCGCCAGGGCCGGTCAGCCGGCGCCTGGAGGCGGTGGTGGCGCCGACCCTACGACGCGGAAGCCCTCCGGGCGGGAGCTCGACGACGGGCTGACGCCGGGCAGCGGCAGCGATCGCTTCACGGGTGAAAAAGGACAACGGCGCGGTGCGCGCACGGCGCGCGAAACGGGCGCCACCCGCGGTCCGGCGCGAACCTGGACCGACCGCGAGGTCCAGCGGTGTTGTCGCAGTTCCTGGCCGGATCCAGAGCTGCTACAGCGCGCCGCGAAAACGCGACTACTCGCTCGGCGAGCTGCGCGTCGATGCGACCGTCGACCTGGGCCCGTCCGGCCGCGTGCGCGCGGTGACGCCCAAGGGCGTCGCCAACGAGGTGCTCGCGGACTGCCTGCGCAGCACCCTGCGGCAGCTCGTGTTCGGCCGATCGGCGGCGACGGCACGACGCTCAGCATGCCCTTCATCTTCGCGGCGCGTGAAGACGCACGAGGCAGTTGGGAGGCTGGAGTGGGCCTCGCCGCATCGTCTGATATCGATGTCACGGTTGGCGCGGTCGCGCGTGCTGGGCGGACGCGCGTCCGGCGGCCGCCGTGGCCCGACACTCCTGCGATAGCGCGCTTGCTCTCCGACCAGGGCAGCCCGGTCGCGCGCTACGCGCGGCGGTGGTCCGGCGCTGTCGAGCCGCGCTCGACCGCAGACGACGAGACCGGGAGCATTGCGTGGCCGGGATCGTCGCTGCTGCAAGAGCCAGGGAGGTGAGCGCATGCGCATCGCGATGGAGCACCGGCCGACCCGCTGGCTGGGCGTGGCCCCGGGGCTCCGTGACGGCGGTCGGTCTGGGGGCTGCGGCAAGGCGGGGACGAGGCGTGGAGGCGAGGGGCGGTGTCACCGCCGACGCCGGCGGCGTGGCCTGCCGCGCGGCCAACGATTTGCGCGCGCGGCTGGACCTGCAATGCCCTCCGGCGCTGCGAACGCTCGACGACTCCGCGGGGGCGGGGCCGACGGCCGACGCGGGGGGATCGGGGGATCCCGTCCGCGCCGGAGGTCGAGCTGATCCGTGAGCCGCCCGCGGTCGGCAGGCGCCAAGTCTATGTCGCTTGGCCCGACGACGCGCTTGCGGCCCGCATCGAGGCCCCTCGACGCTCGCGGCGGTGCAGCTCCGGACCCTGCCAGGCCCACCGACCGCGCTTCGCAAGTTCCCGCCAGACGGCCGTGGTGCTGAGCGGCAGCGCGGCTGCAGCCACGATCCTGCGGGCGCAGGAGGATGGCAGCGACGAACAGCTCGAGCTGCCGACCGTGCGCGCCCGCCAATGCCCTTCATCGCGCCCGACGGGCGCAGCGCCGTGGCGCTCTTTGATCCGCAGCGCCAGACAGCCGCCCCGTGGCGCTCGACGCCTCGCTCAACGAGCTGACCTGCTCGCTCGAGCGCGGCCAGGAGCGCGCGCTCAGGCTGATCGTCGGCTTTCGACCACGCGACGTGCGCTTCACGCCGGATGGCGCACGCGCGTTCGTGATCGCCGAGCGCAGCGTGGCCACGTTGCGCGTGGCGGAGCTGACGGCCCTGACCTTCGTCCCCGGCATCGCGCCCGCCGACCCCGTCGGCGAGCCGGCCCCGAACGAGGTGCAGATCACGCCCGATGGTGCGCGCGCGGTCGTGCGTCTGCCCGGTCGTTCCTGCTGCGGGTCGTCGAGCTGGCGAGCGGCGCCTTCACGACCTGCCGCTGGCAGCCGAGCCGACCGACGTCGATCTGACCAGCGACGGACGTTACGCCGTGTTGGTGCTGCGCGAGACCAAGGCCGTGCTGGTGGTCGATCTCGCCGCCGACCTGAGCGTCGAGCGCGCTTCGCACGATCTCGACCGCCCCTATCTGGTCGGTCAGACCGTGCTCGACCCGACGGCCAGGCCGCCTTCGCCTTCTCCAATGCGTTGCGGCAGGAGGTGCTGGTGCGCGTCGACCTGAAGGCGGGGCACGGTGCGCCCGATCCGGCTCGAAGGGCGTCAGTGGGGTGATCGTCGCCCCCGATGGCGCAGCGCGCTGGTGCTGCAATCGCGTGGCGAGCCCCGATGCGTCGGTCGCCGATCCCTTGGCGCGCTTGATCGATCAGCAGGACGGCTACAGCGTGGTCGATCTACGCAGCGAGTTCGTGGCGCTGCACACCACGCCAGCCCAGCCGGGGCCGGTCGCCTTCACTCCGGACGGCGACGCGGCCTACCTGCTGCTGAGCGATCCGCTGCGGGGCGTGCGCCGGGCCGAGTTGATCGACCTGCGCACGCTGCTGGTGCGGTCGGTCGAGCTGGCCTCGACGCCGGTCGCGCTGGGCGTCGTGCCCGCGGGATCCCTGATCTACGTGGTCCAGCGGCATCCGCTCGGGCGCATGACCTTCATCGACCGCCGCGACGAGGGCCAACGCACGCTGACCGGTTTCGCCCTCAACCACCAGATCATCGAGTGAGGTCAGCATGCCTGCAACGTTCACAAAACCGTCGCTAGCGCACGAGGCGCTGCCCTTGCTTTTCGCGGCGCTGCTCGCCGGACCGGCCTGCGATGGCGGCCGCGCCCGCGCCTGGGAGGAGCCCTGGCGGTGCGTGGGCCCTTCCGGGTCGATCAGCAGGCGCTCTGGCTCGAAGGCAGCCAAGGCGCTGTCTTCGCGCTCGACCCTGGCAGCGATCCGCCGCGCGTGCCGGCGCGGTGGGGCCGGGCACCTGACTATGTGCTCCCCGCCGGTGAGCGCGAGGGCGAGTCCTGCTCGTGCTCACGGCCGGTCAGCGGCGTGAGCGCGAGCCGATCAGCGCGCGGAGGCCCCCGCGCTGCATGATCCGGGCGCAGGGGCGCCGTGGCGCCCCGGGTGAGCCGCATCGAGCTGCAGGCCGCCTTCGACCGCGTGGTCCGTTCGGGCGACGGTCGCTGGGCCTTGCCGCACTTCGGCTGGAACGGCCTCCAGGGCGGCAAGGATGGCGGCAGCGGCACGCCCGCGCTCTTTCACAACCTGAACGAGGTGGCCGTGGTGGACCTCAGCGCCGACCTGAGCCGCGCACGGCCGAACCCGCGCGCGCTGCGCTCCTTCGGCGCCGCCCCGCTGGCGGCGCTGATCTCGCCGCCGCTGGTCGTGGCGGGCCGCGAGAGCCCACTGGTGCTGGGATCGCTGGCGCCCGACCTGATCACGCTTTCGACGGGCTTACCCCGAGCCCCGAGCGGCGCGAGATCAGCGTGCGCCTGGCTGCTCCCGCCGCGGCGGGCGACGCTGCGTCGTCGAGCGGCGAAGCGCTGCCGGAGCAGGTGCTCTTCGCCCCCGAGCAGGGACAGCTCGTGGTGCGCGCGGCGGGGGTCAGCGATGTCTTCGTGCTGAGCTTGATCGCGCGCGCGCCGGCAGCCGAGGGCGACAACGACTTCAGCGTGACGATCAACCAGCCGAGCGCCGGTGCGGTGGTGCGCGACATGCTGCTCGTGCCCGGCAGCACGCCCCGAAGTTGCTCGTGGCCACCAGCACCGCCGAGTTGGTGTTGCTCGAGCTTTCGACTGGAGCGCTCACCTCGTGGCCGCTCGGCGCGCCCGTCGATACCCTGCTGGGTGTGCCCGCCGAGGACCCGCGCCAGGTGCTTGCCTTCGCGCGCGGGCAGAGCCGCGACCGGCTGCAGGTCATCGACCTCGAGGGTCTGCTGGCGGGCCGCCGCGGAGCGGTGGCCACGCGTTCACTCGGCCACCCGCTGCGTGAGGTCGTGCTCGCGCCCTCGGGGCGCCAGGCCGTGCTGCTGCACGACGAGCAACGCACGGCGCTGTCGAATTCGACCTGGAGCGCGAACCCTTCACCGATACGCCGATCAAGCTCGGCGATGCGGTCGGCCAGATCGCGTTCTTGGGCCAGACGCATCTCTTGGCCGCCATGCGGCGCGGCCGCGCCTCGGCATCCTCGACCCTGACAGCCTGCAGGGCAGGATGTGCCGCTCGAGTTCCCGACCGACGCGCTGCTCGTCGTCGGCGATCAGCTGGTGCTCAATCACGCCAGCGATCAGGGCCTCGTCACCGTGCTGCCGCCCGCCGGTGGCAGCCGGCGCCGGGCGGGTCTGGTGGGGCTTCCTGCTCGACGGCCTGCTCGACCGCGCGCTGCGGTGATTGAGCACTCACCCTGCCAAGCACGGAGAAGGGCACATGCGGAGCAACTGCAGGTATGCGATGGGCGGGCGCAGCCCGGACGCTGGCCGTAGCGGCGCTGCTGCTGGTGTTGGGGCCTGGCCCAGCGCTGCGGTTGGCGCAGGCCGATGCGGGACCGGCTAACGAGCTCCAGCCTGCGCGGCGCCCTCGACCTTCGGCGCGACGACGAGCTGGCCTCGCTCGGCGGCGGGGCTCTGGGCCAGGTGGAGTTGAGCTACGACCGACGGCTACTGCGACTCGGGGGTCTCGAACTCTGGGCGGAGCTGAGCGCGGCGGGCGGTGGTTTGAACAGCCAGATCTTCGGCGGTGCGCTGCACACCGAGTTGGCGCTGCTCCGCTGACGGCGGGGCACCGCTGCGCCTGGCCCTCTCCCTGGCTCGCCCTCCAGGGGCGCGCGGGTGTCGGGCCGGCGTGGGGCCGGCTCGCACTGCAGGGGCGCTTGGGTCCGCCCAGGTCGAGCCGACCGTGACCGACCAGGACCTCGGCGTGACCAGTCACGCGCTGGCGGGCGTGCAGGCCCTCTGGCGCCTGCCCCGCGCCGGCGGCGCGGCGAGGGCCGGGGTGCCGAGGATCGGGCTGGTGCTCGAGGGGGGCTACGTCTGGAGCAGCGCGCTGCACTTCCGGGTGGCGCTCCCCCGCGATGCCGACAGCCTGCAGGCGCCACGGGCCAGTGTCGGGCTCGGGGCCCTCGACCTCGGTGGGCCGACGGTGCGGGTGGGCGCAGCGCTGCGCTTCTAGGGCGCCCAGGAGCCCGCTGGCAGCGCGCGATAGATCTGGGCCTCGCGCGCCGCTTGCTCCGAGCAGGGAAGCGTGCGCCGGGGCGCCAGCGCGGCCTCAGCGGGTGGCGGCCCGCTTCAGACTGACGCGGGTGGCCGGGTGGCGCGGCACTTGTGAAGAGCGAGCAGCAGTCGAGGTGGGGCTCGATCGAGATCCGAAGCTACCAGCCGCTCGGCCAGGCCACCGTCTCGTGCTTGTCGTAGGTCAACAGCGGTCGCGGCATCGGGAGCTCGGCGGCGTCCTTGGCGCGAGCGAGGTTCTCCAGCGTCTGCCTCGCGACCTGGCCGAGGTTGTCGCCGGTGACCGAAGCGCGCAGCAAGCCGCAGCTTCGCGCTGCCACCGACGCGACGCGCATCATCGCGCGCGCCGGTAGAGCACGACCAGTAGCTCGGCGGGCGCGCCGGCGGGATCCCCTCGTGGATCGCGGTGAAGCGCTCCGCCACGCAGCGCGACGGGCTGTTGTTGGCTGAGCGCCAGGCGTGCCGCCAGGCGCTGCACTTGTCCTCGGCGCGCGGTCCGGTGTGCGGTGGGGAGTGGAAGTGAATCCAGCCTGGACCGCGCAGCCCCGCTTCTGCATCAGGTGACCGGCGACGGGTGAGTCGGTGCCGCCCGAGAGAGCAGCAAGAGGACCTCCCCGGTGCTTCCGACCGGCAGGCCACCGCCGCCCGGCAGGCGCTCGACGAAAGCACGAAGCGGTGCTCGCGGCCAGATCTCCACCCGACCGTGACCTCGGGGGTTATGGACGTCGACGGGCAACCTGGAAGCGCGCGTCGATGATGGCCGCACCGATCTGGCTGCTGACCGCCGACGGCAGCGGAGCGCTTGTCGCTGCGCCGCGGTCGCCACCATGAAGGAGGTAACGCATCGCGCTGCCGCGCAACCCGCGCAGGGCGTGGACGGCGACCGCGCTCAGCGCTCGAGCGCCGGCGGGACAGGGGATTGCGGGGCGAGCGAGGAGATGCCGAAGACGCGCTGCAGGGCGCTTGTCGCCCGGGCCGCCTGGGCCGCGGCACGCGCGCGAAGCAGCGCCCCTGCGCGCGCTCGATGACCCTGGAATACCGTCAGCGCGGGCGCGTTGCGCACCAGCAGCTGTTCGAAGTGGTGGCGATTGTCGCCCTTGAGGAAGATCCCGCGCCGTGGCGCAGGACGATCAGCGCCTCGGCCTCGCGGCGTTGACTTCGGGGGGTGGTCGGCGTCATCTTCCGCCTCCGCAGCGCGCGTGCGAGCACGGCTATAATGCGCGCGCGTCGAGCTGGCGTCGTCGAGCCAGCGGTGCGGCGCCGGCGCAGCACGCCATGGCCCGTTGGCAGCCAGGCGGCGAGGACGTGGCTCTACCGCGGGGGGCGGCTGCGGCAGGGGACTGGCTCGGAGGCGATTTTTTTCGAGCTCTGCGAGGCGGTTGATCAGAGTGTCGGCGCGCAGGCCCGGGCAGGGCCACCGCGGCGATGTGGGGCGCGCGGCGAGCGCTGGTCGCCGACCGCGTGGGCGCGGGCCGCAGCGGTCAGCACGGCCTCGACCAGCCGGTCGGTGGCGGCGCGCTCCAGGGCGCTCGGGTCACCCTTGCCCAGCTCAGCGGCGACGCCGAGCCCGGACGATCCCCGGCACATCTCGGTGCCGGGCGCCGGCCGTGCTCCTGCGGCCGCCGCCCCAGAGCGGTGGCAAGGCGAGGCGCCGGGGCCGCCACCGCCAGGACAGCCGACCCCCCCGGACCGTGCAGCTAGTGACCGGAGAGGGCCAGCCAGTGCGCGCGCGAGCGCCCGAGCCGCGTCGGCAGCACGCCAACGATCACCCGGCGTCGACCAGCAGCCGCGCTTGCGGATGGCTGCGCCGCAGGCGCTCGGCGATCGCCTCGTGGGCTGCACCATGCCTGTCCGTTGTTGACGTGCGACGCGCCACCAGCAAGGTGTCGGCGCGCAGCCTCGCAGGCGATCGGGGTCGACGCAGCCGCTGTGCTCGACGGGATCGTCTCGACGGAATGGCCAGCGGCGCGGTCTGCTCGCACCGTGCGCTGCACGGGCGGCATGCTCGATCGCGCTCACCAGCATGGCCCGGACGCGGCCGCTGGCGGGCCGTGCCGACAGCAGAGCGCGAGCGGCGCTGACGCCTCGGTGCCGCCGCTGGTGAAGGTCACGCTGCGTTCCGCGCGACCTCGAGGCGGTGCGCCACCGCGCGCGCCACGCGCACGGCGCGCTTCGGCCTCGAGGCCGAGCTGATGGCTGGACGATGGATTGCCCTGCAGCACTGGACGGGCGCGTCGTGCACCGCGGCGATCACCCGCGGATCGGGCGCCGTCGTGGCGGGCGTTGTCGAGTTAGATCGCTTCGGATCGACCCGCCATGCGCGGCGCGGGGGCGCCTCTGAACCCCACCCGACGCCCGGTCGGGCACAGCGCTTGCACAGCGCCCAGCAAGCGCCCCAGCACGCCACGCGCCGGCCCTTAATCTGGCGCCGATCGGTGCTCTGAGAAAGCGTGTTGGGGGATCGGCGGAGCAGACCAGCTCGACCCCCGGCGTCTACGTCCACTATCCGCTCTGCCGCCAAGCGCTGCAGCTGTTGCGACTTCGCGGTGGTCGAACAGCCGAACTTTCGGCCGCCGCCTACACCGACCGTCTGCAGCGAAGCGGGCGCGCGCCGACGACTATCGTGACGGCACGCGCGCACGATCTACTTCGGTGGCGGCACGCCCCTCGCTGTGGCCGGTCGATCAGCTGGCGCGCGCCATCGACGCCATCAGCGCCAGCTTCAGCCTCACGCCGCGGGTGAGGTGTATGCTCGGAGGCCAATCCCGGCACGCTCAGAAGACGCTGCGAGCCTGCGCGCTTGGCGCCGCGCGGGCATCAATCGCCTCAGCCTGGGCGTCAGGCGCTCGACGACGCGCTGCTGCGCGGCAGCAGCTCGGTCGCGATCACGACGTGACCGAGGCGCGGTGGCCTTTGCGGTGCGTCCGCGAGGCCGGTTTCATTGCTAACCTCAGCTGCGACCTGATCTGCGGCGTGGGAGCGCGCCCTTCTTCCCGCCCCTTGGTGGCATGGATAAGACCGTGGCACAGCACCTCGACTACCGCGCTGCTACGCGGCGCTCGAACCCGCTCACGTCTCGCTCGCGCTGACGCTATCGCGTGGCTCAGCGCTCTGGCGGGCCGGACTGCGGCCGGCCGAGGAGGTCACCGGCGCGAGCTGCTGGGCGCGGCCGCGAGGCGCTGAGGCCGCCGGCTACCCGCAGTACGAGGTCTCGAACTTCGCCCCGTCGAGCGGCGTTCGCGTCACAACGCGCTGGTCTGGGCGACGCCCCTACCTAGGGCTTAACGCGGCGGCGCACTCACCGCAACTCTTCGGCAGTCGGCAGGTGCGCGTGATCAACCCGCCGAGCTCGCGCCACCTCGGAGCCGGGTTTGCGCGCCCGCGGGGCCACGGTGCCGCTACGCTCGCCCAGCCGACGGTCACCCACCTGGCGGGGGCCCGCGTGCGGCTGCCGGAGCCCGAGACGGCGCGCTTCGAGGTGATGCTGCTGGGGCTGCGTACGGTCGATGGGGTGGGCCGGGCGGCCTACCAGGCGCGTTTCAGCAGCGACGCGCGCGGAGAGCGACTTCGCCGCGTCGCTGCAGGAGCTCGAGCGCCTCGGACTGGTGCGCAGTGATCACGGGAGCGGATCACCAGCCGACGGCCCGCAGGTGGTATCTGGTTCGCCGACGAGCTCGCGCTGCGCTTGCTGCGACCCGCACCGCGGGCCGGTGGAGGTCGGCGCGCCCTCGATCGCCTGGGCTAGGCGCCGGGGGCATGTCGACAGCGGCATGGCGACAGGGGCAATTCCGCAGCCTCCGACCCGTGCTAGAAGGATCCACAGATGCCAATTCATCCGAACGTCCCCAGCCACCGGGCACACGGCCGAGGTCCAGGGCTGGCCTTCAACCTGACGAGCGTTCGGGGGCCGGAGGTACAGGGACGAGAGGTTTCGCGACCATTCCTCGCTGGCAGCACCGGCAGCGCCGGCTGCGGTCGCCTAGGCCGCCGCGGTCCTGGCTGACGAACTTGCCCCGCCCCGCCATACTCCCTCCAGCCGAGCAGATCGGCTTTGGGGTTCCTACGCATTCGCCACTGATTCATTGGACTCATTGGATGCCAAACCCACAGCTTACGCCCAGCCGCGACATTGGCTTGCAACGCCACAGAATTGCTTGGCGCCTACGCCGCGATTCGCCTGACGTTATACCGCCGCCGTCGGTTGTGTTGGGACTAGCGACGCGACCTCCTTCCAAGGGCGGCCGAAGGGGCACACCGCGGGCACCCGCCCGCTCGCGCAGCGACCCCTCCCCGACCAACCCCAGCGGCCTGCTGCTGGTGCCACTTGCTGGTATCGCCGAGTGTTGGCACCGGCTGCAGCAGGGATCAGCACGCGTTGCTTTTGACGGTCACAGCGGCGCGGGTCGTCGACACGATTGATATTCGCGCGCGCGACCTGGTGAGCGGCGCGTTTGTGATCGATCGACGCAACAGGCGTTGCCACGGCGACCCGTCGAGCCAGCTCAGGCTCCAAGCGGTCTGCGCCTCACCGTCAAGCTCCCGAGCCGCGGACGCTTCTTGCTGCAGATCATTGGCCGCACCGCCGCCGGCACCGAACCGAATCAGGTGGCGATCCGCGAGTTCGAGGTGCGCGGCGTGCAGAAGGCAACTGTGCGGCTGCTGCCGAACGACCACGATGCGGACCGCGACGGTTTCCCGAGTGCGGGGCATATCCCGATTGCGCAGCGCTAGGCGACGCCCTCTCGTGCACACGCCTCGACTGCAACGACGCCGATTCGGCGACCAACCCGTTTGGCGTGACGGTCTGTCACAACTATAAGGATGAAGCTTGCACTGCTGGCTGCGGGGCGGCAGAAGCGCGCGGCATGGAGGCCCGGCGGCTCGAAGCCGGGGTCTGTGGAGACGCCGACCGCAGCTTCGCCGATCCCTTCCTATCGATTCTTGTCGGAGTGTTCGCGACCGTGTTCAGCGGCTCCGATGCCCCTAGGGCAAGGTTTCTGCTCTGGCTGGCGCTCTTCGCGCCGGGCGTCGGTTGCATGCTGTATGCTCGGCTGATCTCCCGCGAGAGAGGCGTGGCGGTCTCAAGCTGGTGGTCCTTTGCGGGCGCCAGTTTGATCGGCCTTTTCGCCATCAGCATGCTCTGGTTCATGGGGAGCCTGATCGTGGAAAGTTATCTCAATTATAGGGGCTTCGCGTTTGTTGCCGGATTGTTTGCCGGGGCGTTCTTCGTTGGCCTTGTCCCGCTCGTGACCGGATCCATCTTCCTTGGGTCCGCACTCAGGAAGCCCCCAGTTCCCCAGTCCCCGACCCTCAATAGAAAACGCGGGCACCGACCGGGCTGATCGCCGCTCGCACCCTGGCCAAATATGAACTGGCTCCAAAGAGGAGGAGACGAGGCGCCCCTCGTGGTGTCGATCCTGCTTCTTGGCCTGCGGCTGCACCTCCGACCCGTCCGGCTCCAGAGATGCTTCGCCCGACGCGGCCCACAGCGACGCTGCCTCCGACGGCGCGGTGCCGGACGCCTCCCTTGCGTGCCCAACCACCTGCGCGCCGAAGACGTCACTTGCTAGCTGAGTCCGGGCGCGCCCCGCTGCGTGTGCAACGCGGGCTTCTCCGGCGACGGCGTGACCTGCGCGGATATCGACGAGTGTGTGGTCGGAGCGGCGGCGTGCACGGCCGGTGACGAATGCCTGAATCTGGCGGGCGGGTACTTCTGCGGCTGTGGCCCGGGCCAGGTCTGGAACGGGAAAGCCTGCGAGCGGGCGGGGCTGCGGCGCATCGGCGCCGGCGCGGAGCACCTGTGGCGCATCGACGCGCAAGGCGACATGCGTTGCTGGGGAAAGAACCGCTTCGGCCAGCTCGGCGACGGCACCACGACCGGTCGAAGCGTGATGACCCAGGGCAAGGCATCCGATTGGACGGCAGCCTCTGGTGCTGGTTCCAGAACAAGCCAAACGACCCCCTGAAACAGGTCGGGACGGCGAGCGACTGGAAGCAGGTGCGCTCCGCAGCCGAGTTCCTCTCCTCCAGCGGAAGAGTCGCGGCGGCGAGCTACGGCATTCGCGCCGACGGCACGTTGTGGCGCTGGACTGAACCGGCCCGGGATTCCCGGAGTGAACCCAACTGCGCTGGCGCGCGCTATGGCGTCGCTCGCCGGGGCTCGCGGCGCTGCGGTCCCCGGTCGCGTCGGGCGCGTGAACGGCAGGTCCTGCACGCCCATGCCCTCGGCGAGCAGGGCGAAGAAGCGGTCGCCCTGGAGCACCTTGCCCCCTTCGACCTTGCCGCCCTCGCCGAAGACGTAGGGCCCCGGGTCGAGGGTCTCCTCAGCACGAGCCGCGCAGCTCGTCGATCTGCCCCGCCGTTCTTGGCGAGCTCGCGGTCAGCCAGGACACGCTCCTCGCGAACCTTCATGCCGCGAACGCGGCCCGAGAGCCCCGAAGGGCACGTGATGAGGTCTGCTATGCCCTGCCTCCTCGGGGGCAAAGCCCGGGAGACGGCGAACGGGGGACAGGAGGGACAGGTGCATGTTACGAGTCCACGATCATGACGACGCGCGCCGAGCTTGCGGAACTGATTGGATCGGGCCTTGCGGGGTGGCTGCAGCTGCGCAACGCGGAGGGTACGGCTGCCCTGCACGGCGAAGACTCCGCTCGGCTCGCCCTCACCCAGATTCTCCGAGCGCAGGCTGCTTGGCGCGTTGCTATCGCGCAGCAACCGTTGAACTGGACGAACACCAAGAAGCGCGTGGACCTCGCGCTGGTCCCGTGGGCGGATTCCGTCAACACTTGGTACGGCGTCGTAGAGGTGAAGTGGCCGGGTGCGGAGTTCGACAGGCAGAAGACGCGCCTCGACATCGTTCAAGACGCGATCCGCGTCGTTGAGGTCAGACGTCGAACCTGAACGCGTGCTTCGTTGTGCTGGGGTGCCGCGCCGACGTCGAAGCTGATCTCTTCGACAACGGGCATCCCCGGTCCGCCGCGGCCGATAATCAGCGCAAGGCGTTCGCCGCGCTCTTCAGCCGTGATCCACAGAATCCAAAGGGCACGCTCGTCGTTGCCGATCTGGGTACCCACTTCCCAGACTTCGAGGCCCGCGTCCCGATGCAGGGTGGCGTGAAGCATGCCGTGGACACGACCCTACTTGCGTGCGTACCTGCGGTGCTTGGGGTGAGAACGGTTGGGCGGGTGTTCGTATGGCAGTGCAATCAGCGGCCAGGGCGTCCGGGGCCCTAGAGCCTCCTACTGCACCAGCTCGAAGAAGTCGTACGTGAGCGTTACCTGATCGATGACGTTCTCGTCGCTCTCGTTCTCCCAATAGCCGGCCAGGAACTTGATCGGCCAAGCGCGCGAGAGCGACCAGCGGCGCAGGGTCACGCCGTCGCGGTCCTGCTGCACGACGTCGAGGTTGCGCTTGTAGTTGACGTCGGTGAGCCCGAGGGGGCTCGAGGTGATGGCGACGTCCTGGAACCAGTCGAACAGGTCGCGGTCCTCGGTATGCGTAGGAACTCCAAAGCCAATCTGCGTGGCTGGGGCCCGACTTTGACGAGGCCGGAGGCATCGTAGGCACGGTTTCCCCATAGGCCTCGGTGGGTTGCGTTGCATGCGTAGGAACTCCAAGCCGATCTGCGCGGCTGGGGGGCAGTATGGCGGGGCGGTGCGAGGGGGCAAGGCCGGGTAAAGGCGCGCTCGGCAAGGCGGAGGGCGGCCGAGGGGCGGGTCGAGGGCGCAAGGAGGCCAGGGCGGTCGGCGAAGAGGCCGCGCCTGGGGGACGATGTCAGCGGTCGGGGAGACAGAGCCAGAGGACGTCGGGCGGGGCGCGGGCGGATGGGGCGAGGGGAGTCGGCGGGGTCGGGGTCGATGGTCTGAGGCTCGAAGTCGCACTCGGTCTGCTGGGGCAAGCGGGCGGGCTCGGGCGGCGGTGGGGCGGCACGACCGAGGTGGTCGAGGATGCGGCTGAGCGCTACGGCCTCGGCGATCAGCGCGATGAGTTGCAGCGGGTGCCCGCAGCGGGGGCACGAGGCGAGCGGGTCCGTCACATCAACACTTCGGCGTCCACTCGAGCGGGGGCAGGATCACCCATCGCGCAAGACCTGGGCGCAGCAGCATGACTTCGCTCGATCTGCACCCGACCTCTCGGGTCGGGGTTGCGCGCGTGTGGGGTGGAGGCACCGCCGAGGCCCGGGCTGTTGAGTTCAGTCTACGGGCCCCGCACGCGGGGCGAAAATCGACCCAATAGGCTGATATCAAACGACCTTCTCGCACGGATAGGCGTGCACGTGGGGGAGCGTACGCGAGGAGGATCGTGGAGGAAAAGCCACACATCTCACGACCAGGGAGCAGCGTGTGGACGAGGAGCGACAGGAACTCCTCAAGATAACGGCATCTTGACCTCCTCGTGACGGGTTAGCCCGTTCCTTGCTGGCGACCGAGCCGCGCATCGCCTTCAGTCAAGATGCGGGCGCGCGGGGACGGGCCGTGAGGGCCGCCGCTTGGGAATCGGGGGCTTCGCGCATAGCGAAAGTGTTGAAGCCCATCGGAAGAGCCGGGCAAGCGACCACGTGGGTCTTGCACGCGCGACGGGCCGACGAGGCACCGGCTCCAGCGGCAGCGGCTCAAGCGGCAGCGGCTCAGGAAGAAAAGGGGGGACGACCATGAACCCATGGATCAAACCACTCTGCGTCGTCGCTTGCGTGGGCTGGTTCGGTTGCTCGGACCATAAGAGCTCCGGGCCGCCAAGCGACGCTGCGATGGCGAAGAGCGCAAAGGACGGGGGCAGTCCTCACCGAGGGCGGTCGGGTGGACGGTGCGGCATTCGATGCTTCCCCACGCCCTCAGTCAGACATGGGCACCACGCCAAAGGACGCATCGGGCAATACCGACGCCCTCGTCGGCCTGGACTGCGCCGCGCGTAAGTGCCCGGTTGGGTGGTGCGGTCGCCTGGATGAACTGTGCCCCGGGCAGTACTCCGCCGGCTGGGTCCAATGCACCGGCTGCTCGGCCTGCCAAGAGGTCGAAGCGCAGGCGCGAGAACACATCGCGCAGATTCAGAGCTGCAGCGATCACGATACGTGCGTCGTCACGACTATCAGCAGTGGCGGGTTCGACGTGTTTCAGCTCTACTGCCGCACGCCCTTCTACCAACGCCAGGGTGCGGATACCAAACTCGAAACCCTCAAAACGCTTTCCGAGAAATGGAACAAGGCCTGTCGCAGAGGTTTTTTCGTTGACTGTGAATCTCCCGGCCCAGAACCCGCTCCCGGAGCGTGCATCCAGGGCAAGTGTCAGGCGCAGCCCAACGCGGACCGGGGTTAGAACGACAGCCTCTGCCTCACGTCTCCGACCGGATCCCGAACGCGACCGGAGCCCGAACCCGGGTTGATGCGCGATGCAGAGTCCGCAGATGCGTGGAGCCGTGCGGAAGCGAGCGTTCAGCAGCTCCCGCGTGGCATGTCACGAGGGTGCGTGAAGAATCAACGCTGGTGCGGATCCTGGGATCCTGGGAATGACGGTTCGGGGGGACGAACGAGTTCCCCTAGCCGTGACAGGATGGCGGGTTCCGATCCGCGCTCTTTGCCAAATCGGCGCAGTCCCTGTGCGCAGGCGGCGGCGTGACCGACCGCGCTCCGAAGAATCAGGCAGATAGGCGCGCTGCTGCGATGGTATCGCGCTTGCTGACACCTGCTGCGTCGCGGGTCTGCCGACACCCTACCGACCGGTCACCTGTGCCCGCCGGTCACCTGGGTTGAGGCGCCCCTCGGACCTGACGCTTGGAGGGGGCGATGGAAGCGCTTTTTCGCAGGCACTTCTGGGTGATCCACCTGGCGCTGATCGCGCTCGGGGCCAGTTTCGCGGCCCGTACGCTCTCCGAGCTGATCGCCGCCAAGATGCCGGTGCCAAAGGCCAGCCCCATGCCGCCGGTCGACCCGATCGCGGCACCTCAGATCCAGCCGAGCACGGAATGCGTAGGAACTCCAAAGCCGATCTGCGCGGCTGGGGGCGGTATGGCGGGGCGGTGCGAGGGGGCAAGGCCGGGTAAAGGCGCGCTCGGCAAGGCGGAGGTCGGCCGAGGGGCGGGTCGAGGGCGCAAGGAGGCCAGGGGCGGTCGGCGAAGAGGCCGCGCCTGGGGGACGATGTCAGCGGTCGGGGAGACAGAGCCAGAGGACGTCGGGCGGGGCGCGGGCGGATGGGGCGAGGGGGTCGGCGGGGTCGGGGTCGATGGTCTGAGGCTCGAAGTCGCACTCGGTCTGCTGGGGCAAGCGGGCGGGCTCAGGCGGCGGTGGGGCGGCACGACCGAGGTGGTCGAGGATGCGGCTGAGCGCTACGGCCTCGGCGATCAGCGCGATGAGTTCGGCAGGTGCCCGCAGCGGGGGCACGAGGCGACGTCGACTTTGAAGACCCTGCGCAGCAGGGCGGCCCAGCGCCAGCGGCGGGCGGTGGCCTGGGGCGTGGGCGGCGGCGCGAGGGCGTGCGGGTCGGAACGCCGTCGGCGACCGGGGCGTTTGTGGGGCCGCAGCGACGGGGGCGTCTGCGGGCGCGGTAGCGGCGGCGCGGCGGGCAGCAGCGCGGCGAGCTTGGCGCGGTGCTGGGCATGCGGCGCGAGCAGACCGTGGTAGCGGAGGGTGTGCTGAAAAGGCTGGGGGATGAGTGACGCCAGCCGACGCATCAGCGCCAGCGGGTCGAGTTCGAGGTGGGTCGAACCATCGTACCAGGGGCGCTGGAGTTGGTAGCGGATACGGCCGGAGGGCAGGCGCTTGAGCCGCGTATGGGCAAGGGCGGGCGCAAGGCGTAGCGGATGAGATGCTCCAGTCCCGCACGATCCTCAGCGGTGAGGGGCGACGTTGGCGTGGACGCCAAAACCGTCGACGGAAGCGCAGCGCGGGCGAGCCGGCGGCGGCCAGGCTTCGGTTTGCAGCAAGCGGCGCGCGGGGCCAGCGCCTCGGCGACCGCGCGTTATCGAGCGGCGTGGGCTCGCGCTCGGCGGCGGCCTCATCCTGTTCGAGGCGACGTGCGAAGAGCCGGCAGACACGACGGTGCACGCCCAGGGCCACCTGGGCCACCTCGGCGTCGGTCGGCGGCGGCAGCACCATCGGACGCAGCGCCTCGCCATCGACGACGAACTACGGCGTCCGGGGCGATGACGTGGGCGTGGACGTTGAGGTTGATCGCGGAGCCGAAGCGTTGCAGCGCACAGGGCGGCCGTCTGCACGCCGTCGAGGCCGAGAACGCGAGCGCGGCGGCGCTGATAGGCCGCCAGCGTGCGTAGGCTGCGCCCGAGCACCGCTGTCAGCAGCTTCGGCTCTTGTGCCATCGCCCGGCGCAGCGCGTGGGGATAGGTGAACACCCACTGACGATACGGTAGCGCGGGCGGCAGGGTGTCGACCAGCGTCGCAGCCAGCTCGCCCATGCGCCGCCCTTGACAGCTGGGGCAAATGCCGCGCGATTTGCACGAAAAGGGGCACGAACAGGTCGTGGCCGCATGCAGCGCAGTGCAGCCTGGCGCACCCGTAGGGCCAGGATGCCGCATTGCAGGTAGCGCCGAAAGGTCTGTTCCGACGTAGCGCGGGTAGCCTTCGCCGTGCGCCGCTACGCGCGCGTCCCCTGCTCGAGGAAGGTTTCCAGCTGCTCGCGCACGAGTTGGTAGAGCACTTGTCCGCTCGGGTCGCCGCTGCACGTAGGTGCGTGGGGGCGCAGGCGGGCGCGGCGGAGCAACGACACGGCGCGGCGTCGGCCATGCACTGCGCCAGCGCACCATCTGTACCAGCGATGCCGCGGCTGTGATTTCAAGGCGTTGGCGCGCCCAGCGGCCTCAGCGGTCCGGATCTCGGCCCGGTATCCGGCGGCCACCACCCCGTGCCGGCGTCGCGCGGTCAGTCGGTGGTCCCCAGCCGCGCCTGTGCGCCGGGGCCGGCTCTACGCCCGCGGCGCGGCCGACGACAAGGGCCAGCTCTTCATCCACCTGGCCGTGCTCGAGGCCTGGCAGCGCGCCGGCGGAGGGTGTCCGGTCAACGTCAAGCTGCTGCTCGAGGGCGAGGAGGAGATCGGCAGCCCGCACTTGCCGCCGCTCCTGCGGGCGCGCGCCCGCGAGCTGGCGTGCGACGTGGTCGTCGTCAGCGACACGCACATGCTGGGACCGCGCACGCCGAGCATCACCGCCGGCCTGCGCGGCATTTGTTGCTGCGAGATCGTCGTGAGCAGCCGCACGCAGGTTGAGGGCCGCCGCGGGCCCCGACGAAGTCGACGTGCTCTTCACGCTGATGGCCGAGCGGTATGAGCGGCGATCGATGCTGATCACGTCAAATTTGGTCTTTTCGGAATGGGGCAAGATCTTCAAGGACCCGATGACGACGGCGGCCGCGATCGACCGCGTCGTGCACCACTCGGTGATCCTGGAGTTCGCCGAGGTCAAGACCTACCGCGGCGAGGTCGCGGAGCGGAGAAAGGCAGCGGCTAGGGGCAAGGGCGCCGGCGACGACAACTACGCCAGCGACACCAGGGACGGAGCTTGAACCTGGGCGCGCGACTGATCCTGAAGGCGCTCACCTTGGCCCCCGCGCGGTCGCCGCGGAGGCCATTCACGCTGGCAGGAACCGGCACAGGTAGTTGTCGCGAACCGGCACAGGTAATTGACGCCGTTCAACAGGTCCCGGACCAGGGTTCGTGAAGAAGCATGAGCCCGTGCAGCCCGCCCGCGGTGCCTGGCACGCCCGCCGGTGGACTCCGCCTTCACGGACGGAGGGGGCCCGGAGGCTCGGAGGCTCACTGAGGAGAACTTTGCGGCGCGCGCGCCCGGGCAATGGGCACAAGTACCCAATCGCGCGAGCTCCCTTGTCTGCCGCAGACGAAGGTGCTGGAAGCGGTCATTGTGCTCGATCGGCGACGCAGGCGCGCCGGCTCTACCGCGTGTCGTCGCAGTGCTAGACTCGCGCTCGAAGGTCGAAAAGGAGGGTCGTAAGTGGCAATGGACACGTCGAGTGTGCTCGCACCACGGACTTGCTGCAACTGCTGCAACGCTTGCGGCTGCCCCAGGATGCGCAGGCTGTGTTGGCGCGCGCGCCGAGCATCCGGTGGTTCGACACCGTGGATGAGCTGCTCGACGTGGCCGTCGGGGAGACGGCGTCGGCCGAGATGACCGTGCGCTTCGATCTGCCGGATGGGCGCTCGGTGGTCGAGGCGCGGGTGATGCGGCTGCGCAACGGCATCAATGTCCAGTATCCGGAGCCCTACATGCGCCGGCGGGATCCGGATTGCATGCTCATCGCCGACGACGCTCCGACGAACAAGGTGCGGTTCCGCGATCGCTTCGGCTACGAAGTTTTCGGCGCTGCGCGCAGCGACGCTCGACGCTTGGCAACAGCCGCTCGCCGCCTTCGCCTTCAGGCCGGGCATCGGTCGGTCGGGATCGACACAGCATCGCGATCGTCCCGGCCAACTGCGGGTTCTTCGCCGCTGGTCTGGCGATGCTCCAAGGCATCACGCCCCGAGACCAGTTGGAGGTCTTCGATTGCCGGAGCGTGCTCTACGTCAGCGCCGCCCTTTCGTCACACGCACTTCGCTGGCAAGCAGGTGGTCGTGCACGACCGCGTGGGCGACCTGCACGAGATGTTCGCCTCGCCAACCTCTATCCCGGTCCGAGCGCGAAGAAGGGCGTCCACGGCGTGCTGATCAACCGCGGGGAGAAGGAGGGCTGGATCTGGCCCATTGCTCCGTCGTGCAGGTGAGTTGCGCCCTACGACAACGTCGTCACCTTCGTTAACGAGGGCAGAGCGGCGGGCGGCAAGAGCGAAATGCTGGAGATGATCCACCGCGGACCGGATGGACGCCTGCTGCTCGGCGAGAACGTGCTCAGCGGTGAACGCCGGTACCTCGAGATTCCACGCGCCTGTCAGCTACGGCCGGTGACCGACGACATGGCGATGTGCCACCCGTCGATTCAGGGTGAAGACGGACGTTTGACGGTGCTGGATGCCGAGAACGCCTGGTCTGCCCGGGTCAACCACCTCGAGCACTACGGCGCCGATCCGGTACTGGAGAAGTTCACTGCCGAGCCAGCGCCGTTGTTGTTTCTCAGTATCGACGCCGTGCCCGGCAGCCGCCGTCTGATCTTCGATCACCAGGAGTTCGAGCCCGGCAGGCGTTGCCCCCAATCCGCCCGATCGTCTTGCCGCGCGTGATCTCCTGACGTGGTGGACGAGCCGGTGACGGTGGATATCCGCAGCTTCGGCGTGCGGACGCCACCCTGCATTCGCGAACAACCCAGCTACGGCATCCTGGGTTTCATCCTGCCACTCCTCCCGCCTGCGTTGGCTTGGCTCTGGCTGCCCCGCGCGGGCCACGCCAACCCCAGCATCGTCGACCGGAGGGCACGGGCAGCGAAGGCGTCGGCCCCGTTGGCCCTTCGCGACCGGCCGCCGTGTCGACCAAGCCAACCTCCTGCTCCGCCAATTCGCGGGCATACCCGAGATCCGACACATCCTTTGCCCCAACCAGCACGTCGGCGCCTGGAAGACCGGTTTCACGCCGCAATGGATCACGCGCGAATACTTCGCCCGCCGGGGCAACGCCAAGTTCCAGCCTGGCAGGTCGTGCCTGGCAGCTGCGCGTTGCTCGGCTACTCGCTGACGCAGGTCAACGTCGAGGGTCGCGCGGTCCCTCCTCCTTCTTGCAGGTCGAGCTCCAGCGCGAGGTCGGGAAGTCGCCTATGACTAGGAGCGTGGAGCTGCTTACAGGCCTTCTTTCTGCCAGCAGCTGGAGCTCTTCCTCGAACCGGATCTGCCGCCGCTCGGCCGCAAGATCACCGCTTGCTGTTCGAACGCGGCTCCGTCGAGTGACCACGCGCGCTTGATCGAGCAGAAGTGACGCGAGGGCTCGTGACAAAACAAATCTGGCCACCGTGGCTGCCGAGGCGCGCGGCCGGCAAGGAGCGACGACGAAGGCTCGCCCGGGGGTGAAACTGAGGGAGGGATACGCTGGCGGACGCGATGGATCGGCGGCCACAACGATCGAGTTGCTTTGTCACGAGCCTCAGCAGCGGCTCTTGCCGTGAACCCTTGCGCGCGATGAACCTGACCAAGGTGATGATCGTCGAAAGGACCAGACGGTGTTCCGCGAGATGCTCGGGGAGCTGCTGCGCCCTCGACGCGGCCTACGAGGTCGTCGGCGCCCTCGCCGCCGCACGGCAGGCGCTCGCCGCGCTGACTCGCCGTCGCCCAGAGCTGGCGCTGGTCGATCCCGTGCCGCCCGATCCGGGCGGGCTGGAGCTGGTGCGGAGCTGCTCGGGCGCGTCCCGCGCTATGCATCCTGGCAGTGACGGGCGCAGGAGCGGCCTGAGCTGCTTCATGAGCTGGCCGCGATCGGCGCGCACGGGATCGTCACCTGGGCAAAGGGGCGTTCGCCCAGCGAGCTGTGTGGAGTGTCCGGCGCGTGGCCGCGGGACGCAGCTACCACCGCCCGGCGTCACGCCGCGCTGGCAATTACAGCAGGCGGCATGCGCCGCGCCGCGACCTCAGCACGCGAACAGCAGATCGTGCGCCCAGCGGCCCTGGGACGCAGCAGCAAGGAGATCGCCGCCGCGCTCGCGATCGCGCCCAAGACGGTGGCTAACCACCTCCATCGCATCGGCCGGAAGCTCGCGGACGGCGACGTCGTTGACCCGACGCGCTACGCGCGCTCGCCCAGGGCTGGATCGTCGAAGATGCCTGAACTCGCTCGTGAGGCCTTCCGGGCGCGATCGCTGACCTGCACCTACGACTGGGAGAGCTGGGCTTCGGGCCGCAGGGCGAGACGCGCTGGGTCAACCGCGGTCGTCGAGCGCACGACCGGCTACGCCGTGGCCGAATGCCTGGCGCTGGCGGATTGCCCGCCGGGCGCTCGTTCACTCCCGACGATCGCCGCGCTGCGCGAGGCCCCGCGCGCGCGCACCCGGGCAACGACCTCGAGTTTCGCATCCAGCGCCGCGAAGGGTCGGTCGCCCGGGGGGGCGCGATGAGCTGGCAGCCGCTGACGGCAGCGAAGGGCGATAGCTCGCCATCGCACGAGCGTGGGGGACATCACCGAGCGCAAGCGCGGGGAGGAGGGTCTGCGCGCGCTGGCGCGCGTGCCGAAGCGCGCCGAGCGGGCGCGAGCCGACTCCTTGGCGCAGGTCAGCCATGAGCTGGCACCCCCCTTGCACGGCCTGCTGGGCTGCACCGAGCTGCTGGGCAGCCTGCTGGCGGCAGAGCAGCAGCAATGGCTGGCGCGTTGCGCGAGCAGGGGCGGCATTGCTCCAGCTCGTCGACCAACTGTTTGATGCGGTTGCGCCCGACGCCGCCGCTCGCGCGCCGCAGCCCTGGGAGCGCTTCTCGCTGCGCGCGCTCGTCGAGCGGCTGGTCGCGGCCCAGCGACTGCGCGTCGAGGCCGCCGGGCTTGGCGCTGGTGCTTCGAGCCCGGCGACGACCCGCTCGAGGTCGTGAGCGACCGGCACGCGGTGCTGCAGATCGTCGGTAACCCGCTCGATAACGCGCGCGTGCGTTCGACGCGCGCGGGCACGCTCACCTTGACCGTCGCGCGGGACGTCGCGCCGGGCGGAGTGGATCAGCGTCGCCGTGCGCGACACGGGGTGGCATGGATCCCGAGCGCGTCGGCGAGCTACGCTGGCCCCGTGCGGGGGAAGCGCCTGCCAGGGTGATGCCGGCCGGTGCGGGCCTGGGCTGGCGATCGTCGATCGCCTGCGGGCGAGCTCGGCGCCGAGCTGGTGATTGAGACCGCGCTCGGACGCGCCTCGTGCTTCACGCTTACGCTGCCGGTCGGTGCGGCCGCGGCCAGAGGTCGAGGCAACGGTGGCGATCGCAGCTGGCGGCGCTTCGGGCAGCCGCGGGTGCTGCGGTCGACGACGACGGGGCGAGTCGGCGTTGGCGCAGGCCTTCCTGCTGCAGCTGGCTGCGCGGTGGCGCTTGCCAGCGACGGTCGAGCGGCGGTCGAGCACTGCCGCGGCGCGGACTTCGATTCGGTGTTGATGGATCGGCAGCTCGGCGAGCCTGACGGGACGAGGGCCGGAGCGTTGATCCGCGCGCAACGGCCGCCGGGGCCGCCTTCTTCGGGGGCTGCTGGTGGCCTGACGGCGGACGTCTTCGCGCGGGCGCCTGAACTCGCCGTCTTTTACGCCAAGCCGACCTCGCCGGTGTCGCTCGAGACGCTGGCGCGCTGCCGGGTCGGGTGCGTGGTCGCCGGGATGCCGCACGCGGCGGCGGCGGACGCGGCGATGCCGCACGCGCTGCGGTCACGCCGGTCCTCGACGAGGCGCGGCTGGCCGAGCTCCAGCGCTCGCGCACGGCCGAGGGGCGCAGCTTCTGGGAGGCCTCCGGCCACGGCGCTGACCGAGCTCAGCGCGGCGGGCGTGGCCAGCTTAATCGCCGCCGGCCGGCGGGGACCCGACATTACGGGAGCAGGTGCACCTGGCCCACGAAGCCAAGGGGCGGCGGCGCGCTGGTCGGCGCGACCCGGGTCGCGGCGGCGGCGGCACAGGCTCAGGCCGCCTGCGAAGCGCAACATGGCGTCGGCGGCGGCCCTACGCGCGCTGCACGAGATCCAGGTACTGCTTCGCCCTGGCTGGCGCGCGGCGGCTCGGTGATCCTCCCCGGAGGCTCAGTTGAAGGCCAGGTTGATCATCGTATACGCGAACCACTCTGGGTCGAGCGCGGGGCCGCCGCTGGCGCGCGTCCGGCAATCGGGGCCCCCACGGGCGACGCAGCCGGCGGCCTGCTGCGGGAAGACGCCGCTCAGGCCCGCTTGCATGCTGAGGTGGTGCGCCAGCGCGGGTTCGAAGGTGACGACGAGATCGACCTCTTGACCGACGTGCCGCAACCGGCGGCCATCGACCGCGATCGGCGCGGCGAGCTGGAAGTCGTGGACGTCGAGCAGCAAGTGAGGCGGGCAGCGGCCGCAGGGTCAGGCGGCCGCCGACGTCGATCAGCCCGCGGCCCTGGGTGTCGGCCGATGTTGAGGAAGAAGTCGGCGAAGCCGTAGAACTTGTGGTTCGTGGCGAAGAGCGTGTCGAAGCAGCGCAGCGTGCCGCTCGCCGGATCGTGGTCGCCCGAGAGGTAGTCGAAGAATCCGCCCAGCTGCGGCTTCCCGGGCAAGGCACCAAAGGTGTAGTTCAGCCGCAGGCCCGCGAGCAGCGCCGCTATCGAGACGCGGGGAGCGGTTGAAGGGGCGATGCGACCCGCCTGGTAGTAGAACTCCGCCTCGTAGCCTGCGGCGCCCGCCAAGGGGCTGCCCTTGAGGTAGGCGCCGGTCGTGAACCGGTCGCGCCCGAGCACGCTGTCGCGATCGTAGAGCAGGTAGAGCGAGGGTTGCAGCGCGGCGAAGCGGGTGCTGTTGGCCCAGAGCGCCAGCAGATCGCCCTCGCTTCGCTGCGTGGGCTCGGCGCGCCCCTGATCGGGCTCGCGCAGCTTGGCCCAGAGCAAGTGGAGCCGCTCCAGTGGGCGCTCGAGCGCGAGCTGTAGCCCGTCGAAGCTGCGCGCTTGCAGGGTCCAGGGCACGTTGCCGATCAGCCGATGCCCATCGTAGGCCCACTCTTGCCGCCCGACACGGGCACGGAGACCGAGCGACTGGGCGCGCAGCTCGGCCCATGCCTGGTGCATATCGATGCCGTCGGCGCTGTAGTCGGCCAGGCTGTCGCGCTCCTCGCCCCAACGCCGCACGTCCTGCAGCTGGACGAAGAGCGTGGTGAAGCCGAAGAGCTCGACGCGGCTGCCGAGCCGCGCACGCTGTCCGGTGAAGTCGTTGTTGCGCCCGGGCCGGAAGTCCTTGCCGCCATCGAGCTCGGTGCGGGCGAAGTATTGCGCGTGTGGGACCAGCACCACCTTGCCGTGATCGAGCACGATGGCGGTCGGTTGGGCCAAGGGGTCGCCCGCACCGCGGTAGGGATCGGCGCGCACGGCCGGGCCGAGGTTCACCACCAAGAGCAGCGCGAGGATGATCTGGTCGCGAAGCATGAGCTTTCCCTTTGTTCGGCCCGACGGGGCCCCCTTTTTAACGGTGCTGTCAACGGTGCTTGTAAGTAACCGACTGCTCACTTACCGTCCACTCGGCTGCGGCGCGAGCCGTAGCCACCCGGTGGAGCGAGCATGCAGGCGACCCGATGGCAGTGGCGCGATCCCGGTCGGATGGCGCGGCCGAGCACGGTTCGCTGGTGGAGCGCGCCAGGGTTGTTCCTCGCGCTGCTGGTGGGCGTGCTGATCGGCGTGGGCGGCTTCACCTTCCACTACGCCGAGGGGCTTTCGTACCTGAGCAACGATGCCCGTGCGTGCAGCAACTGCCACATCATGCGGGATCACTTCGATGCCTGGCGCAAGGGACCACACCACGCCGTAGCGACCTGCAACGACTGCCACGTGCCGCCGCAGCTGATCGGCAAGTACCTGGCGAAGGCGCGCAACGGCTATCACCACTCGATGGGCTTCACGCTCCAGCCCGCGCGTCCCGACGAACCTGGAGCGCGGCGCGCCTTCGAGGAACCGATCCGTATCAAGCCCGCCAATAGTCAGATCCTGCAGGATAACTGCCTGCGCTGCCACGGCGCGCTGGTCCACGACATCGTGCGCGGGAGCACCTGGGCCGGGAACGCCCTGCGCTGCGTCCAGTGCCATCGGGCGGTCGGCCACGAGGCCCGCCGCTGAGCGAGGGAGGCGATGCAAGCCGATCTTAAACGCAAGGTCCTGGCGTATCTGCTGGTCACGGTCGCGACCGCGCTCGCGACTGCGCTCGCGACCGCCCTGCTGCTGAACGTCTTCCAGCGCAAACAGGAGGCCAGACACCCCTTCGTCAAGCTGGTCGAGCTGGGCGAGGACGACGTGAGTGCGCGGAAGTGGGGCATCAACTGGCCGCGCCAGTACGACGGCTACCGGCGCACAGCCGAGCCCACCGCCACAAAATACGGGGGCGGTGTCGTGGGGCCCGAGGGCTCGCTGCCGCCGCAGAAGGCCGGGCGCGATCCATGGCTCACTCGCCTCTTCGCCGGCTATCTCTTCGCGATCGACTACCGCGACCGCCGCGGCCACGCGTTCATGCTTCGCGACCAGGAGCTGACCAAGCGGAATGTTCCCGCTGCGGGCAAACAGTCGGGCAACTGTCTGCACTGCCACGCCTCGATCATGCCGCTCTACCGCCGCCTCGGCCGCCAGGCGCTGCCGCAGGGCAACGCCGCCGCGCAGCTCCAACGCGGTCTCGATGAGGTCGCCCGGCTCGGCTATTGGGAGGCGCACAAGCTGCTCGGGGAGACGACAAAGGGCGCCCATCCTGTCGGATGCGTCGATTGCCACGACCCGAAATCGATGGAACTACGGGTCACGCGACCGGCCTTCATTACCGGCATCCAGCAACTCGCCGCGGGCGAGGGGGCGGTGCCGCACCTGCCCAGCATCGAGCGCTGGCGCCGCGGCGACCGCGCGAATCCCTATGACCCCAATCGCGATGGGACCCGCCAGGAGCTGCGCTCCTTTGTCTGCGGTCAGTGCCACGTCGAGTACTACTGCGGCAAGGGGACGACGGTCTTCTTCCCCTGGAGCCAGGGGCTGCGGGTCGAGGAGATCGCGCGCCGTTACGACAACACCAGCGTCCACGGCCAGCCCTTCAAAGACTGGGTTCATGCCGAGACCGGGGTCGCCGTGCTCAAGGCCCAGCACCCCGAGTTCGAGGTCTGGAGTCAGGGCATCCACGCGCGCAGCGGCGTGTCCTGCGCCGATTGCCACATGCCCTACAAGCGCGAGGGAGCGCTGAAGGTCTCCGAACACTGGGTCCGCAGCCCGCTGCTTCAACTCAACCGCTCCTGCGGAAGCTGCCACCCCAACGGAGAGGAGGAGCTGCGGGCCCGGGTGGAGACGGTCCAGGACCGGCACTACGCGCTGCTGAGCCGCGCGGGGCAGGCCGCGACCGCGATGCTCGACGAGATCAGTGCCCTCCGCAAGGCGCACGCGCAGCGCGAGCGGCCGCAGGTGGCGGCAGCGATGGGCGAGGCGTTGGCCGGCGATACGGCCTTCCGCGCGTCCAGCACTGATCAGCAGGCCAGCCGACTGACCCAGGTGATCGAGGAGCGGTTGCTCCTGCGCTGGCAGGAGGCGCTGGTCAAGGAACCGCCGCTCGCGGCGCTGGCTGCGCTGCAGCGCGGCGCAGTGGCGGCTAGACTCGTCGCCGCCGAGAACTCGATGGGCTTTCACGCCCGCAGGAGCTGGCGCGCATCCTTGGCGAGGCGATCGACTTGGCGCGCCAGGCCCAGCTCGCGGCGCTCGCCCTGCGCACGGCTCGCTGAGCAGCCACGCTGCAGGTCCACGCAGGTCCCGGAAGTCTATAATGATGCCGGGGTTCGTGAAGGAATGCGTAGGAACTCCAAAGCCGATCTACGCCGCTGTATGGCGGGGCGTAGCGAGGGGGCAAGGCCGGGTGATGGCGCGCGTGGCAAGGCGGAGGTTGGCCGAAGGGCAAGTCGAGGGCGCAAGGATGGCAGGGGCGGTCGGCGAAGGGGCCGCGCCTGGTCGAGGTCAGCGGTCGGGGAGAGAGAGCCAGAGGACGTCGGGCGGGGCGCGGGCTGATGCGGCGCGGGGGTCGGCAGCGTCGGGGTCGATGGGCTGAAGCTCGAAGTCGCACTCGGTCTGCTGGGGCAGGCGGGCGGGCTCGGGCGGTGGTGGTGCGGCTCGACCGAGGTGGTCGAGGATGCGGGTGAGCGCGACGGCCTCGGCGATCAGCCGATGAGTTGCAGCGGGTGCCCGCAGCGGGGGCACGAGGCGACGTCGACTTTGAAGACCCTGCGCAGCAGGGGCCCGCCCAGCGCCAGCGGCGGGCGGTGGCTTGGGGCGTGGGCGGTGGCGCGAGGGCGTGCGGGTCGGCGCCGTCGGCGACCGGGGCGTTTGTCGGCGCCGCAGCGACGGGGGCGTCTGCGGGCGCCGTAGCGGCCGGGGCGGCGACGGGCGCCGCAGCGGCCGGGGCGGCGGGCAGCAGCGCGGCGAGCTTGGCGCGGTGCTGGGCATGCGGCGCGAGCAGACCGTGGTAGCGGAGGGTGTGCTGAAAGGGCGGGGGGATGAGCAACGCCAGCCGACGCATCAGCGCCAGCGGGTCGAGTTCGAGGTGGGTCGAACCGTCGTACCAGGGGCGCTTGAGTTGGTAGCGGATGCGGCCGGAGGGCAGGCGCTCGAGCCGCGCATGGGCCAAGGGCGGGCGGCGAGGGCGACGTTGGCGTGGACGCCAAAACCGTCGACGGAAGCGCAGCGCGGGCGGGCCGGCGGCGGCTCGGTCCGCTTCCGGCCGCCACAACCCCCTGCCGGCGTGGCGCGGTCCGTCGGTGGTCCCCGAAGGCCTTAGCAGCCCGTTGATCTATCGCTCCCGTCGCGAGGCACGGAGCTGCGACCCGAGGTCGGCGTCGCGAAAACTACCCATAGCAGCGCTATGGCCACGTTTCCGCTCCTTGCCCTCGGGCCGCAGCTCCGTCCCTCGCTCGGTCCGCAATAGATCAACGGGCTGTTAGGCGTGCGGCCGACACTGCGGCCATGATTCCCGACCAGCCCATGATTCCCAACCTGGGCAGTGGTCGGCTCCTCGTGCGGCCAGCCTCTTGACGCTCAGGCGAGCACGTCGTCGGTGCGGAAGGTCTTTTGCATCAGCGCGGCGGTGGTGGTTTGGGCGGCCAGGTGGGCGATCACGGCGTCGGGGCCCTGGCGGCGGAGGAAGGCGCCGAGGCCCTCGCCGGGCGCGGCGTGGTCGCGGCCAAAGCGGAAGAGGGTGTCGATCACGTCGGCGAGCTGGGCGCGTGGGATTTGACGCAGGTACATGCGCTCGCCGTCGCTGCTGATCAGGGGGCGCCCCTGGTGGCGGCCGCTCTCGTCGCCGAAGAGCTTGAGTTGGTAGAGGTCGACGCCCGAGCCGACGAGCCCGAGGGTCTTGGTGGCCGGTCGGAAGCACTGGCGCTCACAGCCGGTGATGCCGATCGACTCGGCCAGCTCGCCCCAGCCCCGCGCCTCCAGCGCATCGAGCAGCTCGGGCTCGAGCCTGAGTCGGTGTAGGCCAGCCGGCAGGTGTCGCGGCCGACGCAGGCGCCCGAGTGGCGGCGCAGCGTGGAATAGGGGCGGCCGTCGCGTTGGCCGTAGCCGTGGGCGCGGAGCTCGGCCTCCAGCGCCTCGCGTTGGTCGTCGGCGACGCCGCAGAAGAGCAGGTCCTGGTTCGGCGTGACCATCAGCTCGACCGCGAAGCGCTCCATCACCTGCCGCACCATCGTCTTCAGTCGCCCGTTGGGGCTGGCGTCGCTCAGGCGGCCGTTCTCGATGTAGGCGCCAAAGGCCCAGCCGCGCCCTCGGGAAGGCGCGTCCAGCCGTGGTGGAGCTGGCGCGCCCCGGGTCGTGTTGCGGGTCGGGCAGGGCCAGGCGCCGGCCCAGTCGCGCGCCGACCTGCTCGCGGAACCAATCGAGACCCTGCACGCGGATCACGTACTTGAGGCGCGCCCAGTGGCGGTTCTGGCGATCGCCCCACTCCTGGTGCACCTGGACGATCGCGTCCAGCGTCGGCAGCAGCTCCGCCTCGTCGACCACGGTCAGCGCCTGCGCCAGCGCGGCGGTGGTGGGCTGCCGTTGCGCTCGCCCTGGCCGCCGCCGACGTAGAGCTGAAAGGCGGCCAGGCGGCCGTCGCGCGCGATCGGTGCCACGCCGAGGTCGTTGGTCAAGAGCTCGACGCAGCTGTCGCCGACCAACGCCCCGCCGGGCCCCGTCGGGTGTAGCGCCGACCAGGCGAGCTTGAACTTGCGATTGAGCAGGCCGGGGCCGTACTGGAACGACGCCTCGCCGGGTCGGCGTAGCTGCTGTGGGTCGATGGCGAAGACCTTGATGAAGGGCTCGAAGGGCAGCTCGAAGTAGTCGGCCGCGCGCCGCGCCCAGGCGTGGGTGTCGGCGACCGCCGACCCGTGCGCGAGCGGGCAAGCCAGCACGTTGCGCGTGTTGTCGCCGCAGGCGTTGAGGCTGCGCAGGCCGGCCTCGGCCAGCCGCCGCACCACCTCCAGCACGCCCGCCTTGTCGAGCCAGTGCAGCTGGATCGCCTGGCGCGTGGTCAGCCGCAGCGAGCTCTGACCGTTGCTGTCGCGCGCGTGCTGGTCGGCCAGCTCGTCGAAGAGCCGCCACTGCTCGCGACTGATCGGCCCGCCTCCCGGGTTGGCGAGGCGCAGCATGTACATCCAGTCCTTCTCCTTGCCGGTCTTGGCGCGGTCGAACTCGAGGTAGATGCCATGCGACTTGGCGAGCTGCTCGGCCTCCCAGCTCAGGTCGGGCTGGTCGTTGCGCAGCTCGTCGGCCAGCGTGCCGACCAGCCGTGGCTCGCGGCGCTTGTTCAGCTCTTCCTTGCTGTAGTGCGCGGGATCGGTCTGTAGCCGGGGCTCAAAGACGTGCTTCATCGGAGGTCCTCGCGAGCAGTGCGGTAGCGTGCGGATGCGGATGCGGATGCGGATGCGGATGCGGGTGCGGGTGCGGATGCGGGTGCGGAGGGGCGACGTGCGCGAGCTCCGCGACCAGCGCCTCGGCGTCAGCGGCGAAGGCGGCCGGCGCGGCCAACGCGACGACGTCGCCGACGATCACGGTCAGCGGTGACGCGGCCTGCGCGCGCAGCAGTGCCTCGATCGTGGAGCGCTGGCAGCGCTGCCCCGCCCGCGTGGCTTGCCCGATCAAGGGCCACGGGGTCGCGCCGGGCCAGCCCTCGGCCAGCAGCCGGCGCTGATCTGCGCCAGCCGCGCGGCGGCCATGTAGTAGACGACGGTGGGCGGGCCGCGCCGTCGCCGGTCTCCGCGCAGCAGTGCCCCGTGCGCAGCTCGACCCGTCGGGCCACGCCGCGCATCGTCAGGGGCAGGCCGGCGCTGGCGGCCGCGGCGTGCGCCGCGCTGACGCCCGGGATCACCTCGACGGCGATGCCGTGCGCGCGCAGGTAGGCCAGCTCTTCGCCCCCGCGGCTGAAGACCGAGGGGTCGCCCGCCCGACGCGCGCGACTTGCTCGCGCTCGCCGCGGCCAGCAGCAGCGCGTTGATCGCCCCTGGCTGGTCGAGTCGTGGTGCCCGCCCCTGTTTGCCGACGTAGTGTTGGCGCCCCCGGATAGAGCGCCAGCGCCGCGGGGTCGATCAGGTCGTCGTAGAAGAGCACGTCGGCCTGGGCCAGGACGCGATGCGCCTTGCGCGTCAGCAGCTCGGGATCCAGCCCACGAGCCAGACCTTGCCCGTGGTCGCGCGGGGCGCCTCGGCCGCGGGCGGTGCCGGGTCGAAGAGCGCGCGGATCGCGTTGCGCCAGGCGATGCTGCGCGCGACGCTCTGGCCGTTGGAGCTGACGGCGACCGACATCTCGCCCTGCTGGAAGAGCGCCGGCGTGACGAAGTCGCAGTGCGTCGGATCATCGACCACGTTGACCAGCAGGCCGCGCGCGCACGCCATAGCGCCGATCGCGCGGTTCTGCTCGCGGTCCTCCCCGCAGGCGTAGACCAGCGTGACGCCGGCGAGCATCCCCTCGTCGAAGGGGCGCAAGAGCAGCGTGATGCCCGGCTGCTCGCGCAGCGCCGCAGAAGGCTCGGCGCTGCAGACGGTGACCCGGGCGCCGTAGCGGCAGAGCATCGTGGTCTTGAGCAGCGCCTCGCGGCCGCCGCCGACGACCAGCGCGTGCAGCTCGGCCGTGCTCAGCGCGAGCGGCAGAAAGCGCAGCTGCTCCCGGCTGGGGCGCGGCGCCGTCATATGACGAAGTCGGGGAGCACCTGACGATCCTCCAGCAGCGACCAGATGCTCTGTACGCGCGCGGGCAGCGCCGTGCCGGGATCGAGCACCAGGTCGGTGGCGAGGCCCAGCGCGTCGGCCCGCGCCGCGCTCTGCTGCACGGTCAGGATTTGCTGCGGCGCGTTGAGCGCGCGCAGCGTCTCGAGGTCGGCCTGATCGGCCTCGGGCAGGACCGTGATCACGATCTGACCGCTGGCGGTGAGGATGCGCGCCAGCTCGCCGAGGCGGCGCACGCGCTCGTCGCGTCGCTCGAAGCCGTCGAATACGCCGGCGTCGATGCCGCGTTCGAGGTTGGAGAGGCCCAGGTAGTACGCCGCGTGGCCCGCGTCGAAGAGCCGCCGCTCCAGCGCGCAGCCCAGCTCGCGCAACGCGGCCTCGTCGGGGCCGATGGCGACCACCAGCTTGGCGCGGTGGCGTTGGCGGGCCTCGCGCTCGTGCAGCGCCACGGCGCCGCTCTCCCAGGCGGCCTCGCGCTGGCTGACGTGGGCCTCCAGCACCCTGCGCTCGTCGCTCAGCGCCTGCAGCACGATGCCGCCGCCGGCGATCTCGAAGTTGTCGACGATCACGAAGCGCCCGGTCACGGGCAGCTCGCTGGCGAGATCGAAGGCGACCGGCTTGGCCGTCTCGAGCACGCACTCGGCGACGTCGTGGCGCTCGACCTGCGTCTTGCCGCGGCTGCTGCTGAGGTCCGACGCGTCCATCACGCTGCGCAGCTCGGCGAGCTGCACGGCGACGCGGGCGGCGGCCAGCTTGAGCTTGTAGGGCCTCCCCGCCCGCAGCGGCGCCTTGCCCATCCAGAAGATGTTGACGCGCAGGCGCGTGCTGACCGCGGGCGGCGCGTCGTCCGCGCGGCAGAGCAGCTCGCCCGGCCGCAGGTAGAGCTCCTCGTTCAAGGTGAAGCCGGTCGCCTCGCCGGCCGCGACCTGGCGCTGCGGCGGGCGATTGAAGGCCTCGATCGAGCGGATGGCGCTGCGCTTGCCCGAGGGGTAGGCGACCACCGCGTCGCCCAGCGCCAGCGTTCCGGTCTCGACGGTGCCGGCGATGATGCGGCGCTCGTCGCCGCCGGCGGTGAACTTGTAGATATCCTGCACCGGCAAGCGGAAGGGCTGGGCCGCGCGCCCGCGCTCCTTGGGGAAGGCGTCGAGCTGCTCGAGCACCGTCAGGCCCTCGTACCAGGGGGCGCGCGTGCTGATATTGACGCCGTCGCGGGCGCAGATCGGGACGAAGCCGGCGGGCTCGAGGCCGACGCGCTCAAGGAAGGCGGTGTACTCGCGTTCGATCGCGGCGAAGACGCCGAGGTCGTAGCCGACGAGGTCCATCTTGTTGACCAGCACGACCACCTGGCGCACGCCGAGCATCGAGAGCATCGTGCCGTGGCGGCGCGAGTTCTCGCGGATCCCCTCGTGCGCGTCGATCACCAGCAGCGCGGCCTCGGCGCGCGCCGCGCCCGAGACCATGTTCTTGAGAAACTCCACATGGCCCGGGGCGTCGATGATGATGTAGTCGCGCTGGGCGCTGCGAAAGAAGCAGCGCGCGCTGTCGATCGTGATCCCCTGCGCCTGCTCATCCTTGAGCGCGTCGAGCAGGAAGGCGTACTCGAAGGGCCGGGCGTTGCGGCGGCAGAACTCCTGGATCTGCTCGAGCTTGCCCTCGGGCAACGCGCCGGTGTCGGCGAGCAGGCGCCCGATCAGCGTGCTCTTGCCGTGGTCGACGTGGCCGACGACCACGACGTTCATCTGCTCGCGTGCGGCTTGCTCGGCTGCCATCACATATAGCCCTCGCGGCGCAGCGTCTCGAGGCCGCCGCCGTCTTCTTTGTCCTGCGCGCGGCCGGCGCGCTCGGCGACCCGCGCGAACTTGCCGCTACGTAGCTCGGCCACGATCTCGGCGACGCTGCGCGCCGTGGAGGCGACGGGCTGCGTGCAGGGCCAGCAGCCGAGCGAGCGATAACGTTGGCCCTTGCCCTGATCGAAGTAGAGCGGCACGACGGGGATGCGCTCGCGCTCGATGTACTCCCAGACGTTGAGCTCGGTCCAATCGAGCAGCGGGTGGATGCGCACGTGCGTGCCGGGCGCGAAGTCGGTCTTGAACTGGTTCCAGAGCTCCGGCGGCTGGTCGCCGACGTCCCACTCGTTGGCCTGGTCGCGCGGCGAGAAGTAACGCTCCTTCGAGCGGCTGCCCTCTTCGTCCGCGCGGGCGCCGACGATCACGCCGCTGTAGGGCTCGCGGCTGGGGTCGAGCTGGTACTGCCCACTGGTGTGGTCGAGGCGATAGCGCGGCCAGTCGCCGGCCAGCGTGTGCTTGAGCGCATCGCGCTTGAGGTTGCGACAGCAGGTCAGGCGATCGACCTTGCCGGCGGGAAAGGTCTCGCCCTCGGCCAGCGCCTGGGCGTTCTCGCCGTAGATCATGTCGAGCTGCCACTCGCGCGCCAGGTTGTCGCGGTAGCTGATCATCTCAGGGATCTTGAAGTGGGTGTCGATGTGCACCAGCGGGAAGGGGACGTGGCCAAAGAAGGCCCGCCGCGCCAGCCAGAGCAGCACCGTGCTGTCCTTGCCGATCGACCAGAGCATGCAGAGGCTACGGAAGTCGCGGTAGGCCTCGCGCAGGATGTAGACGCTCTTGGCTTCGAGCTGGTCGAGCTTGTCCATCGTCAGGTCCTCGCGGCGGAGCCGCGGCCGCGGGCGCCGCGCTCGCCCTCGTTCAGCGCGGCCGGTCGGGGCGGTGCAGGCCGCACTCGCGTTGTCCGGGCTGCTCCCACCACCAGCGCCCGGCCCGCAGCTCTTGGCCGGGAGCCACGGCGCGCGTGCAGGGCGCGCAACCGATGCTGCGGAAGCCGCGGCTGTGCAGCTCATTGTAGGGCACGTCGTGCTCGTGGATGTAGCGCCACACCTCGTCCTCGCTCCAGGCGTGGAGCGGCGCGATCTTGTAGAGCCCGTGCGTCTCGTCCCAGGCGATGGCCTGGGTCTGCTCGCGGGTCGGCCCTTGGTCTCGGCGCAGGCCGCAGATCCAGGCCCGCAGGCCCTGCAGCGCGCGACCGAGGGGTCGCACCTTGCGCAGCTCGCAGCAGGCGCGTCGCTTCTCGACGCTCTCGAAGAAGAGGTTGGGGCCGTGGCGGCCGACCAGCGCGGCCAGCTCCGCGGCGTCCGGCGCGTGGACCTCGATCGGCAGGCCGTAGCTGCGCCTCGTGCGCTGCATCAGCGCGTAGGTCTCCTCGAAGAGGCGACCGGTGTCGAGCGTGAATACCCGCGGCCGCGGGGTGGCCGTGGCGAGCAGCGCGGTGAGCACCTGATCCTCGGGGCCGAAGCTCGAGGCCAGCGCGACCTGCTCGGGACCCCACTCGGCGACGGCCCAGGCGACGATCGCGGCGGCGCTCAGTCCGTCGAGCGCGGCGCGGTACGGCTCCAGTTGCTGCAGGTCCATCGCATGCACTCTCTTGCCCGGCGGCGGTGGGCGTTCTCAGGTCGGTCAGCGCTGGCTGCTCAGGTCGGTCAAATCTGGCTGCTCAGGTCGGTCAAATCTGATAGTCGGCGACCGGGGCGCGCACGCGCCCGAAGGGGATCCGATTCCAGAGGCGCTCGTGCCCATAGTAGAGCGCCAGCTTGGTGAAGACCTCGACGAAGCCGATCGAGATCGCCCACTTCAGCCGCCCCGTGATCAGGTACGAGATCACCATCGTGTCGACCGTTCCGGTCACCCGCCAGGAGACGGCCTTGACCAGGCTGCGGGAGGGACGCTCGCTCGTCAACCAGCGCGGGGCGGCCGCGGCCGGCCGCGGCGCGGCGGTGATCGCGCTCTGAAGGGTGCGGGACGACGCCATCGGTCAACTCCTCGCGCCGGGCGACGGTCTGGCGCTGCAGCAGGCCCCGCCCTGACGCTGGGCGAGCTCCAGGACCTCGTAAAGACGACCGTTCGTGTCGGTAACTCGACTCAAACCGAAAAGCCCATGGACAAAGTAGACAAGTAGCCCAGAGCGGGCTGCCTGTCAAGCGTGGGTCAATGCACTGAGACGGCTTCCGGGTGTGCCAAGGGCGGAACCGCGGCGCCAGCCGAGCCCCCGCGTGGCCGGCGGCAACAAGTGGGTGCGCATCGCGGCGCTCGCACGCCTGCGCAGCTTCATCGCAGGCTATCGCGCGCCGGCTCCGTGGCAACCACCCCAACGCCCCCCACCCCCCCCCCCCCCCCCCCCCCCCCCCCCCCGGCCCCGCCCCCCCCCCCCCCCCCGCCCCCCCCCCACCCCCCCGGGCGCCGGTATCGTGCCAGCACTGGTCGGCGCAGCGGCTTGCGGCAGTTGCCCGCCGCCCCCCCCCCCCCCCCCCCCCCCCCCGCCCCCCCCCGGGGCTGGGGGCGGGGGGGGGGGGGGGGGGGCCCCGCCCGGGGGCGGGCGGCCCGCGGGCCCCGGGGGGGGGGGGGGGGGCCCCCCCCCGGCCCCGGCGCCCCCCCGCCCCCCCCCGGGGGGGTTCCCCCCCCCGGGGGGGGGGCCCCGGGGGCCCGCCCCCCCCCTTCGCGGGGGGGGGCCCCCCCCCCCCCCCGGAGGGGCCCGGGAGCCCCCCCCCCCCCCCCACCCGGGGCCATTTCCCCCCCGGTCGCTGCGCCCTCCGCTCGCCCTGCCCCCGGCCCTTGCGCCCGGCGCTGCCGCCTGGCGCCCACCCCCCCCCCCCCCCCCACCCGTGAACGCTCTCCCGTAGGGCACCTCGGCGTCGGACGGCTCCCTGGCGGCAGCCGCCGATGGCTGCGCTGCTCAGGGCTATGCTAGGATTGTTTCGAAGTAAGTATTGGTTCGTCTGGCGCTAGCTGCACGGAGCGGTCGCTTCTCGTGAACGCCTTCGACCTCGAAGCCTCGCTGCACCGCGCGAAGGAGCGACTGGGTTCCATCGCCAGCGGCGGCCGGCGCCGGCGCTCGGACGCCGCCGCCTCGCGCATCGATCCCGCGCTCGAGCAGCAGCTCCACTCACTGCTGGCTGTGCATGATCGCCCGGCGCTGCGGGAGGTCCTCGCGCAGACCAGGGCCTTCTGCCTTGAGCACCAGCTCCCCGTGCCCACGCGCACGACCATCTATGCGCGCCTCGCGCGCGCCGACACCGGGCGCTTTCGCGTCGCCGACCTGCCCGAGCCGGTGCGCAGGGCGCTCTACAACCTCGACGCCGAGAGCCTGGTGCCAGGCCACCAGCTTGTCTTCTATGCTTTCAACTACGGCGAACTCGATGCGGTGATGTTCGCGAGCGGCATGCCCTGGCTGGCGCTCTACCAGGCCGCGCGCCTCCCGGGCTGGCGTCCGAAGAGCAGTGGGCTCTTGCGGGCCGTGATGCGCGCGCGAGGGATCTGACGCGATGGCCCCGGCCCCGCTCGCACCCGCGAAAGTCATACCCGCGGCGCTCGTACAGGCGCTGGGCGACACCGGCGCCTGGTTCATCATCGGCGGCCACGCGGTGCGCTGCCTCTGCCCCTATCGCCCGAGCCGGGACGTGGACTTCGGCGTGCACGACCCGGGGAGCCTCAGCGACCTGCTCGCGCAGCTACGCCGCACGGGCGACGTCGAGGTCCTGGAGCAGAAGCCCGACACCGTTCATCTGCGTTGGAACGGGATCAATGTCTCCGTCTTCGTCCTCGACCGTCTGGTCCCCTTCACCGAGGATCGCCGCCTGACCGTCGAGGGCATCCTGGCCACCAAGCTTCACGCCGTGCTCGACCGCGGCATGCGGCGCGACTTCTTCGATCTCTACGTCACCTTGCAGACGTCCCGCCTCGGCGTGCTGGCCTGTTTGCAGGCCCTGCGCCACGTCTACGGCGCGGAGGTCGGCGACGCGCTGCTGCTGCGCGCGCTCACCTACTTCGACGACGCCGACCGCGAGGCGGCGCTGCCCGGGGAGGGTCCCGGCGACTGGGCAACCGTCCAGGAGTTCTTCCTCTCCCGCGTCGGCCAGCTACTTGTCCCTCCCGGTCCACCCCTCGCGATTCAGGGGCGGCGGGTCGACGTCCACGAGTGAGCGACGCGCGCCTCGCCGACGCTCTGAGCTGGCACGGCCCCGGCAGGGCACTGCCTGGGCCGGCACCGGTGGGCACCGCGGGGCACCGGTGCACGGGGGCCTGCCTGCCCTGATTGCGGTGCCACCACCGGCCGGTGCCACCGCCGGCCGGTGCCAGGCACTGCAGAGCAGGCAGGCACTGCAGAGCAGGCACTGCAGAGCAGGGCAGGGTGATGCCGCCAGCAGGGTCGCAGGGCCGGCCGGTGCCAGGCACCGCGGAGCAGGCAGGCACTGCGGAGCAGGCTGCCCACCCCTGGCCGGTGCCGGCGGCCACCCTGGCCGGTGCCAGGCACTGCAGAGCAGGCAGGCACTGCAGAGCAGGCACTGCAGAGCAGGGCAGGGTGATGCCGCCAGCAGGGTCGCAGGGCCGGCCGGTGCCAGGCACCGCGGAGCAGGCAGGCACTCCGGAGCAGGCAGGCACTGCGGAGCAGCCAGGTCGGGGAGGGCAGCGCAGCTTGAACGATCAGGCAAATTAGCTAATATAAGCAAATGACCTCGCTGCTAGCCCGCCTCGAGTCCTCGTTGCTCGTCGGGTCGACGCTGGTCGAGGGCTCGACGCTGACTGAGGCGGAGGCAGAAGCCGTCCTGGCCGGAAGGACCGTGGCCGGCCATCCCGTGCACGAGATCCGGGAGCTGCTGAACTACCGCGCGGCCATCAAGTGGCTCGTCGGCGAGCTCGAGCGCTCCCCCTACCTCTCCTATGACCTCGTGCTCGACTTCCACCGGCAGCTCTTTGCGGGCGTTCCCGGTGAACACGGGCGCACCAAGGCGAGCGCCAACTTCACCTACCGCTCGGACGGTTCGCGTTTCGAGTATGAAGCCCCGTCCCGCGTGCCTGCGGCGCTGCAAGACTGGGTCGACGCCTTCAACGCCGACGAGGCCGCCGAGGCTGAGGCGCGAGCTGCCTGGCTCTACTACCGCTTCGAGCAGCTTCACCCCTTCGATGACGGTAACGGGCGCATCGGCCGCATCCTCGTGGCCTACTGGCTGCACTGGAAGTGGAGGCGACCCTTCTCGTTCTACTTGCAGGATCGACTGCGCCATCTCGAGGTGCTCGAGGCGGCCAACGCAGGGGAACTGACGCCGCTTCGGGACTTCGTCCTGGCCTGCATCGCGAGGGTGTCGTGAGCGGCGCCCTGTCTCAGTCTATCGACAAGCGGCTCGTCGACGCGCTCCGGCGCAAGCTCGCCAAGGGCGACTTTCCTGGCATCGGCCTCGACGACGCGATGAAGTTCCTGTTGACCGACGGGATCCTGCCCAAATCAGACCAGCCCGTGGAGTCGTACCTGCGGCTCGAGGCGTGGGTGCGGGGCGATCGCCAGCTCACGTTCTCCGCCACGGAGCTGAAGAACAAGACCGGGCAGGTGCTCGACGCGGTGGCGCGCGGCGAGCGCGTGATCATCGAGCGGCACGGTCGGCCGCTCGCCGAGCTTCGCCGCCTCCCCTCTGGGGACGCATGATCGCCCGACGAGAACGAGACGTCGTAGAAGGTCTTGAGCGGGGCGCGGATCATGTAGCTGCTGACGGTCTGCGCGAGCGACCGCGTGGTGCCGGCCTGGCTGGCGATCACCAAGCCCGCGGGATCGTCCGCGCTGGGCCGGTACGCGTCGGCGGCCGCCGTCGACGCGCTAGGCCTGGTCGGTCGTCGTGCCGCTTCCGCGCGTCCAGTCCGCGGGCAGCGTGCGCGCTCCTCACAGGGCCGTGGCGGCATCGGTCGCGAGCTTGGCGCGCGCGTTACCGCCACCGCCGCGACAGATGCGCTGCCCGCCGGCCGGTGCCTACCCGCCGGCCGGTGCCAGGCACTGCGGGCACGGCTGGGGCCCAGGGCCGCCCTCGACACGTTCGAGTACATCGAGGTCTACTTCAATCGCCAGCGCCGGCACTCGTACAACGGCAACCTCACCCCGCTCGGACCGAGCGCTTCTACGCCCAGTACGGGCGTCGCCCAGACGGCCTCGACGACGTCCTGGCACACGCCGCACTGGCTCGCGCCCCCCAGTACGGGTCGTCGTCGCCAGGGCCTAGCCTTGTCATCCCCTCTGCCCCGCGGTACAGCCTCGACGACAAGGAGCGTTCACGTCCCCCTTATTAACCCGTCCACCAAAGCGGGGAGGTCCACCCGGCCTTGCCCCCCTCGCTACGCCCCCGCCATACACCCCCCAGCCGCGTAGATCGGCTTTGGAGTTCCTACGCATCACCCGCGAGAGCTCGTGCCTTGCCGCTCATCCAGGCTCCACGCTGGCAGGCGGCGGTCGCTCGGAAAGCAGCGAAGGGCGGCTCGCGTACCAGTCCAGAAAGGCCCGCGCCAACGCGCTCTTCGTCACCACCCCGGGAGGCTCCCCGTTTGTGCGTCGACCACTACGGTCGCCTCCGTGCCATCTTCCCGCATCGCCTCGACCAGCGCGGCCACATCTGCGCCCTCCGTCACCGTCGGCGCCGGTCGCGCAAGGTCTGCGGCAATGAGCATCTTCTCGAGGTCCTCGTCTCTCGCGAACTCCAGAAGGTGTTCTGGCAGGAGCACCCCGAACTCGTCGGCACCTTCCCGCACCACGAACGCCTTTGCGCCACCGTCCCGCAGTTGCGATGCAAGGTCCTGGACCTTCGCTGAACCGCTCACCTCGATGGGCGGCACCATCAGGGATCGTGCGACCAACTCTGGAAGCGGCCCTGGTCGCTGCAAACCAGCTGGGCGAGGGCCCGTCGGAGCAGCCCGTGCATGAGCGCGAACAAGGTCGCTCATGGCGAGGATCCCCACCAGCCTCGACTCGGTCTCCGCGTCCACGACGAGGAGCTGCCGTACACCGAGGTCGTTCATCCGGACAACGGCGCGGAGCAGCGGCGCGTCGCTTCGGATGACGGGGCCAGGCTGCAGCAGCGTCGTGACCGGGCCTGTCCCGTCCACCACACTGCGAAGGTGCGCAACAGGCACGACGCCGAACGGCTCCGGCCAGGTCGACCACGGGCATGCGCGCAAACGTCTGTGCAGCGACAAGTGTGACTCCATCCGCAATCGATTGGTCCACTCGAAGGGTGACGACATCCCAAACCATCGCGTCCGCGACCTGCAGTTGCTCGAGCGGATGCGCAGGTGGTGCCGCGTGCGGCAAGAGCACGCCATCTTGCTCCAACAGGGCTTCGTAGATGGGGGTCGGCCTGAGTCGGCGCGCGATCACGTAGGAGGTCATGTTGGCCAGCATGAGCGGCAACACGAGCCCGTAGCCTCCCGTCATCTCGAAGATGATCAGCACCGAGGTGATCGGCGCTCGGATGACGCCGGCAAAGACCGCGCCCATCCCGACGAGAGCAAACGCCCCCAGTTGACGGCTCTCGTGGCCCAACAGAAACACGTCGAGATGCCCGACCGCGCCTCCGAGCATGGCGCCCACGAAGAGCGACGGGGCGAAGATGCCGCCAGCACCGCCGCTCGAGTACGAGAAGACCGTCGCGACGAGCTTGACGACGCAGAGGGCGACGAGGACGCGAAAGCCCAGCTGACCCGCGAGCGCATGCCCCAAGGTCTCATAGCCGCCGCCCGTGACGCCGGTCGTCCCGAGGAAGCGAAGCATGACGACCGCGAGGACCCCGGTTACGAGCCCGCCGATCCCGGGATGCATCCACGACGGCACGCCCCGCACGCCACGAAACCACAGCCTCAGCTTGAGGAGGCTGTCCGTGAAGGCGACCGAAACGAAGGCGGCGGCGACGCCAAGGACTGCGAAGAGCGCGAGCGACGATGGATGATCCAGGCCGTAGGTCTGATCGGCCTCGATCACCGGGTGGACCCCGGGATCCTCTCGATCACGGCAGCCAGGGCTGCGGCGATGACGACTCCAGACAAGACGGCCTGATCGAGCTTTCCAACGATCTCTCGATCGTGAAGGTGACCGCTGCGATCGGTGCATTGAACGCAGCCGCGATGCCGGCGGCGACGCCGACCGGCGTGAAGGCGCCGCATCTGTCGCGGCGGCAGTGAGGTCGCGCGTGCCAGCAGGCTCGCCGCCCCTGCGCAGATCTGGACGGTGGGGCCTTCACGGCCGAGAGAAGCGCCCGAACCGATCTGCAGCGCGCCGACGATGAACTTCCCGGAACGCGTCGCGAAAGCGGACGCGACCTCCCTCCACGGCGAAGGCCTGCTTGACCTGCGGAATCCCTGAGCCGCGCGCGCCGGGCACGATCCAGGTCAGCGCGGCACCGGCAAGCAGACCGCCCAGCGTCGGCGTAAGCACGGTCCAGAACATCCAGATCGGGCCCTCGGCGTGGAGCGCGCGCTCAATCAGCAGGTGCTCGGCGGCTCGAATCGCAAGGTGGAAGGCCACCGCCACGAGACCGCAAACCACACCGACGGCCAGCGTGAGCGCGAACAGATGCTGCGACTCGTTCGGCAGGAATCGTCGGACCAGAGCGCGCCCGGCGACGCGCATGGCTGCCACACGCACACGGACTCGGGCGATCCGCGCCCAGCTCTCAGCGCTCCACCTCTGGGGGCCAGAGGTCCACAAGGATGAGGCCTTCCGTTCGTCGTCTTCCTCGTCGGACACGCTCAGCCTCTTCCCACCGTGACGACGGTGAATATGACGTAGCAGGCCAGCGCAATGCCGCCCTCGAGCCGCGTGATCGTGCGCTCGCTTCCAGATGAACGCTGCCGCGAGACCCGTCACTAAAACGAGCGCGACGAGGTCGACGCCGAGGGTGTGAAGCGGAGCACCCACGGAGCCCGCCAGACCGGCCGCGCCGAGGCACAGGAACGTGTTGAAGATGTTGGAACCCACCACGTTGCCTACCGCCAAGTCCGAGTGCCCGCGTCGCGCCGCGATGACGCTCGTGACGAGCTCGGGCAACGAAGTCCCTACTGCGACGATCGTGAGGCCCACGAGCCGATCGCTCATCCCGAGGGCGTGCGCCACGGAGACCGCGCCCCCCACGAAGAGGTGACCGCCGATGAGCAGCACTGCGAGGCCGACGGCGGCCGTCAGCGCCGCCCGCAGCGTGCCGACCGGCTTCGGAGCGCCGGCTGCGTCCGCCGCTTCTCCCGCCGTCTTTGCGTCGAGCCTTGCGGTGGCAATGGAAGCTGCGCTGCGCGCGGCATGGATCATCCAACCTGTGTAGCCGGCCGCCACGAGCAGGAGCCCGCCCGCCTCCCAGCGGCTCAGGACGCCGTCGAGGAGCAGCAGGGGCATGACCGCGGTGCTCACCACGAGCACGGGCAGTTCACGTCTGCGCAAGGCCCCGTCCACGCGAGCCGGTCTGATGAGCGCCGCGATGCCGAGGATCAGCCCGATGTTCGCGATGTTCGAGCCGATGACGTTTCCGAGCGCGACCTCACCGTGGCCAGCGCTCGCCGCTTGAACCCCGACGATGATCTCGGGGGCCGAGGTTCCGTAGGCGACGACGGTGAGGCCCACGAGGATCTGCGGCACCCGCAAGGCCAGGGCGAGAGCGGACGCCCCGGCGACGAACCACTCGGCGCCGAAGTACAGAAGCAGCCCGCCCCCGATGAGTTGAGTCCACTCGTTCAAGCGCCCTCCCGCACTAAGTCGATGCGGAGCGACATCGTCCCGCCTCCGTCGAGCATCCTGCCTCGTCCGCTGGCTGTGCAGCGGACGGACTCACCACTGGTGCGAGCAGAATGCGGCCGAGGACCAGGCCAAGGATGGCCGCGCCGTCGCTCTCTGCCAGGACACCGATCCTCGCGGCCGCCGATACGAACGGGGAGAGCCCGGTCACTCACGATGGCTCCGACGACACAGTTCGGATCGTCGGGGCCTCGGGGGAGACCTCGCCCGCTGCCGCCACAGTGGTCGTGGGTTCGCTGCGCGGCGCATCCGGTTCCGCGAACTCAGGTGGCGCAGCACGCAGAAGGACGCCCGGTAGGGCGGTGTTCACCAGGGCGAACACGATCAGGGCGCCAAACAGGTGTGACGACAGCGCGTATCGCTCTCGCAGGATATCCGCGAGCACCAACGTGAAAACCAGCGTCGGCACGAGCGAAAGACCGACGCGGGCGCCATCTCTCCATGGCTCACCAAGGGCAAGGCGCCGGAACACGGCGACGGTCCCGACGCGAAGCGGCACCGCGACAACGACGAACGCGAGTCCCAGAAGCACGGCCTGCCACGCGAAGTACTCCTGCTTGAGGCGCAGGCCCGCCTTGAAGAAGTAGAAGGGAATGAAGAACGACGCGAACAGCTCGATGCCGATGAGGAGACGTTCAGAAGCTAGTGCCGGGAGGCGCTTCCTTAGTCTGACCGCAGTGACGCCGACGACGAACGCGCCGACGAGATAGTACACGCCCAGATGACGGGTCACGTAGGCGCACACGAGTGCAAGAATCATGAGGAAGGCGAACTCCGACTTCGGCGCGAACGGCAGGATGCGAGACGCGAAGATCTGGAACACGGATGGAAGCAGCACGACCATGAGCCCGAGTGCGAGCGTCATGAGGCCCAGGCTCTCGACGCTCGTGGACTGAACCACGAAGAAGAGCGCACCGAGGGCGACCAGCTCAGAAGCAATCGCCTTGGTTTTCACCCAGAACTGCTGTTGCTCGTTGAGGCCGAACGCCGACAGCGAGTCGAGGATGAACCCCGTCGAAGGCGTGAGAAGCGCCAGCGCCAAGAGCAGCGAGGGCCGCCACGGTAGGTCGAAGATCGCGCCCAGAACCCAGGTGCCCGACGCGAGCAGCGCGACTTGAAGGAGGAGATGTCCGATCGTTACCGCGAGGCCTCGTCGGAGCTCCGCGAAGTCCACCTCCAATCCGGCGAACAGGAAGAGCGAAACGATGCCGAGCGTCGAGAGGAGCGGCATCACGCCGTCGCCATGGAACAGCCCGAAGCCCATGCCCAGCGCGGCCCCGATCGCGACGCACGTGATCGCACTCGGGATCCGCAGGCGCTGCAGCACCCGCGGCACGATGAACAAGCCGACCACCACAAGCAGGTACTGCAGCTCCTCGTTGAGGTGAAACGTCCCATCCATCGTCACGCCTCCGTCGAGCTTTCTGCCTCGTCCGCTGTCTGCGCGGCCTGAGCAGCCACGACTGGCGCGATCAGCAGACGGCCGAGAACAAGCCCGAGCACGGCGGCGCCACCGCTCGCCGCGAGCACGCCAAGCTTCGCCGCCGCTAGGAGACTCGAGTCGGTGAAGGCGAGCTGCGCGATGAAGAGCGCCATCGTGAACCCGACGCCCGCGACGACTCCGAGGACGACGAGGTGGCGCAAGGTCATGCCTGTAGGGAGCGTGCCGATCCGCAGACGCAGGGTCAGCCAGCTCGCGAGGAGAATGCCAACGGGCTTGCCGACGATGAGGCCGACTGCGACGGCGGCTATGACGCTCCACGAGGCCGCGTCGAGCGCGCCACCTGAGACTGCGACGCCCGCGTTCGCGAGGGCGAACACGGGCATGATGCCGAACGCGACCCAGGGGTGGAGCGTCTCGATCAGGCTCTCGGCGGGCGACATCGCTTCGCGGCGAGCCACGTCGACGTGTCGCAGGGTCTCCGCGAACTCGTGAGACGAGAGCGCGCCGGGGGTCACCTTCGCGAGGTGTTCAAGTTCGTGGCGGATCCCAGCCATGAAGCCGTCCGGGCCAAGCCACGCGCGCACCGGCGTGACGAGTCCAACGATGACGCCGGCGATCGTCGGATGGATGCCGGCCGCGTAGATACCCGCCCAGGCAACGATGGAAGGCACGACGTACGCCAGCTTCGCTCGTACGCCCAGGCGCTGCATCGCGAAGACGCCGCCGAACCCGAGCGCGGCAACGAGCAGGCCGGGCAGCGCGATGCCCGACGAGTAGAACAGCGCGATGACGACGATGGCGCCCAGGTCATCGATGACCGCCAGCGCCAGCAGCAGCACGCGCAGGGCGGCAGGCACGCGCTTCCCGAGCAGCGTGAGGATGCCGACCGCGAAGGCGATGTCCGTCGCCATCGGCACGCCCCACCCGGAGCGGGTTGCCGGAGCGCCCGCGATGACGAGGTAGAGCGCCGCTGGAGCGAGCATGCCGCCCAGCGCAGCAGCAGCGGGAAGCGCAGCCCTTCTCCACTCCGACAGCTCTCCGTGGTGGAGCTCGCGGCGGATCTCCATCCCGACGACGAAGAAGAAGATCACCATCAGGCCGTCGTTGACGACCCACTCGACGGACCGCTCGAACGTGAACCCGCCGATGCGGATGCCGAGGCGTGTGCCAGAGATGCACGTAGCTCTCAGCCCACGGCGAGTTCGCCCACGCGAGAGCGACAGCCGCCGCAACGAGCAGCAAGATTCCGCTCGCGGCCTCGATGCGGAGGAAGCGCTCGAGCGGGCGGCCCGCGAGGCGCGCGAAGCGGAGCAGCGGCTCCCAGGCCTCGGGTGGTGATGACGGCAGCTCGGCACGGGTCTTCGAATCACCACCGCTCATGAGCCGTACTCCGACCAGCGAGGAGAAGCTGCGAACGCCGCGTGGATCAGCCCGACGTGCGAGTAGGCCTGAGGGAAGTTGCCCCACATCACGTGTGAAACCGGCTCGAGATCTTCAGAGAGCAGCCCGAGCGGCGACTTCACCTCGCGCACGCGACCCATCAATGCTCTCGCCTCGTCGGCGCGGCCGAGTCTGGCGAGAGCCTCGACCTGCCAGAAGGTGCAGAGCATGAAGGCGACCGCCGGGACTCCGAAGCCGTCGTTCGTCCTGTAGCGCTTGAGCCAGCCATCATGCGCAAGATCGTGCTGCACGGCATTCACCGTCGCGTGGAGACGCTGGTCGTCTGACGGCAGGAGCCGGAGCGTCACAGCCTGAAGGAGCGCCGCGTCCACCTCCGTGCCTCCGTAGTCCGCGACCAAGCATCCGCGTGACGGATCCACTGCGCAGCTCAAGAGTTCCTCCCGAATCTTGTGTGCGCCGCTGCGGAATTCCTCCGCGTCCGCGGGCCTGTGCTGCTTGGCGATGCGAGCCATCCGGTCGGCGGCCGCCCAGCACATGAGCGAGCTGAAGGTCTGCGGGCGCCACTCCGAGCGGTACTCCCAGATCCCCGCGTCCGGTTGGCCGGCGACGGAGACCGCCTTCCGTGCGAGGCGGGTGACCAGGTCGAGCACAGGCGGCGTCACCTGCTCGCGGAACCTCGCATCGAGGAACAGCGGGGTTAGCGCAAGCACCATCTCACCGAAGACGTCGTGTTGTTTGTGCACGGCCGCCCCGTTGCCGATGCGGACCGGCGTCTCGCCGCGGTAGCCCGGCCACTCGTCGAGCACGCGCTCGACGAGATCGCTCTTGCCGTCGATTCGGTAGAGCGGCGCCAGGTCGAGGTCAGGAGCCGATGTCGCGACGTTGAGCAGGAAGTGGAGAAACTGCTCACGCTCCTCGAAATGGCCCAGCAACCGGAAAGCGCCGAGCGCGTAGTAGGCATCGCGCAACCAACAATAGCGGTAATCCCACGTGCGGCCGGAACCCGGCGCCTCGGGAATCGAAGTCGTCAGCGCGGCGACGATGGCTCCGGTGTCCTCGAAGCAGTGCAGCTTCAGGGCGAGCGCGGACCGGATGACCTCTTCTTGGTAGATCGGCGGGATGTCGCAGTGCTTTACCCACTGCTGCCAGTACTTCACGGTCTCGCGCAGGAAGCGTTCGCACAGCGGCTCCAGAGCCTCCTCGACAGGCGCTCCCCACGCGAGCACGAAGTGCCTGCGCTCTGAGAGACCGAACGGCTCTCCGTCGAGATACGAAAGCGGCGCGTCGGTCGTGAGACGCAGCTCGGCGTCGTAGCCGTGAAACGCGATGTGATGCGAACCGAGCTCACGTCGCGGACGCGCGCGACCCCAGCCGAGCACCGGGTCGCACGTCACACGAATGCGGGGCGTGCCGGAGAGTGGCTCGACGATGCGGAGGAGCTTGGTCGGCCGGAAGCTGCGTTCGTACTGCGTGAAGCGCGGGGCGAAGTCGAGCACGCGAAACGCGCCGTCGGGTCCCTCGAACCGCGTCTCGAGGACGTTGGTGTTCGGGAGGTAGCGCTGCGCGCCGGCAGCCCATCGGCCGGCCTGATCGAGAACGGCCGCCGTCCTTCTCGTCGAGCAGCCGCGCGAAGATCGGAGGCGAGTCGAAGCGGGGCATGCAGGACCAGACGATCGCACCGTCCCTGCGCACGAGCGCGGAGAGCTGGCAATTGCCGATGAGGCCGAGGTCGGCGAGCGTCATGGGCACCGTTTAGCACGTGATGGTTGGATATCCAAGCATTGCGTGCTATAGCTGCGACATGCGTCGCGCCGCCCGATTCCTCTCGGTACTCCTCGCCGGCCTGGCGCTGCTGGCCGTCGCCGGGTACTTCCTCCTCGCGCATACGACGCGCGAGTGGTTCGACGCGGACCTCGCGCTGCGGTCGCGCCTCGCCGTGTCGTCAGCGCGGCAGAGCCTGGAGAACAACTGGGGCGCCGACCGGGCGCGGCTTACCGAGACGCTCGCTGACATCACCCGCGACGAGCGCATCATGGGGGCCGCGGCCTGCTCCCTTCGCGGTGAGCTCCTCGGCGCCACGGACTCCTACCCCGCCGAGTTCTCCTGTCGCTCCGTGCTTGAACGAATGCGGAGCGAGGCACCCCATGACGCGCTTTCGTGGTCCATGACGCCGGAGTTGCCCTCGGGCCGCGTACATCTGAGCGTCACGCTCATCGGCGATGCAGCGCAGCCGCGCGGCGCCGTCGTGCTCGTGCACGATCTCAGCTACCTGACCCGACGGGAAGAGACGACGCGGAACATCCTCATCCTCGCCTTCTTCGTCCTGTCCCTCGGTGCGTCGCTGGTCACGCTCATCGCGGCGCGGCTCGCGTGGAAGGGCTGGACGCTCGAGCTACGACGGGCGCTGACGGGAGATGCGACGACGGAGTTCCAGCCACTCGTCCGTGATGTGAGAACGCTTGCGGAGCGCTTGGCCAGCGAACGGGAGCGAGAGGCCCGCGGTGGACTCTGGAGCCCGGAGCGCCTCCGTTCGACCTTGACCCAATACCTCCAGGGAGAGCGGGTGGTCATCCTCGCAAACCGGGAGCCGTACATTCACGAGAACACCGCCGACGGCATCAAGGTCCTGCACCCGGCGAGCGGGCTCGTGACTGCGCTCGAACCCGTCATGCGCGCCTGCTCCGGTGTGTGGGTCGCCCATGGTAGCGGCAGCGCGGACCGCGACACGGTCGACAAGCGCGATCGAGTGCTCGTCCCTCCCGGCGAGGAGTCCTATTCGGTTCGTCGCGTATGGCTCAAGGAGGACGAGGAGAACGGGTACTACTACGGCTTCGCCAACGAGGGGCTCTGGCCGCTCTGCCACGTCGCTCACGCCCGCCCGATCTTTCGCGCCGAGGACTACGAGCACGCCCAACGCCGAGCGCATCGGCATTTGTCCCTGGCGCGACGAGCTCATCTCCGGGCTCCTCGGATCGAGCATCCTTGGCTTTCACACCCAGCAGCACTGCAACAACTTCATCGACTCCGTCGACGCGTTCATGGAGAGCCGCATCGATCGGGAGTCGAACGCGGTGATCCAAGGTCCGCGGCGGACCGTCGTGCGGCCGTACCCCATCTCGATCGAGTGGCCGGTGCATTGGCTCAGCAAGGTGCCCTCGGTTGCCGAGTCGCGTGTGATGGTCCGCACGGAACTCGGGCTTGCCGAGGATGCGCTCATCGGCGTCGGCATCGACCGCCTCGACTACACCAAGGGGATCGAGGAGCGCCTGGCGGCGGTGGACCAGCTGCTTGCTCGGCACCCGGAGTTCCGCGGCAAGTTCACGTTCATCCAGCTCGCAGCGCCGAGCCGAACCAAGATCCCACGCTATCGAGAGCTGAACGAACGCGTGGAGGCCGTGGCTGCGGAAATCAACGCCAAGTGGTCGTCGGGAAGCTACCGCCCCATCGTGCTCTTGAAGTCGCACCACGAGCCCACGGCGGTGTTCCGATATTACCGAGCTGCAGGGCTTTGCTACGTGAGCAGCCTGCACGACGGGATGAACCTGGTCGCGAAGGAGTTCGTTGCGGCGCGGGACGACGAGCAGGGCGTGCTCGTGCTCAGCCAGTTTACCGGCGCGGCGCGCGACCTGACCGAGGCGCTCATCGTCAACCCGTACGACCTGCGCCAGGCAAGTGACGCGCTCGCAGCGGCGCTGCGAATGCCAGTGGACGAACAGAGAGAACGAATGCGCTCGATGAGGCGCCTCGTGTCGGAGTTCAACGTCTACCGCTGGGCAGGTCGGATGCTGGTCGATGCCGCAGAGCTGAGGCGCAAGGAACGGATGTCGGGGCGCCTGGGAGCGACGGGACTGGTCGCCCGTACCGAGGCGGTATGAGGCATCTGCTGTCTCGCGAAAGTGGTGAGGTGCTCGCGCAGCTCGCTTGGTCCCGCGTGCTCGTCGCGTTCGACTTCGACGGCACCCTGGCGCCGATCGTTGCGAATCGAGAGATGGCGCAAATGCGAGCTCGGACGAGCGACCTCTTCGCCAAGGTCTGCAGCCTCTATCCGTGCGCGGTCATCTCCGGCCGCAGCCAGCCGGACGTGTCGGCTCGCCTTGGCGCGGCGCCGATCAAATACGTCATCGGCAACCACGGCCTCGAACCTGGCGCGAGCTTGAACGAGTTCGAGGAGGAGATTGCCCATGCGCGCGCATCGCTCGAGAAGACGCTCGCGGGGATCGCCGGGGTCGACCTGGAGGACAAGCGCTACTCGCTCGCGCTCCACTACCGGCGGTCGAGGAACAAGCGACTCGCGCGCTCTGCAATCCTCGCGGCGGTCGCTGCCCTAGCGGTGCGCATGCGCGTGGTCCCCGGCAAGCTCATCGTGAATGTCGTTCCCGAACGCGCTCCGAACAAGGGTGATGCTCTCATGGAACTGAGAAGCGCTGAGCAGGCCGACACTGCGCTCTACGTCGGTGACGACGTCACCGACGAGGACGTGTTCGAGCTTGACCAGCCCGGTCGCCTTTTGACGGTGCGTGTGGGTGAGTCCCGCTCCTCGGCGGCGGCCTACTTTCTCCGCGACCAGAAGGAGATGGACCGTTTACTCGCCAAGCTTATTGCACTTCGAGAAGAGCGTCCCGCGACATGACCAAGCAGGCTGATTCGACCGCGAGCTATCCCTGGGGCCGGCTCTTGACTTCCTTCAGCGTCTCTGGCGGCTGAACCACGCCCTCGAGCATGTCTCGAGCCACATGGAGAGGCGCTTGGGCGTGACGGCGCAGCAACGGCTGATCCTCCGCTGCGTCGGAAAGTACCCGGGCATGACAGCGGGTCAGCTCGCGAGCTTGCTCCACGTCGACCCCGGCACGGTGTCGGCGTCTCTCAATCGCCTCGAGGGCAAGGGCCTGCTCGAGCGGCGACGCGACCCGCGCGATAAGCGGCGCGCGTCTCTCGGCCTCACCGCGAAGGGCCGCGCGCTGGACCGACCGTCCGAGGGCACCGTCGAGAACGCCGTGGAGCGCCTCCTCGGGGGCGCACGCGCGGAGGAGCTGTCAGCAATGGTGACAATCGTTGACCAACTCACCGGCCTGCTTGGGGAGGAGCTGCAAGCCAAATAGCCGGCTTCTAATGGAACCGGTTACTCGCGCTCCCGCGCGCCGCGGCTCAGCTCACGAGCTTTTTCAGCATCGCCATACCCCGCTCGGCCTCGGCGGGCGTTGCGTCGGCCAGCTCAAGATAGACGCGGCCGCGAGCGTCGTAGAAGCTCTCTGTCTGGACGATCCAGCGCTCCCGCTCGGGCGTGGCCAGCTCGACGTCGGCGGCGAGCTTGTGGAGCGCGGCGCTCACCAGGCGGTGGCTGGTGCCCTTCGGGAGCCGGATCTCGATCTGCGGCTCGGCGGTCCCGTAGCGGCTCTGGCCCTGGCTCACCGTCTGCGTGGTCTGCGTGCTCTGGCTCGTGGTCCGCATCAGGTATCAGCCAACCAGCGCGATCTCCCACCCGACGTTAGGACCCATCCGACTTTTTTGACGGGTGGGTGGTTGACAAGCGCAACTACCGCTTCGAGCAGCTTCACCCCTACCGCCACTGCCGCGACAGACGCGCAGATAGCGCCAGGGCTCCGGCGGGCTCCGGTGTGGGCAAGCCTGGCCACGCTCTGCGTCGTCGCATGAGCGAGGTCGCCGAGCTGCTTCCAGGCCGCCTTGTCGGCGCTGGCGAAGACGATCGCGTGCTCGCGCGCCTGCGGTCTCCGAGGATCGGAGGGTCGCCGGGGCCGCCCGCCCCCGCCCCGAGGGGCTGCCCCCCGCTCGCCCGCTAAGGCCCTCGACTCCCATGATTCAGCGTGGTTCCACCTTCAGCCTGGGCCGACGACAGGCGTTGCTGGTGCCTCCGGGCGGGGCGCCGGCCCCGGCCCTGACGCGCCGCGGGGCCGGTTGCGAGGGCGCCTTCCAGAGGTCGTGCTCGCCGCCGCAGCGGCTCGAACGGCGGCGGCGGTCCGCCAGAAGGCGCTTGCGCTGGGCGAGGATAGTCGCTCGCGCGGACGCCGCACGCTGGGCCGCAAGGCGTCCAGCGCTCGTCTCGTTCGAGACGCGCGCGGCTCGCTCGATGGACGTGGCTCGGTTCGTGCTTGCCGCGCAGACGCACCCGGACGCCGGGCTCTTCACCAACTCGGGACACCCTCCCGAGGCACAGGAGGTACCATGTCACGTCGTTTCGTGCTCGCTCCGATCGTCGCTGCCACAACGCTAGCCCTGGTCGCCGCCACGGGCTGCGGAGCCGCCTCGGACGAGGTGGGCATCCAAGAGCCCGGCAGCCTCGCCGCTGCCGTGAACGACACCGACGCGGCGGGCGAGCTCGACGCGCCGACTGGCCTCAAGTGCAAGAAGATCACGGGGACCGTGCTGCTGTTGCCGGAGCCCGCCGGAACCTGCACCATCAGCTCCAAGGTGCCGGGCCCCACCTATGTCGGCAATCCGGACCCGACGGGCAGCCCGGCCTGCTTCACGGTGAAGGTGACGGGGCCCCTGGCAAGCACCGGGTATGCCGGGCTGACCAGCGAAGCGTTGCAGTTCGGCGGCACGGCGACCCCCGCGACGCTGCACGAGTGGCCCTCGCCGCCCTTCGTGCCCACGCGCCTGGTGCTGACGGCGCGCGCGACGCTGGCGGACGCGAAGGGATCGCTGCAGACGCGCGACACCAACATCATCGATCTGGCGACGGGCACGGTCACCGAGCAGATCATCATCAACGGCGGCGATGGCGCCTATGCCGGGGCGAGCGGCGCGATCGTGGTGCTCGGCAATTCGATCGGGAAGCCGGCGCCGATTGCGGGCCGCCTCTGCGTGCCGAAGGCGCCGTAGTCGTAGTTCCGCGCGGAGCGGGCGCTCGCTCCGCCCCTTCCCTTCAGGTGCCCCGCCCCGAGGGGCCGTCCTCGCCGCCATCCCCACCGATGAAGAACTCGCCCGTGGTGCTCCGCCGCAGGCTCAGGCCATTGAGATTGCTGACGGCCTCGCGCGTGACGGAGACCGGCTCGGCGTGCCAGATGTCGCGGTTGTACTCGCGAATGGCGCGGTCCGAGGAGAAGCGCCCGCTGCGCGCGACATTGAGGATCGCGCGTCGCAGCCAGCCGGGCTGGTCGGCGTAGGCCGCGGAGATGCGCTGCTGGGTGTCGGCGTAGGCGGCGAAGTCGGCCAGCACGAAGAAGCGGTCGTGGTCGAGCAGGCTGCTGACCAGCGGCTGGAAGAGCCCGCGCTCGTCGGGCGAGAAGAAGCCATCCCGAATCAGGTCGATCGCCTCGCGCAGCCAACACTGGCTCTCGTAGTAGGCGCGGGGCTGGTAGCTCGGCCGCAGGGCGACCGCCTCTTCGGTGGTCAGGCCGAAGATGAAGATGTTGTCGGCACCGGCCTCCTCCAGCATCTCGATGTTGGCGCCGTCCAGGGTGCCGATCGTCAGCGCGCCATTGAGCATGAACTTCATGTTGCTGGTGCCGGAGGCCTCGAAGCCGGCGGTCGAGATCTGTTCGGCCACATCGGCGGCGGGGATGATGCGCTCGGCCAGCGAGACGCGGTAGTTGGGCAGGAAGACGACGCGCAGTAGGTCGCGCGTGGTCGGATCGTTGTTGATCACGTCGGCGGCGCTGCAGATCAGGCGAATGATCAGCTTGGCCGTGTGGTAATCGGGCGCCGCCTTGCCGCCGAGGATGAAGGTGCGCGGGTGGAAGTCGCCCGGGCCCTCCTGCTTCAGTCGGAGCCAGGTGGCGATGAAGTGCAGCGCGTTGAGGAGCTGTCGCTTGTACTCGTGGATGCGCTTGACCTGGACGTCGAAGATCGACGCGGGGTCGATCGTCAGCCCGGTCAGCGCGTGCGTCAGCTCGGCCAGGGCCCGCTTGTTGTCGCGCTTGATCGCGGCGAAGGCCTGCTGGAGCTCGCTGTCCTCGGCCAGGGGCTCGAGCTGGCGGAGCTGATCGAGTTCGAGGATCTAGCCCTGACCGATGCGCGCGGTGATCAGCTCGGCCAACGCGGGGTTGGCGGCCAGCAGCCAGCGGCGCTGGGTCACCCCGTTGGTCTTGTTGTTGAACCGCTCGGGCAGCAGCTCCTGAAAGTCGCGCAGCTCGCGCTCCTTCAGCAGCCGCGTGTGCAGCTCGGACACGCCGTTGACCGAGTGCGAGCCGACGATCGCCAGGTGCGCCATGCGCACGTGCTTGTCCGCGCCCTCCTCGATCAGCGAGACCCGGCGCAGCCGCTCGTTGTCGCCCGGGTGCAGCACGGCGACCTCGCGCAGGAAGCGCCGATTGATCTCGTAGATGATCTCGAGGTGGCGCGGCAGCAGGTTGCCGAGCATCGAGACCGGCCAGCGCTCGAGCGCCTCGGCCAGCAGCGTGTGGTTGGTATAGGCGAAGGTGCGGACCGTCAGGTCCCAGGCCACGTCCCAGCTCAGCTCGTGCTCGTCGATCAGCAGGCGCATCAGCTCGGTGATCGCGAGCGAGGGGTGGGTGTCGTTGAGCTGAATCGCCGCCTTGTCGGGGAAGGCGGCGAAGTCGCGGTGGCTCACCAGATAGCGCCGCAGGATGTCGCGGATCGAGCAGGAGACGAAGAAGTACTGCTGCTTGAGCCGCAGCTCCTGGCCCTCGAAGAAGGTGTCGTTGGGGTAGAGCACCTTGGAGATGTTCTCGGAGAGGTTCTTCTCCTCGACGGCCTTGAGGTAGTTCCCGTGATGGAAGTACTCGAGGTCGAACTCCTTGGAGGCGCGGGCGGCCCACAGGCGCAGCGTGTTGACGGACTCGTTGCCGTAGCCGTCGATCGGGTAGTCGTAGGCCATGCCGATCACGCGCTGCGTGTCGACCCACTCGACCTTGAGCCGGCCATCGGGCAGCGTGAGGTGGCGCGTCTGGCCGTAGAAGTGCACGACGTAGGCGCGCTCGGGCCGCGCGACCTCCCACGGGTTGCCGGCCTTGAGCCAGAGCTCCGGGCGCTCGATCTGGCGGTTGTGGCGGATCACCTGCTCGAAGATGCCGAACTCGTAGCGAATGCCGTAGCCGTAGGCCGGCAGCTCGAGCGCGGCCATCGAGTCGAGAAAGCACGCCGCCAGGCGCCCGAGGCCGCCGTTGCCCAGGCCCGCGTCGGGCTCCTGCTCGACCAGATCGGAGAGCTCGAGGTTAACCTGCTTCAGCGCGGCGCGGGTCTCATCGTAGATGCCGAGGTTGATCAGGTTGTTCACCAGCGCGCGGCCGATCAGGTACTCGGCCGAGAGGTAGTAGACGCGCTTGGCGTCGGCGCGATAGTAGGTCTGCTGCGTGTGAATCCAGCGCTCGACCATGCGGTCGCGGGCGGCCAGCGAAAGCGCCAGGTAGAGGTCGTGCGGCGTGGCGGTGAACTTGTCCTTGGACAACGAGTACTCGAGGTGGCTGGCGAAGGAGCGCAGGATGCTCTCGCGGTCCATCCCCTTGTTGAACGTCTCCCAGCGCCGAAACAGCATGCTGTCCCGCATCGGAGCCCTCCGAGCCGCGGTCGGTGACGACGGGAACGCGGCGATCGCGCGATGGTGCAAGAGCCGAGCTGAGCTGCGCGATGATACACGCGATCGTGCGGCGCCCCCAAGGGCGAGGACGCCGCGAGTTGGGCGTGGAGCGACCGCCGGCGACGAGGGGCGCCGGTGTAGCGGGGCGCGCGGCGGTTGCCGCGGGCCGGCGCCTGAGGCACACTGCGCCGCCCGCTGCGGTGGTGGGGCGAAAGCCTCTGCGGTGCGGGCGGAGAAGGATGCTGACCGGCCATGACTGAGCTCGTGACGATGCTGATCGACTTCGTGCTGCACCTCGACCGCCACCTGGGCGCGATCATCTCGCAGTACGGCGTGTGGACCCATCTGCTGCTCTTCTTGGTCGTCTTCTGCGAGACGGGGCTGGTGGTCACGCCCTTCCTCCCGGGCGACTCGCTGCTCTTCGCCGCGGGCACCTTCGCGGCGCTGGGCTCGCTCGATATTCACCTGCTGGCCGCCCTGCTGGCCGTGGCGGCGATCGCGGGCGATACGCTGAACTACTGGATCGGGGCCTGGGCGGGGCCGCGGGTGCTCAACGGCCGCGTGCGTTGGCTACGGCAGGAGTACCTCGAGCGCACGCACCGCTTCTACGAGAAGCACGGCGGCAAGACGATCATCCTCGCGCGCTTCGTGCCGATCATCCGCACCTTCGCCCCCTTCGTCGCCGGCGTCGGCGCGATGAGCTATCGGCGCTTCGTCCTCTTCAACGTGGTGGGGGGCGTGGTCTGGGTCGGGCTCTTCAGCTACGCCGGCTACTTCTTCGGCAACATCCCGGTGGTGCGGCGCAACTTCACGCTGGTGATCATGGCGATCATCGTCCTCTCGGTGCTGCCGATCGTGATCGAGTTCGTGCGCGCCCGCCGGCAGCGTGGCGGCGCCGACCCGGCCCCGAAGGGACCGGCGCCGGCCCTGCCCGGCCGTTGACACGGAATCTGTGCGCACATAACCTGTGTCGATGAACCTCACGCTCGCCATTGCCGAGACCGTGTTGGCCCGTGCGCGCGAGGTCGCGCGGCAGCAGGGGAAGAGCCTCAACGCGCTGATCCGCGACTACCTCGAGCGCCTGGCGGATCACCGCGAGGGGGATGCCCTGGCCGAGGAGATCCTCGCGCTCTTCGAAGCCCACCCCGGAGACTCGGGCGGCCGGCCCGTACGACGGGGCGACGCCTACAAGGGCCGGTTGTGAGTCAGCGCACCTTCATCGACACGAACGTGCTGATCTACGCGGACGACGCTGCGGCGGGGCTGAAGCGTGAGCGCGCGCGGGCGGTCCTCCGCCGCTTGATCGGGGCCTCCCAGGCCGTGGTCTCGACCCAGGTGCTGCAGGAGTTCTTCGTGATCGCGACCAAGAAGCTGGGCGTGCCGGCCGACCTCGCGCGACGCAAGGTCGAGCGGCTCGCGCAGCTGGAGGTGGTGCTCGTGCGGCCCGAGTTGATCCTCGGCGCGATCGATTTGCACCGGCTGCACGGGATTTCGTTCTGGGACGCGCTGGTCCTGCGTAGCGCCTCGGCCGCCGGTTGCACGCGGGTGCTGACGGAGGATCTCAACGCTGGACAGGTCATCGACGGCGTTCGCGTCGAGAACCCCTTCGCCGCCCGCTAGGAGTCTGTCGGGAAATGTCGCGAGCCGCCCGAGCGCAAGGCGCGGCGAGCACCGGAGCGGAACGTACGGGCTGGTACGTGAGCACCGGCGCACAGCCGCAACGCAGCGGTCGGGCGGCGCAGCAATTTCCCGACAGGCTCCTAGCGGCACCCGCTCGCTGGACCGCTGTCGCGCCGGCGGGGGGCTTCAGTCTCGCGGGGCGGGGCCGAAGGAGCGCTCGAAGAGCTCGCGAACGGCCGCGCGGCCGTGGTCGGCCAGGCTGCGCGTGCCGGTGCCGCACCAGCGGCGGGCGCGAATCATCGGCGGCGCCTCGGCGACCCAGCCTGCCCCCTGCCAGGTGTACCAGCCACGGCGCTCCTGGTCGTAGACGTGGACCGCCTTCTTCCATAGCCGGCCGAGCTCGACCGCCCAGCCCGTGCCGCCCTTGACGGTCTGGTCGGGCTGGATCAGGCCGACGGCGAAGACCTCGCCGGCCGTGTTGACCTGGTGCCAGATGCTCTGCAGCGTGCGCCGGAGCTGCTCGCTGTCCGGGTAGCTGCGGTGCATGTGCGCCTGCAGATAGACCGGGCTGACGGCCCCCTGGGCCAGCTCCTGCTCGCTGAGCCAGACCAGATTGCGCGTGCGGGTCGGCGTGCGCCCGGCGAAGGTGAAGTTCAGCTCGCCGAGGCCCCAGCGCTCAGCGCAGGCACCGAACTCGCTCTCCGTGCCCGCGGCGCCGCCGGAGAGCAGGGTGACCCCGCTGGCCGTGGTCTGCGCGCTCAGCCCGTCGCCGACGATCTTCAGCTCCTGCGTCACCAGGCGGTGCGTGCGTGGCTGCAGCCGTAGCGCCGTGTCGGCCGGGCTGCTCTCGCTGTGCCGCTTGAGCAGGCGCACGGCGATATCGCCCTCGTGCGGCTCGAGGAAGAGCGCGACCTCGATGCGCTCGCTCCAGGCGTCGGCCGGTGGCGGGATGCGCACCGGGTGCTGGCCCGTGTGCTCGCGGTGCGTCTGCACCGCCATCCACAGCTCAGCGCCCAGCGCGCCCGCCTGTGCGGTGAAGCCATCGATCACCGCGCGCTGCTCGTCGACGGTCAGGCCATCGAAGTCGTAGCCGTCGATGATCAGCACCTCGGGCGCGAAGCCGGTCGTCTTGCGCAGCGCGGCCAGCGACTCCGCCAGCTTCTCCGGGCGCAGGCGCCGCTCGATGAAGGTCAAGATCATCCGCCGGTGGGTGATCATCGCCTGCGTCGCTTCGAGCCGGCGCTCCTCCTCGTCGCCGGCCACGTGCTCGAAGAGCGCGTCGTACCAGGACTGCACGTGGTCGAGGCTGTGCTCGAGCGAGACGTGCAGCACCGTCTGCCCGCGCAGCAGGTGGCTGAGGCTGATCTGCACCAGGCAGGCCGTCTTGCCCTCGCCGGCGCGCGCCATCACCACGCCCAGGCGGCCGGGACCAGGCCAGCCGAGCATCGAATGCGCCAGCAGGTGGAGCGGGTTCTGTAGGGTGACGGAGTTCTGCAATGCGGCCGCGTTCGGCAATGCGGCCGCGCCCGGCACTGCACCCGGCTCTTGACTGTCCATGTTGCCTCCTGAAGGCCGCGGGGCGGCGATCAGCCCTGCTGCTCGCGGCGCGCCTTCGCCACCAGCTCCTCGCCAATGTTGACCGGCACCTCGAGGTACCGGTTGAACTCCATCGTGAACTCGGCCTTGCCCTGCGTGCCCGAGCGCAGCGCCGTGACGTAGCCGAACATCTCGGCCAGGGGCACCTCGGACTCGATGCGCGCCATCTGGTCCATCTCCTGCGAGCCGATGATCATGCCGCGCCGCTGCACCAGCGTGGTCAGCACCGCGCCGCCGAACTCGGCGGGGCTCTCGACCACCACCCGCATGATCGGCTCGAGGATGCGCGGCGAGGCCTTCTCGTAGCAGCTGCGCCAGGCCCCCCGCGCGGCCTCCTGGAAGGCGATGTCCGAGCTGTCGACCGCGTGCGCGGCGCCGTCGTTGATCACCACGCGCACGTCCACCACCGGCACGCCGATCAGGCGGCCCTTGGCCTGCATCGAGCGGAAGCCCTTCTCCACCGACGAGATGAACTGCTTCGGGATCACGCCGCCGCGCGTCTCATCGTCGAAGGTGAAGCCCGCTCCGGGCTGGGGCTCGATGAAGCCGCAGACGCGCCCGTATTGCCCAGAACCGCCGGTTTGCTTCTTGTGCAGGTAGTCGAACTCGGCGCGGCGCGAGACCGTCTCGCGGTAGGCCACCTGCGGCGGCGAGACCTCGACGGAAACGTTGTACTCGCGCCGCATGCGCTCGAGGTAGATCTCGAGGTGCAGCTCGCCCATGCCGCTGATGATCGTCTCGGCCGACTCGGAGTCGGTGGTCACGCGGAAGGTCGGGTCCTCCTTGGTGAAGCGCCGCAGCGCCTTGGAGAGCCGCGTCTCCGAGCCGGTGTCGGTGGCCTTGATCGAGAGCGAGACGACCGGATCGGGCACGTGCATCGCCGTCATCGAGACGTTGAGCTTGCCGTCGGTGAAGGTGTCGCCCGAGTTGCAGTCGATGCCGAACATCGCGACGATCTCGCCGGGCCCCGCCTCGCTGATGTCCTCCATCTCGTCGGCGTGCATCCGCACCAGACGGCCACACTTGTGCTTCTTGCCGGTGCGCACGTTGACCACGCTGTCGTCGCGCGCCATCGTGCCCTGGTAGATGCGCAGGTAGGTCAGCTGGCCGTAGCGGCCGTCCTCGAGCTTGAACGCCAGCGCCACCAGCGGCAGCGCGGGGTCGCTCTGCACCACCAGCTTCTCGCCCTCGCGATCGAGGTCGATCGCCTCGTTGGTCACCTGGCTGGGGTCGGGCAGGTACTGGATCACGGCGTCGAGCAGCCGCTGCACGCCCTTGTTCTTGTACGCCGAGCCGATCAGCACCGGCACTATCTTGAGCGCGATTGTCGCCTGGCGGATGGCGCCGCGGATCAGCTCGATCGTGACCCGCTCCTCGAGCATCGCCTCGGTCAGCTCGTCCGAGAACATCGACACCGCATCGAGCAGATCCATGCGGGCGGCCGCGGCCTCGGCCGCCATCGCCTCCGGAATCTCACTGACGAGGATCTCCTCGCCGTTGGCGCCGGCGAAGCGGTAGGCCTTCATCTCGATCAGGTCGACTAGCCCCTCGAAGGCGTCGGCCAGGCCGATCGGCAGGTGCAGCAGCACCGGATTGAGCCCGAGCGTCTCGCGCAGCTGGTCGCGCACGCGCAGCGGGTTGGCGCCGGCGCGGTCGCACTTGTTGACGAAGGCCAGCCGCGGCACGTTGTAGCGCCGCATCTGCCGATCGACGGTGAAGGACTGGCTCTGCACGCCGGCGACGGCGCAGAGCACCAGGATCGCCCCGTCGAGCACGCGCAGCGAGCGCTCGACCTCGATCGTGAAGTCGACGTGGCCCGGGGTGTCGATGATGCTGATGTGGTGCCCGAGCCACTCGCAGTGCGTCGCCGCGCTGCAGATGGTGATGCCGCGCTCGCGCTCGAGGTCCATCGAGTCCATCTTCGCGCCGACGCCGTCCTTGCCCTTGACGTCGTGAATCTGATGGATGCGCTTGGTGTAGAACAGCACCCGCTCGGTCAGCGTCGTCTTGCCGCTGTCGACGTGGGCCGAAATGCCAATGTTTCGTACGAGGGACCGGTCCAGTAACATCATCGAGCTCCGCGCTTGAAGTAGAGCAGCGTCAGTGCGCCCAGGGCGATGCGATAATAGCCGAAGACGCTGAAGTCGCGCCGGCTGACATACGACAAGAGCCAGCGAATCACCAGCACTGCCGTGATCAGGGCCGTGAGCAGCCCGAGGGCGAGGGCCGCGGCGTCGTGGCCGGCGAAGAGCGTGTGGTGCTTCGCCAGGTCGAAGAGCGTGGCCGCGCCGATCGTCGGGATCGCGAGGAAAAACGAGAATTCCGTGGCCGTGGTGCGGCGCAGCCCGACCAGCAGGGCGCCCATGATCGTCGCGCCGGCGCGCGAGACCCCGGGGATCAGCGCCAACGTCTGCGCCAGGCCGACGGTGAGCGCCTGCCGCAGGCTGACCTGCTCGAGCGCGTCGACGCCCTGGCTGTGGTCGCGGCGCTCGATCAGCAGGATCGCCAGGCCGCCGGCGACCAGCGCCCAGGCGACGACGGCCGGGTCGAAGAGGTGCAGCTCGATCGGGCGGTGCAGCAGCAGGCCGGCGAAGGCGGCCGGCAAGAAGGCGACGAAGAGCTTGGCGACGAGCTGGCGCGGCGCCGGCTGGTCGAGGCCGCGCGCCAGCGCCCAGAGCCGCGCGCGGTAGAGCCAGACCACGGCGAGGATCGCGCCCAGTTGGATCACGATCTCGAAGGTCGTGGCCAGCTCGCCCTCCTGGCCCAGCAGGCGGCCCGCGAGGATCAGGTGCCCGGTCGACGAGATCGGCAGGAACTCGGTCAGCCCCTCGACGACGCCGAGCACGAGCGCATCGCTCAAGCCGAGGGGACGGATTGCCTGCTGCACGGGGATTACCTGCTACGCCCAGCCCATATGCCCAGCCAAGCGCACGCGACCACGCCGCGCCGCGGGGAGCGCGGACATACCCGACTTGGCCGGCGAATGCAAATGCCGGCCATGAGGCCGTGACGCCACCAGCGCCGCTCAGAGCAGGTTGCACTTCGAGGGTGGGCAGAGGTCGTTGCGTTGGGTGGCGCGGCCGGCGCCGAGGCTGCACCAGGGCAGGAAGCCGCTGGGCAGGCCGGTGCTGCGATAGGGCGAGGCGCCCGAGGATAGCCAGTAGGGGTGGGCCAGCATGAAGTCGACGAGGCTGGCCAAGGGCAGCGGCTCGCCGGGGGCGGGTGAGCGTTGGTCGTCGAACCACAGGCCGTGGCGGCAGTCGTGCAGGCACTCGACGAGGAAATGGCCGTCGGCGGCGAGCTGGTTCTCCAACGCGCGCGAAGCGCGCGCGAAGTCGATCGACAGGCAGGCGTCGTCGTCACCGCCCCAGAGCACCAGCGCCGGCAGCCGGTGGGCCGTGCTGAACCAGGGGCGCAGCAGCAGGTTGCTGAGCGGCCGGCTGCTCTGCACGCCGCCCGAGAGCGAGACGAACGAGGCCAGGTAGCCGCTGCGCGCCGACGCGAGCTGGGCCGAGAACAGCGCCCCGGCGCTGAGGCCGATGGTGCTGACGCAGTCGGCGTTGATCGGGACCTGCGCGGTGGCGCAGGCCAGCAGGTCATCGAAGAAGACCAGCTCCTCCTCGACGCGCCGGTTCTCGGCGGTCGCCATGAAGGGCCAGGGCACGTCGGCGAAGCCGAAGAGGCCGACGTCGGTGCCGAAGATCGTCAGGTCGCCCTTGGCCTCGGGCACCACGAACACGATGCGGCGCTGATCGGCCGTCAGCTGCAGCCGTGCGCGCTCGACCATCTCGGCGGCCGAGCCCCCGAGCCAGTGCCAGGCGAAGACCAGCGGGAAGCGCTCGCCCGGGCGCGCCGGTGTGCTGGGCACGACCAAGAGGAAGGCGCGGGGCTGATCGCGGGGGGTCGGGCCGCTCGGCAGCAGGTTGCGTCCCGCGCGCCAGACGGGGCAGCTGCCGCGGCTGTAGGGCCGGGCGCTCGGCGCGCGGGTGGCCCCAACCGGTGACGTGGCGGAGCAGCTCGGGCTGGCGGATGGGCCGAGCCCCGCGTCGGGGTTGAGGCGGGCATCGGGCAGGCGTCGGGCGTCGGGGCGGGCGTCCGCCGGGATCGGGCGCTCCGGCTGCCAGTAGGCCGCGCTGTCGGCCCCCAGCACCACCAGCCCGTCGCGACGGAGCTGCCCCCGAGCATCGGAAGGCCGCCCTCCGCCGTCGCGCTGGGGCTCGACCGCGGGTCGGGAGCCGGCGCCACAGCTCGCGAGCAAGGCCAGCGCGGGCAGAGCGAGACCCAGGAGCCCGCAGCGCCGTCGATCGCAGAAAATTGGGTGGTGCATGCGAGGATGATGGTCGACGCTCGCCGCTGCGGCAAGGCCCCGGGCAAGAGACCACGGGCAGGCCCCCGGCGGTGCCGGCGGTGCCGCGGGAGCGCGGGAGCGCGGCGCGGTGGACCGGGGCGCGCGCGCCGTGTTAGCTGAGCAGTGGGCCGGCGTGGGCTGCGGGTGGCGTCCACGGCCCCAATCAAGTGAAAGGTGGACCGACCATGCTGCGAGCCTTGGCGGTGTGCGGAGTGCTGCTGGCGAGTCTGGGCCTCGGCTCGGGCTGCGGCGACGACGACCTGTTCCACAAGTACGGTGGGGATCGCTCGCGCTACGAGTGCGGCTTCGCCGGCAACGGCTGCTGGGGCGGGGACGCCAGCGCGCCCTCGTGCAACAAGGACAACAAGAGCGTCGTCTGCAACACGGCGCGGCAGGGCGAGGCGCTGGGCGTCGACCGCTGTCCGGCCACCTTCGGGGTCTGCGAGTTGCGACCCGACGGCGGCAGCTGACGCCGCTAGCCGCGGACCGCGCGCCGCGCTCCTGGGCCGAAACACCCAGGGGCTGGCGCAAGCCCCTTGCGGGGTGAACCCGCGACCCCCACGCGCCTGTCGGCCCCCCCGAAACGAGGGGCCCCGCGCCTGGGCCGCAGCCGACGCCGGCGGCCCTAGACCGCTTGCGTTGCCAGGGCGCCGACCGCGTCGCGAAAAACCCGCCCGCGGTGCTCGAAGTCGCGGAACATGTCGTAGCTGCTGCACGCCGGTGAGAGCACGATGGCGTCGCCCGGGCGCGCGAGCGCGGCAGCGCTGGCGACGGCGTCCTCGAGCGTCCGCGCGCGATGCAGCGGCACGGTGCCGCTGAGCGCGCTGGCGATGCGGTCGGCGGCGGCGCCGATCAACACGACGTGGCGGCAGACCTCCTGCACGACAGCGCGCAGCGGCGCGTAGTCGCCGCCCTTGTCCTTGCCGCCCGCGATCAGCACCACCGGCATCTCGAAGCCGCCCAGCGACCCGACCACCGCGCCGACGTTGGTCGCCTTCGAGTCGTCGTAGCAGCGCACACCGCCGCGCTCGCCCACCAGCTCCATCCGATGCGGCAGGCCGACGAACTCGCGTAAGCCCTGGTCGCAAGCGGCGACGGAGGCCCCGGCCAGCCGCGCGGCCAGCAGCGCGGCCAGGGCGTTGAGCGTGTTGTGCCGCCCCGGCAGGCGCAGCGCGAGCCGCGGGTAGCGCTCGACGGTACCGCCCGGCAGCTGGACGCAGAGCGCGCCCTCGGCGAGCCAAGCCGCGGTGGTGGGACCCGGGGCGAGGGCGAAGCCCAGGCGCCGGGCCTGGGTCGCCGCACCGAGCGCCCGTACCTCCCCCTGATCGGGCTCGTCGCTGAGCAGGGCGAAGTCCTGCGCGGTCTGGCGCTCGAAGAGGCGCGCCTTGGCCCGTTGGTAGGCGGCGTAGCTGGGATAGCGATCGAGGTGGTCCTCGCTCAGATTGAGCAGCAGGGCGATGTGCGCGCGGAACTGCTCGACGCGCTCGAGCTGGAAGCTCGAGAGCTCGAGCACCAGCAGGCCGTCGGGCCCGGCCGCCGGCTGGTCCACGACCTCGCTCAGCGGCTGGCCGAAGTTGCCGCCCCAGAACACGGGCCGACCCGTTGCGCGCAAGATCTCACCGAGCAGCTTGGTGGTCGTCGATTTGCCGTTGCTGCCGGTGATGCCGACGATCGGCGCGCGCACGAAGCGATAGGCCAGCTCGAGCTCGCCGATCACGGGCACACCGGCCGCCTCGGCGGCGTCGAGCTCCGGCAGCGGGGGCACGCCCGGGCTGACGACCACCAGCTCCGCGGCGCGCAGGGTCTCGGCGCGGTGCCCCCCGAGCTCGAGCGTGCAGCGCGTGGCCAGCTCGCCCAGCGTCGACTGCACGGCGGCCGCGTCGCGGCTGTCGCTCAGCGTGACCCGCGCCCCGCGCGCCAGGCACAGCGCTGCAGCCGCCCGCCCCGAGCGCCCGGCACCCACCACCACCACGCGTTGCCCTTGGAGCTGCATCACCCTCTCCCGCTGACCTCGAACGCTCGGACCACCCCGCATCCAACCGCGTTGTTTCGTCACGAGCCCTTAGCGCATACCTAGCGCAGCTTGAGGGTCGCGAGCGCGAGCAGCGCCAGCATGATCGAGATGATCCAGAAGCGGACGATGATCTTCGGCTCGGCCCAGCCCTTGAGCTCGAAGTGGTGGTGAATCGGCGCCATGCGAAAGACGCGCTTGCCGGTCAGCTTGAACGACAACACCTGGACCATCACCGAGACCGCCTCGAGCACGAAGACGCCGCCGAGCAGCACCCAGACGACCTCGTTCTTGGTCAGCACCGCGAGCATGCCGAGGCCGCCGCCGAGCGCCAGCGAGCCGACGTCGCCCATGAAGACCGACGCGGGATAGGTGTTGTACCAGAGGAAGCCGACGCCCGCGCCGGCCATCGCGCCGCAGTAGACCGCCAGCTCGGCGGCGCCGGCGATGAAGGGGATGTTGAGGTACTCGGCGACGTTGAACTTGTTGCGACCGAGCACGGTGCCCGCGGCGTAGGAGAGGAAGAGGAAGGTGCCGGCGCTGACGATCACCGGGCCGATCGCCAGGCCGTCGAGGCCATCGGTCAGGTTGACGGCGTTGGAGCTGCCGACGACGACGAACCACGCGAGCACGAAGTAGAGCCACGCCGGCAGGCGCAGCGGGTGGCGCTCGAAGCCGACGAAGGGCAGGGCCAGGCGCAGCGCGAGCGAGGGCGAGAACACGCCCTTGCCCCAGAAGACGAAGGCCAGCGCGACGGCGGCGATGGCGCCCTGGCCGAAGAGCTTGAGCTTGCCCGGCAGGCCGCGGCTGTTGCGCCGACGCAGCTTCAGCAGGTCGTCGCCGAAGCCGATCGCGCCATAGCCGACCGTGACGGCGAGCACCAGCCAGACCAGCCCATTGGTCAGATCGGACCAGAGCAGCGTCGGCAGCACCAGGGCGAGCAGGATCAGGCTGCCCCCCATCGTCGGCGTGCCGGCCTTCGAGAGGTGGCTCTGCGGCCCGTCGTCGCGCACCTGCTGGCCGATCTGTCGCGACTGGAGCTGACGGATGAACCACGGCCCGAGCAGAAAGCTCATCAGCATCGCCGTCAGCGTCGAGGCGATGATGCGCGTCGAGGGGTAGCGCACGACGTTGAGCCAACGCAGCGCACGGTAGTGCCGCAAGGGATAGAGCAGGTGAAAGAGCATCGGGGCTCCCTAGGCCCAAAACAGGCGCGTCCCGCGCTCGTTTTGGGCCTGGATATGACTCAGGGGGCTTTCGCAAAGCCCCCTCGTCGCGGGGAGTGAATCCCCGCGACTTCACCCCATAACGCTCGCCTGTCGGCTCGTCTAGCCCGAAAACAAGCGGCTTGCGCTCGAGCGCGCTTGTTTTCGGGCCAGTCCTCAGTTGCTTCAGCCGGGCCGCGCGGGTCGTCCCGCCGGCGCGTCTTCGTGGGGCGCATCGTGCCGGTCGGGTGGCGCGAGCGCCAGCAGCGCGTCCACGACACGCTCCAGCCGCGCGCCGCGCGAGCCCTTGACCAAGACCCAGCCGGCCCGCTGCGCGAGCTCGGTCGCATGTCCTGCCGCTGCGGCCGGATCGTCGGTCTCGACGATGAGGTTCGAGGCCATCCCGCCGGCCCGCGCGCCGCGCGCCAAGCCGCTCGCGGCTGCGCCGACGATCACGAGCCCCGCCAGCGGCAACCCCGCCGCCGCGCGACCGACCTGCTCGTGCAGCGCGTCGGCCTGCGCGCCGAGCTCGCGCATCTCGCCCAGCACCGCCACCGCCGGCTGCCCCTGCGCCAGCTCGACCAGCGCGGTCAGCGCGGCCCGCACCGCCACCGGGCTGGCGTTGTAGCAGTCGTCGAGCAGGGTCAGCGATCCCAGGCGCCGGACCTGGCTGCGATGCCCGAGCTGCGGCGCTCGCGCGAGCCCGGCCGCGATCTGGGCGTGGTCGAGGTCGAGCGCCAGCGCGATGGCGGCGGCCGCGGCCGCGTTCTGGGCGTTGTGGCGCCCGATCAAGGGCAGCAGCAGCTCGAGCGTCTCGCCGCGCAGCGTCAGCGTCAGCCGTTGTCCGGCCGCCCCCTCGCTGCGGGCCGCCACCAGCCGCGCGTCGGCGCGGGGGCTGCTGCCGAAGCTCAGCCGGCGGCGGGCGGGCGACCGCCGCAGGGGCGCGTCGAGCAGCGGCTCATCGTCGGGGACGATCGCGCAGCCTTCGGGAGCGAGCGCTTCGAGCAGCGCGCCCTTCTCGGCGGCGATGGCCTCGAGCGTGCCGAGGCCCTCGAGGTGCACCGGCGCGAACGCGGTGATCAGCCCGAGGTCGGGGCGGGCCAGCGCGGAGAGGTAGGCGATCTCGCCGGGCGTGTTCATCCCCATCTCGACCACCAGGTAGCGTGTCGCCTCGGGCAGCGCGAGCAGGGTCAGCGGCAGCCCGAGCTGGTTGTTGAAGTTCCCCCGGTTGTAATGCGTGGGGCCCGCGAGCGCGAGAATCTGCTGCGTCAGCTCCTTGGTCGTGGTCTTGCCCACCGACCCGGTGATGGCGATGACCCGCGGCGCGACGGTCAGGCGCCAGGCCTGCGCCAGCGCGCCCAGCGCGCGCAGCGTGTCCGGCACCAGCAGCAGGGCACAGGGGGCGGCCGCGAGCGGCTCGGCCGCTGGGGGCCGTTCGAGCAGCACCAGCGCGGCCCCCGCCGCGGCGGCCTGCGGCCAGAAGGCATGGCCGTCGGCGTGCTCGCCGCGCAGGGCGACGAAGGCGGCCCCTGGGGGCACGTTGCGGCTGTCGGTGGTCACGGCGGTGAAGACGCCCGCCGGGGCTCCCGCGTGGGGCCCGATCAGCACGCCGCCGGTCGCGACCCGCGCCTGCTCGAAGGTCATCCGCACGCGGGACCCCCGGGCTGGTGCCGCGGGCGGGCGGCGAGCGCCTGCCGTGCCTGCTGGCGATCGTCGAAGGGCAGGCGCTGCTCCGCGATCAGCTGGTAGTCCTCGTGCCCCTTGCCCGCGATCAAGAGCACGTCGCCGGGCGCCAGCAGGGCGATGGCCGCGGCGATCGCGCGAGCGCGGTCGGGCTCGACCCAGTAGGCCGGGCGGGGCGCGTCAGGGGCCTCCGGCCGCGTCAGGGCCGTGGCACCGGCGCTGACGACACCGGCGACGATCGCCGCGATGATCGCCGCCGGCGGCTCGCTGCGCGGATTATCGGAGCTGACGATCACGAGGTCGGCGCCCTCGGCCGCGGCCTGGCCCATCAAGGGCCGCTTGCCGCGATCGCGGTCGCCGCCGCAGCCGAAGAGGACGAGCAAGCGCCGCGGTGCCAGCGCACGCAGCGTCGCCAGCGCGCGTGCGAGGGCATCCGGCGTGTGGGCGTAGTCGACGAGCACCGCGTGATCGTCGCCGCCCTCGTCGACGCGCTCCAGGCGACCCGGCACGCCCCGCAGCGTCCCCAGACCGGCGGCGGTCTGCGCCAGGCCCAGCCCGAGCGCGTGGGCGCAGCCCGCCGCGACCAGCAGATTTTCGGCGTTGAAGTCGCCCAGCAGCGGGACGCGGAAGGGCTGCGCCTCGCCACCGCAGTGCAGCATGCCGCGCAGCCCCGTCAGATCAGTCTCCAGCGCGCTCAGCCGGAGCTCGGCGTTGGGGTCGTGCCGCGAGCAGCGGATCAGCCGCAGCTCGGGTCGCGCGCGGACGGCCTCGGCCATCGCGGGGCCCCAGGGGCCGTCGACGTGAACCACCGCGGCGCCACCCGGGCGCAGGTGCTCGTCGAAGAGCCGGCGCTTGGCCTCGAAGTAGCGCTGCATCGTGCCGTGCAGGTCGAGATGATCCTGGGTCAGCTGGGTGAAGGCCGCCACGGCGAACCTGCAGCCCCAGAGCCGCCCCTGGGCCAGGCCGTGCGAGGAGACCTCCATCACGGCGTGATCGCAGCCGGCCGCCACCATGCTGGCGAGTGCCTGCTGCACGACCAGCGCGGTCGGCGTGGTGAAGGGCGCCGGCTCGCTGTGGCCCTCCCAGCGGTAGCAAACCGTGCCGAGCAGCCCGGGCCGATGGGTCGTCGCGCGCAAGATCGCTTCGAGCAGGAAGGCGGTGGTGGTCTTGCCGTTGGTGCCGGTGATGCCTACCAGCGCGAGCCGCGCGCTCGGCTCGCCGTGCCAGCGGCTGGCCGCCTGTCCGAGCGCCGCCACGGGGTCGCTGACCACCACGCAGGGGACAGCTTGGCCCTGCGCGCCGCACAGCGTCGCGGGGGCACCGGCGACCACGGCCACAGCGCCCGCCGCGGCGGCTTGGCTGGCGTAGGCCAGCCCGTCGTGGCGCAGGCCGGGGAGCGCGAAGAAGAGCGCCCCGGGCCGCACGCGGCGCGAGTCGTCGGCCAGGCCGGCGACTGGCAGTGCGGCCAAGGCGAGGTCGCCGCCGAGGGTGCCCTGCGGCAGCAGCTCGCCGAGTGTTCGGCGCACGCGCGGGGGTGCGCTGGGGGGTGGTGCGAGGTCCATGCGCTGGCTCACCCCTCGGTCAGCGCCGACGGCCGACGCTTTGCGCCAGCTCGCGCGCGACGTCGCGGGCGCGCGAGGCCTCGCGCTTGTCGTGTTGCTTCTTGCCCTTCGCCAGCGCGATCTCGACCTTGGCCCGTCCGTCGCTGAAGTAGAGCTCGAGCGGGACGAGCGTGAAGCCGCGCTCCTGGACCTTCGTCTCGAGGCGCGCGATCTCCGCGGCGTGGAGCAGCAGCTTCCGCGGCCGCAGCGGCTCGTGGTTGAAGTGCGTCGCCTGCGGATAGGTGCCGATGTGCGCGTTGACCAGCCAGGCCTCGCCGCCGCGGAGCTCGGCGTAGGCATCGCCCAGATTGACGCGGCCGTCGCGCAGCGACTTGACCTCGCTGCCGACCAGCACCAGCCCGGCCTCGTAGCGGTCGAAGATCACGAACTCGTGAAAGGCCTGCCGGTTGCGCAGGATCACCTTGCGCCCCGCGCCCGCCTTGCCCCCACTGCTGGCTTTGGTCATCGTGCTGTCCCTGCGGGGGCGCACTGTATCATCCCCGCCGGCCCGGTCCAGGCGAGGCCTCGCGACCAGGGCGACGGTTAGCGCGGGCTCTCGGCGCGGGCGAGGGCCAGGACCTCGACGGCGGCGGCCCCGGCGCGGCGCAGCGCGCGGGCGCAGGCGGCCGCGGTGGCGCCCGTGGTGATGACGTCGTCGACCAGCACCAGGTGGCGCCCGCGCACGCGCTCGGGGCATGCGCGGAAGGCGCCGGCGACGTTGCGCTCGCGCGCGCCGCGACCCAGCCCGACCTGCGGGCGCGTGGCCCGCACCCGCAGCAGCGCGCGGTAGTCGATCGGGGCCCGGGCGCGGCGCGCGAGCTCGCGGGCCAACAGCGCCGCCTGGTTGTAGCCCCGGCGCACGAGCTGATCGCGATGCAGCGGCACGGGCACCACCAGCACCGGCGCGGCGCGCGAGCCCTCCGTGCCCCCGTCCAGGGCCGGCAGCAAGCGCCCGAGGGGCCGGAGCAGATAGGTCGCGTCGCCATACTTGAGCTGTCGGATCGCCAGGGCCAGCGGGCCGCCGTAGAGCCACGGCGCCCACGCCCGCCCGAAAGGTGGCGGGGTCGCCTCGCAGCGCCCGCAGCGCGGTGCCGGGGCATCGGCAGCGCCGCAACAGCGACAGGCCCGCTCGACGGCGACCAGCGCGGGCGCGCAGGCGGGGCAAAGCAGCTCGTGCGCCTCGATCACCGCGTTGCAGCCCACGCAGCGCGTCGGCAGCACGAGATCGAGCAGCGCCGTGGTGAGCTCTGCGCCGCGGCGCCGCCACGCCGAGCGCCAGCCCAGCTCCCTATCCTCCACCGCCATGGCCGCGTTCTCGGCGCGCGAGCGCGCGCGGTTGCGGCCACGCCCGCACCTGCTCTGTTGAACGACCCGGCACGGCGGCCAGGCAAACCTCCGGTCGATGGTGGAGGCCACGCTACGGATCCGAGGCTGGTGGGCTCAGAGCGGGCGGGGCCCAGCACCTTGGAGGACGTGCCACGCTGGCGCCCCACACTGCGGTTCTGATCAGGGGGTGGCGGTGCTAGACTCCGCCCCATGTCGGGAGCGGGCAGCCCTAGCAGCGGAGCGTCCAGCGCGGGAGAGATCCACGAGGATCCCGCGGGCAACGCGCCGCCCGGTGGCGAGGGCGCCTTGGTGCTGCTGGTCCGTGACCCCAGCTCGCTCTACGCCCACTGGGCCTTACCCGAGGCGCCAGCCCGCACAGGCGACCGGTCGTGGGCCCTGCGGCTCTATGATTTGACGACGCTCAATCCGGCCGCGGCGGTCGAGTATGCGTGCCCGAGCGGGCTCCGGGCCGGGCAGCTCACGGACCTGTCCCCGGAGCGGCGCTATCGCGCGGAGCTCGGCGCCTACGACCACGCCGAGCGCTGGCAGCCGCGGCTGCGCTCCAACGCGGTGCAGACGCCGCCGGCGACGCCCACCGCCTGGGTCGATGATCGCTTCGTGACGATCCCCTGGGAGGTCGACCTGTCGGGCTACGCGCCGCCGCTGCTTGCTCTGCCGGCGACTCCCGCCGCGAGTTCGCCGCTTCCCGCGGGCGCGCGGCGCGAGGGCCTGCTGGTGCGCAAGCCCCTGCCGGGCATGGTCGGGCTCGCTGATCCGGGGATCGCGAGCGGCGCCGACGCGCTGGACGAGCCCAGCCCCACCCTGGGCCGGCCTGCGGCTGGCTTACCCGCCGCGGCTGGCTCGCCCGCCGCGGCTGACGCCCCCGCCGCGGGCACGCTCAACGCCGGGCTGACGCGGCGCCTGGGCGCTCGTCGCCGCCGCGAGCTGCGCCCGCTGCCGTCCTTCGCGCCGCTGGGCGTGCCGATGGCGGGGGGATCGAGCGCCTTGGTCCTGCCGCCCGCCGCCGGCGATGGGCCGGGCGGTTGATCCGACGATGGACGGCCCGGCCTGCCTCGCCCTGGTGCTGCACGCTCATCTGCCCTTCGTGCGGCATCCGGAGCACGAGGTCTTCCTCGAGGAGGACTGGTTCTTCGAGGCCCTCACGGAGAGCTACCTGCCGCTGGTGGCGATGCTGCTCCGCCTGCAGCGCGACGGCGTCCCCTTCCAGCTCACGCTCTCGCTCAGCCCGCCCTTGCAGACGATGCTCGGCGATGAGCTGCTGCGGCGCCGCTACGAGCGTTACACCGCCGATCTCGATGCGCTGTTGACCCGGGAGACCGCGCGCGCCCAGCATGACGCGCCGCTGGCGGCGGTCGTGGCCCACCACCGGCGGCGCCTCGACGCCGCGCTGCAGACCTGGCAGACGCTCGGCGGCGACCTGCTCGCGCCCTTGGCGCGGCTGCAGGAGGCCGGTCACCTCGATCTGATCACCTCGGCCGCGACCCACGGCTACCTGCCGCTGATGGCGCCGCAGCCGGCCGCCGTGCGCGCGCAGATCACCGTCGCGGTCGCCGAGCACGAGCGGCGCTTCGGCCGGCGCCCCTCGGGGCTGTGGCTGCCGGAGTGCGGCTATGCCGAGGGGCTCGATCGCGTGCTCGCAGCGGCGGGGTTGCGCTACTTCGTCGGTGACACCCAGGCGCTGCTGCTGGCGCGGCCGCGCCCACGCTGCGGCTACCACGCCCCGGCCTTCTGCGCCGACAGCGGCGTGGCGGTCTTCGCCCGCGACCCGGAGCCCGGCGAGCAGGTCTGGAGCCGCGAGCGCGGCTACCCGGGCCATCCGGCCTACCGCGACTTCTTCCACGACCTCGCCGACGAGCGCCCCGCGTCGGAGCTGGGCGCCTTCGTCCTGCCGGACGGGCAGCGACGCCGCACGGGGCTCAAGTACCGGCGCATCACGAGCCACGACGGCACCGGCCACGACCGCACGGGACGCGATGGCGACCCGAAGCTGCTCTACGAGCCCGAGGTCGCGCTGCGGGTGGCCCACGAGCACGCCCACGACTTCGTCGACAAGCGCCTGGCGCAGCTCAGTGGCCTGCGCGCGGTGCTGCCGCAGGTCGTCGTCGTCGCGGCCTACGACGCCGAGCTCTTCGGCCACTGGTGGCACGAGGGCTGCGCGTGGCTGGAGCAGGTCCTTCGTCTGTTCGCGGCTCAGCCCCGCGGGGCGCCGACGCTGACGCATCTCGCCGACTACCTGCGGCGTCAGCCGACGCAACAGCTCCTGCGGCCGGCGGAGTCGAGCTGGGGCGCGGGCGGCTATCACCAGTACTGGCTCGACGGCACCAACGCCTGGATCTACCCGCGGCTGCACCACGCCGCCGCGCAGATGATCGCGCTGGCCGAGCGCCACGTCGCGCCGCCGGCGCTGGTGCGGCGCGCGCTCAACCACGCGGCGCGGCTGCTGCTGCTGGCGCAGGCCAGCGACTGGGCCTTCATCATGCGCAGCAACACGGCGGTCGGCTACGCCACGGCGCGCACCGAGGCGCACCTCGGCGACTTCGCGCGGCTCGCGGAACAGCTCGCCAGCGGCACCATCGACGAGGTCTGGCTCAGCGAGCGCGAGCGCGCGGAGAACATTTTTCCGGCGATCGACTACCGCGCGTTCGCCTGAGGAAGCGAGCGCGAGCGGACCGCCGGCGCGCCGCAGGCCGGGCGCTGTCGGGCCCTTCCTGGACAGACCCGTGTTCCATTCCTACAATCCACCCTCGGCTGGGGTATGCTCGTGGCCTTGTCTGCGCACCAACTCATCGATCAGGCCACGGCGTCTCCGGACCCGGTGCGCCGCCGCGAGGCCTTCCTCGAGCTGCTCCAGTCCGAGCGCTGGAGCGCCGCTCTCGTGGCCGCGGTCATCGGCAGCCAGACGATCATGCTGCGCGGGACGCCGCGACCGGACTGGATCGGGCTGCGCGAGGCCGCCGCGACGATCGCCAGCGATGAGGAGAAGGTGCAGACCTGCCTCGAGCTGGCTGGGCAGGTCCCCGCCGATGCGCTGCTGATGGCGCTGGCGCGCTACATGGGCAGTGAGCTGGTCGAGACCGCGCTGAGCCACCTGCGGACCGCCGAGGGGGCGCGGCGGCACGCCCTCAATCGGCTGCTGCAGGAGGCGGACCCCGCCTGGGTCGACCATCCCTCCGCCGGCCAGACCATTCGCCGGCAGCTCGCCACGAGCGACGGGAGCCGCGGCGAGCTGATGACCGCGCTGGCGCGTGCGGGCATCCTCGCTGCCTTCACCACCGCGCTGCATCGGTCGCCGCCGACGACGCCCGAGGAATGGAACGCGCTGGGGCGCGCGAAGCTGGTCGATCCGGAGCTCATCAACCTGGCGCTGGCGGTGTTGGCCCGCACCCCCGGCGCCGTGCTCTACCTCGCGCGCCTGCCGGAGCCACCGGCGGCGTTCCTGCCGCGGATGCTCGCGGCGGCCAGCCCCGAGTGGACGATGGGTGTGCTGGATCTGGCGATGCAACACAATGCCGACAGCGCCGCGCTCTTGCCGCTGGCGAGCCTCAGCGTGCAGCGCGGCGGGGCCGGCTTCTCCTACGGGTTGGCCTGGACCAGCGCGTCGAAGCTCGGGCGCAGCCTGCTGGGCCTGCTCGGTGAGCGCCTGCGGGCCGGCGGGCCGGCCGGGTTGGTCGACCAGATGCTGCGCAGCCGCTCCCAGCTCACGTCGGCCAACCGCGCCCTGGCTCAGGGTCGCCGCGGCGAGGTGCCGGAGGCGCTCGATGCCGCCGCGCTGGTGCGCCAGCTGACGGGGGAGAAGGCGCGCGCGATGGTCCGCGAGATCCTCGAGGAGCCGCGGCCCAACCTGCTCGAGCCGGTGCTCCACCACCTCTGCGCGGTGCGCGACGAGGCGGCCCGCGAGGTCATGACGCTCTGCACGGACCTGCGGCCCGAGGTGGCCGCCCGCGCCGAGCAGGCCCGCGCCTGGCCGGATGTGCGCTGGCCGCCCGATCTGCTGGCCACGATGGAAGTGCCGGTGGCCTGACCGCCCGCCGACAGCGTGCCCCGCTCGAAGCCCAAGGCCTTGAAGCCCAAGGCCAGGCACGCTACACCGCAGGCCAGATCTACTGCGGAGCCTGGCCCCTCATGCCCCAACTCCCGCTCCCCCCTTGGTTGCGCGTCAAGCTGCCCGGCGGCGGGCAGTACTACGCCGTCCGCGAGCGGCTCGGGGCCCAAGGGCTGCACACCGTCTGCGAGGAGGCGCGCTGCCCGAACCTCGCGCAGTGCTGGGGGGGCGGCACCGCGACCTTCATGATCCTCGGCAAGGTCTGCACCCGCGGCTGTCGCTTCTGCGACGTCACCTCGGGCCGGCCGCCCTTGCCGCCCGACCCGGGCGAGCCGGCGCGGGTGGCCGACGCGGCGGCGGCGATGCAGCTGCGCCATGTCGTGGTGACCTCGGTCGATCGCGACGAGCTGGCCGATCAGGGCAGCGGGCACTTCGTGGCGGTCGTGGCGGCGCTCAAGCAGCGGCTGCCGCTGGCCGTGGTGGAGCTGCTGACGCCGGACTTCCAGGGCGATCCAGCGGCGCTGGCCGCGGTGGCGACCTCGGGCGCCGAGGTGCTGGCTCACAACCTCGAGACGGTCGCCTCGCTGACCGAGAAGCTTCGCGACCGCCGCTGCAGCTACGCGCTCTCGCTGGACGTGCTGCGGGCGTATCGCGCCGCGGACCCCGTGCTGCTGGTCAAGTCCTCGCTGATGCTCGGGCTGGGCGAGTCGACCGACGAGGTCTTGCAGGCGCTTGGCGACCTGCGCGAAGCGGGCGTCGATTGGGTCACCCTGGGGCAATACCTGCGGCCGACCCGCAAGCACCTACCGGTCGAGCGCTTCGTGCCGCCGGAGGAGTTCGACGCGCTGGCCGAGCAGGCGCGGGCGCTAGGTTTTGCGCTGGTGCACGCGGGCCCGTTGGTGCGGAGCTCCTACCGCGCGGGCGAGCAGGGCGCCGCCGAGCTGATCGCCCAGCGTCGCGGCCGCGTGTGCGACTTGACCGCGAGCTAGGCGCGAGCTGGACCCGAGCCAGCCCCGGGGCCGCAGGTCGCTCATGCGGTGACGATCACCCGCCGCGTACGACGAACTCGCGCTCGGCCACCACCTGCTGCTGCTCGGGGTCGACCAAGAAGCTGTGTCCGCGGCCGAGCGTGTGATCGAGCTGCAGCAGGTACCAGACGTCGATCGTCCAGCGCGGCGACTCGGCCTCGCAGGGTGGCGTCCAGGCGACGGCCTCGAGTTCGCCGAGGTGGTTGGGCCGCTGGCCCTTCGTCGCGGTCAGCAGCCGCTGGAACTGCTCCGACTGCCGTACCACCCGCACGGCGGTGCGTGCCTGCCGGGGCTCGATCTCGCGCCGCCAACCGCTGACCAGCCGCATCGGCGCGACCTTGCCCTGGCCATCGACCTCGCCCTCGTAGACCTCATCGGCGCCGAGGCCCGTGTAGTCGGGGATGTCGAACTCGGGATGGAGGTCGCGCTCGGCAATCTCCGCGCTGCGGTCGGCGAAGGCTCGAGCCCCCGCCTCGAGCGCGTCCGGCGAATAGTAGGCGTAGAGCCGCAGCACCGCCTGCTGCGAGGGCAAGCGGTGATCCCAGTCGAGCACCGCGAGGCAGCCCACATAGGTCGCCTGGCCGAAGGCCACCAGCGGTCGCAGCGTGGCCCGCAGCCGAGCCTGCGCCTCGGCCCCGGCCAGCAGCTCCTGATGCACGAGGCGCGGGTGGCGCTGCACCGCCGCCAGCAGCTGATCGACCTCGAGGATGCGTGTTGCCTTGGTCACCGCGGCGCCCACCCCTGGCTACGCGGCTGATGATAGCCCCGCAGCGCCGCGCCAGGCCAGTCGGTCGGTACTGCTAGAACGGACACTGCAGCGTGAAGAAGAAGGCACCACGGCCGCGGTGCGCCGCGGCGGCGATCGCCGCCGAGACGAAGCCGATCGTCACCACGCTGCCCGGCTCTCCTCCCATGGCCCACGCGGCCCTCTGCACGAGCTGCCCGGCGAGGCTCGGTGTCAGCCTTCCCCACTTGCCGTCGGGTTGGCGGGGCGCTGCGTAGACCGTAAGCCGCATCGGGTCGCGGCCGCCCCTCCCCCCTGATCCGTTCCCAGCCACCGGCCCCACTGCCGTGCTGGGTGCGATCGGCCGTGTTGTCCAAGATCGCACCAACGCCCGACAGCGCCAGGGATTTTGCGGCGGGCTGTAGGAAGTCACCGAGCTCGAGCTGCGCGAGCGCCCACGGGTGCGCACCGTCTTCGGTCAGATCGAAGAGACCCCACTGGTCTTCGGCGAGCCGGTTGACGTAGGCAGCCGCGAAGCGCAGGAAGGCAGCGCCGAGCGGCCCACGGGCATTCTCCAGGCCGGCAGCCCCTGCACGCCCTGCGGCCCCCAGCCCGTGCTGCGCGACCCTCACCGTCGCCCGGAGAGCAGGCTCTGCTAAGCGCGTCGCCGCCGCGGCAGGCGCCCCGCCGCCCGGACGTCAGGGCTTGGCCGGATCGGACGCCCCCGGGCGCTGGCTCCGGCTGCTGACGACCCCGATCCCGGCGGGCCCCACCCCCGGAGGCCGCGCCCCCCGTGGTGAGGCACATGACCTCGTCATTGTTTAGGCTGCGGCCTTCGGGCATGGTGGGCTCCCGCCTGGCGATCCGGCCACGGCCCCGAGCCAGGCCCCCCCTCCCCTAGGTAGCAGAGCAACGCCCGCCGCGCCCCCCCCCCCCCCCCCCCCCCCCCCCCCCCCCCCCACCCCGCGGCCGCCCCGCGCCCCCCCGCCCGCGGCAGGCTCCAGTTGATCGCCCTGCGCCAGGCGAAGAGGCCCACCGCCGCCAGGTTGGAGGCGAAGTTGACGACCTTGGCATCGGCCGTGGCGCGCACGAGGCCAACGCGGCGGCGGCGCCGAGCAGCGAGCCCAGCAGGCCGAGCGGGAAGGTGAGCTGGCTCAGCGGGAAATCGACGGCGCCGAGCCTGGCGAAGGCGAAGAGCGCGGAGCCCGAGCCGAAGACCGCCTGACCCTTGCTGGTGCCGAGGGCCAGGTGCGGCCCGAGGCCGGCCGCGAGCAGCGCCGGCAGCGTCAGCAGCCCCCCGCCGCCCGCGATGGCGTCGATCAGCCCGGCCACGAAGGCGACGCCCGTGAGCAGCGCGATCACCATGGCCCCACCGCTCGGGACGCGACGGCGCGCCGGGGCGCCGCCGCCGGGCAGGCCTGACCTGGAGAGCGCGCGGCAGCGGCCCGATCTCTGGTGGGGCGCCCACGGGCCATCAGGCGAGCAGCTCGAGCAGCTCGTCGCGGGTCAGCGCCGCCGCCACGGCGCCCTCGTCGAGGGCGGCGGCCGCGAGCGCACGTTTGTGCTGCTGCAGGGCCAGCACGCGCTCCTCGACGGTGTCCTCGGCGACGAGGCGGTGGATCAACACCGGGCGGGTCTGACCGATGCGGTGGGCGCGGTCGGCGGCCTGGTCCTCGACGGCGGGATTCCACCACGGGTCGAGCAGGAAGACGTGATCGGCTGCCGTCAGCGTCACACCGACGCCGCCGGCCTTGAGCGAGATCAGCAGCACGGGCGGACCCGCCGCGCTCTGGAAGGCGTCGATCACCGCCTGGCGGTCGCGCGTCGCGCCGTCGAGGCGCAGAAAGTCGATCGCCGCGGCGCGCAGCAAGGGCTCGGTCAGATCGAGCAGCGAGGTCCACTGCGAGAAGACCAGCGCCTTGTGGCCCTCGGCCAGCGCCTGCCGCAGCGTCTCGGTCAGCAGCTCGAGCTTGGAGGAGCTCGGCGCCGCGGCCTGGCCGGGCACCAGCGCGCTGTGACAGGCGGCCTGCCGCAGCCGCAGCAGCGCCGCGAGCGCGCCGAGCACGTTGCCACCCTGACCGAGCTGCGTCAGCACCTCCTGGCGCGTGGCGGCGAGCACGGCGTCGTAGATACGCCGCTCGTCGGCGCTGAGCTGCACGTAGAGCACGGCCTCACTGCGCGAGGGCAGGTCGCGCGCGACCTCCGCCTTGCGGCGCCGCAGGATGAAAGGGCGGGTGCGCTGCCGCAGGCGCTCGGCGGCGGCCGTGTTGCCCTCGGCGATCGGGCGGGCGTAGCGCTCCGTGAAGTCGCTGCGTCCGCCGAGCAGGCCCGGGTTGAGCAGCTGCAGCTGGCTCCACAGGTCCTCGAGGCGGTTTTCCACCGGGGTGCCCGTCAGCGCCAGCCGCCAGCTGGCGCGCAGGCGGAAGGCGGCCTGCGCCACCTGGCTCTCGGCGTTGCGCACCGTCTGCGCCTCGTCGAGCACCAGGCAGTCCCAGGCCTGCGCGGCCAGGCGCTCGACCTCGAGCCGCAGCAGCGCGTAGCTGGTCAGGGTCACGTCGGCCGCGGGGTCGAGGCGGCGGTTAGCCCCGTGAAAGATGCAGACGCTGAGGCCCGGGCGAAAGCGCGCCAGCTCGGCCGCCCAGCCGCGCAGCACGCTGGTGGGTGCGACGACGAGTGTGCGTCCGCGCAGCGCGCAGAGCGCCTGCAGGGTCTTGCCCAGCCCCATGTCGTCGGCCAGCAGCGCCCCGATGCCGGCGTCGCGCAGCAGCGTCAGCCACTGCACTCCCTGCTCTTGGTAGGGTCGCAGCTCGGCCCGCAGGTCGGCCGGGAGCGCGAGCGCCGGCAGGGCCTGCGTGCCCTCGAGGCGCCCGCGCAGCTCGGCGAGCTCCAGCGGCACGACCAGATCGAGCGCCGCAGCCAGGCGCGCCAAGTCGAGGCGCGCCGCCGCGCTGACCTTCTCCGTGCGCCCGTCGCGGGCGGCCAGGAGCTCCGCGACCTGCGCCCCGTAGCGCTCGAGCCAGTCGTGCGGCAGCGGCGCCAGCCCACCGCCGTCGAGCGCGAGCCACTGCTGCCCCTGCTCCCAGGCGGCGAGCACGGCCCCCGCGGCGACCCGGCGCTCGCCCGCCGCGACGCCCGTGGCACCCTGGCCCGCGGCGCCGCCGGCGACGGTGAAGTCGCAGCGGAAGCCCTCCGCGGACAGCACCACGCAGGGGACGAGGGGCGCCGTCGGCGCCAACCATCGGGCCACCGCCTCGCCCGCGTCGAGCAGCTCGACGTCCCGCGCCGCGCGCAGGGCGGCGAGCAGCGGCAACGCCGCCGCGGTGGCCAGGCGCTCGCGGTGTCCCGTGCGCAGCGGGGTCGCGCGCTGCAGCCAGCGCGCCAGGCGCAGCTCCTCTTCCAGGTCGCGGAGTGGCACTCGGGAGGCGCTGCCAGCGGCGACCAGCCGCCCGTCGGCGACGCGGGCCGAGGGCGGGCGACCGTAGACGATCGTCGCCAGCACCACGAGCGTGTCGCGATCGCGCGTCAGTTCGACCTGCAGGCGCGGGGGCACCTGCTCCGCGCGCGGCAGCCGCGTGCTCTGCACCTGCACCGGCAGCTCCGCCTGCAAGCGCGGTAAGAGCTCGGAGGCCAGCCAGGTGCCCTCCGTCGCGGCCAGGTGGCGTCCCTGACGCAGCCGCTCCAGCTCGCCGGCGGTGAGCGTGGGCTCGCTGCGCGGGTGCAGCGTGGACCCGTCGAGTAGCGCGCCATTGTCGAAGGCCTCGCCCGCCGCAGGGTCGGGCTCGACCCGCACCAGCCAGCCGCCGCGCTCGTCGGTCACCACCGCCCGCAACGCGGGCCGCGGGTCGCCGACCCGCACGGGCTGGCCGTCGAGCGTCAGGTCCTCGCCCTCGCGCAGCGCCGCCAACACCTCGCGCAGGGTCGTCGCCGGCAGGCGCCCGCTGCCGACGCGCCGCGGCCCGCCGAGCGCCAACTCCACGGCCAGATCGGCCCGCGAGGCGGCGATCTCGAAGCGGACGGCGGCCCGCCCGTCGCTGGCCGAGCTGCGCACCAGCGGCTGCTGGAGCGGATGCTCACCGGTCGCGTCGACCACCACGCGCTGCAAGGCCAGACCGACTCTGCCGTTGGCCGCCCGCTCGCGCGTCAGGCGGTAGCCCACGCGGGCCGGCGCGCGGGGCGCGACCGCGGGCGTGACCTCGCCCGGTCGCTCCTCGAGTCCGCGCCGCCAGGCGATCACCGCCGCCGCCACATGCTCGCAGGGGTCGTCCGCGCCGCGACAGTCGCAGGACCAATCCTCGTCGCCGGGAAAGAGCCGCACCGAGGGGCTGACCGCGCGCCCGACCACCTGCACCCGCAGCAGCGCCTCGCTCGGATCCTGGCGTAACAGCACCACCGCCCCGCGCCGAGCCAGCTCGACGCCGCGCGACCAGGTGCGCGCCGAGCACTCCTGCCGCACCGCATCCAGCATCGCCTGCGACATCGCCCCTGCCTTATGATCGCGACCAAGCACTCGTTCGGCGCGCAGCATGGGCCAGGCAGCCTGCGTCGACAAGCGCTCCAGGAGCCTGTCGAATGTCGCGAGCGGCCGGTCAGGCGCAAGGCGCGGCGAGCACCGGAGCGGAGCGTACGGGCCGGTACGTGAGCACCGGAGCGCAGCCGCAACGCCGCGATCGGCCGGCGCAGCAATTCGCCGACAGGCTCCTAGCTTTTCCCCCGAAGCTGCTTCAGTCTGCTGCGCGCGGAGGCTCGCGTCGGCGTCGGCGACGGGTCCGCAGGAGGAAGAAGGAATGACTCGGACGCTGATTTCCTCGGGCTCGCCCTACGAGCCCTCGATTGGCTTCTCGCGGGCGGTGCGGCACGGGTCGTGGGTTGCCGTGTCCGGGACGGCGCCGATCGCCCCCGATGGCAGCACGGCCTGCCCCGGCGACCTCTACGGCCAGACACGCCGCTGCCTCGAGATCATCCGCGAGGCCCTCGAGCGCGCGGGCGGTGGCCTCGAGAGCGTGATCCGGACGCGCCTGATGCTGCGCGACATCTCGGCCTGGAAGGAGGCGGCCCGCGCCCACGGCGAGATCTTCGGCACCATCCGCCCCGCCTGCACCTTCGTCGAGGTCTCGGGCCTGATCGGCGACGACTGGCTGATCGAGGTCGAGGCCGACGGCGTCGTCGCGTAGGAGCGACGGCGCGGACGTCCCTGTGGTGTCCCCCCAGTCACGTCAACACAGAGGCGCGCTCCCGAATCGGGTGGCATGAGCACGCCGAGGTCATGCCGGGCTGCCCGCAGGTTTGGTGTGGGGCCGAGTTCTTCAGCGCGGCACTCGGCGGGGGTCTTTCAGCCGAGCGCCTGATGCGGTCGCGACTCGTTGCAGCGTTTGACCCACGCTTCGAGTGCAGCCTTCGTCCGGAACCCGGTCCCGGCTCGCCGAGAACCGGCCGTTGGCGGGCGCGGCGCTGGCCTCGTCGGCCCGCCCTGGCTACCGGCCTCCCCGGTCCCGTTCGCGTTTCATCCGCGTACCCCCCCGCCTGGCCGCCATGGTGGCGCAGCACCGCTGCTGGCACATCAACCGGGGTGCGGCTCGGCGTCCCGATTGCCCCCCCCTTCCGCGACGAGGAGAGCTCCCGCAGTCGATTCTTGCGCTGCAAGTCGATGAGTGCACACCTTGTCGTCGGCAGGTACCGACAGCCGCTGCGACTGCACAGCGTCTCGCGGGAACCGCTAGAGCGCCTTTGTACGTCAACAGCCACGGCATCGCCGAAGGGTCAGGACACATCAACGGGTCGGGAAACGCCAACGGGCCAGGCGAGGCCAAAGGCTCAATCCCTCAGATGGGCGGGAGCTGGGATGGAACGCTCGGTACGATCCTCAGCGAAGCGTCGGCCGCCACATCGCACCTTCTGCATGCGGGACTTCGCGCGTCGGAACGATGGGATCGCAAACAGGTTGATCGGGCATTCCCCCGCCACTGCACCCACCGCGGCTCTTGCGATCGACCTCGAGGGTCGCTCCGCCCCAGAAGAGGAATCGGTCGCCGGTCCAGACCGGAGTCACGAACACCGAGGCAGGCCCACCCCGCACGGGCAGCGCTGCAACGAGCCAACGGCCATGCACCGGATCGAGTCGTGCAACTGTGCCTCCGCGCCTCTCGTCGGGTGACGGGACACCGCCCGTGTGGCTGTTTCCGAGGTTGATTAAGAACGCGGCTGCGCCTGGGGCCCCGATGGCGGGTGAACTGATCCCCTTCCCCCCGCCGCGTCCACCGCGTACTACAGACCACGCATCGGTGCGAGGTCATAAGACCCAACTGCCTCCGCGGGCTTGAACGACTAGGAATCCGCTGTCGATGAACGCTTCAGTGTAAATTGGGGACACGGTGGTCGCTGGCATAGGCGCCATGGCAAACCAAGCGTTCTTCAACGGTTCATATCGTGCGCCGTCGAGCTTGCGGGCCGTGATATTCCCCCAGACAATGATCTCCGAGCCCGTCCAGGCCACGACCTTGGGAAGACCTGCGGAAGGCTGACCAGCACTGGCAGTTGGTGACCAGGTGTCCCGCTTCGGATCGTAGAGGGAGCCGCGATCTCCGTTCCACACGAACACCTGTGTTCCCGTCCAAGCAGCGCGCAGGCGTGGCCGAGCGAACGGAGCGCTTCTCGTGCTGATCGGCCTCCATGTGTTCGTTTGCGGATCGAGTCGCGCACAGCCCCCGGCTTGCCCGACGCCCCAGTACAGGAGCTCGCTTCCGGCGACGACGATTGCCGAACTCAAGCCAGGATTCGGCGCTGCACCGGTTCTAGGGACAGCGCTCCAAGTGTTCCCGCGTGTATCGAAAATCATGGCCGACACTTTGGCCGATGATGGCGAGAGAAATTCCTCGCTGGGCGGAAAGAGCCAGACGATGTGGCGTCCCACAACGACCGGCTGAATCGGTAGCTCCGAGCCGAGGTCAGGGATCTCAATTGGCATGCCGCGAATCGATGCCGGAGTCCAACGGTTCGTGCAGGGATCGAACAATCCGCCGTCACGCATTCCGAACACGAGTAGGTGTGTGCCAGTCCAAACCGAGGCGAATCGCTCTGACGCAGACGGCTGATGCTCGGTGCTCATCATCACCCATTCGTCCGCAGGCATCGAGCAAGCGTCAGACGCCCTCGGGTGCGAGGGCTTCCGTCGACCCCGTCCCCAAGCCGGTACGGACAGAAACAAGGCCGTCACGACGACAAGAACCAGAGGGACACGGTTCCTTGGGGCTGGACCCACACGCAAACTCGAGGTTCCAAGACAGCGAGCTGACATTGATCTGAGCATGTGAGGCCAAGGTCTCCGAGCACGGCACCCCTCGACAGGAGGGGGACCGATGGACCGAACGAATGCTAACGGCTTCGTTGAGACGGAGCAAGGCCAAGCACTCGCTTGTGTCACGCACTCGCTTGTCAGGGGCTCGCTTGTTCTGCTGCTCGGTGACCTCGCCACGCTCTACCCCAGCTTGAGTGAGGGGTCCCCGTCCGGGCTTCGTGAAGACGGCATGACCCAGCCCTAGGGTCCCGACCTCTATAGAAGGCGGAGTCAAGACAGATCTCACCCGGTCGCGGAAATCGAGGCCTCGATCTCCGGCGTACGGCCTGGATAGGGCAGCAGCGCTCTGGGGGTGCGCGCGTGCGACGTTGGCCGAACGTGACGCAGCGCGGGGGCGAGACCTGTGTAACGGGCAGCGGAACCGACGCAGCAACGGTGGACGACGAAGCCTGCGGGATCTAGCTCGACGAGAGCTGACCAACCATCTATCTGGGCCTTATTGGGCCAACGCTTCGTTTGGTCATGTGGGGGAGCATAGCCAGGGTTAGGGACCTGCCGACGAGCGGCGGCCAGGGTCAGGGCGGATGCTTTCCCCCGAACGTTTAGGGTCCTGTGTTGCCATCGGGTCGGGACCACCGCGTGCCACGCAGGCGACGCGAATGAGCGCCTCACTTGCCGTAGGATCAGATCATGCTCGGATTGAACTCCTGTTGCTGTTTCCACATGGCGAGCAGTGGACGCAGCGCTAAGAAAGTGATCCAGGGCAGCACGTAGGAAGTGATCCCATCGATGTCCAGTTAGGAAATCCCTGAGGGCGCGATCACTTGGGCAACGGGTGAAAGCCTGTTGTGGCCGGGTAGCGATCGTGATCCGCTCCGTCGCGGGGATGGAGGCAAGCGCGATGGACGGAGTCCAGGTTCGTGAGGTGTTCGAGAGCATTCTGCCGGACGCGGCGCTGAGGCGTTTCGTCGAGGAGGCGGAGCTGCAGCAGCGGTGCCGAAAACTCGACGCAGTGCAGTTTCTGCGCGCCATGGTGATCGCCGGCGGGACAGGGTACGGGGGGCGCCAAGCGGATGTGGCGCGCGTGTACTTCGACGCAGGCACCAAACGCGTGGTCCGCGGTGGATTCTACGCCTGGTTCAACCCCAGGCTCGAGGCGGTGATGGAGCAGATCCGTGACCACGCCTTGGCCTTCGTCGCCAGCCACGACCCGGACCTTCCCGGCCCCGGGGCGCACGTCCTGGATTGGCATATCGTCGACTCGACCACGATCAAGCTGCCCGATGCGCTGCGCGAGGTGTTCCCCGGCGCTGGGGACTACGCCGCCTTGAAGATCCACAGCGGCTCTCCGTGGGCATTGGCGCCGCCGTGGACTACCACCTCCATCCAGCGCGTGAGCACGATGCGCCCCACCCGACCATTGATGCGTCGTGGCGGCGCCTGGGCTGCTGGCCGATCTGGGCTATGCCAGCTTCAAGCTGCTGCGGGACTGCCTGACGCATGACGTCAAGTTCGTGATCCGCCTCAAGGAGAGCTGGAAGCCTCGTGTGACGTGAACCGCCCCGGGATTCCCGGAGACTCCATTACTTGAGAGGATGGGGCCATGGGAAGACCAAACAGGTACTCGAAGGAAGTGCGTGAGCGGGCGGTCCGGATGGTGCTGGAGCAGCGGGAGTCGCACGCGTCGGAGGTCGGTGATGTGCTCGATAGCCGAGAAGCTGGGCTGCACGCCGGAGACGCTGCGGCACTGGGTTCGGCAGGCTGAACGAGACGGGCAAGCGTCCGGGGCTGACGACGGCGGAGCGTGAGCGGCCTGGGAACTGGAGCGAGAGAATCGAGAGCTCCGGCGCACCAACGAGATACTGCGCAAGGCCTCGGCATTTTTGCACAGGCGGGGCTCGACCGCCGGCCGAGGCCATGGTGAAGTTCACGGACGCACACCGTGGGACTACGGGGGCGAGCTCATCTGCGACGTGCAGCCGATGGCCCCGTCGACCTACCTGAGCACAAAGCGCAGGCCGCCGACCCCGAGCGGCGGGCCGCCCGAGTCCAGCGTCGGCGCCTGCGGGCGCACATCCGGCGTGTCCACGATGAGCACCACCAGGTCTACGGGGCCGAGAGAAGGTCTGGCGCCAGCTGCGCCGCGAAGACGTCGACGTGGCACGCTGCACGGTGGAGCGGCTGATGCGCCAGATGGGCCCGGAAAGGGGCCGTGCGCGCCGTGCGTTCAAGGTGACCACCGTCGCCGACGAGGACGCGCAGCGACCGCGCGACTTGGTCAAACGCGACTTCGTCGGCCCCTGCGCCGAACCGGTTGTGGTGGCCGACCTGACCCACCGTCGCCACCTGGAGCGGGTTCGCGTACGTGGCGTTCGTCGTGGACGTGTTCGCGGTTCATCGTCGGCTGGCGTGTCAGTACCTCGTTGCGTTCCGACCTGGCGCTTGACGCCCTGGAGCGGGCGCTCGCAGCCCGCCCGCCAGCGACGGCCTCATCCATCACAGCGACAGGGCGTTCAGTACCCTGGCGATTCGTTACACCGACCGTCTCGCCGAGGCCGGCATCCAGGGCTCGGTCGGCACCGTCGGCGACTTCTGGACGACAACGCGCTCGCCGAGTCGGTCATCGGCTTGCAGCAAGACGGAGGTCATCCGCAAGCACGGTCCTGGCGCGTCACGCCGAAGCTGTCGAGTTTGCCACCCTCACCTGGGTCCACTGGTTCAGCAACCGGCGGCCCTCGAGCCTCTTGGCTGGTGCCGCCGCTGAGTATGGAGCGAGCGTTCTACGAGACTCAGGCCGCCCAAGGCAGGGGCCGCCTGACCCAAACAACCGGGCCTCCGGCAAACCCGGGCGGGTTCAACGTCGATCGCCCGTGGTGAGGTCACGCGGACCTTCGCCGGGACCGACCTCGCCGCCTTGATCAACCAGGAGGTGCTGCAGCCCGCGGCAAGGTTGTCGACGCGGAGTCGAGTTGGGCGCGGCAACGGCGCCGTGTGCTGTCGTCTCGTCGGCGTGCCGATGCCTGCCGGGAGCTATCGCTTCTTCCTGACCAACCTGCCCCCAACGGTCGGACCGCACCAGATCAGCGACTTGTACCGCGTGCGTTGGGAAATCGAGAGCGACAACAAGCTCGACAAGTCCTGCTTCCATCTCGACAGCATCACCGCCCAAACCCCGCATGCTGTCCGCGCGCTGGTTCACGCCTCGATGGTGGGCTCCATGATCGCTAACCTGATCGCCCACCGTCACCGTATGACCGAGGCACCGTCCACCGCTGAGCAACCGCGGACCCAGCCGCCCATCCACCCGCAGGTCATGGGCCGGGCGATGGGCTCGGCCTCCATGCTCATCGCGGCGGCCATGGACATGCAAGGCCCCGAGGCTGACCTGAAGTGGCAATGGATCGCCGACCATCTCTATCATCTCGGCAAGGACCCCAACTGGCGCCGTCGTCCCTCCATCCTCGACCAACTCCGAGGCTGGCCCATCGCGCCAGGAAGACCACGCAAGGCCAGGCTTTCCTCAAGACCAAGCCCCAACTGATCACACATGGAAGTGATCCACCTGGGGCCTCTGGACCCGACTAGCACGAGGTAGTGAGGACTCGTTGCTGGGCGGGGGGAGTGGATGCTCAGGATGGATCAGGTGCGTGTTCTTCGACACAAGGTGCTCGTAGAAGGGCTGAGTCGGCGGGAGGTCGCCCAGCAGCTCGGGCTGAGCCGCAACACGGTACGCAAGTACGTGGAGCAAGACGAGCGGGCGCATCCGGCCAGCGGATCAAACGGCAGCGGCCAGTGCTCGATCGGGTGGGACCGCGCGTCGAGGAGCTGCTCGAGGCCGGGCGAGCCGCATGACGGGCAGCAGCGCCCGCACCCGCACCCGGGTTGATGATTGGTAACGATCGGGCCGGGACGCGAGTGGACGATCGGTGGGCTTTGGACGGAGGCGCGGGGAGCGGCCTTCCTTGCGCGGAGAATGCCCATGCAGCGGCGGCCGGGCCGGTCTTCCGGTCGGGTCCGTCCGGAGGTCGGACGAAGGGCGCAACCGCTGCGCTAACCCCGCAGAATCACGCATCGGACAGATGGGCACGCCGTTTGCGAACGCCCCATCGATGCATGAGCATGCCGCGGCCCGTGATCGCCGGTGAGACGCTGATGGTCACGCGCCGCTGCGCGCAACGGCAGTTCCTGTTGCGGCCGTCCGCCGCGGTCAACGGCATCATCGGCTACTGCCTCGCCGTGGCCGCCGAACGCTACGGAGCGGAAGTGCATGCCTTCTGCGTGCTCTCCAATCATCTTCATCTCGTGATCACCGATGTTCGCGGCACGAGGCCCCAGTTTTGCCGCTGGTTCTTCGAGTTCACGGCCAAGTGCCTCAACGCGCACTGGGGCCGCTGGGAAAACCTCTGGGCGAGTGAGCCCCCGTCGGTGGTGCGCCTGGTCGATGCGGAGGCGCAGCTCGCCAAGGCGGTCTACACCTTGACCAACCCGGTGGCGGCCCGCCTGGTGAGCGAGCACCATCACTGGCCTGGACTCATCAGCCTGCCGGCGCGCGTGGGACGCAGCCAAGGCTTCAAGCGGCCCAGGGGATTCTTCCGTGAGAAGGGCTCGCTACCGGGAGAGGCCACGTTGACCGTAGACCCGCTGCCCGCCTACGCGCAGCTGCACGAGGCACAGTACGCTGCCCTGCTCACCGAAGCCGTCACCGCGCGCGAGCTAGAGCTCGCGGCCCAGCGCCACGTCGAGGGCAGGGGCGTGCTCGGCCGCCGCGCCGTGCTGCGCCAATCGGCCTTCGACACCCCGAGCCAGCCCGAGCCACGCCGTCAAATGAGCCCCCGTGTGGCCGGCGGCAACAAGTGGGCGCGAATCGAAGCGCTGCAACGCCTGCGCGACTTCCTCATCGGCTATCGCGACGCCTGGCACCGGTGGCGCGCCGGTGACCGGGGCGCGGTCTTCCCGTACGGCACCTGGGCGCTGCGCCTCCACGCAGGTGTGAGCTGCGCCCAAGCCCCCTGAGGCTCCGTCCTGCCCGGCCCACGACGTCCCCGCCGCCCTCGCGCCTCCGCGCTTCGCCACGCTGAGTTCGGACACCTCCGCCACGCACGCCCAAACGCGCCCGTTCAGTCCGTTCTGGCCCAGGCCGCGGCCACCGACCAGCCCCGACGTCGCCATCGCATCGCGCCTTCCCTAGCGTTTGCCCCAGCCCTCCGCGCCTTCCCGCCCTGGTCTCATGGCATCAACCCCGGTGCGGAACCCGAACGCTTCATGGCGGCTCCTTGGTCCTGTGGACCGGTTGTCTTGGTCGACCCGATTCTCGGGCCGCCAAGGAGCCGCCGCTACCTCACGTTTTCAACACGCTCTGGGGCATCCCCTATGCCGACGACCGCCTGATTGCCACCGCGACCGCGACGATCGCAGGTGAGCTCCGCGTGGCACGCCACCGCAAACGCCCCGCCGCCTCGAGAGCCTTTCGCCGCGCCGTCTCTCACATAGCCGTCGCGCTGCCTTGAAACACGACCCACAGCACCCGGGAGGGTGACACTTTCCCTGAGCTGTTGAGGTGACATTTTCCTGAGCGTTGACAGGGGCGCGGGACCCCTTGACCTCTTCGGTCATTTACACGACCATACGGGTGGCCTCACCATATCAAACGGCGGAGGCGGAGATGGTAAGTCGGGTTACCTACGAGGGCGGCCGCAACACCAAGGATAGTCCCACGCTGGCATCGGGGCTCCCATGGTGCGCGGTGCTACTCCCGCTCTTCGTTTCAGCCTGAGCGCGGCAGACGCTTCACAGACCAAGGACGACTCGCGCGTGGCTGCCTGGGCGTCCTACCGGCCCCGAGTCGCCACAAGGCGGCAGCTCGTGTACTCGCTCGAGGAGGACTCAACTGGATGTTCGAGCCCAACTATGGCGTGCGCGGAGAGCACGCCGCTAAGGGATGGCCAGGTGTACACGCTGATTGCGGGGACCCAGAGCCACGACGGCATCGCCGAAGGGCAGATCGATCCGCCCTTCGAGCTGAAGACCGTCGAGCTTTGGGTGCTCAAGAGGGCGATGATTACCGAGGCCGAGCACACCCGGCGCGAGAAGAAGCGGCAGGCCGCCGAGGAACGGCGACGGCGGGCCGGCTACGGCTATCTCGAGCTGATTCTCGGGATGCCCCTGGCCGAGGCCAAGAAGGTCCGCGAGTTCCTGTCGTGCGATCCCGAAGACAAGCCCGAGGAGGCAGCGTGCGACCTCAAGACAAGTGAACGAGAGAGGAGCGCGAAGGTCGCGTTCGACAAGGGCCGGATTATCGTCATCACCGTCGTATTCGACCCAGGGTTCAGTACGAACCACGATCTGTTGGCCAAGAAGA
>JADJDT010000010.1 GCA_016702545.1 Pseudomonadota bacterium | reverse complement strand
GGGGCTGCCGACGGCCGCCGTGCCCGGGCCGACGGTCTGGGTGCTGAGCACCGCGCCGGTGGTGAGGCTGAGCTCGCGCAGCTTGCCGTCGGTGGCGCCGACGAAGAGGCTGTCGCGCTCGGGGATGGCCAGCGGCAGGCTGGCGCCGGGGATCGGGCTGGCGGTCTTCCAGACCAGGCTGCCGTTGGCGTTGAGCAGGCGCAGGTGGCCGTCGGCGGTGGCGAAGAGCAGGCGGCCGAGGTGGCTGCCGCTCCACAACACGACGACGCCGGAGGCGATGGCGCTGCCGGCGGCGCAGGCGGTGCCGAGCGCGTCGGTGGCGGTGCAGAAGGCCTGCTCGCTGCCGCCGAAGGTGGTGCAGCCGCTGCCGGTGGTGCTCCAGCAGCTCACGCCGTCTGCCGCGCGCACGCGGTGCAGGCGGCCGCTGTTGGTGCCGACGTAGAGGCTGGTGCGCGTGGTCTCGGCGAAGCTCGGCGAGGCGTCGCTGTCGCCGAGGTTGCGGCTCCAGCTCACGGTGCCGGGCGTGGCGTCGCCCGCGTCCACCGCCCAGACCGTGCCGCCGCCGCTGAGGCTGGTGCTGGTGACGAAGAGCTTGCGCGCGGTCGCGTCGTGGATCGGGCTGCCGCTGATCTGGCCCACGTTCAGCGCGCCGGTGGCGCCGGCGCAGCTCCCGTTGAGCACCCAGCGACAGGCGCCCGTCTTGGCGTCGAAGGCGAAGAGGCGGTTCTGCGCGCCGCTGAGGTTGCGCGTGGCGAAGAAGGCCAGGTTGCGCGTCGGCGAGACCACGGGGGCCGCGACCAGCGCCGCGCCCAGCGGCTGGTTGCCGGCCACACTGCTGTCGCCGTCCGTGGTCCAGCGCAGCGCGCCGGTGCTGGCGTTGACCGCATAGCCCAGGCCCGCGGCCGTGGCGGCGTAGAGGGTCTGGTAGCTGTCGCCCGGCAGCGGGCCGACGGGGCTGCGGCCCTGCACCGCGTCGGCCAGGCGCGCCGGGCTGTAGCGCGGCACGCGCGCGGTGGGGCTCAGCGCATAGAGCCAGCCGCTGTTGTTGCCGGCGAAGGCCACGCGCTGGCTCATCACCGCGCTGGGGATGATCGTCGGCGGCGCCAGGCTGGCGACCTCGGTGTCGTAGAGGATCGAGGGCTCCCAGGGCGGGATGCGCCGCACGACGGTGCCGCTGGCGCCCACGGCCACGCCCATCGTCCAGTCGGCCGGCATCGTCACGGCCAGCAGCGTCTCGCTGGTGCCCGAGCTCTCCTGCGTCCACGAGGCGCCGCCGTTGGTCGTGCGCAGCACCAGGCCGCCCTCGCCGACCGCCGTGCCGTGCAGCGCGCCGAGCGGGAAGGCCAGCGCGTGCAGGGCCCCGTGCACGCCGGTGGTCAACGTGCTCCAGTTGCTGCCGCCGTTGGTGGTCTTGAGGATCGTGCCGTTGTCGCCCGCGGCGTAGCCCGTCTGCGCATCGACGAAGGCCAGCGCCCGCAGCGTCGCCGCCGTGCCCGAGGTCAGCGGGGCCCAGCTCGTGCCGCCGTTGCTGGTCTTGAGCAACACGCCCCCGTCGCCCGCGGCGAAGCCCGTCTGCGCATCGACGAAGCGCAGCGCCCGCAGCGCCGCCGCCGTGCCCGAGGTCAGCGCCGTCCAGCTCGTGCCGCCATTGGTCGTCTTGAGCAGCACCCCGCCGTCGCCCGCGGCGAAGCCGTCAGCGCATCGAGCAGCGCCAGCGCCCGCAGCGCGGCCGTGGTGCCCGAGGTCAGCGCGGTCCAGCTCAGGCCGCCATTCGTGGTCTTGAGCAGCACGCCGCCGTCGCCCGCCGCCAGGCCCGTCTGCGCGTCCACGAAGGCCAGCGCCCGCAGCGTCGCCGCCGTGCCCGCGCTCAGCGCCGTCCAGCTCGCGCCGCTGTCCGTGCTCTTGAGCAGCGTGCCGTTGGTGCCCGCCGCGAAGCCCACGCTCGTGTTCACCGGGAAGCTCACCGCCTGCAAGGACGCGCTGATCGCCCCCGCCGGCTGCCCCCAGGCCGTGCCGCCGCAGGCCCCGCAGTCCCCCGGGCACGAGCCGCAGCTCTCGCCCGCATCGCAGCTCGCGTTGCCGCAGACCGGCGCCGCGCAGGCCCCGCAGTCGCCCGGGCAGCTCGAGCAGGTTTCCCCCGGCTCGCAGCCGTGCTTGCCGCAGGTCGTGTAGCAGGTGCCGCAGTCGCCCGGGCAGAGCGCGCAGGTCTCGTCCGCCTCGCAGCGCGCGTTGCCGCAGGCGCTCGGCGTGCAAGAGCCGCCCGGTACGCAGTCCGCCGGGCAGGTCGTCGTATTTTCGAACGCAGGGTCGCAGACGCAGTCGCCGCAGCGCGCCGTGCAGTCGGCAGGACACCCGCCGCTCTGCTGCTCATTGAGGCCGCAGATGCCGTCACCGCAGGGCGAGGTCGCCACCGGTAGCCAGGCGTTGGACCCGGCCAGCGCGCCGAGCTGGCCGACCCCGTTGCGCCCCCAGCACCAAAGGCTCCCGTCGGCCCGCCGCGCGCAGCTGTGGAACTCGCCCAGCGCGACCTGGGCGACGGCGGTGCCCAGCGCCGTAACAGCCCCGGCGCTCGGGCGGTCGACCGTCGTGCCGTCGCCGAGCTGGCCCCACCAGTTGTACCCCCAGCACCAGAGGCTCCCGTCGGCCCGCCGCACGCAGCCATGGTAGTTGCCCAGCGCGACCTCCGCGACGGTGGTGCCCAGCGCCGTGATGGCCACGGGCCTCAGGCGGTCGACCGTCGTGCCGTCGCCGAGCTGGCCGAGGCCGTTGGACCCCCAGCACCAAAGGCTCCCGTCGGCTCGCCGTGCACAGCTGTGGTAGGAACGCAGCGCGACTTGCTCGACAGTGGTGCCCAGCGCCGTGACGGCCACGGGCCGCAGGCGGCGCGTCGTCGTGCCGTCGCCGAGCTGGCCGTAACTGTTGTCCCCCCAGCACCACAGGCTCCCGTCCGGGCCGCCGCGCGCGCAGGCTGGTACGTCGCCCAGCGCGACCTGCGCGACAGTGGTGCCCAGCGCCGTGACGGCCACGGGGCTCAGGCGGCGCGTCGTCGTGCCGTCGCCGAGCTGGCCGTAGCTGTTGGACCCCCAGCACCAGAGGCTCCCGTTGGGCCGCCGCGCGCAGCCGTGGTAGTAACCCAGCGCGACCTGCGCGACGGCGGTGCCCAGCGCCGTGACGGCCACGGGGCTCGGGCGGATCGCCGGCGTCGTCGTGCCGTCGCCGAGCTGGCCGTAGCCGTTGAGCCCCCAGCACCGCAGGCTGCCCTCGGCAAGCCGCGCGCAGCTGTGCTCGACGCCCAGCGCGACCTCGGCGACCGTGGTGCCCAGCGCCGTGACGACCACGGGGCTGCGGCGGTGCCGCAGTCGCAGCCAAGCCCGATCGCCCGCGCGGGCGATGGCACGTCGGCTAACGTGCCGTCGCCGAGCTGGCCGTCATCATTGAGTCCCCAGCACCAGAGGCTCCCGTCGGCCCGTCGCACGCAGCTGTGGTTGCCGCCCAGCGCGACCTGGGCAACCGCAGTGCCCAGCGCCGGGACGGCCATGGGGCTCGTGTGACTGAAGCCCGTCGTGCCGTCGCCGAGCTGGCCGTCATCATTGAGCCCCCAGCACCAGAGGCTCCCGTCGGCCCGTCGCGCGCAGCTATGGCTGCCGCCCAGCGCGACCTGGGCAACCGCGGTGCCCAGCGCCGTAATGGCCACAGGGCTATGCGGGACGCGTCGTGCCGTCGCCGAGCTGGCCCAGCGTTCTGCCCCCCAGCACCAAAGGCTTCCGTTGGCCCGCCGCGCGCAGCTGTGGGCGCCCCCCAGTGCGACCTCGGCGACGGTAGTGCCCAGCGCCGTGACGGCCACGGGACTTGGGCGGTTGACCGTCGTGCCGTCGCCGAGCTGGCCGGACCAGTTTGTGCCCCAGCACGCCAGGCTTCCGTCGGCCCGCCGCGCGCAGCTATGGTAAGCGCCCAGCGCGACCTCGGCGACGGCGGTGCCCAGCGCCGTGACGGCCACGGGGCTCGGACGGTCGACCGTCGTGCCGTCGCCGAGCTGGCCGTAGTAGTTGCGCCCCCAGCACCAGAGGGTCCCGTCGGCCCGCCGCGCGCAGCTGTGGAAGTAGCCCAGCGTGACCGACTCGACGGCCGGCGCCGTGCCGAGCGCCGTGACGGCCACGGGGCTCGCGCGGTCGACCGTCGTGCCGTCGCCGAGTTGGCCGTACTCGTTGCGCCCCAACACCAGAGGGTCCCATCGGCCCGTCGCGCGCAGCTGCGGCTTCTGCCCAGCGCGACCTCGAGCACCCCGGTCAGGGGCGGCCCGCCGGCGCTGGTCAACACCGGCTGCGCCACGGTGCTGCCCATGTCGATCGTGCTACGGCCGAGCTCGCCGTATTCGTTGTCGCCCCAGCACCACAGCGTCGTGTCGCTCTTGACCGCGCAGCTGTGGATATATCCCAGCGCGAAGCGGCCGATGCAGCAGCTCTTGCCGGGCTCGCAGGTGGCGAAGCTGGGGCAGCGGCGGGGGTGGCGTCGCCGAGGTTGAGGCCCATGCGGGTCTGCAGCGCGCCGCCGCCGATGTCGAAGACCTGGCAGCTCCCGACCTGCTGGGTGGGCAGCGTGGGCAGGCCCCAGTCGCGGGCCCAGGTGCAGCCGTCCTGGTACCAGCCGGCGACGCTGAGGTTGAGCAGCATGCCCTGCTCGAGGGCGCCGGTGGAGGCGAGGTCCGGGACGCTGTGGTAGCCGGGCTCGCACTGGTTGAGCTCGCGCGCGTCGAAGCTCAGGCCGCCGGTGGCATTGGCCCGGTTGTAGGGGCTGACGGTGACGCCGGTGCGGTTGGTGGCGGTCTTGAGCGCGAGGGCCGCCAGGTAGTCGGGCTCCTTGCTCGCGCCGCCCGGGTGCGTGTCGCGCGGGTTGAGGCCCCAGGCGGCGTCGAGCGCGTAGCCGATCTGCTGCCCGGCGGCGATGGGCTCGGGGATCGAGCCGATGTGGTGCTCGCGAAACTGCCAGTGGCGGTCCCAGACGTTGCCGGCGCCGTCGCCCCAGGTCAGCGACGAGACGTAGATCGGGCGCGCCGAGAGGGTGCCGTCCTTGACCGCGTAGCCGGAGACGCCGGCGGCGAGCAGGCCCTTGCCGCAGCGGTAGACGGCCTTGCCCTGGGCCTCGTCCCAGCTCTGCAGGCAGAGGTAGCGGAAGAAGGTGTTGAAGGTCTCGGGGCTGGAGGTGGCCTCGGGGCCGGTGGTGGGGTGCAGCAGGAAGGGGCGGTAGGCGCGGTCGGCGCAGGCCAGGCCGATGCCGGAGAAGACCTCGTAGGTGACGCTCGTCTCGGGCGTGCCGTTGCCGTCGAGGTCCTCGTCGATGGCGACGGTGACCGTCTCGCAGGCGCCCGGCTCGCCGAGCTCGATGCCGGTGTCGCACTGCTCGCCGCCGTCGACGACGCCGTTGCCGCAGGTGCCGGGCACCGGCGTGGCGCAGGCCACGCGCACGCGCTCGAACTGCTGCTTGAGCACGAGCCAGCGCGGGAAGGTCAGGTGCGCGGCGATATCATCGCTGGGGTCGCCCGGCGTGCCCTGGTCGAAGGTGTGCGGGAGGCGCGTCGCGGGGCAGAGCAGCTCGGTCTGCGCCAGGGTGTAGCGGCCGAGGTCGGTCAGCGTGGTCGAGGGGATGCGCAGCGCGCCCACGGCGAGCGGCGTGCCGGTGGTCACGCTGTTGGTCGTGTTCATCGCGTTCATCGCGTTCATCGCGTTCATCGCGTTCATCGCGTTCATCGCGTTCATCGCGTTCATCGCGTTCATCGCGTTCATCGCGTTCATCGCGTTCATCGCGTTCATCGCGTTCATCGCGTTCATCGCGTTCATCGCGTTCATCGCGTTCATCGCGTTCATGCTGTTGGCCGCATTCGTCGCCGCCCGCGCCGCCACCCCCACCGGCGCGGCGTCGTCCTCCAGACCGGCGCTGCAGCCCAGGCTCGCGGTCAGCCCTGCGATAACGATCCACCCGAGCGCGCGCACAACTCTGCCACCATGGAGCGTGAGCATGCTTGCACCTCAATAGGAGCAGTATGCGCCCGATCGCTCGCATGAATGCGCTACGCGCCGGTGCCCCCCGCCGCGCAGCAGGTTCTAGGGTGACAAGTTGTAGCGGTAGAGGACGCCCGTGGACGTCCCGACGTAGAGCATCGCGGCGCGGGTGTCGTAGGTCGGGCTGCCGACGGCGGCCGTGCCGGGGCCGACGGTCTGGGTGCTGAGCACCGCGCCGGTGGTGAGGCTGAGCTCGCGCAGCTTGCCGTCGGTGGCGCCGACGAAGAGGCTGTCGCGCTCGGGGATGGCCAGGGGCAGGCTGGCGCCGGGGATCGGGCTGGCGGTCTTCCAGACCAGGGTGCCGTTGGCGTCGAGCAGGCGCAGGTGGCCGTCGGCGGTGGCGAAGAGCAGGCGGCCGGTGTGCGTGCCGCTCCACAGCACGACGACGCCGGAGGCGATGGCGCTGCCGGCGGCGCAGGCGGTGCCGAGCGCGTCGGTCGCGGTGCAGAAGGCCTGCTCGCTGCCGCCGAAGGTGGTGCAGCCGCTGCCCGTCGTGCTCCAGCAGCTCACGCCGTCGCTCGTACGCACGCGGTGCAGGCGGCCGCTGTTGGTGCCGACGTAGAGGCTGGTGCGCGTGGTCTCGGCGAAGGTCGGCGAGGCGTCGCTGTCGCCGAGGTTGCGGCTCCAGCTCACGGTGCCGGGCGTGGCGTCGCCCGCGTCCACCGCCCAGACGGTGCCGCCGCCGCTGAGGCTGGTGCTGGTGAGGAAGAGCTTGCGCGCGGTCGCGTCGTGGATCGGGCTGCCGCTGATCTGGCCCACGTTGAGCGCACCGGTGGCGCCGGCGCAGCTCCCGTTGAGCACCCAGCGGCAGGCGCCCGTCTTGGCATCGAAGGCGAAGAGGCGGTTCTGCGCGCCCGTGAGGTTGCGCGTGGCGAAGAAGGCCAGGTTGCGCGTCGGCGAGACCACGGGGGCCGCGACCAGCGCCGCGCCCAAGGGCTGATTCCCGGCCAGGCTGCTATCGCCGTCCGTGGTCCAGCGCAGCGCGCCGGTGGTGGCGTTCACGGCGTAGCCCAGGCCCGCGGCCGTGGCGGCGTAGAGGGTCTGGTAGCTGTCCCCTGGCAGCGGGCCGACGGGGCTGCGGCCCTGCACCGCGTCGGCCAGGCGGGCCGGGCTGTAGCGCGGCACGCGCGAGGTGGGGCTCAGCGCATAGAGCCAGCCGCTGTTGTTGCCGGCGAAGGCCACGCGCTGGCTCATCACCGCGCTGGGGATGATCGTCGGCGGCGCCAGGCTGGCGACCTCGGTGTCGTAGAGGATCGAGGGCTCCCAGGGCGGGATGCGCCGCACGACGGTGCCGCTGGCGCCGACCGCCACGCCCATCGTCCAGTCGGCCGGCATCGTCACCCCCAGCAGCGTCTCGCTGGTGCCCGAGCTCTCCTGCGTCCACGAGGCGCCGCCGTCGGTCGTGCGCAGCACCAGGCCGCCCTCGCCGACCGCCGTGCCGTGCAGCGCGCCGAGCGGGAAGGCCAGCGCGTGCAGGGCCCCGTGGACGCCGGTGGTCAACGTGCTCCAGCCCGTGCCGCCGTTGGTCGTCTTGAGGATCGTGCCGTTGTCGCCGGCGGCGTAGCCCGTCTGCGCGTCGACGAAGGCCAGCGCCCGCAGCGTGGCCGCCGTGCCCGAGGTCAGCGGGGCCCAGCTCGTGCCGCCGTTGGTGGTCTTGAGCAACACCCCGCCGTCGCCGGCCGCGAAGCCCGTCTGCGCATCGACGAAGCGCAGCGCCCGCAGCGCGGCCGCCGTGCCCGAGGTCAGCGCCGTCCAGCTCGTGCCGCCATTGGTCGTCTTGAGCAGCACCCCGCCATCGCCCGCGGCGAAGCCGTTCAGCCCATCGAGCAGCGCCAGCGCCCGCAGCGTGGCCGTGGTGCCCGAGGTCAGCGCCGTCCAGCTCAGGCCGCCATTCGTGGTCTTGAGCAGCACGCCGCCATCGCCCGCCGCCAGGCCCGTCTGCGCATCCACGAAGGCCAGCGCCCGCAGCGTCGCCGCCGTGCCCGCGCCCAGCGCCGTCCAGCTCGCCCCGCTGTCCGTGCTCTTGAGCAGCGTGCCGTTGGTGCCCGCCGCGAAGCCCACGCTCGTGTTGACGGGGAAGCTCACCGCCTGCAAGGACGCGCTGATCGCCCCCGCCGGCTGCCCCCAGGCCGTGCCGCCGCAGGCCCCGCAATCCCCCGGACACGAGCCGCAGCTCTCGCCCGCATCGCAGCTCGCGTTGCCGCAGACCGGCGCCGCGCAGGCCCCGCAGTCCCCGGGGCAGCTCGAGCAGGTCTCCCCCGGCTCGCAGCCGTGCTTGCCGCAGGTCGTGTAGCAGGTGCCGCAGTCG
>JADJDT010000009.1 GCA_016702545.1 Pseudomonadota bacterium | reverse complement strand
GGAGGCTGGCGGAAATAAGCTTGCCAGGTTGGCGGTCGAGGCGCCCGCGCGGCAAGGCGCGAGAGGAGGGCGCGTACTGCCTGTACGCAACCGACGAGCAACGCAGACGCGCGGGATGAATCGGCCGCCAGGTTGGTAAGATAATTTCGGCCAGCCTATTATGAAGCTTCACGCCGCATGCTTGATCTGCACTTCCGCAACCGAGCTGGCCGGAGGCGCCGCACGAGGCGGTTGATCACCTTGGTCTTATCCAGGCGGTCGAAGTGGTCGTGCCCGAGGTCGCGGTACTCGACGCCGTCGCGGAGCATGTAATACGCGGCGGTCAAGATGGAGGCGGCCACGGCGAGGATGGCCTTCTTGGGTCCGCGCCGGGCCTTGAGGCGCAGGAACTGGCTGCGCAAGTAGCAGTCCTTCTTGCGGGCAGCGGCCCATGCTGCGGTGACGAGGGTCGTCTTGAGCCAGGTGCCGCTCTTGCGTACCCTGGTGGAACGTCGCTTGCCGGCGCTCTCGTCGTTCCTGGGGGCACAGGCCGGCCCAGGAGACGAGGTGCCCGCCGTGGGGAAGCGCGACATGTCGGCACCGATCTCGGCAACGATGACGTGCGCCACGACGTCACTGATACCCGGGATCGTCTTGAGCAGATCGACCGCGTAGGAGATCGGTGCCAGCGCTTTTCCCGACAGCAGCATCGACCTGCTCGAGCGCCGTCTCCAGCGCCGCAATAAGGTCGAGGTGCAGCTTGAGCAACGTGCGATGGTGGGCCGTCATGTGGCCACGCAGCGCCTCGATGAGCTCTGCGCGTTTCTTGCGAGCTTTGCCCTTCGCGAGGTCGGCGAGTCGCTCGGATCGTCCTCGCCGTCGATGATCGCCGCGAGCATTGCACGGCCGCTCAGGCACAGCACGTCGGACAGGACGCTGGCGACCTTGATGTTCGCGGTCTCCAGCACCTTCTGGATGCGCAACGAGTGCTGCGAGATCTCGCGCACGAGCTGCTTGCGGGTGCGGGTCAGGTCCCGCAGCTCCTGGATCTGCGCGGGCGGGACGAAGCTGTTGCGGATGAGGCCGTGCGCAAGCAGGTCGGCGACCCACATCGCGTCGTTCACGTCTGTCTTGCGGCCAGGCACGTTGCGGATGTGCTGCGCGTTGGCCAGCACGAGCTCAAACTGAGCCTCGAGCAGGTGCCAGACCGGCTTCCAGTAGACGCCGGTGGCCTCCATCGCGACGTGCGTGCAGCCGAAGGACTCCAGCCAGTCCGACAGCTCCAGCAGCTCGCGCGTGGTGGTTCCGAACGTCCTCACCTCGTGTGCCTTCGAGGCGGTGACGCATCGGACGCAGGCGACGACCGTGTCCTTGTGCACGTCGAGCCCGGCGCAGCGGGGGTAGAGCACTTGCATGGGACTTCCTCCTGTCAGCGGCGCCGGGAGGAGCCCTCGTCATCGAATTCTATTATCCGCGCTCCACGGCCTCGCGGCCGATCGACGCAATCCAGGGTGCTCGCAGGGCTCCGGGTCCAACTCCTAAACGGGCTCGGGGCACCAAGACCAAACCGACCTCGTTCCCAGCGCACCTGCGCATCGTACGCCCACACGCAGGCCTTGCGAACGAGCATCCGCTTCATCCACCAGGGTCGGCCGCTGCGGCCGATGGGCAACTCCTAAGCTAATTCGCCGGAGCGCCCCTCAAAGCGCGAGGCGATCGGGCGGCACGTCGAAGACCGTCGCCAGCCGTTCGCGCCGCGCCGGATCGTCGCGCGCCACCTCCTCGGCTCGGCCCGCGCCGAGCACCAGCACGCGCGGCGCCTCGCGGTAGGCCTCCGCGAGATCGTGCAGCACCATCACCACCGCCACCTCGAGGTCACGCCGCAGCGCGTGCAGCAACTCGAAGAGCTGGTGCCGCCAGCGCAGATCGAGGTGCGTCGTGGGCTCGTCGAGCAGCAGCAACGGGGCCTGCTGCGCGACGGTCATCGCCACCAGCGCCCGCTGTCGCTCGCCGCCGCTGAGCCGCCCCAGCGCCACGTCGGCGAGCGCGCGTAGATCGCAGCGCGCGATCGCGCTCTCGACCGCCGCGTGGTCCGTGGGCGCCAGCCGGCCCCACCAGCCCAGGTAGGGCGTGCGACCGAGCTCGACCAGCTCGCGCACGGTCAGCTCGGGATCGAGCGCAAGGGTCTGCGGCAGCAACGCCACCCGCTGCGCGCGACTGCGCGGCGTGAGCTCGGCCAGCGCTTGCCCCGCCAGGCGAATCGTCCCGGCCACGGCGGGCAGGGCCCCGCAGAGCGTCTGCAAGAGGCTGGTCTTGCCGGCACCGTTCGGCCCCACCACCGCCAGCGCCTCACCGCCGACCAGTCCCAGCGCCGGCAAGCTGCCCAGCGGCGCCCGGCGCTCATGCCCCCAGCTCAGGCCCTGCAGCTCCACGCGCGGCGGCGGACCGGCGGTCCTCGCCACCTCGTCCGCGACGGCTGGGCACGACGCCACGGTCATTGCCCCGCACGCAGCTGCCGGCGCAGCTGCAGCAACAACAGCGGGCAGCCGATCAACGCGGTCAACACGCCCACCGGCAGCTCCTCCGGCGCCAGCGCGGTGCGCGCCACCGTGTCCGCCACCAGCACCAGCAGCGCCCCACCGGCCGCCGCCGCGGGCAAGGTCGCGCGGAAGTCGTTGCCCACCACTCGGCGCACCAGCGGCGGCACGATTAGCCCGACGTACCCGATCAGCCCGGCGACCGCCACCGCCACCGCCGCCAGCACGCTGGCCAGCAGCGCGACCTCACGTACGACGCGCGGCGCATCGAGGCCCACGCCACCGGCGGCGGCCGTGCCGAGGGCGAAGGCATTGAGGCGATGCGCCCAGCCGCGCAGCAGCAGCCCAACCGCGCTCGCCACCCCGGCGCAGGCGATCAGCTCGGGCCAACCGACGAAGCCGATGCCGCCGAGCAGCCAGCTGGTCGTCAGGCGCAGGCGAAAGGGGTCGGCGCGCGTCAAGAGCAGGGTCATCAGCGCGGCGCAGAAGGCGTTGACCACCACCCCCGCGAGCAGCAGGCTGACCAGCGAGAGCCGTCCCCCCGCCGTGCGCGCCAAGGTCAGCACCAGCGCCAGCGCGGCCAGCGCGCCGACGAAGGCCGCCAGCGGCAGCGCCCCCCAGCCCAGGGCCAGCCCCAGGCCCGGCACGCTGTGCAGCAGCACGACGGCCAAACCGGCGCCCCCCGAGACCCCCAGCAGATAGGGGTCGGCCAGCGGATTGCGCGTCAGCCCTTGGAGCGCCAGACCCGCGACGCCGAGCGTCGCACCGACGAGCAAGGCCGCCACCACGCGCGGCGCGCGCAGGTGCAACAGCAGCGCGTGCAGCGCGGGATCCGCGCCCAGCAGCCGGCGCGGCCAGTCCAGCTCGCAACGCCGGCCGCTCACGTCGACGCCGAGGCCGAGCGCGACCCAAGCCGCGATCGCCGTCAGCAGCAAGAAACCCGCGGTCAGCAGCTGCGCGCGGCGGCGCATCGGCATGACTCGCGGCGGAGGTTGGGTCATCGTCATCGGGGACGCCATGGCAGGCGCGCCTGCTCCGCGGCCGGCAGCGCGCCGAAGGCCGCCGGATGCAGCGCGCGCGCCAGCGCCGCGACCCCCTCGACCAGCCGCGGGCCCGGACGCGACAACAGCGCCGGGTCGAGGCCGTCGATGATGCGCCCCTCGCGCAGGGCGGGAACCTGCGCCCAGCCGGGGCGCAGCAGCAGACCACGCCGCGCGGCCGCACGCGCCGTCCACGGCACGCTGAGCACGATCACCTCGGGCGCGGCGCGTAGCACCGCCTCGGCGTTGACCTGCCAGGCCGCGCGCGCGACCGACTCGAAGAGCGGGCGGCCTCCCGCCCGACGCACCAGATCGGCGATGAAGGAGCGGCTCCCGACCGTCCAGGGTTGCTGGGGATTGCTGCCATCGAGCTCGACGTAGACGCTCGGACGCCGGCGCGACTGCACCCCCGCCGCCACGGCCGCCAGCTCGTGCCGCAAGCGACCCACCAGGCGCTCGGCCGCCGGGCGTGCATCGCAGAGCCGGCCGATCGCCTCGATCGCCTCGAGCACCGCCGCCACCGACTGCGGATCGAAGCTGATCACGCGCGGGCCCAGCCGCTCCAACCCACGGGCCCGCCGCACGTCGACGTGATTCAGCAGCACCAGGTCAGGGCTGAAGGCGGCGATGTGCTCGATCGCGAGCGCGAAGGGATTGGTGCTCGGCAGTCGGCGCACGGCCGCCGGGAAGTCCGAGGCCGGGTCGCGCAACACCACGCGAGCCCCACAGCCGACGGCAAAGAGCGCCTCGTTGAGCGCCGGCGCGAGCGCGGCGATGCGCAGCGCCGCGGAGCCCCCCTGGCCCACTGGACGCGCGCCCTGGGTGGACACCGTTGCAGCGCCGCGGTCGCAGCTCGCGCACGCCACGCAGGCCGCGAGAACGAGCAGCCCCTTGGACCCGCTCGGAAACAACTCATCCATCTGGCCGTCGATCCATCCCGCCGGGCTGCGTTGCAGCTCCTCGCAATACCGCCAGTATTCCTTCGTCGCTGCGCCTTGCCCGGCGGGCGCCTCAACGCCCAGTCGATCGAGTTATCTTCGAGCGGGTCTTTGATGCGGGGGTACACGGGGCGGACGACGTGCCGACCTAGTGCGCCAGGGCCCGCCGCAGCTGCGGCTCCAGCGTCTTGTAGGCCGCGTGCGCGACCTGGGCCGCCCCCCGCACGTCGGGCGCCCCGCCGACGTGCACCCCCGGCACGGGCACCAGGCTGCCCCCGACGCCGAGCAGCGCGACCGCCGTGTAGTGCAAGAGCAGCAGCGCGGGCCGCGGGCTCAAGCCGGAGAGCAGCGCCATCGGCCCGGCGGCCGCGACCCCACCGAGCTGCCAGTAGCGCATCATCGCCGCGCGCATCCGCTCGAGCCCCGGCTGATCAGCGCGGAAGACCTCGTAGAGCGCCCCGGCCAGCCCATCGATCGTCAGCGCCAGCGGCCGCCGCGCGTCATAGAAGCGGGCGATCGCGCGTTCGGTAGCAGCGCCGTCGTCGGGGGCCACCGCCACGAGCGCCTCGGCCAGCAGGCAGACGTCGTTGAGCGCCACGGTCATGCCACCGCCGGTCACCGGATGGCGCATGTTGAGCGCATCGCCGAGCAGCACCAGGCCAGGCCAGCGCACGGGCCGCGGCGCGAGCGCGTAGGTCGGCATCACGCGCGGCAGCTCGCCCGAGTCGAGCGTAGCGAGCAAGCCCCCGCGCAAGGGCTCGGGGAGCTGCGGCGCGGTCACCGTACGCAGATACTGCACCAGCCCGTCGCTGCGCCCGCCCGGCAGGTCGCCCGGCACGTCGACCAACAAGCGGACCTCGTCGCTGCCGATCTGATAGCCGAGGATCGGCGCCGGCTGCGTGACGAAGACGTGCCCGTGCTGCGGGTGCGGCAGCGCGATGCCCCGCAGCAGCACGCCGATCGAATACGACAGCCGCGCCGGTGGCTCCGCCCCGACGCAGCGGCGCAAGCGCGAGCTGCGGCCGTCGGCGGCCACGACCACCTTGGCCGGCACGCGCTGCTCGCGGCCCTCGCGATCGCGGTAGAGCACGCCGCTCACCGGCGCGTCCGACGTGCCCCCCGTGCGCAGCAACTCCGAGGCCGTACCGCAGCGCAGCTCGACGCCCGGTGCCTGCGTCGCGGCCTCGCGCAGCCGGGCCACGAAGCGCCCATGATGGAAGGCATAGCCCTCGACCGGCCGCCCGCGCACGCCGTGGGTGGCGTCGGGATAGGCCAGCGCGCGCTGCTCCTCGCCGTGGATCACGGCGAAGCCGCGCGTGCGCTGCGCATCGATACCCTCGACGCAGCCCAGCAGGCCGAGCGCCTCGAGCGAACGCGCGCCACCCGGTTGCAGCAGCTCGCCCACGAAGAGATCGGGCGGCCGCAGATCACGCTCCAGCAACACCACGCGCCGACCGGCGCGCCCCAGCCGCGCCGCCAGCGCCGCGCCCGCTACCCCGGCGCCGACGATCACGACATCATGGATCACGGTGCTCGATCTCCTCGGTGGCCGCCGCAGGCCCCCAGCGCGGGCGTGGTGCCGACGCGTACCACGGCCCGGCCATGGCGGCGCGATTGTGCTTAGCCCTGGCGGGTCAAGTCAACCCGCCGGCCCCCCCCCGGGGGGGGGGGCCCCCGCTGCCCCCTGCCCCCCCCGGCCCCCGGCCCCCCGGCCGCGCGGGGCCCCCCGCCCCCGTGGCCCGGCTCGTGCGCTGGACGGGCGGGCGGCAGCGGCCCCGAGCGCGGCTTGGGCTTGCGCAGCGGGTCCTCGGCGCGGCAGCAGACATCGCTCAAGCGCTTGAGGCGCGCGGCCAAGGCCGGCGTCAGCGCCCCCTCGGCGCAGCGCCACTCCCAGTTGCCGGTCGGCGTGCCGGGCACGTTGAAGCGCGCCTCGCTCCCCAGGCCGAGCAGGTCCTGCAAGGGCGCCATCGCCACCAACGCGGGCGAGGCCCAGGCCGCCCGCACGAAGTCCCACGCCACGTCGGGCCCGCGGGCGCCGAGATACGCCTCGGCGTAGGCGCGGTCGGCCGCCGAGGCCTTGGCGTACCAGCCGAGGATCGTGTCGTTGTCGTGCGTGCCGGTGTAGACCACGCAGCGCGGCGGATAGGTGTGCGGCCGGAACTCGCTCGCCTCGGCCGAGTCGAAGGCGAACTGCAGGATCTTCATCCCCGGGTAGTGGAACTGCTCGCGCAGCGCGATCACGTCCGGCGTGATCACCCCCCCTCGGCGAGGATCGGCAGCGGGCCGAGCGCCTTGGTCAGCGCCAGGAAGAGCGCCGCCCCCGGCCCCGGCTCCCAGCGCCCGTGCTGCGCCGTCGGCTGATCGGCCGGCACGGCCCAGTAGGCCGCGAAGCCGCGGAAGTGATCGACGCGGAACAGGTCGTAGCTGGCGAGCTTCGCGCGCACGACGGCGATCCACCAGGCGAAGCCGATCTCGTAGTGCTCGACCCAGTCGTAGAGCGGATTCCCCCAGCGCTGCCCGGTGGCGCTGAAGTAGTCGGGTGGCACCCCGGCGACCGCGGTCGGCCGGCCCTGCGCGTCGAGCGCGAAGAGCGCGCGCTGCGCCCAGACCTCCGCGCTGTCGTAGGCGACGTAGATCGGCAGGTCACCCACCAGCCGCACGCCCTGCCCCTGCGCGTGCGCCCGGAGCTGCTGCCACTGCCCATGAAACACGTACTGCACGAACTGCTGCAGCGCCACGCCCTCCGCCAGCTCGGCGCGCGCGCGCGCCAGCGCTGCCGGCTGGCGCAAGCGCAGCGGCTCGTCCCAGTGCGCCCACGCCGCCCCGTCGGCAGCCCGCTTGATCGCCATGAAGAGCGCGTAGTCGTCGAGCCACGCGGCCTGATCGGCGCAGAAGCGCGCCAGCTCCTCGCGCATCGCCGGCGTCGCGCGCTCGCGAAAGCGCGCGTGCGCCCGCTCCAAGCGCGGCCAGACGAAGGCGATGACCCGCTCGTAGTCCACGCGCGTCACGTCGAAGGGCGGCTCGGGCACCAGGTCGTCGGCGCCGAGCCAACCGGCGCGCTGCAGGCGCTCGAGGTCGATCAGCAGCGGATTGCCGGCGAAGGCCGAGAAGCACTGATAGGGCGAGTTGCCGAAGCCCGTCGGGCCCAAGGGGCAGAGCTGCCAGAGCTGCTGCCCGGCCGCAGCCAGCCAGTCGACGAAGCGATAGGCCGCATCGCCCAGCGTGCCGAGGCCCTGCGGCCCCGGCAGCGCCGTCGGGTGAAGCACCACCCCGCTGCAACGTTCCAGCTCCATCGCCCACCCCCCGGCTGCCGCCGGGGCAATGTACCAGACCTCCCCTGGCCACCGCGCGCCCATGACCGATTTTCGGTGAGATCGAAAGCCAAGCAGCGGCCAACGCTTTGGCCACCACCGCGCGCTCCTCCCCGCCCGCGCTCCCGCTCGCGGGCTAGACCGCTGAGATTACGTGCCCGTGGCCCCCGCCCAACGCCCCGCCCCGAGGGGCGCGCCACTGGCACGCTGGCTGCTTGGCGTAAGCCTACGCGTCCAGACCCCTCACCCCCCGCGCGCAGAAAGCCGGTGGCCAGGGCAGGGACGATCGGTTATAAACGAGCTTCGCTCCTGAGCGTCGCGGACCCGGTGGTTGGTGGCGGTCGTGGATCGCTTCGTTGAGTCGGTTGGAGTCCGATGATTCATTCTCCAGCACATCGAGCGGGGCCCAACGCAGCGCGCACCTGCGCGCTCGCGATCGCCCTGGCCCTCGCGCTGGGCGGCAGCCGGCCGGCGGCGGCCGGCCGCGGCGGGGAGCCGAGAAGCACCGCGGACCTTGGTGGGCCCACGGTTCGCAAGGCCGACAACGACTGGCGGGCGGCGACCACGAGGCTTCAACCAAGGAGCGAACGGCGTTTCGCGGACCAGATGCGGAGTCGCCAGGCGCAGCGTGGCCGCATGCCGCTCACGTTCCCCGGCCTGGAGCATGGGCCCGTCACCGACGAACCTAACCCTTGGGCAAGTTACCGCCGCGTGGCCGGCACCCCATCGGGGCGGCGCCCAATTGCGATGGCAACGCGGCGTGCCGAACCGCCTTGGTCGAAGCGGTTGCATCCCGTTGGCCAGGGCCCCGCCGCAAGTCGGTTCTCGGGAGGCCATGGGTTGGGAACGGCCGCGGCGTGGCTGGCGGGCGAGCGCCGAACGTTGCTGGGTGAGCGTCAGGTTGGATATCGAGGTCTTAGACAAGGCCGGCCCTCCGTGTCCCGGCCCCTCGAAGGCGCGCGACTCGCTGCGGCGGGGTGGCGACTCACCGCGATTAGCAAACGCGCAAGAGAGCACCTGGAGCGAGCGGCCCAGGGGATGAATCTCCCCCAGCGGAGCGCCGTCGCGCGCGGCACCTTGCCCGGATACGACGCGCGCATGCAGGATGCCCAGGTCCGCTGGGGCTTCGCTGCAACTTGCGCGGGTCGCTGCGGAGACATGGAGAAAGTCGGCAAAGCATTGCTTGCCGTTCGTGCGTCACGACACAGCGCCGGCATCGGCGCTCGGAGGGGGCGGACGGCCGGAGTCACTCGCGCCCTTCTCGCCAGCAACAGCCTGCGTTCCATGACGGCTAGCCTGGATCGCTCGAACTGAGGGGTCTAGGCGCCTCGCGTCCCCCTGAGCGAACGCCCGGTTTCCCGAAAGGCGCACCATCGGGCCCCCCTTCCCCGCCGCGCCCTGTGCTAGATTCCGCCCATGCCTGAGACCATCTTTGCCCGCATCCTTCGCGGTGAAATTCCGTGTCACAAGGTCTACGAGGACGACCAGGTGCTGGCCTTCCTCGATGTCAGCCCGCTGGCCCCGGGGCACACGCTGCTGATTCCGAAGGAGCCCGCGGTCACGCTCGATGCGCTCTCGGACGACGCGGCCGCGGCCTTGGGGCGCGTGCTGCCGCGGCTGTGCCGGGCGGTGGTCGCGGTGACCGGCGCGGCGGGCTACAACGTGCTGCAGAACAACGGCAGCGTGGCGCACCAGGCCGTGATGCACGTGCACTTCCACATCATCCCCAAGCCCGACGCGCAGAGCGGGCTGGGCGTCGGTTGGCCCGCCGGCCGGCTCGAGGGCGCCGACGGCGCTGCGCTGGCCGAGCGCCTGGCCGCCGCCGTGGCGGCGAGCGCGCAATGAGCGCCCGCGGCCCGCGCCCGAGCGCGGTGATCTTCGATCTCGACGGCACCCTCGTCGATTCGTTGGCCGACATCGCCACGGCGATGAACGCCGCGCTGGCCGAGCTCGGCCTGCGCGGCCACGCGCCGGCCGCCTATCGCGACTTCATCGGCGACGGCGTCGAGCCGATGGCCCAGCGCGCCCTGCCGCCCGAGCGCCGGGACCCGGTGTCGGTCGCCGCCTGCGTGGCGCTCTGGCGCCCGCGTTACCTCGCCGGCCTGGTCGAGCAGACCCGCCCCTACCCGGGCATCAGCGAGCTGCTCGCGGCGCTCACGGCGCGCGGCCTGCGCCTGGCCGTGCTCTCGAACAAGGCCGACGATCTGACCGCGCGCATCGTCGCCGCGCTCTTTCCCGGCAGCCCCTTCGCCGAGGTGCGGGGCGCGCGCGAGGGCGTGCCGAAGAAGCCCGACCCGACCGCAGCACTTGCGATCGCCGAGGCGCTCGGGGCCGCCCCGGAAGGCTGCCTCTACGTCGGCGACACCGCGATCGACCTCGAGACCGCGCAAGCCGCCGCGATGGTGCCCGTCGGCGTACTGTGGGGCTTCCGCCCCGAGCAGCTGCGCGAGCGAGCTCCCGCCCGCCTGCTCGAGCGGCCTCCCGAGCTGCTCAATCTGCTCTAACTCGCGCCGACCGCGCCCGCCTGGCCGAAGCGGCGCTCGACGTAGCTGTCGACCAGCCGGCCGAAGTCGGCGGCGATGGTCGGGCCCTCGAGGGTGCAGTGCAGCTTGCCGTCGACGTAGACCGGCGCGCGCGGCGCCTCTCCCGTGCCCGGCAGGCTGATGCCGATATCGGAGTGCTTCGACTCACCGGGGCCGTTGACCACACAGCCCATCACGGCCACGCGCAGCGTCTCGACGCGCGGATAGCGCAGCCGCCACTCGCGCATCTTGCGCTTGAGGTCTTCCTGTACCTCGGCCGCCAGCTCTTGAAAGAGCGTCGAGGTCGTGCGCCCGCAGCCGGGACAGGCCGTGACCGAGGGCGTAAAGGCGCGCAGGCCCATCGTCTGCAGGATCTGCTGCGCTACCTCGACCTCGAGCGCGCGGTCGGCCCCCGGCGCCGGCGTCAGCGAGACGCGGATCGTGTCGCCGATGCCGCGCGCCAAGAGCGGCGCCAGCGCCGCCGTGCTGGCGACGATGCCCTTGGCGCCCATCCCCGCCTCGGTCAGGCCCAGGTGCAGCGCGTAGCTGCCGCGCTCGGCCAGCCGCTCGTAGACGTCCCAGAGGTCGCGGACGGTCGAGACCTTGGCGCTCAGCACGATGCGATCCTGGCCCAAACCGTAACCCTGCGCCGCCTCGGCGGAGCGCAGCGCCGAGGCCAACATCGCCTCGATCATCACGTCGCGGCCGGAGAGGGGCTTGGCGGACTTGGCGTTCTCGTCCATCAGCTGCGTCAGCAGCTGCTTGTCGAGCGAGCCCCAGTTGACGCCGATGCGCACCGCCTTGCCGTGGGCGATGGCCTGCTCGATGATCGTGCGGAAGTTGTCGTCGTGGCGACGCGCGGCCCCGACGTTGCCCGGATTGATGCGGTACTTGGCCAGCGCCCGCGCCATGCCCTGGAACTGCGGCAGGAGCTGATGGCCGTTGTAGTGAAAGTCGCCGATCAAGGGCACGTCGACGCCCGCGTCGTCGAGGCGCTGGCGGATCTCGGGCACGGCCTGCGCCGCGGCCTCGTTGTTGACGGTGATGCGCACCAGCTCCGAGCCGGCCCGCGCGAGCGCAGCCACCTGTTCGGCGGTGCCCCGCGCATCGGCCGTGTCGGTGTTGGTCATCGACTGCACGACGACCGCGTCCGACCCGCCCACCACGACGTGACCCACGCGCACCGCAACCGCCACTCGACGCTGCCCCTGAATCATCGCTCGACCACCCGCCGTTAATGAAGGCCGCCGTTAATGAAGGCCGCCGTTAATGAAGGACGCCACCTCTGCCGACGCCGGCGCGAGCCTGACCGAAGTCCCCGACCAAGGCAAGCACCTGCCGCCGAGCATCTGCCACCGAGCATCTGCCGCCGAGCATGGGCCGCCGAGCACGCGCCGCCGACCATTGACCCGCGCGCGCCGGCGGCTCATACAATCCGCACCCTCCCCGCGGAGGGCCTCGTGGCTTCAACCAGGAGCTTCGCCGTTGCTTCGACCTAAACGCCGTTCCGCCGTGCTGATCATCTGCTGCCTCGCCACCGCCTTGGGCGCGAGCCGTGGCAGCCGCGCGCAGGACCCCGCCGCCGGCGCCTGGCGCCCGCGCCCGCCCGAGCAGGTCACCGCCGAGCGCCGCGTCTGGGCCTATCTCGACGGCCAGCGACGGGCGATGGACCTCGATGACGCCCGCCGCCTCGGCTTCACCATCATCGACCTCAGCGATGACTGGGCGCCCAATATCTTCTGGCCCCAGACTCCCGGCGAGCAGGACAGCAAGCCGAACGAGTACCTCGACGACTACATCGCGCTGGCCAACGATCGCATCGATCTCGATGGGGCCCGCCTGCGGCGCGGTGCCCAGAACTACCTCGAGGTCTACGGGATTCCACCGGCGCTCGGCGTGCTCCAGCAGCGCTGGCTCGAGGACGAGGCCAAGAGCTGCTACGGGGCGCTCGACACCGCTGCCTTCCGCGAATACTACGGACCCGTGCGCGCCATCGATGAGGCCAGCAGCGCACGGCTAGACCAGCAGTACCGCCAGGCCAAGGCCGCCTTCGTCGCCGCGCAGCAGAGCGCCGGCAACCGCAGCCTCGAGCGACTGCTGCTCGACCCGACCCACCGCCGCGCGGCCGAGAGCTACCGCCGCCTGCAGTGGCAGCGGCGCGCACTGCTCGCCCTGCACGAGCGGCTGGCCTGTGAGGGGCTCTACGAGGGTCGTACACCTCAACCGGCGCGCGGCCAGGTGACCTGGGCGGTGCGCGAGGCTTTGCGCCGCTTCGAGCGCAAGCACAACATCTACGGCTCGGGCTTCATCCATGAGGAGACCGCTCGCGCCCTCGGGCGCGGCGCGCGCGAGAGCAACTTCGAGGCGCTCAAGCGCGTGATCGCCGAGCGCGCCGTCAGCGCCGCCGGCGTGGTCGAGGATGGCAGCTCGACGGCGAGCTACCGCACGGCCGCGGGCACCACGCAGCAGGTCCAGGATCTGATCGGACAGGTGGCGCAGGCGACGCTCAGGGCGCTCGGGCTGACCGACCCCGACCGAGGCCTGGCCTTCGTGCGCCAGCCGGGCCGCGGGGGCTTCGCACGCTTCTTGGTCGGTGTCCGGCTGCCCGCGCTGCCGGAGTACCACGCGGATCCGATGGATCTGTCCGTCGTGACCGATCGCGGCGACGTCTGGTACGACCTGCCCTTCGACGCGCGCGGCCGCCCCCTCGCTCAGCCGCGCTCGCGCCTGCCCTCGATGACCGTCTACACGCGCTACCGCGGACAGCTGATCCCGCTGGTGCGCTGGCGCACCACGATCGGCAGCTGGCAGAAGGAGATGCGCGGCAACGAGGAGTTCTACAAGTACAAGGTCTCCGACATCGGTCGGCGCGTCTGGAAGAACATCGTCGCCGGCCCGGTCTGGGTGCCACCCAAGCTCACGCCCAGCCGGGATCTGGTCAAGGCCGGGGGCAGCGGCCTGCGCGTGGCGCAGAGCGCCTTTGGTCCCGGCTACGCCTCGGCCTACGGCCTGGTCGCTGCGTTTCACGTCACCGCGGGCGGCGCCGACAATCAGGTACGGACCCACGGCACCGTGAACTACATGAGCGTCTTCAGCGGCTTCTCGCACGGCTGCCATCGCCTGCGTAATTTCCAGGCGGTGCGGCTCTTCTCCTTCGTGCTGCGCCACCGCAAGTTCAAGCGGCTCGGCCAGCTCCGCTTGGCCTATACGCACCGCTTCGAGCACCGCGGCGAGGAGTTCCAGATCAACCTGCACACGCGCGGCTACTACTACGAGCTGACCCCGCCCCTACCGGTCAACGTCCTCGAGGGCACGATCCGCGGCAAGCTCAAGCAGCCGATCGAAACCTACGTCAAGAAGCCGTCGCAGATCTACCAGGACGATCTTCCCGCGGCCGGCGGCCGCCCCAAGGGCCCCAGCGGCGCGCCCCGCGGCGACGACGCGCGCAAGAGCC
>JADJDT010000008.1 GCA_016702545.1 Pseudomonadota bacterium | reverse complement strand
ACGGAACCACCGTGCGCCACCGCACCGGCCCGCCGGCGCGGTTTATCCAGAAGGCCTGCTGGCTCTCGACCCGACGCTGCTGCCCACGCATCACCTTGCGTACCGTTGCCACTCGGCCTCGGGTTGATCCACCCCTTCGGCGGCCGTCGCGAGGTCCTGCTTCGGGGCGTCAGGCTGCTTCGACTTCAGCGCCTGATTCAGCGCCTTCATGACGCCGACGTTCTTCTTCAGCAAGACGCGGGCCTCACCGATGCGCCCGCATCCGCAGCAGCTCGACCACGCCTGCTTCGTCGCATCGTTGGCGAGCTGCCCGAGCACGGCCACGGCACCGCTCGATTGGCGCTGGCCGCAACCGCCTCACTGGCCGCGGAGAAGCGAATCTGGGCTCGACCCGGCTTTTTTTGCTGCTCCGGCGCGCTCGCGGTCAGAGCTCCGATAGTCTGGAGGACGATCTCGACCAGCGTCAGCGTCTGACCCGCCGGCTGGGGGTGCGACCCTCGACCTCGAGCAGCACGTGCTTCTGCACGGTGGCCTGCACCTGAAGCTGAGGCGCAGGATGACCTCGTCACCGATGATGCGCGCGGCCCCGACCGAGCACCGCAGCGGTCGGATGCCCCTGCCGCAGCGAATGCGGGCTCGACCTCGCCGGCGACCACCGCAAACATGTCACCGAACTCCCGCGCCAGACCGCGGGCAAAGCTGATATCTCGGATTCCACGAACAGGTGATTGCCATCGCTGGCGCCGGCGAGCCGATACATCAGATCCTCATTGTATCCGAGGCCGGGAATACGATCATGCTGACCCGGTGATGCCGTTCTTCCAGCCCAGCCAGGTGCCGAGGCAGCGAGCGCGGGCGAGCTCGGACCGACGTTGGCCAGTCCATCCGAGCAGGATCCCGCGATTGACGCCACGGCCGCTGAGAAACTTCAACGGCTCGTGCGCGCCCGCGCTCACGCCGGCGAAGAGTGCCGTCGTCCCGCGGGCCCGTAGCTGCTCGATCTGGCGATAGACGGCGGCGCAGATCGCTGAGCTTGGTCGCCGGCGCAACACCTCGACCGTGGTGTCGTAGGCCACCACCGACACGATGTCCTCCGGCCCCAGGCCCTCGAGCGCCTGAATCGCCGCGCGCTTGGCCTGCTCGAGCTTTGCCGCCCCGCCATCGACCCCGGCGATCGAGCACCAACGCGACGTTGACCGCCGCCCGCTGCGACGGCTCCCGCAGTCACACGTCCACCGATCCAGGCCCACCTTGAGGAAGGCGTGCGCTGGCGGCGATGGGCCTCGAGCACGCCGTGACTGAGCTCGACGCTCATCGCGGCGCCGTAGCCGGCGGCGGGAGCCAGGTGCCTAGGGTCGCCAGCAGCAGCGCTGGCGCCACGGGCCGCTCGCGCGCGTTGTCCCTAAGTTTCGTTCTGGGTTTCATCGGATCCTCCTGCCGGGGCCGCCTGCGCCGCAGCCACGCAGAGGCGCAACGACTCGACGACCTTCCGCGAGCGCGCCGGTCGGGTGTGAACTGCCTCGACACTCCTGGCGCTGGTCGTTCGACCAGCAGCGCTGCCGCCGCAACACCCTCTGCAGCATTAAGCCGAGGTCAATATTCGAGATGCCTCGGAGGTGGCACTCGACTGCGCGCACCTTCTCGTGCGGCCCGCTCGCTTTTCCGAGGTAACCCAGGCCTCGTTGCGCGCCTTCAGACCTCCCCTTGGATCTCGCCGATGCTCGACTCGACCCGCCCACCGTTCTTCGCAATCGCCGCTTTGGTGCGCGCCGCGATCTTGCTGCTGAGCTCCGCGGGCAGGCGCTACGTCTTGCCGACAGCAGGCCCTGGCCCTGCCCGGTGAGGCGATGGGAGTCGCCGAACACCTGCCCAGGCACCGGGCGCGCGGTAGCCCCCGGCGCGACCTCGCGAGAAAGCCGCTCCTCGTCCCACTGCCAGCCACCCGCGCCGGAAATCGACCTCGAAGGGCCCGCGGCTTTAAGGCGCTGCGGCGCGCTCCCGGGGGCACCGTCGCGAGGTTGGAATGAAACCCCGTCGCCACGAAAACCTCGGCGACCTTGCCACTGTTCTTAGAGCTCCACCAGCGCCTTGCCGTTGTCCCCCCGCGTAGCTCAGGAGACGGATCTTGCTGGTGGGTGGAAGCCGGTCGCCCTCTTGCGGCGGGGCGACGTGGGCCGTCGCCTTCGCCGCGGCCGGCGCTGGCCTCCCGGCCGCCACCAGCAGCCCCGACCACTGCAGCCTTCCACGCGCTGACGAACAAAGGGCCATCAACCACCTCTCTAACACTTCACGCCTTCAAAGGGGCGATGCCGGGTGAGCGCAGCCGGTGCAGGCATCTGCTCCCGCCGCGCGGCCGTGACCTCTAAGGACCCGCTCGGAAATAACTCATCCATCAGCCGTCGATCCATCCCGCCGGGCTGCGTTGCAGCTCCTCGCAGTGCCAGCAGTATTCCTTCGTCGCTGCGCCTTGCGGCGGGCACCTCAACGCCCAGTTGATCGAGGTTGTTTTCGAGGCGAATCTGGGCTGGCATGGCGCGCGCACGCCACGGCGTGGTGAGACACGCGACTCAGCCTAACTTTACCGCGCCAGATCGATCCACAGGACGCGGGCTGGCGGGTCGAAGCCAGCACGCTGCCCTAGGAGCCTCCCCCACCGCTTCCCCATGCTCTTCGCTGTTGGTGGCGCGCGGGCTCGTGGCGTAGAGTCGCGCGATGGGGGCGGCGATGAAGCTGTTAGGGACCACGACCTCTCCTTCGTGCGGCGCGTGCGGATCGTCGCGGCGGGCTCGGCACGATCGAGGTGCGGTTGGTGGCGAGCTGCCGCACCGGGGAGGGCCGGCGCGGCTTTCGAAGAAGCTGCAGGCTGGCTCCCCGTCGGCAGATCGTGGCGGAGCTCGGTGGTGGCGTGGCTCTACCACGACTCGCGTGCCCGAATCATCGACTGGCTGGTGACCACGCGCGGTTGGGGGCATTACGCCTCGCCGCCCGCGCAACGCCGTTGGACGGACGCCAACCTGCTCAACGCGATCGATGCGGCGCTGGAGTCGACGCTGCAGCTCTTCTGCACCTGCGCCGCGACAGCCCCGGACACCGCCGCCCTCCCCTTTGCCCAGCGCCGGCGCGGGCGGGCGACGACGATCTTCGCCTGGTTGGAGGTCCGTGGACGAGGGGCCAACTACTGCGTGCCGCCGCACCCGGGCTGCCGGAGCTCGCCCTGCTCGCCCTCGACTGGATCGCCTTTCGCGAGGCCTTCGACACAGCGGCCCTCGACGCGCGCTTCGCGCCGATCCATGCCGCGCTCGAGCGCTGGCCCAGCGTGCTGGCCACGCGGCCGCAGGCCTGACCCGATGAGCGAGCTGCTCTTCCACCCAACCCGCAGTCGCGCCAAGCGCATTGCGCACTGGATGCTGGAGGAGAAACTCGGCGAGCCCTATCGGACGGTCTGGCTCGACTACGGCGCCGCGATGAAGGACGCCGCCTATCGGCGATCAATCCGATGGGCGAAAATTGCCGCTTGACACCCACGGCAGCAGCGTCTTGACCGACGCGGCGATCTGCGTCTACCTCCCCGATCACTTCGCCGCAGGCGGTTGATACCGCCGGCGTCGGACCCGACGCGGGCGGCCTTCTTCCGCTGGAGCTTCTTCGCCGCCGGGCCTGTGGAACAGGCGGTCACCCAAAGCGGCCCTGGGCTGGCAGGTGCCGGAGGGCAAAACCGATGGTCAGCTTCGGCGACCTCGCGCAGACCCTCGCCGCGCTCGAGCAGGCGCTCTCGCTGGCCCCCTATCTGCGGCGAGCGCTTCACGGCGGCGGATGTCTACGTCGGCGCCAGCCTGGGTTGGGGCGTGCCCTTCGGCACGATCGCGCCACGGCCCGCCATCCCGCGCGCTACGTCAGCTGACCTCCGAGGCGCGCCCCGCCGCACAGCGGGCCAACCCATCAACGAGGAGCGCATCAAGGCCCGCGCCGGCTGAGGCTGCGCCTGCCCGGGTCAGGCGCGGCAAGATGCGACCAGCAGAAATCGGCGATGAGCGCGCGGACGCCGCTGGGCTGTAGCAGCCGGAATCTTCAGAACTCACAGGATTCGCCCGGGTCGTGTAGCTCCGCCGAAGGTCTTCGTCGCGACGCTTAACTCGTCGGCGGCAGCGCCGTTGGGTGCCAGCAGACCACGCCTCCGACCTGCCGATCGTGCAGCTTCCAAGTCCTGGCCGGCGTGTTACGGGCGGAACACCCCGGCGGCGGCGCGGTACGCCCCTTCGCTGTTGTCTCCCCAGCAGGTCACCGTCCCGGTGCTCCGCACCGCGCAGGTGTGTTGATTGCCGGCAGACACCGAGGAGAAGGTCCCCCCCAGCGGCGCCGCAGCCTTACCATAAGTATCGCTGCCCCAGCAGGCCAGCGTCCCGTTCGTCCGGACGCCACAGGCGTACCCGTTCCCGGCAGAAACCGAGGAGAACTCCCCGGGCGGGGGCGTCGCCTGGCCACGATCATTACGGCCCCAGCACGCCAAGGTCCTGCCGTTTCGTCGCCACCGCAGGTGAAGTAGGAACCGGCGGCAGGCTCGAGAGAAGGTCCTGTGGGCGGCGTGGACTACGGCCTTCGGCTTGGCGCCCCAGCAGGCCAGCGCCTCGGCAGTGAGTGTTTACCCCCAAGCAGTGATCGACCAACGAAACCGCGGAGAAGGACCCCACCGGGGGCACGTCGCCGATCGTCGATCGCCCCCAACAGGACACGGCGCCTGTCGCACTGCTGATCGCGCAGGCGTAACCTTCGCCGGTAGCGACTGACGCGAAGGCCCCTGGCGGCGGCTCCATCAGAGGGTGCGATGCGTCCTCTCCCCAGCAGCTCAGCGTCCCATCCTCCTGACGCCGCAGGTGAACTTCTCACCATAGGCGGACGAGGCCGACACAGCGCTGAAGGCTCCCGACGGGGGCGCGGCGTAGGCACCCCGTGCCTCCCCCCAACAGGCGAGGGTCCCAGCCGAGCTGAGCGCGCAGGAGTAGTCTGGGCCCAACGACCACCGACGCAAAATCGCCCGGCGGGCGGTCGCCCATCGGTGGCGCCATGCTTGCGCTCCCAACAGAGCGAGCCGTTCGATCCGTTTCTGACCGCGCAGGCTGGCTGGTGCCGGCGAAACCGCGGAGAAGGCCCTGGCGGCGGCGTCGCGCCTGGCCGAGGCATTGTACCCCAACAAACCATCGTCTGGCGTCAGCGACCCTGATCCCGCGGTGCGGCCGCACCGACACGCGAGAAGCTCACCGACGGCGGTGGCGTGTGGCCTGGCCGGAGGTCAGTGTCCCCGCAGGAACACCGTCCCGGCATCGGTCTTGATCCCACAGGCGTGGGTCCAGCCGACGGACAACGAGGCGAAGCTCCCGGGCGGCGGGGTCGTTCCGCCATCGGCTCCCCACCCCCAGCAGGCCACCGTCCGGTCCGTCTTGATCCCACACGCGAAGCCCTGCCCGGCTCCAACCGTGGTGAAGAGATCTCCTGGCGGCGTGGCCTGACCGAACTTATTGGCGCCCCAGCAAGCGACCTTGCGATCGGTCTTGATGCCGCAGCTGAAGCGGTCTCCGGCCGCCACTGAGGTGAAGGAGCCTCCCGGGGGAGTGGCTCGGCCGTCAAAGTTCAGCCCCCAGCAGGCGACGGTACCGTCCGTGCGCAGCGCGCAAACGTGCTCGGGGCCGGCCGAGACGGCTGAGACCCGCGGAACGAGCATAGTCCGACCCTCGCAGCGCGGGCGAGCCGAAGGTGCCGGCAGGGAGGACAGGCCCGATCGTCGCTTCCCGTCAAGGCGCCAAGATCTGCTGCCAGCGGCCAGAACGGCGCCAGGCCACATGCACACAGCGCGTGCCCCCCGAACTGGAAGGTCCCGCCCGCCAGGCGGCCGCGACGCAGTCGGCAGTGCCGCCCTCGCTGGCGACGTACTGGCCGGCGACGCAGATCGTCTTGGCGACACAGGCGGCCTGGTTGGGGCCCGAGGTGTAGCCGCTAGCCGCGCATGGGGTGCAGACGCGGTCCCCCCTCTCAGTCCCCGCGGTCGAGACGTAGCTCCCCGCCGCGCAGGTGCTCCACTCCGTACAAGACGCCGTATTCGCCACGGCGCTGAAGGTCCCGCTGGCACACGCGGCACAGGTGCGGTCGGCGGTGGTCGTACCCTCGCTGACGACGTATCGGCCCGTGCCGCAGGTGGTCTCGGGCGCGCACCAGTTCGACCTGGGGCTGCCGTCATTGTCCCAGCCAGCGGCGCAGCGGGCGACCGCCGAGGCTACCGCCCGGGCAGTGGGTGCACGCGGCCCGCGGGTTGCGGCCAGGTCGGCGACGTACTGGTGCCCGGCGCAGCTGCTCGGTCCCCGTGGCGGGACGGATGCCCAGGCGTCGGCCTGGTTGGGGCTCGAGCTGTAGTAGCCATCCCAGCAGGGGGTGCAAACGCGGTCGCTCGTGGCACGGCCCTCGCTCCAGATGAAGGTACCTGCCGCGCAGGTGCGCCACGCCGCGCAGGAGGCCGCGTTGGTCACGGTACTGAAGGTCCCGCTGGCGCAAGCGGCGCAGCGGCGGTCTGCCGTGGTCGTGCCCTCGCTGGCGACGTATTGTCCGGTGGTGCAGCTCGTCTTGCTCGCACAGTGCGTCGCGGCGCTGCCGTCGTGGTCCCAGCTGCCGGCCGCGCAGGCGACGTGGGCGCCGCGCTACCGCCCGCGCAAAGGTGCCTGCCGCGCGGGCGCGGCAAGCCGTGGGCGAGGTGCTGGTTCCCGGTGCGGTCTGCTCGCTGGTACCCCTGGCGCAGGAGCCTGCCACAGGCAGCTGGCCTGGTTGGGGTTAGCGCTGTAGTAGTCCTCCCAGCATGGGGTACAAACCCGGTCCCCTCGTGGCACTGCCCTCGCTCCAGATGTTGGTACCGCGACGCAGGTGCCCCACGCCGTACACGACACCGCATTCTCAGGACGCTGAAGGTGCCGCTGGCACACGCAGCGCGGCTGCGGTTCGCCGTGTGCCCTCGCTGACGACGTGCCCGCCCGCTCTGCGGTGTCTTGGTCTTCAGCGCGAGGCGGCGCTGCTGTCGGGGTCCCCGGTGCCCGCCGCGCAGGCGATTCGTGGGCAACGTGCCCCCGCGCAATAGCTGCCCGCGCTGCAGGCATCGCAGGTGGGCGGCGCGGTGGGGAGTCCGGCGCGGTCTGCTCGGTGCCCGCGAGGCGAGCGGGATGCGACGTCTAGGTGCTTTGGTTGGGACCTGCCGTGTAGCTGCCGTCCCAGCACGAGGCGCACACGCGGTCCTCGTCGCGTTGGCCGCCGTCGAGACGCGTAGCTTCCCGGGACGCAGGTACGCCACGCCGCAAGGAGGCCGCATTGGCCAGGCGCTGAAGGTGCCGCTGGCACACGCGGCGCAGCTGCGGTTGGCCGTGTTCCCACCCTCGCTCGTGACGTATTGGCCGGCGACGCAGGTGGTCTTGGTCGCACAAGCGGTGGCGGCGCTGCCGTCGTGGTCCCAGGTGCCCGCCTGCGCAGGCGTGCAGGCGGGCCCCACCGCCCGCGTAGTGGTGCCTGCGGCGCGGCACGGGCAGGTCGGCGGCGAAGTGCTGGTTCCCGGCGCGGTCTGGTTGGTGCCCGCGGCGCAAGTGCCCAGGGGCAGGCAGGTGGCCTGGTTGGCGCCGGAGGTGTAGGTCCCGGCGGCACAGGCGACGCAGCCGCGGTCGCGCGCGCCGTCCTCGCTCGCCACGCGGCCAGGTTGCGCACGACGCGGCGTTGGTCACAACGCTGAAGGTACCGCTGGCGCACGCGGCGCAGCCGCGGTCGGTGGTGGTCGTGCCCTCGCGGACTACGTACTGGCCCGCGCTACAGGTGGTCTTGGGAACGCAGGCCGTCGCCGCGCTGGCGTCGTGGTCCCAGGTGCCGGCGCCGCAGACGAGCGCGGGCGCCGTACCGCCGGCGCAGTAGCTGCCCGCGCTGCAGGGGCCGCAGGTCGGCGGCGTGGTGGACGTACCGGGCGCCGTCTGCACGGTGCCCGCGGCGCAAGCCCCGTACGCGAGACAGGCGGTCTGGTTGAGGCCGGAGGTGAAGGTGTCGGCCGGGCACGGGGTGCACGCGCGGTCCCCCGTGGCGGTGCCATCGGTGGAGACGTAGCTTCCGGCGACGCAGTTGGTCCACCCCGTGCACGACGCGGCATTGGCGCGCGCACTGAAGGTGCCGCTGGCGCAGGCGGCGCAGATCCGGTTGGCCGTGGTCGTGCCCTCGCTGGCGACAGATTGGCCGGCGACGCAGGTCGTCTTCGGCGCACAGGGGGTCGCGGCGCTGCCGTCGGCGTCCCAGCTTTCGGCAGCGCAGGTGACCGGCCGTGCAGTGCCGCCCGCGCAGAAGGCTCCCGCGGCGCAGGCGCGGCAGACCGGTGGAGCGCCGGCTGTTGCGGGGGCCGTTGCTCGGTGCCGGCATCGCACGCGCTCGTCGGGAGACACCGCGCTTCGTTCGGCCCCGAGGTGTCGGTGCCCGCGGCGCAGGTGGCGCACGTGCGGTCACCCGTCGCGCTGCCCTCGTTGGCCACATAGCTGCCAGCCGAGCAGATCGCCCAGCTCGTGCAGCCTGGCGCATTCAACTGCCCGCTGAAGGTGCCACTGGGGCAGGCCGAGCAGCTTCGATCGGCCGTCGGCGTGCCTTCGTTGCCCACATATTGGCCGGCATTGCAGGTCGTCTTGGCGACGCAGGCCGTTGCCGCGCTGCCATCGTGGTCCCAGGTGCCTTCGGCACAAGGGCTGGGCGGCGTGGTGCTGCCCGCGCAATAGCTGCCCGCACTGCAGGGGCTGCAGGTGGGTGGCGTCGTGGCCGTACCGGGCGCCGTCTGCTCCGTGCCGGCGGCACAGGCCCTGTAGGCCCCAGCTCGTTTGGTTGGGGCCCGGAGGCGTACGGCGCCCGCCGCGCAGGGCGCGAAACACGGTCTCCCGTGCCGGTCCCCTCGGTCGAGACGACGCTCCCCGCCTCGCAGGTGGTCCACGCGGCGCAGGAGGGCGCCTGGGTCTCGGCGCTGAAGATGCCCGCTGGCACTGGGCGGCACAGATGCGGTCAGCCGTCGTCGTACCTTCGCTCGCGACATATTCGCCAGCGTTGCAGCGCGTCCTCGGGATGCGGCCGTCGCGGCACTGGCGTCGTCGTCCCAGCTACCCTCGGCGCACGCCATCGCGGGCAGGCTGCCGCCCGCGCAGTAGCTTCCCGGCCGCGCAGGGCCGACAACCTCGGCCGCCGTCGCAGCGCTGCCCGGCGCGGTCTGCACCGTCCCGGCCGCGCACGCGCCCTGGGGCAAGCAGAGCGCTTGGTTCGGCCCGGAGGTGAAGGTCCCCGTGGGGCAGGCCGCGCAGCCGCGGTCCGCGGTGACGCTGCCCGTGCTGGCGACCTGGGTTCCCGCGGGGCAGTGGGTCCACTCGATGCAGCGCGCAGCGTTCTCCGAGGTGCTGAAGGTCCCGCTCGCGCAGGCCGCGCAGCTCCGGTCGGCCGTGGCCGTGGCCTCGCTGGCGACGTATTGGCCGGCGCTGCAGGTGGTCTTGTGCGCACTCGAGCTGGCCGTCACAGTCGCTGTCGATGGTGTCGCCGCACTGTTCTACCGTCGGTAGGCCTGCGCCCTCGCAGGGGCCCCACTCCCCGAACTCGTCGGCCGCCGCGCCGCCGCAGCGCTGGGTCCCGGCGACGCAGGCGCCGACGCCCGACTGCGGTAACGGATAGCAAGGCTGGGTCTGCTCGGGGGTACAGGTACAGCCCTCGTCGATGCGCCCGTCGCCGTCGTCGTCGCGACCGTTCGCGCAGCGCTCGCGGCCATCCGAAGCGCCGCCGTCGTCCGGCTCCGGCCGGCGGTCGTCGAGGACATCGTCGACTGCGCCCGGGTCGCCCTTCACCAGGCGGCCCGAGTCCGAGCACCCGGCGACCAGCAGCGCGAGCAGGACCCAGCCCGTCCAAACCACAAAACCTCTCGTTCGCAGCATCACCAAGCCCTCCGCTCCTCGACCCCAGAGCGCAGGACCCCACAGCGCCCATCCCCTCAGCAGGGGAGGTCGGAGGCCAGCGCCCAAGCTCTCACCGTGGAGCCAGGGTGATCGACGCACACAGCCACGGCAAGCCCCCTGCCTGTGGTTCACAGGCGGGCGAGGTCAGAGTTCGGTGCGTCGGGAAGGCGATGGAATGGCCGACGACCCGGCGCGTGGCCGCGGATGGAGACCGAGCGGGTGGGCAGCGCCCGGCAGTCGCTAGACCAGCGCGCTACTTCACCACCAGATGCGTATCTGCTTCGCACATTAAAAGCTGTCTCTAAGAGGTTCATTCACACTTAAATCCGAAGTCCATTCCTGAGACCTGACGAGAACAGATAGCACATGCGTATCAAGCGTTTGCCGCATTATACTTTTTTCACTTGCGAGTGTTTGTGATTTCTCGGATACTCAAACCGTCGGCCCTGATGGTTGTCGCGCGAGGAGGTCACCATGAAACAGCGGCTTGGCCCCCACTCACTCCTTTCTTGCTCCTGCGCCTGGGTCGGCTCGCTGGGCCTCGCCCTGGTGGCATCAGGCTGCGCCGCGCCTCAGTGACGACAGCGCCCTCTCGCCGCCGGTCGCCACCCAGGGGCAGGCGGCGACCAATTCCATGAACGCGATGAACGCGATGAACGCGATGAACGCGTGAAGCGATGAACGCGATGAACGCGATGAACGCGTGAACGCGATGAACGCGATGAACGCGATGAACGCGTGAACGCGATGAACGCGATGAACGCGATGAACGCGATGAACGCGATGAACGCGATGAACGCGATGAACGCGATGAACGCGATGAACAGTCTCAACCTCGGCAACGTGGCGGCGCAGACCACGGCGATCGAGGACTTCTCGGCCTACACCTTCGCGCAGATCGACGCCCTCTGCCCGGCCACGCGGCTGGCGCACACCTTGCCCAGCGGCAAGGCGGTCGATCTGGTGCTGCCGAAGTTCCTCACGCTCAAGGACACGCTCGAGGCGGTCAAGGACAGCAACGGCGTCGCCGTCACCGTCTCGATCACGGAGAACGGGGCACCGGTCACCTATCGCGTGCTCTCGGGCCAGGCCCTCGCCTGCGCCGACCGCGCCTACCGGCCCTTCTTCCTCAGCCCGACGCCGGTCGGCAGCACCGTGCTGAAGACCTACGAGGTGAGCGCGGCCAACGGCGGCATCCGCTACATGTGCCTCAAGCTCTTCGACCCGGCGACCAACGGCTCGCGCTACTTCTGCGGCAAGGGCATGCTCGCCGACGGCGTCACCGGCTACGCCGTCAAGAGCGGCAACTCTCGCCCCGGCCCTTCTTCGTCTCGAGCCTGACCTGGGGCGGCAACACCTGGAGCCGCCACTTCGAGTTCCTCGAGGGCGGCCTCGGCTCGATCCCCGAGCGCTTCGCGCCCTACACGCAGACCGGCTACGCGCAGGACTACGCCTGGAACCTCAACCCGCGCGACACGCACGCCGACGGCAGCAGCAAGCAGGCGTCCTACATCGGCGCGATCGCCCTCAAGACCGCCACCAGCCGCAACGGCGTCTACGTCAGCCCCTACCGCAACGCCACCGTCACCGGCGGCAAGAGCTTCTACACGACTGAGCTGAACCAGTGCGAGGCCGGCTACCGCACCTACCCCGATTTGGCCACCGACGGCCAGCTCGAAGAGGGCATCCTGCCGCGGCTCTGGGTCGACGCTTGGTACGCCAACCCCTACAACGGCTGTAGCTGGGCGGCGGACTGGGGCCTGCCGGTAGCCGGGGCCTCGACTTACAGCACGACCTCGCTCAGCACGCCGTGCCGAACCTTTGCCATCGGCGCCTCGGGGCAGCCGACGATGGGCATCAACCTCCACGACACGGCCCAGCGCCGCTGCCCGACCTGGACCCAGTGCGATGTCGGCAGCTTCTGCTGCGCCGGCAGCGTCGCCGTCGGCGAGGGCTACACCTGCGTCGCCAAGACCGACGGCACGGCCTGGTGCTGGGGCTTCAGCAGCCAGCAGGGCACGCTCGGCAACAACGCCATCTCCTCCTCGCTGACGCCCGTGCAGGTGGTCAAGCGCATCCCCGACAGCAGCGCCTTCGAGCCGCTGACCGGGATCGTCGCGATCTTCGGCACCCCGAATACGAACGACCAAGTCCGCCTCAGGACCTGCGCGCGGCTCAAGGACGGCAGCCTGTGGTGCTGGGGCCACGAGTTCTCCGCGGTCACGCCCTACGCCGCCCCGATCGCCGGCCTGACCGGCGTCGAGAAGGCCTCACTCGGCCAGTTCCATAGCTGCGCCGTCAAGACCGACGGCACCGTCGCCTGCTGGGGCGAAAACAGCTCCGGCGAGCTCGGCGACGGCACGACGATCACGCGGAACACCCCCGCGGCGATCACAGCCATCAGCGGCGTCGTCGACGTCGGCACCGGTTCGGAGTCCACCTGCGCGCGCCGCAACGACGGCACGGTGTGGTGCTGGGGCTACAACGGCTCCGGGCAGCTCGGCGACGGCACGACGATAAGGCGGTTGACGCCGGTCCAGGTCACCGGGCTGAGCAACGTCGTCGCCCTGGCCACCGGCAGCTACCACAGCTGCGCCATCCGGCGCGTTGAGTTGGAAGGGGGCGGCTTCGCCCGGACCCTCTGGTGCTGGGGCAAGAACTGGTCCGAACGCTAGGGGCTCCTGCCGGCGGACCGGGGCGAGGTCGGCGGAATCTCTACCACCTCGCTGGTTCCGCGCCAGGTGACAGCGCTGGGCTCGACCGTCGCCGAGGTGAACGCCGGCCATCAGATGACCTGCGCGCGCAAGCAGGACGGCACGCTGTGGTGCTTCGGCAACAACGACCAGGGCGCGCTCGAACCAGCTCCGCCCTCTTCAGCTCCACGCCCTCGCTCCTCAGCCTGGGCAACGACGTGGGTGACCTGCTGGGCGGATCCGAGCACTACTGCGCCCGGCGCAAGAGCAACGGCGCGCTGCTCTGCTGGGGCAACAACCAACACGGCCAGCTCGGCCGCGGCAACGCCAGCGCCCTTGTTCGCACCCTGGTGACGCCACCGTTCTGACCTGCCAATAGCCTCGCTCGCGTGGCGCGCCGGCCCGCCGGCGCGCTCCTGCCGACTTCCTGCGCATTACACGCCATGCCCGGCCGCAAGCTTCCCTTGGCGCGAGGCCGCTGGGCGCCGCCTGCGGTCCCACCTCATTCAGAGCGGCCGCGGGCCAGGAGCGCTCACAGATCGAAGTTGTAGCCGAGCGAGAGCGAGGCCAGGTGGGCCGAGGCGTCGTGCTGGCCGACGATCGGCGCGCTCGCCGCGGTGTCGGTGCCGGGACCGACCATGAACTGATAGGCGAGATCGGCCCGCACCCCGCGAAAGGTGTAGCCGAGGCCGCAGGCCAGCAGGAAGCGGTCGACGTCGGGCAGGTCGGGGCCGACCGTTTCGGCCGGCACAGGGGTCTGGTCGAAGATGAAGCCCAGCCGCACCAGCAGCGCGCGCACCAGCTCGTATTGCATCCCGAGCCGCACGGCGTAGGTGTTGTGCCAGCGCTTGCTCTCGACCGAGCTCAGCTCGGGGTTGTCGAGGAAGTTGATGCTGAGCGCCTTGATGCTGCTCCAGGTCGTCAGATCGACGTTGGCGCTCAGACTCAGCCGTGGCAGCGGAAAGAGCGCCAGGCCGAAGTAGATCGTGTGCGGGAGGTTCATCGGCACCTCGACCGGCCCGTCGGTGAGCTGCGTCCGCAAGGCCAGCGGCACGGCGGCGGCGCTGCCGTCCTTGCGGAAGACGCCCTGACCGGAGAAGCCGAAGCGCACCGCGCTACGATAGCCGACCCCGACGTTGAGACGCTGCGGGATCGCCGCGATCAGCAGGCCCGCCGTGGCGCCGAACCCGACGTCATCGCCGGAGAGCTCGACGTCGACGTCATCGGCCGGATCGATCGAGCTGGCGATGGCCCGCGACAGGCTGACCTTCGCCTGCGCCACCACGAGGCCGGCGGCCAGCCCGACGCGCTCGTGCAGCCGCACCGCCACCGTCGGATTGATGAACACCGCCTGGAGGTCGATCTTCGTCACCAGGTTGCGGCCCCACCAGGGCACGTCACTGGCGACCGTGTCGTTCCAGGCGACGCCCAGCCCGTAGGGCGAATAAATGCCGAGACCGAGCGCCACCTCCTCGCGCCAGCGATAGCTCGCGAAGAGGCTGGGCACCGGAAAGAGCTGCCGCTTGGCGTTGGCGCGCACCGGCTCGCCGGTCGCCGGAATCGTCGTGTCGTAGCCGAAGGCTGGGACAATCAGCGAGAGATTGGCCTCCACGGCGAGCCCCTGCTGAAAGACCAGGCCCGCCGGATTGAAGGCCACGGCCGAGGGCCGGTCGGCGATCGCGGTGACCGCGTTGCCCATGCCCAGGCCAGCCGTCGAGATCTCGTTGATCGCAAAGCCCGCGGCGCTGGCGCGCCCGGCCAGCAGCCAGCCCGACGAGGACGACCCCCGCGGCCCCGACCCCCCTGGAGCGCCGGACGGTTCGACTCCCGTCGCGAGGCTTGCCCTTGGAATCATTGGCGTCGTTGCTCGTCGGTTGCCTACCACCAGTAGGCGCCCTCCTCGCGCCTAGCCAACGATTCCCATGCCTTCGCCTCGCTCGGTCCGTCAAACCGTTCGGCGCTCTAGAGCCTGCCGCTCTCGATGGCTTGTTCATCGCGTGCTCCTCACGGCCCGACCGGGGGCTGGTTGCAGCGTGGCGGCGTCGCGCCGAGGTCGGGCGTGCAGACCTGCCCCGTCCGCAGGAACTCGGCCGCCTGCTCTTGCGCCAGGGCCGTCGCCGCCGGCAGCCCCGGCTCGGGGCGCAGCAGAAAGCCATGCCCTACTGCATAGCTGCTCGGCGGCGTCGCCCCGCCGATCCAGCTCGCCAACGCCGTCTGCCGCTCCGGCGGGATCACCCCGTCCTTGCTGGCGAGCTGCGCCAGCACCTGCTTCGGTGGGACGGTCACGGCTGCCCCCTGCTGCTGCGTCGCGACCAGGTCGGGCAGGCTCGCCTGGGTCAGATAGCGGGCGAAGTTGGCCGGGTCGCCGGGGTCGACGACCCACTGCAGGGTGTGAAAGAGCCGCAGCGCCTCGAGCGACCCGCGCCGCACGCCACGCTGCGCCAGCAGCGCGTCGACCGCCCCCGCGAAGTCGACATCCGGCGTGTCCTGGAAGATGCGCACGACGGGCGCTCCGCCCACGTTGAGCACGGCCCGCTGTGGACCCGTGCCGCTGCTCAGGGGCTCGGTCGCCAGCACCAGGACGCCGAGGATCGATCCCAAGGAGTGCCCGAGGTAATGCACGCGTGCCGGATCGAGCACGACCGGGACCGCGCCGCCGAGCCCCGCCGCTGCTCCGAGGCGCAGGCCACGCAAGAGCGCCGCCGCGTCGATCACGTGCTGGCGCAGGTTGTCGCGCAGGGCGAAGGGATTGCTGGCGGCGAGGAAGGCCGCGCCCGAGGCGTCGGGGATGCCATCGCCATCGCTGTCGGCGAGCTGGCCGGTGGCGCAGCGCCGCTCGGCGAGCGGCACGGCCAGCAGACAGGGCTCGGCCTCGCGCAGCCGCGTGCTGCAGGTGAAGGTCGGGCCGCGCGGCGGGCTCGCCCCCGGCGCCCCCGTGACGTCGCAGCGCCCCGGGACACCGACGGCCTCGGCCAGGCAGTCGCTATTCGCCGCGCAGCCGCACTCCGCGTGCCTGGTGCAGACACTGCGCGCGCCGTGAAAGACCGCGTCGAAGGCCAAGCTGGCCAACCCGGCCTGGGCCAGACGATCGGCCACGGCCAGGAGATAGCCCCTGCCGTCCGTCAGCCCATGCTGGAAGAGCACCACCGGCCAGCCGGCGGCGGGAGCGGTGCCGCTGGGCAGCACCAGCAGGAAGGGCACCGAGCTGCTCGCGCCGGCGCCGGGATCGGCGCGCAGCGCGTCGGTTGCTGGGTCCAGGGCGTTCCAGCTCGTGAAGCGCCCCTCCGGCACCCAGGCGCCGATCGCGGAGCGCGCTGCGGCGGCGGGCCAGCCCTCGAAGCTCGTCGCCAGCGTCCCCGACCAGCGCGGGCGTCCCGCGTCGCTCGCCGCGAGAGTCTGGTAGGGCAGCGCGCGCAGCCGGGTCAATGGCTCGGTGATCGACTGCGTGGTGAAGGTCCAGAACAGCACCACGTCCTCGCGCGCGAGCTGCAACACGGGGTGGGCCTCGAGCAGGCGAAAGAGCGGGTCGTAGGCCGCGCGCAGCGGTTCGAGCCGCGCCGCCGTCGCGTCGTCGAGCACCCCGACGGTCGACTTGCCGCCAGCGTCCACCAGCGGGCTCGGGCTGCGCGCCAAGGCGAAGGCCGGCGACGCCACGACACGGCGACCCTGCTCGTCGGCCAGGCCGCCAGCCGACGCGCTGGTCAACGCTTCGGGCGTCGCCCCCGCCGGCGCCAACCCGCGGCGCGAGACCAAGACCACGGCATAGCGGTGGCGTTCGGCCAGCGGCACGCGCGGGGTCATCGTCAACGCGCGGCCACCGACCTCGAGGCCGAAGGCCGCGGAGGTCGTCGCATCGCCCGGCGTGGTCAGATCGAAGAGCAGCAGCTCACCACCCGCGCTGAGGCTGCTCGCGGCGAGCGGGGCCGAGAACTCGGCGAAGTAGGAGGCCGTGGTGGAGCAGCCATCGAGGCCGTTGAGGCCGCGGCGCAGCGCCCAGTCCTGCGCGGGCTCGTCGACGTGGCGCCCGGCGTAGAGGCGCCAGTCGCCGGTGGCTCCGGTGGCGCGCGTCGAGCACTGCCGCTGGGCCTGACCCGAGCGTAGCTCCTCGCGCTGACACGTGCCGAGCGCGCAGTCCGCGTTGCTCGCGCAAAGGGGGCCCGGCACCGCGATCAGGGGCGCGGCCTGCCCTTGAGCGTCGGTGCGAGCCGCATCGTAGATCAGATCGTTGCCCGGACCGGGCAGCACGCCCGCCGCAGGGTCGAAGAGCGCCTCGTTCATCCCCACGGTGGTGAAGCCCCAGGCCAGCACCACCTCGGTCCGCGCGACGCCGGCCGCCTCCCCGAGCTGCAGCAGGCGGTCGGTGCCGCGGCGTAGCTGCTCGAGCTGCGTCGCGAGCTGGAGCTCGAGCTCGGCGGCGCGCGCGCGCTGCTGCTCGGGCGTGGCCTGCGGCAGCGCCTCGGCCGCCTGTCGGCGCGCGGTCGAGCTGATCAGTCCCGTGTAGTTGTAGGTGCAGCGCCGGCCGTCGGCATCCCAGGCGCAGAGCCGGTGCGACTGCGCGACCAGCTCGAAGAGCGGCGCGCGGACCAGCGCTGCCCCATCGCTCGCCGCGCGGGCGGCCCGCGTCAGCAGCACCGCATAGCTCTGCGCGCGCTGCCAGGGCGCAGCCGGCTTCAACACCACGCGATAGCCGGCGTCGGCACAGCGCCCGACGGTCGGCGCGGCCGCGTTGGTCGCCACGCAGCGCTGGGAGCCCGCACAGCTCGGCGTCGCGGCGCTCGGATCGCACGACCGGGTGGTCAGCACGGGGCAATCCAGCGTCGGCGTCGGCTCGCTCGCCCGCAGCCCGCTGACCAAGGTCGCCGCCGCGCCCGCCTCCCGCGGCAACGCCAGCACCCGCAGCCCGTCGGCCACGCTCGCGGCGTCGGGGGCCGCGGAGAGGCAGATCGCCAGCGTGCTCCCGAGCGGGAAGCCATCGAGCGTGTTGAGGTAGCGGTCGAAGGCGGCCTGGGCCGGCTGCCTCGCGGCGTCGGCCACCGGCACGCGCAACAACCCCGTCTCCGCATCGCGCGCCAGATCGGTCGGCGCGGGCACGACCTGCAGCGCCGGGTCGAAGAGGGCCACCGCGAGCCCGGTCGGCGCCGGCTGAGGATCGAGGTCCTTGGCGCAGGCCACGACGCCTAGCGACGCCAGCGCCAGCGCGGCCTGCCAGCGGCACCGCACCGGCCGCAGCCTCCCCGGAGGTCCCGCCGCCGGTAGGCTCCGCCCGCGGCGTTCGGCTCCGCCGCGCCGCGGCTGCGCCCGCCGCCGCCGCTCCTGCGACCCTCCCGCTCGCGTCCCGCTCGCCTTCATGCTGGCGTCCTCCCTCGCACTGCGCTCGGACCCGCGCCCCGCGCCTTCGCTTCCGCGCACGCCCCCGCGCACAGGCCCCCCAGCCCGGGCGGCGGCGCATGATCCCGCAGTTCACGGAGTCGCGCCAGTACCGCTCGAGGATATTCTCGACCAACCCCAACGGGCGCAGCGCTGCATGCTGCGGGCGGGCAGATGGTCAGGCGGACGCGCCCGAGACGGGTGCTTCGTCCGCCGCCACGACGACCCGATTGCGGCCAGCGTGCTTGGCTTGATAGAGCGCGGCATCTGCCGCCCGCAGCAGGCCGGCCAAGTCCTCGGGTTGGACCCGGCCAGCGACACCGATCGAAAGGGTAACCGCGATGTTCTCTCCCTCGTAGGTGATGATCAGGGTCTCGACCGCCCGCCGCAGCCGCTCCGCCGCCTCCCTCGCCAAGGAAGGTGGGGTGTGGGGCAGGATCAGCGCGAACTCCTCACCGCCGTAGCGCCCGAGGAGGTCCATTTCGCGGATCCGCTGCTTGAGGCATGCACCCACCCGCACCAACACCAGGTCCCCGGCCTGGTGGCCGTAGCGGTCGTTGATGCGCTTGAAATGATCCACGTCAGCCATCATCACGGACACCGGACCTCCGAGCCGGCGGCAGCGTCGTAGCTCCTGTTCGGCCGAGCGAAAGAAATGGGCGCGGTTCAACAGACCGGTCAGCCCGTCCGTGGTCGCCAGGGAGCGCGTCTCGCCGAAGAGCCGGGCGTTCTGGGCCGCCACGCCGGCAGCGCCGGTGAAGGTTTTCACCAGCGCCAGGTCCCGTTCCGCAAAGCCCTCGCCCTGCGAGCGGTCCAGGGCCAGGATGCCGATGACCTCATGGCGGGCCCAGAGGGGCAGCGCGAGCCACGACGACACCGGCGACAAGTTCAGGTAATGCCCCCCGCCCGGGCCGGAGGCGGCGGCGGAAAGGATCTGTGTCCCACTGCCGGCGATTCTGGACAGCACCCGGTAGGCCTCCAAGGGCACGGGCCCCGGCGGTAGCTCGTTCGCGCCGAAGCCCCGCGAGGCCACCACGCGGATTCCCTCGCGCTCGAGCGCGAACACCACCGCGCGATCGAAGCGCACGAAGCGGGCCACATGGCCCAGCAGCCGGTCCATCACCTCCGGCAGCTCCAAGGTCGAGCTGAGGTCTGCGCCCACCTGCCGCACGGTTTCCGCCAGGCGCGCCTGAGCCTTTTCGGCCCGCAGCGCGTTCAGCTCCCCGCGGCGACGGATGATCAGCGCAGCGAGCCAGCAGGCCGCCTGGAACAGGCTGCCGAGCGGAAAGGCGAAGGCGGCTAGCCGATTGACCTCGACGCCGGTGCCGATCACCGAGAAGGCCTGCGCCCCGCCTCCGACCATCGTCGCGCCGAGCCCCAGCGTGAAGAGCCGAATCGCAGCGTCACCGCTGAACACGACCCGGCCCAGCTGCACGAAGGTGGCCACGGCCAGCGCGAAGAGCACGGCGGCTCCGGCGCGGTACCCCGCCGCGTGCCAGGCCGAGGAGAAGAAGCCCAGCGCGCTGAGCAACACGAAGCCGCCGACAGTCGCGCGCGCGCGCCCGCGCAGCTGGAGAAACTCGATCGTGGCCAGGCCGATGCCGATCACGACGCCGGCGACCGAGACCGCTTGTAGCAGCGCGAAGTGCTGCGGGCCGGGCCAGAAGGGCAAGCAAGCCGCGCCCAGGCCGAAGTTCTGCACCAACCAGGCCTGCAGCCCGAGGCAGTAGAGGGCGTAGGCCACCGCGACGCGGTTCCCCACATAGGCGCCGAAGCCGAGGGCGATGACGATCATCATCAACAGCACGCCGCTGTAGACCCCCGCTCCGACCCACAGCAGGGCGCTCTCGCGCACGAAGCGGGTCTCGTCGGTGAGCATGATCCACGGACGAATGGTCTTGGCGTCCTGAACAATCGCCGTGATCGTTGCGCCCTCCTCGGCCAGGGCTGGAAGGCGCGCGTTGGGGAAGGGACTGGCGATCGCACGCTGGGCAAAGGGCAGGGCGCGACCCGACATCGACACCGAGGGGCAACCTCTCGCGTCGGTGGCGACGACGATGAAGAACTCGGCGATCGGATCCTGCAGGTAGACGATCGGCGCGCCGTCGGCCACGCGCTCGCGGGCGACCTCGAGCCGGAGGGCGCGCGCGCGTTTGGTCAGCGAGATCTCGGGCAGCGCGACCCGAGGACACCCGGCACGCGGCCGCGACAGGGACTGGCGCAGGGTGGCCAGCCAACGGGTCGCCTCGTCCACACGACCGGGGCCTCGGGGCGCATCCCACAGCGTCGTCAGTCGCGCCGAGGAGGGCTTGGCCTGCGCCGCAGCCGCCGGGAAGGCCACGGCGAGCACCACCCAAGGCAGCAGACCTCGACGGAGCTGCTTGGCGATCGGGTGCGTCATGCCGTCAGCAATCTCCAGCGCGGATATCCAGCTAGGCGGGACGTCGGGCCCAGGCGCGCGTCGGGCGCGCGCGCCCTTTAGCGTTTCACAGCATCCAGCGCGTGTCGTGACCGGCGCGCTCGAGCATCTGGCGCGCCAGCCGCTGCGCACGCTGCCGCAGCTCGCGTTCGTCGAGCGTGGTCAGTTGGCCGGCACGCAGCACCACCTGACCGTTGACGATCGTCGTATGCGCCTGGTGCGAGATCCCACAGAGCAGCAGCGCGGCCAGCGGGTCGCTCAAGGCGCCGGCGTAGTCGAGCCGATCCATCTCGAACACGGCCAGATCCGCGGCCCAACCGGCGGCCAGCACCCCGATCGTCTCCCAGCCGAGCAGGCTGGCGCCACCGCGCGTGGCCAGGGCCAGCACCTGGGGCACGGTCATCGCCCCGGCGCCGCCGCAGACGCGGTGCAGCAGCAGACAGTTGCGTAGCTCGCCCACCATGTCCGAGCTGTCGTTCGAGGCGCTGCCATCGACGCCCAGGCCGACCCGCACGCCCCGCGCCAGCAGCTCGGGCACGCGGCAGATCCCCGAGCCGAGGCGCATGTTCGAGCTGGGGCAGTGCGCGACGCCCGTGCGCGTGCGGGCCAGCAGCGCCAGCTCCGCGTCGTCGAGGTGGACGGCGTGCGCAAACCAGACGTCCTCGCCCAACCAGCCGCAACGCTCCATCAACGCCACTGGGCGGCAACCGAAGCGCTCGCGGCAATACCGCTCCTCGTCGACCGTCTCGGCCAGGTGCGTGTGCAGGCGCAGGCCATGCCGCCGCGCCAGCTCGGCGCTGCGCGTCAGCAGCGTCGGCGAGACCGAGAAGGGTGCGCAGGGCGCCAGGGCGATGCGGCGCATCGCGAACGGGGCCGGGTCGTGAAACGCCGCCGCCTGCTCGCAGCTGCGCAGAATCGCGTCCTCGTCCTCTACCACCGCATCGGGCGGTAGCCCGCCCGCGCTCTGCCCTACCGACATGCTGCCGCGGCTGGCGCAGAAGCGCATGCCCAGCTCACGCGCAGCGTCGAGCTGGACCGCCACCAGATCGGCGTCGAGCGCCGGCGGGAACAGGTAGTGATGATCGCTGGTCGTCGTGCAGCCGGTCTGCAGCAACTCGGCACACGCGAGCTGCGTGCCGACCCGCACCACCTCGGCGGTGAGGTGCTGCCAGATCGGGTAGAGCCCGCTGAGCCAGGCGAAGAGCCCCGCATTCTGCACGGCCGGCACGGCGCGCTGCAGCGACTGATGCATGTGGTGGTGCGTGTTGACGAGGCCCGGCAGCACGAGCTTGGTCGAGCAGTCGATCGGCTCGGCCTCGCCGCGGGGCAGGTTGTGGCCCACGTCGACGATGCGCGGGCCCTCGATCAACAGATCGACGCCGCGCAGGCGCGTGTCCGCGGCGTCACCGACGACGAGGTGATAGATGTTGCGCAGCAGCAGCCGGCCGGGCTTGGAGCTCATGGGGTTCGGCTTGAGCACCGATCGGGTTGACGGACCGAGCGAGGTGAAGCAATTGGAATCATTGGCTAGGCGCGACGAGGGCGCCTGCTGTTGGCAGGCAACCGGTGGCGCGGCGCGATCGCCTCAGCTGGCACCGAAGGAGGCCTCGAACAGGCGCTGCCCCTCGGCCGTCAGCTTGTAGAAGTGCGAGCTGCCCTCACTGTGGTCCACTGCGATCGACGGCGGGTGGCTGCGGCGGATGTACCGCGCCACGTTCGGCGGCTCGAGACTGACCGGCGCGCGGGCCATGATGATGCGAGCCATGTCGGCCGGCCGCAGCGGTCCCAGCCCCTCGAGCCCCGCGACGCCGAGCGACCAGATGATGCGGGCGAGATAGGTGCTGCCGTTGATCGCGTCCTCGGCGTGCAGCATGCGCACCTGGCTCGAACGCCCGCGGTCGCCCTCCAGCGCCACCTTCCGGCTCGGACGACGGGAGGCCGCCCGCACCCCCCCGCTGCCACTGGCGCTGCCACTGGCGCTGCCACTGGCGCTGCCACTGGCGGCGCCCGGCGCGCTCGCCACGTCACGGCTCGCGCTCGGTGCGGCGGCACTCGGTGCCGCCACGGTCGGGGTCGCACGCGGCGGCTGGCCCGCGGTCGGATGCGCGGACGGCACGACGAAAGGGGCCCCCGGCTCGCTCGGCTCGCGCGTCAGCAGGGCGGTGACCGCGGCCGGCACGCCCAGCGACTGCGCGAGATCGACCACGACTCCCAGCGTCGTCCGTACCTGCGCCCTGAGCTGATCCACTAGCGACTGGGCTCGTTGCAGCATCCGCGCCTCCCTCAGACTACGACCGATCGCCCGGCGTTGTAGCGCAACTGGCGGACGAAACCAACGGCGTCGCGTGTTCCTGGCACAGCTCGGTCAGCACCCCGCCGGTGGACTGCGGGTGGACGAAGGCGATGCGAGCACCGTGCGCGCCGGCGCGCGGCTGCTCGTCGATCAGGCGGCACCCGTGCTGCTGCAGCCGCTGCAGCGCCGTGCCGACGTCATCGACCGCGTAGGCCAGGTGGTGCAGTCCCGGGCCACGCCGCTCGAGGAAGCGCGCGATCGGGCTGTCCGGGCGGGTCGGCTCGAGCAGCTCGATGCGCGTGTCCCCGACCTCGAAGATCGCCACGCGCACGCCCTGATCGGCCACCTCTTCTTCGGCGATCAGCGTCAACCCGAGCTCGTCGCGGTAGAACGGCACCTGGGCCGCCAGACGCTCCACGGCGATGCCGATATGGGAAACCTTGCGAACCGTCATCTGCGGGGCCTCCTTGCTGGCCAGTCCTTCGTCGGTGATCGTCGCGCGTTATATCGTTGACCTACACGCCGCGCAAAGGCTCACCTTGACAGGCGGCTGGGTTCGGCTCCCAATAGTCTGCTCAACCCGCTCCTGGGTCCGCCGGTCCGCAGGCCGTCGGCGGGGCCCCTGTGCGTCGCTCCGAGGTGTCGATTGGACGCTGTTCCTCAGGCCGTCGAGCGGCGCGCGGCCCCACGCGCTCCCTGGTATGGCCAGGCCCTGCTGCACATCCAGCAGCGGCGCCTCGGCTGCACCGTCGTCGACATCAGCACCAGCGGGCTGCTGGTGGTGCCGCCGGCCCGCGCACCGAAGGGCGCCGCACTGCTGATCGAGCTGACGCTCCCGCCGCAGGCGGCTCCGCTGCAGTTGGCCGCGGTCGTCGCCCGGGAAGGTGACGTGCATGGTCACTACGCCTGGGGCTTGCGCTTCCTCGACCCGTCACCCGACGTGCAGCAGGCGATCGGCGCCTTCGTGTCGAGCACGCGGCGGCGCCTGGGCGCCGAGCAGGCGGCTCACGGCGGGGGCGCGCCGCCAGCCGACCGAGCGCCGACCAGCGCGCCCTACAGCCAGGTGCGCACGCCCCAGTTCCGCAGCGATCCGGCGGCCCGCGCGCCGGCACCGAGCGGCACCGGCCTGGCGGCGACGAGTCGCTCGAGCAGCAGTGGGACTTATCACAAGGTGTATGGAACGCCGGCGCCGGCGGCGTCCCCGCCCAGCCCCCGCAGCAGCTCGAGCAACCCGGGATCGAGCCCGCAGCTCGCGGGCATGAGCACGACGGCCAGCGCGGCGCGGCCCGCCGCGACCCGATCGCCGGGCGAGACGACACCCCATCTCGGCGTGCGGGTGGCACGACGGAGCTCCTCCACCGCGGCCGCCGCCCCCGCGCGACCCCGCGACCCGCGCCTGGATGCGCCCCTCGATCCGCGCCCTGCCCCGCACCCCGCGGCCAAGGCCCCCGGCGCCGGCCGCGGCAGCAGCGCGCCCGCGCAGGCGAAGCGCGCGACGGGCCGCGCCACCCAGGACTGGGATGAGCGGGCGCACTGCACCCCGATCGAGGTGCGCGAGCTCTACCAGGAGGCTCTTTCGGAGCTGGACGGCCGCCACCGCCCGCGCAAGCGGTAGCGTCAACGTTCACGCGGTCATCGGCGCGTTCCAACGCGCGGCAGGCGCTGCGCCGCCGGTCCGGCGGCCGGCCGCCCACCACCGCCCCGAGCCAGGCGCAAGGCTAGCAAGCTGGCGCAGAACTGCTTTGGTGGGTAGGCTCCCGCCATCGCCCGGGCTGGTCCCAACGGAGCATCGATGGAAGACGCGCTGCGACTCGCCGTGTTCTGCGACTACGAGAACATCGCCATCGGCGTGCGCGAGGCGCGCCTGCAAACCTTCGCCGTACAGCTCGTGCTGGAGCGACTGCTCGACAAGGGCATGGTGCTGGTCAAGAAGGCCTACGCCGACTGGGATCGGTACAAGGGCCAGAAGCGCGAGATGCACGAGGCCGGCTTCGAGCTGATCGAGATCCCCAAGACCTCCTACGCCGGCAAGAACTCGGCGGACATCCGGCTCGTCGTCGACGCACTCGACCTCTGCTACACGAAGTCCCACGTCGAGGCCTTCGCCATTCTCTCGGGCGACAGCGACTTCTCGCCGCTGGTCAGCAAGCTGCGCGAGAACAACAAGCGGGTGATCGGGCTCGGGGTCAAGAGCTCGACCAGCAACCTCTTGGTCGAGTCCTGCGACGACTTCATCTACTACGACGACCTGGTGCGGCGCCGGGATGCGCCGCCGGCCCAGGCGGGCACGCGCGGCGCGCGGGGCGCCGAACGGGGTGCGCGCCGGACCGAGGTCAGCGCGAAGAAGGCAGAGGTCGAGAGCGATGCGGCCCCACCCAGCACGGCCATCATCGCCACACCGACCGCACCGCTGGCCGACGAGGAGGCCGAAGGGCGGCGCCGCGACCAGGCGATGGAGCTGCTGCTCGATACCGTCGAGGCGCTGTTCCAGGAGCGCGACGACAGCGTCTGGGGCTCGATGGTCAAGCAGACGATCAAGCGCAAGCGGCCCAATTTCGCCGAGAGCGGCCACGGCTACCGCACCTTCACCCAGCTGCTCGAGGACGCGCAGCGGCGCGGCCTGCTCGAGATGCGCAAGGACGAGAAATCGGGCGGCTACTTGATCGTCGGCTTCGGGCCGCAGGCCTGACGCCAGGCGCGCGCCGACGCGACGGGCCTCCCGCGCACGCAACAGCTCCAGTGGACAAGATCCAGCGAAGAGCCGGCCACGGCGAGAGCCGGCCACGGAGACAACGATGCTGAGTGGCAAGCGGGTGTTGATCACGGGCGGCGCGGGCTTCATCGGCACGCACCTCAGTCGGGTGCTGCTCGAGGAAAACGAGGTCGTGATCTTCGACACCCTGCGGCGTAATGCGCTGCAGCACAGCGGCCTCGATCGCCACCCGCGCCTGACGCTGGTGCGCGGCGACGTGCTCGACGCCGCCGCCGTGACGCGCGCCATCAGCGGCTGCACGCACGTCGTCCACCTGGCCTCGATCGCCGGCGTCGACACGGTGATCCAGAACCCGGTGCCGACGATGCAAGTGGCGCTGCTCGGCACCAGCCACGTGCTCGAAGCGGCCCGCGCCTGCGCCGGGATCGAGCGCGTGATTCACTTCTCGACCTCCGAGGTCTTCGGTCGGTTTGCCTTCAACGCCCGCGAGGGCGACGTCACCAGCCTCGGCGCGGTCGGCGAGGCGCGCTGGACCTACGCGGTGAGCAAGCTCGCCGCCGAGCACCTGGCCTACACCTATTTCAAGCAATACGGGTTGCCGACGCTCTCGGTGCGGCCCTTCAACATCTTCGGCCCGATGCAGATCGGCGAGGGCGCGGTCCACCACTTCATCCTGCGCGCGCTGCGCGGCGAGACGCTGCGCGTGCACAACGACGGCAGCCAGATCCGGTCGTGGTGCTACATCGACGACGTGATGCAGGTCCTGCAGCTGGCGCTGACGCGACCGGCCGCCGTCGGCCACTCCTTCAACATCGGCAACCCACGCTCGACCGTGACGATCTACAACCTCGCGCGCGAGATCGTGCGCTTGGCCGGCTCGGCGTCGCCGATCGAGTTCGTGCCGTGGCCCCACCCCGACATCGAGCTGCGCGTGCCCAACATCGACAAGGCCCGCGAGCTGCTCGACTTCCGGCCCGAGGTCGACCTCGAGGACGGCCTGCGCCGGACCATCGATTGGTACCGCACCCAGCAGCAGCGCGGCGACGGCGGCGGGCACTGAGCGTGAACTCGAGAGCAGGGATCGCCGACGAGCTGAAGCTGAGCGCGCCCGACCTCGGTGACGCGGAGCGCGCGGCCGTCGATGCGGTGTTGCGCCGCGACCAGCTGACGCTGGGGCCAGAGCTACCCGCCTTCGAGGATGAGCTGGCGCGGTGGGTCGGGGCGCGGCACGCCGTGGCCGTCTCCAGCGGCACGGCCGCGCTGGTGCTGGCGCTGCAGGCCTGCGACATCGGCGCGGGAGACGAGGTCATCGTCCCGTCCTTCACCTTTCCGGCGACGATCAACGCCGTGGCCTTGGTCGGGGCGCAGCCGGTGATCGTCGACGTCGACGCCGCGAGCTGGAACCTCGACGTCGCTGCCGCAGCGGCCGCGCTGACGCCGCGCACGCGCGCCCTGCTGCCGGTCGACGTGCTGGGCCTGCCGGCCCCGCGCGCGGCGCTGCGCGCCCTGGCCCGCCGCAGCGACCCGCCGCTGGCGGTGATCGAGGACGCGGCCTGTGCCCTCGGCGCGACCTGCGACGGCCTGCGCTGCGGCAGCGACTCGCAGCTGGCGTGCCTCAGCTTCCACCCGCGCAAGATCATCACGACCGGCGAGGGCGGCGCCGTACTGACCCGCGACGCCGCGCTGGCGGCGCGCTGCGTCGGCTGCGCAACCACGGTCGCGACGACCAGGGGGCCTTCGTCGACCTCGGCGGCAACTCACGGCTCTCGGAGCTGGCGGCCGCGCTCGGCCGGGCGCAGCTCGCTCGTCTCGACGCGATGCTCGAGCGCCGCCTCGCGCTGGCGGCGCGCTATCGCGAGCGGCTCGGGCCGTGCCGCTGGCGCTCAGAACTGCGCCGGCTGGCGCCAGGGGCCAACTACCAGACCTTTGCGCTTTGCCTGCGCGCGCCGCTCTCGCGCCGGGCAGTGATGGCCGGCCTCGCCGCGCGGGGGATCCAGAGCGGCCCCGCCACCTTCGCCGTCCACCGCGAGCGTCCCTACGCCGGGCAGCGCGCCGCCGTGCGCGGGCCGCTCCCCGTGGCCGACCGCCTCGCCGAACAGGCGCTCGCGCTACCCCTGCACCACCGGCTCAGCCACGACGATGTCGACCGCGTCTGCGACGCGCTGCTGGCACTGCTGGGCTAAGGAGCAAGCGTCCACCGGCGACCCGGCCGACCCGGCCGCGGCCGGGCCCTCCGGCGAAATGCGGCCTTGCCCAGGCTGGACAGTCGTGTTCTGGTGCGCGCGAACTCAAGCGCGGCCGAGGATCGAGACGCCATCATGAACTTCATCTGTCCCGATTGCGGCAGTCAGTACCTCGTCGACGAAAGCAAGGTCGGCGCCGATGGGGTTGCGCTGCAGTGCAGTCAGTGCGGCGCCAGCTTTCCGCGTGCGCCGGCGCCCGACGACCCGCGGCGGTGCCGTGTCCCCGCGCAACCGCCCCCCACCGCCGCCGCTGCCGCCGCCGCCCGCGGCACACCGCTGCCAGCAGGGCGCGGGTTCCGCCCCCGCGGCACAGCCGAGCCCGTCGGGCGCGCTGCGCAGCTGGCGCCTGCGCACGCAGAGCGGCGTCGTGCAGCTCGACGGGCTCGAAACCCTGCAACGGTGGGTCAGCGAGGGACGCATCACGCGCGACGCGGAGATTTCGCGCACGGGCGAGGCCTGGAGGCGCCTGGGCGACATCAGCGAGCTCGAGCCGATCTTTCGCGTGGCCGAGGCCTCGCGCCCACGCCGCCTCAGCGCCCCCGGCGCGATCACGACGGGTCGCCAGTCCCCGCTGCTCGCAGAGCCCAGCGGGCCACGCGCGCTAGGCGCCGTACCAGCGCTGCGAGACGAACCGGCCTTTGCCCGCCACAGCGCCGTACGCACGCTGCCCTCGGCCGTCGGCGAGCAGGCCGCCTGGGAGCACCAGACGCCACAGGTGCCGGGCCTCGGCGGCGAGGTCAAGCACCACCCCCGTGCCCCGCGGCGTCGATACCTCGGGCGCATCGTCGTGCTGGTCGGCGCGGCCCTGCTGCTGATCACGGTCGGCATCACGGTGGCGCTACAATCCGAGCGACTGCGCGGCACCTGGCAGCGGATCTTCGGCGGCAAGGACGTCGTCGCCGACGCGCGCGCGCTGCTGCGGCAAAGGCTGGCGCAGGACGACGAAGCGAGCCTGAGCGCGCTCGACCAAGAGTTCGCGGCCGACCCGCGTCCGACCGCGCGGGTCTGGCGCGCAGAGGTGTTGGCCATTTGGGCGCAGCACCTGCGCGACCAGGCCGAGCTGCTCGAGCGCCAGGCGCGCCAGCGGATCACCGCGATCAGCCGGAGCGTCAACGCGAGCGCCGCGAACCCCGCCGAGCCGGCGCCCGCCGCAGCGTCGCCCGCGCCCCTGCCCGCCGCCGCCGCGCCCCGTCAGGACGAGACCCGTCAGGACGAGACCCGTCAGGACGAGGCCACGGCCCGCCGCGAGGCCCGCGCCCTGCGGCTGCAGGCCGCCGGGCTGCGCGACACCGCCGCGCGTCAGCTCGCGGTCGCTGAGGTCCAGCTGCGTTCCGCGGTCGCGACGACTCCACCGCTCGTGGACCTGCCGCGCGCGCAGGCCGACCTCCATCGGATGCTGGGGCGGCCGGACCTGCCCGCGCTGCTCCAGCGCGCGCGAACAGCGCTGCCCGATGACCCTGAGCTGGCCTACGTCGAGGGGCTCTATTGGCAGGAGCACAACGATATCGCGCGAGCGGTCAGCCTGCTCGAAACGGCCCTGGCGCGCAGTCGAGCCGCCGGCGGTCAACCCTTGCTGCGCGCCGCGGTCGCGCTGGCGATGATCGATCTGCGGTCGGGCTGGTTCGCCGACGCCAAGCGCTATGCCGAGCTGGTGCGCGCCCTGAACCCGCGACATGCCTGGGCGGGCGCCTTGCTCGAGCAAATCGCCGCCGAGGCGAGCCCCTCACGTCGCGGAGGCGGTGCGGAATCGCTCGCGTCGGCCGAAGCACCGGGGGGCGCGCCGGACGGGGGCCCAGCCAGCGGCGTGGGCGGCACGGCAGCAGCCACGCCGTCGCCGCTCGCCGAGGGCAACGCACCCGCGGGCGACAGCAACACGAGGGCGACCCCGCCCGGCGCGAGCACCGGCACGGCGGCCCCTACACCCTCGGACGCGACCGGCGCACGCGCGTCCGGCGGCAGCTACGAGTCCCTGCTGCGCGCCGGTGACCGGGCGAGTGAGCACGGCCGAACGATGCAGGCCCTGAGCGCCTACGAGCGCGCGCTGCGCGTCCGCCCGGACGGCGTCGAGGCGATCACGGGGCTCGGCTACTGCGCCCTCGACCTGCAACAGCTGGGACTGGCGATTCAGCGCTTCACGCAGGCGCTGGGCCTGCGACCGAGCTACGGCGACGCGATGGTGGGCCTCGCCGAGACCTATCAGGCGATGGGCGACAAACCACGCGCCCTCGATAGCTATCGCGCCTATCTGCGGGTGCATCCCGACGGCGCCAAGGCGCGCCTGGCCCAGCAGAACGCGAAGGAGCTGGGCGAGGACCTCTCCCCGACCGCGCCCGGGTCGGCCCCACCCAACCCGAGCTCGACCGACCCGGCGCCCGCACCAACCACGCCCCCGGCGGAAAGCGACCACCGCGACCCCCCGAAGCGCCCGCCGGCGGCACCGCCGATAGCCCGACGGGCGCGCCCTAGGAGGGTGGCGCCCCCCGGGTGCGCACTCAGGTGCGAGGAGGCGTGAGCTCCCCGCTGGGCCGCGCCGCTCGATCCTGGGCTGCGCCGCTGCGCCCTGGGGCACACGCCGCGAGCTGGAGCAACCCGACGATCGCCAACAGGACAGGAAGGGGCCCGACCCAGCGCGCGCCGGCTGCGAGCACGAGCACCAGCCCGGCCGCCATTCCGCGCCCGAGAGGCCCTTCGCGCAGCAAGGACGTGAAGCCGGCCAGCGATCCCCAACCGGCCAGCGCGTAGAGCGTGAGCAGCCGGGTGTTCTGCGTCTCGCCGAGCGGTAGCACGATGCCCAGCCCCTCGTAGGCCGCTTGGGCCACCAGCCCAAAGCGATGGAACAAGAGCACCGTCAGAGTCAGCGCCGGCACCAGCGCGAGCATCCCCGCGCCCGGCGACAGCCCGCGTCCGCGCCCGGGCCGCCACGCGAAGAGCGGCAGCACCGCCAGGGCCTGCGCCACCGCCAGCGTCGTGGCCAGCCCTCCCGGCAGCCTCGCGACCGCGGCCGCGACCCCACCGACCCACGGTCGCAGCGCCGCCCAGGGCTCGACCGCGGCCAGACCGGCCTGCAGGCACGCGGGTGCGGCGACGATGGCCAGTCCCAAGCGCTGGCGCCAGGCGATCCGCGTATCGGCCAAGCCGCCGCTGAGCAGCCCGAGCAGGGTCAGCGCGGCCGCGGGGGCCAGCAGCAGCGGCAGCCTCCCGTGCAAGGGCCCGACGAGACCCGCCGCCACCAGCGGCAGCAGCACCCCGGCCGCCAGCGCGACCGCGAGTCGTACGACGCGGGAATGGCCGCGGCGGCCACAGACCACGGACCAGAGGCCCGCCGCGGCGACGATCAGCGCCAGCGTGGCGGTGAAGTACCCGAGCAGCAGACCAAGCCAGTCCAGCGCGGCAACCACGGTCGAGAGAGACCCGCCACCAAGATCGGCCAGGGGGTCGCTGCGGAGCAGCACCAACCGGTGCAGCGCGACCCGGCGCAGCACCAGCTCGCCCAGGGCGCCGAGGGCCAGCACGGCGACCAATGAGAGCCCCTGCGGTTGCCGTGGTCGGGGGTCGGTAGACATGCGGGCGGCATACTAGCGCAGACCAGCCTCGTGTGGGGCAGGCACCTGGGGGAGGGCGCGAGCAGGCACCCGGGGGCGCGAGCAGTGCCAGCGGGTTCTGGCGCTGCTCGACGCCTCCGCGAGCGACTGCTAATTTGGCACCGATGCGAGGGTAGTTTAGCACCGATGCGAGGGGTGATAGCCCGGACGTGGGCGGCAGCGGCCGCGCTGTTGCTGCTGTGCGAGGGCTCGGTGGTCGCGGCCCCGGTGATCGTGATCGACGCAGGCCACGGCGGCAGCAACCTCGGGGCCTTCGCTCCGGCGCTCGGACGCCACGAGAAGGGTCTGGCGCTCGAGTTGGCGCTGGCCACAGCCCAGGCGCTGCGCCGGCGTCTGCCCGCCGCACGGGTGCTGCTGACCCGCCAGCGCGACGAGTACCTGACGCTCGAGCAGCGCGTGCGCCTGGCCAATCGGGCGCGCGCGGCAGCCTTCGTCAGCCTGCACTTCAACGCCAGCCCGACCCGCTCGGAGAGCGGCTTCGAGTGCTACGTCGTGAGCGCCGAGGCCTCCGACCGCGAGGCCGCGCTGATGGCGGCGCGCGAGCACGACGCCGTGAGCAACGCTCCCGGCGCAGGAGCGGCAGGCGGTGAGGTCGCGGCGATTCTCCACGACCTCGGCCAGCGCGCCCAGCGCACGGACGCCTGGCAGCTCGCGCAGACCCTGCGCCACGCCCTGGCTCGGGCGCGCCCGGCGGCCCAGGACCGTGGCGTGCGACCGGCGTCCTTCGATGTGCTGCTCGGGCTGCGGATGCCCGGCGTGCTGGTCGAGCTCGGCTTTCTCGACCACCCGCTCGAGGGGCCCGAGCTCGGCCGCCCCACCACGCGGCAGGCCCTGGCCGAGGCGCTCGCCTCCGCGCTTGCGACCCATCTCGGCGGCGCCCGCCTCGTCTCCCCCACCCCACGACCCGCGCCCACCCCACGACCCGCGCCCACCCCACGACCCGCGCCCACCCCACTCTCCCCGACCTCGACCCCGACGCCGGCCCAGGCACGCCATCGGCCAGGTTGAGGCTTCCAGGTCGTTCTTCCGCGTTTGACAAGCCCTGCCACCGCCGGCACCATCCCGCGCATGCGTGCCGACGGCCGAGGTATCGACGAGCTGCGCCCCGTGCGCCTGACGCTGGGCACCCAGCCCGCCGCCGACGGCTCGGTGCTGATCGAATGGGGGGGCACCGCGGTGCTCTGCGCCGCCTCGGTCCAGCCGGGCGTGCCGCCCTTCCGCGCGGCCAGCGGTGGTGGCTGGCTCACGGCGGAGTACAACATGCTCCCGGGCGCCACCCGACCCCGCAAGGCCCGCCGCAGCGGCGGTCGTGAGGCTGAGATTCAGCGGTTGATCGGACGCGCCCTGCGGATGGCGATCGATGTCGACGCGCTCGGCGCGCACACCCTCACCGTCGACTGCGATGTGCTGCGGGCCGACGGCGGGACGCGCGTCGCCTCGGTCACCGCCGGCTATGTCGCGGTAGCGCTCGCGGTGCGGGCGTTGCAGCAGCGGGCAGGCCTGACGAGGAGCCCGCTGCGGCGGCAGGTCGCCGCGGTCAGCGTCGGGGTCGTGGACGGGGAGGCCGTGCTCGACCTGCCCTACCAAGAAGATCACCGCGCACTGGTCGATCTCAACTGCGTGATGACAGCGGACGGTGAGCTGATCGAGCTGCAAGGCACGGCCGAGAGCGCGCCCTTCTCCCGCCCACAGCTCGACCGCCTGTGCGACCTCGCCTGGACCGGTGTCCGCCAGCTCTGCACCCTGCAGCAACGCGTGCTCGACGGGCACCTCAGCGGCTTGCCGGCCGCGGCCACGGAAGGCGCTGCAGCGGCACCACCCGCGCCGCCCACCGGGAGCGCGCGCTGATGCGAATCGTCTTCGCCACCCGCAATGCGGGCAAGCTGCGCGAGCTGCGCGAGCTCCTGGCGGGGCTGCCGGCCCTTGAGCTGCTCAGCCTCGACGACTTCCCCAACGCACCCGCCGAGCTGCCTGAGACCGGTGACACCTTCGCCGAGAACGCCCAATCGAAGGCCCTGGCGGCACTGCACGCCACCGGCCTGGCAGCGCTGGCGGACGATAGCGGCCTCGAGGTCGACGCGCTCGATGGCCGCCCAGGCGTCCGCTCCGCCCGTTACGCCGGGAGCGATGCGACCGACGCCGAGCGGGTCGCCAAGCTGCTACAAGAGCTCTCGGCCGTGCCCGACGCACAGCGGAGCGCGCGCTTCCGCTGCGTGATCGCGCTGGTCACGCCCGAGCGACCCGACCTCGCCGAGCTGCGCGAGGGTTGCTGCGAAGGCACGATCCTCCGGGCCCCGCGCGGCCACCAGGGCTTCGGTTACGATCCTGTCTTCTTCGTCCCCGCGCTCGATCGGACCTTCGCCGAGGTCAGCGGCAGCGAGAAACACCGCCACAGCCATCGTGGGCAGGCGATGTACGCGATGGCCGAGCTGCTGCGACAATGCTGCGTCTGAAGCAGGCCTGCGTCTGAAGCAGGGCTGCGTCTGAAGCAGGGCTGCGTCTGAAGCAGGCCTGCGTCTGAAGCAGGCCTCGCCGGCGGTCGTACGAGCGGGCGCGGCTTCGCAGGTTCTCAGCTTGCGGTGGCGACGCATGCTGGCATAATGGCCGCCCAACCGGGGTGTAGCGCAGTCTGGTTAGCGCGCCTGCTTTGGGAGCAGGATGTCGGAGGTTCGAATCCTCTCACCCCGACCTGAAACGCACCGGCGCGGACGTCGCCCGCGCGCCCCCCATGACCGGAACTGGCATGACCGGGCTTTTCATGACCGGGACTTGACGCTCGCGCGCCGCGACGGTCATACTCCGTGCCCGGTTTGAGCGGGACCGTGGGCGCCTGACCGGGCTGTTTCGTGCGCCTGTAGCTCAGCTGGATAGAGCATCGGCCTTCTAAGCCGGTGGTCGCAGGTTCGAGTCCTGCCAGGCGTATCGAGTGACCGATCGTCCCGCGTGGACGACGCGTGGACGCCGCGTGGACGACGCGTGGACGATTGGGGGCCGGGCGGAGCCGATGGCCTGGCAGGCGGATCGTAGGCCGCGGCTGAAGCAGCGCGGCTCGTGGTGGGCGTAGCTCAATTGGTAGAGCACTGGGTTGTGGTCCCAGCGGCCGTGGGTTCGAGTCCCATCGCCCACCCTTCGTTTCCTCCTTCGTGACCGGCCTCCCGTGCCGATCTAACGCCGCGCCCCGCAGGGCCCCCTGGGGCTGCCGCTAGGGTCGCGCGACCCCAAGTGGCAGGCGAGGGCGCCCCCGGCCGCAGCCGGCGCGGTCCGCTCGCGCTGCCGGTTCGGGCGAGATCCTCGTGCTATCGGGTCTTTCCGGACCGACCGCCGGCGCTAGGCCGGGGGGCATACGACTTGCTAGGCCTTGCTCAGTTGTTCCCCGAGCGGCCCCATCCACGGGGGCCATGGTGCATCCGATGCGGGCTTGCAGTCGCCGCCACGCCCTGATCGCCGTGCTCGCCGCCTCGGTGCTCGGCGTGACGACGCGGGCGCTGGCCGCCGACGTCACCGCTGCGCTCTCGGTGGATGGCTTCCGCTTCCTCGAGCGCGAGCTGACGCAGCTGATCCCCAGCTCGCTACCGATCGACTCGTCGACCCAGATCGCCCAGACCTGCCGAACCGGTGACACGGAGATCGAGATCAAGCGCGGAACCCTCCGCCTGGGCAAGACCAGCCTGTCGTTGAGCCCCCGCGAGGGCCTGCTGCGCATCGAGCTGCTCAGCCAGCTTGAGGGCGAGGCCGACTTCACGGTCGAGCACCCGGTGCCCTGCTTGCCCGGCTCGATGAGTTGCGGCGTGGGAGTAACGTTGGGCGCCCATGTGATCGTCGAGCTCGCGACGCAGATCGAGAACGGCCGGGCGAAGCTGGGCAAGGCCGTGGTGCGGGCGGACGTGCCTGCCAGCGAGCTGCGGGTCGTGCCCAAGGGGTGCAACACGCTCGAGGCCTGGCTGGTCAACATGGCCGGCAGCTACTTCAAGGATCGCGGCCTCGAGAAGCTCGCCGAGCGCATCGAGGAGGCGGTGCGCCAGAAGGTCGTCCCGAAGCTCGAGGCCACCCTGGCGGGAGTCGACGTCTACACCTCGCACCACAGCACCTCGGTCGGTGACTTCACTCTGGCCGTGACGCCCTCGGCCCTCACCATCAGCCCCGAGGGCCTGACCGCCGGCCTCGACGTGGCGGTCCAGCCCACCAGCACTCCGACCTGCACCCTGCCCGCCATCCCAGCACCGGTCGCCGCCGCGGTCGCCCCGCCCGCCTTCGACTGGCGGGGCGAGGAGCTGGCCGTGGCCCTCAGCACCGATCTGCTCAACCGCACGCTGCACGAGATCTGGCGCGGCGGCGCCGGTTGCTTGGGTTCGTTGGGGGGCGCGTCCTCGGTGGCCGTGCTCGGCGGCGCCCAGATCACGGCGCTGCGCCCCCCGACGGTCACGCCCGTGCCCGGCGACGGCGCCCGGCTGCACCTGGCCGTGCCTCAGCTGCAGCTCACCTTCGGCAGCGGCGCGAAGGCGGCGACCGCGATCGCGGCCCTCGAGGGCAGCGCCCGCGTGGTGCTGAATCAAGACACGCGCACGGCCGTGCTCGACATCGAGTCGCTCGAGCTGACCGAGTTCGGCTTCACCGACCTGGTGGCGGCCATCAACGCACCCTTGCCCGCCGATCGGCTCAAGGACATTCTCAATGGCCTGCTGACCACCGTCCGGGCGCAGTACGATGAGCGCTTGGCCTTCCCGCTCGAGGCGCTGAACGAGCCCGACAGCGCCTTCAGCGGCCTCTACCTCTACGTCGATCACGCCCTCACCACCGAGCAGCACATCCTGCTCTACCTGCGCGCCTTCGCCAAACCGGCCAGCGACATCAGCGGTCCCCAGACCAGCTGGGCCAGCGACCCACCCGTCGCGGCGCGCCCGGAGTCGTTGCGGCTGGTCGCGATCGGGAAGGACGACCTGGTGCCAGCCCCGTTGCTCCGCTTCCAGTGGCGCATCGATGGCGGGGCCTGGCTCCCCACCGCGCCGCAGTACGATCGCGTGCTCAAGACCACCGGCGAGGGCGCTCCCACGCTGAGCGACGGGAACCACGTCTTCGAGGCCCGCGCGATCGACCTGCACAACAACCCCGACGCCAAGCCGGTCAAGGCCAACATCTTGATCGACAGCGTCGCGCCGATCGTCGCGATCGACGGCACGCCGGTGATCAGCGCTGGCCGCCTCAAGGCGCGCTTCGTGGTCCGCGACAACGTGACCAAGGCGGCCAAGATCGAGCTGTCGGCGCAGGTCGAGCGCGATGGCGCGGCGGTGGTCGATCGGCCCTACACGCCGGGGTTGACCGCGCTGGACGAGGAGATGCCGTCCACGGGGCCCTATCAGCTGACGGTGATCGCTCGCGACGAGGCGGGTAACGTCTCCGCGCCCCAGACGGTGAGCTTCGACGATGCGGGCAGCGGCGCCGCAATCGGCGGCGCCCCGGCGACCCTGGGCACCGGCTCCTCGGCGGAGAGTGGCGCGGTGATCGAGGGGGTCGCCTGCCAGCTCAACGCAGCCAACCACGCCCCCGCGGCGAGGCTCCCGCTGCTCTGGCTCTTGGGGCCGGCGTTGGTGCTGCGGCTGAGGCGGCGCCGTCGTCGACCCTCGCGCCAAGGATAACCTAGCGCCAAGGATCAGGAGGCTGTCCGGCTCGTCGCGCCGCTACTTGCCGCGCCGCAGCTCGGTCAGGACCTGCTTCGCCACGAGCTTCAGCGTGTCGAAGACCCCGAAGCCGGTGGTGGCCACGGCCTCGAAGTCGGGCACGCCCTTCGGGTTGCAGAGGCCGCGGAGCTCGTCGAGCGGGGCGATGTTGGGCAGGTCGCGCTTGTTGTACTGGACGACGTAGGGGATCTTCTCGAGCTCGTAGCCCTGCTCGATCAGGTTCAGCTCGAGATTCTCGAAGCTCTCGATGTTGGCCTCGGTGCGCTCGATCTGCGAGTCGGCGACGAAGACGATGCCATCGACCCCCTTCAGGATCAGCCGGCGGCTGGCGTCATAGAACACCTGACCCGGCACCGTGTAGAGGTGAAAGCGCGTCTTGAAGCCGCGAATCTCACCCAACGAGAGCGGCAAGAAGTCGAAGAAGAGCGTGCGCTCGGTCTCGGTGGCGAGCGAGATCATCTTGCCCTTCGCCGCTGGCGCCGTGCGGGCGTAGATGTACTGCAGGTTGGTCGTCTTCCCGCACAGACCGGGCCCGTAGTACACGATCTTGCAGTTGATCTCGCGTGCGGAGTAGTTGATGAACGACATGCCATCCCACTGCGGCCAGCCCCTGGGCCGTTCGATGAAGCGCTAGGAGCCCGTCGGAGAATTGCTGCGCCGACCGATCGCGTCGTTGCGGCTCTGCTCCGGTACTCACGTACCGGCCCGTACGTTCCGCTCCGGTGCTCGCCGCGCCTCGCGCTCGGCCGGCTCGCGACATTCTCCGAAGGGCTCCTAGTCCTTGAACAGGTTGTCGATGTCCTCGTCCGTGATCTCCGAGAAGATCGAAGGAGCCGAGGGCTCCGCGACCTTGGCCAACATCGCCTCGAAGATCTTCGCAATCTCCTCGCCCGCCTTGCGGACCCGCAAACGCACGAGACCAAGCGAAGTGCGCTCGTCGAACAAGATCACGAGGATCACCCGCTGGGCGACCAACGTCATGTGCACGCTGGTCTCTTCGCCCTCGTGATACTGACCGGTAAACTCTTTCTCCTTGAGCAGCTTGGCGATGCCGCCGGTGGCCGCCACGTTGCCCGCGGTCAAGGAGGATAGCGAAACCGTATCGAGGTTGGCCACGTCGCCCGCGTCGGCGATCAGCTGACCGTTCTTGTCGATCAGCAGCACGGCCTTGGCGCTGGCATCGCGGTGGAGTCGGGTGCAGACCGCCTGGATCTGCTGGAACTCCTCTTCGTACATGACCAAGTCAGGGTTCATACCGAGCGCTCCTTGCGCAAAACGACGCCCCAAAGACGAGGCTCAAAACGTTGATAACAAACCAATTTGCTCAGTTCAAGCTCATTCTGGTGCAGGCGGCTTCGGTCGGGCGCCGAGCTCCGCGTGCACGACGCTCAGCGCGGCCTCGATGCGCGCCCGGACCGCGCGCTGCGACAAGCCCGCCCGCAGCAGCTCCAAGTCGTCAGCGTGCCACCATAACACTGCTTGCCACGCCTGGCGCGTTGCAGGCTCGCAGTCGCCCTGCAGCACAGCGAGGAGTAGCTGGCGCCGGGAGCCGGCGTCAAGTCTGCGGCTGAGGGTCGCGAGCGCGGGGGCCTGCACCTCGCACGCTCCACCGCGGGCCAAGGGCCCCAGCGCCAACAGGGCCGCGGCCTCGCCGCGTCGGGCCTGGCCTAGCACCGCGGCGTCCCGCACGACGGGGTCACCGTCGCTCGCGAGGCGCTCCAGCAGCGCCTGCAGCCGATCGCCGGGGCGCGCGCTGGCCGCGAGCTCCAGCGCCGCAGCGCGACGGGTGGCAGCGGCTGCCCGCGCCTCCAGCGCGCGCCGCAGCGCGGCCACCCCACGCCGCCGCGTCGTCGCCGGCGCGGCGGCGGGATCCTGCGGCGGCGCCGGCGCGGCCCCGCGCGCTTCGCTCGACCCCAGGGCCTGGCGCACCCGCTGGGCGAGGGAGGGATCCGCGCTGGGGGCCTGCGCCAACAAGCGGCGCGCGACCGCCCGCAAGGCTGCGAGGGTGGTGGCCGCCCGCGCCTGACGACGCCAGTAGCGCACGGCCTCGTCGACGTAGCTCACGCTGGTCGGCCGCGCGGGCAGGCCCGCGTGCTCCCACCCCGCGCCGAAGCGGGGGCGTGCGAGCGCGGTGAAGCGCTCGCCGGTCGCCGGCCCCTGCGCCGCGGGGCCGCGCAGCAGCAGCCGCTGCTCGGTGACCTGCTGCTCGGTAACGGGGTCGGCAGCGCCCTCGGCGGCGACCCCCGCCACCTGGCGCCAGGGGCGCAAGCCGAGCTGCGCCCACGCCACGCGCCGCTCGGCCTCGACGCGCGCCGCAGCCTCGAGGGCCGGTGCGAGCGAGGCGCGCGGGAGCAGCTCGACCAGGGTCGGCGCGAGGCCGGCGGTGGGCTGCGGCCAGGCTGCGGCCAGGGCCTCGACCAGGGCCTCGGCCAGCAGCGTATCGAAGCGCTGGAGCGCGGCCGCGACCGCTTCCGCGAGACGCGGGCTCGACGCGGACCCGGGCGCCGGCGCCGCCGCCTCCAGCGCGCTCGCCGCCTCGCGCAAGGCGCGCTGGAGCGACAGGTAGCGCGCGGCGGGCAACAGACCGCCCTGCACCGCCGGCAGGAGCTCGCGCGCCACGAGCAGCCGCAGCGCCCAGGCGCGTCCGAGGCGCCCGCGCAGCGCCGAGGCGCCGAGCTCGAGCTGTGCCGGTCCAATCGCCTCGCGCGACAACCGCGGCAGCTTGGCGGCGGCGAGGCCGCGCAGCGCCACGACCTCAGGCGTCCGATCGCAAGCCAACGACCCGGCGAGGAGGGCGCGCGCCGCCGCCCGATCGTTGTGCAGCAAGCGCAGCCGCACCAGCCGCAGCCGCCGCAGCCGCACCGAGACCGCGAGCGGCCCCGCCTGGTCGAGGGCCCCGAGCGCGCGCGGCGCCAGGGCCCACTGTGCACGCAAGGGCTCGCGCAGAGCCGAGGCCTCACCGCCGTCGCCGCGCGAGGGCCTGAGCTGCAAGGTCACACGGAAGAGCGAGGCGGGCTGCAGCGGCCCCGCCTCGGGCACGAGCAAGGGACCGACCAACGGTAACCGATAGGTGACGCGCCCATCGCCCGCGCGACGCGTGTGATAGGGCACGCGGTAGCGGTGCCCACCCTCGTCGGTCACGAGCACCTCGACCCGGGCCTCATCGAGCGCGGTGAGCGGCTGCGCGGCCACCAGCTCGATGAAGGGCGCCAACACGCGCGCGGCGACCCAGCTCGGATCCGGCGCCGTGACCTGGTGGGGCGCCGCGAGCAGCGCCTCCATCAGCGCCAGACGCTCGTGGTGCAGCGTCACCAGCACCGGCTGACCATTCCAGGTGAGCTGCTGCAGCGCGTTGGCGCGCATCTCGCGCACCTGCCCTCGGAGCCAGGCCAGCGCCTGCGCCGCTGACCACCGCTCGGCCGACTCGGAGCAGTCGTCCGCGGCGGTCGGGTCCTGGGCGGGTGGCGGCGCCGCCCCACGCGCACTCGCCGAGGTCAGCAGCCCCAGCAGTGCCGCGAGCGCGAGACCGGCCGGCCGGCGGCGCAGTGGACGAGGCGGAGCTGAGCGCGAGATGACGTGGGTCACAGGCCCGTTACCCCGCGACGGGACCGCGTGGACGGCGCGCGGAGAGCCGGGCCACGCGCCGGAGCTCGGCCTCGGCAAAGCGGCGCTGCTCGGCCTCCGTCTCGGGGACCAAGGTCGGCACGGCGCGCGGGCGGCCCTGCGCGTCGATGGCCACGAAGGTCAGATAGGCGCGCACGGCGTGCCGCCGCTGGCCACCATCGGACTCGGACTCGACGCGCACGCCGACCTCCATCGAGCTGCGCCAGGCCCGGTTGACCGACGCCCGCAGCACGACGATGTCGCCAAGGTGCACGGGCTGATCGAAGTGCACGCTGTCGATCGAGGCCGTCACGGCCACACCGCCGGCGTGCCGACGCGACGCGACGGCCGCCGCCACATCGATCCACTGCATGATCCGCCCACCGAAGGCCGTGCCCAGCGCATTGGCATCGCTCGGCAGCACGAGCTGCGTCATCTCGACGCGCGAGGCGCGCGGCGACCGGGGAGCTGGCCCTTGCGTCATCGCATCCGACTTTCTGACTCAGGGGGCTTTCGCAAAGCCCCCTCGTCGCGGGGAGTGAATCCCCGCGCCATCACCCCAGCATGCTCGCCTGGCTCCTAGCGGCAGCGGGTGACCTGTCGGCGGCAATAGCGTTCGTCACGGCACGACTCGCGATAGCTGATGCAGACGCCGTTACGCCAGATGTGACAGCGCCGCTGGCAGACCCGCCGCAGACCCTCGTCGGCGCAGCCGGTCGTACAGCGGCGAGGCTCGTGGCGGTACTGGTAGTGGGTCGTCCGGTAACCGGGCGGCCGCACGATGCAGCCCCACAGCCCTCCCGAGCTGAGCAGCAGTCCCATGGCGAGTAGCAGCGCACGCATTCCCCACCTCCCTGCGACGGATAAGCCGTTCGGCGGGCGAACTCTAGCAGGGCCGCACCCGTCGAGGCCACCTTCCGCTCTCGCCTTCCACTCTCGCCTTTCCGCCTCGCGGCCGCGGGACGCGCGTGTCTTGGGCCTAGCGCAGCTCGCGCCGATCCTCGATCGCGCGGTGCAGGGTGACGCCGTCGGCCAGCTCGATCTCGCCACCGATCGGCACGCCCGACGCGATCCGCGTGGTCCGGACCCCCAGCGGTCCGAGCAGCCGTGCCAGGTACAGCGCCGTCGCGTCGCCCTCGACGCTGGGCCGGGTAGCGAGAATGACCTCGCGCAGCGCCGGCGCGCCTGCGGCCCCGGAGCCGCAGCGCGCCAGCAGCGCCTTGATGCGCAGGGCGTCGGGGCCCACGCCGTCGAGCGGGGACAGCAGCCCGTGCAGCACGTGATAGGTGCCCTGATAGCTGGCCGCACGCTCGATCGCGAGCAGGTCCTGCGGTGTCGCCACGACCATCACCAGCGCCGCGTCGCGCCGCGCCTCGCAGCAGACGCGGCAGCGCTCGGCCTCGGTCAGCATGCAGCAGATCTCGCACTCGCGCAGCCGCGCCTTGAGGTCGAGGATCGCCTCGGCCAGCTGTCGGGCGTAGGACTCGGGGGCCCGCAGGATGTGAAAGGCCAAGCGGGCCGCGGTGCGCTCACCGATACCGGGCAGCTTGGCCAGCTCCTGCACCAGCCGGCTGAGCGGATCGGCCACCACGATCGGGCCTCACAGCAAGCCAGGCAGACGCAGCGGCAATCCGCCCGCCACCCGCGTCAGGGCCTGCTGCGCCAGCTCGGCCGCTCGGGCCAGGGCCTGGTTCGTGGCGGCCACGATCAGGTCCTGCAGCATCGCCAGCTCGCCCACGCCCAGCACCTGCGGGTCGATCGCCACCGAGAGCACCTGGTTACGACCGTTGGCGCGCACGACGACGAGACCCCCGCCGGCGGAGCCCTCGACGGTCTGCCCAGCCAGCTCCTGCTGCACGCGCTGCACCTCTTGCTGCATCCGCTGCGCCGCCTCGACCAGCTCACCGAAGTTCGGGCGCTCGACCTCGCTCATGACTCGACCCCCTCAGGCCCGGTGGTCACGCTCTTGACGGTCGCGCCGAAGCGGGCCACGAGCGCGCGCGTGGAGGGATGCTCGATCGCCTCCTCGGTCAGGCGTCGCGCCCGTTCGCGCCGCTCGTGCTCCTGCAGCTCGAGCACCGACTGCTGCGCGAGCTCCGGCGAGACCTGGTCGTCGGGGCGCAGCGCGCGCACCTGCAACTCGATCTCATAGCCGAGCTTGGCCGAGCACAGACTCGCCACCGCCCGGCAGCGCTCGCGATCCTCGGCCCGCTGCAGCTCGAAGGAGCCAGCGGGGTAGCCGAGCTCGATGCGGCGCCCTTCCCACCCGAGCAAGCGCCCACACGAGAAGACGCCCACCGCCGGTCCCTCGAGTTGCTGCAAGAGGGTGCGCCACCGCTCGAGCGGCGACATCGCCGCCGAGACCGGCACGCTGCCAGACTCGGCGTCGGCGACCGCCGGCGAGTCGTCCGCCGGCTGGGGGGACACAGCCGGCGCGGCCGAGGCGACTGCGGCTGGCGGCGCCTGAACGGGCGGCGCCTGAACGGGCGGGGGCGGTCGGCCCGTCGCCACGGGCACACTCGCCGCCGGAGCCGGCTCGCGCGGGGGCTCGGCCGCGGCCCTGCGCTTGCTCGGGGCGGTGGTCGACGGGGCCGCGACCGTCGCGCCCAACCCGCGACCACCACCGCCGGGAGCGGGTGCAGCCCCGGGTCCGCCCGGCGTGCCCAAGCGTCGCTCCATCGCCTCGAGGCGCTCGACGAGCTCCCCAAGGGGCAGCATCGGCACCGCCTCGGCCAGCTCGATCAGCGCCATCTCGAGCTGGAGCCGCGGGAACGACGAACGCGCGATCTGCTCGGCCGCGCGCACGCTGCGCTCGAAGAGCTGCTGCAGCTGGGGCGCCGCCGCACCGGCGCTCTGGGCGCGCAGCTCGGCCAGCTCGGCCTCGGTGGCCTCGACCAAGGTGCCGGGATCGACGCAGGTGCGCACCACCACCAGGTCTCGCAGGTGGCCGACGAGGTCCTGCGCGAACCGCGCCAGATCGTGTCCGTCGGCGAACAAGCGGTCGACCACCGCTAACGCCGCCGCGGCGTCGCGCGCCAGCAGCGCGGCCGAGAGCGAGAACAAGACGCGGCGGTCGGCCACGCCGAGCACCTCCGCGACCAGCGGCGCATCGATGCTGCCGCGCCCCGCCGCGTAGGCGATCACCTGGTCGAGCAGGCTGAGCGCATCGCGCACACCACCCTCTGCCGCACGGGCAATCAGCGCCAACGCGCCCGGCTCAGCGCTCAGCTGCTCCTCGACCAGCAGGCGCTGCAGGTGCTCGACGAGCAGCGGCGTCGGGACCCGCTTGAAGTCGAAGCGCTGGCAGCGCGACAGAATCGTCGCGGGGATCTTGTGCGGCTCGGTGGTGGCGAAGACGAAGACGACGTGGGGTGGAGGTTCTTCCAGCGTCTTGAGCAGCGCGTTGAAGGCGCTGGTCGAGAGCATGTGGACCTCGTCGATGATGTAGATCTTGTAGCGCGAGTGAGCCGGCAGGTAGCGCACCGCCTCCCGCAGCTCACGCACGTCATCCACGCCGGTGTGGCTCGCACCGTCGATCTCGATCACGTCGACGGCGAAGCGCGCCTCCTGTTCGGGATCGGCGCTGGCCGGCGGATCGGGGGTCGGCCCGCCCGGTTGATTCAGCGCGCGCGCGAGAATGCGCGCCACCGTGGTCTTGCCGACGCCGCGCGACCCCGTGAAGAGGTAGGCATGATGGACCCGCCCGACGCGAATCGCGTTCTGCAGCGTACGCGTAACGTGCTGCTGGCCGACCACCTGCTCGAAGCGCGTCGGACGGTAGCGCCGCGCCAGCACGACATAGCCGCCGGTCGACGGCGCCGCGGATCCCTGAGCTGACTGTGCCTCTGCCATGGCTATCGACTTGTCGTCCGTCACCATCCGCGCAGGCTGCTCGGAGGTGGACTGTGCAGAGGTGACCGGATCGGAGGTGGCGAAAGCGCGGCGCCGCGCCGCGCATGAAGAAAAAAGCGGCTCCGGGTACCCGGGCGACCCACTACCGTTGCTCCCTTCCGGGCCTGGCGGGGTTCACAGGTCTTCCGTCACCCGGAGCCACAAGACACTCGCGAGTCAGTTCAGGACGCGAACACTCGGGACACGAACCTCCAACACCCGCCGAGCCACCGGCCCCCGCCGAGCGGGGCGCCTCGGCGATCACGCGCCGACCGGCCCGCGCCCTCCAGTCGACCGGCTTCCGCGCCACGAACGCCCCGGGCCGTGCGGCACCCGGTGCTGGCGGAGAGAGAGGGATTCGAACCCTCGGTACCTTGCGGTACACACGATTTCCAGTCGTGCACCTTCGACCACTCGGCCATCTCTCCAGCGACGTCCTGTTCGGTCAAGCACCGCCCGGCCCGCATCAGTCTTCGCGGAGAGAGAGGGATTCGAACCCCCGGTACGGAAACCGTACACCTGATTTCGAGTCAGGCGCCTTCGACCTCTCGGCCATCTCTCCTGGGCCGCCCGGCCCCTCGGCCGTGCGAAGTCGGCGCAGCATAGTGGCTACCCCTACGCACGTCAACGCCGTGAACGGAACGCGATGCAGATTGCGGCCGATCGCGAGACCACGCGGCCACCACTCGGCCCTCCGAGCGCTGCTGCGGGGCCGCCCCCCTGGCGATCAGAGGCTGTGGATCGCCTGCGCGCGACTGCTCCAGGTGGGACCCCCCGTTTGGGCTCGCAGCGCTTGGAGACGGCCCCCCGCGGCGCTGGCCGGCCCGCCGCCCGCGGCCTCGGGATCGCTGAAGAGGGCCGAGAGCGGTCCGAGCACGGAGCCGCCGTCGCCCGAGATCGTCCCTGCCATACGGCTGGCGGCGGCACGAGCGAAGCGCGCGCCGAGCAGCTGGTCATCGACGCCACCATCGAGCGGCCGCCGCAGTCGGCGAAGCAGGCAGCCCTCCGGGCCGCAGGCCGGTGGCAGCTGCGTCTCACCCGTCATCGCCAGTACCAGCAGCGGGTCGTCGGCGGACACCACGGGCTGAAGCGCGGGCGCTGGTAGCGCCGCCTCGGGGCCTCGTTGCTCGGCCCGTGCGGGGGCCTCGTCCAAGGGGCGCAGCGACGGCGCGAGCGGGTCTGACGCCCATGCCACGCCCACCGGGCGCGCCCGACCCGCAGCCGTCGCCGCGGTGGCCACCGGTGCCACGGCGCCAGGGCGCGCGCGGCGCCCGCCCTGAAGGCCTCGCGCCAGCATGGCGTACCAGGGCTCGTGCGGTCCGTCCCCGAGCGACCTCGGCAGCGGCGACAGCAGCCGCTCCGGCATCGGCACGAAGGGCAGCCGCAGCGTCGTCGACCGCAGGCCGACCGCGGAGAGCAGGACAACGCCCAGCGACAGAATCAAGGATCGCGTGAGCGTCAGAACGGTACCGTAGGTCATGCCGATTCCCTCTGTTCGGCCTCGGCAAAAGCAATCCACGGGCCATATCGACTGCGCTCGATTTCGTGCTTAGTTGCATATACTTAACGCCGTCTACCACGATCGAGACAAGTCTAGGCGCCGCCTCGCGCAATTGCGCTTACCAGTCGGTGCGACAGGCGCCGATGCGAGGGGTCCGGTCGGGGTGGGAAAGCGGAGGGCGCGGGACCGGCGGTCAGCAAGCCCGCTGCGCGCGCAGCCGGGCGAAGAAGTCCGAGAGGCGGCGGGCGCAGGCGTCGGCCGACACGCCGGAGAGGACCTCGACGCGGTGGTTGAGTCGAGGATCGGAGCAAAGCGTGTAGAGCGTGCAGACCGCCCCGGCCTTGGGGTCGCCGCAGCCGAAGACGAGGCGATCGACGCGTGCGTTGACCAGCGCACCTGCGCACATCGGACAGGGCTCGAGCGTCACGTAGAGGCAGGTTCCGGCCAGCCGCCAGTCGCCTCGTCGGCGGGCGGCCTCGCGCAGAACCAGGACCTCAGCGTGGGCCGTGGGGTCTCGGTCGCATTGGCGGCGGTTGTGCCCCGCGGCGAGGACCTGGCCATCCGCATCAACCACCAGGGCACCGACAGGCACCTCCCCCAACCCAGCCGCCCGATCCGCCTCGACGAGCGCCAACGCCATGTAGTCGCTGTCGGTCATGGTCTGCCCGCTCCCCCCAGACCCCCATCCCCCAGACCCCCACCCCCGCTGCGCCGGCGGGACCCTGAGGCCCGGCGGCCCCGGGGACCTGGGGCTCCGAGGCCCCGTCCCGGCACAGGGCTCGGAAGGGATCCTAAGTCGTTTCGTCTCGCGGATCTACCCGCACAGCCACCGACCCAGCGCGGTCCGGATCCCGGTCGCACTCCGACCGGCTTTCGCAAAATCAGAGAGCGCAGGCCCCGGTCCGTGCCCGCCAGCATGCCTGCTGGCGCGCCGCTCCCGCGCCCGGGGTCCCCTCGGCCACGCCGCGGAGGCACGACCGACGCCGACCCGTCGCCGTTCAGCGATCTCGACAAAAAACGTTTCATTTCAGTTAGCTACACATGCAAGCGCGACGCTGAATCGGCGGTGCAGGGTGAGCCCTCAGGGCCCCCGCAGGCTTCCGAAGGCGACGAACGCCGGCGCAGCTCACGCGCTCCTGAAACGTGGCACGCCATATGCTTTATGGGACTGCACTGTGGAAATGACACACACGCAAATGACCCAGGTAGCGTCAATCGAAGCCGTTGCGTCAATTTGCGTCAATTGAAGCCCTGTCGATCGAGTCCCCCGGGCTTTCGTCGATCAGTCTTATGAGCGATATCGGCATCTTGAGAAGTTTCGTAGGGTGCGCAAAAAGTCCCACCCAAACAGTGACCCGACCCAGCGCACCGGTGTACGGGTTCTCTCCAAGTTAGTCCCCGACTCATCCCATCCCAACTCTGCCACCCCCCCAGAGGCCCCGCGTCAGGGCCTGTCGGGAATTGCTGCGCCCCCTCGTGGTTCGCGCCTCGACAGGCTCCTAGGGGTCCAGATCGGCGGAGTCCGGGCGCTGCGGGCCGTCAGTCCGTCCATTCGAGCGTGCGGTCCGTGAGCACCGCCCCAGGCGCGAGCTGCTGGGGCCGCCCGCTGCGATTGCGCAGCACCACCCGGCCACGCAGCACGGTGTCGGGCCCGAAACGCACGTCGCCCTCGATCTCCAGGCTGGCGCAGCCGACCAGACTCGGCGGGGTGGCGAACCGCTGCTCGAGCTGGTCGACCCCGCGGTAGTGCGCCTCGTCGAGGCGGACGACGACGGGCCCCAGCGCAGGATCGCGCGCCGGATTGGGGCGCAGCCCACCGTCCGCGCCATCGACCACGAAGGCGTCCGATCGCACCACCAACAGGTCGTCGGTCGCCTTGACCGGCGCGAAGCGCTCACGCCCGACATGGACCGCCACCGAGCGCTCGAAGCAGCCGATGGCCGCGCCCAGCGCGGTCTCGAGCTGAACGATGTCGGCACCACCGACCTGCTTGTGGTTGACGATCAGCGGCAGGTCGAGCGGCCCCGCCGCCAGTCGGTGCCGCAACGCCGGCAGATTCCACCAGGCGCTGTTGGTGTTGAAGAGCGGAAAGGCCGCCGTATCGTCGAGCTCGGCGGCCTGCTCCGGCGGTACCTGGGCTCGCTCGAGCAACGTGAGGCGGCCCCCGCGCCGCGCGATCACCCCGCCCTTGCGATCGGCCACGGTCTTGTCGGTGACCTCGAGGGCGAAGTCGATCCCTTCACGGTCGAGGTAGCCCAGCAGGCTCGGATCGATCGTGGCCGCGAGGTTGTCGATGTTGCTGACGAAGGCCCAGCGATAACCGCAGCCGATCAGCGCCTCGAGCAGCCCGCCCTCTTGCAGGCTGAGGTAACCGTCGCCGTGGCCGGCGGGGGCCCACCGCGACTCCGAGTCGGGCAATCGGGCGGCCCCGCCGCTGCGCCCGTCGAGCCGCGGGTAGACCGGCTGGAGGAAGTCCCAGGGCAGCCCATCGGGCTGCAGGGCGCCGGCGCGCGCGATCACCGGTAAACTATCGGCGCGCGTGCGCGCGCTGTTGAGCAGCAGCAGAGCCGGTCGTCCGCCCGGCTCACGACGCCGCGCCGCCACCTGGGCCAGGCTCAGCTCGAGGAAGGAGCGACCGCCGTGCACCGCGATCAGCGACTTGGCGCGATCGAGGTTCATCGTCGTGCCGAGGCCGCCGTTGAGCTTGATGCAAACCAGGGTGTCGAGCAGCGCCTGTCCCCGCTGCTCGTTCGGGCTGCCGCGCAGCGTGCGGTGCTCTACCACGTCCCCGACGCCGGCCGGCTTGACCTCCGACCAGTCCACCGTGCCGCGATCGCCTCCGCGATAACGCCGGTAGAGGCGACAGAAATTATCGATCGCCGCGGGGCTGAGCCCCGCGCCGCGCATCAGCTGAACGAGGACGGGCAGCTGCGGCCAGTCGCCCTGCTTTGACATATCGCGCGGCCCCCGTCCCGCCTCGACCGACGCTCACCAGGGGCGCGCCTGATCGCCGTAGCGCGCCTGAAAGTCGGCGGGCGCCATGCCGCTCGCCGCGGCGAGCCGCTGCAGCGCCTCGCCCTCGAAGTCGTCGGGACCCAAGCGCACCATGAAGCGCCGCGCGTTGGCGTAGGCGTTTGAATCGACCTCGACACGACGCACACGCATCTTGCCGGTCTGCGGGTCGAGCATGTCCTTGAGCCGCAGCGGCAGCAGATCAGCCCCCTGCACGCAGATCAGCACGCCGGTGTTGCCGCTGAGCAACGAGCGCACGGCCGCGCTCCCCAGATCCTGCGTGTACTCGAGGTCGAAGGCCACCGGCGCCGCGCTGCGCAGCTCGTAGCCGATGTTCTTGTCGACGGTCGTGACCTTGTGCCCGAGCTTGGCGAGCTCGTTGCGCGCCAGCACACTGATCAGGCGCCCGAAGGGCAACTCGGCCAGGCGCACATGCCCGTGATCGTCGCGCTCGACGTCCTTGAGCTGGCTGAGATCCTGCTCGTCGATGCACTCGGCGGCGCCCTCGGCGATGATCGCCACGCCGTGCATGTGACCGGCGGCCTTGCGCTTGAGCACCGCGCCCTCGAGGATCCGCGAGAGATCGGCCAGCCGCACCTTGCGACCGCGGAACTCCTCCGGGATGATGGTCAGCGTCGCGCCCGAGGCCTTGCCCATGCCCAGCGCCAGGTGACCGGCGGTGCGCCCCATCGCCACGACGAAGTACCAACGCATCGTCGTGCGCGCGTCCTCGAGCAGGTTGCAGACCAGATCGACCCCCACCTGGCGCGCGGTCTGGTAGCCGAAGGTCGGCAGGTCGCCCGGCAGCGGCAGATCGTTGTCGATCGTCTTGGGCACGTGCGCGATCTCGATTTCCTTGCCGGTCACCGAGTCGACCTTGCTGGCCGTCGAGGCCGTGTCGTCGCCGCCGATGCTGACGAGGTAGTCGACCTCGAGCCCGCGCAGCGCCCGCACGACGTTGCCCAGCTTCTCTTCGCTCTTCGACGGATTCTCGCGCGAGGTGCCCAGCACCGAGCCGCCCTGCAGGTGGATGCGCGATACCTCGTCGACCGTCAGCGGGCGCACGTGCGTCGTGTCGCCCTGGGCTAGCCACTTGAAGCCCTCGAGCACGCCGAGCACCTGCAGGCCGGCGTTGGTGGCCTCGATCGTGGCCGCACGAATCACGCCGTTGATGCCCGGGGCCGGTCCGCCGCCCACCACGATCGCCAGCTTCTTGCCGCGGTTCTCACTTCGCATCGGAGATGCTATCCCAATTGACATATCAGCGAGCCTCCCGTTCAGGTGCCGGGAAGATAGTCCCAGCGCGCCTGCAGTTCAAGCCGCTGCGAGCACGGGAGCACAGGGGGAGTGATGGCCGAGCATGGCGCAATCGTGGTCGAGACCCTGACCAACGGACCCTTCGCCGAGAACTGCTACCTCGTCGCCTGCGCCCGCACGCGCGCGGCGCTGATCGTCGACCCGGGTGACGAGGCCGAGCGCATCGCGGCGCGCGTCGCCGCGCTGGGACTGGAGGTGCAGCGCATCGTGGCCACGCACGCGCACATCGACCATGTCGGCGCGGTGGCCGCCCTGCAACGGCACTTCGCTGTCCCCTTCGCCATTCACGCCGCGGAGCGCACCTGGCTGCAGCAGCTGGCGCTGCAGGCCAGCGTCTTCCGCCTGCCGTCCCCGGAGGTCCCCAGCGTCGACGAGGAGCTGGTCGCCGGCACGGCCCTGACCTTCGGCGACCAGCGGGCCGAGGTGCTGGCCACCCCCGGTCATACGCCCGGCGGCTGCTCGCTGCACCTGGCGAGCGCAGGCCTCGTCTTCGTCGGCGACACGCTCTTCGCCGGCTCGATCGGCCGCACCGACCTGCCAGGCGGCGATCTGCCGACGCTGATGCGTTCGCTACGCGAGCGCCTGCTGACGCTCGAGGACAGCACGATCGTCTTCAGCGGCCACGGGCCGACGACGACGATCGGCGCCGAGCGGCAGCACAACCCCTTCATCCGCGGCAGCGTCGGACGTTAGATCGGGGACTGAGGGCCCAAGTTCCGGGTCGCTGTACTCAGTCCTCGCCCGCCGCGGCCCCCGCTGGCGCTTGAGGGCGCCTCGCCGGCGCTTGTCGGCGACGGTCACGCGGCGCGCGCCCGGCGGTGGACGGCGGCGACGGCGCCGCTCGCGCTCGGCGGCAGCGCGCTTCGCCGCGGCCGCAGCCGCCCGCTGGGCCTCGACGCGGGCGATCAGCTGCTCGCGGGCCGCCACGCGGTTCTGGTGCTGCGAGCGCTCGCCCTCGGCCCGCGCTTCGAGCCCGCTCGGCAGGTGGACGAGCTGCACCGCGGTCGAGGTGCGGTTGACATGCTGGCCACCGGGGCCGCTGGCCCGCACGAAGCGCTCGACGAGGTCCTCGGCGCGCAGGCCGAGCTCGGCGAGGCGCTGGTCGAGCTGCTGCAAGCGCTGCGAGGCCATCGGCGAGGCTGCTAGCGCCAGCCGGGCAGGCGCGCGTAGCCCCGCTCGATCAGGGTCTTGGGGAGCGGCACGCCGGTGAGCACCGGGTAGGTCACGACGAAGAACGCCAGCGCCCCGATCACCACCGCCGCCGCCGCGGGACGCGTCCAGCGCGGCAGGGTCCCCTCCCCCGCGCGCGCGCGCGCCACCGCCAGCCCGAGCACGATGCAGAGCAGCGGGAGCGCCGGAGCGTAGTGGTAGAAGAGCATGATGCGCGGCGAGAAGCTCCACGGCAGCCAGAGCGCGAAGTAGGCCAAGAGCACGAACCACCGCGCCCAGCGCCCCCGCAGGACCCGCTGCGCCTGGGCGTGGCTCAGGCGACCCCCGCCAACCTGGGGAGCGGCCACGGCGAAGACGTCACGCCAGCTCCACAGCAGCGCGGCGGCGAAGCCGGCGATCAAGATCACGGAGTTGCCGAGGGCGTAGAGGTGCGCGACCCAACCGTCGCGCAGGTAGGCCACATGCAGCCAGACCGGGCGCAGGTTGAGCACCCATTGCCACGGCCGCGATTGGTAGGGGTGCGTGGCCCTGAGCCGCGTGTGGTACCACCACATCTGTTGCTGCAGCTCGACGAGCTGGCGCCAGCCGCGCCCGAGCGCGAAGAAGTGCCCGTAGCTCGCCAGGTAGATCAGCGGCGGGATCGTCGCGAAGGCGAGGGCGGCGCCCCAGAGGCCGCGGTCGCGCCAGCGGCGCCGCCCGAGCAGCAGGTCACGCAACAGGTCGAGGCCGAGGATGCCGAACAGGTAGAAGGCGGTCCACTTGGTCGCCAGCGCGAGACCGAGGCCCGTGGCGGCCAGCAGCAGGGAGCGCGGGCGCGCCCCGTCTTTCCAGCGCACATAGTGCAGCAGGGTGAAGAGCGCGAAGCAGACGAAATAGGCATCGTTCATCGCGATGCGACCGAGCGCGAACGACAAGCCCTCGAGGCTGAGCAGCAGCGCCGCCCACAGCGCCGCCGCGCCGGAGCCGAAGAGCTCGGCGGATAACAGCGCAGTGAGTCCCACGGCTGCGGTGCTGCACAGCACCGACCCGATACGCCAGCCAAAGGGCGTCTCGCCGAAGACCGCCATGGCGGCCGCCATCAGCAGCTTGGCCAGCGGCGGATGCGTCCACTCGAAGGCACGGTCGGGCGGTGGCTTGGCCCAGGGGTCGTAGGCGGCCGGATTGCCGTGCAGATACTGCTGCGCCGTGAAGGCGTGGTAGACCTCGTCGAGGTAGAAGGTCGGCGGCTCGGACAAGCGCACGAGCTTGAGCGCCAGACCGGCGAGCACCAGCGCCAGCAGCGCACGCCGCCAGCCACCGCCCGCCAGCGGCGCGCTCGCCGCATCGTGGGCGGTCCCCCAAGTCAACCAGGCTGGGCGACGCAAGATCATGCGACAAGTCATGCGACTGGAGCGGGCCTCATCCCGAAGGGCGGCCGCGAGCATAGCATCGCCAGGGGTCGCCAGCGCGGCGGGGTGCAGCAAAGCGCCGGCCGCGCGCTACACTGTCGGTCGCCGAGGGGCGCACAGGAGGCAGGGAGCATGGAAGCAGAGCAGCGGGGGAAGCTGGCGGGAGCTCGGGGCCAGGGTCGGCGCGCGGCGGGAGCCACCTGGGCGCTGGGGCTCGCCGCGTCGTGCGTGGTGGCCGGCGCCTGCACGTCGAGCGATGGCGGGAAGGATCACGCCGACGCGCGAGGCACGCGCGATGGCGGCGCGGACCTGAAGTCGGCCCGAGCGGATGCGGGTGGCGGCGTTCAACGCGACGCCAGGCCCCCGGCCGATCTCGGCAGCGATGGCCCCGTGTTGCCGGCGGGCTGGTCGGCGGGCCGCTCGATGGCCTCGGTCCGCGCCCAACACACGGCCACGCTGCTGTCAGACGGGACGATCCTCGTCGCTGGCGGGGTCGGCACGGGGTCGGACGCGCTGGCCAGCGCGGAGCGCTACGATCCGCGCACGGACACCTGGCAAGCAGCCGGCACGATGACGACCGGCCATGTCTTTCACGAGGCCGTGCGGTTGCTCGACGGGCGGGTACTGATCGTCGGCGGCTGCGCGAACACTTGGGGCAACTGCACCTATGTCGGCGCGGAGCTCTTCGATCCCTCCCAGCCGGCGGCTACGGCCTTCACCGCCACAGGGGCGATGCCGAAGCTCCGCCGCAGCCACCGGGCGACGCTGCTCGACAACGGCGAGGTGTTGGTCACGGGCGGCTACGACAACCTGGGCTCGCATCTGACGATCAACCTTTACAACCCGCAGACCAACAGCTGGCGCAGCCCCTTGGGGGCGCTCTCGGTGGCGCGCCACCTCGCGACGGTGACCAAGCTCGGCGACGGCCGCGTGCTGATCGGGGGTGGCGCCGACGGTAGCAAGGTCCACGACACGCTGGAGGTCTACGATCCGGCGACCGGCCAGGCGACCACGCTGACAGCGAAGCTGGGCCACGCCCGCTTCAAGCACAGCGCCACGCGGCTGAGCGATGGGCGGGTGCTCTTCGTCGGGGGCTTGTGCGACGTGGCAACCGACTGCTTCGTCCCCACGAGCGAGATCTTCGATCCCGCGACCGGCGGCGTCAGCTCGGCCGGGTCACCCGCCTCAGCGGTCCTGAACCATCAAGCCACGCTGCTGGCCGACGGGCGGGTGCTGGTGTCTGGCGGCCACGGAGGACCCTGGGGCGACGCGGTGTCGCTCTTCACGCTCGGGCCGCCGGCGGGCTGGACCACGGGCCCCGATCTGGTGCCGGGCCGCGTGCTCCACACGGCCACCGCGATCGGCTCGCGGGTGATCGTGATCGGCGGCGAGCACCACTACGAGGAGCTCGCGACGACGGCGATCTACGTCCCCTGACCGCGGCAGCTCTTGACCGCGAGCGTGGCGTTGCCCTTGGCGGTGCGGACCGCGAGGGTGCCCTTGACCTGCTTGTCGCCGGGCGGTGAGTCGGGGCACCACCCCGGGGGGGGATCGAGGCCCGCAGCGGCCGGGAGTGGCCTCCTGGAGCGGGACTCGGCGCGAGTGCGAGGCGCCTGGCCCGCCCGCGAAGACGCGGCGCTCGCCGACTCTGGGGGGGCGGCCATGATCGCGCGATTTCCTCGAATCGCTCCCGTTCGCGCCAGGGCGGGCCCCTTTTCGGCGGCCAGGCCGAGCGCTGTTCCCGCCCCCCTCTTGCAGGCAGCTGCGTCCAGATTCCATCCGGCACGAGATGTGAATAGCCGACGCTGACCGGCGGCGCCCTGAGGCGAGCTGGGCCGGGCCTGAAGAACGCCCGCCACGGAGGCCCGCCGAGGTCGAGTCAGTGACTCGTCGCGGCACGCCGCTCGCGCCGTGCACGGCGCGGCACACGAGAGGGAGGTAGGGCTATGAGCGGATCTAGCTTGCTTCGCATGGGCCTGTTGAGCTGCCTGCCCCTGGGGATGGCTTGTTCGGAGGCCCCGAGCACGCCAGCGCCGCCGTCCAGCCATGACCCTCGGCTCCATCGCGACCCGACGGGGGCCTTGCCGCTCGAGAGCGTCTCGGAGGACGAAGCGGATCGTGCTCTCGTGATTGCGGGACTCGAAACCGACGCCGCTCGGGCGCAAGGGGTTGATGCGTTCGTCGCCGAGCTGAAGGAGAAGCTCGGTTCCCAAAGGCAGAGCGTGCCGGCGCTCGATCGCATCACGGCCGATCGGCTCGGCGATCCGCTGCCGGGGATGGAGACCGTGGCAGCGCGCTTCACCCAGGCGAAGACCCCATCGCTGCCGGGAATCGGCCGGGCGGCCCTCGGCTTGAGCGACAGCGAGAGGCAGCAGTACGAACGCTGTCCACTCGATACCGCTCCTGCCGGCAGCTCCCAGCGGCGCTGCGAGGCCTTGGTGCAAGAGGTCGTCGAGGCTGTCAGCCGCACCATCGCGAGTGGCGCGGCCGACGCGGAGCAGCGCATCCGCAGCACCTATCCCGACCTCACGGACCAGAGCTACAAATTCGTTGCCGCCTGGGCGATCGCGTCGGCGAACAACGGGGCCCTGACGGCCTCCGCCTACGCCGCCCACGAGCTCAAGGCCGCGGCGGTCTGCGACGACAACTCCGATCGCAAGACGATCGCCTACAGCCTCGGGGTCAAGCAGGGGATCGAACTCGTCTATGAGCGGCGCGCCTGGGCCCTCAACCAGCTCGGGGGCTGCGCCATCGGCGCCGACGCCATCGCGGAGCAGGTGCGCGTGAGGGCCACCGCCCGCATCGACGCCTTCGTGCAGGAACACGCCCTTTGTCCCGATACCGACCTCAGCCTGATCAACCCGGCGCGGAAGGAGATCGAGGTCGAGCGCGAGCGCGGCATCCGCGTCGGCATCGCCCAGCAGGTCGAGGTGCTACGCAACGAAATGGGGCGCATGCTGCACGATGGGACGGTCTGTGCGCCGCCCCCGCCACCCCCGGTCGTCGTGAGACCGGCTCCGGCGCCACCACCGCCTGCGCCGACTCCTCCGCCTAGGAGCGCTGCCCCGCCACCGCCGAGCTGCTCGGCCTCGATCGGCCCCAGCGGCGGCAACACCCACACTAACTTCGCGATCAACTGGAGCAGCAACGGTAGCTCGTGCACCTGGGCCCTCGACGGCGCCCATCAGGGGGCCATCCCGTGCGCCGGCTCAACCAGCCTCACCTTCGCGCCCGGCAGCCACATCGTCACCCTGCGCGCCAGCGGCCCCGGCGGAAGCACCTCCTGCGACGCGAACCGCATTACCGTCGACGCGCCGCCGGTGTGCTACTCGAACGGCAGCTTCACCTGCCGCCTCGTGGTCTACTCCATCAGGGGAGTGACGTGGGAACAGTGCGCGTGTCGTCTCAACGAATGCTGTTCCCCGATCGTGGTCGACCTCGACGATGATGGGGTCGAGGTCTCGTCGCAGCGCGTTCCCTTCGACCTCGTGGGTAGCGGCAGGCCGCAATCCACGACCTGGGTCGGCGAGCGGGATGGCCTGGTCGTGCTCGACCGTGACGGTGATGGTCGCATCAGCACGGGCGCCGAGCTCTTCGGCGATCAAACGCCCTGCGCAGGCAGACGCTGCTACGACGGCGTCGCCGCCCTCACGCATTGGGACGACCCTGCGCAGGGCGGCAACGGCGACCAGGTGCTCGACGCGCGCGATGCGGTCTTTCGCCGCCTCGCGCTGTGGCTCGACCGCAACCACGACGGCGTCTCGCAGCCGAGCGAGTTGGCGCCCTTGGCCCAGCACGGCATCCTGTCCCTCAACCTGGCGGCCACCTACCCAAATATTCACCAAACAGCGGGCACGCTGACGGCCAAGCTCGAGGTCCGCACCACGCATGGCCCCAGGAGCGCGTACGACGCCTGGTTCAAGACGCGCCTCAACACCCACGAGATGGCCGCCGTGCTGGCGCCGCCGGCCCCGCCCACGCGCCCGGGACGCGCAAGGACGCCGGCACGACCGCCGGCCGCCGAGTGCGTCGCGCCTGCCTTCCCTCACGAGTGATCGCGGTGCGCAGGCGGGCGCGGGTGCGCCCGCCTGCGCACCGGGCTACCCGGACGATCGACCCGGTCGACCGGTGCGCCGAGCCGGGCCCGCGACACCCGTCTCGGGTGGTCGCACGGGTCTTGCCGGGCACCGGCACCGCCGGTCGGGGCAAGCGCGGTCGTGGCTGCTACACCAAAGTCCAGCCCGGATGGCATACTCTCGCGGGGGTCTCGAACCCAGCCGGTGCCCCGGGGAGGTGCATGCATGCGAACACAGCGCCTGGTCCTCGCCCTCGGCCTCAGCGCCCTGGTGGGGTGCTCGAGTGGCACCCGGGTGAAGGGGCGGGCCGACGCCGCCATCACCGACCGTTCGGCGGCCACCAGGCGCGACGCAGCCGATCGCCAGCCCGACGGGCGGACGGCTGCGCGCGACACCGGGGCACCCGACGCCGCGAACTACGGCTGCACGGAGGATCCGTCGCTGACCGAGAGCGAGCGCCGGCTGATCGAGCTGCCTGCAGACAGCTGGTACGAGGCGCCGAACACGAAGCTCGAGGATGTCTGCAGGCGGGGCGCACCACGGGTTTACCTGGTGATGGGCTGCCGCGCGATCGTGTTGGCCTGGGGTGGGGGGGCCTGGGACGCGAAGCGGCGCAAGATGGTGATCTGGGGTGGCGGCCATAACGACTACGGCGGCAACGAACTCTACGCCTTCCACGTTCCTGCTTCGAAGTGGGAGCGGTTGACGGACCCCTCGCGACCTCCCTTCAACCAGGACCCCCTCGACGACGGCCAGCCAGTGTCGCGGCACACCTACGATGGGCTACAGATGCTGGCGCACGCCGACCGCTTCTGGGCCTTCGGCGGGTCCCGCTCGACCGACGGTGGCGGCACCACGCTCACCTGGACCTTCGATTTCGAACGCAAGCTCTGGGAGAACCGCCAGCCCGCGGGGACCTTTCAAATCTCCCCAGCTACCCGCCAGTGCCACGACCCCCGGCCAGCGGCTTCCACGGGGCGGCGGGCTTCAACAGCTACGACTACGACACCAACACCTGGACCCGGCTGCTGGACTTCGGCTACCCGCCCTACACGGGCAAGTACGACGGCTGGGGGCCTCGTCGCGGACTCGTCGACACGCGCCGCCGGCTCTTCTTCTCGCTCGGCAGCGGCGGTGCGACGCTCGTCTATGACATCGCCAAGGCCAAGGTGGTCTCGCTCGATCCCGAATGGGAGATCGCGGGTGGGGAGGCCATCGGCCAACCGGCCGCGCCGGGCGTGGACTATGACCCGGCGGCCGACGCACTGGTCGGATGGGTGGGCGGCGCGGCGTATGTACTGCCCCTCGGCGTGTCGCCCAAGGCCTGGCACAGAATGGCGGCCCCCGGGCCCGCGGTCACGGTGACGCAGGGGACCTTCGGTCGATGGCGCTATGTGTCGCGCTACAACGTCTTCCTACTGGTTCGCAGTGCGAGCGAGAACGTGACCTTCTACAAACACACGGCCGGGTGCGGACCCTGAGAAGGCGGGCGGCGGGGAGGTCGACCGGCCCACCCTGCAGGCCTGGGGTGCCTGCGGGCCTGGGGTGCCGGGGCCCTGCGGACCTGGGGTGCCAGACGCCCTGGTCGGCTCGGACACCCTGGTCGGTCGGGCACCCTGGTCGGTCGGACACCGTGGTCGGTCGGACGGATCGGCTCGGTCCCGTGGCTACGCTCACCGCTCGTAGCGTGCATGCGCCTGGCCTCAGGGCGGCAGCGGGTAGCAGTTCCTCGCCAGCGTGCACTCGAAGCGCTCGGCCGTGCGGCAGTCGGCGGGCCCCTCGCAGTGACCGAAGCAGTGGGCGCCGACGACGTCGTCGTTGGCGGTGCGTTCCTCCACGCAGGCCGCCAGCGCGCCGCAGGCCTGTGCGCTGCCCGCATCTGCGGTGCGGGAGCACGCCCGTGTGCAGTAGCCCCCGCTCAGCGGCCAGGTCTGGCCGCTGCGGGTCACCTGCTTGAGACACACGCCGTCGGTGCACTGCGCGTGCGCGTCGCAAGCCGCGCCCAGCGCGCGCAGCTCGCCCACCGGCGGGCCGCCGTCGGGAGAGGGTGGGCAGCCGCTCGGCTCGCGCGTGGCGCCCGCGCCGAAGACGAGATCGACCTCGGCGCGCGGCAGGGTCACGGCGAGCGATACCTCCCCGCCGGGCGTCGCCCGAGCCGTCAACGTCACGCGCCCCGCCGCCGTGGACGGCAACACCCGCAGCCGATTGCTGCCGCAGCTCGCGAAGGGCGCGGCGAGGGTGACCTCGCCCGTGGCACCGCCTTCCTCGGCCGCGGTCACCGTCACGGGCCCCACCGCCAGGCCCGGCTGGCGATAGAGGTGCACGACGAGCTGCCCGGGCACCTCGCCGCCCCCGCTGCAGGCGGTGAGCAACGGCGCCACCACCAGCCCGGCCCAAGCCCAACGCCCGCACGCCGACGGCGGCCGCCGCCGGCACGCCGCTCGATGCGGCCTCCACGTCGCTCCCTGCAGCGTCATCATCATCGCCTCAGATCGATCTGCGGCAGCGAGCTACCGGGGTCGCGCAGCGCGAAATAGGCGCTCGTGCCTGCCGCCGCCCCGACCACCGCCGCGGTCAGCGCCCAGAACCAGACGCGCCGATAAAAGGGCCGGCTCTCCGCGGGGGTGCGGCCCGGCGCCCAGCGCCGCGCCCTGCGGCTGCCCAGCCGCCTGCAGGTCGAGCACCAGCTCGACCCGCGCGCCGGCCGCCACGAGCACACTACCCTCCCAGGGGCGATAACCCGAGCGCTGGGCGCGCACGCGGTGGCTGCCCGCTGCGACCGACGCGCTCAGCGGTGAGCGCCCGATCGGCCGGCCATCGAGCAGGAGCTCGGCACCGAGGTGGCCTTGGATCACGAGCTGCCCGGTCGCCGCGCCCGCTCGGGCTCGCCGCTCCTCGGCTGCGAGCGTCGCCCGCAGCTCGACAATCAAGCGCTGCACGAGCTCGCCGTTGGGCGGCACCGTGTGCTGGCGCAGGTAGCTCTCATAGAGCGCGAGGGCGCGGCGCAGGTGCTCGAGCTTGCCGTCGATCCGGTACTGCAGGCGCTGGGCCTGGGCGATGTTGAAGAGGAAGGCCGGCGCCGGAAATTCGCGATAGGCGGCCTCGTAGCGCGTGATCGCCTCCTCGTAGGCACCGATGTCATAGGCGCGCTGCGCGCGCGCAAACTCCTGGCGCGCGCGCTCCTCGGCCGCGGCCGACTTGACCTCGGCAGCGGCGCCACCCGACGCGCAGAGCGCGAGGCCCAGCGCGAGCCAGCCGCCCGCCCGGCCCCGGCGGCGAGCGGGCCTGAAACCCGCGCCGCGAGCCGCGACCGCGCGGTGATCAGTGAGCGAAGGGGTCGAGTGTCTCATCAGGATGCCTGGGTGCTGCCGGGCGGTTGAGCTTGTCGACGGCCGCGGGAGTGCGGGCGCGCCGAGGTCGGGAAGGTACCTTGAGGCGGGGGTGCCACCGTCGCGGCGGCGGGGGTCGGCGAGGGCCGCGGCGACGCGGCGGGCACCGGCCCGGCATCTGCGGCGGCGGTCGCGACCGGAGCCGCAGGCGCGGCTGTCGGCGCCCCGCTCGCGACCGCGACGGTCGAGGCGACGCGGGCCGCCGGCGCGGCGGGCGCCGGCGCAGCGCCGAGGACCGCGGGCGCCCCCAAGGCGGGACCGCGCGCTGCGCGGAGCCCAAAGGAGGCCGCCAGCGCGAGCAGCGCGGTGGCGGTCAACCCCAGCGCCAACCACCGCCAGCGACGCCCGGGCGTCGCGACCTGGAGGTGTGCCCTCTCGGCGGCGGCGAGCGGCGCGTGACCCGGGGCCGTGATGGGCGCCGGCGCCGCTGCTCCCTCGGCCGCTCCGCCCTGGGAGTCGCGCACCAGCGAACGGACCCGCTGCGGCCACAGCGGCGCGGCGGGACCCGCGTCTTGCTGCGTCGCCAGGGCCAGGTTCCGCAGCTCGGCGCGCAGCGCCAGCACGGTCGGCGGACGGTCCTCCGGGCGCTTGGACAGGCACCGCGACACCAGCTGCTCGAGCGCCGGGGGGATGCCCGGACGATACTCGCCAAGCCGCGGCGGTGGGGCTTCGAAGTGCTGAATCGCGAGCTGCACGAACGAGTCGGCGACGAAAGGCAGCCGCCCGCTGAACATCTCGAACATCACCACGCCCAGCGAGTAGAGGTCGGCCGCCGGCGTCACGGCTGCCCCGCGGCACTGCTCGGGCGACATGTAGTGGGGCGTCCCGATGGCCGCGCCCGCTTGCGTCTCCCACCCGGCATGGAGCCCGGGGTCCTGCAGCTTGGCGATGCCGAAGTCGAGCAGCTTGCCGGACACGGCCCCGTCGCTCTCCTCGAGCACCATGATGTTCTCGGGCTTGAGGTCGCGGTGCACGATACCCACGCCGTGCGCGGCCTCCAGCCCGCGCGCGATGCCGTAGAGCACGGCCAGGCCATAGTCGAGCGGCAGGGGCGCCGCGGCCTCGAGCACCGCGCGCAGCGAGCGGCCGTCGATCAGCTCCATCACGCAGTAGGCGCAACCATCCTCGAGGCGGCCGAAGGAGAAGATATCGACGATGAAGCGGCTACGGGCCTGGTTGACCGCGCGCGCCTCACCCGTGAAGCGCGCGAGCCCTTCCTCGCTCGCGCTGTAGCGCGGCTGCAGCACCTTGATCGCCACGCGCTTGCCGATCAGCGGCTGGATCCCGGCGTAGACCACGCCCATCCCGCCACGCCCGAGCACGCTCGTGACCTGGTACTCGCCGACCATCTGGCCGGGGACCAGCAAGCCCGGCGTCGTCGGTGGCGTCAGCACCGTGGGCACGGCCTCGATGCCGTGCGGGGACGAGGATGGGGATGGCGATGGGGATGACGCTGGCGCGGCCTGGCCGCCGCGCAACGGCCTCGTCACGACGGACGGTCCGCCGCCGGCAACCGTGTGCTCGAGCCCACTCGGGTCCGCTGGCTGCCGTGACACGGAACGCCCCCCTCCGTCGAACGAACCGCCGCCGCGCTGCCCCTGAGGGCCGAGCGCTTCAGCCTCCGCCTTCCTTCCACGCTAGTGCGCCGCGGCGGCGCTTGGCAAGCGGTGGTCAACCGCCCGCGCTGGTATAGAAGCGTACACTGCGCTGCCAAAGGGCGCGCGCGAACGCCGCGAAGACGAACGCGCCCACCACCGCGCCGAGCGCCTGTCGAGAGCCCAGGCGGTCGAGCAGCGCCAAGGCGGGAAAGCTCGTCATCACGACCAAGGGGATGACGAAGGTGAAGATGAACGCCAGCACCCCGCGGAAGACACTGGCCGGCCAACGCGCGGCCTCGTAGATCGAGCCGAAGAGGTAGGTCAGGTTGTCGACCTTGACGGCGACGAAGGCCAGGCCGACGACGATGATCCAGATCGAGTAGAGGATCAGCAGCGAGGCGCCGACCAGCGCCAGCGCCAGCAGGACCCCACCGAGCGTGGGACGGTGGCCACTGTGGGCCAGGCCGTAGCCGATCAACGTCAGCCCCGCGCAGCAGTCGGCGAAGTTCCAGAGCTCGAAGCGTGCGGTCGAGACGAGGAACTGCGCGTCGGCCGGCTTGAGCAGCAAGAAGTCGAAGGCCCCGGTGCGAATGCGCTCGACGACCTCCTGCAGCGACGGCCGAATGGCCCCATCGAGCACGCCCTTGAGCAGCGAGAAGAAGCCGACGACGAGCAGCGCCTCGGGCCAGCGCCAGCCGGCGATGTCGTCGCGCTGGTGAAAGAGCACCACCAGCGGCACCAACGCCACGCTGACCCAGGCCAGCGAGAGCAGCGCCTTGACCAGGAAGTCGAGCCGATACTGCAGCGCCAAGAGCAGCGCCGTCCGCAGTTGCAGCCGCAGCAGCCGTAGATAACGCACGCTCACCCGCCTCCGCTCGACGCGACTCGCCTGGAGCCGCTCGCTAGCCGCCGTAGACCGCGTAGCGCCGCAGGTCGCGCTGAAATACCGTCAGCGCGGCGACGAAGAGCGCCAGCACGTAGAGCCACTGCACCGCCAGTGCCGCCAGGGCCGCGCCGACGCTCGGCAGGCCGAGCGCGAGCTCGACCGGGAATGAGAGCACGAAGCGAAAGGGCAGCCAGGTCACCACGGCGCGCAACCCCGCCGGGAAGAGCTCGAGCGGAATCGTGTAGCCCGAGAGGACGAAGTAGAGCGCGAGCCAGAGCTCGAAGAGCGAGATCGCGCTGTCCCAGTAGAGCGCCAGCGCGCCGATCAGCAGCATCAGCGAGAGCAGCAGCGCCCAGGCGCCGGCGAGGGCCAGCGGCAGCAGACACCAGTGCAGCGGCTCGCGGCTGAACTGACCGGTGCCCAGCCAGCCCACCATCACCACCAGCAGCGGCAGCACGATCAGCAGGCGCAAGGGCACCGCCGCCGCCTGCTCGGCGCAGTAGGCGAGGAAGGGATGGACCGGTCGCAGCAGGCGCCGCGCGAGCGTGCCCTGGCGGATCTCCATCGTCATCTCCCAGACAACCCAGGAGCCGGTCAGCAGGCGCACGGCCATCGTCAGCAGGAAATAGGCGCCGAACTGAGCCTGGCCGAAGCGCCCGACGGGGGCGTCCTTGGCCACGGTCGTCCAGAGCAGCATCATCACCAGCGGCATGTTGGTGGTCAGCAGCCAGACGATGAACTCGCTACGATACGCCAGGGCCTGGGCCAGGCCCACGCGCAGCAGCGCGGCGAGCAGGCGCGCGAGGCGCAGCGGCCACCAGGCGGCGACCGGCGCGCTCACGGCGGCGCCACGATCGCGGGCAACCCGGGCGCTGCGGGCGCCGGCGTCGCGGCGAAGAGATCGGCGAGCACGGCTTCGAGCGGCGCGTCCGCCACGCTGAGATCGACCACCGGCAGCGCGGCGAGCGCCTGCGTCACCAGCCGCTTGAGGTCGCCTTGCTCAACGTGGAGCACGGCCTGCGTGCCCTCGAAGCTGACCAGTCGCGCGCCGAGCGCCTCCAGCTCGGGCCGGGGGATCGCGCGCTCGAGGTGCAGCTCGACCCGCTTCTCCGGGCGCGTGCGACGCACGAGCTGCGGCAGCGAGCCGTCGTAGATGATGCGGCCGTGGTTGATCACGACGATGCGCGGACAGAGCGCGGCGACGTCGGCCATGTAGTGGCTCGTCAGCAGCACGGTCGCGCCGTGGCGCTCGTTGTAGGTGGCGATGAAGCGCCGCAGGCTGGCCTGCATCGTGATGTCGAGGCCGATCGTCGGCTCGTCGAGAAAGAGCACGCGCGGCCGATGCAGCAGCGCCGCCGCCAGCTCGCACTTCATCCGCTCGCCGAGCGAGAGCTGCCGCGCCGGCCGGCGCATCACCTCCCCGACCTCGAGCAGCTCGACCAGCTCGTCGAGGCGCTGACGGAAGACCGGGCGCGGGATCTCGTAGATCGCGCGGTTGAGCTCGAAGGTGTCGGCCGGCGGCAGGTCCCACAGCAGCTGCTGCTTCTGGCCCGCGACCAGCGTGATCGCGTGCAGGAAGTCACGGCTGCGCTCGGCGGGGCGAAAGCCCGCCACGCTGACCACGCCCGCGGTCGGGTGCAGCAGGCCGGCGAGCATCTTCAGCGTGGTCGTCTTGCCGGCGCCGTTGGGGCCGAGAAAGCCGATCCGCTCGCCGGGGGCGATCGAGAACGAGATGCCGTCGACGGCCCGCACCGTCTCCCAGCGCCGTCGCAACAGCGAGCGCAGCGCCGCGGCCACGCCAGCGGACCGCTGGTGCACGCGGTAGTGCTTGGCCAGGCCCTCGACGGTGATCAGCGAGCCCGCGGCGGCAGGGGCCACACGCTCGGGCGCCGCCCCTGCGCCGCCGAGGTCCGCCCCCTGCGCCGCGCGCTGCTGCGTTGGGTCTGTCGGCATTGGGTCTTGCATTTCTCTGACGCGGGAGTTAGCACGGCCAGCGACCTTTGTGCCATTGGGAGGAGATTTCATGCACCAAGCCGATCGGTTCTTCTCCGCGCGCGCGCTGCTGCTGGCCGCGACGTTGACCACCGCGCTGCTGCCGACGCTGCTGCCCACGCCGGCCGAGGCCGCGCCCGGCGCGGCCTGCATCGCCAAGCAGCGCAATCTCTGGGAGGTCGGAGTCTACCTCGGCGCCTTCTTCCCCGACGCCCGGCACGAGCTCTACGAGAACGGCATCGTGCCGCACCGCGCCTTCGACGACGTGTCCTTCTCCGGCGGCCTGCGGCTGGCCTACCTGCCGCTGCCCTGGATCGGGGTCGAGGCGGAGGCGGGCTGGATGCCGACGCAGACCGAGGCCAATGACGCCTCGGCCAACATCTACACGCTGCGCGGCCACCTGCTGGCGCAGTACCCGGGGCGCATCGCGCCCTTCGTTCTCGCCGGCGCCGGCGCCCTGGGGGTGTCGTCGGGTCGCCGGGCCGCGGGCGACGACGCCGATCTGGCCTTCCACTGGAGCCTGGGCCTGAAATACTACGTCGAGCCAAGCTTCGCCGTGCGGCTCGAGGGGCGCCACCTCCCCACCAAGGGCCTCGGCAAGGACGAGTTCGCCAGCCACTTCGAGGCGCTCTTCGGCCTCTCCTACGTGATCGGGCTCAAGCGCGCGCCGGCGGCCCCGAGTGACAGCGACGGCGATGGGCTGAACGACGCCAAGGACGCCTGTCCCAATCTCTTCGCCCAGACGCCCGATGGTTGCCCGCCGCGCGACAGCGACGGCGATGGCGTGCTGGACGACATCGACCAATGCCCGCACGAGGTCGGGGCCTCCGCCGACGGCTGCCCGGTGCGTGACCGCGATGGCGACGGCGTGACCGACGACAAGGATGCCTGCCCGACGCGGGCCGCAGCGACGCCGGACGGCTGCCCGCTCAAGGACGCCGATCAAGACGGCGTGCCGGACGCGCAGGACCAGTGCCCGAGCGTTCCGGGGAGCACCGCCGACGGCTGTCCGCCGGACGCTGACGGTGATGGCGTGGTCGACGCCCAGGACAAGTGCGTGAACCAGCCCGAGACGGTCAACGGCTACCAGGACGGCGATGGCTGCCCCGACGAGCTGCCCAAGGCCGTCAAGCGCTTCACCGGCGCGATCCGCGGCATCAACTTCGAGACCGGCAGCGCCACGATCCGCAAGAGCTCGTTCGCGCAGCTCGACGCGGCCGTCAAGGTGCTGCAAGAGTACGGCGAGCTGCGGCTGCGGGTGCGTGGCCACACCGACACCACCGGCACGCGCGAGAAGAACCTCGAGCTGTCACGTCAGCGCGCCGAGGCCGTCAAGACCTACCTCGCCGGCAAGGGCGTCGATGCCGCCCGCCTGAAGGCCGAGGGCCTCGGCCCCGACGAGCCCGTCGCCGACAACGCCAAGCCCGCCGGCCGCGCGGAGAACCGCCGCATCGAGTTCCGCCTGGAAACCACGCCGTAGCACACCGCACCCCACTGCTGCGCTCTCACACGGCGCGACGCTCACACACGCGGCACTCACACGCGCGCGACGCTCACACGCGCGATTGCAGGCTGTCCGTCGGGCCGCGCGTGATCCATGATTCAGCGCCAGGGGTAGCGCAGCGCGGGCATCCGCTGCGGCGCGCGGCTGCCGCCACCCGCCTGACCGGACGAGATGGGCGCGTGACCGAGAAGCGACTGGGACCCTATCGGCTGATTCGCCTGCTCGGGCGGGGCGGGATGGCCGAGGTCTACCTGGCGACGACGGAGGCGGTGGGCGGCTTTCGCAAGCGCCTGGCGCTCAAGCTGCTGCTGCCCCGCTTCGCCGCCGACAAGGAGCTGGTCGCGCTGCTGGCCGACGAGGCGCGCGTCTCGGTCTGGCTCAATCACCCGCAGATCGTGCAGGTGCTCGACTTCGGTCGCGACGGCCCGAGCTATTACCTCGCGCTCGAGTACGTCGACGGCTGCGATCTGCGCGCGCTGGTGCGCCACGCCCGCGGCTCCTCGGAGGCCCGTGGCCGCGCGCTGCCGCTGCCCACGGCGCTCTTCGTCGGGCTGCGCGTGCTCGAGGCGCTCGATCACGCGCACCGCCGCTGCGACCCGCGCGGGCGCCCGCTGGAGATCATTCACCGCGACGTCAGCCCGCACAACATCCTGGTCTCTCGCGCCGGCGAGGTGAAGCTGGCCGACTTCGGCCTGGCGCGCGCCGCCGTCTCGCTGCACCAGACGCAGAGCGGCATCGTGCGCGGCAAGTTCGCCTTCATGCCGCCGGAGCAGGCGCAGGCCCAGGCGATCGACCAGCGCATCGACCTCTTCGCGGTCGGCGTGACGCTCTATCAGGTGCTGACGGGGCTCAAGCCCTACACCTCCGTGACCCTGGCGCAGCAGCTCTACCAGCTCGCACGCCCCCTAGCGCCGCCCTCGACCCACCTGCCCGGCCTGCCGGCGGAGATCGATGCGCTGACGATGCGCGCGCTCGCGCTGCGGGCCGACGATCGCTACCCCAGCGCGGCCGCGATGGCCGAGGACGTCGCCCGCGCGCTCGAGCGGCACGGCGGCGGCGCTGACGAACAGCGGCGGCTGGCGGCGTTGGTGTCGAGCGCGGCGCCGCCGAGCGCCGAGCCCGAGGGCGCGCTGCCCGATCTCTCGATCGCGGACGTCAAGGTGCCGCAGCAGAGCCTGATCGGCGACGCGATCGTCGCGGCGCAGCACACGCTGGCCACCGAGCCCGCGCGCGGCGCGCTGGCGCCGCCGGCGTCCGGCACCGCGGGCGCCGCCCTCGCCCGCGCCGGCGAGCGCCTAGGGCCCGGCGCGCGCCGCCAGGCGGCCCCAGGGGGCGGCGCGGCGGCGCCGGCGCGGCCGACCGGCCCGCGGCGCGCGAACACCGAGGAGGACCTGCGCGCGCTGGAGGCCAGCGGCTCGCGTCCGCGCCTCGAGGCCGGGCCCGGGCCGCTCGACTCGCGTCAGATCGATGCCGTCCATGGCGTGATCGACCGGCCGCCGCCTCGGCGCCGCGCTGCGGCCGCGGCGAGCCACCCACCCGAGCCGCTGCCCACGGGCGCGGCGGCCCCGGGCGCGCGGCTTGTGCAGGCGCTGCGGCAGGCGCGCGAAGACCGCGGCGGCCGACGACGCCGCGAGCGCCGCAGCAGCTCGGTGTCGTGGTCGCGACCCCAGGCCAGCCCCGTGCGCGAGGCGCGGCCTGCCGGCGCGCACGAGGAGACCCAGCTCGTGCGCCGCCGCCCAGCCCGCAGCGGTCAGCGCGCGCTGCTGCTGCTCGGCGCCGCGACTTTGGTGGTGGCGGGCCTGGCGCTGGGCTGGCTGCTACGCGACACGCTGGACCAGCCCGCGGCCCTGCCCCCCGGCTTCCCGAGCACCCCCGCCTGGCCCACCACGACGCCAGCCCCGGCGCTCGCGCTGCCGCCGCCCGCGACCGCCGCAGCGCGGCCCGAGCCCGGGCCTGCGCGGCTCGACGAGACGATTCCACCGCCCCCGCCCGACCCAGCCCTCTTGACGCAGCGCCTGACCGCGCCGAGCGCCACCCCAGGGCGCGAGCGACTGAGGGCCACCCCAGGGCGCGAGCGGCCGCCGGCCCGCCGCACGCCACGTTCCGCTCCCGGCGCCGCCGCGCCCTCGGGCCCCGCGCCCTCGACGGAAGGGCCCGCCGCCGCGGAGGGTCAGGGTCTGCTGCGCATCACCGCCGAGCGCCCGGCGCAGGCCTTCGTCGACGACGAAGCGGCCGGTGCCACGCCCGTGCGCCTGACCCTCTCACCCGGCATTCATCGCGTCCGCCTGGTCTACGACGACCAAAGCACCTCGCCCGTGCAATGGGTCGCGATCGAGGCCGGCCAGCCGGCGAACCTCGCGTTCTGAGCGGTCCCTAAGGATCGGCGTCGCCGAGGGCCCCCAGTAGCTCTTGCCGCACCTCGGCGTAGCGCTGCAGCAGCTCGACGTGCTCCGTGCGGAATTGCTCGAGGTAGCGCCGCTCGACCTGCTTGGCTGCCAGGCCCTTGCGCAGCGCGTGGAGCTGCTCGACGAGCTGCTCCCCGCTGCTCAGCACCGGGATGAACTCGATCGACCGGTCGACCTCGACAATGTCGGCGCGTCCCGGTCGACCGGTCGTCGGGTGCGTGAACCGGATCACGATGCCGTCGTTGGCCTGCGCCCGCAGGCTGCGGGCGACCATGCTGCTCGGCAGGTCGGGGAGCCCTTCTTTGATCAGCGCCAGGTCGAACTCGGACTGACCCACGTAGTCCAGCGCCTCACCACCGCTGACCACGCTGATGACCTGATAGCCCGCCTGCCGACCGAGCGCCCGCTGCAGTCCCTCGGCCGTCCGCGGCTCGTCATCGACGACGAGGATGACACAGGTGCGCGGGCTGGCAGCGCCACTGTCGGGCTCGGCGGTGCTGCGAGCGGCCGTCGGCGTGGCGCTGCGCGAGGCCTCGATCAGGGCCCGCAGCAGCTGCTCCTGCAACTCGACCGCGCGCCGCAGCCCCTCCGACACGGGGCGGAGCGATGGCGCCGGCTGCCGCGTCAACCGGCGAATCGTGTCGGTCAGGTAACCGACGTTCTCGGGCGCCTTGGCCACCACATCGACGGCGCCGCAGCGGCAGGCCTCCGCCGCCGCCGCGAAGGTCGGCCGCGCCAGCAGCGCCACGCTGCGAAGCCCGGACCCCAGGGACTGGAGTTCGCGCAGCAGCGCGAAGCCGGCCTCCGGGTCGGGCGTGTCGACGTCGACGACGGCCACGCTGAGGCCCGGGCGCATCGCCGCTGCCAGCGCTTGCGCCCGATCGTCGGTGGCCTGGACCTCGAGGCCCACGCGGCCCAACAGCGCAGCGAGACCCTCCCGCACCCGCGCATCGCCGTCATAGAGCAGCACCCGCGGCGCTGGGGTCTTGAGCCCGCTGATCGAGGTCGACACCCCGCGATCAAAGCACGAAACGCCAGGGCGGCCAAACGGACCGCGGCGCCGGGCACGGGGAGCGGACCACGGGGCGCGGGCCGAGCGCGGGCTGAACCTTGGTCAGGATCGGAGGCCTGTGCTAGCTTTTGCAGTCGATGGTCGAAGCGATTGAACGCGTGCTCGCTGCCGCCGCCCGACTGGGCGCCTCGGATGTGCACCTCAAGGTGGGCCTGCCGCCGATCTTTCGCGTCAAGGGGCACCTGCGCACCGTGCGCGACGTGCCGCCGATCTCGCGCGAGATGCTGGAGGCGTTCGGCGAGCAGATCATGAGCCCGCGCCAGAAGAAGGACTACGAGCAATACCGCGAGTGCGACCTGGCCTATAGCACGCCGGAGGGGCTGCGCTTCCGCACCAACGTCTTCACCCAGCGCGGCAATCTCGGGATGGTGTTGCGGCTGATCCCCCCGGAGGTGCCGGCCTTCGCGTCGCTGCGGTTGCCGGAGGTGATCCTGCGACTGGCCGAGGAGCCGCGTGGCTTGGTGTTGGTGACAGGCGTCACCGGCAGCGGCAAGTCCACCACGCTGGCCTCGATGATCGACCACATCAACCGCACGCGCGCCTGCCACATCGTCACGATCGAGGACCCGATCGAGTACGCCTTCACCGACCGGCGCAGCGTGATCAATCAGCGCGAGCTGGGCCTCGACACCATCACCTTCTCGCGCGCGCTGCGCGCCGCGCTGCGCCAGGACCCGGACGTCGTGCTGGTCGGCGAGATGCGCGACGTGGAGACGATCGAAATCGCCATCGTCGCGGCCGAGACCGGCCACCTGGTGCTCTCGACGCTGCACACCACCGACGCGGTCGAGACGGTCAACCGCATCACCGGGGCCTTCCCGCCGCACCAGCAGCTCCAGGTCCGGCTGCAGCTGGCCGCGGTGCTCAACGGCGTGGTCTCGCAGCGGCTGCTACCGATGGCCGACGGTCGCGGCATGGTGGCGGCGGTCGAGGTGCTGGTCAACACGGCGCGCGTGCGCGAGATGATCGAGTCACCGACCCGCACGCCCGGAGATCCACGACGCGATCGCCGAGGGGCGCCACCCCTACGGCATGGTCACCTTCGACCAGAGCCTGACCGAGCTGGTGCAGCAGAACCTCGTGACCTACGAGGTGGCGCTGCGCCACGCCACCAACCCCGACGACTTCGCGCTCCACTTCCGCGGCATCGCCGACACCCGCAACTGGGTCGATCCCGGCGCCGGCTCCTACGGCGACGAACCCGGCTGACGGTGCGCGAGATGCACGCGCCGGCCGACGCGACGCCTGTTCGTCGACGGCGCACCGTCCTGGTGCGCGCCCTGCTTATCGCAGCCTGCGCCGGCTGGGGCGGCGCCGCAGCGGCGAGCGGCGGCGGGCCGCCTGGCGTGGTCGTGCTGGTCTTCGACGGCGCGGCGGGTGCGCGCGCCAGCGCGGCCGTCAGCGGCGCCCTGCGGGGCGTACGCATCGTCTCCGCCGCCGCTTACCGTCGGACGGCCACGCGGCTGGGCGCGAGGCAGGCCAGCCGAATGCTGGGGGTGGACGCCATCGTCCGCGGCGCGATCGCGATCCTGCCGAGTGGCCCACGGCTGCTCGTCGAGCTGGTCAGCGCCACCAGCGACCGGCGGCTGGTGCGCCTCAGCCTCCCGCTGCAGAGCGCTGCGGTCGATCAGGAGACCGCCGCGCGCGTCGCCTCACGCCTCACGACCGCGCTGCGGCAGGCCGGCGGCCGAGGCGGCGGCGCCGGTGCGGCCGGGTCGGCAACCCGGCGACGGCGCGGCGCGGGTGGAGCGCGAGGCCCCGCCGCCAGGGACACGACCTCGGACGCGGGGGCAGCGGACCCGAGCTCCGGTGCCGGTGGCGACGCCAACGACGACCCTGGGACCTTCGACGACGGGGGCGACTTCGAGCGCAGCGAGGGCGACATCGCGATCTTCGACCCGGCCACGCGTAGCACCTCCCCGGCGCGTGGCGCGCCAGGCCCGGCGATCGAGCGCAGCGCCAGCGACCGCGCCGCGCTCGGTTACGCCGTGGGCAGCGGGTCCAGCGGCCCGCACGATCTGACGCGGGCGGCCCCTGAGGGCGGCGGGAGCGCGAGGGATCGAGATCCGGACGCCGCACCGGCCGAGGAGACGATCTACCCCCGACTCGAGCTGGGTGCAGGGGTGCTGCTGTTCGCTCGCGGCTTTCGCTTCCTGCAGCCGGTCAACCCGCCGCGACCACCGACCCTCGGCACGCCCTCGCTGCTGCCCGCGCTGCACCTCAGCGCGGCGCTACAGCCGCTGGCCTTCTGGACGCAGCGGCCGATCGCGGGCCTCGGGCTGACCCTCCGCTTCTGGCGCGCCCTCGCCGGCACGGCCACGCTCCCCGAGACGCCGGACCAGCCCTTCGCCCTCGTGCTGCAAACGGTCGAGCTCGGCCTGCGTTACTACTGGAGCCTGCTCGGCCGACGGGACAGCCCCGCGCTGCTGCTGCGCACGGCCTACGGGTACCAGCTGGCGACCACCGAGCCGCCCCCGGGGGTCGTCGACCCGACCGTCGACCTCGCCTACAGCTATCTGCGCGCCGGGGCCGGGCTGCGCTGGCCCTTCGCCGTGGTGGGGCGCTTCGAGCTCGGCGCCACGGTCGGGCTCGACTACCTGGGCGTGTTGACGGCCGGCCCGATCGAGCAGGCCAACAGCAACGGCTATGGCCACGCCGCGATCCTTGCCTTTGATGGCAGCCTGGGTATCTTCGTCGCCTACGCTGGGGTCTTCGCCCGGGTCGAGGGCTCGTACCGGCGTTTCGAGCTGGCCTTCGATCGTAGCTGCACCCCGCGTCAGACCGGCTGCCGCCAGGCCGTCGGCGCGCGGGACATCTACGCCGGGGCGACGCTGGAGCTGGGCTACGCCTTCTGAGCGCGCGGCGCGCACGATTTCTGAGCGCGCCGCGCGCACGATCGGAGACAGTTGGTCATCCATGGACTCACGCACCATTCGCACGCGATTTCTCGAGTTCTTCGCCCGCCACCAGCACGCCGTGGTGACCAGCTCATCGCTCGTCCCCGCCAACGACCCGACGCTGTATTTCACCAACGCCGGCATGGTGCAGTTCAAGGACGTCTTCGTCGGCGAGCAGAGCCGTCCTTACAGCCGGGCCTGCAGCTCACAGAAGTGCCTGCGCGTCAGCGGCAAGCACAACGACCTCGAGACGGTCGGGCGCACACCCAAGCACCACACGCTCTTCGAGATGCTCGGCAACTTCTCCTTCGGCGACTACTTCAAGGAGGAGGCGATCACGCTGGCCTGGCGCTTTCTCACCGCGGAGATGGGCCTGCCGGCCGAACGGATGGTCGCCACGGTCTTCTGCGGCGAAGAGGGCGTGCCCGCCGATGAGCAGGCCTACGCGACCTGGCGCGACGTGATCGGGCTGCCCGTCGAGCGCATCTTCCGCCTGGGCTCGAACGACAACTTCTGGGCGATGGGCGAGACGGGGCCCTGCGGACCGTGCAGCGAGATCCACCTGCTGGCCGATCCGGCGGTGTCGATGCGCGAGGCGCTGGCGGCCGGCGGCCCCGCCGTCGACGGGCGCTGGGTCGAGATCTGGAACCTGGTCTTCATGCAGTTCAACCGCCAGCCCGGCGGCGTGCTGCAGCCCTTGGCCCGCACGGGCGTCGACACCGGCATGGGCCTCGAGCGGCTGACCGCGCTGGTCAACGGCTTCTCGTCGACCTACGACACCGACCTGCTGCGGCCGCTGATCGACACCGTCAGCCGTCGGGCCGGCGTGGCCTATGGCGCAGCTGCGGCCACCGACGTCAGCATGCGGGTGATCGCCGACCACGCGCGGGCCACGGCCTTCTGCATCGCCGACGGCGTGTTCCCCGAGAAGGGCGGCCGCGAGTACGTGCTGCGGCGCATCATGCGGCGCGCGATCCGCCACGGCAAGCTGCTGGGCCTGGAGCAGCCCTTCTTCCACGAGGTCTGCGCGGCGGTCGGTGAGCTGCTGGGCGAGGTCTATCCCGAGCTGCGCGAGCGCGGGGAGGTGATCGCCAAGGTCGTGCGCGCCGAGGAGACGGCCTTCCGCCGCACGCTCGACCGCGGGCTGGTCCAGCTCCAGCATGCGATCGAGGAGGCGCGCGCGGCCGCGACGCCCCAGCTCCCCGTGCCCTTCGTCGGTGATCTGTACGCGTCGGCGGGCTTCCCGATCGACCTGACGCGCCTGATCGCCGAGGAGGCGGGCCTCGACGTCGACGAGGAGGCGGCCCACCGCTGGGTCGCCGAGACGCACGGCGCCGCCGCCAGCAAGGTCGGCGAGCAGGCGATCGCCACCGTGCACAAGCAGCTCGCCGAGACGCACGGCGCGACGGAGTTCGTCGGCTACAGCGCCGAGCAGGCCGAGGGCACGGTGCTGGCGCTGGTGCGCGACGGCGCGCTGGTCGAGCAGGTGAGCGCCGGCGAGACGATCGAGCTGGTCGTCGATCGCACCCCCTGCTACGGCCGCGCCGGCGGCCAGGTCGGCGACAGCGGCGCGGCGCAGAGCGCGCACGCGCGGCTCGAGCTGCTCGACACGACCAAGCCCGAGGGCACCCTGATCGTCCACCACGCCCGCGTGCTCAGCGGCAGCCTGAGCCGGGGCGAGCGCGTGACGCTCGTCGTCGACGGCGCGCGGCGCCAGGCGATCCGCCTCAACCACAGCGCGACGCACCTGCTGCATCACGCCCTGCGCGAGGTGCTCGGCACGCACGTCGCCCAGAAGGGCTCCGAGGTCTCGCCGGCGCACCTGCGCTTCGACTTCAGCCACTTCGAGGCCACGACCGCCGCGCAGCTGCGCGAGGTCGAGGCGCGCGTCAACGCCGAGATCCGGCGCAACGTCGCCAGCCGCACCGAGCTGAGCAGCTACGAACAGGCGCGGCAGGCCGGGGCGATGGCCCTCTTCGGCGAGAAATACGGCGACCAGGTGCGCGTGGTGCACATCGGCAGCGCCTCGACCGAGCTCTGCGGCGGCACCCACGTCGAGCGCGCCGGCGACGTCGGGCTGTTTCGCATCGTCAGCGAGGAGGCGCTCGCGCTGGGGGTGCGGCGCATCCTCGCCCTCACGGGAGAGGCCGCGCTGGCGCTCGATCAGCGCTTCGAGGACCAATTGCGCGGCGTCGCGCGGCTGCTCAAGGCCGCACCGGACGAGGTCGGCGAGCGGACCGAGCGCCTGCTGGGCCAGCTCAAGGCCCAGGAGCGAGAGATCGCGAGCCTCAAGCACCAGCTCGCGACCGGCGGCGCCGGGAGCGATCCGCTCCAGCGCGTGCGCACGGTGAGCGGCGTGCGCTTGCTGGTGCTGCGGACGGAGGCCGGCGACCCCAAGACGCTGCGCGAGGCCGGGGACACGCTGCGCGGCCGACTGGGCGAGGGCGTGGTGGTGCTCGGCGGCGAGCACGAGGGCAAGGCCACGATCCTGGTGATGGTCAGCCCGGACCTCAAGGCGCGCGTGCACGCCGGCAAGCTGGTCGGCGCGCTGGCGCCGCTGGTCGGCGGCCGCGGGGGCGGGCGACCCGACATGGCGCAGGCGGGCGGCCCCGAGGTGGCTCGCCTGGACGAGGCCCTCGCGCGCTGTGAGGAGCTGCTGGCCGCCCTGCTCGCCAGCCCCGAGGGCGATGCCGGGACGACATCAGCGAGCCAGACGCCATGAGCGGCAGCGCGCGCGCGGTGGTGCGCCAGAGCGTCGACGAGGCCTTGCGGCAGGCGGATCACGAGCTGCAGCAGCTGGTCGCCGCGGCGGGCCTCGATGAGGCGGCACTGGCGGGAGCGCTGGCGCGAGCCCGCGCGCTGGGCGGCGACGCCGCGGCGCCGGACGGCACCGGGCCGACGCTGGAACGCGGGGCCGTCACCGACCTGGGCGCGGCCTTTCGCGACGGGCTACGACGCGCACGGCTCGCGCTGGTGCAGCAGCACGCCGCGCCGCGGCCCGCAGCGCCGGCGCCGATCGCCGCCCGCAGCACCGATCCGATGGCCGCGGGCCTGGCCCAGGCCGCGCAGAAGGTCACCCGCGTGCAGTCCGGGGAGGCCGTGGCGAGCGGCTTCGATCTCAGCGACGCCTCGGCCGCCGCGGGCGTGCCCCATCCGACCGTCGAGGGCAGCCCCGAAGAGGTCTTCGCCGACACGGGCGAGTTCCGCAACGTCGCCGCCGCCACCGCTGCCGCGGCGGCAGCGGCCACCGCCGCACCGCCGCGTCTGACGACCGAGCCGCCCCCACCGACCCTGGTCGACGCGCTCTCGGAGGACACCGACCTCAACGGCTTCGAGCTCGACGAGACGATCGAGCCCGACGGCTTCGACGAGCCGCGGGCCGCCGATCGTGGACCCGCCTCAACCTCGGCCACGCCGACCTCCGCCGCGCGGGCCGCACGCAGCCTCGACGAGGTCCTCGGTCGGGGACGGGCCCCGACGGGGCCCCAGACCCCGCCCGGGCCCACGCCCGCGGCCGCCAGCCCCCGGCGCGCCCCAGCCGGGGGAGCCGCGCCAGCCTCCCGCGCGCCGACCCCGCCGCCGACCCGCACCAAGAGCGGCCTGCTGCGGCGCATCTTCGGCAAAGAGCCCAAGGACGATTGATCGCCCGCGCCCGCTTCGCACCGGCGCTCCGGCGCTTGACAACGCCCTCGCGATCGTCGACAGCTCCCGGCCGGCCGCTTGGCTCCGCGCGGCCCGCGACCCCGGCGCTGCCAAACTTCGCCGGAGAGAGAGCTGCGCTTGATGTCGAAGGCCCGCTCGCCCTTGCTACGTCGTAAACTTTCACGGGGGTATGTCCCATACGCCCCGCCCCGACCGCCTCGACGATTGGGCGAGACTTTTCGGGGCCCCACCCCCAAGTCCGGCGCGCAACGAGTTGTGCGCCGCGCGCTGCCAGCCTGGGCTTGGCCAGGCGCCGCCCGCCGAGCCGCAGGCGAGGGGTTCGCTTGGTCGCGCTCGCGTGCAGAGGATCTAGACTCCGTGAGTGATAGCAGCGCATTGAAGGCCTTGAACGCCTACGCCTTTCGACCTTCCCTACCCGTCCCGCTGCTGCTCTGCGCCGCGCTCGCGCTCGGGCCCGCGCCCCGCGCCGAGGCGACTCCTCAGGGCGGGGCCGCGCAGCGAGCGTCCGCGCTCCGGGCGGGTACGCCGCGCGTCCCAGCGAGCCGGGTCCTCGACAAACGCTACAAAGAGCAGCAGCACGCGTTCGCCACAGGCCGGTCTGCGGTTGCCTCGACGGCTCCGCGCGGGCGAACCACCCTCTACGTGCACACCCCCAACCTCAACGCCTGGGTGATGAACAAGGCCGCCGGGCCGACCGTTCCCTACTATGACGAGCGCGCGCTACCTGCGGCCGTCGCGGCGCTCGCCGATCCCGCGGCGCATTCGATCATCGTGGTGACGCGCCAGCCCTCGGAGAGGGAGCTCGACGCGCTCTTTCGCAGCCTGTCCGAGGCAGCAAGGCCGAGCGCCAGGGAGCGGCTGAGCGTGATTTGCGCTCCACGGGCCCCCGGGAAATCGCTGCTGCACGCGCTCAGGAAGGACCCTACGGCGCTCGCGTCGCTCACCGCGGCGGTGGCCACGGCACGGGAGCGTGGCGACGACCTGCGGCTCTCGGCCTACAGCGTCGACCGCGACCTGGCGCGCCTCGGCGGCCTGCTCGAGCTGCCGATCTGGGGCGCCACACCGCAACAGCGCCGGCACGGCACCAAGGCCGCGTCGCGGCGCTGGTTCGACCAGGCCGAGGTCGCGCATCTCGAAGGCTCCTTCGGGCCGCTGCGTGACACTCAAGCCATCGTCGCGGCCCTCAGCGCCTACGTCGACGCCCACCCGCGCCGCACGCTTGTGGTGCTCAAGCACAACGACGGCGCCGCGGGCCAGGGCATCGCCTTTCTTGGGCTCGCGGGCCTGAGCCGGCTCCAAGGCCCGGCGCGCACAACCGAGATCGAGAAGCGGCTCGGCGACCCCCGGCAGCTCACCTTCGCCGTCGACCGCCGCAAGGCTGCCGACGATGCCACGCGCGACACCTGGGCCAGCTTCGAGGCCGAGGTCCGGAAGGTCGGCGTCGTGGTCGAGGAGTATGTGCCGCGCCCGCTCGAGCTGAGCGTGCAGCTCGTGCTTCATCCCGAAGGGCGGGTCGAGGTCGAGTCCTGTCATCGTCAGCTCACGCGCGACGGCCACTACCTGGGCTGCGAGCAGCCGGTGGAGCCGGCCCTTGCGAAGAAACTGGCCGCGATCGGCGACGCGGTGGGGAGCAAGCTGGCCCGAGCCGGCGTCGTCGGCCCCATCGGGATCGACGTACTCGGGCAGCGGAGCCGCCGGCCTGACGGCAGCTCCGAGCTGCTGCTGAAGGCCTGCGAGGTCAATCTTCGCACGCCGGCCACGCGCTACGCGGCCGAGCTCGCCAAGGGCGCCACGGGAGCGCGCTTCGACGAGGGACTGCTGCGCACCGCGCAGCGCGGCGTCGTGGTCTACCGCCAGACGGACAACCTCGACCGCACGGCCCTCGGCCCCGCGGTCGAAGGCCTGACCCCCGACGCCCTGCTCCCGCTGCTCGATCGGCACGGGCTGCTCTACGACGCCGCGCGCGGCCGGGGCATCGTCCCGGCGCTGCTGGGCGCGCTGACCGTGGAGGACCGGCCGCAGCGCAAGCTCGGCGGCGCCTTCGTCGCCACCAGCCCGTCCGCCCGGCCCGAGGACTTGCGCGCGGCCCAGCGACAGGTGCGCGAGCTGCAGCGCATGCTGCGCCGGGTGCTCAGCGAGCCAGGCTAGCCCGAAAACAAGCGCGCTCCAGCGCAAGCCCTTTGTCTTCGGGTTAGCCGAGTTCCCCGCCTCTATCGCCGTCGATTGTCGCAGGTCCCCCAACCGGGTTGGTGCTCGATGCGGCGGCGGGCGTGGGGTGCGAAATGCCAGGCCGGCCATGGCGCGGGCAATGGGAGGGCCGCCCTGGGCGTGGCCACTGGGGCGCAGAGCGGGGTCTGAGGCGTGGGAGCGGGCGCTTGGCCCCCTCTGGCCCGACCCGGGACTCGCGACTTGCCCGCGTGGTCGGCGGCGCGCAGCCGGTCAGTAGGCCGGACGCAGGCCGTCGAACATCGGGAAGTGCTTGACGTTCTGGGTCAGTAACGAGGCACCCAGGGTCAACGCAGTGGCGGCGACGACGTAGTCGACGGTGTCGACGCGCGGATGTGACCGCAGGTAGCGGCGGGCCAGCCGGCCCGCATGGTCGGCGATCTCGATCGTGAGGGCCTGCCAGCGCAGCGCGCCGAGCAACGCGTTCGTCGCGCGCTCCTCACCCTCGCGCATGCCGGCAAGAATCTCCGTGCGAACCACCGTGGCGCTCCACAACGCGGCGCCCGCGCGCACGGAGCGCATCAGCAACTCCGCCGCGTGCGCCCGGCCGCGCAAGTGATCAAGCAGCACCGAGGTGTCCACGAGGACCTTCATCGGTCGCGCCTCATCACCGGACCAGGTGCGGCGTCGTGCAGGCGCGACAGCCGGCCCTTGCGCAGGCTCTCGACGAGGACGCGGCCCGCGCGGCGGCTGGCGGGTGGCGCGATCTGAGCAGGGCCATGACGGAGAGGGCCGGCGGGGCCTCGGGGCCTGGGCCCGGCGAACGCCGGTGTGGAGCGGTACCTAGCCCTCGAGCGGGTAATCCGTGTAGCCCTGCGGGCCCGGCGTGTAGAAGGTCGCCGGGTCGGGTGCGGCCAGGGGGGCGCCGCGGCGCAGGCGGGAGACGAGGCGCGGGTTGGCGAGGAAGGGCCGACCGAAGGCGACCAGCTCGCCGCGGCCCGCGGCCAGGTCGCGCTCGGCGCGCTCGCGGTCGTAGCCGCCGGAGAGGACATAGGTGCCGCGGAAGCGCTCGCGGATCAGCGCCTTGACCTCGTCCTTGACCGGCGGCGCGCCCATCGCGCTGTGATCGACGACATGGATATAGGCCAGGCCGAGCTGGCCCACGGCCTGGGCCAGGTGCCCGTAGAGCGCGTCGTGCTCCGCATCGGGCGCCATGCCGTTGAAGACGCCGTAGGGCGAGATGCGCAGGCCGACGCGGCCGGCCCCGATGCGCGCGGCGACGCGGCGCGCGACCTCCACGGCGAAGCGGCTGCGGCCCTCGAGGCTGCCGCCCCAGCCATCACTGCGCTGATTGCTCGCCGTGTTGAGGAACTGATCGATCAGGTAGCCGTTGGCGCCGTGCAGCTCGACGCCGTCGAAGCCCGCCGCGCCGACCGCCAGCTCCGCGGCGCGCTCGAACTCGCCGATGGCCTCGACGATCGCGTCCTCGCTCATCGCCTGCGGCACCGGGTACGGCTGCAGGCCCTGCGCGTCGGTGTACATCGTCCCCGGCGCGGCGACAGCCGAGGGACCGAGCAGCCGTGCCCCATCCGGCAGGTTGAGCGGATGGCCGACGCGACCCGTGTGCATCAATTGAACGAAGATGCGTCCCCCGGCGCCGTGCACGGCCGCAGTGACCTTGCTCCAGCCCTGCGCCTGCGCGGCGGAGAACACGCCCGGGATGCGCGGGTAGCCCAGGCCGTTGGGCGAGGGCGAGGTGCCCTCGGTGATGATCAGGCCCGCCTCGCTGCGCTGTTCGTAGTAGGTCGCGACCCGCTCGTCGGGGACATTGCCCGCCGAGCGGCTGCGCGTCATCGGCGCCATCACGACGCGGTTGCTCAGGTCGAGCGCACCCAGCCGATAGGGAGAGAAGAGCAGCTCCGACACCTTGCACCTCGCCAGTGGTTTTAGGGCGGCAAAGGTAGCGCCCGTTGGTCGCGTGTCAAATCGCTCGTCGGCAACGCCCGCCCCGGGGGGCCGGGTGTGCCGCCCTTTCGTTCGACGCCGCGGCGGGCTATCGTGGCCGCGTCTTGACGCCAAGCTCCCCAGAGCCCGACAGCCTCCCGCGCAACCGCAGGGCGCTCTTCATCGCCCTCGGCGTGCTGGTGGCGCTGGCGTTGGTGGCGTTGGCGCTGCTGCTGCGGCGTTGCGGCGCGGACGACCGGGCGCCCGCCCCGCTGGCGGCCGTCGATGGCGCCCTCGCGCCAGCGCCCGCCGACGCCGCGCCGAGCCCGCAGAGCGCGCCGAGCCCGCAGAGCGCGGCGCGGGCCGACGGCGGCCCGCAAGCCCGCGCCCGCGGCCGGGTGATCACGGAGCGCGAGCTGCGCGCGTTGCAGCGCCGCAATCGCCGCATGCTGCAGTTCTGCTACGAGCGCGCGGCGCGTCAGGGCTCCTGGTCCGTGCCGCGCAAAGCACCGGTCGTGGTCGAGCTGGCCGAGGGCGGCAGGGTCACGAGCGTGCAGGTCGACGCCGGCGACAACCGCCAGCTCGCGGACTGCCTGCGGCGCGTGGTCCGGGCCTGGCGTTTCTCGGCCAGCCTGCGCCCCCAGCGGGTGACCTTCCCGGTCGTGTTCTTGCGCTGAGCGGCGCGCTCAGTGGTGGGCGCGTGGGCCCACGCTCGCCGCCCAGCGCGCGAGCCAGACGCGCCGCAAAGGGGTCGCGGAAGCCCGAGGCGATCGGGTTGATGACGACGACCCGCGCGTCGTCAGGCCCGGGGCGCAGCTCGACGGCGGGGACGAGCTGCGGGCTGTCGGGCGACAATCCGCGCAGGCCGGCCCCCAGGAGCGCGCGAAAGCGCGCCAGGGTGCGCTGGGGCCACTTGGCAGGCCCTTCGAGCAGGGCCTGCTCCCAACGCACGGCCCTGGCGTAGGCCTCGGCCAGGAGCGCCTCGTGCGCGTTAGCGCCAACGACGCCCAGGATCTGCGCCAGCTCGGCCGGCAGGATGCGATAGGCCTGCCCGAAGTCGGGGTCCCGCAGGACCTGCAGACTGCCCGTCCCCGCAGCAGCGTCGGCCCACCGCACCTCGTCGAGCACGGTCAGGCTGCTCGACACCACCCAGGTGGGCAAAGGCTCCGCGACGTCCGCTTGCGCCAAGGCCACGCCCAAGGGGTCGAGCACCCGTGTGCGCACGGAGCCGAGGGCGCTGCGCGTGAGGAAGAAGAAGGGGTGCCGATCGTGAGCGAGCGCGACCAGTTCACGCGCGAGCGCCGGATAGGCGTCGAGCGTCGCATGCACGAAGCCGCGCTCGCCCGGCACGTAGCGCTCGACCAGGGTGCCATCGACATCGAGCCCGATCAGCGGCGGACGCGACGCGGTATCCCGCCAGTGCGCGAGGAGCTGCGCCGTCAGGCCCGGGCCGCTGCGCAGGGTGCAGCGACCGCCGACGCAGTCCCGCGCCGCGAACACCCCCTCCTCCCGTCGCGTCCGCGCGCCCAGCTCGACGCCATAGACGGCGACCGGCCCCTGCCGACCCGCGGGCCCGATCAGCAGCCCGGCGGGGGAGGCATCGTCGGCCCCCGGAGCGGTCTCGTTGCCAATGAAGGCCCCGCCCCCAGCGAGCGCGCGCCAGGCCGGCACCCGCGCGACGCGGTCCGCCACCTCCTGGTAGGCCGTGGCCTTGGGAGGCACCCTCGCGTCGTGGATCTCGAGGGTATGACTGCCGCGCCGCACCACGAGGAGGGGCGTCCCTCCCCTCCGAGGGCAAAAAGGCGCTCGTGCCCGCGCGCGCTGGCCCCACCCGCCAGCAGCAGCGGCAGCAGCGCGGCCAGGCACCGCACGGACCGAGTTCGAGGCGCACTGGACGACCACCGCATCAGGGACTCCGCCAAGGCCACCCGCCACGGCCCGCCTGCCCGGCGCATGCACGGCCAACGCACGGCGCAGCGCGGCCCAGGCCCACGTCGCGCTTCAGCGCGCCACGGCAGCCCCTCTTGGCACAAGCTGGGCCGGTGCGCTAGCACCGCGCTCCCGCGCCGCACCTCAACCCATCGCACCCGGTGGCCCGGCGGTGCCCGGCACCCTTCAAGGGCCAGGGCTCGCAACTCGCTCGACACCGACGGCCCCAGGCCAGCCGCATTTGCGCTTTACACTTGGACAGTCTTAATGGAACCTCTACTTCGTGATTGCTCGGCCGACGTGGATCGAACGACTGCACGAGAGTTGGCGAAAGGCGCCGATCGCCTGGCTTTCCGGAGTGCGGCGCGTCGGCAAGACCACCCTGACCCAGCAGCTCAGTGGTATCCACTACCTCAACTGTGATCTGCCAAGCGTGCGGGACCTGCTGCAAGACCCCGAGCGCTTTTTCACCTCCATGCACGAGCGCGTGGTCGTGCTCGATGAGGTGCACCGGCTCGACGATCCGAGTGCGGTGCTCAAGATCGCCGCGGACGCGTTTCCGCAGCTCCGGATCGTCGCGAGTGGGTCCTCGACCATCGCAGCGACCGCCAAGTTTCGCGACACCCTGACCGGGCGCAAGCGCGAGGTGCACCTCGTGCCGGTCCTCTACGCGGAGCTGTCGGCGTTCGGGATCACCGACCTCAAGACCAGACTGCTCCACGGGGGTTTGCCGGCCCTGCTGCTGGCGCCCGCCCTCGACCCCGAGGCCTACTCGGAGTGGCTGGCCTCGTTCTACGCGCGCGACGTTCAGGAGCTGTTTCGCGTCGAGAAGCGCACCGCGTTTCTGCGCTTCTGCGAGCTCTTGCTCCGGCAGAGCGGAGGGATGTTCGAGGTCGCAAGCCTAGCCCGCGACGCGGCGATTAGCCGGCCGACGGTGATGAGCTGGCGCGACATCCTCGAGACCACGCATCTGATCACCACCGTGCGCCCGCATCACGGCGGCGCGATGCGCGAGATCGTCGCGCAACCCAAGGTCTACGCCTTCGACACCGGCTTCGTCTGTCACGCGCGGCGCTGGGATGCCCTGCGCGAGGACGATCTCGGGGTACTGTGGGAGCACGTCGTGCTCGAGACGCTGCAGTCGATTCCGCTGCTCGACATCCGCTTCTGGCGCGACAAGAGCAAGCACGAGCTGGACTTCGTGCTGCCTCGCGCGCGGGACGCCTGCGACGTCATCGAGTGCAAGTGGCGACCGGGCACCTTCAAGCCCAAGAACCTCGCCGTCTTCCGCGAGGCCTATCCCACAGGCCGAAACTTCGTGGTCTCGCCGCGCCGGACACCACCGATCACGCGCAGCGAGGGCGGCCTCGAGGTCACCCACGTCGGCCTCGAGCAGCTTCAGGCGCTGCTCTCCCACCCTAAGGGCTCGTGACAAAACAACTCGATCGTTGTGGCCGCCGATCCATCGCGTCCGCCAGCGTCGCTCCTCCTCGGTTTACCCCAGGTAGACCTTCGTCGTCGCTCCTTGCCGGCCGCGCGCCTCGGCAGCCACAGTCGACCGATTTGTTTTGTCACGAGCCCCAAACGCTGAGCGCACCGACGGGGAAGCGGGTGCTACACGACGGGGTCCCAGCGGCGCGAGGGGCTCAACCTGGTTGCGAGCCCCGGGCGCGCGCGCTGGCCGGGACGGGGCGCTCGGGGGCGGGGCGCTCGGGGGCCGATCGCGGCTCGAGGCCGGCGGTGGCCAGGAGCTGGGGCAGGAGCTCGGCGCTGCGCGCGGGCACCAGGGTCAGCTTGCCCTTGGCCTCGAGCAGGCGCTGGGTCTCGAGCACGTCGAAGAGCGTCTCGGCGACCTCGCGGTGGCGCGAGATCTGTTGCAGCGCGCCGCCGACGATCTGCGGCCGCAGCGCCGCGGCCTTGGCGAAGTCGACGGCGGCCTCGCGCTCGGCCGCGCTGGTGATCACGCTGACCTGGTTGGCGCCCTCCTGGCGAATCGCCGACGTCACCTGCCGCAGCCGATTGACCACCTTCTCCTCGATCTGCCGCAGCATCCCGGCGTCGCGGAAGTGGACCTTGCGCACGTAGACGCTGCCGAGGCGATAGCCCCACTCGTGCGACTGCGGCGAGACCTCGTTGCGCACGCTCTCGCTCATCGAGTGTCGCGTTTGCAGCATCGCCGCCAGCGGCATGTTGCTGAGGCAGCGCACGGCGGCGTTCGAGACGTTGGCGCGCAGCGAGCCGCGCGGATCGGTGTTGGCGAAGAGGAAGGCCACCGGGTCGCTGACGAACATCTCGTACCAGAGGCCGATGCCCATCGGCGCGCCCTCTTCGGAGTTGACCGGCTGCGAGCGGATGTAGGTCTGGTCGCGGCGCAGGTCGATCACATAGCGCGTGCCGAGCCAGCGCACGATCAGCGCGGTGGGCCCCATCCGCGGCCAGAGCCACACCAGCCCGGGCTCGCGCAACACCCCCACCACCTTGCCGAAGAGCGTGTAGACGTGACAGTGGCACTCCTGCACCACGTCGTAGACGCCGAGCAGGCGCAGCGCGCTCAGGGTGAAGGGAATCGCCATCGACCAGAAGACCAGCGCGGCGACCGCAACCATCAGCGTCATGAGCGCACCTCCCGCACGTGCTGCTGCGCGCGGTCGAGCAGCCCGAGCGCAATGAAGCGCCGGTAGGCTCGCAGCGCGTCCGGGCCGTTGGCCCGCAGCTGCTCGAGCTCGGCGGCCAGCGCCTGCAGCGGCTGGACCTCAGCCTCGGCGCGCAAGGTCTCGATCTCGACCGCGCGCCGCGACTGCACGATGCGCTGATCGGCGGTCGCGCGCGCCAGCGAGATATCGGACGAGACGTGGTTGTGCGCGGTGTTGATCGCCGCCAGCGCCGACTCCACCTCGGCCGGTGGGTCGATGCTGGTGATCAGCGAGGCGTCCAGCGCTACGCCGTAGCGCGCCTCCGAGCTGCGACATTCCTGGTCCATGTGTTGGTTGATGTCGCGCAGGTTCTTGCGCAGGTCGTTGATCGAGATGCCCTCGGCCTGGGCCAGCTCGAGGGTCATGCCGCTGGCCTCGCCACCGACCGCCTGCGGCGCCTCGAAGGAGGCGATCTTCTGCCGCAAGACCGAGACGAAGTAGCCCATCACGTGGGCGATCGGCCGCTTGATCGCGAAGAGGTAGGCATAGAGGTTCTGCTCGCTGACGCGAAAGCGCACATCCCCGGTCAAGCCGGTGTTGAGCTGGTCCTTGGTCACGGCCTCGAGGATCGAGCCGCCCTGATTAGCGCCGGCGTCCTCGGGGTCGACGGCCATGTTCATCGTCTGCACCGCGACCGAGATCTTGTGCACGGTCTGCCAGGGCCAGCGGAAGTAGGGTCCGCCGGGCCGGATGACCTGCACCTGCGGGTACTGGTAGCGCTCGCGCTCGTCGGGGCGCAGCGCCTCCGCGATCGGCAGCTCGGCGGTGGTGCGACCGGGCAGGCGCCGGGCGCGACCAAAGGTCGTGAGCACCGCGCGCTCGTTCTGGTCCACCGTGTAGAAGCCCGGCAGCACGACCCGCAGCACGACCCAGCCGAGCAGGCCGAGCAGGAGGCCCGAGCCCAGGTTCGGACCGAAGGTTTCGAGCAGTGTCGCAAGTGGTGGCATCGATCCTCCTCAACAGGGCTGGCGGGCGCACCGCCTCGCGCTCGGGGCAGGCGCGCGCCGTCGGCCTGCAGCCGGCCTCATACAACGAAGGTGGCAATGCTAGCCGCCCGGGCTGCTCGGCGGCCACTTTCCGTGACAGACGAAAGCCCTGGCAGCGCTCACCACAGCAGCGGCACGAGGGCGCGCCGGTCGCGCGGGTAGTCGGGGAAGCGCTGGTGGTACCAGCGGTGGTGCGCGGCGGCCCGCGGGATCAGGTTGGCCATGGTGTAGAGCGCAAAGGCCACCCCAGCGGGCGACCAGGCGGCGAGCGCCCAGCCCCACCACTCGAGCATCTCGCCCAGGTAGTTCGGGCAGGAGACCCAGCGAAAGAGCCCCCCCTGCGGCACGCCGTAGGCGCCGGCGCGGCGCAGGCGCAGCAGCAGCGCGTCGGCGTGCCAGTTGATGGCCAGGCCGGCGCAGAACACTACCCCACCGACGATCAGGCGCGGATCGCCCAACCAGCCCGCCGGATAGCGCGCCGCCTCGGCGACCCAATAGGCGTTGATCGGCGCGTTGAGCGCGTTGAAGACCATCCCCAGCGCGATCACCACCAGCGGCACGGGACGCGCCGTCGGCGGCAGGCGCGCGGGGAAGACCAGGCTGCGCTGGCTGTAGTGCAGCACCCAGAGCGTGCCCAGCAGCAGCGGCACGCGCTCGCCGCGGCCGCTGCTCGCGGCGAAGAGCGCGACGAAGCCGAGCAGCGCCGGCAGCTCCATCACGGCCCAGCCCACCCGCGCCGGCAGCGTCGGGCCCCAGCCCGGTCGCGCGTGGCGTCCGTAGGGTGCCGTGATCCACCGCAGCGCGAGAAAGGTGACCACCGCCAGCGCGAGCTCGAGCAGCACGGCGCCGTGGAAGTTCGCGGCCACGAAGGCGTGCAGCGCGCTCAGCACGGGCAGGCCCCCGCCGCCCGCCGCCGACGCGCTCACTCGACCTCGACGGCCTGCGCGGCGAAGGTCCCGCGCACGATCCAGGCGTTGCAGTCGTGCAGCGGATCGCAGCCGCCGCTGCGGCACCCCGCGCCGTCACAACGGGCATCCGGCGGGAACTGCCACTCGCCGCGCGGCAGCGCGCTGCACTCGCCGCTGGCGGCGGGACTGCCCAGCAACACCATGCAGAGCCGGATCGGGTCGAGGCCGCCGATACCGACCGAGACCTTGCCGGCGTCCTCCAGCGTCAGATACCCGCTGACCTCGCCGTCGTCGGTGTCGTAGCTGGTCAGCAGGCGTCGCCCGATGCAGTTGCGGTCGGGGGACATCACCGCCCGCGCGAGGCGCAGCTCGCGGATCGGCAGCTCGGCGTCGACGTGCTCGCCGTCGGGGTTGAAGATCACCAGCGCCACGGACTGCAGGGCGGGCCCGCCCTGCCAGATCGCCCCGAGCAGCGAGCCCTCGATCGTGACGGGGTCCCAGGGGATCCCCCCCGCACCGCGCGTGAAGGCGAAGCGGCCATCCCGCTGCCGGCGAGCACTGCCGGTGCGGATCGTCACCGGACCGTCGTCGTCGGCGCCCTCGAGGGTGAAGAGCCAGTTGAAGCGCTCCTCGTCGATCGAGTTGGTGGTGATGCTCGTCAGCAGCGCGTTCGCCAGGCTCTGCGGCTGGCTGAACTGCAGCCCCGCCACGCGGTACTGGGGCTGCGCCCGGCGATCGGTGTTGGCGCGCCGGTAACAGCACGCACCCAGCTGCTGCTCGAGCGGCGTGGGGCCAGCGCTGGGGCAACGCAGGGTCACGCCGAGATCGACCGTCCCCGTACTCGCATCGGCCGCCGGCTTGACCGCGCTGCCGCGGCTCGCGCCGTCCCCGCTGCAGCCGCCGGCCAGCACGGCGCCGCCCAACGCGCACCAGGCCAGCGCAGCGCAGGCGGCGGCGGTCCGGTGCCGACCCGAGCAAGCGCGGGGGCGGTGGCGGCGAGCGCGAGACGGAGGATCGTGGCGGGTGGTACAGCAGCTCATGGTCGGGGACCCTAGCACACGGCCCTGGCGCACGGCAGAGCGTCGCAGCGCCGCGGTGCCATCGGCCGACGATCCGCCCATGAGCAGGCAGGCATCTGTTACGATGCGCCGCGACGGAGTCCGATGATACGCGCCCTCCCACGCCGACCGCCGCGAGCGTTGACCAGCCTCGGGCTCGCCCTGCTGTCCGTCCCGCTCGCGGCGGACACTGCGGGCGCGGGCGGGCTCGACTATCCGGGCCCGGGGACGCGGGCGCTGGGCCGCGCCGCGGCCTTTGCGGCGCGCGGCGACGACGCGATGGCGCTGAGCTACAACCCGGCGCTGATCGGCCTGGGCGGCCGACCCTCCCTGTTGGTCAACAGCCACCTCGCCTTCTTCGACGCCTGCGTCCAACGCAGCGGGACCTACAGCGACAACGTCACGGTGCGCGACCGCAGCCGCTTCGGCGACAGCGAGTTGCTGCCGGGCGCGGGTGGCTACGCGCTCGAGGCTTTCCCCCGGGTCTGCAACACGGGGCCGCCGATTCCCGCCCCGGCCATCGTCCTCAGCCTGCCCCTCGGCCCACGCTTCGGCCTCGGCTTCGGGCTGCTGCTGCCGGCCAACACGGGCGCGGTGCAATGGGGTGACCGCGACGGCACCGTGCGCGGGCTGCGGGGCGAGCTGCGGCCCAACCCGCTGCGCTACCTGTCCCTCAGTGCGGGGGGCTTTGCGCTCAGCCCGAGCGCCGGAGTGAGCTGGCAGGCGACCCCGTGGCTCCGCGTCGGCGCCACGCTGCAATGGGGCATCTTCAGCCTCGACGGCGTGAGCTACGGCGTGACCACGGGCGGCGAAAACCCCTCGCTCGATGGGCGCGCCAGAATCCGGGGCAGCGACCGCTTCGTGCCCGCGGCGATCGCGGGCCTGCACCTCAAGCCGACGCCGGCGCTCGAGCTGGCGGCGACCCTGCGCTGGTCGGACGATCTGCGCGGCACGGCCGACATCGACATGCGCTTTGGCGACTACGGGTCGAGCGAGCCCGGCAGCAGCGTGCCGACCGACAGCCGCTTGCGGGACCTGAGCCTGCGCTTCCCGATGCCGTGGCAGCTCACGGCGGGCGTACGCTATGTGTCGCGCCAGGCGACGGTCGGCGAGGCCGCGCGCTCGCGCACGGCGCGCGATGCCCTGCGCGACGAGCGCTGGGATATCGAGCTCGACGCCGTCTTCGAGCGCAACAGCCGCGTGGACGAGGTCGTGCTGCGGCCGCCCGCCGACCTGACCCTGACCACGCGCCAGCTCCTCACCGACGGCACCCTGCTGACGCTCGACGTGCCGGTGGACAACGCCTTCCGCGTGCCGCGCGGCTGGAAGGACCAGCTCTCGCTGCGCCTCGGCGGCGACTACACGGTGGCGCGAGGCCTCTGCGCGCTGCGCGGCGGCCTCTCCTACGAAACGCGTGGCCTGGACCCAGCGCTGGCCAACCTCGACTTCTTGCCGGTGCAGCGCCTCGGACTGCACCTCGGCGGCACGCTGCGGCTCAACCGGCGCATCGATCTCTCGCTGGCCTATGCGCACCTGTATCAAGAGCGACTCGAGGTCCCGCCGGCCGGCAGCCCCGGCGGCGCCCGCCTGGCGCAGATGTCGGCCGACGGCTCGGGCCGCGTGATCAACGCCGGCACCTTTCGCAGTCATTGGGACATCTTCTCGCTCGGCGCGAACTACGTCTTTTAGCGTTAGCGCGAGCGCGCGCGACCGCCGGCTTGACAGTGGCTTTGGCCCGCTGCTAGCTTCCAGAGCCTCGATTCGCTTGGCGAAACACGGCAAACGCTGATCGACACCTGCGCCGCCCGTCGAGAGGGCCGGCGCGGCAGAGAGCGAGCAGAGAGCCAGCATGGCGGAACAACCCTGCGTGATCGGCAAGACGGTGACCGTGCGCGGCACCGTGTCGGGCGGCGAGGACCTGGTGGTGGAGGGGCGAGTCGAGGGCACCATCGCGCTCGAGCGCTCGTTGCTGATCGAGCCCTCGGCCACCGTCGAGGCCGACGTCGAGGTCGGCGAGTTGACCTTGCGTGGCGCCCTGCGGGGCGAGGTGCGGGCCAGCGGCGGCGTCACGATCGTCGCCGGAGCCCGCTTCGACGGCACGCTGCAGGCGCAGCGCGTCGTGATCGAGGAGGGCGCCGCCTTCACGGGGCGCCTCGAGATGGACCTCGACCTACCGCCTGGAGTCGCGGCGCCTTAGCGACGTGAACGAAGGACTTCGCATGGGTACCACGGTAATCGGCCCGTCCCTGGTGATCGACGGCGAGGTGAGCGCCGACGAGGACCTGGTGGTCGAGGGCACCCTCAGGGGCACGCTGCAGCTCAGTCGCTCGTTGGTCGTCGAACCCTCGGGCGTGGTCGAGGCCGACGTCGAGGCGGATTCGGCGGTGATCAGCGGCCAGGTCAAGGGGAAGGTCGTGGCGCGACAGAAGGTCGAGCTACGAGCCAACGCACGGCTGATCGGTGACATCAAGGCCGCGCGCGTGGTGATCGCCGAGGGCGCCACCTTCCGCGGCACGATCGAGATGGGCGCGTAGCCGTGGCCGACGCCACGGGCCCGCGCGGGTACGAGGGAAGAAGCCCGATGATCAACCAACCACAGGCACAGCCACAGGCCCAACGGCAGGCACCACCCCAGGCACCGCTCCAAGCCACGGTGATCGGCGCCCTGACGCGGATCAAGGGTGAGGTCGAGTGTCAGGACAGCCTGATCGTGGCCGGACACCTCGAGGGGGCGATTCGGCTCGGCGACGAGCTGGTGATCGAGCCCGGAGGCGTCGTGGTCGCCGATGTCCAGGCGGCGCGGGTGCTGGTCGGCGGCACGCTCGTGGGCAACGTCAACGCCACCGAGTCGGTACGCATCGGCGCGCAGGGCAAGCTGCTCGGCGACGTGCACTGTCCGCAGCTGGTGATGGCCGATGGTGCGGCACTGCGAGGCAACGTGACCGCCGGCCCCGCTGCGGCCGCGGCCAGCGACGCCCGCGCCCGGACGCCGCTCGGCAGCGGCCGCCCGGCGGCGAGCGCCCCGCCCGCGAGCAGCCCCCCACCGCCACGCGCCCGTGCCAACGTCCCCACGGCGCCAGTGACCCCGCTCGCGCTGCGACGCGAGCGGTCGGCGGGGCTGGAGCGGTCGGCGGGGCCCGAGCGGTCGGGGGCGCCGGAGCGATCGGGGGCACCGGAGCGGTCGGCGGGGCCCGGTCGTGCCGCCGCGGCGCCGCCGGCAGCGTCCCCCGCCGCGACGACGATCGCCCTCGAGGTCGGCCGCGGTGCCAGCGGCGCCGGCGCCAGCACCCAGGCTAAGGTACCGCGTCCCCCGACCGCGGCCGGCAAGAAGAGCCGCGTCAAGCGCCGGTGACGTGAGCGCCCACTCGTTCACGTCTCGCCCGCGGCGGGGGGCCACGTCTCGCCCGCGGCGGGGGGCTGGGCCGGGCGTCTGTGCACCGCGCTGCTCGTCACGAGCCTCGGCGCGCTCACGTCCTGCATCACGCCCAACCCGGTCGTCGCGCTGCACAGCAGCCCCCGCAGGCCCTACGCCGCGGCCGACTACCGCACGGTGCTGGCGCGCTGGACCCGGCATCAAGCCATCACCGTGCTGCGGGAGCTGGGAACGACGCTGCGCGTCTACGCCACGCTGCGCGCTCCCGACTTCGACGCGGCTTATCTGGCGCGCTGGTCGGCGATCTTTCACCTCGCCGCGTCGGAGCGCCAACAGCTCGCGCAGGAGCTCGCCGCGCAGCACGCCCAGAGCTACAGCTTCTTCGTCGTCGCCGCCGCCCACGATCGCGACTGGAACGACTTCGATCGCCCGCGCTCGCAGTGGCGGCTGGCCTTGCTCAACGATCGCGGTGACCAGGTGCGCGCCGGTCGCATCGTGCGCGAGCGGCGGACCTCGACCGCGGACCGCGCGATGCTGCCGCACCTCGGCACCTTCTACGAGCTCTATCGCGTCGAGTTCCCCCGCACGCTGCCCGATGGGCGGGCGCTGGTGCGCGCCGAGACGCGCGCGTTGCTGCTCAGCCTCTCGGGGCCACTCGGTCATACCGAACTGACCTGGCGCCTGCGGTGACACCATGATCCGACTCGACGTGCTGGAAGGCGCCGACCGAGGCCACGTCCACGAGGCCGACACGGCCCAGCTCCTGATCGGTCGCGTGCCCGAGGCTGACCTGCAGCTCCAAGACGCGCACCTCTCGGCCGAGCACGGGCTGATCTTCCGCGAGCAGGATCACTACGTCTACCGCGACCTGCGCTCGACCAACGGCTCGGTGGTGGCACGCGGCAGCGAACGCCTCGTGCTCGACGGGGAGCCCCAGCGAGAGGCGCTGCTGCAGGACGGCGACGAGCTGCTGCTCGGCGACCCCAGCTCGCCGGTGATCGTGCGCTGCTCGATCGTGGTGGCGGCCACGCCCGAGGGCGACCTGACGGTGCGCGTGCTCGCCACCCGCGCGCTAGCCGACCTCGGACGCCTGACCGGCGAGGTGGCGCGCAGCGGTGATCTCGCGGCGCTCTACCGCGCCGTGCGGCTGCTCGGCAGCCAGCCGGAGCTCGGCGCCGTGCTCGAGGCGACCGCCCAGGCCACGCTCGCGCTGCTGCCCCGCGCCACGCACGTCGCGATTCTGCTCGAGCAGGGGCAGCCGGGCGAGGGGCGCCTGGCGCCCGCCTGCTCGCGCGCGCGCAGTGGGGAGCTGCCCGCCGACGCGGTCGCGGTCAGCCGCGCCCTGCTGCGCCGTGTGCTCGAGCAACGCAGCGGGGTGCTGGCGGCGCACGCCGCCGAGGACCTGGGTCGCAGCGAAAGCATCATGGGCGCGGCGATCCACTCGACGCTGGCAGCCCCGCTCTGGCGCGGCGAGCTGCTGGTCGGCGTGATCGCCGCCGACAACCGCGGGGCCAGCGGCATCTTCACCGAGCGCGACCTCGAGTTGCTGCTGCTCCTTGGCGAGCCGGCGGCGCTGGCGCTGGAGAACGCGCGCCTCTATGAGCAGCTCCGCGTGGCGCGCGAGCGCGCGGAGCAAGAGAACAGCTACCTGCGGGCCCGTGAGCCGCGGCCGACCTTCGAGCAGCTGATCGGCCGTTCGCCGGCCCTGCAGCAGGTGCTGCAGCAGGTCAAGCGGGTGGTCGACACCCGCGTCACGGTCTGCATCGGCGGCGAGACGGGCACCGGCAAGGAGCTGATCGCCCGCGCGATCCACGAGCAGAGCCGGCGCCGCGACAAGCTCTTCGTGGCGCAGAACTGCGCCGCCTTGCCCGAGACCCTGCTCGAGAGCGAGCTCTTCGGCCACCGGAAGGGCGCCTTCACCGGCGCCGAGCAGGACAAGAAGGGTCTGTTCGAGCTGGCCGACGGCGGCACGCTGCTGCTCGACGAGATCGGCGAGATGCCGGCCCCGCTGCAGGCCAAGCTGCTGCGCGTGCTGCAGGACGGGGAGGTGCGCCCGCTCGGCGCGACGCGCAGCCGCAAGGTCGATGCGCGCATCGTCTGCGCGACGCACCGCAACCTCGAGGAGGAGGTCAAGAGCGGCCGCTTCCGCCAGGACCTCTACTATCGCCTGGTGGTCTTCCCGATCACGATGCCGCCGCTGCGCGAGCGCGTCGAGGACATCCCGCTGCTCGCCGAGCGCTTCCTGCAGCGCTACGCCGCGGAGCTTCGCAAGCCAGCCCCGGCGATCACGCCGCGGGCGCTCGAGCGGCTCTGCGCCTATCGCTGGCCCGGCAACATCCGCGAGCTGGAGAACGAGATGCAGCGCCTGGCGATCATGGTCGACGAGGGCGCGCCGATCGAGGCCGAGCAGCTCTCACCGGCCGTGCACGGCGGCCTGCTCGCCGCGCCGCAGGCGCTGCCGGCGAGTGGCACCTTGAAGCTGATGCTGGATCAGGTCGAGCGCGAGCTGCTGCTCGCCGCGCTGGCCAACCACGGCCACAACAAGACGCGCACCGCGGCCACGCTCGGCATCACGCGCGAGGGCCTCCACAAGAAGCTCGCCCGCTTCGGTCTCTGAAGCGAACTGGGGCGCTAGCGCACCAGGGGCAGGCAGCGCGCCCGCAGGGTCTTGAGCCCCTGCGCCTGCGGCGCCAGCGCCAGCGCCTGCGCGAGATGCGAGCGGGCCAGCGGTGGCAGTCCGCGGCGGCAGGCGTAGCGGGCCAGCAGGTAGTGCCACCAGGTGAGCGCGCGGCGCGTCTCCAGCTCGTCGGGCGGACCGACGTGACGCAGCCAGCGCGCGATGCGCTGCTGGTGCAGGGCCGCGGCCGGGAGCGCCCAGCGCGGCGGACGATAGGCCAGCACCATCCCCGCCGGCCACAGGCGCTGAACGACGTCGCCACTCAGGTTCAGATCGTACTCGAGGCTGATCGGGCGCAACTGGGCCAGCCGATCGAGATCGCTGACCCGCTCACCGCCCGCGCGGCGCCAGCGCAGGGCCAGCTGCGCGACCTCGGGCTGAGTCGCCCGCAGGTTGGCCAGATAGCCGGGCTGGGTGATGAAGTTGCGGTGCAGCTGCTCGACGTCGGGCCGCAGATCGGCCGTCGCCTGCAGCGACCAGACCTGGAACACGGTCTGGAAGTAGGAGGTGATCAGCAACGCCCCCGGCGGTTGCTCGAGCACGGCGCGCCCGGTTTCCTCGGCCGCCCAGTGCTGCGCCAAGCTGCAGCGCGGCTCGTTGACCGCGAGCTGCAGCGCCGGCAGCGCCAGCAGTCCGACGCCGACCAGCAAGGTGCGGCGCCGACCCGCCACGGCACCCAGCCGCGGAAGCAGCCCCAGCAGCGGCAGCGCCGCCAACGGACCGAGCAGCGCCACGCTCAACGCCAGGTACCCGTGGGCGTCGGGATTGAAGGGATCGATGCCGACGAGCAAGGGGCTGGCGAGGTTGCCGAGCAACAGCGCCGACAACAGCAGCGCCGCGCCCCGACCGGCCCGCAGGCGAGCCAGCGCGTAGAGCCCACCCAGCGCCAGGGCCGCCAAGACCGCGCCGACCAGCGCCGGCGGCAGCCCCGTCGGCGGCCCGCCGAGCACCGCGAAGAGGGCGCCCAACCCGCGCTCCTCACCGCTCTGCTGCGCCGCGCGCGGCAAGGCCTGCTGAAAGGCGCGCGCTGACACGACCCAGGCGAAGCGTCCCCAGGTGTGCGGCGCCCCCCAGTTGACGAGGGGCGCGCGCTGCGACCGCAGCGGCAGGTACGCCCACGCCGCCATCGCCAGCGAAACGACCAGCAGCGCGGCGACGACGACGCGCCGACCGCGTACGGCGTGCGCCGCCCGAGCGGCCCGCCGCCAGACCACGGCCATGAAGGCCCCGGCCGGCAGCGCGGCGAGCAGCGCCAGGAGGTGGTGGTTGCAGAGCGCCAGCGCCCCGCAGAAGACGCCGACCAGCAGCCACCGCAGGTCGCGCGTGCGCTCCCAGCGCAGCAGACTCGCGCAGGCGGCGAGCACCAGCAGCAGGTGCAGCGCATAGACCTCGGCCCGCACCGCCTGAAACCACAGCGCGTAGGCCCAACCGCTGGTCAGCGCGGTGGCCAGCACGGCCAGCTCCTCGGTCGGGGCCAGCGCGACCGGCGGCAGCGTCAAGCCCCCCGACGACGCGCCGCGCGCAGTCGTCCCGCCGCGCAGGCGCGTGCTCAACTCGCCGGCGATGACGACCAGCAGCGCGACCGCCGTGGCGCTCTGCACGGCCGAGGCCAAGGTCACGCGAAAGGCGATCGTTCCCACGGGCAGGTAGCAGAACAGCCGCCCCAACAGGGAGACCAAGGGATGCCCGGGTGGGTGGGCGTTGCCGAGCAGCCATGAGGCGGCCACGAACTCGCTCGAGTCGAGCCAGTAGATCGTCGGCCCCGCCGTCACCACATAGGCGGCAAGCGCAAGGGCCCCGGCAAGCAACGCGAGCGGCAGCATCGTCTGGCGGCGGAGTGTACAGCCTTGCCGCCGCCAAGCGCGAACCTATACTGTGGCGCCGCGGCGGCAGAGGAGGCGGGGTGGCACACGAGCCGCGCGCCAGGGGCCGTCGCGCGGGGGGATCCATGCAGCCAGACACCACAGCGGGGACGGCCGGCACGGGCCGCGACTGGGCCGGTGGGCCGGCCAGAAGCTCCATGACGAGGGCGAGGAGGCGGGGTTCAAGGTCTTCGATCGCCGCTGTTCGGCGCAGGAGGCCTCCGCCGAGGCATCGCCAGGCGACGAGCAGGCGCGCTATCCGTCGTTCGTCGAGCAGCTACGGCAACAGCTCCACGAGAAGGACGCTCAGCTCCGCGAGTACATCGCCGCCTACAAGAAGGAGGTCGTCGAGAATCTCGAGCAGACGAAGCAACGCCTGGCGCGGGACGCCGAGCAGCAGGCCAAGGCCCTGCGCGCCCAGATCGCCGAGCCGATGGTGGAGGTGCTGGATGCGCTCGAGCGCTCGCTAGCGGCCAGCCAGGCGCATCCGGACATCAACACGCTGCGCGACGGCCTGGCCCTGGTGCAGGGCATGCTCGTCCAACGCCTCGGCCTGCTCGGTCTCGAGCGCATCACCACCGTCGATCAACCCTTCGACCCTCGCCTCCACGAGGCCGTGGCCGTGGTGGCGGTTCCGGACCAGGCCCGCCACAACTACGTGGTGGCCGAGCTGAGCGCGGGCTTCGCGCTGGACGGCCGCGTCGTGCGCGCGGCCAAGGTCCAGGTCGGCAAGTGGGCCGGTTGAGCGAGCGCGCGTCGCGCCAACCGCGGGGGATCGATCGGCTCGCGCTCGGCGGCGCCGCGATCGTCGCGATCGCTGCGCTCGTGACGGCTGCGCCACCAGCGGCACTCGCGGCACCGAGCGCGACCGCGGACGATGGGATGGCGGCGTTGGTGGCCCGGGGGTTCTTCCGCGCGCTGCTCGACGGACGCCTCGCCGACCTCTTACCGCTCTGCGCCGAGCGCGTCAGCTTGGATGGCCACCGGGTCGCCAGCGGCGCCGAGCTGCAGCACGCCTTGAGCGCCTTGATCCAACGCGCCCACTCGGAGACACTGATGCTGCGCGGGGTGCAGCTCCTGACCTACGCCGAGATGGTCGGTCGCTATGGGCCGCCACCGGCGCGCATGCGCGCCAGCGTGGGACCGGGGGACTTGCTGGCCCTCGCGCGCTTCAGCCGGCTGGGCGCGGTGGCGGTGCTGGCGCGCAAGGGGCGCTTCTGGCAAGTGGTGGCGCTGACCGACTGACTGACTGACTGACTGAGCGCAGCAGCCGGTCTCACCGGGCAAGCGGCGGCTCCACGGGGGATCCCTTCGATGACGACCAGCGACCGCCTGATCGGCAAAGTGCTCGGTGGCCTGTACCGGATCGACCGGCTGCTCGCCACCGGCTCGACGGCCGTGGTCTACCGCGGGACCCACGTTCGGCTCGGCCAGCCGCTGGCGATCAAGGTGCTCGCCGGCCCGCTGCTCGCCAACAGCGCCCAGCTGGCGCGCTTCACCGCCGAGGCCGCGGTGCAGGCGAAGCTGCACCACCCGCACATCGCGACGGTCTACGACTTCGTCCGCGAGGGCGACCTACACGCGATCGCGATGGAGTACGTCGAGGGACCGGGCCTCGACCAGGTGATGTTCGAGCTCGGTGGACCAATGCCGATCGAGCGCATCAAGGCCCTGATGCTGCCCGTGCTCGACGCCGTCGAATACGCCCATCAGCACGACATCGTGCACCGCGACCTCAAGCCCTCCAACATCCTGATCGCCCAGATGGGCAGCCGCGAGCTGCCCAAGGTGGTCGACTTCGGCATCGCCAAGGTGGTGGCCGAGGGCGACACGATGACCGCGCCGGGGGCGATGCTGGGGACGCTGCTCTTCATGTCGCCCGAGCAGTGCAAGGCGCTGCGCACCGTCGACCGGCGCGCCGACGTGTATTCGCTGGGCGTGACGCTCTATCAGCTCGCCACGGGGATGGTGCCCTTCTACGCGGAGAGCGCCTTCGACATCATGTTGGCGCATGTGCAGCTCCCACCGACGCCGCCGCAGGAGCTGGAGCCCGGCCTGCCCGACGCGCTCTGCGAGCTGATCTTGCGCGCCCTGGCCAAGGACCCCGAGGATCGCTTTTCGCGGGTCAGCGAGCTGGCGCACGCGCTGGCTGCGGTCCCCGTCCCACGCACGACGGCAGAGCGCGCGGCAGTGGCCCACGCCGGCCCGGACAGGCCCGTGGCCGCACTCCCCGGCTGGTCGCGCGACCAGCCGCCGCACGGTCCGACGGGCACGCTACCGGCGTTCGGCGACCTGGATCGCGGTGGCCTACGACGCCGGCCCGGGCGCCTCCACGCCGCAGCGAGAGCCGGCGCGTCGGCCCTCGGCGCTGGCGACACCCGCGGCCTCGCCGAGCGGCGAATACGGCCCGGCGGTGTCCCAGAGCAGCGCGTCCCCGCCGGGTGCCGCGTCCTCGCCGGGTGCCAGCGGCCTGAGCTCACCGGGCCACGGCGCGCCACGTGCGCGGCGCAGCAGCAGCGGCGTGCGACCTGCCAGCTCGGCGCTGCTGCACGAGCTCGACAGCGACTCAAGCGAGCGGCGCTCCGAGCCCGACCCCGAGCCCCCGCGCCGCACGGGCGAGGTGGTGCGCCTACGCCTGCGCGTTCCGACCCGCGAGGATTGGTCGCGCTACTTCGATGCGAATCTCGCCGGCGGCGGCATCTTCTGCCCGGTCGGCGTGCCGCCCCAGGTGGGCGCGGCCGTGCGACTGGAGGTGACCTTCATCGGCGGCCCACGCTGCTTCCTCGACGGTGTAGCGACGTGGCGCCGCACCGGGCGCAACGACGCGCGCGCGCGCGCCGGCGTCGGCATCCAGCTGCACCCCAGTCAGCGCGCCAAGGTCAGCTACCTCAACCGCTGGGTCAGCGGCGCCGCCTCGGATCAGCGCCAGCTGCGCCGTTTGCCGCTGCGCCTGCGCGCGACCTACAGCGGCCGCACCGGTCGGCGCGTCAACTTCACGCGCGACATCAACGAAGAGGGCGTCTTCATCCGCTCGCATGAGTTGCTGCCTGTGGGCACGCCGATCGACCTCGTGCTCGCACCGCCGCTGAAGCAGCAGCCGCCGATCCATCTGATGGGGCGCGTCTGTCGCTTGATCGAGGAGGGCGCCGATCGCGGGATGGGGATCAGCCTGTCCTTCCCCAACGCCACGGAGCGCCGCGTCTTCGTCGAGCTGATCGAGGACCTGGAGCGCCAGTTCTTCTCCGGCGAGCTGCCCGAAGAGGTGCTGGGCTAGCTGACGTTGCAGGGTTGCCTTGAGAGTGGATCAAACAGGGTCGCGTGGAGTACGAGGCGCCCGCCGGGCAAGGCGCGGCGAGCACCGGAGCGGAGCGTACGGGCTGGTACGTGAGCACCGGAGCACAGCCGCAACGCAGCCCGGCGGGATGGATCGTGCTCCACGCGACCCTGTTTAGCTGACGTGGAGCCGGCGCAGATGCTCCTGCGCCACAGCCCGCCACGTGGCGTGCTCGGCCGCCTCCGCGTCGGTCAAGCCCAGGTAGCGCCGCCAGTGCTCGGCCGCCTGCAGCCGGCTGCCCACCCGCTCGAGCGTCAAGGCGAGATTGAAGTGCGCGTCGGCGAAGTCGGCGTTGAGCTTCAGCGCACAGCGGTACTCCGCCAGCGCGAGCTCGATCTCGCCGTCCTCCTCGTAGAGGTTGGCCAGGTTGTAGTGCGACTCGGGCTGGTCGGGGTCGAGCGCCAGCGCGGCCGTGTAGCAGCGCAGCGCGCCGGCGCGATCACCGCGCCGATAGTGCACGGTGCCGAGGTTGGTCTGCGCCGCGGCGAGCCCGGGGTCGAGCGCGATCGCCCGCTCGTAGGCCGCCGCCGCCTCCAGCTCGTCCTCCGCTTCACTCTCGCAGGCCAACCCGCGCAGGAACCAATCGTAGGCGGTCAACGGCGCCTCCGCCGTCGCGTCGGTCGCGATCCCCGCGCCGGCCGCCGTCGCCGCATACCCGAGGGGAGGCCGCGCCCCTGCCGGTGCCACCGCCGCGCCCGCCGGCGGCGTGAGCGCTGCTCGCCCTCCGCCAGCCGTCGGCCGCGCCTCCCCACGCCCGCGCGGCACCGCAGCGGCCAGCGGGAGGCGCAGCACCTGGGCCACGTGATGCGTCAGCTCGCCGATCGCGAAATCCAGCAGCAGCTGCCCCGAGAGCGGGTCGGTCAGCGCCTGGCCCTCGACCACCACCAGTCGATCGCCATCGCTCAGCACCCGCAGCCGCGCCAACAGGCTGGCCTGGCCGGGCAGCGCCTGCCGCAGGGCCTGCAGGTGTCGGCGCACGCGCTGGAGCGGGATGTTCCGCTCCAGCAGCTCCTTGGCAGCCTTGATCTCGACCAGATCGGCGAAGGTGTAGACGGGCTTGCCGTCCGCTCGACGGCGAGGATTGATGAAGCCGGTCTGCGCCCAGTAGCGCAGGCGCGCCTCCTTGAGGCCGAAGATGCGCGCGGTGTCCCGCAACGAGAACCACCCCTCGTCGCCGGTCGCCGGGCGCTCGCTCGTCGCCTCGATCGTGCCGCCGCTCACCGTCATCGCTTCACCGGATCGCCAGGGCCTTCGCCCCGCCCTCAGCCATGCGCACAGTCGACCGTGCGCTGGCCCAGATCGTCTGCCTCGGCTTCGAGGTCAATGTCAACGAAGAGCCAGCTGCCCTCGGCGCGCACCCGCACATCGATGCCATCGGCCTGCAGCGGCTCGCCAGCGATGCGCTGCGCCTCGGCCAACGCCAGCGCCCGCAGGCGACCGATCACCGGCTCGCTGGTGGCCCACAGCCGTGCCAAGCGCGAAGCGGTGCCGACATCCCCGCTGTCGCGCATGCGGCCTTCCAAGCGCCGCAGATCGAGCGTCAGCATCGTGCTGCCGAAGTAGCGGCCCGCGACCCGTTGGCCCTCGCTCAGGCGCGAGAGGTCGGCCAGCAGCAGCTCCGTGCCGGTGGCGCTGAGGCGCTCGATCACCTCGCGCGCGAACAGACTGACCTGGCGCACCCTCGCCATCGGCCGCTTGCACAGGGCGGGCTGAAGCTCGGCGGTGATCATCGGCAGCTCCCGCGGGGGGCCTGCTCAGCGCCCTCCCGTCGGCGCCGATGCTAGCACTCGCCTCGAGCTCCCACCCAATTTCCGGGCCGCGCCGGGCACCGCCTCAGCGATCGGCCTGGCGCGCTTCCCGCCGGCTGCGCACGACCTTCATCACGACCACCAGCAGCACCACGGCCACGATCGCGAAGAGCGCGTAGCGGCTGCGCGCCAGCCAGAGCTTGACGCTGTCGATCTCCGCGCCGAAGTGATAGGCGAGCCAGACCCACAGCGGCACGCTGAGCGCCGCGGCCGCGCCGTCGGCCAGGGCGAAGCGGTGAAAGGACATGCCCGCGGTGCCGGCCAGCAGGAAGGTCGGTGAGCGCAGGCCGGGGGCGAAGCGCGCGATGAAGGCCGTCCAGGTGCCGTAGCGCGCGAAGAAGCGATAGACGCGCTCCATCCGCTGCGGCGGGACGATCCAGCGCAGGGGCCAGATGCGCGCGGCGCGCGGCCCCATCCAGCGGCCGAGCCCGAAGAGGATCATGTCGCCCGACATCACGCCGACCAAGCCCACCGCGATCATCGGCAGGAGCATCGGCTGCGACAGGCCGTTCTGCTGGGCCAGGTAGACGGTGTAGCCGCCGGCCACGAGCGTGATGTCCTCGGGCATCGGCAGCCCGAGTCCGCAGGCCAGCAGCACGAAGAAGACGCCCAGATAGGCCCAGGCGGGGTTCTGGTGGATGATCTCTAAGAGCTGTGCTTCCATCGACCCTGCCCTTGCCCGCAATCCACCCGCGCCCCTCAGGGTTCCACTGCAGCACACCCTGCGAGCGCGAACGCGCGCGCCTCGCTCACCCGCGCGCCGACCCCATCTGCCGCCAGGCGCTGCACGGCCGCCAGCGTGGCCCAGTACGCCGGGCGCCGCGGCTCCAGCGCCAGCGCCCGACGGGCGTGGACCAGCGCCCACGCCGCGGCGCCACCCGCCTCCTCGAGCACCAGCCGCGCGGCCTGATGGTGCTCCACCGCCGTGCCGGCCCAGGCGTCGAGCTGCGCCCGCGCCTCCTGCGCCCGACCGAGCCGCTGCAGCGCCCGCGCCAGCGGGTAGGTCGCGTGCCGGGACGCCACAGCCCGCGGAAAGCGCTGCCGCAGGCCCGCCAGCTCGGCCAGGGCCGCCGTAGCATCCCCGACGCCCCGCAGCAACAGCAGATCGCCGCGCAGCAGCCGGGCCCGACTGGCCCAGCCCTGCCGATCGTCGGGATCGGCGGCGATCGCGGCCTCGAGCAGTGGCGCGGCGCGGGCCAGCGCACCGCGCTCCGCCCACAGGCGGGCGGCGCGCAGCTGTAGCGGCACATCGCTCGGCGCCGCGGCCAGCTGTTCCTCGAAGGCGCGCTCCGCGGTCGTGCCGTCCTCGACGCCCTCGATTTCTGCCAGGAGCCTGCCGGCGGCCAGCGGAGGCCCACGGCGACCGAGCTCGCGCGCGCTGCCGTCGATCACCAGCGCCGTGGGTCGCGCCACGACGTGGAAGCGCTCGGCGACGTGCGCCCCCTCGCGGCTGTCGGCGCGATAGAGCACCCGCTCGAAGCGGTCGAGCGTCGCCGACGACGGTGCACCCGCGCGGCGCCAGCGCGCCAAGGTCGCGCAGCGCTGCCACGCATCGTCGACCAGCAGGATCAACACCGGACGGCCCCGCTGGCGCGCGGCGGCCAGCACGCTCGTCAAGGGCAGGTCCTCACGCCACGCCGGCGGCGCCTCGACCCGAGCCCCGTCGGCACGGGCCCCTGCCGGCCGCAGGGTCAGCACCAGCAGCAGCGACGTGGCCCCTGCTGCCAGGCGCGCTGAGACGCCATTCCCTCGCATGGTGTCGTTCAGTAGAGGACGACCAAGCGACCGCGGCCGCCGTTGGCCTGCGCATCGGCGAAGACGAGGTCCTTGAGGTGATCGCCGTCGAGATCGGCGAGCCAGAGCACCGCGCTGCCGAAGAGCACCGAGCCCGTCGTGGGCCCGCGGAAGACGTAATCTGCACCGGACACCAGCAGACTCGCCGGCCGCGGCCAGTCGCGCCGCCCGGCCGTGCGATACGCGATCCCCGGTCCGTTCGCCCCCGACGACTCGGCCACCGCCACCAGGTCGGCCAGGCCATCGCCGTCGAGATCGCCACCCGCGCTGCCCAGCGCGCCGGCACAGGGCAAGGCCGCGCCGAGGCGATCGCCGGCCGCGCCGATCGCATCGTTGCTCAGCGTCAGACGCGCCGCCGCGACGCTGCTCGGCACCACGCCCTCGACCAGACTGAAGACGTAGACGGCGCCGCTATCGCCCCCCAAGCTGGTGTCCGAGGCGGCCAGCTCGACCAACCCGTCGCCGTCGAGGTCGCCGACCACGCCGACCTGCTCGCCCAAGCGACCGCCGGGGCCACGCCCGGCGATCGTCGCCACGCGCGGATCGCTGAGCCCGAAGGCCTGCGCCGGCGCCAGCGGGGCCGACGCGCCGCGAATTACCAGCACCTGGCCACCACCCGGCGCGCCGCGCGCCCCGACCAGCAACTCGGCGCGCACGTCCTGATCGAGCGAGACGCCGCCGCAGAGCGCGAGCCCGAAGCCCTCGCTGGCGCGGCCACCCGTGATGCGCACGCTCGCCGCGTCGGGCAGCGTGCGCACGCTCGGCGCGACGCCGGCGGCCAGCGGTCGCAAGGTGTCATCGCCGCGCACGACCCAGATCGTCGCCGCATCGCTCGCCGCCGCCCTGTCCTGATGCACCAGCGCCAGATCGGTGCCGCCCGCACCGGTAAACGAACCGGCGTCCGCCAACGCGACCAGGCGTTCGTCCGCCCCCGCCCCGGACTCGAGCTGGAGCACCACCTCGGCGCCGGGACGACCCTCGCCGAGGCGCCCGCTGTCGACGCGATCGGCGAAGGGCGAGCGCCCGAGGAACACATACACCTTGGCCAGCGGCGAATCGCCGAACGAGGACTCGACGGCCAGGTCGGCGCAGCCCCGGGCGTCCCCGTCGAAGTTCTGCAGCGCCGCGAGCCCCGCGCCAAAGCCGCCCCCGGGGACCGTGCCCGCCAGCGTCTTGACCGGCGCCCGCGTGTAGCCGTTGCCCGTGCCGAGAAAGACCCCCACCAGCCCGCGACCACCGTTGAAGGCCGGATCGCCGACGGCGAGGTCCGTCAAGCCATCGCAGTCGAAGTCACCCGCCGCCAGCGCCCCACCCAGCGCGGGGCCGCCGGCCACCGGCTCGAGCACCTGCTGCCGATAGTCGATCGTCAGCGGCCCAGCCAGCGCCGTCGTCGATTCGTTGCCGACCCCGTCGCGCGCGCGCACGCCGAGGCTGTAGGCGTGCCCGAGGGGCAGTCCACTGAACTCCGCCTGGGCGGTCGGCCACGCCACCCCGCCCACGGGCCGCACGCTGCCGGCATCCCACTCGCTGCCGCTCAGCGCCCCGTCGGCGCGGAAGCGCAGCTCGTAGCGGGCCACGCCGCTGGCGGCGGCCGTCCAGTCGCAGTGCACGTCGCCGGCGCGCGCCCGCCGCACGCTGCACTGCAGGCCCTCGACCGGACCCGGCGCCACGCCGTCGACCTCGAGCGTGACCTCGGCGCTGCTGCCGCTGCCTTTGGTGTCGGTGTCGGTGCAAACCGCCTGCAGCGTGCGTTCCAGACCATCGCCGACGGTCTGGCGCTCGAAGCTCGCGACGCCGTTGACGGGGACCGCCACCGCCCGCACCGCACCATCGACGAGCAGCTCGACGCGATCGACGCGCGCCTCGGTCTGCACCGCGACGGTGGTCTGGAGCCCGGCGGTCGCGGGATCGGCGTCCTGCGCGCGCCCTAGACCATCGCCGCCGCTCAGCGTCCGCGCGGGCTGCGGGCTGAGCCGGATCGCGCAGCTCGGCGCGGTGGTGGTCACCGTGATCGCGGCGCGACAGGTGCGCGTCACGCCCTTGGCCGTCACCTCGGCTGCCAGCTGCACGGCCGTTGACGCCGGCACGACCACGCCGGGCAGGCGCGCGCGGCCGTCCTCGCCCACGACCCGAGCGGGCTGCGCGAAGCCATCGACGCGCACCACGACCTGGCCCTCCGGCGCGTTCCGTGCGCGCACCACCACGTCGATCGCGAAGCTCCCCGGCGCCGGATCGCGGTCGTCCTCCGCGCCCAGCTTGGCTCCGTCCACGGGGCTCTCGAACACGCACTCGGGGACCGGCTGGACGGTCAGCCCGCGTTGGGCGCCGGTGCAGCCCTCCGCGCTCACCGTCAGCAGGACCTGGGTCAGCGCGCTGGAGACGGTCACGCCGCGCCACGACACCGCCCCGTCGACGACCTCGCCCACGAGGTCCTCGGCGAGCTCGGTGACGGCCAGCCGCACCTGGCGCGGCGCCGCCGTGCCCGTCACCCGCAGGTCGAGATCGAGCTGGATACCGCTCAGCGCCGGATCGCGATCGTCGGCCGCTCCGATCACCGTCACCGCCGCCGCCGAGGCACCGTTGATCTGCGTGATCGCCAGCGCGCAGGTCCGCGCCGCATCGATCCCCGCATCGCGCCCGGCGCGGGCGTCGACCCTTGACGTGTTGTCCGAGCAGGCGCTGACCAGCACCAGCCCGGTCGTGGCCACAGCACCCAGCACCCCACGGATGATCATCATCGTCGCCCTCGTCCTGGTCCGCCACGCGCGCCCGGGTCGCATAACCTCATCGACAGGCGCGGCGAACTATAGCAGTGCCCATAGACGGCGAATAGCGCGCCCGCCCTGCGTGCTATAGTGCGCGGCGTCATCGTGCCAAGCAGCAGGTCGAGCGTGTCCAGCAGCCCCAGCACCGCCGGGACCAGCACCGAGAGCCCTGGCGCCCTCCCCGACGAGCGCCTACCCGCGACGGCGGCGGACGCCGCGGCCGTGATGCGCCAGATCGAGCAGGCGGTGGCGCGCGCCATTCGCGGCAAGGACCATGTCACGCGGCTGCTGGTGACGGCGCTGCTGGCCCGCGGCCATGTGCTGGTCGAGGACGTGCCCGGCGTCGGCAAGACCACGCTCGCGCGGGCCCTCGCCGCCAGCCTCGGCGGCTCCTTCCGGCGCATCCAATTCACCTCGGACATGTTGCCCTCGGACATCCTCGGCGTCTCCGTGCTCAACCCGCAGGACGGCCAGCTCAGCTTCAAGCCGGGACCGATCTTCGCCAACGTCGTGCTCGCCGACGAGATCAACCGCACCGCCCCGCGCACCCAGAGCGCGCTGATGGAGGCGCTGAACGAGGGGCAGGTAACCGTCGACGCGCACACCTACCCGCTCGACGATCCCTTCCTCGTCATCGCCACGCAGAACCCGGTCGAGCACTTCGGCACCTACCCGCTGCCCGAGTCGCAGATGGACCGCTTCCTGTTCCGCTTGCAGGTCGGCTACCCGGCGGCCGACGACGAGAGGCGCGTGGTCGCCGAGCGCGGGGGCTTCGACCCGATCGCGACGCTCGCCCCGGTGGTGCACGGCGGCGCGATTCGTCAGCTCCAGCGCCAGGTGGACAGCGTGCGCGTGGATGAGGCGCTGCTCGACTACGTGATGGCCGTGGTCGCGCAGACGCGCCACACGCCCTTCCTCGCGCTCGGCGTCAGCACCCGCGGCGCGATCGCCTGGTATCGCGCGGCGCAGGCCCACGCCTTGACCGCCGGACGCGACTACTGCGTACCCGACGACCTCAAGCAGCTCGCGCTGCCCGCGCTGGCCCACCGCGTCGTGCTGGCCGGCCACGGCGAGGCGGGGGATTCGAGTCGCGGCGAGGCCGAGCGCGTGATCGGCGAGATCCTCCAGCGCGTGCCCGTCCCGCTCTGAGCACGCGTCGATGCGACGACCCCTCAGCGCCCCGACCGAGGCCAGCGCGATCGGCAGCGCCGAGCCTGCCTATCGGCGCCGGCTGCGCTTCACCCGCGACGGCAAGTACTTCGTCACGATCACGCTCGGCGTCGGTTTCGCCGCGATCAACACCGCCAACAACCTGCTCTTCCTGGTGCTCGGGCTGCTGCTGGCGCTGATCGTCGCCAGCGGCGTGCTCTCGGAGCTGACCCTGCGACGCGTGCGCGTCGAGCGCCGCCTGCCGCGCCGCGTGCACGTCGACCAGCCGGCGCTGATCGCGCTGGTCGTCCACAACGACAAGCGCGGCTTCGCCTCCTACGCGCTGAGCGTCGGCGAGCGCAGCCCGCGCGGTTTCGCGGCCAGCGAGCGCTGTTACTTGCTGAAGGTGCTGCCCGGCGAGACCCGCCAGGCGGTCTACCGCCGCAGCTTCGCGCGGCGCGGGCGCTACGCGCTGCCCGGCCTGGTGGCGCAGACGCCCTTTCCCTTCGGCCTGTTCGAGAAGGCGCGACCGCTCGGCGCCGCGGAGGAGCTGATCGTCTACCCCGCCGTGATGCCGCTCAGCGCCGGCGCCCACCCGACCCGCGAGCGCGGCGAGGGCGCCGGGGCGCAGCGCGACCGCGCTGGCGAGTTCCACGCGCTGCGCGACTATCGCGCCGGCGACGACCCGCGCGACATCGCCTGGCGCAAGAGCGCGCGCCTCGGCCGCCCCGTCGTGCGCGAGCACGAGAGCCCGCGCGCGCAGCGCATCACGCTCTTCCTCGACAACCGCGCCCTGCTGCCGCCCAGCCCGGCCCACGAGGCTCTGCAAGAACAAGCCGTCAGCCGCGCCGCCTCGCTCGCCCTGCACTACGGCTCACGCGGCCATCCCGTCGCCCTGCTCAGCCACAGCGCGCAGGTGCCCGCCGCCAGCGGCCCGGCGCAGCTCGAGCGCATCCTGCGCGAGCTGGCGCTGATCGCCTTCGTGACGGTAGACGAGCCCGCGGGCGATGGTGGCTCGGGGCGGGACGCGGCGCTGCCACGCGACTGCATCGTGGTGGGCGCGCCCGCAGCGGCGCCAGGGGCGGGAGCCTCCGGCTACTGAACGACGGCTACCGCGCGAGCAGGATTTCCCGCGCGTTGCCGTCGTCGACCTCGGTGATGAAGGGCAGCTTGGTCTCGAGCGCCGTCTCGCGGTTGGCCGCGACGATCTCGTTGCGGCTGAGATCGGTGACCGAGAACTTGCGCGCGCCCGCCAACAACTGCTGCAGCCCGGCGCCGAGCTTGTCGCAGAGCGTCCAGATCGCCACCGCGCCGTAGGGCACGTTCTTCATCTCGTCCTTGCCGACCTTCTTCTGCACCTCGTAGTAGCCGGCGAAGATCTCCTCGGCCGAGTTGCCGAGCTCACGCACCGAGCCGGGCAGCTTGTCCCAGTTGCCGTGCACCGTGTCCTTGCTCACCAGCACGCCATCGACGACCAGATCGCGCTCCTCGCCGCGCAGCACGCCCTCGACGTTCGAGCCGACGAAGCCGGGGATCATCAGCGCGCGCCCCATGCAGACCAGCTTGGTGAAGGGCGCCCCCAGGGCCAGCGCCTTGAAGATGTGGTCCTCGCGCGCCAGCCCGCCGCCGAAGGCCAGGTCGACCACGCGCAGGCCCTTGTCGGCCATCAGCTTGGCGTATTCGTAGGCCTTGGCGTGCAGCAGCAGCGAGGGCACCCCCCAGCTCTCCATCATGTTCCACGGACTCATGCCCGTGCCGCCACCCGAGCCGTCGATCGTCAACAGGTCGAGGTTGGCCTCGGAGGCGAACTTGATCGCCATCGCCAGCGGCTGCATGCCGTAGGAGCCGGTCTTGAGCGTGATGCGCTTGAAGCCGAGCTGCCGCAGGTAGGCGACCTGCGTCATGAAGTTCTCGCGCACGGCGCCCGCCGAGGGGAGATCCGTGTAGCCGAGGCGGCTGTGCCGGGCGAAGGCGCGGATCGCGTGACGCTCGTAGGCGTCCTTGACCTCGGGCAACAGCGGGTCGGGGTCGACGATGTAGCCGCGCTGCCTGAGGAAGAGCGCGTACTCGTAGCTGGTGACCTGGATCTCGCCGCCGATGTTCTTGGCGCCCTGACCCCACTTCAGCTCGATGATCACCTTGTCGCCGTACTTGCCGATCAGGTATTCGGCGACGCCGTTGCGCGTGTCCTCGACGTTCATCTGCACGATCACCGCGCCATAGCCGTCGTGGTAGCGCAGGAAGGTGTCGATGCGCCGATCGAGCTCGGGTGCGCTCTTGATGCGGCCCTCCTCGATCACCGCCTGGCGGTCGACGCCGACGACGTTCTCTCCGATCACGATCGGGAAGCCGCAGAGCGCCGCGCCGGTGGAGAACGAGGTCCAGTACTTGGCGGCGATGAAGGTCGACCCGAGCGCGCCGGTCATGATCGGCAGGCGCGAGCGGGTCTTCACCTTGGCGCCGAAGGAGGTCTCGAGCGTGACGTTGGGGAAGATGCAGTCGTCGGCGCTGCTGCTCAGCTCACCCGGCAGGCCGTGAGCGCCATAGAGGTAGCCCTGCACGCGCAGCGCGTTGTAGTTGACGCCGACGTGCGTCGTGTTGCCGCTGCCAGCCGTCACCACGCCGAAGTCGCGCGGGTAGAGCAGCTTGCGCCCCATCATGCTGCCCACCCAGGTCTCGCACTTGCCCTTGCAGTCGGCGCGGCACAGCGTGCACAGGCCCGACTCGCAGGCATTGCCGCGGTTGGCCGTCCCGATCGCGTCGTTGCTCTTCGCCCATTCGATCATCGCCAGCTCTCCTCTCCGCGCCGCCGAGCTCCCGGTCCCGCCGCACGCGTCCGCAGGGGTAATTCGTCGTACGTACTATCATTCGCCTCTGCGCGGCAAGGACTCCGAGCCCCACGCCTCGATCGAGACCACAGCCGCGCTGCGCCGCTGCAACCCACGGACTTGCATTCCCGCTACAGCGATGGCATGAGCGAGGCGCTCGCCACTAGGGGCGGGGTGGGAAAAGGGGAGGTGAGGCGTGAGCAACATGAGAGGCAGTCACGGAAACAATCAAGCAGCCCATCGCCGTAGCGCTCGGAGCGCCGGGCTGCTCCGAGCTACGACGCTCGGGCTCGGGCTCCTGGCGCTTCCCGCGCACGCGGGGGCCGAGCTGGTCAGAGTCGACAGGGAGCACCTCGCGGGCGCGGTTGGCCGCGCCGAGGCGCATGCGAGATGGGTACGAAGCGGGAGGCAGGGCAGCGACCGTCGGGCCGTCCCTCGGAACTCAGGGGGCAATGGGTTGCACGGCGTTACGCTGCGCCAGGAGACGATGTACGAGTTGTTCCCCGTGCTCGCGAACCACAGCACTGGGGGCGACCGTGCGGCGGCACGCACCACGACGGACGCGAAAAAGCATCCAGCCGCCGTAGACGCGCTCGCCAAACTCGCGCCGGGCGTGCTCGACCGGGCCCAGCGACAGCTCGCCTATTTGCTTGGGGATTGGGGCGTGGAGTGGCGCGCTTCCCCACATGACGACGGAACGCCTGGCGACCGGCTGTCGGGCGATGCGAGGACGGCCGCGAATTGGGCGGGCGCGGGATACGTGATGAGGCAGATGGATCAGGGTCGGCTGGCGGATTGGGTGCTGCGCGCGGTGCAGGAGGAGGCACGCCGTCAGGGTTTGGACGCGACCGGCGACTGGGCAAGCTCCGCCGTGCACCCGAACGGCGAGCTCGCGTGGCGCGTTTCGGACAGTGTGGCCCAAGAGGTCTGCCTCCCGCCGCTGGGTGGCTTACGCGGCTTGTCGGCCACTCCGTCGGCGGGTGGCGGCGTGAGCCGGCCAGCCCTGACCCTGCTCCTTCCGGACAACGCTGAGGTGCCCGCGCCATCCGCGCCGCGCCGGACATCCAACGGAGGTCTTGCGATCCAGGGCGGGAATTTCGTCTCCGGCCCCGGCGGGTACACGACTGACGACGCAAGCCACTTCAGAGAGCGCGACTAGGCGCCGCACTACCCCTCTCCTGCTCTGGCCGGCCAGCACCGAGTCACACCCAGGATCCTCGACCGGCCGGCCCTTTGCGCGTTGAGGCCCGGCGGGACGCGCGTTCCGGCGGGCGCGCTGCAAGTCCTGCCTCGCCAAGCGCACCGCACGTGACGCAGAAGTCACGTTGAGCGGCCCCGGCTGAAGCGGCCGGCCGCGGCTCCGAGATCCGGATGCGTTCGCGCGTTTCGAGCGATCGAAACACCTGACGACACCAGCCTTCCGCCGAGCGTCGCCGCCCCACAATCCGCGGGACGCGAGGTCGCAACCACCCGTAGCTATGGCATGAACCGGCCTCCAGCGCCGGCTGCGGGCGGCCGTCCTACCCGTGGTCCCCAACCCGTCGTCTCGCGGCCCAGCTCTTGCTGAGCAAGGAGGCCGCCGGGGCAAAGTGCTACGCGACCCAAGGGGCTCCAGCAGGGCCGGCCAGGAGCGCGGCCACGGCCGACGTGACGTCGGGGCCACAAGGCGCGATGTGACGTGAGCGTGACGCGAAGGTGACGCCCGCATGGCGCTGGCGTCACAAGCAGTCACAAAAGCAGTTGACAGGGCCGCCTGCCGCTGGCATACGGCCAACCGCTCGCCGCTGAAGGCGAGCCAACTCAGGTGGGCTGGTGGGGAGGAGAACGAGCATGGAAAAGAACCTCAGGTGCGGCGCCCTCGGCTCGCCGGTGACGGCGAGCCCATCAAGTCGGAATGTGGGGAGGAAGAGGAGCATGAGGTCGGAGTAGGGATCGCGGTCACCCGCGACCCCCTCCACAGATCCGGACGTGCGGCACTACCGCATCCGGCTCCTGCCTTGGGTCATGACGGCAAGACGCTGCGAAGGATACGGATGGCAGATGCGAGGACTTGGGGCCAGCGGCGAACGTAGGTTCGCATCCGGTCCCACGGCACGTTGCCCGTCTGACTCCGGCGGCCGAGAATCCAGTGCCAGAGCCGGGCGATGGCCTTGTGGAACGCGTTAATGGCCGGACCGTTGCCGGGCACGCCGTAGTAGCGCGTGTGACCGACGATGACCGACCGAAGGTACGCGCCCACCTTGGGGACGGGGTCGCAGGCGTTTCTTCAGCTCGGTGCGGACCGCCTGGAGCTTTGCCTGCCACCTCTGACGCATCGTCTGCCGTAGCACGGTGAACCAACCCGCTCTCGCCTTCGCGCAGCTATGCGTGAAACCGAGGAAGTTGAAGCTCTCCGGCTTCCCGTCGCCACGGTCTCGTCGGTCGGTCGCCGCGAAGCGGCCGAACTCGATGAGCCGTGTCTTTTCGGGGTGCAGCTCAAGGCCGAACCGCGCGAAACGCCCGCGGACATCCGCGAGGAACCGCTCGGCCTCTTGCCGATGCTCGAACCCGAGGACGAAGTCGTCAGCGTAGCGCACGATGACGACGTCACCGCGAGCTACCGTCTGCCTCCATCGTCGGACCCAGAGGTCGAGCACGTAGTGAAGGTAGATGTTCGCCAGGAGAGGCGAAATGCTCCCGCCCTGGACGGTCCCAACCTCGCTTCGTACTCGCTTTCCGTCCTCGAGCACGCCGGCGGCCAGCCATTTCTGGATGAGCCGCACGACGCGCTTGTCCTTCACTCGGTGCTCGATGAACTTCACCAGCCATTCGTGGACGAGGGTACCGAAGAAGTCCCGAATGTCGGCATCGAGCACCCAGTTCACCTTCCTCGACTTGATGCCGACCGCGACCGCATCCAACGCTGATGCGGGTTGCGCCGCGGCCGGAACCCGTACGAGAAACCGAGGAAGTCGGTCTCGTAGATGGCGTTCATCACCTCGACGACCGCGCGCTGGACGAGCTTGTCCTCCAGCGTCGGCACTCCGAGCGGCCGAAGCCGCCCATCCGCCTTGGGAATGTGCGCCCTGCGAACCGGCTTCGCCCGATACGCTCCTCGCGCCAACCTCGTCGAGAGGTCCTGGAGGTTGGCCTCCAGGTTCTCGCCATAGTGCTGCCACGTCTCGCCGTCGACGCCGGCGGCGGCGTCTCGCTTGAGCGCGAGGTACGCCGCGCGCAAGCGGTCGACGTCGTATACGTGGTGGAAGAGCGCCGTGAACTGCTGCTTCCTGTTCCTCCTTGCTGCATGCCGTATCCGCTCGAGGCCGCTTGGCACGCTCATCCGGCGCTGAGTCCGGTGCGTGGTGGTCTCGGGCGGATTCCCCTTGGCCAGCCCCCTTCCCTCCACCACCTCCGCGGCCGGTTGCCCGGCTTTGTTCGGCGGCTTCTCGGGTACTACGGAGCTGTCCGACTTCCCATCGCCGTTCATCATCGTCGTCTGCCCTGGGGCTTCACGATGCGGTCTGCGGCGCCCTCGAGCCGCAGACGGCGCTGGGACCTCCCGGTTCCCGCGCGGGTTGATTCCATGCGTGCACGGGGTCTCCGACCGCGCAGGGCCCGAGAGCGTCTCGCGATGGCGACGCTCCCAGTGTTGCCTTCCGCTTTCTCCACAGCGTGGGCGCCCTGGAGTGTCCGGCACTCTCGTGCCGGTCCAGAGATTTCGCGGCTCAATACCCGGCCCGCATGTACCCCTACCGACGCTTCGCCGTCGCCCTTGCGGACGCCGACGCACGGCTTGGGGCCGGCGTGGTTCGCTACTCCTTCGCCGTTGGACTCTCTCATTCCTTTCAACCCGCCGGTTTGACCGGCGCACGAAGAACCTTTGGTGCAGCGCCGCCCAGCGTCGGTCATGGATCGTCGCGGCGGTGGCGGGGCTGGCCGCGGTGGGAATGCCGTGGGGAGCGTCGGCGAGTGAGCCTCAGCTTGAGAAGTCTCGTGCTGGTGCTACTCAAGGAAGGCCCGATGCGAACAATGCGGCGAACAGGGCGATCAAGCAGTACACAGGTCTCGCCCTTAAGAATTTTGCAACAACTGGTCGTCGCCTCAACCCGGCGGAGCATGACGCCGCCGTCGCAGCGGTTTTGAACCTCGTTCCGCCGGTCCTCGGCTCGCTGAGAGCCCATCTGGGCTCACTTCTCGATACGAAGAGCGGGCAAGTGCCGCCCTTAGTAAACCCCGATCGCATTCTGGCCCAACCCGTGACGGTTCGCTCCTTGGGCTCGAGGCTGGCCGGCGGTAGCGAAGAAATCGTGGTCGAGCGAGGAACCAAGGAGGCGGTGCTGATCGCGTTAAGAACCCTTTTCCCAAAGACCGCCGACGCACAAGGACTTCCCTTGGCCGGCCCCATGGAGTTCCCCACGGACTACGACCCGATCCGCGGCGGGATTGGAGGCTCAAATTCGTTTGATAAGTTGATCGCGGAACGCGCCGAAGCACTGGCGACAGACGCCGTCAAGATTTACTACCACTAGTGAGTCTCCGGGCCCTTTGACCCCGGCCCCAGTGGGGCGGGCCCCCAACCGTCACCTTCCTCGACCTCCCCTCCGCCGCCCTCGACCCTGGCGCGGCCAGTCCGCAGGACTTGACCTGGTCCTCAGACCAGGTCACCTTGCGACGATGCGAGCCGTGCTGATCTCCGAGTTCAAGGCGCGCTGCATCCAGATGCTGAAGGAGGTGCAGCGCTCCCGCACCCCCTTGACCGTAACCCTCCGCGGCCGGCCGATGGTCACGATTCAGCCCTGTGCGGAGGCCGAGCACCGACCACAACTCGGGACGCTGCGCGGGTCGGTCGAGATCCGGGGCGACATCGTGCATGGCGCATGGGACGACGACTGGGAGGAGCCCTGATGCGGCTCTTGCTCGACACCCATGTGCTCGTTTGGTCCCAGGAGGATCCCGACCGGCTGAGCGCCGCCAGCCGCGAGCTGCTGCTCGATCCCACGCGCGAGCGCTTCGTACATACCATCTCCACGCTTGAGCTCGCGCGCCTGGCCGACAGCGGCCGACTGTCCTTTCGCCTCGAACTCGCGGCGTGGCTGCGAGCCGCGCTCGGAGCGCTCGGGGCGCAGACCCTCGAGCTGTCCCATGAGGACGCCTTCGGCGCGTACCAACTCCCGGGCGCCTTCCACAAGGACCCCGCCGATCGGATATTGGTTTCTGCCACGCGCCATCGCGGGCTGACGCTGATGACAGCGGACGAGCGGATCCTGGCCTATCCTCACGTCGCCTCGCTCGCGGCGTGAAGCAGCAGGGCGGGGTCGCGAGCACCGCCGCTCGCCGACTGGCGCGGTAGTCGCTACGATGCGGCCGTGCGATTCCTCACGCTGCACAAGCTGAGCACCTACCTGATGGCGGCGGCCGCGTTGGCGGCCGCGCTCTGGGGTCGGGGGTGGCGCGGGCGGGGCACGCGCTGGCCTGGCTCGGCGTGGTGGCGAGCTGGTGGGCCGAGGCGCCGCGTTACCGGGCCGAGCGCTGGGCGGCGATCTGGAACCTGGGCACGCTGCTGGTGCTCTGCGTGCTCGCGGTGCGCGTGCTGCAAGGGGACTCGATCGTCGACGCCGGCGTGACCTTCCTGCTGGTGCTGCTGGTCAACAAGCTCTTCAACCGCCGCAGCAGCTCCGACTACCAGCAGACACGATCATCGCCTTCCTGCTGTTGATCGTCGCCACGGCGCTCAACACCGAGCTGTCCTACGCGTTCTGCTTCGTCGCCTTCACCGTCGCCGCCACCTGGTCGCTGGTGCTGCTGCAGCTGCGGCGCGAGCTCGAGCAGCAGGCCCAGGCCGCCGCCAGCAGCGGCGGTGCCACCGCGCCCGCGCCGCCCGCCGGCCCCGCTGCCCCCGAGCCGACCGCGCTCGCCACGCGGCAGCTCATCGGCCTGCGCTTCGTTGCCGGCACCTCGCTGCTCTCGCTGGGGATGCTGGCCGGCGCGCTGGCCGTCTTCGTCAGCTTCCCGCGCATCGGCTTCGGGCTCTTCTCGGGCGCGCCGTGGGCGAAAGATCGTTCGCCGCCACCCCGCCGCGGGCGAGAGCACGGCCGGGCCACCGGACGCCGGAGTGCTATTCCGCTCGCTCGTCCTCTTGGGGAGATGGCCCGTTCGGGAAGACCAACCGGCGAATGAGGCCATCGGTTCCGACCTGCGAGCGGGGTGCGACGCGGGCCAAGACGCGCCGCAGTTCTGCGACCGCTACCATCGAGCCCTCCATCACGCGATTCGAACGGTGAGCCTCGCACCACGTCGCCAGAAGCTCGTCGAGGCGGCGAACAGTGGTCAGTGCGCTCGATTCGAGCTCGCGGATTTCGCGTTCGCTTGCATGCAGTGGCTCGGTGAGGGCCCGGAGCGCGGCCTCGAGGGGCGCAGTGTCAACGACCTCCAGGCCCCCGGCAAGGGCGGTCCAATGTGCTGCCATCGCGCGCTCGATTTCCGCCTTGTTGGCCGAAGCGAAAGTGGTCGCGTCGCATCGAAGCCGAACGCTCCGCGTGAGCATGGCGGTTATCTCGTCCGCCATCTCGTGCCAAGCACTGGGCTCCGGCACAGCACCCGCCCCGCGGGCAGCCTCGGCAAGCGCCCGGCGGAGAGACTCCACGGATCGAACGACATTTTCGGTGTGGCGCGGGCGTGCCTCATATCCGTGGTGCCGGAGCGAATCGAACGCCAAGCGCTCACCGACGAGCCCATCGAACTGAGCATAGTAGACAGCCTCACCGGCATCCCAGCGTGGACCAGCCGCTTCCGCTGCGCCGACGTAGACGACGTTGTTCGAGGCGAGGCCGAGGATCTGGGCGGCGGGGCGTGCGTCGTAAACCACAAGGCGAATGGCATCGCCTGGCCGCAGCAGAGGTCGCAGATCACCATCCGTCCGATCGGACACGATCTCTGCCAGCTCAATGCTCGGCGCTAGCCGCCACGGACCGAGCGCCAGATTCCGAAGGTGGTGGTCAACCTCTCCTGACGACCAACCGAGGTCCTTGAGAACGCCGGCATAGGTCAGCGTGAGCACCGTGGCAGCCTCAGTTGCGCATTCGTTCGCATAGCTTTCGGGGTGCGCGAGGCGGTGGGCAAGCGCCCTGGACGGTGAGACCTGCGAACGCAGGGCAAGCGTTCTTCCGTCGTCGTCAAGCCGCCAGTAGTCCCTTGAGAAGACTGGCGGGTACCCCGTGAACCGGCTCCGTGCAAGGTGGGTCTTCGGGTCAACCAGTGCTGTCACAACCTGGCGGACGTTCCTGGTGACGAGCCCAGGAGGAGGGGTCCGGCTGGCCGAAGCCGCACCACGCGCTGATGCAACGACAGCAAAAAGGATCACGACCAGGGCCGCGCGATGAGTTGCCACTCCCACCCCCAGCGACGCCTTGCATGCAGACTTCGAGCCAGTTGCCGATGGTACCGTGGAAGATATGGAGGTAGGTCATTTGCACGGGATACCGGGTTCGCCCGGCATCGGCAGCCGAGGAGCGAAGGCCGATTCTCGGAGCGGTCCGTCCAATGCTAGCGCCCTCGACCGATGCCCATCCGGTCCCCGAGCGGGCCTCCGCCCGCCTTCGCAGGGTGGCTCCCCCACCGCCTCCTCCTCTGCGACCGCCACCCCCGCTCCTCTCTAGCCCGAAAACAAGCGCGTTCGAGCGCAAGACGTTTGTTTTCGGGCTAGACGAGCCGACAGGCGAGCGTTATGGGGTGAGGTCGCGGGGATTCACTCCCCGCGACGAGGGGGCTTTGCGAAAGCCCCCTGAGTCATCTCTGGACCCAAAGCAAGCGCGGGACGCGCTTGTTTTGGGTCTAGCTCTTGCCGCCCGCGGCGAACTGCTTCACTAGGCGTTCGCGAGCACCGCCGCTCGCCGATCGGCGCGGTAGTCGCTACGATGCCGCCGTGCGTTTCCTCACGCTGCACAAGCTGAGCACCTACCTGATGGCGGCGGCCGCGTTGGCGGCCGCGCTCTTGGGGCCGGGGGTGGCGCGGGCGGGGCACGCGCTGGCCTTGCTCGGCGTGGTGGCGAGCTGGTGGGCCGAGGCGCCGCGTTACCGGGCCGAGCGCTGGGCGGCGATCTGGAACCTGGGCACGTTGGTGGTGCTCTGCGTGCTCGCGGTGCGCGTGCTGCAAGGGGACTCGATCGTCGACGCCGGCGTGACCTTCCTGCTGGTGCTGCTGGTCAACAAGCTCTTCAACCGCCGCAGCAGCTCCGACTACCAGCAGACCACGATCATCGCCTTCCTGCTGTTGATCGTCGCCACGGCGCTCAACACCGAGCTGTCCTACGCGCTCTGCTTCGTCGCCTTCACCGTCGCCGCCACCTGGTCGCTGGTGCTGCTGCAGCTCCGCCGCGAGCTCGAGCAGCAGGCCCAGGCCGCCACCAGCAGCGGCGGTGCCACCGCGCCCGCGCCGCCCGCCGGCCCCGCTGCCCCCGAGCCGACCGCGCTCGCCACGCGGCAGCTCATCGGCCTGCGCTTCCTTGCCGGCACCTCGCTGCTCTCGCTGGGGATGCTGGCCGGCGCGCTGGCCGTCTTCGTCAGCTTCCCGCGCATCGGCTTCGGGCTCTTCTCGGGCGCGCAGCGGCGCGGGGCGCTGGTGGCGGGTTTCAGCGAGCAGGTGCAGCTCGGCCAGCACGGCGCGATCCGCGACAACCCGCAGGTGGTGCTGCGCGTGGTGCTCGATCCGCGCCGCGTCGAGGCGCTGCGCGCCACCGGCCGGCTACGCTGGCGCGGCTCGGTCTATGACCGCTACGAGGGCGGCGCCTGGAGCCACAGCCCCGAGCTGAGCGGTCGCACCGACGATCTGGTGGCCGTAGACGGCCTCTACTGGGCCAATCCCGCGCCGGGCCTGCCGCAGCGCCCGACCACCCGTTGGCTGCGCGAGCACCTGCTGCGCCAGGAAATCTACCTCGAGCCAATCGGCTCCTCGCTGCTCTTCGGCCTCGACCGGCCCGTGGCGCTCGAGCTGATCGACCCACCGCTGCTGAGCCGGCGCCTCTTCGTGCCGCAGCGCGGCCCGCTGGGTGAGCTGCGCGCGGGGCGCCCGCGCAGCGCCGGTCTGCGCTACGTGGTCTACTCGCAGCTCTACACGCCCGACCCGGCGCTCGCGCGCCAGGCCCTGATCCCGCCCGGCGACCGCCGGCTGGCGCGCTACCTACGACTGCCACCCAGCCTGCCGCCGCGGGTGATCGCGCTGGCGCGGCGCGTCACTGCGGGGCGTGTCTCGGCCTACGACAAGGCGCTCGCGCTGCAAAGGCACCTGCAGCGCGCCTACCGCTACACCACGGCGCTGGTCGCGCCCCCGGCCGGCGCCGACGCGCTCGATAGCTTTCTCTTCGAGCGGCGCGCCGGGCACTGCGAGTACTTCGCCACCGCGCTGGCGATCCTGCTGCGCGCCGTCGACGTGCCCACGCGCCACGTCAACGGCCTGCTCGGCGGGCAGTGGAACGGCTACGGGCGCTATCTGGCCGTGCGGCAGTCGGACGCGCACGCCTGGACCGAGGTGCTGCTGCCGGGCCTCGGCTGGGTCGCCTTCGACGCCACACCGGCGGGCGGCGAGCCCCCGACCCTGGCCGGCGGCTGGCTGCTGCCGCTGCAAGAGCTCGTCGATACGCTGCGCCTGCGCTGGCTGCGCTATGTCATCGAGTACGACCTGAGCAAGCAGCGCACGCTCTTCGTCGCCGCCGGACGCCTGCTGCGCGGCCGGAGCCCCACGCCGGGCCCGGACGCGGCCCTGCCGAGCGGCCGGCGCCGCCCGCTGCTGCTGCTGCTGCTGGTCGCGATCGGCGCCGGGGCCGCCTGGCTGCTGCTGCGACGCCCCGGCGGCGGCGGCCGCGCCCTGCCGCGCGCGACAGGGCGCGGCAGGGCGCGTGCGCACCCGGCGACGCGCGTCTACGGCCGCGCGCTGCGGGCGCTGGCGCGCGCGGGCATCCCCCGGCCCGCGGACACCACGCCGGTCGAGCTGGCCGCGCGGCTCGCGCGCGCGGGCCATCCCGCGGCGGCGCTGGTCGAGGAGCTGACCCGCTGCTACTATGCCGCCCGCTTTGGCCGCAGCGGCCTGAGCGCAGCGCAGGCGCAGCAGCTCGAGACGCTGCTGGGGCGCTTGCGTCGCTCGCTGCGGGCCGCGCGGGGAGGATCGAGCTGATGGGCTACAAGGTCGCCGTCGTCGGTGCCACGGGCGCCGTGGGTCGCGAGATGCTGCGCGTGCTCGAGCAGCGCCGCTTTCCGGTGGACGAGCTGGTGCCGCTGGCGTCGGCGCGCTCGGCGGGGCAGTCGCTCGAGTTTCGCGGCGAGCGCCTGACCGTGCGCGCGCTCGATCGCCAGAGCTTCACCGGGGTGAAGGTCGCGCTCTTCTCGGCGGGCGGGCCGATCAGCCGCGACTACGCGCCGACCGCGGCCGGCGCCGGGGCGGTGGTGATCGACAACACCAGCGCCTTCCGCCTGGACCCGCAGGTGCCCTTGGTGGTGCCCGAGGTCAACGCCGAGGCCGCGCGCCAGCGCCCCAAGGGCATCATCGCCAACCCCAACTGCTCGACGATCCAGATGGTCGTGGCCCTGGCGCCGCTGCACCGCGAGGCCACCCTGCGGCGGATCGTCGTGGCGACGTATCAGGCGGTGGCCGGCGCCGGTCAGCGCGCGATCGAGGAGCTGTCGCAGCAGGCGCGCGCCTGGGCCGCGGGGCAGCCCGATCCCGCGCCCTCGGTCTTCCCGCACCCGATTCTCTTCGACTGCGTGCCGCAGATCGGCGACTTTCGCCCCGACGGCGACACCGTCGAGGAGCGCAAGATGATCGACGAGACGCGCAAGATCCTCGGCGAGCCGACGCTGCGCGTCTCGGCGACGACGGTGCGCGTGCCGGTGATGGTCGGGCACAGCGAGGCCATCAACCTCGAGTTCGAACGCCCCTTGTCGGTGGCGCGCGCCCGCGAGCTGCTGAGCACGGCGCCGGGCGTGGTGCTGGTCGATGACCCGGCCCAGCGGCGCTATCCGCTGGCGCGACAGGCCGCGGGGACCGACCCGGTCTACGTCGGGCGCGTCCGCCTCGACGCCTCGGTCGAGCATGGGCTCAACCTCTGGGTCGTGGCCGACAACCTGCGCAAGGGCGCGGCGCTCAACGCCGTCCAGATCGCCGAGTACCTGGCCCAGCACGGCGAGCTGTAGCAGACACGCTGTAGCAGACACCGGTCCCCTCCCCGTCTCGATGCGCGCACCCTTCCACCGCGGGTCGATCGCCCTGGCCGCGCTGCTGCTGCTGCTGACACCCGTCACGCGGCGCGCGGCGTACGCCCTCGACCGCCCGCCCGAGCCCCTTCCGAGCGCGCCGACGGCGCTGACGACGGCGACGACAGCCCCCCAGGCGTCGCCCGGCTGGCTCGTGCCGACGCTGCACGGCGCCGGCTTCCTCAGCGCGATGTACCTCTGCTCGGTGGCGATCTGGCCGCAGAGCTTCGACGTCACGGACAGCGGTGACAACTGGGCCCGCTTCCGCCGCGGCTTCAGCACAGCCCCGGAGTGGCGCCGCGGGGCGGGGCCCTTCGAGTGGGACGGTGACCCGTGGTCGCTCAACGTGATCGGTCACGGCCTCTTCGGCTCGGAGTTCTACCTGCGCTATCGGCAATACCGTCAGCCGCCGTGGGTGGCGGCGCTGCTGGCGCTGGCCTGGAGCGTGACCTGGGAGTACCTGGTCGAGAATTGGCACAAGCAGCCCTCGGGCATCGATCTGGTCTGGACGCCCGTCGCGGGCTCGCTGCTGGGCGAGGGTCGCTACCAGCTCTACCGCCAGGTGCGCGCCCTGCGCCGCAGCGCGGGGCGCCACCTGCTGCTCTACCTGATCGACCCCTTCGGCCAGCTCGAGCGCGACCTGCTGCGCCTGCCCGAATGAGCACCCTGGCGGGCGCCCTGCTCGACGAGTCCGGCTCGCGCCCCGTGACTGTCTGGCGCGCCCAGCCCTCCGCTGCCTGCCAGAATGGCAAGCCGCCCCGGCGCCGAGGGCTCCCAGGTGCGGGGAAAGGAGGAAAAAACGCTGGCATCTCGCCGGCGGCCGGGCCCTCCCCCGCTGGCCCCGTTCGTGCTATTGGCTCCCTCCGTGCCCGTCGGCCGTGCGCGCCCTGGGCGCTTGGGCCCTCGACGCGAGGGCCCTCGATTGGGAGGTATTGACGTATGTGCCCTGGGACCCGCTCGGAAATAACCTCTCCATCGGGGTGCCGATCCATCCCGCCGGGCAGCGTTGCAGCTCCTCAGAATATCAGGAGTATTCTTTCGTCGCTGCGCCTTGCCCGGCGGGCGCCTCGACGCCGCGATGATCAGTTTATTGCCGATCGGGTCCTGACCCTTGTCGCTCGGCTGGGCCGCTGGTGGCCGCTCGGTCTGGGCTGCCTCGCCGCCTTCGCGGGTCTGCTCGGCCCCGCGGCCGCGCAGACGAGCAGCTCGACCTTCGCCGTCAAGCAATTCAGAGAGGTCAGGTTCGACGACGCGACCCTCGACCTGGCGACCAAGACCAAGCTGACGACCGAGACGCTCTTCAATCAGGTGCGCTGCGAGTGCACCGCCGATCGGCGGCGCGTCCGCGTCGAGATCGAGATCACGACCGACCGCAGCAACACCACCGAATCGTACTTCGTGGTCGCCGGCGCCAACTGCCTCGATTCCGAGCAGCGCATCGTCCAGGATGCGAATCAATGCGTGCTGGTGAGCTCGGGTCGCATCGGCAACCAGGAGACGAACATCGTCTTCGAGGCCACCGTGCGCCAGCTGATGCCGGGCGGCTGCACGCCCGACCGCAAGTCGTTGGCCCTCACGGTCTACGTCGGTCAAGACCAGACCGCGGTGCGCAAGCTCGAACCCGCCCTGGCCTACGAGGTCGACGGCAAGCCGCCGACCGCACCCGTGAAGAGCGCGGACCCCAGCGGGGGAGAGAACCTGGCCACGGTCAGCTTCAAGGCCGGCTCGACCAGCGAGCAGGACGTGCGCTACCAGCTGCTCTGCGCGCGCCTGGTCGACGGCGCGATCGCCGGGCCCTGGCGCAGCACGGCGAGCAAGACGCCGATCTTCAGCAGCCCCGCGACAGCCTGCTCGACGGCCAGCGCGAGCAGCGCCGATGCCGGCGTCAGCAGCGCCGCGCTGACCTCGGGCGATGGCGGCGCGGCCGACGGGGGCGCGACCGATGCGAGGGCTCTCGACGGGGGCATCGCCGACGCGCGAGCCGCCGAGGCGCGCAGCGACGCGGCCGTGGCCGCCACGGTGAGCGACGGCAGCAGCGGCAGCGCGAGCGGGCTGCTCGAGAATCCGCTCTACGTCTGCTCGGACAGCGTCGCGCCGGGTTCCCTCTCGATCACGGGGCTGACCGACGGCCAGGCCTATCGCTTCTACGTCGTGGCTGTCGATCGCGCCGGCAATACCAGCGCGCCGGTCGACCTGGGCACGACCACCCCCGTGGCCACCCAGGACCTCTGGGAGCGCTATCTCGCGCAGGGCGGCAAGGCCAGGGGCGGTTACGGCTGCGCCACGGCGGCCCACACCCGCGGCGGCGTCACGCTGCTGCTGGTCGGCGGCGCGCTGCTGCTGCTGGCCCTGGCCCGCGGACAGCGGCGCTCGCAGCGGCGGGCGGCGCGCCAGGGGAGGCGAGGATGAAGGGCCAGCTCCGCCGCGCTCAGGTAGCGTTGCTCAGTTTCGCCTGCGGCGCGCTGGCGCTGCCGCTGACGGCCGCGCGGGCCGACACGCCAAGGCGCTCCTATGCCTCGCCGCAGTCGTTCGCCTTGGAGCTGAAGCTGGGCCCCTACAGCCCCGATCTCGACAGCGAGTTCGCGAGCAAGGGGACGACGGCCACGCCCTTCGCCGACCTCTTCGGCGGCGGCAGCGCCGTGCTCTGGCAGACCGAGTTCGACGTCCAGCTCTGGCGCGGCTTCGGCAGCATCGCGATCGGCGGCTCCGCGGGCTACTACTCGAAGGCGGCCGCGGCCTGCCGCCAGGGCGACGCGACGGACCCGGCCCAGGTCTCGTGCGCCGGCAGCGCCAATCGCGTGAGCGGCGATAGCACGCGCCTGACGCTGGTGCCGCTCGCCGCGCTGCTGATCTACCGCTTCGACGTGCTGGCCGACCGGCTCAACGTGCCGCTCGTCCCCTACTTCAAGGGGGGCCTCAACTACACGCTGTGGTGGATGCGCAATGGCAGCGGCAGCGTCTCGACCGCCACCCCGCCGGGGGGCACGACCGCGCTGCGCGGCCAGGGCGGCAACCTCGGCTGGCAGCTGGCGGGTGGGCTGGCCCTACGGCTGGACGCGCTCGAGCCGAGCGCCGCTCGCAGACTCGATGCTGACTATGGCGTCAACCACAGCTACCTCTTCGGCGAGCTGGTCCACGTCGAGTCCAAGCGACTGCCCGATGTGGGCGACACGACCTTCTCGGCGGGCATCGCCTTCGAGTTTTAGGCCAAGCCAGTCGTCCCGCGCTGCGCCAGCCGATCATCGTTACCGGGGCTCCGCTCCGGTGCGCCGCGGACTGCCCCGCGATTCACTCCCATAACGCTCGCCTGTCGGCTCGGCCAGGCCCAAAACATTCTCCGACCGCTCTGGCGCGCTGGTTTCGGCTAGGAGCCTGCCGGCGGCAGTCCTCGGCGCGACGATGCGTAATATCCGCCTGACCATCGCCTACGATGGCACCGCGTATCACGGCTGGCAGCTGCAGCCCGTCCAACCCACGGTGCAGGGCGCGATCGAGGCGCGCCTGCTGCAACTCACCCAGCGCCCCTGTCGCCTGCGCGGCGCCGGCCGCACCGACGCCGGCGTGCATGCCCTGGGGCAGGTGGCCAACTTCAAGACCGACAGCGCCCTGCCCTGCGCGGCGCTGCTGCACGGCCTCAACGGACTGCTGCCGCCCGATATCGTCGTCCGCAGCGCCGAGGACGTCGATCCGGACTTCGACGCGCGCCGCGACAGCGCCGGCAAGCACTACCGCTACACGATCCACAACGCCCGCGCGTTGCAGGCGCCCTTGAGCGGCCACGCCTGGCACCTGCGCGGGCGGCTCGACGCCACGGCGATGGCGGTCGCGGCCTGGTCCCTGGTCGGCCAGCACGACTTCGCCGCGTTTCGCGCCGCCGACTGCGATCGCCTCGATACCCACCGCACGCTCCATCGCGCCAGCGTCAGCAGCGTCGAGGGGCCGGGCCTGCTGCTCGACATCGAGGGCACGGCCTTCCTCAAGAACATGGTGCGCATCATCGCCGGGACGCTGGTCGAGATCGGGCGCGGCCGGATGTCCCCGGCGATCATCGGTGAGTTGCTGCGCGACGGCGATCGGCGGCGCGCGGGCCCGACCGCCCCGGCGCACGGCCTCGCGCTGGTCAAGGTCCACCTGCTATGAACCTCCGCCTGCTGGCCCGCGAGGCGAGCTTGCTGCTCTTCGGCACGCTGGCGGCCTATCTCGTGCACGCGACGCTCGCCGGGCGGCTGCTGGGCTGGGCCGCGCGGCGGGGCGTCGAACAGCTCTCACCGTGGCTCCAGCTGGCGCTCGGCGCGCTCGCGCTCGACGGCAGCAAGCTCCTTGGGCTGCTGCCGGTGGCCTGGGTGGTCGGCCCCTTGCTCGTCGCGCGCCCCTGGGTCGCGGCCACGCTGCTGGTGCTGGCGTGTTTCGCGCTCGAACTTGCGGTCAACGCCGTGCTACAGCAGGTGGGCGGGCTGTGGACGCCGTGGCCCTTGGCGCTGATCCGCGTGGCCGACGCCGCCGCGCTGGTCTGGCCGCTGGGCGTCCTCCTTCGGCAGCGCCGGGCGCGCGCCCCGGGCCAGGGGCTGTTGTAGCTTGACCAGGAGCGGGGCGAGGCCGATGAACGTGCCGATGAAGCTGCGGAAGACGTATTTCATCCTGCCCAATCTGTTCACGCTGGCCAATGTCTTCTGCGGCTTCTTCGCGCTGACGCGCTGCGCGGGGGCCGTGCGCATCGAGGAGCTCTACGAGGCCGCCCTGGCGATCTGCTTCGGCTTCTTCTTCGATCTCTTCGACGGCCGCGTGGCCCGCCTCACCCGCACGCAGAGCGAGCTCGGCCTGCAGCTCGACTCGCTGGCCGATGTGATCTCGTTCGGCGCGGCTCCGGCGATGCTGGTCTACAAGTGGGGTCTGACGCGCTTCGGCATGGCGGGGGTCTTCATCTCCTTCCTCTTCGTCGCCGCGGCGGCCCTGCGCTTGGCACGCTTCAACGTGCTGACGCGGCACGAGCAGCAGGGCAAGGCCGGCCGCTACTTCCTCGGCCTGCCGACGCCGGCCGCCGCCTCGATGATCGTCGCGCTGGTCGTCGTGCACTACCGCATCGGTGGGCACTACCTCGCGGTCGGCCAGAGCGCGCTCGCCACGCTGGTCGTGATCCTGGCCTACCTGATGGTCAGCCGCGTGCGCTTTCGCAGCTTCAAGGACATCCGCCTGACCAAGCGCACGCTCGGGCTGCTCTTCCTGATCGCCCTGAGCTGCGCCATCATCATCGCCGGGCTGCCGGCCTCCTTCGTCTTCGTGTTCCTGATTTCGTGCTATCTGGCGCTGGGCCTGACCGAAGAGGTCTATCACTACGCGGCCGAGCGCCGCCGCGAACGCCGCGAGGCCAAGCTGGCCGCCGGCGAGCCTTTGACCCGCGACGAGCTGGAAGTCCTCGAGGACGAGACGGACATCCTGCGCGCGCTGGGCTTCGAGCGGCCGGTCTCCCCGTCGGAGGCCGCTGACGCCGCCAACCCTCAACCCCGCGACGGCAGTAGCTGAGACGATGAGCTTCTGGCGCTTCCTTCAGGCCACCCGGGCCACCGAGCTCGACGGGCTGTCCGAGATCCTGGCCGAGCAAGCGGCCACGCTGACCGGCCGCGGTCATTCGGTGGCGGACCTCTTGAGCCACTACGGCGACGAGTTCGGCCACCTGCCCGTCGAGGCGCTGCGCCGGCTCGCCACCAGCTGCCGCGCCTGGCGCGCCTGGCGCCAACGCCGCGGCCAGCTCGAACAGCGCCGCCAAGAGGTCGGTCAGCCGCCGCTGCCCCCGACGGCGCTGGACGCCACCGAGACCCCGGACGAGCTCGAGGCCTTGGTGCGCGTGGCGGCGCTCGTGCCGCCGGCGCAGGGGCTCGAAGACCCGGCCTGGCTGCGGGCGCTGCTCGCGGGCGTCGAGCTCTGGCGCGCGAGCCTGCGGCTGGCCCGCCAGCAGGGCGCGGTCCGCTGCCGCGCGCTCAGCGCCGACGCGCCGGTGGCCGCCCCCTACGAGGCCTTCGCCGGCACGACCACGGCGCTGAGTGAGCTGCCGGGGCACCGCTGGCTGGCGCTGCGGCGCGGTGAGCGCGCGCGGGTGCTGGCCCTCGAGCTCGAGCTGCCCACGGCGGCGCTGCTGGAGCAGACGGCGCTCTACCGCTCGCACCTCGGCCCGACCGTCAGCGAACGCAGTGACAGCTCGCTGCTCGAGGAGCTGGTGCTCGACGACCTGCCGCGGCGCGTGCTGGCGCTGCTCGACCAGGAGGCCGAGCAGGAGGCGATCCAGGCGGCCTGCGAGAGCCTCAACGGCCTGCTGCGCACGGCCCCGCTGCAGACGCGGCGCGTCGGCGCGCTCTACCTGCTCTCGGGCGGAGCGCCGACCGTGGCGGTGGTGGTCGCCGAGCGCGACGGCGACCTGATCGCGCAGCGCGTGCTCAAGGCCCAGGGCCCATGGCAGGAGAAGGCGATCGCGCTGCTCCAGGAGCATGCCGTGACGCAGGTGGTGCTGCCGACCAGCACGCCGGTCGCCGAGCTGCTCAACAGCGTCGAGGCGCCCTGCAACGCGGCCGGGCTGCAGCTCGTCCGGGTCCGCCCGGCCGCCTTGGCCGAGGCCCGTCAGCCGCTGGTCCAACCACCCTTGCGCCTCAGCACGGCGGTCGCCTCGGCGCTGGTGATCGCGCGCCGCGCCCTCGACCCCTTCAAGGAATGGTGCGCCGTCGATCCGGTGGGCATCGGGCTCGCCGAGTACCAGAGCGACCTCGACGCGGACCGGCTGCGGGCGGCGCTGACGGAGACCATCGAGCTCTCGCGCCTCGAGCGCCGGCGGGCGCGGCCGATGCAGCCCGGGGTCCCGGTGGCGCGGGGCAACGCGAGCATCGCGCGACTCAACCCCATGGTGCGGTCGCTCGCTGATCTGCGCGGCGGCATGACGGTCCACGGCGTCGTGACCAACATCTCGCACTTCGGCGCCTTCATCTCGATCGGCTTGGCCCAGGAGGGGCTGGTCCACGTCTCCGAGCTCTCCGACGAGTTCGTCAGCAACCCGACCGAGGTGGTCACGATCGGACAGCAGGTCACGGCGCGCGTGCTGTCGGTCGACGCGGCGCGGGGGCGCATCGCCATGAGCCTGCGCACGCAGGCGCGCAAGGGCCCCGCCGAGGGTGGCGCCACGCGCGCGGGCGACGCCGGTGGCGCGCGCGCCCGGCCCGGCACCCGGGCCGCCGCCTTGGCCAACCTCGAACGCCTGTTCAAGAAGTAGCGCGATGGCGGCGGCACTGGATAGGCCAGGCCTGGAGGGCATCGCGCGCGCGCTGGCGCTCGGCAACAACCAGCGCCACGTGCTGCTCTGTGCGGCGCCCACGGTGGCGCGCTGCGCGACGCGCGAGGAGGGCCAGCGCGTCTGGGCCTACCTCAAACGGCGCCTGCACGAGCTCGGGCTCAGCGGCACCCCGCCCAGCCGGGCCGGCGACGCGGCGGTCGCTGCCCCCGCGGTGGCGGCCACCCCGGCGGGCCGCGGTCGCGTGCTCCGCAACAAGGTCGATTGCCTCCGCATCTGCGAGCAGGGGCCGATCTGCGTGGTCTACCCCGAGGGCACCTGGTACCACGGGGTGACCGTCGAGGTGATGGAGCGGATCATCCAGCAGCACCTGCTCGGCGGCCTCGAGCTGCTGGAGCACGTCTTCGCCCGCGGTCCGCTGACGCCGCCTCAGAACCCCAGCTCCACCCCAACACCGAGCGCGTCCGCCGACGGCACATAGCGCCCGGTCGGCGACGGCAGATCGAAGCTCTGCTCGACGGCCGTCGTCGGATTGGCGTTGGGGGCGAAGCGGCTGACGTTGACGTCGCGCGCGAAGATCACGAAGTGCGAGAACTCGCCGTAGAGGCGCAACCACGGCAGCAGCTGCCAGCCGACCCCGGCGCTGAGCACGATGCGGTCCGCGTCGATGCTCGTCGGCGTGACGAACTCCTCGGGTCGCGTGTTGGTCCCGTACTCGAGCCGCAGCGCCGTCGTGAAGTTGGGCAGGACGCGGTAGGCGCCGCGCAACGCCAGCAGATAGAAGTCGGAGCGCCCGCGCGTCAGCACGACGTCCTCGATCAGCTCGGTGGTGCTGCGCCGCACCACGCCGACGATCGTCTGCGTGGCCGAGAGGTTCATCCAGTGCAGGTCGAGGCCCAGCTCGAGGCGCTGCACCGGTAACACCGCGACGCCCGCCGTCACGATCACCGGCACCCGGACCGCCACGTCCGCGTGCGCGCGCAGCGGTGGCAGCGCCACACCCGGCAGGCTCTGGGCGACGAAGCTGGCGATCGCCGGCGGCACCTGCACCGTCGTCTCGGCGGGGATCTGCACCTCGCCCGCGTTCTGATGCACCCCGAGCCCGAGCCGCAGCCACGGCGCGGGCTCCAGCAGGGCACCGGCGGTCAGCCCCACGCCCCAGCCGAAGCCGTCCACCGCCACGCGGCCGTCGTTGCCGGGGTCCTCGCGAGCGAAGGGCGCGTTGATGACACAGCTCTGCACACCGAGCCGCGCGCAGATCAGCTCGTTGGTGCGCGCGCCGAAGTCGATCACGACGCGGTGCCGCAGTAGCACGCCAGCGACATCGAAGCCGAGCGCCAGCGACAACCAGGGCGCGAGGCGATAGGCCGCGGCGGTCGTGATCAGCAGCTCGCCGAAGAGCGGATCGAGCCCGTGATAGCGCGTCGACGAGGGGCGACCCTGATAGGAGTAGGACCACTTGACGCCGTCGATGGTCGGGATGCCAAAGCTGAGCCCGAAGCGCCAATCGCGGAGGCCGGCGTCGGTCACCAGCGCGAAGGTCGGCCGCGCGCTGGCGATCGTGAAGCGCGCCTCCGGGTAAATCGAGCCGTCGAGGAGACTCGGGCTCGACCGCTGATAGCGCACGCTGGTGGTGAAGGCGCCCGCGTAGAAGAGCGTACGCGTACCCTCGAGCAGCGTCATCGCCGCGGGGTTCCAATAGACCGCCGCCGGATCGGCCGCCGCGGCCCCGGAGAAGATCGTCCCTACCGGTCCGGCGCGGGCCGGCAACGCCAGCGGCCCGCAGAGCAGCGCCGCGGCCGCCCAGAGGACGACCCAGGTCGGGCGGCTAGCGGTCAGCGCGGCTGGTGCGAGAATGGCCTGCTCCCCCGCGGCGCCCGCGCCGCTGCGCACCGAGCAGTAGAACGGCAAGCAGCAGCAACGCAAGCCTGGTGCCTCGGCCAGCCCCGCCCCCGACCAGCGCGCAGCCGCCGCGATCGACGACGAACCCGCGTTCGGCCGAGGTCGCGTTGCCGGCCTGGTCGCGCACGATCACCCGCAGGCGGAAGACGCCCTCACCGTCCACCGCGAGCCGCACGCTCTGCGCCCCGCTGGGCAAGCGCTCGGCGCGCTTCAGCTCCGGCGCGCCACCACCGTCCGGCACGCGCCACAGCTCGGCGCTGAGCTCGAGCGCCTCGACGGGCGTGCGGTCGTCGGCGCCGCGGAAGCGCACGGCCGCCCCGCCGTCGGTCAGTAGCGCCTCCAGTGCCGAAGTGATCTCCAGCGTCGGCGGGACCGCGTCGACGGTCAGCGTCAAGGCCAGCGGCGTGGGGTCGCTGTTACCGGCGAGGTCCACGGCGCGCGCCTCGACCAGGTGGGCGCCGGCCGCTAGCGCGAGCTCCGCCTGCGCACCGAAGCGCGGGCCACTCCAGGCGCCGCGATCCACGCGCGTCTCGAAGCGCAGCAGCGCGGGTGGCGTAGCGTTGTCCGAGCCGCCGAGCGTCAGCGTCAATAGCCGCGGGCCGACCAGCGGCGCCGGCGGGACAGGCAGCACCGTCTCCGGCGGCAAGTTATCGGGCAGGGCGGGCTTCATCGGATGCGCATCGGCGTGCAGGGCGATGAAGCCATCGCCGACGAAGACCTGCTTCAGCTCGAGCAGGAAGCGCCGCGCATCGACCACGACCGGCGAGAGGGGCAGCGCAGAGAGTCGCGCCTCGAAGAGCGGGACCACGACCTGCGCGAGGAAGTCCTGCACGCGGGCCGGGTCGAGGCTCAGCCCCGGACCGGTCTGGGGCTGCACGGCCAGTCGGCTGAGGGTGACGGGCCCCAACGCCAACATCAGGCCGTGAGAGGCCGGGTCGATCCACGGCCGCGCCGTCCCGCTGGCGTCCGCATGCACCGTGAACGACCCGCGCTGCGCTCCCGGCAGACTGGCCGAGACGGCGAGCTGCATGCCCTCGAGGCGCAGCTCGGCGCCGCGACCCACCGAGAGGTCGAGCCGCGGGGGTTGGGCCAGCCCCACCGTGAAGGCGAGCTGGGTGCCCGCCGGCAGGCCGAGGGTGGCCACCAACAGCTCGGGCGAGCCCGCCCAGCGCGTAAAGAGCGGCGAGGCGCTGTCGAGGCAGAGGGTGCCCGCCGACCAGGCGGTGTAGAGCGCCTGATTGAGCAGGCCGTCGCTGATCGAGATTGCGTACATCGCGCCGACGCGGTCGGTGGGCGGCAACACGGCACGCGAGCAAACGGGCGCCGCGGGCGGACGCGCCGGTGCCACCGCACAGCGCGGCCCGGCACCCGCCGGCAGCTCGAAGGAGGCGCTCGCCTCGGCCACCAGCGCGCCGCCCGCGCTGCTCGAGCCGACCAGCTGCGTGCTGTAGCCGACTCCCTGCACCTGACCGGTCAGGGTCGTCGCCTGGGCCAGCCAGGCCTCCGTCAGCCGGGCCGCGTCCTGGCGCGCGAAGCGCTCGAGCCAGCCGCGTAGCTGCTCGATCGTCTGCTCCTTCAGTGCACCGACCAGCTGAGCCAGGAACTGCAGCGTGTCACAGCCGCTCAGCTGCGCATGACTGCCGGCGCCCGCGGCCTCGACCCGCACGTTGCTCGGGGTGAGCTGCACCCGGTCCCCGGCGCCGCCGACCGCCAGATCGATCGTGAAGCGAAGGTTCGGCAAGACCACGTCCGCTCGACAGGCCGCGCTGCCGAAGCCGGCGTAGGGGTTGACCACGACCAGGGGGGTCTGCACGTTGACGTCGAACGCGCCGTTGAGGCGCAGCACGTCCCCCACCAGCGCCGCTTCGAGCGCACGAATCGTCACCGCGCGCGGGACCACGGGGAGCTCCACGCGCGCGTCCGCCGTGGTCAGCGGCCAATCGTAGACCACCGCCGACATCGCCGGCAGGTCGATCGCCGGCGGCAGCGCAGCGCGCAGCCCCTCCGCCATCAAGCGCAGTCCGGCGTCGCTGATCCGCAGCGCCAGGCCGCGCTCACAGCGCAGCGCGTGGGCCCGCGCGTGCAGCCCCAGCAGGACGAGGACGAGGATCACGCGAGTTGGGCAGCCAGGTCGTCGGGGCATCTGCGCGGGCTCCGCTGCGGACGATGGGCCGGACCAAAGCAAACACCGTGCCTATCGGGCAAGGCGCTAGGCTCCTGCACTATTCTCCGCATGCCCCGCCGCGCGCCGCCGCGGTGGCCACTTGATGAGCCAGCTTTTGTTGACGGTCGTCGCGGGGCCGCTGATGCTGCGACGATGCGCTCGGCTTGCGGTGTTGCGACGCGCTCCGCTGCGCTGCTGCTCGCGGTCGGGCTGGCGGCCTGCGGGACCGCGCAGCCGACGCTGCGCCGCGGCAGCGCGTCCTCCGACCTGGCCGTGATCGAAGCGCTGCTTCAGCAGGCGTGCGCTCGCCACGCCGTCGAGCCGGCCCTGGTCCGCGCCGTGATCGAGACGGAGTCGGGCTTTCGCACGGACGCGGTCTCCTCGACCGGGGCACGCGGCCTGATGCAGCTGATGCCGCGTACCGCCGCCGCCTTGGCCCGGCGGCTGGGTTGGCCGGCACCCGAGCTGGAGGATCCCGCTTTCAACATCGAGGCCGGCACGGCCTACCTCGCGCAGCTGCTGCGGCGCTTCGACGGCCGCGTCGAGCTGGCGCTGGCGGCCTATCACACCGGACCCGCGCGGGTGCAGCGCTGGGTGGCGCAGCGCGCGCTCCTGCCGGCCTACAGCCGCCGCTACGTCGGCACCGTGCTCGCCGCACGCGATCGGCTCCAGGGGCCCTTGGACCTGCTCGCCAGCGCCCCGCGCCCCGCCGACCTCGACCGCGCCGGACTCCGCGCGCTGCTACGGCAGCGGCTCTACGGGCCCCGCACCGACGACGCTGCCGCCCCTCAGTAGCACCGGGCCGGGTCAGCGCAGCGGCGGGCGCTGGCGTCGCGCAAACCACGGGCGGTATTGCGCCATGCGTTCGCGCTGCTCGCTCGGAGCGTGGCGCTGGCAGCTGGCGAGCTCGGCGCCCCGAGCGCCCCAACGCAGCTCGATGCAGTCGTTGGGGTTGTAGGCCAGCTCGAGCGCCTGTCGACGCGCGATCACCTCGGCCACGGTCAGGCGCTGCTGCGCGCCGTCGCTGCGCTGGTAGCTCAGCACGGCGGCGGCCGTGCCCTGCGCCAGCAGACGCTCGAGCGCGGCCGCGACGGCGGCGGCGGCCAACCCCGCCGGCCAGGCAAAGCGCTCGGGGTGACGCGCCACGTAGGCCGGGAACCCGACGGTCTCGTCGATCGCGAGCAACAGCCGCAGATCGCGCGCCGGCGTCGAGAAGTCCTCCCAGGGGCCGCGCGACTCGAAGATGCGCGGCCCCTCGGGCATCGCGATCTCACGCCCGCCCTGCGTCCGCAGGTACTGCTCGCCGACGGCCACGGCCTCGACGCGCTCGAGCATCAGCTCGTGCAACGCCCGCATGCGCTCGCGCAGCGCGTCCTCGGGCCCCAAGGGCCGCGGATTGATCAACGCCTCCATGCGCGCATAGAACGCGTCGGTGCCGAGGGCGTACTGCTCGAGCGAGGGCGCCGCGAAGCCGCGCTCGCGCCCCAGCTCGTCGTTGGTCAACGCCGCCGTCAGCCCGTCGCGCACGCGCAGCGGGCGGAAGGCCTTGAAGCCGCCCGAGCCACCCTCCGCGCCCGGTACGAACAGGAACGCACCGCGCCAGAAGCGCTTGCGCCCCACCGACAGATCGGGGTGGCCATCGACCGCGTAGAGCACGCCGCTGCCGCGGGGACCCTGCGCCTCCCAGCGCGCGATCACGAGCAAGTGTCCGTAAGGGTCGACGTAGACCGTTCCTGGCCGCAACGCCGCCCGCGTCAGCGCGACGGGATAGAGGTCCGTCGCGTCGTCGTCACCCGCGGTGCGCCCCGCACCCGAATGCACGAGGCTGAGCTGCTCGCGCAGCAGCCGCGAGAAGGCCTGCGCCGCGCTCGCGCCGGCCGCCGCCGTCGGCTGCCCCAGGACCGCCTCGCGCAGGGGGCCACAGCGCGCCGGCCGCGCCGCGCTGCCGCGGTCGCAGTGGCGCCAACCAAAGGGAAGACCCAGCTTCCAGGCGAAGTAGGCGCGCAAGAAGTAGGGCAGGTCGGCGCAGTCCGGCTGGGCCACCACCGCGCGCACGGGATCGGGGCCGTCCTCGGCGAGGCCGAGGTGGTTGTAGAGCCAGTTGCGGCGCGCATCGCGCAGCACCTGATGCAAGGGGGACCAGCTCGGTCGCTCGTCCGCCGGTGCCGCGAAGAGCCGCTCGATCCAGGCGGCGTAGAGCGCCTCGGTGGACCAGCCCCAGGCGGCCCGGAGCGGCCATGGCGCGCCGGCGCCCGCGGGCGCGACGAACTCCGGCCGGCCTGGCCTGTCGGCGCGGCGCGCGCCGAGGCGCAGCGCGAGGCAGACCAGCGGCTCGTCGCCCTCACCGAGCAGGGCGAGCTGGAGGCGCGCAGGACGGCTTGGGCTGGGAAGCTCGGCGCTCCACCAGAAGGGCGGACCGCCGCCTCGGGCCGTCGGAAAGCGCTCCCAGCCCGCGGGCCCCAGCAGGGCCAAGTGAGCCGTCGGGGCGTCGCGCTCGGCCAGGGCGAGCACGCGCAGCGGCTCGCCCACCCGCGGCTCGCGCGGCGAGACCCAGAGCGCGCGCTCGGGCTGCGAGCGGCAGGGCGCCAAGCGCTCGGCACGGGCTGCGCAGGCGGTGGCCAGCGCGGACAGCGCCAGCACGACGGAGAGCGTTCGTGGCGCGAGCGGCAGCGGGAGTTGGCGGCGCAGGGCCGATCGACGCACCCGCGGCTCAGCGCCCTCAGTCATCGGCGTGCGTCATCGCCTCAAACCTGGCCTCACCGGCAGCCCCGAGGCTCGCCGCCCCGTGCACACCGGCGAGCTGCGCGTCGTGGGCCAGGGGCTCGCGTTCGAAGAACCCGGCCACGGCGTCGCGCACCAAGGGGCTGAGCGCACCGCCACCACAGAGCACCACGGCGCTCAGCGCCCGGGTGGCCAGGCCCGCCTGGGCCAGCACGCGCACGACCACCCCCAACGACCGATCGACGACCCCGCCCGCCAGCTCGCTGAGCTCCTTGCGCGTCAACCGATAGGTCACGCCCATTGAATGCTGCGCCTCGGCCAGCAGGCTGGGCTCGAGCAGCTCCCCGGCCACGACCTGGACGGCGTTGCGCTCGCTGAGCTGGCACTTGGCATCCTCGCAGGCCGCGAGCAGAAGCTGCCAGGCGGCGGGACGCGCGCGCAGATCGATGCCGGTGGCTCGACCGAAGCGCTCCGCCACCCGACCCGCGAGCGCGGCATCGAGCAGCATCGACCCGACCCCCGCCTCGCTGGCCATGCCGAGCACCCGCCGCTCGGCCGACGACCCGGTCTGCAGCACGCAGAACTCGAAGCTCGTCCCGCCGAGATCGTAAACGGCCACGAGCCCTGGATGCTGATCGAGGCCCCAGGCCCGCAGGGCAGCCCAGGGCGCATCCACCAGCGAGACGCCCTCCCATCCCGCCTGCCCTGCCGCCTCGCGCAAGACCTGGCGCTGCCGCGCCGTCAAGCCGAGCGGCACGCTGAAGACCGCGTCGCCGACCGGCTGCGCCAGGGCCTGGCTGGCCACGGCGCGCAGCTCGGCCAGCAGCAGCGTCACCAGCCGCGCCGCCGTCAGCTCCCGCCGATGAGCCTCGAAGAGCAGCTCACCCGCGCTGCTGCCCCGCGCCGGCAGGCCCGCCGCGTCCAGCACACCCCCGCGTTGCGCCTGGTCCAGCGACAGGCCGAGCAGGCGCGTGAAGTGCGCCAGCGTCAGCTCGGGGTGCTCTCCGCGTAGCTGACGCGCCTCCCACCCCAGCACCACCTCGTCCCGCTGCGGGAAGCCCACCACCACCGGCAGCGCGCGGCGGCCCTGCGCGTCGCCGAGCAGCTCCATCTGCGGCCGCATCACGCCCACGCGCGCGTAGGTGTGGCCGAGGTCGACGCCCAGCACCAGCGCAGGAGCTCGCGCCAGCGCGCGGGCGGTCGGCGGCGTGGGATGCCCGCGCAGCGGCGGTCGTGCGGGCCGCACCCGCTCAGGAGGCGCCTCGGCCGGCGACGCGGCGGTGGGGCGACGCCGCTTGCCGGGCTGCGTCGGCGGCGCCTCGCCGAGACTGGGCTGCGGCGCCGAGGACGACCGCTCGGCGCTGCGGACAGCCGGCTGCGATCCGCTCCTCGACCGCGCGCCTTGTTCCGCGGCGGCGCCGCCGAGGCGAACCGACGCCCGATGCGAGCGCGGCGCCGACGCAGCGGACTCCGGCGTCTCCGGCGCTGCCGGGGCCTCCCCCTCGGGCAGCGGCGGCAACCCGTCCCACAGCGGAAGCTCATCACCTTCGACGGCGGCCGCCGCGCCCTCGGCCAACGCCGCGAGCAGCCCCTCGGGCAGGAGCAGGTCGTCCTGCAGCGCGACGTCCTCCACCAGCTCCGCGGCGGTCGCTTCGGCGGTCGGCCCCACCGCCGGCGGCTCGCCGGTGGGCAGCCGCGGGGACGGCAGGGGCTTCGGTGCCGACGGTGCCAGCACCTCGCCCGCACTCCTGGCGTTGGCCACGCGCTGCAAGGCTGCCTGCGTGCCGCGCGCCAGCGCGCTCAGCGCGTCGAGCAGCCAGCGCGGATTCCCCGGCGAGTCGGCGGCCAGCAGGCGCGACCGCCCAGCGGGCCCCTCGAGGCGGCGCCCGGCCAGCGTGAGCGTCGAGCCATCGGGCAGCGTGATCTCGATCGGCGGGTCCTCAGCGAATGCGGCCACGGACAGGGCCGGCGCCGACGGACCGCGCTCGGGCGCCAGCACCGGCGCGCCCAGCACCGGCCTCCCTGACGCACTCGGCGCGCGCGCCTGCACACCGGACGGTGCGCGTGGCGCACTCGGCGCGCGGGCCTGCACACCCGACGGCGCGCGTGGCCGGCTCGCGAGGTCGACGTCGATCTCGCCCAGATCGTCGTCGTCGCTAGCGCGGGCCGTCGCCCGCGGCGGTGCCTGCACCGGCACCTCCGGAGCGTCCGGGTCTTGCTCCACCGGGGCCCCGCCCGTGACCGGCGGGCGCACCGTGCGCACGACCTCACGGCTGACGGTCGGCTCGCGCGAGACGGACTCGGCCAGCCGCTGCCAGAAGCGACCCGTCGGCTCGCGCCGTGCGCTGGACGCGCGCCGGCCATAGCGGTTGACGATCTCCGCGACAGGATCCGGTGCGGACTTGTCTCGCTCTCGACTCATGGGCTGGTACCGGCGCTGCCGTCAACCGGCGGTGCCGGCGAGTATAGACCAGAGCCTCGGCGCGGGCAGGTTTGTAGCCGTCAGATGAGCCTCAGCGGGTCGGCGTCAGGGGCTGTCGTAGCGCAGGATCGTGCCTCCGGTGCCCACCGCCCACAGGCGGCGGCCGACGCCCCACAGGCCCAACAGGTCCACGGGCGCTGCGCCGGCGAAGTAGGTCACCAGCTGCCAGCGCGCTCCGTCGTGGCGTAAGACCACCCCTTGGTCGCCGACGGCCCAGGTGGCGGCGCCATCGCCCCACACGGCCGCGAGATCGGCCACCAGCCCCGGCAGGGGCCCCTCGACACGCTGCCACCCCCCCTCCTGCCGGCGCAGCAGCGTCGCGGATCGTCCCACCGCCCAGACCTCGTCCCCGCCCTTGCCGGTCCACAGCGCGGTCAGCGGAACCCGCAGCGGCGTGGGCTCCAGCACCCATTGCTCGCCGTCGCCGCGCAGCACCGTCCCGCCCTCGCCGGCCACCCAGAGGTCCCCCGTCGGCCCCCCGCGCACCGTCGTCAGCAGCGCCTGCGTCGGCAGCGGCTGCGCCTCCCAGACCGCCCCGCCGAAGCGCAGCAGCGTGCCCGCGGCGCCGACCGCCCAGATCTCCGTCGCCGAGCGGCCCCAGACCCCGAGCAGGTGGGCCGTGGTCGGCGTCGGATGGAGCAGCCAGCGCTCGCCGTCGAAGTGCAGCAGCGTGCCGTTCCAACCGACGGCCCACACGTCGTCCGCCGCGCTGCCCCAGACCGCCGTCAGGTGCTCCGTCGTCGGCACCTCGATCGCCTGCCAGGCGCCGGCGCCCAGGCGCAGCACCCGCCCCTGCAAGCCGACCGCCCAGGCCTCGCCCTCGCTAGGTGCCCAGATCGCCGTCAGCGGCGTGCCGCTGCCCGAGGCCTCGGCCTGCCACGGCAAATAGAGCGTTCCCAGCAGGCGCGCGCGATAGGCCTGGAAGCAGGCGCTCTCGACCGTGCACTCGTGCAGGTAGGCGTCCTGCTCGGGGCAGCGGCCGCTCGCCTCCTCGTAGCTCTCCGCGCTGGCGCAGCTGCCCCGGCAACACGCGGCAGCGTGGTCGCCCACATAGTGGCTCAGCGCGCAGGCCGAGCGCTTGGGGCACTCCAGCGCGGAGACCTCGTCCGGCGCGCAGGCGCAGGACGCGCGCCGCACCCGCGTCGCCTCGCAGCTCGCGCAGCACGCCGCCGGACGCGCGCAGTCATCGAGCGCACAACCGCTCGGCGCCAGCGTCGCCGCCGGCAGCGCGAGCAGGAGCGCGAAACCGGCGATCAAGCGGCGCAGCTGAAGCATCGCGATACCCCCGTGCTGGGCTATCCTAGCGCCCGAAACGACCCCGAACGGGAGCCTATATGCAGCCGCTCAGCACGATGCCCGCGGCCGTCGCGCGCCAGATCGAGACCCTCTTCACCGATATCGACGACACGCTGACCAGCGCCGGACGCGTCCCCGCGGCCGCTTACGAGGCGCTATGGCGGGCCTGGGACGCCGGACTCGAGGTCGTGCTGGTCACCGGCCGACCGGCCGGTTGGTGCGACCACCTGGCGCGCCAATGGCCCGTGCGGGCCGTGATCGGCGAGAACGGCGCTCTGGCCTTCGCGCTGATCGACGGCCAACTGCTTCGCCTCTTCGCGCCCCGCCCCGCCGACGCCGACGCGCGCCTGGCCGCGATCCGCGCCCAGGTGCTGGCCGAGGTGCCGGGCTGTCGGGTCGCCGCCGACCAGCACTATCGCTATTGCGATCTGGCGATCGACATCGCCGAGGAGGTCGCCCCGCTGCCCGACGCGGCCGTCGATCGCATCGTGGCGATCTTCACGGCGCACGGCGCGGTAGCCAAGGTCAGCTCGATTCACGTCAACGGCTGGTATGGCGCGCACGACAAGCTGAGCATGTGCCAGCGCTGGAGCCACGAGCTGCGCGGCCGTGCGCTCGATCCTCGACGCGCCACCTTCATCGGCGACTCACCCAATGACGCACCGATGTTCGCGGCCTTCCCCCACGCCTGCGGGGTCGCCAACCTGCAGCGCCTGGCGCCGCGCATCACGCCGCTGCCGCGCTACCTCACCAGCGCCGCCGGCGGCGAGGGCTTCGCCGAGCTGGTCACGCACCTGCTCGCCGCCCGCCGCTAGGCCCAAAGCAAGGCCGGATCGCGCGGCCGACGGTCGCGAACGGTGACCGCGCCCACGCCCGCTGGTCACTGGTCCGGCCCGCCCTTGTGCTCAATGTGACGCTCCACTACGCTCGACGCGCCGGCCCATGCTGAATACGGCGTGCCACGAGAAAGGTCGGTTCACGATGTGCACCTCAGGGACCCCTGGGTGTGGTTCGCGCCTCGCGCTGATGGCCATCGCGGCCTTCGGCCTGCTGCCCTTCGGCTCGGCCCAGGCCGAGGCGAACCCCACGCTGATCTGCCGCAACAAGCCCTGGACGGCCCAGGCGGGGGAGGACTCGCTGCTCGTCACCGCCGGGCACGAGGGCTACGCGCTGACGTTCCAGCCGCAGATCGAGGTCACCAAACGTGGCCTGGCCAAGCCCAAGGCTCGCGGCTTCACCAAGCTCAAGTGCACCTTCCATCCGAGCCAGCCCGCGGTGTTCTACTGCATCGATCGCAAGCAAACCATGGGCTTTGCGCTGTCGAAGCTGACCCAGGTCCGGATCAACGAAGAGCTCAAGCCCGAGCAGCAGGAGAGCTACAAGTTCGAGCTGCTGGCCAACCCGGCCGGCGACGTCGAGGTCGTGCAGGAGCTGTCCTTTCCCGTCAAGGCCTGTCAGAGCAAGCCCTGAAGCGCGAAGCGCGCGCTGCCCGACCAGGCGGCCGCAGCGCAGGTCGAGGCCCACACCACAAGGCTTACAAGGCTTGCGTGAGGCCGCTTCGTCCCGCATCAACGCAACGTCTCGTTGCGAGGCGGCGCGCGCATCCTGTAGAATCGCAAACCATGCTGCAATTTGGCTTACGCGCGCTGCTCGCGCTGTTGCTCGCGCAGGCGGGGTGCACACGCTTCGGCTTCGACCCCCGCCGCCGCAACGGCGCGGATGGCGCCGGCTCGCCGCAACGCGATGCCACGCGCGACCACGACGCGCAGGCGCGCTATCCCGACGCTGCGCACTCGCTGGCGAGCGATGCCGAGGCGCCCTCTCCACCCGACCTGGGGCAGCCCGACGTTGCCGTCGGCGTGCGGGTGACCACGGCGTATCTCCCCGCGCTGGAGGACACCAACGTGGCCGCGGGCTCGCCGGACCAGCCGCGCGGGGAGGCGGCCGAGCTCACCCCCGGCTACTGCGCGGCTCCGTCCAACGGCAACATGCGCTCGTGGCTGAAGTTCGACCTGAGCAGCCTGCCCGCCGACGCCACGATCCTCAGCGCCAGCCTCCGGCTTGTCTTCTTTGCCCACTGGGGCACGCAGGACTACGTCATTCACCGTTCCGCCCATGACGACTGGAGCGAAGGCGCGCTCACCTGGAACACCCAGCCCGCCTATGACCCGGAGGTGCTGGCGACCGTCCCGGCCTTCGAGGAGGACAACGTGTGGAAGTCCTGGGACCTGACCGTGGCGGCCACCCGCGAGCTGGCGGGCGACCAGCGCCTCACGCTCGTGCTCGCCGGCGCCACGCTCTTCGATCCCTCGACCACCCCGGAGCACCACGAGAACTACGCGCGCTCGAAAGAGGGCGCAGGCACCGACACGGACCCCATCCTGTCGGTCACCTACCGCAGGTGACCCCGCAGTCAGGGGCCAGCCGGGGGTGCTGCTGAGCCGGCGGCAGCGGTCGCTGCACCCAACCGCGCCTGCCCCGGCCAGCTCCCACCCGGCACACGCGCTGCATTGCCGGCCAGCCAGGTTGTTTCCCTGGCTGGAGGTTGCTCATGCAGAAGTTGCCGCTCTCTCAGTGCTTACCCCGCTGGTCGAAGCCAGGAACCGTCTTTGCCTGGCCCTCACACTGTGTCTCACCGTTGACGCTCTGCGAGCCGCGCCCGTGCGCCGCGCGGGGCGACGAAGCGAAGGCGCCGGGCGCAGCCCTTCGCAGCTTGCCGAGCGCCAACACCCAAACAGCTCGGGGCGACGGCCTGAGCTCCAACCGTTGGCGGAGCACCACAATGTCGAAGCAGCTCTTCATATGGATCACGCTCTGCGTGCTCGCCGCGTGCGGCGATCACGCGACTAGGCCGACTACGGACGCGAGCCGCTCGCCGCGCTCGGCTGATGCTGGCCTGGGCGCAACGCCCGACCGCGGTGCCTCGGCCGGGCCCGACGGTGCCGGGCCTGGAACAGAGCCGCTCGTCCCCCTGGAGATCACGGACTTCAGCGCAGCGACGAGCACCGTGCCCCGTCGCCAACCCGTGCAGCTCCACGTCTCCGCAAGCGGCGTTCCGCCCCTCAGCTACGCGTTTCAGGTGATCAGCGGTGAGGGAGCGATCACCGGCGCCGGGCCCGACGCGACCTTCAAGGCCGGGTCGATACCGGGCAACGTAGCCCTCGGCGTGACTGTCACCGACGGCCAAGCCCGACGGATGACCGCCGCGCTGGTGATCGCGATCGTCAACGCGCGACCGACGATCGCCTCGTTCGACGCCGCGGCCCCGGTCGGCAAGACTGCCCAACTGAACACCGTCGCCGCGGACCCCGACGGTGACCCGCTGAGCTACGCCTACGAGCTGATCGCCTGCTCGGGCGACATCGCGGGGACCGGAGCACAGGTTGCGGCGACTCTGGCGGCGCCCGCGACCTGCCAGGTCGAGGTCACGGTCCGCGACGACCTGGGACTGTCAGCGACGGCCTCGACCTCCGTCACTGTCTCCAACACGGCACCGTCGATCACGCGCTTCGCGCCTTCGAGCACCTCCACGCCACGTGAGGGCAAGGTCGGCCTGATCGTCGCGGCCAACGATGCCGACGGGCAGACCCTGAGCTACCGCTACACGGTGCTGGCCGGCAGCGGCACCGTGGCCGACGAGGACGGCACGCCGACCCTCAAGGCGGGTACGGCGCTGGGGCCCGTGCGGGTCAAGGTCACGGCCGAGGACCCGCTGGGGGCGACAACCGAGGCCGAGCTCACCGTCGAGGTCGTGAATCGCGCCCCCATCATCACCGAGCTCGCCGCGACGCCCGCCCGCGTGGTGCGCGGCAGCGACGCCTCGATCACCTTCTCAGCGACCGACCCTGATGGATCGCTCGACACCCTCCAGTCCTCCCTCGTGGTCACTGCGGGCGCTGGCTCGCTGACGCGCAGCGAGCAGGGCTTCACCTTCCACGCCGGACGCGACGACAAGTTCGCGACGCTCGAGGCCACGGTCAGCGACGGCAACGGCGGCCTGGTCAAGGCCAGCCTCACCATCGAGCTGCTCAACGCCGCGCCGATCATCAGCGGCGTGGGCGTCGCGCCGCAGCCCGTCTACGAGAATCGGCCGTCGACCCTCAGTGTCGCGGCGACCGACCCCGAGGGGACGACGCCGCTCGAGTACGCCTACGAGCTCGATCCGACCAGCACAGCGGGCGGCAGCCTCGACCTCGCCAACGGCACCTGGCAACGGAGTGCCTCGGTCGTCTACACGCCACGAAGGGCCGGCGAGGCTCGCGTGTCCGTGCGCGTGCGCGACGCGGAGGGTGCGGTCAGCGAGCTCCACCTCCAGACCCTGCCGGTCAAGGCCGCGGCGCCCGCGATCGCGATCATGGACTGCGACACCACCTGCGCCGAGATCGATCCGGTCACGGGCGGCTTCGACTTCGGCCCCGTGCCGCTCGACCGTGCCTTCCCGGCCGCGGCGCTGCGCGTCTTCAATACCGGTACCGTCCCACTGGTGCTCCTGAGTGCAAGGCTCGCTGGCGGCGACACGCAGGACTTCGCCCTGCCCGACCGATGGATCGTGTGGATCCTGGGCCTCACCATCGCGCCCGGCGAGTCGGCCAGGGTACCCCTCACGGCGCGTCCGCTGCGGCCTGGCCTGCGCCGCGCCACCCTGACCCTCGAGAGCAACGACCCGGATCGCCGAAACATCAGCCTGGTCGTGAGCGCCACGGGACGCCAACCCACGACCTTGTATGTCGCCCAGACCGGCGACGACGCGAGCGGCACCGGCAGCGCCAGCGCTCCCCTCGCCACGGTAGGGGCCGCGCTGCTCAAGGCCACCGCCGGCGACCGCATCCTCGTGGCCGAGGGCCACTATCGGCTCAGCTTCCCGGGCCTCGTGATCGACAAGCGCGTCGAGCTATTGGGCGGCTACGAGTCCCGCGGCTGGACCCGCAACGCTGCAGCTCATATCACCGTCCTCGAGGAGGTGGGCGACAAGGACGCCCAGGACCAGCCAGGCCACGCTGCGGTCCGGCTGCCCGAGACGAGCTTCAACCCGCGCGCCACGGTCACCTTCGTCGGCGCCAAGCTGGGCGCGGAGACGGTGCTCGACGGCTTCACGATCGTCGGAAACACCCGCGGCGCGGCCCATGTGGCGGCGGTCTCGATCGCGTCGGCCGGCCCGACCCTCAGCCACAACGTGATCCAAGCCGGCGCGGCAGCCGGGGTGTCCACGGGAACAGTGGATGGCTACCCGCTCCATGCCCTCTACGGCACCGACAGCAGCGCTCAGGTGATCGGCAACACCATCGACGGTGGCACCAGTAGCGGCGAGGGTGGCAGCTGCGCGATCGAGTTCCGCGACGCGCAGACCGAGGTGCTGCTGCGGGGCAACACCATCCGCGGCGGAAGGTCCGCCACGACCGACACGGTGATCGAGATCGGCCTCAGGGCCCGCGCCCGGATCGAAGGCAACTCCATCACCACCGGATCCGCCCCGGAGTTGGTCAGAGGGCTGGCCGGCAGCTTGGCAAGCGCACTCTCGATCACCAACAACGTCGTCTGGGGGCCTCCGCAAAGCACGGTCCCGGGCGACGTCGTGCTCGTCCACCTGGTCGAGTCGTCGGCTTCGGTCTTGGCCAACACGCTCGTGCAGTCCGGCCCCGCAGCGCATCAAACCCTGGCGTTCTTGATCCAGGGCCGGGCCCCGAACGACAGCCGGAGCATGGCGGTGGCGGTGCTCAACAACCTGATCCACCTCCAGGGCTCGCCCGCTCTCGTGAGCGCGTTTCTTCCCAACACGCAGCAGCCGACGCTGACGTCCTCGGGCAACTACTGCTTCGCCGGCGGCGGCCGCGATACGGAGCTCTGCGGCGGAAGCCGCAACATCATGGCCCTCCTGGCAGGCCGGGAGGGCTTCGCCCGGCCCGAGGACGGAGACTTCCACCTGACCAGCGCCTCGCCCGTGGCGCTGCGGGCCGGCGGCTTCGACCTCAGTGGCTACGGCCTCAGCACGGACCGCGACGGCGCGCCGAGGACCAGGGCCTTCGACCGCACGAGCGGGCTGCCGAGTAACGGCGGGACGGGCTTCTCGATCGGAGCCTTCGAAGAGGACCCGTAGCGCTGCGCGTCCGACCCGGCCGCTACGCCGCCGGCGCGGGGCGGTTCGGGGTCGAGCGTTCACCCGGACCGCGGTGGCCGAGGACGCGGCCTCCCGCCCCTCGACCTCGGTCGGCGTGAGTTTCACGCCGACCGTCCCAATCAGCACTGGGTGGCCGACCTGACCTGCGTCGCTACCTGGGTTGGTTTTGCCTACGTGGCCTTCGTCGTCGACGTCTTCTCGCGCTGCATCGTCAGACCCGCTGCCGCATGCTTCTCCACGAACTGCATGCTTCTTCACGAACCCTGGTTCGGACCCGAGCACCCCACCGAATGCCGTGGGGCGCGCCGGAGGGCGCGGGGCGTGCGGGACTCGGGGCGTATTAGACTCCCTGCCGATGACGGACGTGAGCGCTCTCGATCGGGTCCGCGCGATCGTCTCGCGCTTCTTGCGCGGGCATCCGGCAGAGATCTACCTCTTCGGCTCGTATGCACGGCAGACTGCGCGTCCGGGTAGTGACATCGATGTCGGCATCGCTGCGCTGCAGCCGTTGCCGGTCGGGCTGCTGCCCTCGCTGCGCGAAGCGCTCGAAGAAAGCACGATCCCTCAGCGTGTGGATGTCGTCGACCTGAGCACGACGAGCGCGGACTTCGCGGCCGCGGTGAAAGGGCAGGGTATCAAGTGGAGCGATTGAAGCTCGCGCTGGCCGTCGCGCACCAGGCCCTTGCGACGCTCGAGGAGGCGCAGGTGGCGCTGCTGCCCGCCCGTGAGCGGCTTTGGAGTTCCCACGCCTGAAGGAGGTCATCGATGCTGACCCACGAGCGTCGCGCGCGTGTCGTGTTGGTCGCGTTCGCGGCATGCTTCCTGGCCCTCGCGGGCTGTACCACGGGCCCTGGTAACAAACCGGGCACCCTGAGATGGAAGCAATATACCGCTGTCACACCCCTTGAGTTCAGCCCCGTGGTTTGGACCACGGGTGGGCTGCGGCATGAAATGACCGCGGCGGACTATGAGAAGCATCACACCGTTGCCCGGGTCACCGGTCACAAGCTGCGTTTCGAGTTCAAGGTCACCAACATCAGCGCCGAGAGCGTGGACCTCGACAAGGTTCCTCGGCCTCAGGCCAGCCTGACCCTGAAGGACGGCCGTCCCGCGCCCAGCATGGTCTGGATCTATTTTCCCACCAAGCGCAACGCCCCGTTAGAACCCGGACAGACAACCAAAGCTCAGCTCTTCGACGACAACGGCGTGCCCGAGGGCGCGAGGCCAGAGCAACTGCGCATCGGCGACCGGGTTGTCAATTGGCCGTGAAGGACCGGGGTTGATCTCGCCTGGGGTTGATTTCGCGTGGACGTGCGCGAGCGGGCGCGCACCGTCGAGGTCTCGTTCGCTGGTGGCTTGGTCACGGGTGCTCCCGGGACCCACGGGAGCCAGGGACCCAGGGATCCAGGACGCCTTCTTCAGCATCGAGCCACGCTTCTCCACGAGCCCCCTGCTTCTTCGCGAACCCGGACCCTAGAGCACCCATCGGGCTGACTCCCGTCGCGAGGCTTGCCCTTGAAATCATTGGCGTCGTTGCTCGTCGGTTGCCTGCCAACAGCAGGCGCCCTCGTCGCGCCTAGCCAATGATTCCAATTGCTTCACCTCGCTCGGTCCGTCAACCCGATCGGTGCTCTAGGACCGCACTGACGCAGCCGAGGCACCTGCGCTGCGCCTCAGGGCAGGCCGCCGACGCGCAGCGACGGGTCACCGTAGAGCATCATCTTGTGGAGGTGGTCGTAGGCCGCGCCGGGCCCCCAGCCGCCGAAGCTCATCGGTGCCAGCACCTCCGCCACCAGGCGGCGGAGCGCCGCGCGCCAGGCGTCGCCGAGCACGCCACCGTGACGCGCTGCGAGCTCCTCGAAGAAGAGGCGGTTGAGCGTCATCGCGGCAAACTGCGTGCCGGTGAAGGCGCCGAGGTAGGCGATCGCGCCGTGGTCGTGCTTGACCAAGAACTCCTCGGCCAGACTGTCGACCTCGACCACCGCATCGCCGACGGGGGTCTGCAGCGCCGCCGGCTCGGGCAGGTCGGCCTGCCGCGCCGGCCGTGACTCGTGGGTGTAGACCACGTAGCCGGTGTGGCGCAGCACGCGCGCGCCGAGGCTGCGCACGAGGCGTCCGGCCGGGGCCGGTACCACGGCCTCCAGCGAGGCCGCGTTGGGGTCGGTCACGCCGCGATCGAGCGCGGGCAGCAGGCGGAAGGTGGCGAGCGGTCGCTCGCCGTCGTTGCTCACCGGCTGGACCCGCGCCGCGTTGCCGTTGAGCCCGCGCTGGATGTAGTTGCTCGTGCCGGGCTGCAGCAGCGAGGCGTAGCTCGGCGTCGGGTCGGCCTGCGCCGCCACGGCGACGAAGGTCGCTTGCTGGTTGAAGGCCGCGCCGCTGCCGGCCTCGACGTAGAGCAGACCGTCACGCTCGCGGATGAAGCGCGTCGGCTCGGCGTAAAGGCGCAAGGACAGCGCCGCGGCCGCGGCCAGCCCGGGACGCGCCTCGAAGGTGGCGCGGCGGTCGAAGTCCGCGTTGCAGTAGAGCCGTTGCTGCAGCCGCAGCGCGCCGTTGTCGTCGACGAGATACCAGCCCGGATAGTTCCAGGACTCGAGCGAGACGAGATCCGCGTTGCTGCTCCACGGCGCGGCCAGCCCGGGTACCGCGCGCAACGAGGCGTCCTGTCGGTCGAGCGTGCTGGCGACCACGGTCAGCTTGCCGCGGTAGCCCTGGTGCCGCAGGTAGCGGGTCGGATCGCCGTAGGCCTGGAGCGAGTGCCAGTAGCGCCGCGGGTCGTCCTGCGGCGCGGTACGCATGAACCACTGTCCTCCGCCGGCGACGATGGTCAGCTCACCGTTATCGGCACGCGCGGCACTGTGGACCGTCGGCAGGTTCACCGTGTCGAGACGCAGCCGATCGGGCTGCGCGGTGTCGCGCAGCAGGCGGAAGGTCGCGTCGCCGTCGATCAGGTTGACCGAGCACTCGATCAGATTGCCCTGGCGGTCGCGGTAGCGACCCTCGGCGACGTGGAAGCGCGCGGTCTCACAGGCCGCCGCGAAGACGATCGGCAAGCGAGTGCCGGTGTCGGCGTCGGCCACGTCGTCGCGCGTATACCAGCCGGCCCAGACGTCGCTGGCCCCGTGCCCGAGATAGGAGACCACGCCGTAGCCGCTGGCGAAGGCGGCGCGCAGGGTGGCTCGGCGCTGCAGCACCTTGGCCGGATCGCCCCAGCTCGGGTCGCCCGGGTTCCAGTAGTGCTTGCTGATGCTGTACCCATCGCCTTGCAGGGCCGCGGCGATCTGGTCGGCTGTGCCGTTGGGGTTGTCCCAGTCCCCCGTGATCACCAGGGCGCGTTTGGCCCAGCTCGGCGCCGCGAGCTGCTCGTAGTCGACGATCTTCACCACCATGCGCAGCGCTTCGTCGACCGTGGAGGCGGGCACGCGGCCGATCGCGACCTCGGGCACCGCGTCGAGGCGGTCGCGGTTGAGGTCGGCCCAGCTGCGCGAGAAGCCCTCGGGGGCGAAGAACTCGGCGAAGCGGCCATCGCCGTTGGCGTCCCAGTTGGAGAACAGGCCGTCATCGCGGTCGTTGATCGCGCGGGTATCGGCGGGATCGAGCAGGTCGCCGAAGTAGAGGTCCGAGGGCTGGTAGCGCCGGCCGTAGAAAACCAGGTCCTGCGACCAGATCCAGCGCACGGGAAAGGTGTCGGCATCGCCGAGCAGCAGCACGTACTTGAGCTGGTGCCGCTGCCAGAGCGTGTGCAGCGCGAGCTTGAGCCGCTCCTGCAGATCGCGCCCGGCCGCATAGGCGGGATCCGCGGCGATGGCCTCGACCTCCTGCACCAGCGTCGGCATGCCGGTGGTCTGCTTGTGCGCGGCGAGCAGCAACGCCGGCACGCGGAAGGCGTGGGGCGTCAGCACCAGCAGGTCGTAGCGCGCGAAACCCGGCAGCGGCTGCGCCTCGGGCTCGAAAGACGGGGTGAGCTCCGGCCCGACCACGGGCGTCACCGAGACGAGCGGCTGCGCCGAGCGCGTCGCCAGGTCATCCTCGCGCTGCGGGCCACAACCGCTCCAAGCCAGCCCCACACCGAGCACCATCCCCATCCGCACCCTTTGCCACGCGTGCATTGCCTGCCTCCCTCTCTGGCGGGGTCCCTTGCCGCCCAGCGCCGCGACAATGCAGCAGGCGGGCCAGCGCACACGCGGCCTTGTCCTTCGCGATTCCCGCTAGATCGGCAGCCAGGCGGCTTCGCCTCGGTGGCGTATCGCGGCCCCGTCGCGCGCCGACGCGACGCGATGCGACGCGACAGCCGGGGCCGGCGAGCGCGCTTTGCTCTCAGCCGCGGAAGCTGCCCGGCGCGATGCCGAGCGCCTTGGCGCGGCGGTAGAGCTGGCTGCGGCTGATCCCCAGGGCCCGCGCCGCCTGCAGCGGATCGCCGGCGCTGAGGCGCAGCACCTGACGCAGCGCCTCGGCCTCTGCCTGCTGCCCCTGGGGCGCGCCGCCCACGACTGTCCGCCGCGGCTCAGCCGCGGCCCCGCCCGGCGCCTCGCCCTTGGTCTCGGCCAGCGCCTCGAGCTCCGACAAGCCGCGGAAGTGTTCGAGCTCGAGCTCGGCCGCGTCGCCCGCCAGTAACAGGGCGCGTCGCACGGCATGCTCGAGCTCGCGCACATTGAGCGGCCAGCCCCGGCCCCAGAGGTACTCGAGGGCCTCGACGCTGACCGGACGTCGTCGCTCGTCGTGCTCCGCGCAGAAGTGCGTCACCAACAGCGGGATGTCCTCGCGGCGCTCACGCAAGGGCGGCAGGACGAGCACCAGCCCCGCGACGCGCGCGAGGAGGTCGGCGCGGAAGGCCCCCGCGCGCACGGCCGCCGCCAGATCGCGGTTGGTCGCGCAGACCACGCGTGCGTCGACGGTCTCGCCGACGCTGGCCCCCACGGCGCGGACCACGCGGTCCTGCAGCACGCGCAGCAGCTTCGCCTGCAGCGGCAGCGCCAGCTCCCCGATCTCGTCGAGCAGGATCGTGCCGCCGGCGGCCTGCCGAAAGAGCCCGGGCGTGCGCGTCGTCGCGCCGCTGAAGGCACCCGCCAGATGACCGAAGAGCTCGCTCTCGGCCATGCCCTCGGGCAGCGCGGCACAGTTGACCGTGACGAGGGGGCCGGCGGCGCGCGGCCCGGCCCCGTGCAGCTCGCGCGCGGCCAGCTCCTTGCCGGTGCCGGTCTCGCCGCACAGCAGCACCGGCAAGTCGCCGGCGGCGGCGCGCGCCACCAACTGCCGCAGCGCCTCGAGGGCCGGACCGCCACGCAGGCCCGCCGGCGGCAGGAGGTAGTCGCCGGCGACCGGTGCACGGCCTGCGGCGTAATAGCGCAGCAGCGTCCCGCCCAGGCGCAGCAGCTCGCCGCCTTGCAGCAGCCCGTCGCGCTGCCGCAGACCCTCGACGAAGACCCCGTTGCGGCTCTGCTGGTCCTCGAACGCGTGACCACCCGGTACGGGCATTAGCCGCAGGTGCTGGCGCGAGATGCGCTCGTCGTCGAGGTGGATGGCGCACTCGCTCGCGCGGCCGACGCAGACGGTCTTGCCCGCGGGCAGGGCGAAGAAGCGCAAGCGCGGCGGCTCACCGAGCGGGAAGCATTGCAGCAGCCCGGCGGGCGGGGCCGCCGCGACACGCCGTGGCGGCGGGGGGCTCGGTACCAGCGTAATCGGATCCACGCCCATCACGCCTACGCCTCCGCCGCACATCATCGGAGCGCTACGGGGAGCGGTCAAGCGCTTCGCCCGGCAGGTCTAGGCTCGGGCGTCGCCGGGTCCCCGGGTCCCGAACCCGGGGTGATGGTGCGCAGACGCTCGGTGCCACGGCCGACGGAGGGCTCGGGGTGAGCGCAACCCGGGCGCGGGGCGCGGACCCGGGGGACCCGGCCGCTACGGCGATGGCGCGGGGCGGCGCAGGGCCGCCGCGGCGTCGCAGATCGCGCGATGCTCCGCCAGATAAGCGTCGCTGAGCACGAGCCCGTGCGGCACGGCCCGATCGTCATCGCCCAGCACCACGAAGGTGGCGAAGGTCGAGACGAGGGCCAGCTCGTCGCCGTCGCGCCGACACTCGGTATGGACCGTGATGCTCTTGGTGCCCAGATGGGCCACGCGTGAGCGGATCTCGAGGATGTCCCCCGCGCGTGCCGGCCGCCTGAAGAGCATGCCATGCACCTGCAGGCACACCACCCGCGCCGGCTCCCCCGTCAGACGGGCTGCGGCGAGAAACGAGGCCTCGACCAGCCAAGAGGCGGCGCGGCCCGCAAAGAGCGTGCGGTGGTGGTTGAGATCCTCGGACTTGACCAGGCGCGTCAGGATCGATGCTTCTAACCTCATGGGCCGGGAGGATGCTCGCGTCGGCGCCGCGGGTCAACGTCCCCGCCGCGCTGTGTCAACGCCGCGCCGCCCGACTGCCCGACGCACGATGGGGCGCCGGAGCCCTCAGAGGCGCCGTCGCGCCCCGCGCTGACGGCCCGCGGGCGCGAAGGCCTCGGCCCCGATATCCGCGGTGGCCGCAGCCGACGGGGGCCCGGGCTCCGCGCTTCGTGCCGCAGGGCCGACCTGCAGGCCGGGGATGCCGAGGAGGTCGAAGAACAAGGCGGAGAGGGCACCGCTCCTCTCGCTCCGCTCGCCGCTGCCGCAGCCTGGCAACGCGAGAACCACGCTCGCCAGCGCGACGACGATAGCGCGCCGACCGATTGCTGCAGCTGCGCGCGGAGGACCTTTCGTCTCGGCTGAGCTGTGGCGCCGGAACAGAGCGCAGCTGGCCGCGGGAGCGTTGAGCCTCCTTGGCCACCTGTGTGCCTCGGCGGTGGCGCTCAGCGCCAACAGCGCCAGCGCGGCGGCGGCGATGAGGCTCTTGCTCTGCATGGCTCTCCCCGATTTCGTCGGCGGGCCCGGTGACTTCGTCCGGCGCTTTCGCCGGCGGAGCGGAGGCCGGTCCCCGCCCGAGGGGCGGACTGTAGCGAAGCGCTGGGCCGCGTCAATCAGGGACTGCCCCTGATCGAGGGACTGCTCAACCTGGTCACCCCGAACGACCTGAGCCACGCGGTGACGGCGCCGGCGCAGCGCCGCTGCGAGCCGCTCCAGGCGGCGCCCCGAGGGGCCGCCGACGACCTGGTGCTTCCGGTCGCCAGCCCGCGGGGGGATTGCCCCCAGCGGCCAGCGGCGCCCAGCTCGCTTGCCGCAAACTCCGGCGGCCGTGACCCACACGACGCGCGCTCCACCTCGACGCGCAGGACGGAGTCTCTCGCACGGGCGTCGGGCACGTCCTGGGCTGGTGCCTGGGCCCCCATGGGGCGGAAGCGCGCCAGGAGCAGAACCATCGAGAATGCCTTCCAGCTGGCCGCAGCGCGGCGTCTTGAGCGCTCTCGGCACGACCCGTTCTTCTGTCGAGCGTTGTGAGCGTGAAGGGCTCGCTCACGCTGCCCTGGAGTGCGACCGCGGCCGCACCACAGCGCGCCGCGCCACCCGAAACCACCCTAGGAGACGTCATGCGCTTGACCCACCACGCAACGCAAGGAGACATCATGGGCCTCGCCGCCGGCGCCCTTCGAGCGGCCTCGATCATCGGGCTGGTCGCTTGCTCGCAGAGCTGTTCGCCCACTGAGGGCGGGCCCACGGCGAAGTACGCATCGCCTTCCGAGCAGCTGATCACGGAGTTCGAGGGCGAAGCGGATCCGGCGGCCGTCGCGCAGGTGCTCGAGATCTCCAGAAGCTGACGCTCGAGGCACGAACGATGGGGATCGACGCCCTGGTCGGCGCGCTCAAGGCGCACCTGGAGACGCGCGGACTGGACGGCAGCGCGCTGGACCAGGTCACGGACTTCACGCTGGGGAACCCGCTGCCCGTGGTCGGTGCCTATGTCACGACCAAGGGCACCGGGATCGGTCTGCACGCCGCCGCGCTGCAGGACGCGAACCCGAACAAGCCGCACTTCGAGTGCCCACCGCTGGGGACCAAGGGTCAGACCTCGTGCGTACAGCTCGTCGATGCGGTGGTGCCGAAGGTCAAGGCCGCCCTCGCCACGGACACGGTCGGGGCGCTGGCGACACCGGCTGATCGAGGCCGACCCGGTCGTGAAGAACGCCTCGCAGGCGTTCAAGGACTACGTCAGGGCTACCTCAGCAACCTCGCGCTGCAGATCCGCACCTTCGGGGTCGACGCGGCGGCGAGCCGCGCCGAGTACACGCTCCGAGACGCCGGAGTCTGTGACAAGGCGCTGCTCGATGGCGAGGAGATCGCGCGGCTGCGCGGCATCGAGGAGGGTGAGGCAATCATCCGACGGCTCGTCGCGAGCGAACGACTCGTGATCGCCCCGCAGGGGGGCGATTGCCTGCGCATCGGGCAGTTGGGCCCGGCCGAAGCGACGCTCCAGGCAGCGGTCGACGAGTACATCGCGAAGCAGAGCAACGCGATGTGCCCGAATCTGAGCCTGGTCAATGGGGCGAGCCAGCGCATCGACGCGCTCCGCCGAGAGGGCATCCAGCGCAGTATCGTCGCGCACACGGCCACGATTTGGGTTGGCATGTTCCGCAACGGCCAGAACTTCGGAACAGCCGTCGGATACGTCGTGGCGAAGATCGACGGCTGCGAGCCCAAGGACCAGGTCATTTACACCACCTCGCCGCTCGTGGTCGATCTCGACGGCGACGGTCTGGAGGGAAGCGCGAGGGGTTCCTCGCGCTGGACCTCGACGGCGACGGTCGGATTACCTCGGGCCCCGAGCTCTTCGGCGACCGCAGCCCCTGCGGCCAGGAGCGATGCGCAGACGGTGCCGCTGCGCTGGCCGTGTACGACGGCGCGGCCCAGGGCGGCAACAGCGACGGTCGGATCGACGCCCGCGACGCGGCCTTCGCCCGGCTGAGGATCTGGGTCGATCGCGATCATGACGGCCACTCGCAGCCCAACGAGTTCGGCGACCTGAGCCAGCACGGCATCACGTCGTTCGCGCTCCAGCCGCGCCGCCTGAACCAGCGGGTGCCTGGAGGGAGGATTTCGCTGACGCTGGGCGTCGAGGGCCCCGGCGGCCCGCGCACGGCCTACGACGTGTGGTTCGACAACGTGGCCTCGCCCGGCTTCCCCAAGCCGCTCGACTAGCGAGCCGCGTCGCGCACGCCAACTCCGAGCCCCACGCGGACGGTGAGATGCACAGGGCGACTAGCACACGCTATCGGATCGGAGTCTTCTTGCTCCTGCTTGCGGGAACCGGCGCTTGCAAGGGCGGCGCAGCACCGCGGCCGAGCAGCAGCACCCACGCGCGGCTTCGTCCTGATTCGCGCGGGATCGTTCCTCATGGGCTCGCCCGAGCGCGAGGATCACCGTTACACCAACGAGGTTCAGCACGAGGTCACCTTGACGCGTGACTTCGAGCTCGCGGCCACGGAGGTGACGCAGCAGCGCTTCCAGGCGCTGATCTGCTGCAAGCCGTGGCGCCTGGGCGCTTGCCCGGGGTGTCCGGTGGAGAGCGTCAGCTGGAGCGAGGCGGCCGCCTACTGCAACGCGCTGTCGCGCAGGGCGAGCGCGGGCGCCTGCTTCGCCTGCGAGGGCGCGGGGCCGTCGGTGCGCTGCCAGGTGGCCGCCGCCTACGCGGGGCCCAAGCTCTACGACTGCCCGGGTTACCGGCTCTCCACCGACGCCGAGTGGGAGTACGCGTATCGTGCGGGGACCTCGACCGCCTACTACGGCGGGACCAACGACCCGGGCTGGCGCGTCAACTGCGCCGCGGTCGATCCCTTCTCCGATCAGCTGGGCTGGTCCTGCGCCAACGCCGCAAACCGGGCGCATCCGGTAGGCAAGAAGCAGCCCAACGCCTGGGGGCTCTACGATCTGGCGGGCAACGTCTGGGAGTGGTGCAACGACGGGTACCAGGCGGTCCTGAGCTCAGCGGAGGTCACCGATCCCTGGGGCGACCCCGAGGCCGTCAATCGCGTCGTCCGCGGAGGCGCCTGGGACTACTACTCGAGAGGCATGCGCGCCGCCGCCCGCGCCTGGTACAAGCCGTCCTACCGCGGGACGAGACATGGCTTCCGCCCCGCAAGGAGCCGCCCCGACGCGTGACCACCAGGCCCCCGCGGCGGCCGCCCTGAGGGGCCCGCTGCCACGCCCCAAGCGCCATCTATTTCCTCGGTAGGCCGTCGCGTCGCTCTGAGCCCTCAGCGAGGAGGCGGCCGGTGCGGCCCAGGTCCGCGCGGCCCCAGCCGCCAGCGCCGACGCAATAAATTGTTCTTGCGCTTTTGTATGGGTTCTGGCGTACTGTGTTTATCAACGCCATAAACGGAGGATCGCCATGTCGCAACGTCGCTGGCTCGGTGCTTCACCCTCCGGTCGTGTGGCGCTCCTCGCACAGCTGAGTGGGCTGCTGGCCCTCGGGGCACTTTCGAGCTGCGAGGGCCTCGCCCCGTCGCCCGCGCCAGGCCGCGGGGTGGTCGCGCAGGCGGCGATGAACGCCGACAACGCCATGAACGCCATGAACGCCATGAACGCCATGAACGCCATGAACGCGATGAACGCGATGAACGCCATGAACGCCATGAACGCCATGAACGCCATGAACGCCATGAACGCCATGAACGCCATGAACGCGATGAACGCGATGAACGCGATGAACGCGATGAACGCCATGAACGCCATGAACGCCATGAACGCGATGAACGCGATGAACGCGATGAACAGCATCAACCTCGGCACCACCGGCGTGGTCAGCAGCGCCGTCGAAAAGCTCAGCAACCTGACCTTCGAACAGGTCGGCATGCTCTGTCCGCCGACACGCTTTCCCTACACGCTCGCCAGCGCGCTGCCCGACGGTACCCGGGACGTCAGCGTGGTGCTGCCGCGCTGGATCGTGATGAAGCGGGAGTTCGAGCGGGTCTACGAGGCCTGCTGCGCGACGCCGCCCTGCACCGACACCTGCCCGGCGCTCAAGGTCGCCCTCGGCGAGGACTTCGATGGCAACGGCACGCCCGAGGCGACGGTCAACTACGAGGTCTTCAGCGGCATCGGGTTGGCCTGCGCCGACAAGGCCTACCGCCCCTTCTTGCTGCACCCGATCGACGGACCGGAGCTGCAAGCGCTCGTGGCCGATCCGAACGACGCAAACAAGCTGAAGATCCCGACCTTCGGCACCTATTTCCGCTACCTCTGCTTGAAGACCTGGGACGCGGCCCAAGGCAAGGAGGTCTTTGTCTGCGGCAAGGGACGCGTGGCGGACGGCATCAGCGGCTATGCGCTGAAGAACAACACGCTGTCGCCGCGGCCGATTTACAGCAAGGGGCTGGTCTGGGGCGGTAACACCTGGGACCTGCACTTCCAGTTCGTCAAGGGTCACCTCGGCTCGATCATCGAACCCAAACAAAACAACGTCAGCCCCGCGTACTACGCGCTGGATGACGCCTGGAACCTCAACCCGCTCGACAAGCACAGCGACAACGTCACGACCAAGGAGAAGGACTACCTTGCGGCAGTCGCGCTCAAGACGGCGACCAGTCGCTCGGGGGTCGCGGTCAGCCCCTACAACTGGGCCAATGGGACGGGCGGCCAATCACCGAACACCGCCGAGCTCAACCAGTGCGAGCCGGGATACACCAGCACGCCCGACCTCGCCTCGCAGGGCACGGTCGAGAACGGCATCCTGCTCAACCTCTCCGTAGCGCAGTGGTACCAGCAGAGCTGCCCGTGGACGCAGGACTGGGGGCTGCCGGTGCTAACAGCGCAGCCGGCGGCCGGCGGGTGCAGCGTCTTCCCGATCGGCACGGCCCCGGGTCAAACCTTGATGGGTATGAATCTCGGTGACAGCGCCCCGCGCCGCTGCCCGAGTTTCATCACCTGCGAGCCCGGTAAGGCCTGCTGCATCGGCCGCTTCGGCGGCGGCGTCTACGGCTCGTGCGCAGTCAAGACCGATGGCACCGTCTGGTGCTGGGGTGATGTCTATGGCCACTTCGGAGCGGTCCCTCGTCAGCCGGTGCGTACCTCCACCGGACAGCTCGAGGGTGCACTTGATGTTAGCGTGGGCGAGGCTCACGCCTGCGCGCGGCGCGGGGATGGCACGCTCTGGTGCTGGGGCAACAACAGCTACGGCCAGCTGGGCGACGGCGGGACCGTCAGTCGGTCGACGGCGGCGCCGGTCGCTGGCCTGAGCGCCGTGGAGCAGGTCTCACTCGGCGCGTACCACAGTTGCGCGCGACTGCGGGATGGATCGTTGCGCTGCTGGGGCAAGAACGCCAATGGCCAGCTCGGCGACGGCAGCACCAGCGCGCGGTCCACCGCCCTCGCGGTGGCCGGCCTGGGCGGCGTCGCCGAGGCCTCGCTGGGGGAGACGCACAGCTGCGTCCGACTGAGCGATCAGACCTTGCGCTGCTGGGGTGGCAACAACTGGGGCCAACTCGGCGACGGGACGACGATGGGCAAGCTCACCGCCGTCGCGGTCAACGGCCTGGCCGGGGTCGCCGAGCTGGCAGCAGGTGGATCACATGGTTGTGCGCGGCTGAGCGACGGCACGGTCCGCTGCTGGGGACGCAACAGCCACGGTCAGCTCGGCAACGGCACCTGGAACAGCAGCTCGGCCCCCGTGGCGGTGAGCGGCGTGACGAGCGCCGTCGAGCTCGGCCTCGGCCTCTACCATAGCTGTGCACGCTTGAACGGCGGTGCGGTGCGGTGCTGGGGCTACAACTTCGAGGGCGAGCTCGGCGATGGGACCAACGTCGACCGCGAGACGCCTGTGGCGGTCAGCGGCCTCAGCGCCGCCGCCGAGCTCGCGGCTGGCTCGCAGCACAGCTGCGCGCGGCTCACCGACGGAACGCTGCTGCTGGGGAAAGAACTACACGGGCCAACTCGGCGACGGCAGCGGCATCGACCGCTGGACGCCAGTGGCGGCCGCGGTGCTGCGATGCGATGCGAGCGACGGCCTCTGCGGCAAGAACGAAGCGCCGACGCTCACCCCGAGCGACTGCCGCACCACGAGCTGCGGCGACGGCAAGTGCAGCGGGGCTGAGGAACCGGTCTCCTGCGCGGCAGATTGCCCCGACTACCGCCTACCGCGCACCCTCGGTGCCTACCATACCTGTGCGCGCTTGGCCTCAGGGTCGGCGCGCTGTTGGGGATCGAACAGCGACGGGCAGCTCGGCGACGGCAGCCAGACGGACCGTCCGACGACGACGGTCGTCAGCGGCCTGACCAGCGTCGCCGAGCTGGCGCTCGGCGGCTTCCATAGCTGCGCGCGCCTTGGCGACGCCACCGTACGCTGCTGGGGCAGGAACGCCGACGGGCAGCTCGGCAACGCCACGACCACCGCGAGCCTGACCTCGGTGGTGGTCAAGAGCCTGACCGGTGCCGCCGGGATCGCGCTCGGCACGTATCGCCAGCTGCGCCCTGCTGACGGGCGGCACCGTGCGCTGCTGGGGTAGCAACACCTTCGGGCAGCTCGGCGACGGCACGATCACCAAGCGGTCGACCTCGGTGGCGGTCAGCAGTCTGACCGGTGTGAGCGAGGTGGCGCTCGGCACCTGGCATAGCTGTGCGCGCCTGAGCGCCGGCTCGGTGCGTTGTTGGGGGCAAAACGACTGGGGTCAGCTCGGCGACGGCACGTTTACCGAGCGCCGTACGCCGGTCGCCGTCAGCGGGCTGACCGGTGTCGCGTCGATTGCGCTCGGGGGCTACCACGCCTGCGCCCGGCTCACGGCAGACGGGTCTCTGCGCTGCTGGGGCAACAACGACTACGGCCAACTCGGTGACGGCACGACGACCAGTCGGGAGACGCCCGTGGCGGTGAGCGGCCTGACCGGGGTCGTGGAGCTCGCGCTCGGTGCCTACCACAGCTGCGCGCGCCTGACGGACGGCACGCTGCGCTGCTGGGGCAAGAACGACAATGCGCAGCTCGGCGACGACACGACGACGACGCGGCTGACGCCGACGACCGTCAACGGCATCAGCAGCGCCACCGAGCTGGCGCTCGGCACCGCGCATAGCTGCGCGCGGCTGACGAACGGCGAGCTGCGTTGCTGGGGTGGCAACGCCTTCGCGCAGCTGGGCCTGGGTGCCTCTGGCGCCACGGGCCTCCCCACGGCGACCGTGCCCGCCTGCGGCGACGGCGTGTGCGACTTCGCCGAGAAGCTCTACGGAAGCTGTGTCGGCGACTGCACGGCGATCTTGAACGACGGCGTGTGCGATCCCTTCATGGAGGTCTTCTCGGTCGGATGTACGGGCAGCAGCGCTACCTGCAGCCCCGACTGCCGGCCGGTGGGCGACCCGCTGCGCACTGTGGTGGGTAACCTCTGCGGCAATGGTCGCTGCGACACGGCGGCCACCGAAAGCAGCGCCACCTGCGCCACCGACTGCGGCGCCCTGCCGGCCGTCTGCGGCAACGGACAGTGTGAGGCGGGGGAGACCTGCAGCTCGTGCGGCGCGGACTGCGGTGTCTGCTGTACGCCGAACTGCGCCGGCAAGGTCTGCGGCAACAATGGCTGCGGGGGCAGCTGCGGCAGCTGCACCTCGCCCGCCACCTGCGACGTCAACGGTCAGTGCGTCGGCGGCTGCACGCCGGCGACCTGTGCAACGCTGGCCCAGCCCGTCTGCGGCGCTCAGCCCGATGGCTGTGGCGGCACGCTGAGCTGCACGCCGAGCTGCACGGTCACCGACGCGGAAACCAGCAACAACGCCTACGGCGGCGCGAGCGCGCTGACCAGCGCCGCGATCTATACGCCCAAGATCGGCAGCTCAGGTGATCAGGATTGGTGGAAGATGAGCAACCTGTCCGCCGGCAAGGTGGTCAACGTGACGATGCGCCCGCCGGCCGGGAAGAACTACAACATCGAGATCCGCACGGGCAGCACGGGCACGACGGTGGTGGCCACGGGAGCCTCCGGCGGTGCCGGCGTCGCCGAGTCGCTCAGCTGGACCAACGGCTCGCGGCAGACCGTCTACGTACGCGTCGTGGGCGCGACCACCGCCGACTGGTCCGCCACCGACCTCTACTACCTCAAGGTCACCTTCTAGAGCACCGAACGGGTTGAACACCGTGACGAAACGAGCAGTTGCGAGGTGAGGTCGGGCGCGTGAGGAGCGAGCAGCGCAGCGCTACTTGAAGTAACGCGAGCAGCGCAGCGACGAGCCCGCCCGAGATCGCCCGCAAGTGCTCGTTGCAGTAGGTGCTTCAACCTGATCGGCGCTCTAGGAACCATCCCAGCGCGCACCCAAGGCTCTCGGCGGGCTCAGGGAGCCCGCTCGACCAGACGGATGCTGGCGTGGTCCGGGTCGAAGGCGATGCTGCAACCCGCGAGCGTGGAGCCGAGGCTCGCGAGGTGCGGCGGCGGATCTTCGATCAGCCGAGCGAGCCGCGCCTGCAGCGCCTCGGCGAGGCGCTGGCCCTGGGCGGCCACCAACGATGCGCTGGCAGGGTCGGGGCTCGCGGACGCGCTGCGGGGGTCCTCGCCGGCTGCGGGGGCGAGCGCGTCATCGGCGCTGGCGTCGAGTCGCAGGCCGAGGATCTCGGCCACGGGCAGGCCGCTGTCGGGGACCCACGAACGCAGCGCCAGGCCGGCGCGCCTGCGATCGGCTCCGTTCAGCGTGCTGGCCACCTGCCGTTCCGCGAGCAGCTCGATCGCCGCCTGCAGGGCGACGTCGAAGACCACGCGCCGGGTCGGTCCCACCGGGGGGTCACCCCAGAAGCCGCGCCAGAAGCGCGGCCCGGTGGCGCTGTGCTGCATGGCGAGGGGCCGCTGGCCATCCCAGGCATGGACGGTCTTGACGACCTGAGGCCCGTCCTCCCCCTGCTCGCTGCTGTCGGTGAGGCTGAAGCTCCAACGCAGGTCGGGCTCTTCGGGTGTGCCGCGCGCGAGGGTCTCGAGCAGACCCAGTGCCCGCCAAATGCTCAGCTCATGCTCGGCGCGGTAGTGGTCTGCCTTCGCGCCATAGCGCGGCTCCCGATTGGGCCGATGGCGCGCCTCGGTGTGGAGCCCCAGCGTGAGCACCACGCGCGCGGGATCGCCGAGGACGTCACTCAGCGTCCAGGCCGGGTCGGGCGCGGCCAGGCCGCCACTCCTCAGCAGAACGGCCGCGCGCCGCCTCAGCTCGACAGCATCCGCGGGTCGCAGGCGAGCGACCTGAGCCAGGGCATCCACCACGAGACGGTCGGCGAGCAGCAGCGGCGCTTGCTTGCGGTAGCGCCCGCGGTTGCCCGAGTCGGCGTCGTCCCCAAGCTCGCGGGCGGGCTGCCCAAGCCCAGCGACACCCGCCGCCTGCCTCAGCGGCTGGTCGTCGGGGGGCAGACCGAGCACGACGAAGGGACCGCTCGTCAGGCCGGCCCGCTCGCGCAGCGTCTGGCACCAGGCCTGGACGGCAAGCGCGGCGTCCGTAGCATCCCGCTGCGTCGCATTGCAGGCGGCCTCGAGCGCCAGCCGGATACGACCGGCCTCGGACTCGGGACCCGGGGTCGAGAAGCTGGAGACATCGTCGTCGTCGGCCACAGGCCCGGCCAGGGGGGCGTCACCCACGGCGGCGCGGCGCACGAGGATGCGCGCCGGGAAGCGATCCGCAACCTCCCGCAGGCAGGCCACGAGAGCCTCACCGGCCCCGGCATGCGTCCCAGCCCCGTCCACCTGCAGGGGACTGCAGGCCAGGAGCGCCTTCGTCTGCGACACCCACTGGCGCGCCCGCTGGCCCGCACCCCGCGCCGCCTGCTCCGCCGGGCCCATCAGCTCGAGAAACGAGGCCAAAGAATCGGCGCTGAAGCGCTCACCGGCGGCCTCCACCTGCAGGAGGGCGACGACCTGGTGCCAGGGGTCCGCCTCCGCGGCGCCCGATCGCCCGCCGGGGTCGCGCGCGGCCGCCGCCACCGCCACCGCCAGCGGTCGCGGCCGTGTGCGGGGGTCCGTCTCGCGGCCCTGGATGGCCTCTCGCCACTGCGTCAGATACTGCTCAAGGAGCGCGACCCGCTCGTCGTGCACGCGCCGAATGCGGGGGACCACCGCCGAGACGCCGCCCGAGGTGTCGAGGTCGCGAAGGTCGCCCAGCCTCACGAGCCCGTCCACGACGCGCAGGAGGGCGCGGGTGCTCGCCTTCGGCAGGCCAGGCAGCTTCGCCGCGACGCGAAGCACCGGCGCCACCTGCAGCTCACCCGGCGGCGGGCCGGAGCTCCGTTCGCGACCTGTGGCGTGCAGCGCCCCCGGCAGCGCCACCACGGCGCCGCCTACGAAGAGCAGCGCCCAGCTCGCACCCCAAGCCCCCCCCGAACCGTGCCCGTCCAACCACCAGCCACCCCCACCCTCGAGCAGCCCTCATACGCGAGAGCCCCAAGAGGAGCAACCGGCAGCCTGGGCGCGGGTCCTCCGCCCGCCCCACAGGCACTGCCTTGGGCCGGGCCTGGCGATTCGGGGCTGATGCGGGGCTGGGGTAGGGAGCCGAGCGGCGCCGCAGCGCGAGCTAGCGAGCTCGAGCGCGCCCGACGAGCATCAATCCGGACGACGATCGGAGCGGGATACGGGGTTCGAACCCGCGACATTCAGCTTGGGAAGCTGACACTCTACCAACTGAGTTAATCCCGCCTGCGAACCGTGCCCGTCCTTGCGCGTGACCTTGGCGTGGGCAGGGTCTGGGCCCCGTCAGCCGCCCTCGCGCTGTTGGGGCGCGACGGCTGCCGGCGAGGCGTGAGCGAAACCTAGCCGAAGCGCGGGCTCGGTTCAAGCGAGTCGTCGAGCGACTGCCGTCGAGCGGCGGGTCGGGCGACTCCTCAGGCTCCGCGGGCCGGTGCCTCGCAGGGGTGCACCCGGCTTTGCCGGTGGATCGGGCCCCGCTTTCGGCACATATTCGAAGGAGTCCAACCCCGCACGAAAGGAGCTGCCGTGATAACGCGAAGCATCGGGTGCTGTCTTTGCTTGGCGTCGTTGCTCGGGGGCTGCAGCCAGTCCTCGCTTAGCGGCCGTCGCGAGGGCGGGACGACGGGCCCCGCCGACGGCGGCGACGCCCGTGCGGTCGTCCGCAGCGATGCCGGGGGAAACCTCGCTCTCTCGGGCACTCAGGCCGGTCCCGGCACGGGCACCGCCTTCGACCCGCGAGCCAACGGCTCCGACGGCGTGGCGCTCGACCCCTCCGGCGCCATCGTGCTCGGGCCGGCCAGCACGAGCTCCAGCGCCTCGCTGATCTGGGTCGCCAACAGCGACGAGGGCACGATCTCGAAGGTCGACACGCGGCAGCTCAAGGAGCTGGCGCGCTACCGCACGGGTCCAGCCCTTCCGGACCCCTCGCGCACGACGGTGTCGCTGGACGGCGACGTGGTGGTCGCCAATCGGCATCGAGTGCCCTCGGCGACCAAGATCGCCGCCGACCCGAGCCGCTGCACCGGTAGCGGTCGCGGCAGCTCGACCAGCGGCACTGACCTGCGGGACTGGGGCGACGACCGCTGCGTGCTCTGGCACACGCCGCTACCCGATGGGTCGACCCCGCGGGCCGCTGCCTTCGACGCCGAAGAAGGGCCCAGGGGCGAGCTCTCCGCGCACGTCTGGATCGGCCTCTACGACCACGAGAAGCTGGTCGAGCTCGACGCGACCACGGGGGCCAAGCTCGGGGAGATCGACACCAGCCCAGTGAAGCCCTACGGCATGGCCGTGGACGGCGCGCACAACCTCTGGGTCGTCAGCAACGGCAAGACGGCGGGCAAGCTCCACATCCCCACGCGGCGCTGGACCCAGATCAAGGATCCGCCCTGTAGCTATGGCATCGCCGTCGATCCGCAGGGCCGCGTCTGGACCAGCCGCGATGACTGCGTGGCACGCTACAGCCCCACGACCGACACCTGGGACCGGGCCAGCGTCGGCAGCGACAACAAGGGCCTCGCCATCGATGCCAGCGGCTCGGTCTGGATCGCTTCCGGGGACCGTGTGATCCAAGCGGGTATGGAGACCATGACGAGGACCAAGAGCGTTCCGTTGGGGGCCTCGGGTGTGATCGGGATGGCGGTCGATTTCGACGGGATGATCTGGGCGATCAGCCAGGACGACGACGCGGCGATCCGAATCCACCCGACGACCTACGCCACCGACCAGGTGCCGGTCGGCAGAGGGCCCTACACCTACAGCGACATGACGGGCTTTCAGCTCCGCAACGCCGCCGGACGTCTTGGGAGCTATCGCCAGACCTTCACCGGCTGCACGGGCGAGGCGCGCTGGGAGCGGCTGAGCTGGACCGTGGCGCTCACCGCCGCGACCTCGCTCGAGGTTCGCGCGAGGACCGCCGACGACGCGGCGGGGCTGGCCACGGCCCCCTGGGTGCTGATTGCCAAGCAGCCCACGCAGGGGCCGCCTGCAGACCTGGCCCTCCCGCTCGGCGCGTCCGCCACCAAGCCCCTGCTGCAGGTCGAGTTGCGCCTGCGCAGCAGCAAGGCCTCCGAGACGCCGATCCTCTCGCGCATCGAGGCGCAGCGTCGCTGCCCGGGAGCGGTGGTGTACTGAGCGGCACGCCCCTCGCCCGCCCCGATCGCCTCCTGCCATTTCTCGTATGGGCGCGGCCGCCGCGGATGTAAGACTCCGCCGGCGGCGCTGGCGCCGTCCTGTTCTCGAGGCCACGCATGCAGCACGCCCTTCGCCAGCCATCGCCGCGACCCGCCGCGGCGCGCCCCTCGCGCCCCTCGCGCCCCTGGCGCGCCGCGCTCGCCTTGGCGCTGCTGGCCTTCGGCGGGCCCCCGCGGCGGGCGTGGGCCGAGGCGAGCACCATGCCCCTCGTCGAGGTGCTGGCGATCGCGCCGGGTCCCCACCTCTACGCGCACTGGGGGCACAACGCGCTGCGCATCCGCCTCGAGCCGGGCCCGCGCGGCGAGGCCGACTACGATCGCGTCTTCGATTGGGGCCACTTCCGCTACGGCCGCGCCTTCCTCTGGCACTACGTCACGGCCCAGCCCTACTACCGGCTGAAGACGGAGCCCTTCGCCGACGTGCTCGAGCGCTATCGGCGACGCGGGCGTTGGATCGTCGCTCAGCCGATCACGATGTCGCGCGTGCAGGCGCTCGGCCTGGTGCGCACGATCGAGGCGGCGCTGGCCCTGCGCGAGGGCGAGTTTCCCTACGACTCGCTGATCAACAACTGCACGACCAAGCTGCGCGACCTGCTCGACGGCCAGATCTTCGACGGCGCGCTGCGGCGCGCGATGGCCCGGACACCCGACGGGCGCAGCTTTCGCGTCATCTCCGATCTGCACCTGCGCCAGGTGCCGCTGACCCGCTGGGCGGTCAACCTGGTCTACAGCGTCTTCGCCGATCGACCGCTCTCGCGTTGGGATGCGGCCTATCTGCCGATCGCGTTGGTAGACCTGCTCGAGGATGCCCGCCTCGCGGGCGACGCGCTGCGCCTGCCGCCGGGGGTGACGATCGGGCGCCCCGCGGTGCGCGGCGCCGTGCCCTACGATCGCACGCTGCCGCCCCTCGAGCGCGGCTGGGGCTGGATCGCGCTGGCGCTGGCGCTGTGGCTGGGCTGCGGGCTGCTGCCGGCCCTGCGGCCACAGGGTCGCCAGGCGCGACGGCTGGCGCGGGTCGGTCTGGCGCTGTGGGCGATCGCCGCCGGGGGCTTGGGCACGCTGCTGGTGCTCTTCGCGCTCAGCCCCTCGCCCAACTACGCGGCCAACCTCAACCTGCTCGGCTTTCATCCGCTGCTCTTCGCCCTGCCGCTCTTGGCCCGCCGCGCGAGCCACGGAGCCCTCGCGTCCCGCGTTGCCCTCCGCGTGCTGAGCGCGCTGCCGCTGCTCGGTCTGGTGGCCGCGGCCTTCACCGGCCAGCGGGTGTGGCCCTACCTGCTGCCGGCGCTGCTGGTGCAGGTGGCGATCGCGCTGCGGGCCGATCGCCTGGCGCAGGCCGGCGGCGCCAACGCCCCGGACAGGCCCGCGCGGCGCGGCAGGGCCACGCGGGGTCGGACCGATGCCTGACGCCACACCCACGCCGAGCGCGCCCGCGCAGAGTGCCCCCGCGGCGAGCGCGCCCGCGATCGTCGCCGAGCAGCTCACGCGGCGCTTCGGCGAGTTCGTCGCCGTGCGCGACGTCAGCTTCAAGGTCGCCCGCGGCGAGATCTTCGGCTATCTGGGCGCCAACGGCGCCGGCAAGTCGACCACGATCCGCATGCTCTGCGGGCTGCTGGCACCGACGGCCGGGCGGGCGACCGTGGCGGGCGCCGACGTCGCCCGCGACCCCGAGCGCGTCAAGCGCGCGATCGGCTACATGTCGCAGCGCTTCTCGCTCTACCTCGATCTTCGCGTGCGCGAGAACCTCGAGTTCTTCGGCGGCGCCTATGGGCTGGGCGGCGCGGCGCTGGCGCGGCGCATCGACGCGCTGCTCGAGCGGGTCGAGCTCGCGGCGCAGGGCGACGTGCGCACCGGCGACCTGCCGGGCGGCCTGCGCCAGCGCGTGGCGCTGATCGCGGCGATGTTGCACGAACCGGCCATCCTCTTCCTCGACGAGCCGACGGCCGGCGTGGCCCCGGCGGCGCGCCGCACCTTCTGGCGGCTGATTCGCGAGCTGGCCGCGGGCGGAACGACGGTCTTCGTCACCACGCACTACATGGACGAGGCCGAGTACTGCCACCGCATCGGCATGATGACCGCTGGGCGCCTCGTCGCGCTCGATACACCGGCCGCGCTCAAGCGCGAGCACCTGGCCGGCAGCATGTTCCTGGTCGAGGGCCCGCAGGTGGCCGCCGCGCTGCCCGAGCTACGGCGCCACCCCGGGGTGCTGGGGGCGCAGCCCTTCGGCGCCGCGGCCCATCTGCGCGTCGATCCAGCGCGCCTCGATGGTGCGCGGCTGCAGCGGCTGCTGGCCGACGGGGCCCACGGGGCGCTGCGCGCGCGCTCGGTCGAGCCCTCGCTCGAGGACGTGTTCCTCGCGCTGGTCGAGGAGCGCTGAGCCGCACCATGCCCCCCTTCTTTCAGCGCCTGGGCGCCCTCGCCTACAAAGAGCTGCTGCACATGCTGCGCGATCAGCAGGTGATCTATCTGGCGCTCGGCATGCCGCTGGTGATGCTGCTGCTCTTCGGCTACGCCGTTTCCTTCGACGTCGACGAGCTACCGATCGCGGTGCTGGACCACGACGGCAGCGCAGCGGCCCGCAGGTTGGTGCGCGGCCTCGAGGCCTCGGACGCCTTCGTCGTGCGCGACCGGGTGCGCGAGGCCGCGGCGATCGAGGCGCTGATGCGCCGTGGCACGATCCGCGCCGGCGTGGTGATCCCCGCCGGCTTCGCCCGCCGACTGGCGCGCGGGGAACAGGCCAGCTACCAGCTGCTGCTCGACGGAGCCGATGGCACGACGGCGCGCATCGCCCTGGGCTACGCCTTCGGTGCGACCGCGGCAGCGGCCAGTGACGCGGGGCGCGGCGCGGTCCCGCTGCTCGAGCCGCGCGTGCGCGCGCTCTTCAACCCCGCGCTGCGCTCGGCGCTCTTCATCGTGCCGGGTCTGGCCGCGGTCATCATCGGCATCCTCGCGGTGCTGATGTCCACGATCACCGTCGCTCGCGAGTGGGAGCGCGGCTCGATGGAGCAGCTCTTCGCCACGCCGGTCGATCGGCTCGCGGTGGTCTTGGGCAAGCTGCTGCCCTACGTCGCCATCGGCCTGCTCCAGTTGTTGCTGGTGCTGACGGCGGGCGCGTGGCTCTTCGGCGTGCCGCTGCGCGGCTCGCTGGCCACGCTCTTGGCCGCGGCCGTGCTCTTCCTCGCCGGGGTGCTCGGCCAGGGCCTGCTGATCAGCATGGTGACGCGCAACCAGCAGGTCGCCACGCAGCTCGGGGCCATCAGCGGGGTGCTGCCCAACCTGCTGCTCTCCGGCTTCATCTTCCCGCCCGACAACATGCCCCTGCCGCTGCGCGTGCTCTCGCACGCCGTGCCCGCGCGTTACATGGTCGCGGTGATGCGCGGGGTGTTGCTACAAGGCCAGCGGCTGCCGCAGCTGTGGCCACAGTTCCTGGGGCTCGCCCTGGTGGCGGCCGCCTTCCTGACGATCAGCACCTTGGCTTTTCGTCGGAGCCTGGACTAGCCCGAGAACAAGCGCGCTTTGGCGCAAGCGGGCGCGGGGACCTACCGATGCGAAACGAACTACACGCCGTGGTGGTCAAGGAGCTACGCCAGACCTTTCGCGACCGTCGCATGCTGATGCTCTTGATCGTCGCGCCGGTGCTGCAGCTCACGCTGCTCGGCTACGCCGTGAACATGGACGTCGAGCAGGTCGAGACGGTGGTGACCGACGAGGACGGCAGTCCGGCCAGCCGCGCGCTGCTGCGCGGGATGCTGGCCGATCCCACGCTGCACCTGCGCGGCGCCAGTGGCGACCCGGCGGCGGCCCTGACCGAGGGGCAGGCCAGCGTCGCCCTGGTCGTGCCGCGCGGCTTCGCGGCCCGGCTCGCGCACGGCCGCCCGGTCCAGGTGCAGGTGCTCGTCGACGGCACCGACCCGGTCCGCGCGCAGGCGGCGGTCGATGCCACCACGCGCTTCCTGCAACGCAGCGGACAGGCGCTGCGCGAGGCCCAGCTCCGGGCGGCGGCCGGGGCGCCGGTCACCGAGCCAGCGCTGACCGCGCCCCCGGTGAGCGTGGCCCGCATCAGCGCCGAGCCGCGGCTGCTCTATAACCCGCGGCTGCGCAGCGCGACGTACATGGTGCCCGGCGTGGCCGCGACCGTGCTGCTGGTGATCACCTCGGTCATCACCGCGATGAGCATCGCGCGCGAGCGCGAGCTGGGCACGATCGAGCAGCTGATGGTGACGCCGATCCGCCCCACGACGCTGCTCCTGGGCAAGATCCTGCCCTTTGCCGCGATCGGGCTCGTCGTCGCCGGCGTGGTGCTCGCCGTGGGCGTCAACCTCTTCGAGGTCCCGGTGCGCGGCTCGCCGCTGCTGCTGCTGGTGGGGACGGCCCTCTATCTGCTCAACACGCTCGGCACCGGGGTCTTCATCTCGACGATGGCGCGCACCCAGCAGCAGGCGATCCTCGGCAGCTTCTTCTTCATCATGCCGGCGATCCTGCTCTCGGGCTTCATGAGCCCGGTGGCCAACATGCCGGGCTGGGCCCAGCTGCTCACCGCCTTCAACCCCGTGCGCCATTTCGTCGAGGTGCTGCGCGCCTGCCTGCTCAAGGGCGCCGGCTTCGTCGAGCTGGCCCAACCACTGACCGCCCTGGCCCTGCTGGGCACGGCCATGCTGACCCTGGCCTCGCTGCGCTTCCGCAAGCGCGTCAGCTGAGGACGCTTCAAGGGGCAGGGTCCCGGACCGCCAGGCCGAGCTTCTGGCGCAGCCGCTCGGCCTCGGCGCGCCAGCGTGGCTCCAGCGCGGGACTCGCGGCCAGCACCTGCTGCAGCTCGCCGGCGGCCGCCTCGCGCTGGTCGTCTTCGGCCAGCGCCTGCGCCAGGAAGAGCCGCGTCAGCGGGCGGGGATCGAGCGCCAGGGCACGCTGCAGCGTGGCGACGGCCCGCTCGACGTCTCCGAGGCTCAGCGGCCAGCCGGGTGCGGTGAGATAGAGCTTGCCGAGGAAGACGAGGGGGCCCGCGCCGTCGTAGCGCGGATCGAGCGCGGCCGCCTGCTTGGCGGCCGCCTCCATCGGCTTGACCAGGCCGAGCTTCGAACGCGCCTCGGCCAGCTGCCCGAGGCACAGCGCCAGGTAGTAGTGCCCCTCGACCCGCTGCGCGTCGCGCCGCAGCGCCTGGCGGGCCCAGACCACGCCGCGCTCGGCGGCGGCGGCCTGACCGGCGCGATCACCGGCGCGACGACTGCAGAGGAACTCCGCGCGCGCCAGGCGCCAGGCCCAGGCGAAGTCGGCGTCGGCAGGGCCAAGGGCGTCGGTGAGCATGCGACGCAGCGAGGCGGCCGCTGCCGCGTCGGTGAGCGCCGCCACGGCCAGCGCATCGGCTGCCACGAGCACGGTCGCGCGAGCGTCGGGGCTCAGCGTCGTCGCGGCCGGGGCGGGCAGCTGCCGCGAGGGCGCCGGGGCACGCGTCGCCCCACAGCCGCTCAGCGCCCACACGAGGGCGCCCAGGACCGCCGCCCGTCGCCTGCTCGCGACTTCAGGCTTCCGCCCGAGGGCGGCCCCACCGACCTGCTCCGACGAAAGGGGGTGCATCATGTCCTGATTCCAAGACAGGTCCGACCGATCCTCAGCTTCGGCTTCAACATTTGGAATCGATGCACGTTTGTCGGCCGAGTTCGCTCTCATGGGGAGGACCGCCTGGATCGGGAGATCGGGGCCCCTTACCATACGGAGGCGGTCGCGTCTGCAAGAAGTGTCGGCGAATGAAGGGGCCTTGGAAGGCACGAGCCGAGGCCTCCTTCGAGCAAGGCGATGGTCGAGCGACCGCATCGATCGTTACGGGCACGAAACCAAGGAGCATGGTCATGCACAGCTTCAGGCGCTTCCTCGTCCCCCTCGTCGCCGGCACCTTCCTGCTCGCCGGTGCCTTCGGATCGGCAGGCCACGCGGCCAAAGACACCCCCCCGGCGGGAAAGATATCGATCAAGGGCTGTCAGAAGAAGAAGCCCCCCGTCAGCTTCGATCACGCGGCGCACGTCAAGCTGTTGAAGGGCGCCAAGTCCTGCGAGGGCTGCCACCACAAGGTACAGGGCAAGCCGGCCAAGGAACACGCGTGCACGAGCTGCCACAGCAAGCCTCAAGGCACCAAGCTCGGCACCTGCGCCGACGCCAGCCTGAGCAAGAACCCGCTGCACGTGAACTGCATCGGCTGCCACAAGAAGGAGCTGGCCGCGGGTAAGACCAAGGCTCCCACCAAATGCGCTCAGTGCCACGCCAAGTAGCCCGCGTGGGAGCGGCGCGGTGAGCGCGCCCGACCAGCAGGCCTCCCCGCGATCCGCGCCACCCGCGACTGCGCCACCCGCGACTGCCGCGACTGCGCCGCCCGCGACTGCGCCACCCGCGACTGCGCCGCCCGCGACTGGGATTGCTCCGCGCCGCCCGCGCCAACCGGCGCTGCTTTGGGTGCTCAGCCTGGTCGTGCTGGCGGGCGTCGGCCTCGCCGGCCTCGTGCTCTACCGCCAGCGCGGACCGGCGATCGTCGAGCGCGTCAACGCCTTCGGCGAGCTCGAGCGCTGCGTCAGCTGCCATCCAGAGGGGAGCCGCCCGGTGGCCAAGGGCGCGCGGCGACCGCATCCCGAGGTGCCGGGACACGGCGAGCTGGCGACGCTCGGCTGTACCCCGTGCCATGGCGGCAGCGCGCTGGCCCGTGACGCGGAGCGCGCGCATCGGCCGGCGATCGGCGGCGGCCCGACGGCCTTCTTGCCGCGGGGCTGGCGCGAGATCGGCTGCGCGCGCTGCCACGTGCTCGACGCCCAGCGCGTCCCCCTGCCGCTGCTCTCCGCCGGGCGGCGGCTCTTCACCGAGTCGCAGTGCATCGGTTGCCACCGCCCCGGCAGCCAGCCGCGCGGCCTCGGCTTCGACCTGCCCAAGCTGCCCCAGCGCAGCCTGGCCGAGCTACGCGGGCTGCTGCTCGACCCGCGCCATCGCACACCACGCGCGACGATGTGGAGCGTCACGGGTGCCAGCTCGCGCGGCACCTATGGCAGCGCCAAGGACGGGGGCCGCCCGGCGCTCGAGGCGTTGATCGCGTATGTGCTGATGGTCGGCGATCACCCGCAGCGTCAGCGCCTGGCGGCCCGCTGGACCCCACGTGAGCTGCACCTCGAGGGGCCCTGCACCGCCTGTCACACCCTCGAGCGCCCGAAGGCCAGCGGCCTGCCCCACGCCTGCGCCCTGCTGCGCCGCCACGAGCCGCTGCGGTGCGCGCGCTGCCACAGCGCCCCGGCCCCGGCGCAGACGGGGTTGTGCCCGCAGCTCCGCGCCCACTTCTATCAATGTCGCACCTGCCACCTGCGCGACGGTGACGGCGCCGAGCGCCTGCTCGAGCAGGCGCTGAGCTTTCCCTCGTCACGATGAGCGGCAGCGCCGAGCACCGCCGCGCCTGGGGGCGCTACCTCCGGGCCCGTGATTACGTCGACGAAGGGCTGATTCGGCGCCACGTGATCCCCAGCAGCACCAGCAAGCCAAGCCCGCGCGATTGGATGCGACAGCGGCTGCTTCCGGCGCTCGATCACCCCGAGCGTGCCTTTCGCGCAATCCACGTCACCGGCACCGCCGGCAAGGGCTCGGTCGCGACGATGATCGCCGAGATCCTGCGCGCCGCGGGCTATCGCACCGGCCTGCATCGTTCGCCCTATCTGCAGGTCGCCACCGAGAACCTGTGGGTCGACGGCGCCTACGCCAGCGCCGACGCGTACGCCGACCTGGTCGATGCGCTCAGGCCGCTGGCCGAGGCCCTGCGGGGCCCCGCGGTGCCGCTGCGCGTCCTCGTCGCGGTGGCGTTGTGCTTGGAGCACTTCCGCCGGCAGCAGGTCGAGGTCGGGGTGATCGAGGTCGGCGCCGGGGGGCGCTTCGACGCGACCAACGTGCTGCAGACCGAGGTCGCGGTGCTGACCAACGTCGGCCACGATCACCTCGAGACGCTCGGACCCACCCTCGAGGACGTGGCCTGGCACAAGGCGGGGGTGATTCAGGGCGGCTGCACCGCCGTGGTGTTCGCCGACGACGAGGACGATCCCCTCTGGCGTGCGGCTCAGCGCCAGGCCGCGCAGGTCGGGGCCACGCTGCATCGCGTCCGCGCCAGCGACCTGCGCTACCTGCCGGCGGCCGACGGCACGGGCCGCGTCGCCCTGCGGACCTCGCGCCACGGCGAGCAGGAGCTGCCACTGGCGATGGCGGGACCAGCGCAGGCGCGCAATGCGGCGCTGGCCGTGGCGGCCTGCGAGGCCTTCGATCCGGGCGGCACCCGCATCGAGGCCACCGCCCTGCGACAGGGCCTGGCCCAGGCGCGCCTGCCCGCGCGCGGCGAGTGGTTGAGCGACGCGGCGCGGCGGCGCACCGGCACGGTGCCCCGGGTGTTGCTCGATGGGGCCCACAACCCCGACAAGCTCGGCGCGCTGCAGGCGCTGTTGCAGGAACCGGCGGCCCGTCGGCGCGCCCGACTTCATCTGCTGCTCGGGGCCCTGCGCAGCAAGCCCGTGGGCGACGCGTGCGCGGCGCTGGCTCGTCAGGCCGATCGGGTCACGGTCACTGAGCCCGGCGTCTACGGCAAGGACGCGCACCCGGCGGCGGCGTTGGCGGAGCAGCTGCGGCCCCACACGCGGCGCCCACCCGCCGTCCAGCCGAGCGCGCGGACCGCCCTGGCCGAGGTCCTCGCCGAGGCCCACGCGGACGACCTGGTCGTGATCACCGGCTCGCTCTATTTGGCCGGCGCGTTGCGCGAACTCTGGCACCCGGCGGCGGACGTGCTGCTGGAGCGGTCGAGCTGGCCGAGTGAGCGGTCCTGAGGGAAGGCGGGCGCCGGCGCTACTCGATGCGGACGCGCCAAACCTGTGCGCTCTCCGGATCCCCGACGACGGTGAAGGTGACGGTGGCGAACTGACCGCCGGTCGGCGCCTTCGCCAAGACCTGGACCTGAGCCCGCTGCTGTGCGGCGGCGAAGGGGAGCGTGCTGGGCTTCAGCTCCAGGCTGGGCGCGTGCACGGCGTCGACGACGCCCTCGACGACCAGGGGCCGCAGCGCGGGCCGATTGAGCCCGACCGTCAACGACAGCGCCCCGTTGACCACGAGCTCCGCGGTGGGATCCAAGAACGGCTGAATCGTAATCAGCGGATCGCCGTCGCCGCAGCCGAGCAGGGTCGGCGCCAGTGCGAGCCAGCCCACGAGCCAACCCACGAGCGGCAGACGCCGCGCATGGCGTGGCGGAAGGCGTGCGATCGACCCGATCATCGGCTCGGAATGGACCACGAAACGCGGTGCGGGTCAAAAAGACCGGCACTCGCACCCAGCGCTTCCCTTGACAGCGGCGGGCCGCAGCGGGTACAGACGCTCTTTGACAGCATTTTGGGGTATCAACATGGGTCGTGGAGATCGGCGCAGTTCCTGGAAGACGCGGCGTCACGCCGCCAAGCGTAAGCACAAGGTTCGCCTCAAGCGCCAGCGCGCGGAGAAGAAGCTGGGCGGAAGCGCCGGCTGAGAAGCGCCGGCCGAGAAGCGCCGGCCGATTTGGGGCACGCGTCGGCGCAGCAGTCGTCCTGCTTGGCTCGCTTGCGACTCGACGGCGGGTGCCAGCTGACGACGATGCCGCCGAGCGTGCCCACTGATGGGGGTGCGCCGGCCATTGGGTCGCCACCCGGCCACTGGGTCGCCACCCGGCCACTGGGTCGCCACGGCGACGGCTGGGGCGCGCTGCCTGCGCTAGGAGGCGCCAGGGGCGGCGTGAGGGCCGAGCAGGCGGGTGGGCATGCGACCTGGGGCGCGCTCGAGGGCGCGCGGGAGCGCCGCCACCCGAGCGAAGCTGTACTTAGCTACTTAGCCGGACACGGAGTCTTCACGATGGGGCAGCATAGCTTTCGCGTCGTTGCGACGATGATCCAGCGCGATGGTAAGTATCTGATCACGCAGCGCCGCGAGACTGCCTCCTTACCGCTGCTGTGGGAGTTCCCCGGCGGGCGCGTCGAACCGGGCGAAAGCGATGCGGAAGCGCTGCAACGCGAGCTGAAGGAACGCCTCTCGGCCACCGTGCGAGTGGGCGCGCCTGTGGCGTTCCGTCGTCACGACTACGAGGGCTACAGCGTCGAGCTCGTGCTCTACGAGGCGGAGCTCGAATCGGCGGACCTCGAGGCCTTGGCGGTCAAGGAGTACCGCTGGGTCGAGGCGCACGAGTTCTCGCAGTACCCCCTGCCGCCAGCCGATCGGCAAACGCTCGAGGACGTACGAACCTTCGTCGGGCGTGGCAAGCCGAAGAAGCTGCCTCAGGCCTGATGCAGACAGCCTGATGCAGACAGCGGGCGCGCCTGTGGCGACGCCGCGACCCGGCAGAGCGGCCGTCGGCCCCTGCCCCACGCCCCCACGCCCTTGGCACAGCGTCGCGGCGGCCGCGCTCGCCGCACACTGGGGCGTCGATCCCAAGCACGGTCTGACCGACGCCGGCGCTCGGGCGCAGCGGGCGATCCACGGCCCCAACCGCCTGGCCGAGGCGCGCCCACCCTCGCTTGGGGCCCGCCTGCTCGGCCAGCTGCGCGACATCACCGTCGTGGCCCTGCTCTTCGCGGCGCTGATCGCCGCGATCACCACCTGGCTCGGTGCGGAGGACACGGAGCGCGGGTGGGCACGCTACAGCGACACCCTGGCGATCCTGACCATCGTCGTGCTCAACGCGCTGATCGGCCTGCTGCAAGAGAAGCGCGCCGAGCGGGCGCTCGCCGCACTGCGTGGCTTCACCAGCCCCCGGGCGCAGGTGCGGCGCGAGGGCGCCCTGCGCTCCGTCGAGGCCACTGAGCTCGTCCCGGGCGATGTGTTGGTGCTCGGTGAAGGCGACCGCGTTCCCGCCGACGCCCGGCTGCTGGAGGGCCACGATCTCGAGGTCCGCGAGGCGGCGCTGACCGGCGAGGCGCTGCCGGTCGCCAAGGGCCCTCGACCTGCGCTCGACCCGGCGACTCCGCTCGCGGAGCGCAGCAACATGCTCTGGTTGGGCACCGAGGTGGTGCAGGGCCGCGGCAGCGCCCTGGTCGTGGCCACCGGCATGGACACCGAGCTCGGGCGGATCGCCGGGATGCTGCGCACGATCACCAGCGAGCCGACGCCGCTGCAGACCTACCTGGCCCGCTTCGGGCGCTGGGTGGTGTGGGCCTGCGTGGCGATCGCGGCGGTGGTCTTCGCGGTCGGCCTGGCGGCCGGCCGCCAAACCTTCGCCGAGCTGCTGCTGACGGCGGTGAGTCTCGCCGTCGCGGCGATCCCGGAGGGCCTGCCGGCAATCACCACGATCGTGCTGGCGCTGGGCACGCTGCGCATGGCGCGCCGCCAGGCACTGGTACGCCACCTGCCCGCGGTCGAGGGCCTCGGCGCGGCGCAGGTCATTTGCACCGACAAGACCGGCACCCTGACCCAGAACGTGATGACGGTCTGCCGGGTCGCCGCCGCGGGACGCACCTACCAGGTGAGCGCCGCGACGCACGAGGGGGCGAGCGCCTTCCACCTGTTGACGGAGGGCGACGGAGGGACGCCCATCGCGCCCCGCGAGGAGCCGGCCCTCTGGCAGCTCGTCGAGCACGCGGCCCACGTGCGCGAAGTGACGCTGGTGCGGAGCGGCGGCGAGACGGTCGCGCGCAGCGGCAATCCGACCGAGGTGGCGCTGGCGCGGCTGGCGTTGCAGGCCGGCATGCCCGCGCTGGGGCCCCGGACCGTGCTGCACGACCTGACCTTCACCTCGACGCGCAAGCTGGCGACGCTGGTCGTGGCGCACGGCGACCGCCCGCGGGCGCTGGTGCGCGGGGCGCCCGAGGTGATCCTCGCGCGGGCCCAGCACACGCTGGGGACCGATGGCGGCTCGACCCCGCTGACCGCCGCCGAGCGGGCCCGGCTGCTGGCCCAGACGACGGCCTGGGGCGGCGAGGCGATGCGCGTCGTGGCACTGGCGACCCGCGAACACGCGCCCGCCGAGTTGGCCGGCTGGGAGGACGACCTGACGGTGGTGGGCCTGGTCGGCATGGTCGACCCACCGCGACCCGAGGCACGGGAGGCGATCGCGTGCGCCCGCCAGGCCGGCATCGTGACGGTGATGATCACCGGCGACCTGCCGGCGACGGCGCGCTCGGTGGCGCGCCAGCTGGACCTCACCGCGCCGCAGTCGGTCGATCAGGAGGGCGTGCTGCTGAGCGGTGCCGAGCTCGATGCGCTCGACGACCAGGCGCTCGCGGCGCGACTCGACCGGCTGCGCATCGTGGCCCGCGCCACCCCGGCGCACAAGCTGCGCGTGCTCGAAGCGCTGCAGGCGAGCGGCAAGGTCTGCGCGATGACCGGCGACGGCATCAACGACGCGCCGGCGGTCAAGGCCGCGGCGATCGGCGTGGCGATGGGGCGCGCGGGCACCGAGGTGACCAAGGCCGCGGCCGACCTCGTGCTCGCCGACGACAACTTCGCGACGATCGTCGCGGCGGTGGAAGAGGGTCGCGCGATCTTCAGCAACATCAAGAAGTTCATCTTCTTCCTGCTCTCGTCCAACACCGGCATCGTGCTGACGGTCTTCGCCGCTGGCCTGCTGGGTTGGGCGCCGCCCCTTTCGCCGACGCAGATCCTGTGGATCAACCTGATCACCAATGGCCTGCCCGCGCTGGCGCTCGGCCTCGAGCCCACGGAGCCGGGACTGATGGCGCTCCCGCCCCGCAACCCACGCGCCCCGGTGCTCGACCGCAACGCCTACTGGCAAATGCTGGCGATCGGCGCGCTGATGGCGGGCGTCGCCCTGCTGACCTTCGCCCTGCTGAGTGGCCACCCGCGCACGCTGCACGCCCCCGCGCACCGCTTGGCTCAGACCGGCTGCTTCGCCACGCTGAGCCTGACGGCGTTGTTTCACGCCTTCAACTGCCGCTCGACCACGGCCTCGAACTTCCAACTCGGCTGGCTCTCCAACCGCGCGCTCTGGGGTGCGACGTTGTTCAGCCTCGCCCTGCTGGCCCTGGCGATCTATGTGCCCGCGCTCCACCCGGTCTTTCATACGCGCGCCCTGCCCTGGCGCGACTTGGGGGCCCTGACGGCGATCAGCAGCGCACCCTTGGTGCTGGTCGAGCTGATCAAGCGCGCCGCGTGGAGCAAAGGGCACAGGCGCTTGACCACGGCGAAAAGATGATGCTACGAGTGGGGCGGTCGGCGGCGCAGCGCTTGGATGCGCTGTCATTCGGGAGAATGACCGTCGCGAACAGGCACCCGTAGCTCAGTTGGATAGAGCATCGGTCTACGGAACCGAGGGTCGGGCGTTCGAATCGCTCCGGGTGCGCTCAGCAGCACAATTCGGCGCAGGAGATCTCGGCCACTGGCACCGCCGGCCCGGAGATCACAGGCACGGGGAAGCCGGGCCTGGCCGGGGACACGCACCCGAGGGGTGCGACCCCGTAGCTGTCGCCGGCGGCCGGCCAGCAACGCCGACACGCGGGCCCCGCCCGCCCAGGGCTGGCCCAAGGAGCAACTGACGTGTCACGCCCCAAGCTCGGCGAACTGCTGCTGCAGAATGGGCTGATCACGGCCGAGCAGCTCAGCACGGCGCTGCAGAGTCAGGTGGTCAATGCCGGTCGGCTGGGCTCGAACGTCGTCGAGCTCGGCTTCACCTCGGTCGACGCGCTTTCCGACCTGCTGGCCTTCCAGCTGGGTGTTCCCGCGGTCGGGCCAGCCGATCTCTCCGCTCCCGATCCGCGCGTGCTCGCCGCGATCCCGGCGGCCATCTGCGGCAAGTACAAGCTGCTGCCCTTTCGGCTGCTCGGCCAGACCCTGCATGTGGCGATGCAGGATCCCCTGCGCGAGGATGTGCTCGAATACCTGCGCGCGGGCCTCCGCGTGGAGATCAAACCCTATGTGGCGCCGCAACTCCGGCTGCTCTATTTCCTCGAGCGCTACTACGAGATCCCGCGCCCCAAGCGCTTCCTGCGCCAACCGGGCTCGACTGCCCCGCACGACGAGCGTCGCACCTATCTGCAGCCGACGGTGGCGGCACCCGTAGCGACGCCCGCTGCCAGCCCGGTGCCGCCGCCAGCGCCCGCGGCAGCACCCGCGGCGCCTGCCCGCCCGCGCCTGCCGGGCGGCTCGGTCAGCGGCAGCTTCGAGCTGGTTTACCTCGACGAGGTGCCACGGGCCGCCGCCAACGAGGCCTTCGACGTCGAGGTCGAGCTGCCCGACGCTACGGCGGCGGTGGCGGGCGATGAGCTACTGGCCCGCATCGACCAGGCGACCACGCGTGAGACGCTGATCCAGGCGCTGGTCGAGCCCGTCACCGAGAGCGTGACGCTGAGCCTGCTGGTGTTGCTGCGCAATGAAATGGCCGTGGGCCTGGCGGCCTGGGGTACGCCCCTGCCGCAGAAACAAGTGCGCGGCCTGGTGGTGCCGACCAACACGCCTTCCCTGCTGCAGCGAGCGACGGCCTCGCGTGCCCCGGTACGTGGCACGGGGCGCGAGGACGACCTGCAGGCGATGATCGCAACCTATCTGCGAGCCCCCGCGCCGCAGGCCTGTTGCGTGGTTCCCGTGATGCTGCTGCAGCGCGTGATCAACCTGATCTGCGTGCAGAGCAAGACCCCGCTCACCGACCACGACGTCGCGCTGCTGCAGCGCATCGGCGAGCACGCCGCGGCGGCCTATGAGCGCCTCGTGCGGACCCACCAGGTCAGCACCAGCTGATCGGGCTGCCGATCGTGCCGCCGCCAATCGAGCTTGCTGGCTCGGGGGCATTCGCTTAGCGTGGAAGGCATGGCGCCCGTGCTTTCCGATGACACCTCGGCGCAAAGCCCAGCAGCCGCCTCCGTGTCCCAGCCCGCCGAGCGCGCCCCGACCGCCGCCTCGTGGTGGAGCGAGCGCCGCGAGATCTACCGCCGCGAGGCCACTTGCCTGACACCGCGCCAGCCGGAACGGGCAGCGCTGATGTGGCTCGAGGCCGCCAGCGCGACGCCCGCGGGGCTCGACGCTGCGGCCACGGTGGTCGCCGACCTCGAGCAAGCGCTGACGCTGGGTGCGACGAGCAGTGGTTTGCTTGGGCGTGCGCGGCGTCTGCTGATGCAACAGGGCGACTACCGGCGCGCGCTGGCGGTTGGCCAACGCGAGCTCGGCGGTGGCGGCGAGCTCGAGGTGCGAACCGCGCTGCTCTACGAGCTGGCCGCCGTCGAGCGCTATGCGCTGAGCCGGCCACAGCGCGCGCTCGCGCTGGTCCGTCAGGCGCTGCGCCTGCAGCCCACGCACGTGCCCGCGCTGCTGCGGGCGGTCGCCCTCGGCCGCGAGCTGGCGCTGGACGAGGAGACGGTCGGGGCGCTCAAGCAGCTCGCCAACTGCCTCAACGAGCCCGGGGCGCGCGCCCAGCTGCTCTATGCCGCAGCCACCCTGCTCGAGGCGCGCCTGCGGCAGCCCGAGGCGGCCGGCAGCACCTACCGGCGGGCGGTCGACGTCGACCCCCACCACGGACCCACGCTGCTGGCGCTGGCCCAGCTGCACGAGCGTACCGGCGACTGGGGGGGCCTGGCGCGCACCTTCGAGCGCCTGGCCGATGTCGTCCGGGAGGGGAGTCTGCGCGCGCGCCTCTGGCAACAGGCCGGTGCGCTGCACCTCGACCTCACGGGGGATACGGACGCGGCCTGCCGGCTGCTCGCACGGGCGGCGCGCCTGATGCCGGAAGACACGGCGGTGTTGCAGCGGCTGGCCGATGCCTACGAGCTCAAGGGCCAGGGGCGCGAGCTGCTCGAGACCCTGCGACAGCTGCTGGCGCGCACCGCCGATCGCCAGGGCCGCGCCGCGCTGCTGACCCGCATCGGCGATCTGTTGCACGAGCAGCAGCGCGATGCGGAGGCGGCGATCGGCGCCTACCGCCAGGCGCTGAGCGAGGCGCCGGGCTATCTGCCCGCGCTGCAGTCGCTCGCGACGCTGCATCGCCAGCGGGGCGACTTCGAACCGCTGGTCGCGATCGCCAATCCCGAGACCGAGGGCACGCTGCCGACCGAGGCCCGCGCGGTGCGCTACGTCGAGCTGGCCGAGGTGCTCGACCAGGAGCTCGGCCGTAACGACGAGGCCATCGCGGCGTACCGCCGGGCGCTCGAGCTGCTGCCCGGCATGCACGTCGCCTTCGTCGGTCTGGCCGCGCTGCTGCGGCGACTCGAGCGCCACGACGCCTTGGTGGAGCTGCTGGGCCAGCAGGCGACGGCGAGCCGCGACCCTGCCACCCGGACCCATCTCTTGCTGCAGCAGGCCCGGTTGCAGACCGACGCGCTGCACAACCCCGCCGCCGCGGTCAGCACGCTGGAAGCGCTGCCCGCCGACGATGGCGGGCGCCTGATCGCGCTCGAGCGGCTGGAGATCTACGCCCGCGCCGGGCGCGACCACGAGCTGCTCCCGCTGCTGCTGGAGCAGGCCGCTGCGACGCGCGACGCCGCCGAGGGTGAGGGCTGGCGCCTGCTGGCCGCCCGTCGCCTCGAACGGCTCGACGAGAGCGAACGGGCGCTGGACCTCTACCGTGAGGTGCTCGCCCGCAACCCGGGAAGCCTGGCCGCCGTGCATGGCATCGGCCGCCTGCTCCACCGCCGCGGCAGTTGGAACGAGCTGGTCCAGCTGCACCACCACGAGCTGAACCAGCAACCCACGCGGCACGATGCCCCGCTGCTCTTGTGCCGCATCGGTCGGATCCTCGCCGAGAGACTGGGCGAGCAGACCGCGGCGATCGAGGCCTACGCGCGCGCGTTGGCCCACGACCCGACCTACACCCCGGCGCTCGTCGCGCTCGAGCGCCTCGCGCGCAGCGAACAGCGCTGGGACGAGCTCGTCGCCGTGCTGGAGCAGTACGCCGCGGCGCGCAACGACCCGGCCAGCGCCGCCGCCGCGCTCAGTCGCGCCGCCGAGGTGGCTGGCTGGCAGCTCGGCGACAGCGAGCGCTCGGCGCAGCTCTTCGCCGCTGCGCTGCAGCGCCACCCCGAGGCTCCCACCACCGCGTACTGGGGCCTGCTGCGACTGCAGCTGCGCCACGGCTGGTGGAACGAAGCGGCCGAGCTGCTGCTGGCGCTGCTGGCCCGAGCGACCGGCGAGGAGGAGCGCGGACTGTGGGCCCTGCAGCTGGCGCGGCTGCGTGAGCTGCAGTTGGAACAGGCGCCGGATGCCGCGCTCTACGAGCAGGCCGCGCTGGCCTTCCCCGGGGCTCTGCACGAAGAGCAGGCCCGGGTGCAGGCTCGCCACGGCACGGCCGCACTGGGCCGCTGGCTGCTGGCCGAGGTCGAGGGCAGCGCCGACGCGGACCTCGCGGCCGCCTACCTGCTCGAGGCCGCCCATCACGACGAGCTACAGGTCGAGAGCGGCGCCGGTGCCGCGGCCGCCTGCGCGCTGGCGCGCCGGGCGTACGAGCAGCGACCGACCGACCCCGCCGTGATCTGGTGTCTCGAGCGCAGCCTGGTGCGGCTCGAGCGTTGGGGCGAGGCCGCGACGCTGCGCGAACATGAGGCGCAGCTCGAGCTCGACCGCGCCGGTCGGGTGCAGGGCCTGGCCCACGCCGCCGGCGCACAGCTGCTGGCGGGGGCACCGCCGGAGGCCGAACGCCTGGCGCGCGAGTGCCTCAATCTCGATGGCCGCTGGTTGCCAGGACTGCTGCTCCTGGCCTGGTTGGCCGAGCAGCGCGGGGATGGGGCCACGCTCGCCGAGCTGCTGGACCGAGCGACGGAGGCCTGCGTCGACCCGGCCAATCGCCGCAGCTTCAGTCTGCGGGCCGCGCGGCTGTGGGAACGCCAGCTCGGCGATCCGACACGCGCCTTGAACAGCCTGGCCAACAGCCTGGCCGACGATCCGGCCGAAGAACGGGTCTTCGCGGAGGTCGAGCGCCTGCTGATGGAGCGCGGGGACGACGATGAGCTGTCGCGACGCTACCAGCGCGCGATTCGCGCCTGCGGCGACCGCGATCGCAAGGCCGACCTGCTCGGTCGGCATGCGCGCCTGCTCTCGGCGCGCCCCGGTGGAGGCGGGGCCAACCGACAGCACCTCGACCGCGCCCTGGCCGAGCTCGGCGCGCTGCTCGAGCTGCGCCCGGACGACCCCGAGACCCTGAAAGCGCTGGCCGCCCTGCAGAGTCGCCAGCACTACTGGTCCGACGCGGCCGCCACGCTGGCGCAGCTCGCCGCGTGCAGCGGCGACGCCGCCGCGCAACGCCGCGCCTGGATCGACCAGGCGCGCCTCTGGCTCAAGGAGCTGCACGAGCCGGAACGAGCGCGCGCCGTGCTGCAACAGGCCGAGCTCGTCTTTCCGGACGATCTGGAGCTGGTGCAGCTCAGGCTCGAGCTCGCCAGCACGCTGGGCGAGTGGGACGCCGCGCGCGCCCTGCTCGAACAGCTGGTCGAGCGCGGTAACGACGGGACCCGGCGCTGGGCCAAGCTGCGCTTGGCGCAGATTGTCCGCATCGGCCTGCAGGACCAGGCGCTGGGCGAACAAGGCGAGCGAGATTCGATCCGTGAGGCGGCCCGCCACGAGGATGCCCTGCAGGCGCTCTGCGCGCTCTATCCGGCTACCGAGGAGCGCCGGCGCCTCGTGACCCTCGCGGAGGGGCTCGTCGACGAGCGCGAACCGAGCGAGGCCGGGCTGCTGCGGCGACTGATCGCGCGCATCTGTATCGAGGACCTGGCCGAGCCAGCGCGGGCCTTGCCCCAGCTCCAGGCAGCGCTGCAGGCGCTGGGCCGCGGGAGCGCCGCGCCCCCCACGGTCGAGAGCGGTGCACTCCACCTGTTGATGGCGCAAGCGCTCGAGCTGCAAGGGGAGCGGGAGGCCGCAGCCCAACACCACCGCCAGGTGCTGGACAGTGATCCAACCCACGGCGCCGCCTTGCATGGGCTGGTGCGCAGCGCCACACCGGAGATCGCGGCGGCAGCGGCCGGCCTGCTGCGGCTGCTCGGAGCCGCGACGGCCGAGGAGCAGTCCGTGCTGGCCGACTTCGGCGCCACCGAGGCCCGGCCACGGATCGTCGCCACCGAGCCGCCCCAGCCCGAGCGGCGGATGGACGCGCTGCAGGAGCTGCTCAAGACGCTCGTACCCGCGCTGGAAGATGTCTTCGGCCCGGCCGGTGCGGGACCCGAGCTCGCCCCGAGTCACCCGGCGACGCTGGCTGTCGGTCAGCTCGCCACCTCGCTCGGCATCGGGCCGGTACGCGTCGAGCTGGTGGCGGCGGCCGGGGCCAGCCCTGGCATCGGACATCCGCTGCCGCTGCGCCTGGATCGCGCGCTGAGCGCACAACCGGAGAGCCCCGCCTTTCGTTTCTGGGTCGGGCGCGCCCTGGTCCGTGGCGCGGGTGGCGGTGCGGCCGCGCTGCAGCTCGACGATGACCAGCTCGCCGAGGTCTTTGCCGCCGTGCAGGGTGCCCGCGGCCTGTCACCCCGCGCCGAGCAGCTGCGCCAACGCATCGGCCAGCTGCTGCCACGCAAGACGCGCCGCCACCTGGCCCAGCTCGCCACGGAGGCCGCCGACCCGCAGCTTTGGTCGCGCTACCGGCGCCGCCTCGAACGCTGGGCCGACCGCGTAGCGCTGGTACTGAGCCGCGATCCGGGGGCTGCCCTCGCGGCGCTCGCCGCCTTCCAGGGCATCGATCCGGCCGCCTTGGGCGCGCAGACCGAGCTCGGCGCGCTGATGCGCTTCGCCGTTTCCGAGGACTACGCCCGCCTGTTTCGCTCGATGTGGACTTGAGGCGCTGCGCGGGGACTTGAGGCGCGGCGGAGAGAGAGGGATTCGAACCCTCGGTGGGGGTTTACCCCCCACGCCGGTTTAGCAAACCGGTACCTTCGGCCACTCGGTCATCTCTCCACGCCCGCGGGGAGCCAACGCCGCCCCCGCAGGCCGCCCGTTGGTAGCCCATGGCGCCCGAAAAAACAACCCCGACGCCACGCTCGTCCGGCGCGATACCCCGGCCGAGCCGCGGGCCCCGCTCGTCGGCCGTCCCGCACTCGACCGGGCCAACCGGCCAATAGCTGCCGAAGCAGGGCACCATCCCAGATCTGCGGGGCCGCTCGGCGGCGCGAACACCACCGGTTGCCGCCGGCTGCGGCGTCAACGCCGGGGCCGACACAAGGGCCTCGGCGGCGATCGGCGCGGTGTCGAGCCACACCCGAGCCTGCGCCGGTGCGCTGACCAGCGCGGCGTTGACGACGCCGAGGAGCAACATGGAGAGTCGTCGCATGGACGGAAGGGATCGGCGGGCGGCTGAGTGACACATGCAGGAGTCCCTCCGAGTGGTGAAGGAGCCGTCCGTTGCGCTGCGCGGCCCCGGTGACGCGTCGGCGTAAAGCAGCCGGCGTGCCAGCCAGCGGCCAAGCCCTCGCTAGGCGGGCGTAAGCCACCGCGCATATGAGTTATTTACGAGGAATCAGCGCGCCCCGGCGGCCTCAGCGGGCGGCCGTCGCCAGGGCGTCGGGCCACCCCGGGGTAGGAAGCGCGATCGGAAGCAACCCGAGGGAGGGTGCGCACAGAGGGCGCCCGCCGCGCTCAGCCACGGGCACTGGCCTCGCGCGCCAGCAGCTCGCGCTTACGCCCGAGGCCCCAGCGGTAACCGGACGGCTTGCCGTCGGTGCGAAGGGCGCGGTGGCAGGGGACCACCACGGCGAGCGGGTTGGCCGCACAGGCCCGGGCGACGGCGCGAGCCGCGGTCGGTTCACCGATGGCCGTGGCAATCGCCCCGTAGGACCGCGTCTGGCCGGCTGGGATCGCCACCAGCGCCTGCCAGACGCGCCGCTGAAAGGCGGTGCCGGACAGATCGATCGGGAACGCCGCGCCGCGCTGCGGCTGCTCGATCAGCTGCGCCACCTGGGCGACGAGCGGCCCCAGCGCCGCGTCGGCGGCGAGCAGCGGCGTCCCGGGGAAGCGAGCTCGGAGGCTTCGCGTCAGCGCCGCCGGATCGTCACCGAGGAAGACGACGCGCAGCCCATGCGCGCTGGTGGCGACCAGGATCGACCCCAGCGAGCAGGTCCCGCTGGCAAAGCGGAGTGCGGCTTCCGTGACGTCCCGAGCGCTGGCGGCGGCGGCCCCCACCACGCGCCGAGCGCGCGTGCGCCCGCCTCGGCCGCTGGGCGGCGGAAGCGACGCCTTGGCGCCGCGGCGATCGCGAGGGAGCTCGGCAGCCATGCTTCTGGTCTCCTGCGCTATGCTCACGCCGCACCGCGGGCCGAGGCGCGTGCGGCGCGGGAAAGCAGGGAAGGGATGAGCGGGTCGATCACACCACCGGCACCGACGTTCTCGCGCGACGAGCTGCTGCGCTACAGCCGGCAGCTGATCATGCCCGAAGTGACCGTCGCCGGGCAACGCCGCCTCCAGCAGGCGCGCGTGCTCTGCGTCGGCGCCGGTGGGCTGGGCTCGCCGCTGGCCCTCTACCTCGCCGCGGCGGGGGTCGGACGCCTGGGTCTCGTCGACGGCGACACGGTCGATCTGACCAATCTCCAGCGCCAGACGCTCTATGCCACCGCCGACGTCGGTCGCCCCAAGCTGGAGGCGGCGCGCGCGCGCCTCTCCGCCCTCAACCCCGAGATCACCGTCGTCCCGCACGCCCTGCGCCTGGTCAGCGCGAACGCGCTCGAGCTGCTGCGCGACTATGACGTGATCGCCGACGGCTCGGACAACTTCGCCACACGCTACCTGGTCAACGACGCGGCCGTGCTGCTGGGGAAGCCCAACGTCTCGGGCAGCGTCTACCGCTTCGCCGGACAGCTCAGCGTCTTCCACCCCGGACGGGGCCCCTGCTACCGCTGCCTCTTCCCCGAGCCACCGCCGCCCGGCCTGGTGCCCTCCTGCGCCGAGAGCGGCGTCCTCGGCGTGCTGCCGGGCATCATCGGCTCGCTCCAGGCGCTGGAGGTGTTGAAGCTGCTGCTCGGCCAGGGCGAGCCGCTGATCGGGCGCCTCCTGCTCTTCGACGGGCTCGGCGCGCGCTGCCGCGAGCTGAGCTTCGAGCGCAATCCCGCCTGCGCCCTGTGCGGCGACGCGCCGACGATCAAAGCGCCCTGTGACCACGACGAGGCGCGCTGCGCGCGGCCCCCCCCGAGCGGCGCGGGCGAGCGCGAAGCCGTCGCTCGCTACAGCGTGGAGGAGTTCCACGCGCGGCGCCTGGCGGGCGAGCCGGACGCGCTGCTCGACGTGCGCGAGCCCCACGAGCACCAGCTCGTCAGCCTGCCCGGCGCCGTCCTGCTACCCCTGGGCGAGCTGCCGGCGCGACTGCACGAGCTCGCCGCGACCCGCGGCTACGTGATCTACTGCCACCGTGGAGCGCGCGCCGAGCGCGCCTACGGGCTGCTGCGCCAGGCCGGCTTCAGCGGCCTGCGCGTCCTCACCGGCGGCATCGACGCCTGGGCCACGCGCATCGATCCCAGCTTGCCGCGTTACTGAGGCCACGCTACTTCCACTTCCACCTCTTTAGGGCTAGCCGAGCCGACAGGCGAGCGTTATGGGGTGAAGTCGCGGGGATTCACTCCCCGCGACGAGGGGGCTTTGCGAAAGCCCCCTGAGTCATATCTAGGCCCAAAACGAGCGCGCGACGCGCTTGTTTTGGGTCTAGTGCAGGGCGCGACCCGCCGGAGGTTGTTGGGCGGCCCGCGTCAGCACCCGAGCGGTCTCCTGAAACATCTCGTCGGCCTCCTCCGGGCTATGAGCGATGGCCGTGGCGCCGAGCTGTCCGTTGATGGCCAGCATCGGCAGCATATAGAGGGCGACCCCTGTCTCCCGGCGATGGTCGAACTCGAGGCCCGCCTGTCGCACGACTTCGATCGCCCGCTGGGCATCGAGACCCAGCAGGTCTGCCTGCGCAGTCACGCGGTCGGCGGTCATGTAGGACATGGGCTTGCGGCTGGCCGCGCTGATCCAGGCGCCTTGGGTCAGGTCGTAGCGGCCCGGCACGAGCGTGCGCAGCGCGTGCTGCGGACCGGTGTTCCCGACGGTGCGGAGGTTGGTCTCCAGGACAACGATGCCGCTCGGGGTGATCAGCGTGTCCACCCCGAAGGGCCCGAAGATACCGCGGCGCGCCAGCTCCTGGCCGGTGGCAAGACCGATCGCCTGCAGGGCCCAGCGGTCCTCCGGTGGCGCCGGATACTGCCCGCCGCGGTAGACGGTGCCCTGCCGGCTCAGGCGCCTGGGGTCCTGCGGATCGGCGAAGCCCTGCAGGTGTGTCGAAATCGCCTCGACGCTACCATCCGGCTGCACGCAGCCCTGGAAGCTCGGTGCGCGCTTGGCGTCGCCGAAGAGCTCAGCGAAGACCCCTGCCCGCTGGGCCTCGGCGCGATAGCGCTGCCAGTCCTCCGCCGAAGAGCCATCCGCAGCGTTCGGGCCGCGCAACAGGGACTCGCGTACCAGGGCCTCCTGTTCGGAAGCGGACGCGGTGGCGAAGCCTTCCGGTAACTCGAGTTCGCGATTGCCACCACCGGCGCTGCTGTCGGGGATCTTCAGCATCACCTTGCGTGCCCCGGGAGCGGCGCGCAACATCGCCAGCACGGAGTCGGTCAGGGCGACGGGATCGCGAACTAGCGGAGTGGTGGGAAGGCGCGGCAGTCCCGCCTCGTCAAAGATATCGAAGCCCCGGTCCTTGCCACCCCAAACGCGCTGGTGCGGCAGCGGCCCGCTCGGGAGGGCGCCAGTTGCCTGGGCCACCCGCCACTCCTGACGCGTCGTGTTGTAGCTGTCGAGTGGGACGATGCCGCCGCGTTGCGCTACCCACTCGCGCACCTCCGCCAGGAAGGCGGGGTCGATGAGCGCCTTCTGGCTCAAGGTCATCTTCGGGTCCGGATGGGGCCGGGGCGAAAGGTACCTGAGGGCGCCCTCTGCCGTCTCTCGATCGCTAGGCCGAAGCAGTCCGAGCCGATAGGCGTGGAGCCACTGAGGGACGCCGTGGGAGGTGACTGCAGCCGTCGGTACGCCCCTTTGTGCCCACCCGATGTGCTTCCAGGCGAGCCGGTCCTCGAGACCCCGCTGGTCGGTGATCAGCTCCTCCGGCCGCAGCGAGATCGAGGGCCAATGCAGCACGCCGGCGATGCTGCCGGAGCGCGCGGGCAGCACGGCTCGCCGTTGCGCGTCGGCGCTTCGCAGGTGCCTCCGATACGTGCCCGCGTCGAACGCGGGCACCGCGTGGGTGTCCGGCAGCCGCGAGCTGCCTGCGGCGCGGTCCTCAACCTGTTGAAGCCGGAGAGCGAGCTCGCCCTCGCGCGAACCGGCGAACGCGGGTGGCGCTGCGAGCAAGGCGGGCAACGCCAGCAGCAGGCCGAAGGAGCCAAGCTGGGGGACGAGCGTGGTGCGCCGGTTGGGCGCGGGAGGGCGGCGGAGTGTGGACATGTTGGGCCTCGCGTGGGTAGACGTTCGCGGGGCTGGCCTAACAACAAACGTGCCAGGCGCGAAGACGCGCCGCGCGACGGCGTGTCTTCGTCCGCGCGGGGCAAGCAAGTCCTCGGAGGGAAAGGCGGATTCGTGGCGTGGTCGGCGCCGACGCTCCGTCCCGCGCGCTGGCGCCGCGCGCCACCCACGCCGCGGGGCCGCCCGAGCGGTAGGATTCGGCCTGGGCTCAGGGTGAGAAGCTACTCGGGGGTAGCGCGGGGTCCACCGGGGGGCGAGCGCCCCTTTCGGGCTAGTCGAGCCGACAGGCGAGCGTTGTGGGGTGAAGTCGCGGGGATTCACTCCCCGCGACGAGGGGGCTTTGCGAAAGCCCCCTGAATCATATCTAGGCCCAAACCAGCGCGGGACGCGCTTGTTTTGGGCCTAGAAACGACGATGGCCCAGATCCGGAGATCTGGGCCATCGTGGCGGGGCGGACGGGACTCGAACCCGCGGCCTCCGGCGTGACAGGCCGGCGTTATAACCGACTTAACTACCGCCCCAACGATCCGTAGCCTTTCAACACGAAGGGCGTGTTAATAGCCCTTCGCGGCCCCCTCCGTAGCAAGCACCCGGAACCGTGTCAAGCAGCAAGCCCAGCAGCAAGCCCAGCCACGCGCCCCGCGACGAGCCCAGCGCGAACGAAGCGGATCGCCGCTTTCTGACGAATCGGCACCGAGAGCGGCGCCTCCGTGGGGGCGGCCAGCGGAAGGCCGACGCGCAGGCCGCCTGGCTCTGGCTCGTGGCCGGGGGGCTGCTGATGACGGGCCTGGCCCTGGGGCCCCCGCGAGCCTTCGCGAGCGGCTGGCCCGGCGCGGCCCCGACGCCCCCTGCCTCGGGCGGCACCCACGCCGCCGAGCCACCCACGGCCTCGCCGCAGCCCACGCCGCCACCGCTGCGCTGGGACGAGCGGTGGCCGCGCGTGCGTGCCTGGGAATACCTGGCGACGGCGACCAGCGGCGCGTTGCTGGCTTACGTGCAGTTCGGCACCTATCGCAGCCGCCGCCCGCGCTGGCGCGGTGGCGTGCTCTTCGACGACGCCGTGCAGGACGTGCTGCGTCTGCGCAGCCGCCCGGCCCGCGAGCGTGCGGACCGGGCCAGCGATCTGTTCTGGGGGTTGACACACCTGGTCCCGGCGGTCGATGCGGTGGTGGTCGCGCTGGCGGTGCGGCGCAACCTCGACGTGGCCTGGCAGCTGGTTGCGCTCGACGCCGAGGCGCTGACCTTGATGGCCTTCGCCTCGCGCGCGATGCACAAGACCGCCCGCCGCGCGCGACCCGCCTACGAGCGCTGCCTCGAGGATCGCGGCTACGACCGCACCTGCGGCGCCAGCTCGGCGGTGGCGGGCTTCTGGAGCGGGCACTTCGCGATGACGGGCGCGGCCGCGGGGCTGACCTGCGCCCACCATGCGCAGCTGCCGCTCTACGGCGGCGGCTGGGCCGATCGCCTGGCCTGTGCCGCGACGATCAGCACGGCCACCGTCACCGGTCTGCTGCGCGTGATGGCCGATCGCCACTACCTCAGCGACTCGCTGATCGGCGGGGCGCTCGGCTTTCTGGTCGGCTGGGGCATCCCGACCTGGTTGCACTACCGCTGGAAGGGCAGCCCGGGCGGCGGGCGCGGCCGCGAGCGGGGCCCCGCCTCGCGCCCCCGGCTGATCCCGGTCGCCGAGCGTGACGGCGCCGGCCTGGCGCTGGTCGGGGTGTTCTGAAGGGGTCACGAAAATCCGCGAGGGGCGCGACACCGAGGCCATGGCGATCGGAGGCGGCGCGACGCGCAAGCTCGGCGCCTGGAGAGCCACCAGGACAGGAGCCCCCGACGGCGAGCGATCTGAATCAAAACAGGGCTGTGATGCCGTTGAGAGCGGGCACCGCGAGTGCGTGAGCGGCGACGTCGCTGGTGGCACGGCGTCTGCACTAACGCAGCCACAACCATCGCATCGGTGAACAATCAACCCGGGCCGCTCTGGGCCCGCCACCAGCAGTGGGACGGCGAGAGGCCGCGCATGTTGCGTGGCCTCCGGTGGAAGGTCATCAGCAATCATCACCAGGAGAACAACTATGCGAACGATCATCATGGCACTGTCGGCCGCCGGCGCGCTCGCCCTCGCGGCTCCGCCCGCGAGCGCCCAACCTCGGCGACACGCCGTGCAGTGGCCGACGGCATCGATCGTCAGCGACCTTTCGACGCAACGGGACGGCGGTCATCTCAAGACTCTGCGTGCCCACCGCCGCAATGCGACGCCCAACCAGCAGTGCCCCGACGGTCTGCGGTGCATGCTCTACTACGACAAGTGCGATGCGCCGCCGATCGCGCCTTGCGCCAGCGACGACGCCAAGGCCTGCGCACCGGCGACGTCTGGCACGGGGGGGGGGCCCCCCCGGGGCCCGCGGGGGGGCCCCCGGCGCGCGCGGGCGCCGGCGCCTCCCCCTCCCCCCCGCCCCCCGGCCCCCCCCCGCCCCCGGCGCCCCCCCCCCCGCCAGCGCCGGGCGGTCTTTGCCACCAGTGGGCGACCCGCCTGCGCGGCGCCGGCCAGCATTCTACCCCCAGGGCCGCCGCGCGCGCCGGAGGCGACGCCCACGAGGGCGCCCCGGCGCCCCCCCCGCCCCCCCGCCCCCCGGGGCGCCCCCCGGGGCGCCGGCGCGGCGGGCGCGGGCGCGCCCCCGCCCCCCCCCCCCAGCCCCGCCGCGCCCCCCCCCGGCGGACCCCCGGGCTGCGCAGTCGCCCCGACCCCCCCGGCGCCCGCGGCCCCGGGCGCCCCCGCCCCCCCCGCCCGCCGCCGCCGCGCGGGCCGCCCCGCGCCGGGCCCCCCGGGGGGGCGCGCGCGCCCCCCGCCCCCCCGCCCCCCCCCGGGCAGCGCGGACGCCCGGTTCGCGCCGCGGCGCGGGCCCGGCCCCGCCCCGCCCTCGCGCCGCGGCCGGCCCGGCCGACCCGCCCCCCCCGCCCAGGACGCCGCCGCCCGCCGCCGACGCCGCGCCGCCCCCCCCCTCCGCCTTCCGCGCACGCCCCGGCGGCGCGCGCGCCCCCCCCCGCGCGGCGGGTCGACGGGCCCTATGCGCCCGTCGAGGCCGGCCACCGCTTCAACGTCCACAAGTTGCTGACGGACCCCTACGCGCGCGCCCTGGTCGGCGAGTACGGCGTCGAGCACGACGCCCTCTACGGCTACGACCGCAGCTCGCCGCAGCGCGACCTGAGCTTCAACGCCCAGGACAGCACGCGGCACACGGTCAAGTCGATCGCCATCGCCAACCAGCCCTACGACTGGGAGTCCGACCGCCCGCCGCGCGTGCCGCTCGACGACAGCGTGTTCTACGAGACGCACGTGCGCGGCTTCACCCTGCACCCGTCCTCGGGCGTGGAGCAGCGCGGCACCTACCTCGGGCTGATCGAGAAGATCCCGCACCTCAAGCAGCTCGGCGTCACGGCGGTCGAGCTGCTGCCGGTGCACGAGTTCAACATGCGCGAGCCGGCCGGCATCGACCCGGTCACGCAGCGGACCGTCACCAACTACTGGGGCTATTCGACGCTCGGCTTCTTCTCGCCGGAACAGGACTACGCCGCCAGCCGCGGCACCAACGCGGTGGGGGAGGTCGTCGAGTTCAAGGAGATGGTCAAGCGCCTGCACCAGGCCGGCATCGAGGTGATCCTCGATGTCGTCTTCAACCATACCGGCGAGGGCAACCAGCTCGGTCCGACGCTGAGCTTCCGCGGGCTCGACAACGCCGTGTATTACATGCTGCACAAGGGGCGCCACTACAAGAACTACTCCGGTTGCGGCAACACCGTGAACTGCAACCACCCGGTGGTGAAGCAGTTCATCCTCGACTGCCTGCGCTACTGGGTGGTCGAGATGCACGTCGATGGCTTTCGCTTCGACCTGGCGACGATCCTCGGCCGTGGGCGCGAGGGCCAGTGGATCGGCGATTTGAGCCTGCTCTACGACATCGGCGGCGATCCGATCTTGCGCGGCTCCAAGCTGATCGCCGAGGCCTGGGATGCCGAGGGCATGTACAAGGTCGGCGGCTTTCCCGAGGGCTGGGCCGAGTGGAACGGTCGCTATCGTGACGACGTACGCCGCTTCCTCCGCGGCGACGAGGGCGTGGTCGCCGATCTGGCGCGACGGCTCGGCGGCAGCCAGGACCTCTTCGGCACCAAGAGCAGTCCGTCGCATAGCGTCAACTTCATCACCTGCCACGACGGCTTCACCTTGCGCGACCTGGTCTCCTACGAGCACAAGCACAACCAGCGCAACGGCGAGGGCAACCGCGACGGGACCGACCACAATCTCAGCCGCAACTGGGGCGTCGAGGGCGAGACCCACGACCCACACATCCGCAGGCTGCGCCTGCGCCAGGCCAAGAACGCGATGGCGCTGCTGCTGCTGTCGCGCGGCACACCGATGCTGCTCGGCGGCGACGAGCTCTGGCGCACGCAGCAAGGCAACAACAACACCTACTGCCAGGACAACGAGCTGAGCTGGCTCGACTGGAGCGGCGAGCCCGAGGCGCAGGAGCTCGAGCGCTTCGTGCGCTTGCTGGTCGCGCTGCGCCAGCGCCATGCCGCGCTGCGACGGCCCTGCTTCGTCGACCCCTTCGGGCCAATCCATGACCGGGGCGCGGGCTTCGCGGCCAACGACATCATCTGGCACGGCGTGCGCCTCGGGCAGCCCGATTGGTCACAGCATTCGCACGCGCTCGCCTTGCAGGTGCGTGGCCAGCCGCCGACCAGCGCGCCGCATAGCCGTGACGACGAGATCTTCATCGCCTTCAACGAGTGGACCGAGCCGCTCGACTTCGAGCTGCCGCCGCTGCGCCACGCGCCCTGGCGGCGCGTACTCGACACCGGCCGGCCGAGCCCGGAGGATATCGTCGAGGACGCCGACGCACCGCTGGTGACGGGCGAGCGCTATCGGCTCGATCCACGGGCCGTCGCGCTGCTGATCGCCGTGCTACCGCCGACCGAGCCACCCACCGCGCCCTGATGCGCTGGGCCAGCCGCTACCTGCTGGGGCGGGCGGTCTGGGCCGTGGCGTGGAGCTTGGTCGCGCTGACCGTCACGGTGGCTGCGCTGCAGCTGATGCGGGTCGGCCACCACCTGCTCGCGGGCCGAGCGGGGCTGGCTGCGGGCGCCGCCCTGCTCGGGCTGGCGCTGCCGACGCTGATCCTCTACGTCGCACCGGCGGCGGTCCTCGGCGGCCTGCTGCTGGCCGGCCAGCGGCTGCGCGTCGAGGGCGCCTGGGAGACACTGGAGGCCGCGGGCGCGCGGCCTTGGCAACGGGCCTGGCCCTTGCTCGCGGTGGCGCTCGGCGTCGCGCTGCTGGTCGCCGCGCTCGGACACTGGGCCGAGCCACGGGCCCTCGCCGCGAGCGAGCCGCTGCTCTGGCGTCAGGGTGCACGCGCCTGGCTGCATCGGCTCTCGAGCGGTGGCTGGTACGAGGTCGGCGGCGCGGAGGACGGCGCCGGCGGCAGCCTGTCGCTGCGGGCCACGGCGATCACGGACCGCAGCGCCGACGCGCTGACGATCCACGGGCTGGTGCTCGCCGGCGGCGAGCCGCCCTCCGTCAGCGTGGCGCGGCGTGCACGGCTGCAGCTCGATCGCTCGGACACCCTGGTGCTGACGCTGAGCGAGGGCGAGGCCGCGCTCGCGGTCGGCGGAGCGCCCGCGTGGCACTGGGGCTTTGCCACGGCGCGACGGCGGCTGGAGCTGCGGCGGGGCGTGGCCAAGCACCTCGCCTGGCTGCTGCGGGGGCGCGCCCGCGGGGCAGCAGCGACGCAGCGAGCGGCGCTCTGCCTACTGCTCGGCTGCTACGCCACGTGGCTCAGCCTGCGGGCACGCCGCGCGGCCGCGCCGATGGCCGCCGCGCTCGCGGTGCTGGCCGGCGCCGAGCTGGGCGGCCTCGGCGTCGGGCTGGCACTCGTGGCGGCGACCGAGGCGCTGAGGCAGGGCGCCCGCTGGCGGGCGTCGCGTCAGGGTGCGCTGGCGTCGCTGCCCAGCACCTGCTCGTAAACGGCGCGCACGGCGCCGGTCTGCTGCCGATAGGCGTCGAGCAACTGAGCGCCCGCGCTGGCCTCGGCCTGGCGCCGGTAGCCCAGCCGCCGCGCGACGAGGTCGACCTCCTCGGCGCGCAACGGGAGCCTCTCGGCTGACCGCCCGTGCACGATGCGCAAGCGCCCCTCGACCCGCCGCAGAAAGCGATAGCCCTCGATCAGGCCCCCGACCGCCGCAGGCGGCAGCAGGCGCTGCTGCTCGACGACGTGCAGCGCCTCGAGCGTCGACGGCGTGCGCAGGGCCGCCAAGCGCGCCCCGTGGCAGAGCTGCAGGTACTGCGCGACGAACTCGACATCGAGCAACCCACCGCGTCCGAGCTTGAGATTGCAAGCGCTCTCGTCCTCGTCCGCCAGCTCGCGCTCGATGCGGCCGCGGAGCCGCGCGATCTCCCTGCGCAAGGGCTCGGGCTCGAGATCGCCGCGATAGACGTAGTCCGCAATCCAGCGCTCCACCCGGCCGCCGAACGCGGCATCCCCCGCCACGGCGCGCGCCTTGATCAGCACCTGGCGCTCCCAGATCTGCGCCTGGTGATGGTAGCTCGCGAAGCCCGCCAGCGAGGTCACCAGCGTGCCCTTGCTCCCCGAGGGTCGCAGCCGCGTATCGACGCGGTAGAGGCTGCCGCGGACGAAGGCCGTCGTCAGCGCGCGAAGCAGGCGCTGCGCCACGCGGGCGAAGAACTCGTCGTTGTCGATCGGCTTGGCCCCGTCGGTCTGGCCCGCTCCCGAGTGGATGAAGATCAGATCGAGGTCCGAGCCGTAGCTCATCTCGCGGCCGCCCAGCTTGCCCAGGCCGATCACCGCCAGCTCTCCGCGCTGCCCCTCGGCGTCGCAGGGCCAGCCATGGCGCCGAACCACATCACCGAGCACCAGCGGATAGAGGCGGCGCAGCAACACCTCCGCCAGCTCGCTCAGCTGCGACCAGACCTCCTGCGCGCTCAGGTCGCCGGCGATGTCGTGCAGGCCGATGCGCAGCAGCTCCTCGTCGCGCAGCTGCTCGAGCACGCCGAACTGCTCCTCGCCCTCGGCGGCGCGCGCGAGTCGCCGATCGAGGTCGGCTTGCAGCTCACCCGGCTGACGCGCGGCCTGCGCGCGGTCGGCTAGCAGCAGCTCGTCGATGCGCTCGGGCTGACTGACGAACATCGCCGCCAGCAGGTCGGAGGTGCCGAAGAGGTTGCAGAGCAAGCGTCGGACCTCGCTGCTCTCGGCCAGCATCAGCCACGGACCCTGCAGTGGACCGACCTGCAGCGCGAAGTCGATCAGGTGGCCCAAGGCCGCGTCGGGATCGGGGGCCGCGGCCAGCTCGCCGAGCAGCGCGGCCGCGAGCTGGCGCAGCTTGGGCGACGCGAGCTGGCCGAAGGGGCCCCAGGGCTTCTGCTTCAGCCTGTCGAGCTGCTCGGCGGCCCAGCGCCAGCGCCGAAAACCGCGCCGCTCCAGCTGCTCGCCGACGACCTCGCGCGGGCAGCTGGGCTCGACGAGCGCCAGCAGCTCGTCGTCGGGGACGCTCACCGCGCCGAGCGTGCCGTAGATCTGCGCCACGCGCGTGCGGCGCCGCTCGAGCTCATCGGCGAAGTGCCGCGGCTCGTAGCCCAGGTGCTGGATCATGTGCTCGCGCAGGGGGCCCTCGGCCGGCAGCAGATGCGTCTGGCGACCGCCGTGGAGCTGCAGCCGATGCTCGATGCGGCGATACAACGCGTAGGCCTCGGCGAGCTCGGCCCGCTCGCTCTCGCTGATCAACCCGACGAAGAGCAGCTTGTCGAGGGCGCGCAGCGTGGCGCGCTCCTGCAGCGCCGGGCGGCTGCCGGCGTGCACGAGCTGCAAGGCCTGGACGAAGAACTCGACGTCGCGGATCCCCCCGCTGCCCAGCTTGACGTTCCAGCCGCTGACCAGGCCCTGTCCCACCAGCTCGCCGCGGATGCGATCGCTGAGCTGCTGGATCTGCTCGATCACCTCGCTGCTGAGACTGCGCGGAAAGACGAAGGGCCGCAGCAGCGCCAGCAGCGCCTGGCCGAGCGCGGCGTCGCCTGCGGCGCAGCGCGCCTTGAGCCAGGCGAGGCGATCGTAGGGGCCGCCCCAGGTCTCGTAGTAGCGCTCGGCGCTGCTCAACGAGTTGCAGATCGGGCCGCGGCTGCCCTCGGGGCGTAGGCGCAGATCGACGCGAAAGGCCGGCCCCTCGGCGCCCTGCTGCGAGAGCAGGTGGACCACGTCGCGGCACACGCCGCTGAAGAACTCGTGCAGCGCCAGCTCCCCCGCGGCGCCCTCGTCGCTGCCGTAGACGAAGACCAGGTCGATGTCCGAGCAGAAGTTGAGCTCCTGCGCGCCGTACTTGCCCATCGCGAGCGCGGCGATCGGACAGGGCCCTGCGCCCGCCCGCTCGTGGAGCAAGGGCGGGCCGTGGCGCTGACGCTGCTGCGCCAGCGCGGCCTCCAGCGCCGCGTCGACGCAGACGTCGGCGACGTTGGCCAGCTCGAGCCCGACCTGCTCCAGCGAGGCGAGGCCGAACTCGCAGGCCGCCAACCGCACGTAGTGGTCGTTGCGGAAGGCGGCGATCGCCGCGGCCACGCGCTCGGGCTCGTGGGCGGCGTCGGTTCCCGCCGCTCGCGCCGCGCTGCCATCGAGGCGACGCAGCAGGTCGTCGCGCAACCGCGCCAGCAGCCACGGCTGGCCGAGATCGTCCGCCAAGAGCAGCTCGACGCGCTCGGGGCGTCGCGCCAACAGGGCGGGTAGCTCGGGCCCGCTGCTGAGGATCGCGGCCAGGGCCTGCAGCGCGGGCCCCGCCGCGGGCCAGGGCGCGTCAAGCGACCGCGCCTCGATCAGCCGTCGCAGCTGGAGCAGCGACCCGCGGGCCACCGGTCCCGCGAGCAAGCGCGCGGCTAGCGGGCGCAGCAGCTCCGGCACGCCGGCGACCACGGGGGCCACCTGACGGTCGAGCTGCTCAATCAGGCTGTCGACGGCCGCCAGAGCAAAAACGGTGCGCGACATCTCCCAGCGATCGACGGGCGTCGTCAGCTGGCGTTGCTGGCAGCGCCGCTGCCGCTCGCCGCGCGCCCGGCCGGCGTTGCCCCGCCCTGCTTGGCGTTGGCCCTGCCCTGCTTGGCGTTCGGCTTGCCCTGCTTGGCGTTCGGCTTGCCCTGCTTGGCGTTCGGCTTGCCCTGCTTGGCGTTCGGCTTGCCCTGCTTGGCGTTCGGCTTGCCCTGCTTGGCGTTCGGCTTGCCCTTCGCCGTCGGCTGGGCCTTGCCGCCAGGCACTGCACCCGTCGCACCGCCGCGCCCCTTGAGCGAGTAGACGGTGCTCGAACGCGATCCGCTGACCGTCAGCGTACCGGCCGCGCGCAGCTCGCCCATCACGCGGTTGTAGAGCCCGTCGCTCGGGATCTCCACGGCACTGAGGATCCCGCGTCGGTTGGCACCCGGATGAGCGCCGAGGTACTGGACGATGGCCTGCTTCAACGCGGCCCCGGCCTCGGCGCTGAGGCGGTGGCGGCGGCGCTTGCCCCGCACCTTCGGTGGGCTCTTGGCGGCCACCGGGCGCGCGGGCGTCGTGGCCACCACCCGCGTCCGCTTGGCGAGCGGCAGGCGCTGGAGCTGATCGAGGGTCCGCGTCGGATCCTGTACCAAGCGCCTGGCCAGCAGCTCGACGGCCGCGGTGTCGTCGAGCAAGAAGCGCTGCATGGCGACGGGTTCGACACGCGCGAGGAACTGCTGCGCGAGGCTCCGGGCCAGCTTCGGGTCGCGCTGCGCCAGCCCGAGCACCTGCTTGGCCAGGTCCCCCGTGATTAGGAACTCAACCATTCGTCCCTCCCCAGACGGCGCCTTGCGGGAGCCGCTCCGTTCATGGTCGCATCGGCGTCAGGATGCAAACTGTTCGCTACCGTGACGCTTCGTCAGCGAAATGTGCGGCATGCTACCAATCGAGGGTCGGACGGGCAAGCGCATATTCGGCCCCCATGCGGCACAGTTGCGGCGAGCCCAGGCCCCTGCGTACCCTGTGCTGAGCTACCACCACTGGAGAAGGCCGATGACCACGACCCGCGAGTTCTTCGAGCAGAGGCTGCCCCAGGCCGTGCAGCGCGAACCGCAGCGCGCCCGCGAACTCAACGGGGTGTTCGTGATCAAGGTGAGCGGTGCCGACGGGGGGAGCTGGACCATCGACGGCAAGAGCGATCCCCCGACCGTCGCCACCGGCGTCAGCGCCGCGGCCGACTGCACGGTCGAGGTCGCCGCTGCCGACTTCCTCGCCATGCTCAAGGATCCCCAGCTCGGCATGCAGCTCTTCTTTCAGGGCCGCTTGACGGTGCAGGGCAACCCGCTGCTCGCGACACGGCTCCAGGACTTGCTAGCGCTCGCCGGCTAGGCCCAAAACAAGCGCGTCCCGCGCTCGTTTTGGGCCTAGATATGACTCAGGGGGCTTTCGCAAAGCCCCCTCGTCGCGGGGAGTGAATCCCCGCGACTTCACCCCACAACGCGCGCCTGTCGGCTCGTCTAGCCCGAAAACAAACGGCTTGCGCTCGAATGCGCTTGTTTTCGGGCTAGGGCGTTCAAGCACAGGGCGCTGCGGCCAGCCTCAGGCCGACTCCTCGGCGGGCACGTCGCCCGAGCTGTCGGCCAGCGGCAGCGTGATCACGAACTCGGCACCGCGCTCCGGTGCGGCGCGCACCAGCACCGTGCCGCCGTGCTCGAGCACGATCTTCTTCACGATCGCCAGCCCGAGGCCCGTGCCGCGCTCCTTGGTGGTGAAATAGGGATCGAAGACCTGCTGGCGGGCCGCCTGATCGATGCCGGGCCCGTTGTCGCGCACCCGCAGCGACAGCTCTCCCGTGCCGCGCGGCGCGCTGGCGGCGATGTCCACGCACAGCGCGGGTGCTCCGGTCGCGGCCGCCGCGACGGCCGCCTGCAAGGCGTTCTCCAGCAGATTGTGCAAGACGTGCTTGATCAGCATGCGATCGACCAGCACGACATGACCGGGGCCGAGCGGCGTCCAGCGCGTCTGCGCGCGCTCGGCCAGCTCGCTATAGCTCTTGAGGAAGTCGTCGAGCACGGCATCGATCTCGACGGGCTCGGCCTGCACCTCGGGCAATTTGGCGAAGGCCGAGAATTCCTGCACCAGGCGGCGCAGCCCCTGGACCTCCTCGGTCACGATCTCGTGGGCATCGCTCAGCAGCTGCTGGAAGCGCGCATCGTCACCGTTGTACTTGTTGAAGAGCTGCTGCACCACCAGCTGAATCGGCGTGAGTGGGTTCTTGATCTCGTGCGCCAATCGGCGCGCGACCTCCTGCCAGGCACCGATCTTCTCCAGATAGGCGATTCGCTCGCGGCTCTCGCACAGCTGCTCCACCATCAGGTTGAAGGACAGCGCGAGCTGCCCCAGCTCATCGGTCGCGGGAGACTCCACCCGCGTGGCCAGGTCGCCCGCGGCCACGCGACGGGTGCCCTGGAGCAGCGCGGTGACGCGACGCACCGTGCGCCCGGCGAAGATCAGTCCCCCCGCGGTCGCCAGCACCAGCGCCAGCCCGAGCAGGCTGAGGAAGGCGATGCGGTAGTAGGGCGCCAGCCCGCGCCGCAGCCGGTCGATCTCCAGCGCCGCCCGCTGGGCGGTCGCGAGCGCGGCGAAGTGCGTCAGGTGCTCGCCCGGCGCGACGAAGGTCGCCTCGAGGCGGGCGCCCGTCGCCGTTAGCGGCTGCGACCAACGGAAGGGCCGCAGCGCCGCCCCCGGCGGCTGCGCGCGCACGACCTCGGCGAGCAGCGCCCCGTCAGCGCCGAGCAGGCGTAGCCGCTGCACGTTGTTGCGGCCCGCCGCGAGCTGCTCCAGCCGCTGGGCAAGCTGCTGCCGATCGCCACGACGGGCCGCGCGTTGCAGCGCACCATCGCCGGCGAAGAGCTGGGTCTGCTGGCGAAAGAGCTGCTTCTGCGCCCGGAAGAGCGCCCGGTAGGCGTCGGCGGCCTGGCGCAGCGGGCCCACCAGCTGCCGCGCCTGCCCGGCGGCGACGCCGTCGGAGACGCTGATCACCTGGTCCACCAGCAGCGCGGAGGCCACCAGCGGAATCAGGGCAATCAGCAGCATCACCGCCACGAGCTTGAAGCGGAAGCGTCGCGCGGGCCGCGGGCGACCGAGCGCGGCGCTGCGCGCAACCCTCCGCCTGACCGCGCCTGGCCGCGCCATCGTCTCCTCAATCGCCCAGCGAGAAGGCCGGCGTGCGGAAGACGAAGCTCCGCTCCGCCTGCGCGATCCGCGCGTTGACGAAGATGCTGACGAAGGAGCCGAAGAAGCTCTCCCCGCCGCCGCTGCGCTGCTTGCGAGAGGGCCGTCGCAACCAGCGCCGCACCTGGGATAGCGCCTGATCGCTGATCGGGTTGACCTGGGCCAGGCCGGTGAAGAAGTAGCCGGTGGCCGGCCTCGGCGACGTCGGTGCAGCGAGCGGGTGGCGCCACCAGCTGGTCAGCACGTCGACGACCTCACGCTGCTGGCGCAGGCGTAGCCGCCGCTCCCCCGCGCTGTCAGCGATCGTCACCAGGTACTGCTCGTCCCACAGATCGTAGACCGCGCGCAGGGTCCGCTGGAGCACGACGATCGGGCGCGCATCGCTGGTCACGTGCAGCGCGAGCGTCTGGGCCACCGTCATCACGAAGCCGCTGTCGAGCCGTTGCCGCAGCTCGGCGTCGAAGAGCTCGCGAAAGCCGACGCTGATGCGGAGTCGACCGCCCAGCCGCTCGACCTCGACCGGCTTGAGCGGCACGCTCGCCTTGGCAGCGGCGCGCGTGGCGCCCGCCAGCAGGCCGAGCAGCACCGTGCCCGCCAGGAGGGCCTGGCGGCGCTTGGGGCACGGTCGCAGACGGGCGCGCGGCATCGTCGTGGTCCTCAGAACGGGATCCGGCCGAGGGCGTTACCGACGGAGAAGAGAAACACGCCGATCCGGGTATCGAGCCGCAGCCCGGCATCGACGGTCAAGTCGATCGGCACCGACTGCAGCAGCGCGCGATCCCGCAGCTGCAGGTCCTCCTTGGCCGCGAGGAAGATCAGCCCCGCGTCGATGAAGAAGTCGCCCGCATAGGCGAAGCGCCCGCCGCGGAACCAGGGGATGCTGTACTGGCCGCTGCAGCGCAGGGCGATGTCGTCATAGCGGCGACCGCTGATCGGCGTGCCGAAGACGTTGCGCGAGGGCAGGGTCGAGAAGTTGAGGCCGAGGGCGCGGCCGGGCACGAGATCGCTGAGGTCGCCGATGAAGAACTTCTCGAAGAAGGGGGCCTCGCCGAAGACCACACCACCGAAGAGCTGCAGCGCCGCGACGTGGCGCCAGGGCAAGGCCCAGTAGCGCCGATAGCTCGCGCTGAGCTTGACGAAGCTGTAGCGCGAGGCGAAGAGCCGGCTCGAGACGTCCGCGCTGGCCGTCAGCAGCGCACCGCGGTCGGGCAGCACCGGATCCGAGCGCGTGTCGTGCTCGAGCGTGACCGAGGTGACGGAGAGCAGGCTGCGGCCATCGATCAGGTCGAAGGGCACGGGCACGCTGCGCGGCGCCGTGCCAGTCGGCACCGCGAGCTCGCGCGTGGCGCCGACGGGGAGGTCCGTGATGACCGCCTCGACGCGCTGGTCGGCGCGCACGCGCACGGTCGGCCCGACGTCGAGACTGACGCCCAGGCTGCCGCCAAGCCGGCGGTAGCCCGCCGAGAGGAAGTGCTCCGGACTCGAGCTGGCGTCCGAACCGGAGCGGCGGAAGAACTCGCTGCCGTCGACGAGCAGCAGCGCGGCGCCGAGCTCGAGCCGCCGCCAGCGCGATTGGGGCGCGGTGGCGCTCAGCCAGTAGGACTGCTGGAGGCGCGCGCGTTCGACCAAGGGGTCGGTACCGAGGACGAAGGCCCCCTCGAGCTCGATGCCGCGGCCGAGCAGATTGCGCTCCGCCAGGCCCAGACCACCCCAGGCCCGCGTGGCCTCGCTGGTGCCGAGGAAGAGATCGGTGATCACCAGCGTGCCGCGTTCGACGACCTCCACCACCAGCACGGCCGCGCCGCGCGTCGCGCCCTTGCGCAAGCGCAGATGGACCGACGCGAAGTAGCCGAGCGCCAGGACGCGATAGCGCGACAGCTCGAAGGCCGGGTCGTCGACGGCCAGCCGCTCGCCCGGCCGCACCAGCAGGGCCCGACGAACCAGGTGGCTGCGGGTCTTGTGGTTGCCGTGGACCTCGATCGCCTCGATCCGGTAAATCGGGCCGGTCGCCAGGATCTGGCCCTGCGCAGACACGCTGCCCAGCAGCACGGCGAGCAAGAGAGCGAGCTTGGCGCACCCTAAGGACCCGCTCGGAAATAACTCATCCATCTGGCCGTCGATCCATCCCGCCGGGCTGCGTTGCAGCGCCTCGCAATACCCACAGTATTCCTTCGTCGCTGCGCCTTGCCCGGCGGGCGCCTCAACGCCCAGTTGATCGAGTTATTTTCGAGCGGCTCCTAACACGACGCGGCAGCATCGCGTCGCCCACCGGCCGGCGTCAAGCCACGATGCACTACCGAGCGGGACCGGGCGTGCGCCCGTGGCCGCCTCGCGCGGGCCACGCCACGAGGGTCGACGTTCCGATCCACCGCGCGCCGGAGTCGTGCTAGACGACAGCATGGTTCCAGCTCATCCGCGGCCGGAAGCTCGCTGCTGCGTTGGCGATCACGCGCGCCGACGGCGCACGCCACGCCTTGCCGTGCTTCGCTGGCGCTGGCTGGCGCCCCTCGCGCTCGGGGCGACCCTCGGCTGCGTCGATGTGCGCGCCTACGAGGGCGCCTGGGAGGGAGCGGTCGTCGACGACCCGGCCGTCCGGGTGGGCTTCGCGGCCGAGACCCGCGTGGACGAGCTGCTGCTCGCCGACCTGACCCTGCGCAGCGTCTCGGCCACGCTCACCACCAGCGACGGACGCTTGGCCGAGACCCGGCTACAGCCGGTGACGCGCAGCAACGCCGACGCGTTGGCGAGCCTGACCTTCGACGGGGATCCGCTGCACAGCTATTTGCTCTGGGCCCCGCTCTCCGGCGACACGAGCGGCAACACGGCGCTCGTCCTGCTCAGTCTCTTCGACAACGAGCGCGTCGAGCTGCGCATCATCGACCGCGACCAGCTCTTCGGCGTGTTCCTGCTGCGGCGCAAACCGCGCTGACTTGACAGTGCAGGCTCATGTGTTAGCACTCGCTAACAATGAGTCTCTCGGCTACCAGCATCCCGGCCCCGATCAGCGCCGCCCTCGAGGACTACCTCGAGACGATCTACCTGCTGGTCCAGCAACAGGGCTTTGCGCGGGTCAGGGACATCGCGCGCGCCCGCTCGGTCAAGGCCGCCACGATCTCGGTGGCGCTGCGCAAGCTGGCCGAGGGCCAGTTCGTCAACTACGAGCGCCGCGAGTACATCGGCTTGACCCCCAAGGGGGAGGACGCTGCCCGCAAGGTCCTGAGCCGGCATCGGCTGCTGACACGCTTCTTCGAGCAGGTGCTGAAGATGCCGCACGCCGCCGCCAACGAGCAGGCGTGCACGATGGAGCACAGCCTGACCGACGAGACGATGGGTCGGCTGGTCACCTTCTTCGAGTTCGTGAGCAGCTGCCCGGCGGTCGTCGAGGCCTTCCGGGCCTGCCCGGCCGGCGTGGCCGGGGCCGCCCGCGCCGGGCAGGCCGCCTGCGGGCCGGAGTGCGCCGCGTGCGCCGGCGACACAGCGGCGGGGCGACGAACCCTGGCGCAGCTGGCACCGGGGCAGCAGGCCGTGGTGACGCAGATCAAAGCCGGCCACGCACTGCGACAGCGCCTCCTCGACATGGGGATTCTCCCCGACACCGCGATCGCGCTCGAACGACGGGGGCCCCGCGGCGATCCGCTCTGGATCCGTTGCGAGGGCGCGCAGCTGCAACTGCGGCCCAGTGAGGCCCGCGCCGTGTGCATTCGCCGCGAGGGATGAGCTGCCCCTGCTTGCCCTTGCTCGAGTGGAAGCTGACTTGCTAGCGATGCGCTCCCGACAAGCCCTGCGACCGCTGGCCCCCGACGGGCGGGGCGCCAAGTCACGCCGGCGGCTCGCGGGCCCGCCGTGGCTGCTGCGCTGCTGGTCGCGCTGCTGCTGGTGAGCGGGCCCATCGCCGCGCAGGCGATGGGGACGATGGCGCCTGCGGCGGGGCTCCGGCTCGCCCACCGCTGCAGTCACGCGGGTCGGCTGGCGGGCGGCGCAGGGTTCTGGCGCGGCAGGGCCCTACGCGGCCCTGGAGGGGGCGCGGCTGGCGGCGCGTGAGGCTTTCCGGGCGCGGACGCTTCGATCGGCGCGGACGGCTGGCCTCCGACCGCACGGGCGCGAGTTCCGGGTGATGAACCCGCCGGAGCAGGGCAGGAGGCAGGCCCACGCGGTGAACGACCGCGCGAACGATCGTTCGGTGTGCTGGTCGAGGGCGGCAACCTACGCGCGACCGTGATGGGTGGAACCGACGGGCTGATCACCAGCCTCGCGTTCGTCTTCGGGGTGGCCGGACTGGCGGGAAGCACCCAGCTGGCCATCCTCGCTGGGGTCATCAGCGCCGTCGGCGGCGCGCTGTCGATGGCCGCCGGCGAGTGGCTGTCCGTGACCTCGCAGAACGAGAAGTACCGCAGCACCTTGCACACCCTCGATCGCCTGCTCCGCGACGATCCGCGCGCCGCCGAGGCCACCCTGCTCGAGGCCGCCGCGACGCGGGGCTTCTCACCTGCACACGCGAAGGACCTGGCGCGCGCGGTGCTCCAAGAGCCCGACCGGCTGGAAGCCGCCGCCGTCGACCTTGGCCTCATCCCCCGCAAGCTGGACTGCCCGACGGGCGCGGCACTCAGCTCGTTTGCATCCTTTCTGCTGGGCGCGACCATCCCGCTCGTCCCGCTCGTGATCGGGGCGAACGGCCTGTCCCTGACCCTCAGCGCCGCGGTCAGCGCGGTGGCGCTGGCGGCGGGCGGGGCCTGGCTGGCGTCCAACTCCGGCAAGAGCCCACTGCTCGGCGCCCTGAGAATGCTCGGGCTCGGTGGCGTGGCAGCGGCCGCGACCTACGGTACCGGGGTCCTGGCCGCGAAGATCTTCCCGTGGCCTTGAGGCCGCAGCTCCCGCTGCTGCTGCTGGCGGCGGCCGCTGCCGGGCTGGGCTGCCCTTCCCGCTGCTGGGCGATCGACACGATCGAGACCTTCGCTGCGGGCGGCTACGACCTCGAGCTCTACGGCGGCGTCGGTGGCCTGGCGTCGCACAGCAGCAGCGCCGCAGGACCGAGCCCCTACGGCCACGGCGAGCTCCTGCTCGGCTACGGACTGACGGACTGGCTGGCGCTTTGCGCTGGCACGACGCTGCGCGGGCCCGACGCGGCGTACCCGGAGGGAGATGCCGCGGGCTATCTCTTGCTGGTCGCAACCCCGCTGGACACCGATCACCTCGACCTCGACCTACAGCTGGCCGTCGCCTTGGCGGGGTCCGGGCTGAAGGAACTGCGTTACCGGCCCGAAGTGGAGCTCAATGTCGATCTCCGCCCGAACCTGAGCCTGGCCGGCCTCTACCTGCGGCTCGCGGTGCCGGTCCACGGCATCAGACCCAGTGAGTCGGCGGGAGCCAGCGCCGCCAGCACCCATGTCGATCTGGCGACCGTCTTCGGGCTCTACCTCACGGTGGCCCGCCGACACCAGCTGCTGCTCGAGCACGACACGACCTTCCACTTCCGTCCGGCAGCCTCGGAGCCGCCGGCGGAGGTGGGCGGTGTCACCCTCGGCTACAACGTGGTCCTGAACGCGCACCTCGAGCTGATTCACCAGCTTGCGCTGGACCTCGACCAGCGGGGGCGGCCCCATGCCGTGGGCGCGCTGGTCGGAATGGTCGTGACGCTGTAGGAGCCCGCCGGGAACGCGCCGAGAAGCTGCGATTAGGGGCTGCTCGCGGGCGGAGCGGGCAGGCGGATGTCCGGCCCGCGCACGTAGAGCGGAACGGCCTGAGCCAGGTCGTCGAAGTCCGCGGCGCGGGCGCGGTCGAGCGCGGCGCGCGCCAGCTCCGCGGCGCTGATCGTGTGCGCTTCGGGCGCGGGCCAGCGTGCGGACGGCAGGGCCCCGCGCAGCGCCTCGGCCTGGCGCAAGGCGCCCTCGCCGACCAGCAGCCAGGGGGCACTGGCGCCCGACGCCAGGGTCGCGAGGTAGGCCCCCACCCGCTGCGGCTCGCCGAGCCAAGCCGGTGCCAGCGCCTCGGCCCCGAGGAAGGCCTGGGCGTAGATCTCCCCGCGACCCGCATCGAGCAACGCCAACGTCGCCGCGGCCCGCTCGATCCCTGCGGCACGCGCCAGCGCCAGCAGCGACCCGATCATCAGCAGCGGCTTGTTCGCCGCCAGCGCCAGGCCCTTGGCGGTCGCCAGACCGATGCGCAGGCCGGTGAACGAGCCGGGCCCTTGGCCGCAAACGATCGCATCGACGGCCGCCAGCGGGAGGGCCGCGGCGGCCAGGACGCCGTCGATCAGCGTCAGCAGCCCCGCGCTGTGCGTGGTCACCGCGCGCGACGCCTCGGCCAAGATCTCCGTGTCGCGGCACAGCGCGACCGTGGCCTGCTGGGTCGCGGTGTCGAGCGCGAGCAGGTGCAAGGGCCTCGTCATCGTCGCGCCGCTCAGCGAAACCAGAAGCGCGTGATGTCGTTCTTCAGCGCGAAGACCATCAGCGAGACCAGCAGCACCAGACCGAAGTAGGAGGCCAAGGCGCGGGCGCGCAGGCTGAGCGGGCGCCGGCGAATCGCCTCGATCGTGAAGAACATGATGTGGCCACCATCGAGCAGCGGCACCGGCAGCAGATTGATGATGCCGAGGTTGATGCTGATCAGCGCCATCAACAGCAGAAACTTGTCCCAGCCGGTTTCGGCCGCCACGCGCGCCGCCTTGGCCAGCATCAGCGGCCCACCAATGGTGTCGCGCGAGATCCCGCCTCGAAACAGCTCGACGATCACGACCAACAGCTTGTGGACCAGGTCGCTGGTGTAGCGCACCGACTCGACCGCCGCGTAGCCCAGGCGACCCTCGACCGGCACCGGCTCGTGGGCCCGGGCCACGACATCCGCCTCGGCGCCAAAGACGTAGCGCGCCAGCTGGTTGCCGAGGTCGTCGCGGTAGGCGACCTGGGCAAAGCGAAAGCGAGCCTCGCGCTGCTCACCGCCCAGGCGGAGCCAGACCAGGCGGTGGTCGGCATCCGGGCGCTGACGCAACGCCTGGCCGAAGACCGCCCAGTGTTTCACCGGTCGCCCGTCGAGCGCGACGATGCGATCGCCCGGCTTGAGACCGAGGGCCGCCGCCGGCGAGCCGGGATCGATGTGCCGCACGAAGAGCTCGGCCGACGCGATACCGGTCTCATAGCGCACCGTGGTCGCCTCGTGCCGCGGCTCGGGATCGAGCACCGTCGTGCGCGGATGGAGCAGGCGGAGATCGGCGAAGTCGCTCAAGGGGGCGCCCGGGCGCAGGTAGGCCAAGCGCAGGGCGTCGCCGCGATTGTGCTCGAGCAGCTGTGCCAGCTCATCCCAGCGCTCGATCGGTCGGCCGTTGACCGCGGTGATCAGGTCACCGGTGCGCAGACCGGCGCGTCCGGCCGGCCCCGCCGGGTCGATCACGCCGATCTGCGCCATCTCGAAGAGCGGAGAGACACCGATCACGCCGCAGCGCCAACGCAGCCCCAGGCGGTCGTAGCAGACGTCCTCCCGCGGGGTGATGAAGCGCTCCAGGCGCTGCCCGCCGCGCTTGATGGTGATCCGCAGCGCGACGCCGGGATAGGGCGCGATGTTGTGAGTCACGGACCAGAGCCCGCCGCCGGCCGCCTCACGGTCGGTCCAGTAGCGCACCGGGCGACCGTCGACCGCGAGGATGCGGTCGCCCGGGCGCAGACCAGCCTCTGCGGCGGGCTCGTCCGGCAGCACCTTGCCGATCACGGGCGGCGGCAGGCGACTCTGGCTGGCGAAGAAGATGAAGTAGATCAGCGTCGGGAAGATGATGTTGAAGATCGGACCGGCGAGCACGATCGCGTAGCGCTGCCACAGCGGCTTGTGGTGGAAGGCGCGATCGTGATCCTCACGCCGCACCGGCTCCGCGGGATCCTCGCCCAACATCTTGACGAAGCCGCCCAGCGGCAGCCAGGCGATGCAGTACTCGGTCTCGCCGCGGCGAAAACCGAGCGCCGCAGGGCCGAAGCCCAGCGAGAACTTCAGCACCTTGACGTTGAAGAGCTTGGCCAGCAGAAAGTGGCCGACCTCGTGCACGAAGATCAGCACACCCACCAGCAACACGAAGTAGAGCAGCGTCATCGCGGCGCAGTGTAGCCGAGGCGGCCTCCACCGGCCACCGCACTGGGGCCGCTGAGCCCCGGGACGCGGAGATGCGGCCGAGGGCTATGTTAATATCCGTGCCGTGCCTCCCGAGCTGCCGGACATCGATGCGGCGGTGGCCGAGTTCGAGCAGAAGCTCGAGCGCGTCCGCGTGCTCTACGAGCAGTACTTTCTTGGCATCCAGAAGCGCGCGCCGTCGGTCCTGCTGAAGGACGTCGCCCGGTTGCAGTATCTGCTCGATCAACAGCAGATCCGGAACACCTCGGTACGCTTTCGCTACCGCAATCTGCTGCAGAAGCTCAGCACCTATCGCGCCTACTGGGGCCGCACGATGCGGGCGATGGAGGCCGGGACCTATCACCGTGACGTGGCGCGGACCAAGCGGCATCTGGCCAGCCGTGGCCTGCAGCTGCCCGATGACATCGGCATTCGCAGTCCCGCTGATTTGGAGCGAGCGCTCGCCAGCGCGCTGAGCCGCCCGGTGGAGACACCCGCGGTCACCGGCGACCCTGCGGTAGCGGCGGCGGCCGCGACGGAGCGGCCGCCCCCCGCTGCCACACCAGCGCCCCCGGCGGCCGGTCCCCCTCCAGCGGCCCACGCCGACCTCGACGAGCAGCACCTGCAGTCGTTGTTTCGTCGCTTTCAGCGCGCCAAGGAGGCCTGCGGCCAGGACCCCAGCACCGTGCGCTACGACGCTCTGGTGCGTAGCGTGCGGCAGCAGCTACCCCAGTTGCGCGAACGCCACCCGGGGCGCGAGATCGAGTTCCAGGTCGTGGTGCGTGAGGGCAAGGTCGTGCTGCGGGCGACGGCCAAGTAGCGCCAACAGGACCCTGGAGCGGCGCCAGCTCCCGCTGACTGCCCTCGCCGCCCGACGGCCTGCGCTAGAACGCTTGTCTTGGGGCTAGTTCTCGGATAGCGCGGGCGCGGCGGCCGGCGCCGTGATCGGCTTGCCCTCGCGCCAGAGCGCCTGCGCCACGGCCTCGAGCAGCGCCCGGCAGCTCTCGGCCTGGAGCGCGCAGATCGGCAAGGCCCCGAACTCGGCGAGGCGGGCCGCCAGCTCGTCGGGCGCCAGGCGATCGACCTTGTTGAAGACCAGCAGGCGCGGGGTCTCGCCCACCTCCAAGTCGGTCAAGGTCTGCTGCACGGTCGCGATGTGCGCGCGGAAGTCGTTGTCCGAGACGTCCACCAGCTGCAGCAGCAGGTCGGCGTTGCGCAGCTCTTCGAGCGTGGCACGGAAGGCCTCGATCACCTCTTGCGGCAGGTCGTGAATGAAGCCGACCGTGTCGGTGAGGATCACCTCGCGCTCGCGTGGAAAGCGCAAGCGCCGGCTCAGCGGTGAGAGGGTGGCGAAGAGCTGATCGGCCGCGAGCGCGTCGCTGTTGGTCAGCGCGTTGAGCAGCGTCGACTTGCCGGCGTTGGTGTAGCCGACGATGCTGACGACCGGCAGCTCGCGCGCCTCCCGCAGCGCGCGCCGCCGCTGCCGTTGCTCGGGCAACTGCGCCAGCTGTCGATTGAGGCGCGTGACGCGCTCGCGCGCACGCCGGCGATTGAGCTCCAGCTTGGTTTCCCCGGGACCGCGTCCGCCGATGCCGCCGGTCAGTCGGCTCATCATCGTGTTCTTCTCGACCAGGCGCGGCATCATGTAGCGCAGCTGGGCGGCCTCGACCTGCAGCCGGCCCTCGCTGGTCTGCGCGTGCTGGGCGAAGATATCGAGGATCAGCATCGCGCGATCGATGACCTTCAGGTCGGTGGCCTCGCTGATCGCGCGCGCCTGGGCCGGGCTCAGATTGGGGTCGAAGACCAGCAGCTCGGCGCCGAGCTGATTGGCCCGCAGCACGATCTGCTCGAGCTTGCCCCGCCCCACCGCGTAGCGCGGATCGGGGCGCGACCGCCGCTGCGTCACCGTGTCGAGCACCACCACCCCCGCGGTGCGGCACAGCTCCTTGAGCTCGGCGATGCAGGCCGCCGGACTGCGCGCCGCTCGGTCGAGGCCCAGGTGCACCAACAGCGCCCGCTCACCGACCTGGCCCGCCGCGCGCCCGGAGCCCTGGCGCGCAAACTGACTCTCGAGCTCCTGGACCAGCGCCAGCGGATCGAGGGCGAGCTGCTGCGCCGCCACCGCGGGCAAGATCGTCCACGGGTCGCCCGCGGCCGGGTCGGGGTTGAGGTGGGCGCAGAAGGCCCGCGCCGGCTGCCCGTCGGCGCCGAGCGTCAGGGCGCAGACGAGATCCAGCCGCAGCAACGCCAGATCGGTCAGGTCGTCGTTGGTCAGCTCCTCACCACGCAGGTGGGTGTGGACCAAGCGCAAGCCGCGTAGCCGACCGTGTCCCGTGCGCAACCGGCCGATGTCGGGCAGCCAGAGCTTGCTGGCGTCGCCGACGACGACGTGCTCGGGCTGGCCACGACGGTCGATCAGCACGCCGAGCTGGCGGCGCAGCTCGTGCGAGAGCCGGCAGAGGTTGGCAGCCAACTCGGCCGACACCACCTCCGTCGGCCGCACGCGTCGCTCGTAGAGGCGCTCGATCGTGCGCACAGCGCTGGCCCGCAGGCCCTTGGTATTGCCGGTGACCTCGGACGTGATCGCACCTCGAGTGCCAGCGCGGCCGGCCAGCACGGAGCCAGCGGCCGGCTTGAAAGTCGCCGCGGCCCTCAGCCGCGCGGTTGCTGCGCGATGGCGTCCCGCTCGCCGGCGGCGGCGCTCGACGTCGCCGCGTGTTGCTGGTCGACCAGCGCCACCGCCACCGCCAGCGCGCGCCGAGCCTTCTCGCCCAACTCGGCATCGATCTGCAGCGCGGCCAGCGCGTCGGCCAGCCGCAGCTCGTGGCTCTCGAGCAGGGCGCCCAGCTCCCCGAGCTGCTCCTGCTGGCCGGCGATCGTCAGCTCGAACGCCGCGCTCTTCGCCTGCTCTTCATCGACCAGCGCCTTGAGCTCCCGCGCCTGCTGCTGGCGCAGCGCGTCGAGCGCGGCCTCGTGCTCGCCCCTCAGCGTGCTCACGGCGGCGCCGTGCTGCTGGCGCAGCTGATCGATCTCGGTCTGGTGCGCGCCACGCAGGCTCTCCTTCTCCTCGGCGTGCTCCGTCTCGATCTGCTCGAGCAGGTCCTGGTGCTGCTGTTTGACCCGCTGCAGCGCCTCCTCATGGCTGGCACGCGCCTGCGCCGTTAGCGTCTGGTGCTGCTGGGCCGCGCGCGCCAGCTCGGCCTGCTGCTCGGTGCGCTGGCTCTCGAGCGCCTCCTCGGCGCGCTGCGCGGCCTGCTCGAGCTCGACGCGGGCGCTGGCCTGCTGGGTCGCCAGCGCCTGCTCGTGCTGCTGACGCGCCTGCTCGAGCTGCTGCTGGTGCTGCTCGCGCAGCGCCTGCTGCTCGGCCTGGTGCCGGGCGTCGAGACCCGTGACCTCGTCGCGATGCTCCTGCTCACGCCGCTCGATTTCCTTGAGGTGCGCGCTGCCCTCGGCCTGCTGCTCGCGCCGCAGCTCCTCCGCGAGTTCGCGCAGCTCGGCCGCGTGCTCGGCACGGAGCCTCGTCTGCTCGTCGGTGAGCCGCTGCTCTGCCAGACGCAGCTCGTCGCCGTGCTGCTGTTTGAGGCGCGCGAGCTCGCGCTCCTGGCGTTCCTTGACCTGGGTGTTCTCGGCGTAGGCCTTCTCGATCTCGCGCTTGGCCTCCTCCAGTCGCTGCTTGACGCCGCTTTCCCGATCGACCAAGCGCTGCTTGTCCTGCTGCAGCGCTTCAGCGCGCTCGCGCGCCGAGACCATCTCCTTCTCGATCCCGAGCAGCTTCTCGTCCATGTCGCGCGCCCGGCGGTCGAGCTCGCGCACCTTGTCCTTGTGATCGAGAATCTGCCGCTCCCTGGCATCGAGCTCGTCCCGCAGGTCGAGAAGCTCGCGCTCCTTCTTGTTGATCACCTCGCGCAACCCGAGCAGCTCGCGATCGCGCGTCAGGCCACCGCCCGTCGTCGGCTTGACCGCATTCGCCTCACGCAGGGACTGCGTCAACTGATCGTTTTCCTGCTGCAGCGCGGCGACCCGTCGCTCCGCCTCTTCCGCCCGCGCATCGCGGGTCTCGTCGAGCGCCACCGCCGCCAGCGGCGCCAGCCCGGAGCTGACCACCGTCTCGGCCACGGTCTGCAGCGGAAAGGGCTCGTCGGCCAGCGACTCGTCGATCGCCAGCGCCGCGGGGGCGAGCCCGGGCAAGGGCTCGGCGATCGCCGACGGCGTCAACCCGCCGCGCTCGCCGTAATCTTGGTCGCCCAGCTCGATCGGCGAGCGTGGTGCGAGGTCGAGGGGCGGCGCGAACTCGAGGGGTGGTGCGAGGTCGAGGGCGTCGTTCGGGTCGGTCGGTGGATCCAGCGCCAAAGGCGTCGGCGCCGGTGAGCGCGACCAGGCAGGCGTGGCCCCGGGGTCGACGCTGGGCGCCGGTGCGCCCCAGGCCGCCTGCCGCGCGCCGGCGGCCTCCGCCTGTGGGGTGGCCCGCTCGAAGGGCAGCTCGAGCGCGGCGAACGCGGCGTCCGTGGCCAGCGAGATCTCCTGGTCGGCGAGCTCCCCGGCGGGATGCCCGGGCAAGGGCTGGGGCGTCATCGCCCCGAGCTCGTCGGTGACCAGGTCACCGTCCTCGATCTCCAGCTCCAGCTCGGCCTCGGCCGGCGCCTCGTCGCCGCGTGGCAGCGTCGCCTGCTCGGCCGCGAACCCCTGCTCGATGCTGGTATCGATGGCCGACTCCAGCTGGGTTCCCTCGTCGCCCAGACCGAGCAACGAGGCCACCCGCTCCAGCAGCGTCGCCGTCGAAAAGGGCTTGATCAGGTAGGCGTCGGCCGGCGTGCGCAACTTGCTGTGCTGCTCGAAGATCTCGGGCGTCGCCTCCGCCGACATGATGATCAGCGGGGTGTCCTTCAGGAGCGGGTTCTTCTTGGCCTTGTTGCACACCGAGTAGCCGCTGATCGTCGGCAGCTCGACGCACACGAGCAGCAGGTCGGGCGGTTGTCGGGTGGCCGCGTCCAGCGCGGCCTGGCCATCGCGCGCCAGCGTGATCTCGATCGGCGGCGTGCGATAGAGCTGGGGAAGGCGCGTGGTCAGCTCACGGGCCAGTTCTCCGGCGTAGGCGGCGTCGCTCTCCACGATCAGCACTCGGGGCATGATGGTCTCCGCGGCCAGTCAGCGGGGCCGCATGGGCAAGCACGGCTACGGAGGCGGGCATCTGTACCGCCGGGGTCTGGCCGCCAGGCTGGGGCGCGACACCGCGCGCGAGCCCGATTTCTACCGTTTCATCAGTGCTTGCGCTGGGATTGATCCTAGGGCCCAGGGCCGGCGACTGTCAAATGACGTGGATCTGGGCTGTCGGCGCGGCTCTGATCCCCCGGGCTGCGTTGATGCGCGGCGGGACTCCCGCGAAGGAGGGGCGCAGCGCCCCTGAGGACCCAGCGTCGGCGCGGGCTAGGGCAGCAGCAGGCAGCTGACGATCGAGAAGCAGCGCCCACTGCTCGCTGCTGCACCCGCGCAGGCGATCTGCGCCGGGGTGCGGGTGGCGCAGAGCAACCCGCAGCTCTGCTGCGCATTACGCGCCAGCAGCCGGCACGGCGTCACCAACACGCTGCACGCGCTGAGGCACTCCGGCGGAATCGTCGCCGTATCGAGCACCAGAAACACCTGCGGGCCGAACGCGTTGTTGCTCTCGTTGCTCTCGCTGACGGCCCCTCGCGCGTCGGCCAGCGCCCACGAGAAGTAGACACCGCCGGCGAGCGCGACGCTCAGGGTCTGGCTGCTGCACTGCCGCGGCTGCAATGCGGCGACTGCCAGCTCACGATCGGCCACCGTGCCCACCGTCGGCGCCTGCAGACGGTCGAAGTAGATCCCCAGCCGCGTGGCCGGGGCAGCCACGACCCCGCGGTTGCAGACCGTGGTCTGGTAGCTCGTGGGTCGCTGCGAGGTGCCCGCAGCCACGGCAAAGGCACTGATCACCAGGTCCGCGCGTCCAGGCGCGACGGCCAACGCAATCGGCCCGGCGAGGTTATTGCCCTCGTTGCTTTCGTCGATCACCGTCCGCGCGTCGGCCCGCGCCCAGGAGCGGTAGCTGCCGGCCGAGAGCGTCACCGTGAGGCGGTCCGTCTGGCACTGGCCCACTCGGAGCGCCGCGACCTCGAGCAGCCGGCTGGGGGGGGTCGCCACCGTCGGCGCGCTGGGGAGATCGAAGTACAGGCCCAGTTGGCTGGCCGCGCTGCCAGCCGCTCCTCGGTTGCACGTCACCACGGTGTAGGTCGCAGCCCCCGCCGCCGAGGCCTGAGCCGTGAAGCTGCTGAGCAGCAGATCGGGCCTCAGCAGCGGCAGCCCGCTATCGGCACGCGCCCCCGCGTCACGCCGGACGGCGGCGTCCCGCAGCAGCGCCGCATCGCGCCGCAAGCCACTGTCCCGCTGGGGACCGCCATCGCGCCGCGCGGCGGCATCGCGCCGCGCGCCGGCATCGCGGCCCGGGGCGGCATCGCGCCGCAGGGCGCCGTCACGCTTCGCCGAGCCGTCGCGCTGCACCGAGCCGTCGCGCTGCGCCGAGCCGTCACGCTTCGCCGAGCCGTCACGCTTCGCCGAGCCGTCGCGCCGCGCCGAGCCGTCGCGCTGCGCCGAGCCGTCGCGCTGCGCCGAGCCGTCGCGCTGCACCGAGCCGTCGCGCTGCACCGAGCCGTCGGGGCGGCCCACCGCTCCGTCGCGCAAGTCGGTCCGAGCGTCCTCGGCGCCGTCCCCGCCGAGCGGAAGACTGCGCCCGCAGCCGAGGGTCAGCCCAGCGGCACAGACGATCCAGACGACGACGCGACCACGCAGGTACGAGAAGAAGGCCCTCGATCGCGGCGAATCGTTCACGTCTTGCCCTCCTGAGCAGCGCTCGCCGGGGAGCGTCGTGGACCCCGCCCCGCCGAGCCCACGGTCTCGCCCGAACGCCACGCCCGACGCCTGCTTGGCGCGGCCGACGACCGCCCTGCGCTCCAGTGTGCCGCTTGCCGGCCCCGAGCGCCACAACCCAGCGGCCGGCGACACGCGAGCGAGCGCATTTGAAACCCCACTCGAAGGGTGCCAGTCTGCTGCGATGAGCGAGCTGACCGCCGCTGGCTCGCCGAACGAGCACCCCCCAGCGTCCTGTCCGCAGTGCGTGCGCGAACACGCCGAGGGGGTGGCCTTCTGCCGCGGCTGCGGGGCCCACATCGCCGACGATCCGCTGCTCGGCGCCCTGATCGACGAGCGCTACGAGGTGCTGCGCCGACTGGGTAGCGGCGGCATGGGCACCGTCTACGAGGTGCAGCATCTGCGGCTGAAGAAGCGCTTCGCGCTCAAGGTCGTGCGCCGCGATCTGGGCGACCTGAGGGGCTTCGCCGAGCGCTTCGAGCGCGAGGCCCTGGCGACCAGCCGCCAGGAGCACCCGAACTGCGTGCTCGTGACCGACTTCGGCCACGCGGCCACCGGGGAGCTCTATCTGGTGATGGAGCTGCTCGCGGGCCGTCCGCTGACCAGCCTGCTCAACAAGCCGGTCTCGGTCTCGGTGGCGCTCGATATCGTGCGCCAGGTGCTGCTGGCCCTGCAGCATGCACATGGTACGGGGCTGGTGCACCGCGACATCAAGGCCGACAACGTGATGTTGCTCGACGGCCCCGAGGGCGCCACGGTGGTCAAGGTGCTGGACTTCGGGTTGGCCGTGCCACCGACGGTGCGCGGGGCCCCGCGGCCTAGCGAACCGACCGAGGTGGCCGGCACCCCGACCTACATGGCGCCGGAGCAAGCGGCCGGCCTGGCGATCGACGAGCGCAGCGACCTCTACGCCGTCGGCGTGATCCTCTTCTACCTGCTGACCGGCCGACCGCCCTTTCGCGCCGACGACCCGATGCGCCTGCTGCAGCAGAAGGCGACGCGTCGCGCGCCCGCGCTCGACGCGGTGGCGCCCGGCGCGTTTTCGCGCGCGCTGCAACAGCTCGTGGCACGCGCCCTGGCGCGCGAGCCGGAGCAGCGCTTCCCCAGCGCCGAGGCGATGCTGGCGGCGTTGGACCAGGTGCAACGCACGCGCGGTGGCGGGCTCAGCACGGCTCCGCGTTGGCGCTCGATGCGCGCGGCGCAGCGCGCCTGGCGCGCCGTGGCCGGCGCGTATCGTCACTGGTACGGCTGCACCGCGCTCGATCACCCGCCGAGCTGGCGACTGCGCTTGCGGCTGCTCGCTCGACCAGGCCACGGACGGATGGTGCTCGCCAGCGCGCTGGTCGGCCTGCTGGCGCTGAGCACACTGACCTTGGCCGGCCTTTGGGGGTGGCGCGCGGTGCGCCGCGCCTCCCCCCGCCACCCGGGGCGCCGGGCGGCCCGTCACAGGACAGCGCCTCGACGCCCGCGCTGCCGGCGGCGCTCGCGCAGCGGCTCGACACCGTGCAGCTGCTGCTGGCGCGAGGCGCCTGCCGCGAGGCTGCGCTCGATCTGCGCGGCGCGCTCACCGAGTGGCCACGGCTGGCGCGCTTGCACTACCTGCTGGGCGCGGCGCGGATCTGCCAGGGGGAGGTCGCGCCCGCGCTCACCGCCTATCGCCGCGCGATGCAGCTCGACGAGCGTTATCGGCGCGATGCCCGCATCCTCGAGGACGCGGGTGCGTTGCTTGGCGCCCGGGCGGTGCGGCAACAGGCGCTCGAGTTCCTCACCGGCGAGCTCGGACAGGCTGCCCTGGAGCCGCTGCTCGGCGCGGCGACCAGCAACGACGCGGCGTGGCGCCAGCGGGTGCTGCAGGCCCTCGTGCGGCTCGGCGCCGGCCCGCGCGTCGACTGGCTCACGGTCTGGCGGCTGGACCTCCAGCAACGCACGCGCTGCGAGCTGCGGCAGCGCGCGGTGGCCGGCTTGCGGCAGCTCGACGATCCGCGCGCGTTGCGGGTCTTGCTCGATGCGCAGCAGCTGCAGGCAACGTCCGCGAGGCGCACGGCTTGCCCCGAGCTCGACGGCGCGCTGACGGCGGCGATCGCGGCGCGGCAGCGTCCAGCGCCGCAGCGCTAAGGAGGCTGGCGGAAATTAGCTTGCCAGGTTGGCGGTCGAGGCGCCCGTGCGGCAAGGCGCGAGGAGGGCGCGTACTGCCTGTACGCAACCGACGAGCAACGCAGACGCGCGGGATGAATCGGCCGCTCAAGTTGGTAAGATAATTTCGGCCAGCCTACCCCCCTCCCCCACCCTCCCCCCGCCTGCCCCGCCGGCCCGCCCCCCCCGGCCCGGCCGCGCCGCCCCCGGGCCCGCCGGGCGCCGTGGTTGCCCCGGTCGCGCCCCGGGGCCCCGCCCCGGGGCCCGGGTCGCGGCCCCCGCCGCCGGGCCGGAAGGCGGCCGCGGCCGGGGGGGGGCCCCCCCCGCGCCGGGGGGCCCCGGGGGCGGCCCCGCCCGGGGCCGGGCCCCGGCCGCGCCGCCGCCGTCCCGGTCCCGCGGGCGGCCGGCCGCCCGTGCCGCGGCCCCCGGGGCCCCGGGGGCCGGGTTGCCGCCCCCCCGTCCCCGCGTCCCGGGCCCCGGCCCGCCCCGCTCCTGGGCCCCGGCCCGCCCCCGGGCCCCGGGGCCCCCCCCTGCGCCGCGCGACGCGCCCCCGCCCCGCCCCGGCCCCTGGCCGGCGCGGCGCCCCCCCCCCCCCCGCCCGGGGGGGGCCGGGGCCGCCCCGCCGCCCACCGCGGCCGCCCCCCGCCCCGCCCCCCCCCCCCCCCCCCCGGCCCCGGCCCCGGCGCCGCCCCCGCAGCCCGGGCGGGGGGCGGCCGGCGTGCGGCGGCGCGCCGCCGCGCCGGCCCGCGGCCCCTCTCGGCCTCGCTGCCCTTTCCGCGGGTTTGCCCGGCGCGCCGCCGCCCGCCCCCCCCCGGGGGGCTCCCCCCCCTCGCCCCGCCCCGCGCCCCCCCCGGCGCCGCGCGCCGCCCCCCGGCGCCCCCGGGGCCCGGGCGCCCCCGCCCTTCCTGGGGGCGCCCCCCCCCCCCCGCTGCGCGCCCGCGGCGGGGGCTCCGGGGCCCGCGCCGGGGCCGCGGGCCCCGGGGCCCCCCGCCCCCGGCGCCGCGGGGGCGGGGGCGGGCCGGCGCGGGCGGGCCGGCGCCCCCCCGCCCGCCGCCCCCCTCCCCCCGCCCCCGCGCTCGTTGCGCCCCGGCCGGGCGGCGGTCCCGCGCGTGCGCCCCCGCGCCCCCCGCCGGCGCCACGCCGGGCCCCCGGCGCGGCCCGGGCCGCCCCCCGTGGCCCCCGGCGCCCCCCCCCGGCGCCCCCGCCCGGCCGGCCGGCCCCGGCGCCCGGCAGCCCGCTCCGCGCGCGCCCGCGCCTCCCCCCCCCTCGTGCCCTCGGGGCGCCGGGGCCGGGCCCCCGCGCGGCCCCCGGGCCCCCGGGCCCCGGGCCCGCCGCGGGCCCGGCGCAGCGGGGGCCCGCCTCCGCCGCCCGCCCCCGGGGCCGCCCCGCCCCCCGGACCCCCTTTTCCGCGCTCCCCGCCCCCCCCCCCCCCGCCCGCCCCACCCAGGCGGGCGGCGCGCGGCCCGGGGGCCCCCCTCCCAGCCCCGGGCCGCCCCCCCCCCCCACCCCCCCCCCCCCCCCCCCCCCCCCCCCCCCCCCCCCCCCCGCAGGCCTTGCGAGCGACCGCCCCCCCCCTCCCCCCCCGGGGGCCCCCGCCGCCCCGTGGGGCGCCCTAACGCCAGGATCGGCGCGACACCGTCACGACCGCGCGCGGGGCCAGCGGCGATCGAGCCTCCTTACGCGCGATCGAGCTTGGCGTCCGCGTGGGCAGGCCCGACGCGCGCGAACATCGCGCGCGCGAGCGAGGGGGACGCCAAGACGCGCTCGATCAACACGGCAAAGAGCGGCTTGTGCAGCATCGTCGCGTGCTCGACGACCAGCAGGTCGGCCGCCTGCACCGCGCTGGCGACGTCGTGGGCATCGACCGCCGAGCGGCCGTGGTGCACAGCGCTGAGGCGCGCCAGGACGCTGATCACCCCGTAGGCGGCGACCAGCAGGTTGAAGCCACCGATCAACGGCGTGTCGCCCCCCAGGTGACGCCGCCCTTGCAGCTTGTGGACGAAGTAGCGCTGGAGCAAGGCCTCGTCGCCGAGCGGCGGATCGAAGGCGACGCGGCCGAGCTGCCGCCGCCAGGCCCGCCCCTGCATCAGTCGCGAGCGCAGCGGCGCGAGCCCGAGCTGGAAGAGCCGGACGCCGAAGAAGTGCGCCAGGCGGGGCCACGGACCGGGCCCGCAGTCAGCGCCGAGGAACAGTGACAGCACCGGTCCCGCCTGCGCCGCGCGCCCACCGGCCTGCCACTCGGCATAGCGCGCCACGACGTCCCACTGCTCCGCCTCGCTCAGGCAGCCGGCCACCGCCCGCTTGCCCTGCTCCGTGACGCGGCGCTCGAGCTCGGCCAGCAGCGCCGCACCGGCCCCCAGGCGCTGCGCCACCGAGGTGCCCGGCTGCTCGACCCAGCGGACGAGCTGACGCTCGATCCGATCGAGCTCCGCCGACGTCAGCTCGATCGTCCGATTGAGCCGTAGCGGGCCCTGATGGGCGCCAGCCCCCACCCGCTTGAGCACCGCGCGCGCCCAGCGCTGCTGCTCGCGCAGGGGCCGGCCCTGATTGGCGCTCACCGACGGACAGTAGAAGCTCAAGCGCCCATACGACGTGCCGGCGACGCTGGTGAAGTGCAGCGGGAAGGCCTTGCAGCCCTCGGGCTTGGCCTCGTAGCCCAGCTCGCTGTGGATGCAACAGCGACGGTCCGCGTCGAGGAAGAAACAGCGCCCATCGACCAGGCGCAGGCGGTAGGGCTCGCCCGGCCCGCGATTGCGCTCGAAGGGATCGCCGCGGCCGACGTGCGACCAATCATGGCGTCGCAGCGCCGCGACCTTCGTGGCGTCGATCGTCACGCTCCACAGCGTGCAACAGCGCCCGCAGCTCTGGCAGCTGAAGCGGGCCTCGGGTAGGCGGAGCGTTTCGTCACGCATGCGGCTGGGCCAGCGACGCTCAGGGGCGCTCGAGCTTCGCGCCCTCGACCACGCGCGTGTCGGCGCTCGGCCGGAAGCGGAAGCGCTCGTTGCCGAGGCGGGTGTTGAAGACCATCTGCGAGAAGATCAGGTGATTGGTGCTGCTCTCGTTGACGATCATCGACTCGACCACCGCGTGGTCCACGCGACGCACCACCAGCACCAGGTAATCGAGCTGGGCGCTCGGCTGCTTCGGCGTCAGCTTGAGCACGACATCATCGGGCCCTCCCAGCCGATCGCGCGGGGCGCTGGCCAAGCCGATCTCGAACTCGCGGCGCAGGTCACCGGCGCCGAGCAAGAAGGTCAGGCCCGTCGACAGCGTGCGTAGATCGAGCGGATTGCGGAACGCCTGCTTGTCGGCCGGCTCCCAGACCCACAAGACCTTGCCGTCCGAGATGAAGGCCTTGCGCTCCGGCGCGGCGTAGTTCCACCGCATCATGCCGGGCTTCTTGACGAAGAGGTAGCCGTAGCTCGTGCGGCTGCGGCCGTAGAGCTGATCGGTGTAGACCTGCTTGAACTGGGCCTTGAGGTCCCGGGTGCCCTCGTAGCGCGCCTGGACGGCCTGGACGATCGCCGCGACCGCCGCGGCTCCGGTGGGGGCCGGCGGCGTCGTCGGGGCCACGCTCGGCGCCCCGGCCCACGCCGTCAGCGGGACCATGGCAGCACCCAACACCAGCAGCCACCCGCAGCGCCGATCGCTTCGCATCGCAGGTCCTCGAGCAGCGCCGGGCCGGCCCGGCTGGCGCGGAGTCTAGCACAGCGAGCCCCCGCCCGAGGCTGCCAGCGCTCGGGAGCTAGGGCTCGTGGTGCTGAATCAGCACCTCGCGGCCGCGGACGCCATCCGCGGGGCCGACGACGCCTTCGCGTTCCATGCGCTCGACCAGGCGGGCGGCGCGGTTGTAGCCGATCCGCAGCCGGCGCTGCACCATCGAGATCGAGGCCTGGCGACTCTCGGCGACCAGCGCGAGCGCCTGATCGTAGAGCTCGTCACGGGGCTCGTCCGGCTGCGCGGCGCCCTCCTCGCCCTCCTCGTCATCCTTGAGGATGTCCATGTCGTAGATCGGACGGCCCTGCTGACGCAGCCAGTCGATGATGGCGCGGATCTCGTCGTCGGAGATGTAGGCGCCGTGGACGCGCTTCATCTCGACCCCGCGGTCGATCACCAACATGTCACCGGCGCCGAGCAGATTCTCCGCCCCGTAGGTGCCGAGGATGGTCTTGGAGTCGTGGTTGGCCGCCACCTGGAACGCCACGCGCGAGGGGAAGTTGGCCTTGATCAGCCCGGTGATCACGTCGACCGAGGGGCGCTGCGTGGCGACGATCAGGTGGATCCCGCAGGCGCGGGCCTTCTGCGCCAGCCGCGCGACGCAGGTCTCCACGTCCTTGGCGCTGCACATCATCAGATCGGCGAATTCATCGATCACCACCACCAGGTAGGGCAGCCGCTGGGGTGGCGCGCCGGCGGCATCGGCCGCGCCCGCGCGCGCCTCGGCACCCGCCTCCGCTGTCCTGGTCGGGTGCCCATCCTCGCCCTCGTGCCCCTCGCGCAGGCGATCGACCTTGCGGTTGAAACCGACGATATCGCGCACGTGCATCGCGGCCAGCAGCTGATAGCGGCGCTCCATCTCCGCCACCGCCCAGCGCAGCGCGACCGCCGCCTGCTTCGGGTCCGTCACGACCGGCAGCAGCAGGTGGGGGATGCCGTTGTAGCCCGAGAGCTCGAGGAACTTGGGGTCGATCAGGATCAGTCGCACCTCGTCCGGCGTGCAGCGCAGGAGCAGGCTGCAGATCATCGCGTTGATGCTGACGCTCTTGCCCGCGCCCGTGGCGCCGGCGACCAGCAGGTGGGGCGCCTTGGCCAGATCCATCACCACGGGCAGTCCGGCGATGTTCTTACCCAGCGCCAGCTTGAGCGGCGCGCGCGCACTGCTGCCGCGCGGCGCGCTGGCCTTGCCGCGAAAGGTCTCGTCGCCCACGATGTCGCGAAACGAGACCGTCTCCCGCCGCTCGTTGGGGACCTCGATGCCGATCGCACCCTTGCCGGGGATCGGTGCCACGATCCGGACGCGCTGGGCGTGCAAGGACATCGCGAGGTCGTTGGAGAGGCCGGCGACCTTGCTGATGCGCGTCCCCGGCGCCGGCACGAACTCGTACATCGTCACGACAGGCCCCGGATGGACCTCAGTCACCTGTCCGAAGATCTTGTAGTCGCCAAGGGTCTTGGTCAGCCGCGCCGCCTGGCGCTGGATCGCGTCCTCGTCGATGGCGATCCGCCCCTCGCCGTGCTCGGTCAGCAGCGACAGCGGCGGCAGTTGATAGCTCGTGCCGTTGAGCACGAAGCCCGTACCGTCCGGATCGAGGGTCTGCGGCTCGGTGCCGACGGAAGCCCGCGCATCGGCCGGTCCGACCGCCGCGGGCGTCGGTGGCACGAAGGGACTCTTGACGATCGTCAACGCCGCCGGAGCGCCCGCCTCGCGCGGGGGCGCCGCGGGCACGGTGGCCTTCGTGAGCTCGACCTCCGGGGCGGAGGTCGCGCTCTTCGCGGCAGGCTCGGCCCCCGCAGCATCATCCACCCGGGCGGGGCGCGAGCGCTGCAGGCGCCGGACCAAGGGCTGCACGGTCGGACCCGCACCAAAGAGCGCACCGGGCGGGGCCACGGCATGCACCAACGCCGCGCTCTCGGCCTCGACCGGATCCGGCAGGGCGCCCAGGTCGGGCGAGGCGACCCACCCCCGCTCGGGGCCGCTGGTGCCGCGGCCGCGCAGATGCGCGCGCAGCCGCGCCAGGAGGCCGCCGCCGCCGACCGCTGCGCCGCCGGACTCGAAGGGAGCCAGGCCGTCGTCGAGCGTCTCGTCGCCCTCGGGCTCGAGGTTGAGACGCAGTACGCGCGGGAGCGTGGCGCCACCGGCGCCGTCGACGGCAAGTTGCGGCGGCAGGCGAGCGTAGGCGAGCTGGGCCGCCAACCAAGCCCGCAGGGCAGCCAGCCGCGGGGGCACGCGGGCCAGCGCCGCCTGGGTCGCGGCGCCGACACGCTGCAGCAGGGCCACCAGGCGCAGGGTGCTGCGGACCCAGCTCAGATTCGTGCTCAACACGAGGCTCAGGGCGAGGCCGCTCAGCACGAGAATCCAGGTACCCGGCCGTGAGAGCAGGGCGCTCAGCAGCTCGGCCGTGTACTCGCCGAGCGCGCCGCCCCCGGACGCATGGGCGAGGCGACGCGGGTGCAGCACGAGGTGCAGCAACATCGCGGCGAAGAGCAGCACAGTGAGCTGACCGGTCGGCCGCCGCCAGCCCCGTCGGCGCGCCTCGCGCGAGGCCGCGCTCGCGGCCGACGGCAGCGCACCAGCGAAGACCTGGAGCGCCTCCGCCAGCAGCCACAGCACCAGCAAGTAAGCGGTGAGGCCGAGCGCGTTGTTGAGCGCCATCCCGACAAGCTGACCGAGCGGGCCCATCAGGCGTCCGCGCCCGAACTGGACGGAGGCCAGACTGGGCCCCAGCAGCAGCGCGCCCGTCATCATCAGGATGCCCAGGGCCTCGTGGCGCCGCCGCGACGCTCCAGCGCCACCGTCCAACCCCGCGTCAGCGCCGCCCGATCGCGACGGCCTCGAATCGCCGTCCGAGCCGCCCTCCCGCGTCTGTCTTGAGGCCACGATGATCCCCCACCTGCGATCGCACACCGCCGCTCGTGGCGGCTCGGCACGCGTTGTCCTACATCGGTACTTACGTAGGAAAACGTAGGTCGACAGGATACTTTTGGCGGCCGCGGCTGTCAAAGAAGGGCCCGCCTCGATTCCCTGCGGCGCCGCATCGCCTCCGTTCGTGGACCACACGACTGCGGGACGCGCGGCAGTTGCGTGGCCGCCGACCAGGCGATTATGCTGCGGTGCGCTGGCGACCACCGCCGAGGCGGTCCCGCGAGCATGCGCAGGCGACCGGCCGAGGCTCGGTCGCCTGCCGATCACAGGAGCGAGGACGATGAAGACGGGTTGGTGGGTAGGGGCCACGGTCGCCGCGTCGATCGCCGGCTGCGGCGTCCCGGAAGAGAACTACAACGCCACGCTCAAGGATCTGCAGCGCTGCCGGGCCACCCTGGCGAGCAAGCGCACCGAGCTAGACCGCGCCGGCTCGGCGCGCGACGAACTCAAGCTGCAGCTCGCGGCGGCCAAGGGCGACAAGGATGCCCTGGCGCGGCAGCTCGGCGCCACGGAGAAGGAGCTTCAGGCGGTGCGCCAGGCGCGCGTCGCCGCGGAGGAGCGCACGCGCACCTTCCGCGAGCTGCTGTCGCGCCTGCGGGCGATGATCGACTCGGGTCAGCTCAACGTCAAAATCCGCAAGGGCCGGATGATCGTGCAGATGAGCGACAAGATCCTGTTCGATCCGGGTCAAACGGAGCTGAAGGCTGACGGCAAGCTGGCGCTGACCGAGCTAGCCCGCGTGCTGCGCGACATCGGAGAGCGCGAGTTCCTGGTGGCCGGCCACACCGACAACGTGCCGATTCGCACGCGCCGCTTCGGCTCCAATTGGGAGCTCTCGGCGGCACGCGCCGTCGAGGTCGTGAAGTTCCTGCAGGCCCAGAGCGTCGATCCGCGGCAGCTCGTCGCCGCGGGCTACTCCGAGTTCGATCCCGTCGGCGACAACGCCGACGAGGAGGGCCGCCGCTCCAATCGCCGCATCGAGATCGTGCTGATGCCCAGGCTCGACGAGCTGCCCCCGATCAGCGAATAACACCGCGATCAGCGAGTAACACCGGCCACGCCGGCTTCCGGCGGGCACCCACACGAACCGCTCAGGGTTGCGCGACGAAGCTGCGCAGGCCCGCCGGCGGGCCCGACACCAGCGGCTGGTCCGTGCTCTTGCCGGTGGCGACGTCGAGACCGAAGATGCCGGCGTCCCGGGTCGCCACCAGCAGGTCGGTGCCGCGGCCGAAGCTCAACGCCACGGGCGCGATATCTAGCACCGGCGAACGCCGGACCACGCTGAGGTCGTTGCCTGCGGCCGGATTGAAGCCGACCACGAACACCACGCCATTGCGCTGATCGCTGATCGCGAAGATGTCGCCGATCGGGGAGGGCGCGTCGTCGATACTCGTCGGCTCGGCGGGGCTGGGGTCCCAGGCCTGGGCGGTGAGGCGCGGCGCTGTCCCGCCGTAGAGCACGCCGTAGACCAACTGCGTGTCGGCGACAACGGCCGCCAGACCATCGCGACGCAGGGCGAGCAGCTTGGCGCTCGGCACCCGGTCGAGGACCGTGAAGGCGCTGAGCTGCTGACCTGCGTCGTCGCGATCGAGCGCCACGCGCGCGACGCAGTCCGCATCGACCGTGCTGTCGCCGTCCGCGTCGCAGCGCGTCAGCACCGCGGCGAAGCGCGCCTCGGCGGCGACGGCGAGGGCCTGCACCTGCGGCAGCGTGACCGTCCAGGCGGTCTGCAGCCCGTTCTCGCGATCGGCCCGGTAGAAGATCAACTGGGCGGCCGTGGCCACCAGCACCCCATCGTCGGTGGCCGCAACCACCAGCGCCGGCTGCTCGAGGTCCAGGGTGTGCAGGAGCCGCGGCGGAGCCGCGAGGGCATAGAGCCGGAGCTGGCCGTTCGGCAACCCGTCGCCCGGCGTCGTCAGCACCGCAAGCTGGCCACCGTCCGGCGACAGCGAGACCTGAGCGCCCTTCAGGGGGGTGTCGACTTGGCCGCCGCTGACGACGCTACCCGCGAGCGGCAGCACCTGAACCGCGCCCGCTTGGTCCAGCGCGACGATCAGCCGGCTGACCGTCAGCGGGACGGCGAACTCCGCGCTCGTGCCCTGCCTGGGGAGCCGGAGTCGCGCCGCGCCGACCTGGGCACCGCGCGGGATGACGCAACTCAGCTCGCGCGGACTGATCAGCCGGTTGCGCAGCGCGTTGGCGTCGAAGACCGTGCCGGCGGCATCGACCAGCGTCACAGCGCTGCCGAAGGTCGGCTTTCCCTCGGTCAGCTTGACCGTCAACGACTCGCCGATCACGCGGTCGAAGCTGCCCTTGACCTTCAGCCCATCGCCGCAGCCGAACCCTGCTAGCGCCGCCAAGCACAGGCCCCAGCCGCGACGAGGCGCCGTCCCCAAACCGGCACCAGCAGCTCGTCGCCGTGCCCTTGGATACAACACTGAATGCAACACCACCAGCCTGCCTCTCCGGCCCACGCGCCCAGGTCGCCCCGTGCAGTGTGCCCCGCGCACGGCGAGCGCGCCGCGCGCGAATTCAGCCTAACGTCGCCCACCCGCGCTGTAAACTCGCGCCGCACGCGCCGAGCTCGCCAGGCGACGGTGCGTCGGTCGTCGGTCGAAGCGGTTCGCTAGCGCCAGCGCACGTGCTGGACGCCCTCCAGGCCGGCCAGGGCCTCGACCACCTCGTGGGCCTGGAAATGCTGCTGCGTGCGGACGAAGAGGTGAAGCTCCGTGACCGCCGTGGCCTTGTCGGTGGCGGCCTTGAGGTCCATCAGGCGAATGTTGTGCTGCAGCAGCAGCGCGCGCGCGGCCGGCAGCGTGACGGCGACCTGATCGGCGGCCACGAGCAGGTGCACCGTCGGATAGATCTGCCCGTGCAGCGGCCGCTCCAGGTACTGAAAGAACCACAGCACCGTCATGCCGAAGCCGGTCGCCGTCAGCGCCAGGCCGAAGTACCCCTGGCCGATCACGATGCCGAGCGCGGCGACGAACCAGATCGCCGCCGCGGTCGTGACCCCGCGAATGACGTCGCTCAAGCGTAGAATCACGCCTCCGCCGAGGAACCCGATGCCGGTCAGCACTCCGGCCGAGATGCGGCCCGGATCGAGGCGCAGCGCGCCGGTTGCGCCGCTGCCGATCCAGTCCACCGGGAGCTGGGTGGCGATCATCATCACCAGGGTCGAGCCCATGCAGACCAGGCTCATCGTGCGCAGCCCGGCGGGGCGGCCGCGCAACTCGCGCTCGGCGCCGATCACGCCACCGAAGAGCACCGCCAAGGCGAGCTTCAGCAGCGAGATCGAGTCGAGCATGCCTGACCAGTGGATCGCCGCGGCGCTCATCGCATCGCTCCTCGCTTGCTCGGCGCCGCCGTGGTCGGGCCCGCAGTGAGCGTCAGCCGCTGCGTCTTTCCGGCGACGATCTCCACCAGCCCATCATGACGGATTTGCCGCCCGCTCGGTCGCACCGACACGCTGTGCCGACCGGGCCGTAGCTCGCGGCGAAAGCCAGGGGTGCGCCCCGCGAGGCGGCCATCGACGTAGACCTCGCCCGCCAGCGTGGTCGCGATCTCCAACACCCCCCTGGTGGGGCGGCGCGGACGGCGCGCGGCGACGACGGCCGCGCGCGGCCGCACGGGCGCCACGTCCTGCGCCTGCGGCGCTTCGCCCCCTTCGCCCCTTCTGCCTCCGTCCCGGGGCGCGACGGCCGCCACGGCTGCCGCATCCGCGCTCGCCACCCCGGCGCGTGGCGGTACGCGCGTGGCGCGCGGTCGTCGCTCGCGTCGCAGCGCGGCGCGGGGAGCGTCGCTCACCCGAGGAGGATCCAGGGCCGCCGCCGGTTGCAGGGCGCGCCAGAGCAACAGACCGGCGACCGCGACCAGCACGCCGCCCGCCAACCAGCCGATGTACCGGTCATGGGGCGGCGTGGCGCGGGCCAGCGAGGGCAGCGGCGGTGGGCTGGGCGGTCGTCCGGCGGGAGGTGCCGCCACCCCGACGCCGCCAGCGGCGGGCAAGGGCACGGGCGGCGGATCGATCGCCAGCGGCTCCTCGTCGCCCGCTGGCGGCGCGCCATGCCGGTAGTCCGACAAGCTGCCGCGATGCGAAACCGAGCTCATCACGGGCGGCAGGGCCTGGGCCGGCGGCAGACGGAAGAGTGCGCTCTGCGAGCGGCGGTCCTGGCCGAGCAGCTCGTCGAGAAAGTGGGCGAGGCGACGGTCGCCGGTGCGAGAGGGTGCGCTCTGCAGATAGCGCTGCAGCTCCTCTCCCATCACCGCGGCGGTCGCGTAGCGGTCGCGTGGATCGGGCTGGAGCGCGCGCGTGACGATCGCCTCGAGCGCCGGCGGATACTCGGGGTCGAGCAACGACGGCCGCGTATAGCGCCCATCGCGCACGCGCATGACGATCTCGACGTCGCTGTCGCCGCCAAAGGGCCGCTGGCCGGTCGTGGCCTCGTAGAGCGTCGTGCCGAGCGAGAAGATGTCCGAGCGCAGATCGATCGGCTGGCCCTGCGCCTGCTCGGGCGAGAGGTAGCTGAGCTTGCCCTTGATCACCCCCGCGTCCGATTGCTCGAGATTGTCGCGGGCCTTCGCCAGGCCAAAGTCGCCCACCTTCACCGCTCCCTCGTAGCTAATGAAGATATTGGCCGGGTTGATGTCGCGGTGAACGATGTGCAGCGGACGGCCCTGGTCGTCGCGCTTGCGGTGCGCGTAGTCGAGCCCGCGACAGACCTCGGCGGCGACGAAGGCCATCAGCTCGCGAGGCAGCGCCATGCCGTGCTGGCGGACGCGCTCGAGCACCGTGCGCAGGTCGCGACCATCGACGTACTCGAGGGCCAAGAAGGGCACCCCGTCCAACCGCCCCATGTCGAGGATCTGGACGATGTTGCCGTGCTGCAGGCTGAGCATGATCCGCGCTTCGTCGACGAACATCTGGCGAAAGCGCGGCAACGCGGCCAGGTGCGGCAGCAGTCGCTTGACGACGACCGGCCGCTCGAAGCCCTCCGAGCCCTGGGCGATCGCGATGAAGACCTCGGCCATGCCACCGACGGCCAAACGATCGACGAATCTGTAACGTCCAACGTGCACTGGGCGGCTCCGGGTTGCGGCATCATAATCTCGGCCGGCGCAGTTGTGCTATGAGAGCCTGGCCTCGAGAGTCGCGATGCTGCGCCAACCTTTCGCAGATTCCCAACCTTTCGCAGCTTCGATGCGCCCGGCGCCGCGGCGACCGCTGCACGAGGCCGCTTGGGCCGCAGTCGCTTGTGTCGTGGTCTTCGTCGCGCTGCACCCGCTGCTGGTCACCGGCCAGCACGCCCTGGGTTGGGACCTCGCGCGCAGCTCGTGGCCCGAGATCGACTTCATCGCCCGCAGCCTCGCCGCGGGCCAGCTACCGCTTTGGAATCCCTACGAGAAGCTCGGTTACTCCTTCGTCGGCGATCCCGAATCGGCCGTGCTCTACCCCCTGCGCTGGGCCCTGGCCGCGCTGACGGGCGCCTGCGGCAGTCAGATCTGGATCGCGCTGTTGCAGGTGCTGCTGCACGTCGGCCTGGCGGGCGGCGGCACCTATCTGCTGCTGCGGCGGCGCGGGCTGCCCCGCGCGTCCTGCCTGCTCGCCGCGCTGACCTTCGTGCTGTGCAGTCGCTTCGCCAAGTCCAAGGACCAGACCGTGCTGGGCACCGTCGCGTGGCTGCCCTGGCTGCTGCTGGCGCTCGATCAGCTCTTGCGCCGCCCGACCTGGCGCGCCGGGGTGGCGCTCGGGCTGGTGGTCGGGCTCGACTTCCTCGCCGGCTACCCGCCGAACTGGTTCCGCAACCTGCTGGCGCTGGCGATCGTCTTCACCGTCGAGGGCGCACACGCCCTGCGCCGCGCCAACGCGCGCGCGCACTACGCCCGTCACCTGGCCCCGGCGCTGCTGGCCGCGGCCGGCGTCGCCACCCTGTGCGCGCTGCCGGTGCTCGTGGCCGTGGTCTCGGCCTACGAGGGCAGCGCGCGTTCGACGATGTCACGCACCGAAACGCTGCGCTCGGCGCTGAGCCTGGTGGATGCCTTGCAGCTCGTGGCACCGGGGCTGCGCCACGGCGGCAGCTTGCCGGCACTCTACCTTGGTGGATTACCCGTGCTGCTGGCGCTGCTGGCACTGACCCGCTACCGGCCGCAGCGCTGGCTCTGGGCGGGGCTGGCCGGGCTCTTCTTCCTGCTGGCCTGCGGCGACCACACCCCGCTGCTGCCGGCGCTCTACGACGCCCTGCCGCTCTTCCGCTACTGGCGCATCCCCGAGCAGTACCTCTTCGTCACGGCGCTGCTGCTCTGCCTGCTGGCGGCGGAGGGCCTCGGCGATCTGCTCGCCGCGGCCACCCTGGGGCCCGGGGCCGCTGCGCGCCTGCGCTGGCGACTCGTCGCCCTGCTCGCCCTGCTCGTCGCCGCGGTCGGCTGGCGCTGGCTCGCGCTCGGACCGGCCTCGCGCGGTACGCACGCCTTCCATACGCTGCCGCACGCCGGCGGCGCGCTCGGGCTGGCGCTGCTGCCCACCCTGCTCGGCGCCGCTGCGGCTCTGCCGTTGACCTGGGCGCGCGGCGCCCACCGGCGCTGGGCCCTGCCGCCGCTCTTCGCGCTGCTGCTGCTCGACCTCGGCACACAGCTCCGCCCGGTCTACGATCTGCTCGAGCCCTGGCCGCGCTTCGAACACGAGGCCGCGCTGCTGCAGCTGCCCGGCATCGCGCAGGGCGACCGCTTCGCCGACGACGACTACCTCACGCACCGCGTCAGCCTGCGCCGCAGCGTCTACGATGCGCTCGGCACCCATCGCGCCCTGACGACCGACCGCTATCGTGACTACTGGGCCGCCGCCCGCACGCACGCGCCGATGCTGGCCGCGAGCGCGGTGCGCTACTACTTCGGGCCGGCCGCCGACCGGCTCGCCACGCAGCGCGAGGTGCCGACGCGGCGGCTCGCCCCAGCGGTGCTCGAGCTGCTGGCCCCGGCGCCGCTGGCCTACTGGCACGGCTCGCCCGTGATCGTCGACGACGGCGCGACGGTGCTGGAGCGACTGCAACGCGCCGCACCGCCCGGTGTCTACTTCGAGCGCGGCGATCTGACGGCCGCGGAGCGGGCCGCAGCGACCGCGCGACGCAGCGGCGGCCTCCAACCGGCGGTGGTGCAGGAGCGCAGCCGCAATCGCCTGCGCCTGGCGGTCGAGGCCCCGGCCGCGGGCGTGCTGCTGATCAACGAGGCCTACGCTCCCGGCTGGCAGGCCACCGTCGACGGCCGCCCCGCGCGCGTGCTCCGCGCCAACTACCTCTTTCGAGCCCTGCTGCTCGCCCCCGGACGCCACGCGATCGAGCTGAGCTACGCGCCCCGCGGCCTGCGCCCCGCGCTCGCCGCCTTCGCGGCGCTGATGGTGGTGCTGCTGGCGTGGGGGATAGGGCTCGGTTGGCGCCGTTGCCGGAGTTGCGCGCCACACCGGCCACAGGGCGACCTCGGAGGCACTGAGCGCTGACGATTAGGCGGCCGGTCGGAATAGATGCGCCACCAAGCAGCGCCGAGACGCCCGCGCGGCAAGGCGCGAGGAGGGCACATACCCGGCGGTATGCAACCGACGAGCAACGCAGCCTGGCGGGATGCATTCGGCGGCCAAAACGGTCTGGTCATTTTGCGGCGGGCCCTTAGGGCGCGGCGTCGTTGGGCGCGCGCGTCGCGCGGCGCAGCTCCTCGCGCAGCAAGGCCAGCTCCTGGGCCAGCGCGCGGTTGGACTCGGAGAGCCGCGAGACGACGATCGAGAACTGGATCAGGATCAGGAAGATCGCGATCAACAGCAGCAGGAAGAGCGCGGCCGGGGCGTAGGCGATGCCGAGCAGGTGGGCGAAGAGCTCGAGCCCGCTGCGCCAAACTGAGAACACGACGAAGACCACGCCAAACGAGAGCCACAGCAGCGAGTAGGCCTCCTGCAGGCGGTGCTTGCGCACCAGCTCGACGATCGAGCCCAGCAGCACCACGCTGGCGACGATCGCGCTCAGCTGCAGGCGATGCGCGAAGAGCGCGGCCATCAGCTCAGGCACGGAGCTCAGGGCTCACCTCCTGACTGCCGGGCGCAGCGCGGTCATCAGCATCGCCAGCAGCACCTTGATCATGTAGTGGGCGCTGCGCAGCCCAGCGATCGAGGAGCGCCCGCCCTGGCGCTCGCGCATCACCACCGGCACCTCGACCAAGCGAAAGCCGTTGCGGCCGAGCAGCACCAGCGCCTCGGGCTCCGGGTAATCCGCCGGATAGCGATCGGCGAGAAAGGCCACCGCCTCCCGGTTGTAGGCGCGAAAGCCCGAGGTGCTGTCGCGCACCCAGCGCCCGGCCAGCAACCAGTTGGCGAGGGCGAGCAGGCGGATGCCGAGGCGCCGGCTGCGCGTCGAGCGAAACGCTCCGGGCGAGGACCCACGCTCGACGAAGCGCGAGCCGATCACCACATCGGCCTGCTGGGCACGAATCGGCGCGATCAGCCGCTCGATCTCGGCGGCGACGTGCTGCCCGTCGCCATCGAACTGCACGACGATGTCGTGGCCGGCGCGGGCCGCGTAGCGAAAGCCGGTCTGCACCGCACCGCCGATGCCGAGGTTGACCGGCAGGTCGAGCACGGTCGCCCGGCCGGTGGCGCGGGCGATGCTGGAGGTCGCGTCGCGCGAACCGTCGTTGACCACGACCAGCTCCTGGTCCAGCGCCAGCGATGCGGCGTCGGCGATCGTCTCGGCGATGCTCGCCGCTTCGTTGAAGGCGGGGATGATCACCGCGATGCGCACATGCTGCTCGCTCACACGCTGGCCCACCCTGTTGCGTGGCGATGCTACTCGCAGGCCGCGGCGGCGACAACCGAGCGTGCGCGTGCGACCGCGCGCCAGCACGCGCTCGGTCAGTGGGGTCGAACGGGCAGCGTGTTGCGCACCACCTTGCCCGAGCGCAGCACCAGCCGGACGCGCGACAGCGCGGTGCTATCGCTCAGCGGGTCGCCGTCGACGGCGATCAGGTCGGCGAGCTTCCCCGGGCTGATCGTGCCGAGCTGCGGGCCCAGCCCGAGGTGCTCGGCACCGGTGCGCGTGAGCGCCGCGAGGGCCTGCAGCGGCGTCAGCTCGGCGGCGAGCAGCGCCGCGAACTCCTCGGCCACCGTCACGCCCCAGCCCGTGCCCGAATTTTCGGCGTCGCTCCCGGCCGCCAGACGGGCGCCAGCGACGTTCAGCTGCTTCAGGTTGGCCCGCATGTTGATTGAGTTGGTCGCCCCCGCGTAGACCACGTAGGTCGAGACATAGACCGCGCGGGTGGCCACGAGCTGCGCCACCGTCTCGTCGCTGATCAGCTCCGCGGTGACGCCATGCTCGACGCCGTCGGCTCCCGCCCGCAGGGCCCCTTGCACGTCATCGTTGGTGTTGGTGTGCACCACGACCTTCAGCCCGAGCTCGTGCGCCTGCGCCACGATGGCCTGTAGCCACGGCTCGGCCAGCCGCGGACAGGTCGTCCGGCAGTTGGTGTAGACGACCTTGATCTGGTCGACGCCGGCGCCGTGCAGGCGCCGCACCTCGGCGCGGGCCTGCAGCTCATCGGTCACCTCGATCATGAAGGTCCGCGCCCACGCCGGGTCGTCGCGACCCAGCGTCGAGATCGGGTGGCCACCGACGGCGGTGAAGGCTGGGCCGGTCGTGACGATGCGGGGTCCCTCGCCGCCCGCCGCGATCCGCTGCCGCGCGGCGAGCACCTCCACCAGCGGGCTCGCCACGTCCTTGATCGAGGTGACGCCGTAGTCGAGACACCTGACCAGGGCCCGATCGACCGCCGACGGGGCGGTCGCCAGGTGCACATGGCTGTCGATCAACCCGGGCAGCAGGGTCATGCCCGTCAGGTCGAGCACCTGCAGCTCGTCACCCGCCACGGGCAAGGGCGGCGCAACGGAGCTGATGCGATCCCCGCGCACCAGCACGGCCTCACCCTCGCGCGGCGCGGCACCCTCCTCGGCGGTGATGACCGTCGCGCCGCGCAGGTACACGCCGGGGCCGCGCAGCGGCTCGGGCCCGGTATCGGGCCGGCTCGCATCCAGCGGGGCCGCGTCGGCGACCCCGCCATCAGCGGAAATGACTGCGTTATTGCTCCCCGAGCTGTCGCCACAGGCCGAGAGCGCGATCAAGCCCGCGGCGAGGCCCGCAGCAGCTGCGTGCCCCCTCCAGGGCAGCACCGCCAGGTAGCGCGTAGCCTGCACGGGAACAGCCTGCAAAGGGGCGCGGCGGGCACCCGCCCCGCGGCTCCAGGTCCGACGGTTCAGCATCACAAGGCCTCCATGGGGTTTCGCGAGTGTAGCCTTGCCACGGTCAGCTGCTAGCCCCCCGCGGTGAGCGAGCTGAGGCCTCGCTCCGCACGACCACCGCGCTGTACGCGCGCGCGCCCATCGTTCAGACTCGCCGCACGAGGCCGAGGCGTGCGGGAGGCGCATGGGGCGCTCTCTGGTGGTGCGCAAGGTCGCGCTCGACGATCGGGCGCCAGGCAGGAGGAGGAAGATGATGATGGGCAGCCGCGACCCCGTCGGGACCGCTTGTGGACCCAGCACTTCGAGCATCGCCCGGGTCGCACGAGGGCCGTGGCTCGCCGCAGCGCTGCTCAGTCTCGGCGCCTGCGGCGACGGCGGGGAGGACACGCTGCTCTGCCTCGAACCGGGCTGCACGGCCGTCGCCACCTGGCAGGGCGCCGCCAAGGCTGCCGTGTCGATGGTCTTCGACGACGGCTACCAGAGCACGCTCGACCACACGCTGCAGCCGCTGGTCGACGCCCGTCTCGCCGCCACCCACGCCGTGCCCTCCGCGCACGTCGGCGCGGAGCTCGAAGGTATTCCCGTGGCGCCGCTCGCGGACTGGCAGCGCGCCGTGGCGCTCGGCATGGAGGTGGGGTCCCACGGGTCGACGCACGCGATCCTGAGCCAGCTTCCCGCCGAGCAGCTGACGAAGGATCTCGAGGACTGGCTGCAGTGGTGGCGGGCCCTCGGGGCCCAGCGGCCAGGCCCGACGCTGACCTATCCCACCGGACGCTACGACGACAAGGTCACGCAGGAGGCGCGACGCCTGGGCTTCGTCGCCGGCCGCGCCACCGGTTCCGGCCTCAATCCGCCCTCCCCGCCCGACCTCTTCGCGCTGGCCTCGCAGGGCACCAGCGCCAGCGATGCGGCGGGACTCCAGGCCTTCACCGATCAGGCGGCCGCGGCCGGGGGTTGGCTGATCGAGCGCTGGCACCTCGTCGCCGAGACCAACCCGACCAACTACTGCTGCTGGAACCGACCGGCGGACTTCCGCGCGCACGTCCAGCAGCTGCGCCGCGACGTCGACGCCGCCACGCTCTGGGTCGCACCCCTCAACGAGGTCGCGCGCTACGTGCGCGAGCGCGACACGGTGCGGATCCGCTCGGTCAGCACCTCGCCACAGGCGATCGTCTTCGCGCTGACGAGCGACCTCGACGCGGCGGTCTTCGATCTGCCGCTCACGCTCACCACCGTGGTGCCGGCGAGTTGGACGCAGGTGCGCGTGAAGTGGTCCGAGTCTGAAGACGCCGTGGCCGCGGAGGATCTCGGTGCGGACGGCACGCGGCGGCTGGTGCGCTACCGCGTCGCGCCGCGCGGGCGCGTCACCCTGAGCCCGGGCTGAGCGCGCTCCTCCGCCTCAGAGAAAGACCATACCCTGCAGGATGACCTCGCCGCGGCGCGCCGTCGTCGCCGCTCGCGCGCCCACCTGCTCGAAGATCGGGCGGTTGCGGTAGTTCAGCGTCAGCTTCGCGTGGTGGCCGAGCTGGAACCAATTGAGCCCCACGTCGAAGACCACGGCGGGATCGTCGAGGGCGTCGAAGAGCGAATATTGGAGCGTGGCGTAGGGCTGGATCTTCAGCGCCCCGACCAGGTACCCGGCCTGCGCATAGATATGCGAGCCGGTGCCGATCAGGGGATAGGCGTTGCCGGCGCCGTTCAGCGTGGTGCCGCCCTCGGCGTAGTTCATGATGCCGATCGAACGCAGGTTGTCGGGGCCCATGTCGTAGTAGTAGTAGGCGCCGTAGGCGGTCAGCGCGCCCCGCCCGAGGGGCAGGTCGAGGAAGGCATCGGCGGCGGCGAGCACCATGTCGTGCGCCGCGATCGTGTCGCCCTGCTGCGACCACATCGCGTGCGGGTGCCAATAGAAGCCGGCCCCGAGGTTGAACACCCGCAGCGCGCCGAGATAGCTGCCGTTGGTGAAGGGGAGCAGGTTCGACTCGCGGTCGAGGAACTGCCACTGGAAGTATCCGGCGGCGGCGGCGGCGAAGGACGAGGGGTTGTAGTCCGCGGCGGCCGTCGGCTGCGCTGGGCCGGCTTGGAAGGGATGGTTGACCGCGATGCGGTAGTCGAAGCCGCCGAGCTGTCCCTTGGCCCACACGCCGAGCTGCCGGGCGAACTGATCCGACTTGTCGATCGTGGGCCAGTTCAGAATCGGCGCATCGATCGCGAGCATCGTCAGCGTGCTGGCGTTCGTCAGCCGCGAGAGACCGTTCCAGTAGTGCAGCCCGCCGCCCAGCGAGAGGTGGTTCTCGTGCACCCGATACTGGACCCAAGCATCGTGCAAGAAGAGCTGCGGCTTGCGGGCGTTGTTGAAGGTCTGGTTGTTGATGCCGAAGTGCGTGACGATCTGGATCCGCGGCGTGATCTGACCGAGCAGCAGCATGCGGACCCGGCGCAGCCCGACGTCCACGCCCCGCTCCTGCGCCGCGCCGTTGACCGTGCTGCCCGGGTTGTACTCGATGTAGCGCGCCCAGATCTGCGCCCAGCTCAGAAAGCGCAGGTAGCTCTCACCGTCGTCGGTCAGCTTGAGCAGCGCGCCCTTGCCGTAGCCGTCGCTGGTCTCGGCGCGCGCGGGTACCCGCGCGCCAGCGAGCCACAAACAGATCAGACCGCAGCCCAGCACCGCTCTACGCATGTGTCATCTCCCGCGCAGGTGAGGGGCGCAGCATACAACAGCCGCGCCGGCTTCGCGCGTTCGTGGCTGGACCGCCTCGTGCGCGGCGGCGCCGCGGACAAACCCGCGTCCTCGAGAGAAAGAAGGAGAGGGCAGGGCGAGGAGGCTCAGGGCCGGCGGGCAAAGAGGGCCGCGTGGGCCGTGCGGTTCTCGGGGCCGGGATTCACCCAACCGACGAGAGGGCGGCCCTGGCCTCCCGATCGATCTCCACCGAAAAAAGACCCAGCGGCTGTGTGCTGCCGCGTCTCCCCGTTTTGTTGCCCGAGCCGTACGCCGGTCCGATTGGCAGAACCGGGCACCTCGCGACAGCCCCCGTCGTGTTTGGGACCAACGGGAACGTTGGTGGAACCAGCGCGAACCGGGGCTCTCGTGGCTACGGAGAGGAGTTCGAGATACCTCTCAAGTTCCGCCGGCGTCTCACGGTGCTCGCGAGCCCGCTCACGCGCCACTTTGCCCGGCAGCAGCCAAGGATCATCCCCCGTAGCCTGCGCCCAGCTCCGCGGCGTTGCTGCCAGCGCCAAGAGCAGCGCGCCTGCGAGGGCCGCGCGCGGTGGGTGACGGTAGGGGGACCGGGCGTAGACGGGACGCCGCTTCGAGGGGAGGCTTCGTAGCTCTGAGTTCATCACTTCGCTTCCTGGGTGTGTGGGTCGGGTTCCGCGGTCTGGGCCGTCCGGTGGCGAGCCCGACGGGTCCGCCCCTTTTTGCCCCAGCAGGTCACGCCGGGAGCAACTCCTAGGCCATCCGGCGCGCGGCGTCAACCGGCGCCTCGGAAGAGACCGAAGTATGCGTCGGGACTGTTGTTGATGCCCGGTGAGCGGCACCGACGGTGGCACCGCAGCACCGCCGGCCGGAGACCGGGGGCCCCGCCAGGCTCCGAAAACAAGCCAATACGGCGGGGCGGAAGGCCCCGCCTCGTTCGCGGCGCCCACTCGCCCGCAGCGCCCGTCAGGCCACCGCGCCCGCCACCACCGCCGCCAGGTCGTCCTGGTCGAGCGTCTCTTCGGCGAGCAGGCGCGCGCCGATCGCCTCGAGCACGGCGCGGCGCTCGGTCAGGATCTGCCGCGCGCGGGCCTGCTCGGCGCCGAGCATCGCCTGCAGCTCGGCGTCGATCCGCTGCGCGGTCTGCTCGCTGTAGTTGCGCTCCTCGCCGAGCGGGACCGAGGTCTGCAGAAAACGCGCGGAGAGCGACTGGCCGAAGGTCTGCGGCCCGAGCGCCTCGCTCATGCCGAAGCGGCAGACCATCTGGCGCGCCAGCTCGGTGACGCGCTCGAGGTCGTTCTGCGCGCCGGTCGAGAGGCCGCCGCAGACCAGCTCCTCGGCCACGCGGCCGCCGAGCATCACGCAGATGCGGTCGCAGAGCTCCTCGCGGGTCATCAGGTAGCGCTCGTCCGTCGGTAGCTGCAGCGTGATCCCCAGCGCGCCGATCGAGCGCGGAATGATCGACACGCGGTGCACCGGATCGGCGTGCTGGACCGAGAGCGCGACCAGCGCGTGGCCAGCCTCGTGGAAGGCCACCCGGCGCTTCTCCTCCTCGTTCATCACCCGGCCCCGCCGCTTCAGCCCGAGCTGCACGCGGTCGATCGCCTCCTCGAAGTCCTGCGTCTCGACGGTCCCGCCGCCGCGCCGCGCTGCGGCCAGCGCCGCCTCGTTGACGATGTTCGCCAGGTCGGCCCCGACCATCCCCGGCGTGCGGCGCGCGATCACCTCGAGGTCGACCACCGGCGCCAGATCGACGCCCCGCGCGTGGACGCGCAAGATCTCGCGCCGCCCGCGTAGGTCCGGCCGGTCCACCAGCACCTGCCGGTCGAAGCGCCCGGCGCGCACCAGCGCCTGGTCGAGCACCTCGGGGCGATTCGTCGCCGCCATGATCACGACGCCCTTGCCCGGGTCGAAGCCGTCCATCTCGACCAGCAGCTGATTCAGCGTCTGCTCGCGCTCGTCGTGCGTGCCCATCGCCCCCAGCCCGCCGCGCGACTTGCCGATCGCGTCGAGCTCGTCGATGAAGACGATGCAGGGTGAGCGCTGCTTGGCCTGCTCGAAGAGGTCGCGCATGCGCGCGGCCCCCACACCGACGAACATCTCGACGAACTCCGAGGCCGAGATCGAGAAGAAGGGCACCCCGGCCTCGCCGGCGACGGCCTTGGCCAGGAGCGTCTTGCCGGTGCCGGGCGGGCCGACCAGCAGCACGCCCTTCGGGATGCGCGCGCCGAGCGCCTGGTACTTGTCCGGGTGCATGAGGAAGTCCACGACCTCGCGCAGCTCGTCCTCGGCCTCGTCGACGCCGGCGACGTCCTCGAAGGTGATGCGCTCGTTCTGCGTGCGGTCGTAGATCTTGACGCGCGACTTGCCGAAGCTCAGCGGGCCGCCGCCGCCCTTCGCCATCCGCCGCATGGCGAAGGAGTAGAGCGCCACGAAGAACGCCAGCGGCAGCAGCCAACCCAGCACGCTCTCCCACCACGCCGTCTGCTCGATACGACCGGCGAAGGCGACGCCGTGCTGCACGAGCAGCTCGACCAGGCGATCCTCGAGCGTGGCTGGGATGCGCGTGGCGATGATCTTGGCCGGTGGAGCGGCCGCCCGCCCGCCGCCCCCGCCACAGGCACCATGCTCGCCGCGGGCACCTTATTCGCCGCGGGCGCCTGGCCGACCGCTGGCGGCGCCTGGGCCGCGCTGGCTGGCGGCGCTGCGGACCGCGCTGGGCCCCCAGCGCGGGCGCCGGGCGCGGGCAGGGGCCGGGCCGTCGGCGCCACGACAGCGGGCGCTGGGCGCAGCTCAGCGATGATCTCCGTCTCGCGGATCTCCGCCCGTGCCACCCGACCCGCGCGGATCAGGCTCAGCAGCTCGCTGTAGGGCACCGGACGCGGCCGTTCACCGTGCGGCCCGAGGAGGCTTTGCACGAAGAGCAGCGCCAGGAGCGCCAGGAAGATGTAGAGCCCGGAGAAGGTGAACTGCCGCTTTCGCTGCGGGTCGATCGCCATCATGCACCTCCGCGGCCGCTCAGCGCGCCCTGCGCCGCGGCGACCGCTTGCCCGGCGCAATGTAGCCGCTCCGCCAGAGCGGCACCAACGCCAGGGCCGCACCAACTGGCGCCCCACCTTGATCCGTGACAAAAGGACGCGCTGCCACCGTGGAGTGTGCCCCTTGCCTGAGCCGCTGTCTGAGCCTCCCTCCGCTGAACGCATCGTGCAGCTCGAGGGCGTACGCAAGGACTACCGGCTCGGCGCCGTGGTCGTGCCCGCGCTACGCGCCCTCGACCTGACGATCTCGCGCGGCGAGTTCTCGGCGATCGCGGGCCCCTCCGGCAGCGGCAAGACGACGCTGCTCAACCTGATCGGCTGCGTCGACGTGGCGACGGCCGGCCGCGTCACCGTCGCCGGGCAGGAGACGGGCCAGCTCAGCGACCGCGCGCTGACGCGGCTGCGGCTGTTTCAGATCGGCTTCATCTTCCAGTCCTTCAATCTGGTGCCGGTGCTGACGGCGCTGCAGAACATCGAGTTCCCCTTGCTGCTGCAGGGCGGGATTGGCCGCGCCGAGCGCCACGAGCGCGTGCGGGCGCTGCTGGCGCGCGTCGGCCTGGGCGACCACGCCGAGCATCGTCCCGGGGAGCTCTCGGGCGGGCAGCGCCAGCGCGTGGCGATTGCCCGCGCGCTGGTGACGCGCCCCGCGCTGGTGCTCGCCGACGAGCCGACGGCCAACCTCGACTCCAAGACCGGCGGGACGATCATCGAGCTGATGCAGCAGCTCAACGAGCAGGACGGCACGACGTTTCTTTTCTCCACGCACGACCAGCAGGTGATCAAGCACGCGCACCGGGTGATCCGGCTGGTCGACGGGCAGATCGCCGCATGAGCGCGCCCCGCGGTCGCTGGGGCCGGCTCGGCGCCCTGCTGAGCGCCGAGGGGTCGTTGCTCTGGCAGACCCTGCCGGTCGTCGCGCGCATCAGCCTGCGCAACCTGCGCCTGCACCGGCTGCGGACGCTGCTCGTGGGCTCGATCCTGCTGCTGGGCACGCTGCTGCTGCTGAGCGGTAGCTGCCTGTTCGAGGCGGTCGACCAGGCGATGGAGCGCACGCTCGTCAACTCGGTCGCCGGGCACATCCAGCTCTATCGCGCCGGCGCCAAGGAGTCGTTCCAGCTCTTCGGCAACATGGACGGCTCGATGCCCGACGTGGGCGTGATCGAGAACTTCCCCGCGCTACGGCGCGCCTTGCTGCAGCTCGACAACGTCGCCACGGTCGTGCCGATGGGCATCGACATCGCCGTCTCCAGCACCGAGAACCTGCTCGAACGCCAGCTCGCCGCGCTCCGCGCCGCCGTGCGCAGCGGCGACCTGGCCCGCCAGCGCGCGCTGGCGCAACACCTGCAGCGAGTGATCGCCGTCTTCGATCGCAGCCTGAGCAACGCCGAGGCGCTGATCGACGTGGCCCGCTACAAGCGCGAGTACGGTGACCCCGATCTGGCGCTGGCGCGCGTGCGGCGCCCGGACTTCTGGTCGCGCTTCGAGGCCGACCCCTACGACGCGCTCGAGTACCTCGAGAACGAGGTCGGTCCGCTCGGCCTCGACCAGGACCTGATCTGGCTGCGCTACCTCGGCACCGACACGGCGCTCTTCCGTCAGACCTTCGACCGCTTCGAGGTCGTCGACGGCACGATGATCCCGCCCGGCCAGCGCGGCTTCCTCTTCAACAAGCGCGTCTACGAGGAGCAGGTCAAGAACAAGACCGCCCGCCGGCTCGACCTGATCAAGGAGAAGCTCGACGAGGGGCTGACGATCGCCCGTTGCCCGGATTGCCAGAGCTGGATCCGCCTCAACGTCAACCAGACCGGCTCGCTCTTGATGCAGCTCGATCCGCTGGCGGCGGAGGCGGTGGGCGCCGCGCTGCGCCGCGAGCTGGGTGGCGGCAAGCAGCAGAGCACGGCGCAGCTCCTGCGCGAGCTGCTGGCGATGGACGACCAGAACTTCGCCGCGCGCCACGCGCTCTTCTATCGCGTCGTCGCGCCGCGGCTCGAGCTCTACAGCATCAAGTTCGGCGACGAGCTGGTGCTGACGGCCTTCGCCCGCGGCAGCGGGTACACGCGAAAGGTGCCCGTCAAGGTCTACGGCACCTTTCGCTTCCGCAGCCTCGACCGCTCGCCGCTCGCCGGCGGCTTCAATCTTGTCGACCTGATGTCCTTTCGCGAGCTCTACGGCTACTTGACCCCCGAGCGTCGGCGCGAGCAGGAGACGCTGCGCCGCAGGGCCGGCGTCAAGGCCGTGACCCGCGCGCAGGCCGAGGCGCTCTTCGCGGCCCCCGGCGAGGTGGTCGAAGAGCAAGGCCGGGGCGCGGCGCCCGCCGCCCCCGCGGGGCTCGATCTCGGCCCCAGCACCGGGCGCTACGATGCCGCGCTGCAACGGCGCGTCTATAGCCAGTCGGAGCTCGATCACGGCGTGGTGGTCAACGCGGCGGTGATGCTGAAGGACGGCAGCCGCGCGGCCCAAAGGCGGACCCTCGAGCAGCTTCGCACGCTGAACCGCCGACTCGGCCTCGGGGTGGCGGCGATCGGTTGGCGCGAGGCCAGCGGCGTGGTCGGCCAGCTCGTCGACGTGATCCGCTACGCGCTCTACGGCGCGATGCTGGTGATCTTTCTCGTGGCGTTGATCATCGTCAACAATGCGCTGCTGCTGGCGACGCTCGAGCGCACGCGCGAGATCGGCACGCTGCGCGCGATCGGCGCGCAACGCAGCTTCGTCCTGCGGATGATCGTCGCCGAGACGGTGGTGATGGTCGCGGTCTTCGGCGGCTGCGGGGCCGCGCTGGGCAGCGCCGCGCTGCTCTGGCTCGGCCACCACGGCATTCCGGCGACCACCGACTTCTTCCACTTCCTCTTCTCGGGGCCGCGGCTCTACCCCGCGCTCGCCTGGTCGCAGGTCGCGCTGGCCCTGGCGAGCTGTGCGCTGGTGGCGCTGATCGCCACGCTCTCCCCGGCGCGCCTGGCGCTGCGAGTGACGCCGCGCGAGGCGATGGCGGAAGGGGACTAGGTAGCCACGATGAGCCGCTTGCTGCTGATCGCCGCGCGCAACCTGCTGCAGCACCGCGGCCGCACGCTGATGCTCGGCAGCGCGATCGCCCTGGTCACGCTGCTGCTGGTGCTGCTGACCAGCGTCTCGCGCGGCGTGCAGGACACGATGCTGCGCGCGGCGACGACGATCGCCACCGGCCACGTCAACATCGCCGGCTTCTACAAGATCACCAGCGGGCAGGCGGCGCCCGTGGTGACGCGCTACGAGCCGCTGGTGAAGTGGGTGCGGCAAGAGGTGCCGGAGGCCCGGCTGGTGGTGGACCGCCTGCGCGGCTGGGGCAAGCTGATCAGCCCCACGGCCTCGGTGCAGGTCGGCGTGCGTGGGGTCGACATCGACGCCGAGCCCGAGCTGGCCCGGGTGCTGAGCATCGTGCAGGGCGACCTACGCGGCCTGCGGCGGCCCAACACCGCGCTGCTCTTCGCCAAGCAGGCCGAGAAGCTGGCCGTGCGCGTCGGCGATACGCTGACGCTCTCCGCGCCGACGGTGCGCGGCGCCAACAACGCGGTCGACGTCGAGGTGGTGGCGATCGCGCGCAACCTCGGGCTGCTGAGCCAGTTCAACATCTTCGCGCCCAAGCAGACCGTGCGCGAGATCTACCTGCTCAAGCGCGACACGACCGGCGCGATTCAGCTGCTGCTGCGCGACCCGAGTCGCGCGGCGGGCGTCGCCGAGCGCCTCCGCGCCGGACTCACCCGCCAGGGGTATCGGCTGCTGGACGCCCAGGCGGAGCCCTTCTGGATGAAGATCCCGATCGTCACGCGCGAGGACTGGACCGGCCAGAAGCTCGACGTCACGACCTGGCGCGACGAGCTGGCGATGCTGACCTGGATCTTGACCGCCTTCGACACCGTGACGGTCGTCGTCGTCGGCATCCTGCTGGTGATCATCGTGATCGGCGTGATGAACGCGCTGTGGATCAGCATTCGCGAGCGCACGCGCGAGATCGGCACGCTGCGCGCGATCGGCATGGGGCGCGGCCGCGTGCTGCTGATGTTCATGCTCGAGAGCGGGCTGCTGGCGCTGGGCGCCACCACGATCGGGGCGTTGCTCGGGGTGGCCGGCGCGCACCTGCTCAACGCCGCGCGGATCGAGCTCTCGCCCGGCTTCGCCATCTTTCTGATGAGCGATACGCTGCAGCTCGCCGTCTGGCCGCGGGCGGTGGTCGGAGCGGCGGCGTTGATCAGCGGCGTCATCACCTGCTTCGCGCTCTACCCGGCCTATCGCGCCGCGCGGCTGCGCCCGGTGCTGGCGCTGCACGACGTGGGATGAAGAGGCGCGAAGCGATGGAGCTGGCGAGCCGATGAAAAGACTGCGGACGTTGCCCTGGGTGTTGCTCTTCACGCTCGCCGCGCGTCCAGCGCTGGCGGGGCTCTCGGCGGCCGAGGCGCTGGCGCTGGTCAGGGTGGTCGACGAGCGGCAGCGCAACTCCGGCGACTGGAAGGGGCAGTTCTTCCTCCAACAACAGGAGAAGGGCAAGAACGACCTGGTCTACGACGGCGTCTACTTCCGCCGCGACGCCGACGACCGACTGATGATCGTCTTCGTCCAGCCGCGCTCCGAGCGCGGCAAGGGCTACCTGCGGATCAGCAAGAACCTCTGGTTCTACGACGCGCGCATCGGCAAGTGGGAGCGGCGCACCGAGCGCGAGCGCATCGGGGGCACGGATTCGAATCGGCAGGACTTCGACGAGTCGCGGCTGGCGGAGGAATACCTCGCGCGCCACAGCGGCGACGCGACGCTCGGGCGCTACCGCGCCTATGTGCTCGAGCTGCGCGCGCGGCCGGGCGTCGACGTGGCCTATCCGACGCTCAAGCTCTGGATCGACCAGCAGTCGCGCAATGTGCTCAAGCGGCAGGAGTTCGCGGCCTCGGGCAAGCTGCTGCGCACGAGCTACTACCCGCACTGGGTCAAGGTCCAGAGCCCGTCGAAGGGCGGCGAGGTCTGGTATCCGCGCGAGCTGCGCATCTTCGACGAGCTCGAGCCGGCCAATCGCACCACGATGGTGGTGCGCGAGGTGGACCTGCGGCCGCTGCCGGCCAACATCTTCACCAAGGCCTGGCTGGAAGCCCAGAGCCGCTGAGGCCTTTGCACCGCGATGGACATCTACGTAATCGGCATCTGTGGCACGGGGGTGGGCGCGCTGGCCGGGCTGCTGCAACGGCTCGGGCATCGCGTGCGCGGCAGTGACCAGCAGGTCTACCCGCCGATGAGCGACAAGCTGCGTGAGTGGGGCATCCCGGTGCTGGAGGGCTTCGACGCGGCACACCTCGAGCCGCGACCGGAGCTGGTGATCATCGGCAACGTGGTGCGCGCCACCAACCCCGAGGCGGTCTTCGTGCGCGAGCAGGGCCTGCCCTACCGCTCGATGCCCGAGGCGATCGCCGAGCTGGGCATCGGCACGCGCCACAGCATCGTCTTCGCCGGTACGCACGGCAAGACGACCACCACCGCGCTCGCCGCGCATGTACTGGAGGCGGCGGGTCGCGACCCGTCCTATCTGATCGGCGGCGCGCTCGTCGGCGCCAGCGAGTCCTTTCGCGTCGGTGCGGGGCGCTTCTTCGTGATCGAGGGCGACGAGTACGACACGGCCTACTTCGACAAGCGCTCGAAGTTCGTCCACTACCGCGCGCGCACGGCCGTGATCACCAGCCTCGAGTACGACCACGCCGACATCTTCGCCTCGATCGAGGCCGTCGAGCGCGCCTTCGCCTCGCTGCTCGAGACCGTGCCCCCCGACGGGCACCTGGTGGTCTGGCAGGGCGCGACGCGGGCGCGGCGCCTGATCGCCGAGAGCGCCCGCACGGCGCGCGTGACGACCTACGCCACGCAGCCCGCAGCCGACGCCAACCTGTGGCTGGCGCGCTACCGCTCGCTGCCCGACGGTCTGCACTTCGAGGCGCTGCGCGACGGCGTCTCGCTCGGGGAGATGCAGGTGCCGCTGTGGGGCGAGCACAGCGCCCAGAACGTGCTGGCGGTGCTCGGCGCCCTGCACGACACCGACCTGAGCACCGACGAGCTGCGCCGCGGCCTGGCCAGCTTTCGCGGCGTGCGCCGGCGCCTCGAGCTGCGCGACGAGCCCGGCGGCGTGGCCGTGGTCGACGACTTCGCACACCACCCGACGGCGGTGGCGGCGACGATCGCCGCGGCGCGCGCGCGCTGGCCGGGGCGCCGCCTGTGGGCGATCTTCGAGCCGCGCAGCGCCACCAGCCGCCGCAACATCTTCCAGCGCGAATACGCCGAGGCCTTCGCCGGCGCCGACCAGGTGATCATCGCCAGCCACGAGCGACTGGCCGAGGTCCCCCCCGCCGAGCGCTTCGACCCCGAGGCCCTCGCCGAGGCCCTCCGCCAGCGCGGCGTCGAAGCCCACGCCATCGCCACGCCACCCGCGATCGCCGCGCACCTCGCGCAGCAGGCCCAACCCGGCGACGTCGTGCTGATCTGCTCCAACGGCGCCTTCGGCGGCCTCCACGAGCTGCTGCTGCGGGCGCTGGAACCGCGGGCGGCGACCGCGGTCGATTCTGCGGGGTCGCGCTCGCCGGTCCGATAGCCCATCCGCGGGTCGAGCGGACGCGGAAGCGCCGCGGCGCGCGCTGACCGGCTTTCGACCCGCCACCCGTGCGGCGCACGCGCCACGAGGCCGAGGCGCAGCCATCGCGCCAGAGCCGGTGCGGCGTCATGTCGAAGTGCGCGCCTCACCGGGGAGCAAGGGCGTGCCCATTCCGCGCAGGATCATGGAAGATCGCCAGCTCGCTCCACCCGGCGGGAAAGCCCATCGCGGCGACCGGGATTCGGTGATCCCTAATCAGCTGACGCAGGCGCAAGCGCCAGCGGTGCTGAGGCGCGACGAGGTCCATGCAGTACAGGAGAATGACCAGCGTGTTGTAGACCTTGCGGGATGTAGGGGCGAAGCAAGGGGCAAGGTCCGCGGGCTTAGTCCGAGGCACCTGGGGCGTCACGGTGAATTCGCGGTTCCACAGCCGACTGTGGTGCGCGCAGGTGTTTCGCACCGTCGACAGGTGGTGCAGCCACGATGCCAACACCCGATGGTCGACGCGATACGCGGCAGCGATCGCCCTGCGGGTGGCCATCGGTTTGAGGTTATCGAACCAGCGCGACAGCAGGCCGAGCGACATCACCTCGCACACGGCCCAGACCGGCGGCAGTTGCTCGTCATAGCTGCTGGTGAGGTGCCTGATGAAGGTCTCGTCCGAGCGGCGAACCTCGCTCTGGAGCTGGGCGAAGTTGGTCTGCCAACGATCATCGCGGCACGCCAGCTTGGGGTCGAGATGCGCGTGTGGGCCGTGTAGATGGGCGAGCTGGTAGGCCCACTGGCTCCGCACCGACACCTCGATCCGTTCCACAGCGTCGAGCACCAGGAGGCGCAACTCGCGGTCGAAGATGTACAGGTTCAGGACATCCGAGAAGCGCGTTCCCGCCCGAAACTTGTGACTCGCGTGATCCACCTCAAACGGCAGCCAGTAGGCCGCGAGGCGATAGTAGTTGAGATGCTGGAGGTAGAACTCCGCCTCGGCTGGGTCGTCTACCTGCATCCCGCGCTGGCGCAGGAGGTCCACCTGTTCCGTGTGGGTCGTCGCGCACTTCGTGAATGGGCGGGGCGTCACCGGATGCATAGAGAAAAAGGAACCCGCCGGTTTGAGGATACGCTTGCGCGCATAGCCTTGGCGGGTTTTCTTGAGGCGGATTTTACGTTCGGTTCCGGCAGTGGGCAAGCGCAACAATGCCCGCACATCAGGGCTGCCGGGTAGGTGGGCCCAGGCGGCGAGGCCCCCACGCCTCTTCGCCGAGACCCCTCAGGCCCAGCGGCAGGCCGACGCCCTGGCCCTAGTGGCCGAGGCTGCCTTGGCCGAGGGCCAGGGCGTCGACCGCTCCGCCGAGGCCTTCGCCGGCGCCGATCAGGTGATCATCGCCAGCCACGAGCGACTGGCCGAGATCCCACCCGCCGAGCGCTTCGACCCCGAGGCCCTCGCCGAGGCCCTCCGCACCCGCGGCGTCGAGGCCCACGCCATCGCCACGACCCCCGCCATCGCCGCGCACGTCACACAGCAGGCCCAACCCGGCGACATCGTGCTGATCTGCTCCAACGGCGCCTTCGGCGGCCCTGCCCGAGCTGCTGCTGCGGGCCCTGGCAGCGCGGGCGGCTGCCGCAGGTGGTGCCGAGGCGTCGCGATAGTCCCGCCGAGAGCCGCTCAGGAGCGCGCGCCGGCGTGGCAGCGCTTCGACGCGCGCTCGCTTGCTACCACCCGGCGTGCGCGAGCCCAGCTCGCAGCGCAGCACGGGTCTGGTGCGGGTGCCCTCACCCGGGCGCGAGCCCCCGCGGGAGCAATTGTAGTCGTTTATAGCTCAGTTCATATATAATGACGAATAAGTCGCTATATTCCTGCTGGAGATCCCATGGACCCCATTCGAAACCCCTTCGCCCCTGGCGCCGGCGCGCCTCCACCCGAGCTTGTCGGGCGAGAAGGCGTCCTGGAGCAGGCGCGCGTACTGCTCGGACGTATCAAGCTCAGGCGCCCTGAGAAAAGCATCCTGCTCACCGGGCTTCGAGGTGTCGGCAAGACCGTGCTGCTCAACGAGTTGGAACGGATGGCGCAGGCGACAGGCTACCGCACCATCCTCATCGAGGCGCACGACGAAAAGTCCCTCGCCCAACTGCTCGCTCCGCACCTCCGCCGCCTGCTCTTCGAGTTGAACCGGTTAGCTGGCGCAAGTCATCGGGTGCGACGGGCGCTGGCCGTCCTCAGGAGCTTCCTTGGTGCGATCAAGGTGACCGCCGGCGACGTTGAGATCGGCCTCGACATCGAGCCCGAGCGGGGCACTGCCGACAGCGGCGATCTCGAAATCGATCTTCCGAGCCTTTTTTCCGCCGTCGCTGAGGCTGCAGACGACCGCGCCGCGGCGATCGCGATCCTAATCGACGAAATCCAGTACTTCGGCGCGAAAGAGCTGAGCGCCCTGATCATGGCCATGCACAGGATGCAGCAGCGCCAGCTTCCCCTCGTACTTCTCGGCGCCGGCCTACCGATCCTCCCGGGACTTGCCGGCGAGTCGAAGTCGTATGCCGAGCGGCTGTTCAGCTTCCCTGCTATCGGTGCGCTCTCCGAGTCCGACTCTGCCAGGGCCCTGCAGGACCCCGTCGCTGCAGTGGGTGTCTCCTTTGAACCCGCTGCGCTGGCCGAGGTCTTCCGGCTGACCCAGGGCTATCCGTATTTCTTGCAGGAGTGGGGCTACCAAGCCTGGAACCGGGCCGCGGTCTCGCCGATCGGCCTCGACGTCATCGAGGCCGCCACCGCCACCGTCACAAGTCGCCTTGACGAGAACTTCTTCCGCGTTCGCTTCGACCGCCTGACACCAAGCGAGAAGCGCTTCCTACGGGCGATGGCCGACCTCGGCCCCGGCCCCCAGCGCACGAGCGACATCGCCGATCGCCTGGGCAACAAGATTACGAGCCTAGGCCCCGTCCGCGCCCAGTTGATCAGGAAGGGGATGATCTACAGCCCCGCACACGGCCAGATGGCCTTCACCGTCCCACTCTTCGATGCCTTCATGCGTCGGGCGATCCAGGACTTCACGGGCGCCACCGCGAGCGCCCCAGGCGCCGGTGACAGGGCTGGCAAGTGAGCGAAATGACCTCGCTCCGCGTCTCGCCGCTGGTGGCCCAGTGGCCACCCGTGGCTGCAGCCACGGTCAGCCAGCAGCAGCACCCCCGAGCGAGTCTGTGAGCAGCCCAAGCACTTCAGCGGTCGTCTTGATCTTCGCTTCGTCCAGGCGGTCGAAGGTCGCTTGCATCGCCGCTTCGACGGTGCCCTCCGCCTCGACGTTGAAGGTCCTTCCCGCCGCCGTGAGCCCCACGGCCGCACATCGTCGGTCGCGCGGGTCGGCCCGGCGACTGATGAGCCCCCTCCGCTCGAGGCGCTTGAGGATGCCCGAGAGGGTGCCGGGATGCAGATGGAGGACCTTCGCCAGCTGACCGGCCTGCATGCCCGGAAACCGACCCAGCACGCGGATCGCGAGACGTTGTGGCGCGGTGATGCCGAGCGTCGTCTCCATGTGCTTGGACCGCCGCTGCAACGCGTGGTCGAAGGCCCATACCACCCGCATGAAGTCGAGCACCGGTCCGAGCGGGGGAATTGCCGCACTCCCCAAGTCGACTTCCGGATCATGTCGCATGGCGCTGCCTTCCCCACGGCGGCTCCAGGAGGTCCGCGGCCTGGCGAAGAACCAGCAGCGCCCGCAGGAGCTCGTCGATGTCCCGCTGACTCGTGATGTAGTAATCCGCCGCGGACGACGTCCGCCGTCCGACCCGGATCGAAAGCAGTCGGCCCGGTTGATGGATCGAGAAGACGTCTTCGTCCGTCTCATCGTCTCCCACGAAGAGCGCGGTGTCACACTCGAGGCGTTGGCGCTCGCGCAGCAGCGCGATGCCCTTATGGGGCGCGCCCTGCGGGAGGATATTGACCACCAGCTTCCCGCCGATGATCCGGGCGTCGCCGAGCGCTCCCGCCGCCTCGAGGATCGCGCTGCGCGCCACCTTCTTCGCGCGTGACCGCCGGTAGTGAACGGCCACGGAGAACCCCTTATCCTCGACCTTGACCCCAGGCAGCCCGGCGAGACGCTCTTGGAGTAGCGGGACCCAGCCGGCGACCAGCTGCGCCAGGCCATCGCTTGCATGCCACGGCTCCATGCCGTGGTTGCCGACGATCTCACGCATCCCAACCCCGCGGAGCAGTCTCAGCGCGTCTCGCTGGGCCCTCCCGGAGATCGCGATGCATGGGTAGAGCTTGGCCAGCTCCCTCAGGAGCCGGCGCGTGGTCGCCCTCATCAACGCGCGATCCGGGTCCGACACGATGGGTGCCAGGGTGCCGTCGTAGTCGAACGCGAGCAGCACCCTTGACCACGCAAACTGCTCGAGGACCTCACGGTTGGCGCGCGCGAGGATGTTCCTCATCGCGTGGTTCCCTCGTCTCTGGCGCCCATCGCATTATCCAGGAGGCGTCCCGTGAGGCGGTCGCGGCTGCGCAGCCGCGCCGCGTCCTCGATCATCCGGCCTGCCCAGCGATAGACGTTGAAGTCCGCGAGCAATCCTCTCATCGATCGCATCCGGTCCCGCTGTTCCTCGCGGGTCATGTTGAGTGCGGCGGCCAGCGCGGCGCTGGCCTGATCCAGGTCATAGGGGTTGACGATCAGCGCCTCGGCCAGCTCGCGCGCCGCGCCGGTGAACTGGCTGAGCACGAGCACGCCCCGTTCGTCATCGCGGGCAGCGGCGTACTCCTTAGCCACGAGGTTCATGCCGTCGTGGAGGGCGCTCACGTAGCACAGGTCCGAGGCCCTGTAGAATCGGAACACGGTCGGCGGCTCGTGGTGGGAGCAAAGCAACACCACGGGACGGTAGTCGCCCTGGCCGAAGCGCTCGTTGACCCGCGCGGCGAGCTTCTCGACGTCCTCGTTGAGCTGCCGGTAGCGCTCGATGATGGTCCGGCTCGGCGCCGCGAGCTGCACGAAGGTGAAGCGCCCGCGAAACTCCGGATAGCGTTCCAGCAGACGCTCCACGGCGAGGATGCGCTCCTCGATGCCCTTGGTGTAGTCGAGGCGGTCCACGCCTACGCCGATCAGCGCGTCCGACGCCAGGCCCAGCTCCTTGAGGACACTGCTCCTGCACTCCTCGACCGACGGCGCCGTCTTGAGCCAGCGCGAGGGCCACTCGAGAGAGATCGGGTAGGGCCGCACCAGCGTCGTTCTCCCGTTACGCACGACCGCGTGCTGCTCACGGTCGATGCGGGCCTCCAGGAAGCGGTCGATGGCGTCGATGAAGTTGTTGCAGTGCACCTGGGTGTGGAACCCGAGGATGCTCGAGCCCAGCATTCCATCGAGCAGCTCATTGCGCCACGGGCAGATACCGAAGCGTTCCGAGTTCGGCCACGGGATATGCCAGAACATGATGACGGTCGCGCGAGGGAGGCGGGCACGGATGAACTTGGGAGCGAGCGCGAAGTGGTAGTCCTGCACCAGCACGATGGGGTCGTCGGCGTCGACCTCCGCGCCAACCGCGTCGGCGAACTTCTCGTTCACCGTCTGGTAGTGCTTCCAGTCCTCCCCGCGAAAAATCGGCCGCGCGTGCGCCAGATGCGAGAGCGGCCAGAGACCCTCGTTGGCGAAGCCATAGTAGTAGCCCTTCTCCTGCTCCGGGGTCAGCCAAACGCGGCGAAGCAAGTACGACTGCTCGCCGGGCGGGACCAGAATGCGGTCGTGCTTGTCCACGGTGTCCCGGTCCGCCGACCCGCCACCGTGGGCGATCCAAACGCCGGAGCAGGCCTGCATCACCGGCTCGAGCGCCGTGACGAGGCCACTGGCGGGGTGATGGACCTCGATCTCACCGCTCTTCGCCCGACTGTGGATGTACGGCTCGCGGTTGGCGACGATGACGATCTTCTCGCCGTGCAGGTACCGGTTCAGGGCGGTCTTCAGGCGTTCCGGTGTCCACGCCCCGGCCTCGTGGTCCGCCTCCTTTTCGGCCACGATACGGTCGACGAGCTCGCGAACGTCGCGCACGAACGGCCGGAACCAGGCCTGCGCCAAGTCCCCGCGCAAGAGCCTCCGCAGCGCCTCGTTCCAGCTGCGCCACGACCATCGAGCCATCAGCATGGTCAATCCCGAGGCGGCCACCGCCACGAGGCCAAACAGCGCGAGTAGCAGCCGGCTCGCCTGGGTCTGGCGGCGCTCCGCGTAGCCCAGGTCGCGCACCAGGACCACGAAGCCCAACACCCGATCCTGGTCCGTGAGGGGCAAGGCGCTGAGATGAACGGGGCCGCCGGGAAGGCGATCCACCCCGTGCCAGACGCTCGGGACCGCCGCCCTCGGATCGGCGCCGCGCGCGAAGCGCGACGCAATCGAGGCACAGGCGAAACGCGGGGGGTACGCGGGGGTCGCCGCGAGCACCGTGGCCTCGGGTGCGCAGCTCGTGGCGGCCATCATCCGCTCGTCGCGCACGAGTTCTACGAGGACCTGCGCCAGGTCGAGCTGCTGGTCGATACTCCAGTAGGAGACCAGGGAGCGACGGGCCCCGTTGACCGCAAGCTGAGTTCGAAGCCGGATGTCCCGCTCAGCCCAGCCGTCTGTCATCGTGTGCGCGACGTAGAACGCAAGGCCCGCGAGCACGGCCAGACCCACCGTCAATCCCGCGATGGACTTGAACCGAGCGCCCATGTTCGTAGAAATATCACGATGTAGTTGGCGTGCCAACTGTTTGGTGCTACGGTCGCCTGATGCGTTTGGAAGACTTGGGTATCATCGGCAACTGTCAGTTCTCGGCACTCGTCGAGAACACCGGTTCGATCGTCTGGTGTTGTCTACCGCGCTTCGATTCCGAGCCGGTGTTCGCGACGTTGCTCGACGCGGGCGACGGTGGCCAGTTCCAGATCGGTCCGGTCGACCACGCGCCGGGATCGCAGCGTTACCTCGACAACACCAACATCATCGAGACCACGTTTGATACTGCCGATGGCGGGGTTCGCCTGCTCGACTTCGTGCCGCGCTTCACGCAGTACGATCGGGCGTTTCGTCCGACGCAGATCATACGCATCGTCGAGCCGGTTCACGGCACCCCTCGCATCCGGGTCACCTGCGAGCCTGTTCTCGGCTGGTCCAAGGTCAAGCCGGGCCGAGTGCACGGCTCCAACCACCTCCGCTTCGAGGGGTTCCCCGCGCAGCTTCGCCTGACCACCGACCTGCCGATCTCGTACCTCGGTGGCCAACCGTTCGCGCTGACGGAGCGTCGTTACTTCGTCTTGACCTGGGGTATGCCCGTCGAAGAGCCGCTGGCCCCGCTTTGCGAGCGCTTTCTCCAGGAGACGACGCGGTACTGGCGCCGGTGGGTCAAGGAGTGCGACGTCCCGCCCGTGTTCCAGCAGGAGGTGATCCGCTCGGCCCTCACCTTGAAGCTGCACTGCTTCGAGGATACGGGCGCGATCGTCGCCGCGACAACCACCTCGATTCCGGAAGCGCCGGGGAGCGGCCGCACGTGGGACTACCGCTACTGCTGGCTTCGCGACGCCTACTACGCGCTTTCCGCGTTTCGCCTACTCGGCCACTTCGAGGAGCGCGAGCAGTTCGTTCGCTACCTGATCAACGTGGCCACCGCCAGCCCGGACCTTGAACTGGCGCCGCTCTACCGCATCGACGCGACCACGGATCTCGACGAGAGCATCCTCTCTTCCTGGCCTGGTTACAACGGCGAGGGACCGGTGCGCATCGGCAACGGGGCCGCCAAACAGCGCCAGCTCGATGTCTTCGGCGAGATGGTCCTGGCGCTGTGCCCGGTGTTCATGGACGATCGCTTCAGCGGCGAGCGCTCGTACGAGACTCTCGACCTGCTGCAACGACTGGCGAGGAAGGCTATCTCCGTCGTGGGTACGCCGGACACGGGCATCTGGGAGCATCGCAACGGCACCCATCCCCAGACCTTCTCGAGTCTGATGTGCTGGGCGGCCGCGGATCGGACGGCCGCTATCCTCGGTCGTCGCGGTATCGATGGTGCAGGCGAACTGAAGCAGGCTGCCGCTCGGATCCTGGGCGAGATCAACGCCTCGGCCTGGAACGAGGCCAAGGGGGCCTTCGTTGCGACCTACGGTGGCGCGGGGCTGGACGCCTCGCTGCTACAGATGGCCACGCTGCGCCTGCTGAAGGCCGACGACCCGCGGCTCAGAGCTACGATCGAGGCGATCTGGCGCGAGCTGGCGCACGGCGACTGGCTCTTGCGATACAACGTCGACGATGGCTTCGGAGTACCCACCGTCGCGTTCATCATGTGTACCTTCTGGTTGGTGGAGGCGCTGGTCGTCGTGGGGAAGACCAGAGAAGCCAGGGCGCTACTCGAGCGAGCACGAGGGGCCTTATCTCCTCTGGGGCTGCTCTCGGAGGACTACGAGGTGAAGGGCCTGCGCATGTGGGGCAACTTTCCGCAGGCGTACTCGCATGTCGGACTGATCCACGCGGCGTTCGCGGCCTCGCCGCGGTGGTCTGAGGTGCTGTAGGGCGAGGCTGCTCAGCTCCGCGGTGGAACGGCCTCCTCTCGCGATGGATCGGGTCCGGGCGACGCCCAGCAGGTCAGAGTGCCCCCGCTGTCCTTCCCACGAGGACGCGAGGGCGGCGAGTCACTTGATGCCGGCATCGGCCTCGAGCGCGGTCGCGTCGCCCGCCGGGTGGTTGACCACGATGACCTCGCTCCGCGTATCGCCGCAGGCCGCCCCCGCGAGCAGCCCGATCGCGAGCGCGCGACGAAGCCAGGCGAGCGCACGCGTGCCCGTCGAGTGGATCATGGCGACAGCTCCAGGCCGAGGCTCAGGGCCAGCAGGGGTCGGCCCCAGCTGCCGGCGTCCAGCCCCGCGAAGGTGACGACCGGTCGCGGCAACACCACGCCGGTCAGCGCGCCGAGCACAAGCGACGCACGCGACGACAGGCGCAGCGCGAGGTCGACGCCCGCGTAGCCGAGGCCCCCGACCACCCAATCGCTGGTGCCGCGCAGCACCGCGAAGGACGTGCTCCCCTTGAGGTACACGGCGCTCAGGCCCGCGCCCAGCACGCCGCTGAAGCGCAGGCGCCGGGCGCCCGACCACGGACGCAGGCGTGCGCCGAGGCCGAGGACCAAGGGATAGAGCTCGGCCTGGCCGAAGGCGTTGCTCAAGCGCGCCGCCAACATGGGCACCAGCGCCGTGCCCGCGAGGGCCAGCCAAGGGGCTAGTCGCCAGTCGCCCGCGAGCCAGAGCTGGCCGCTCGCGCCGGCGCCACCCGGCGACCAGCTCGGCCCCGCCGCCACGCGCAACGTGTAGCCGCGCTGCGCCGGCGGCTCGACGGGCGGCGCGGCTGGCGGCAGCGACACCTCCGCTCGCGCGGCGCGCACCCACTCGGCGAGCTGCGTGGCGGTGATGGCCACGTCCTCGCCGACGCGGAGCGCGAGCTCCTGTCGTCGGGGTGGCGCCCTGCCCTCGGCGGTGGCCATCAGCAGGGTGGCCCGCGCGGCGCTGACCTCCAGCGTCAGGGCGCTGCGCTGGGGCCCTCGCGCCCGGTCGACCGCCGCCTCGGCGGTGCCGGCCTTCGCGTCGCGCCAGACCACCGCGGTCACGAGCCCGAGGTATTCGAGCTCGCTGACCAACCGCCGCACCAGCTCCCCAGGGGGCGAGGCGCGCGCGATGATCAGGACCTGCTGCGGGGCTTCGCGGCCACGCGCCGCGAAGGCCGGCGCGGTGCTGCCGAGCACCAAGAGCGCGGCCACGGGCAGGCGAGGTGACCACCGCACCGCCCGCCCTGACCTCTCGCTCATCGCGAGCGGCTCATCGCGAGCGGCTCGCCGCGCGCTGCGGAGGGGGGCAGGTGCGCAGCACGTCGCGCGCGAGGCCCTGATAAGGGCCACCCGGGAACTGCGCCACGAACGACCGCGCCTGGGCGCAGGCTCGTTCGCGCGCGCCCAGCGCGACGAAGGCCTCGAGTAGCCGGCCGGCCGCCACCGGGGCGAGCGGACTTCGCGGACGCTCGTTGAGGAAGAGCTCGATCCACCGCACCGCCCCGGCGTAGTCCCGCCGCTGATCGACCACCAGCCGACCGAGCGACAAGGCCGCCAGCGCCGCCTCGTCCGTGCCGGGGAAGCGCCGGCGCAGGGCAATATAGGCCGCGTTGGCAAAGGCCGTCCCCCGCGCGAAGCGCGCCGCGTCGGCGAGCGTGCGGAGGTCACCACGGTCAGTGCGCTCGAGCACCGTCGGCCACGAAGCACGCATGGCGCGTTCGAGCGCCGCGTCGGTCATGCCGTCCGCGAGCAGGGTCGAGACGACCTGGGCGTCATCGGGGATCTGCGGGATCGATGGAGCGGCTGGCAACGGACTGGAGCTCGGTGGGGGTTGGCGGCCGGCGGAGTCGGCGACGGCGACGGGCTGCCGGATCGCCTGCACACGCTCGGGCGCCACGATGCGCCACGCCGGCGACGAGCCCCCGGCGGAGGGTGGGACCACCGGCGGCAGGGCAGCCTCCAGCGCGGGTGTGGGCGCAGCGGGCCCGACCTGCGCGGCTCCGTCGCCTGGTGAGGGCGGGGTCCTGTTGGGCTCAGGGGCGGGGTCCAGCGGGGTCGCCGGGACTACGCGGCGCTCGCCGACCGTGGCCACGCGCAGCGCCGCCGCTGGGGCCGCCGCGACGCTGGGCGCGGGCGCCGCGGGCGCGAGCGCGCCCACCTTCGACGGCGCGGGCTGGGGCTCCGTCGCCACCACGCCGCCTACCGGGGACTGCAGCTCGTCCTGCCGCAGCTTGCCAACCTCGAGCCGGCGCTGGGCAACCTCGATCGTCAACGATTGACCCTGACCCAGCGCGACTCGCGACACCACCGGTCCCTCGACGACCACCCTGCCCTCGAGGAGGTCGAGGTGAAAGAGGCGCGCCTCGGGTGACCAGTCGAGGCGGAAGCGGGTCCCCACCACGTGAACCGTGAAGGGCCCCGCTTCGAGCGTCCAGCGCGTGCGCGCGCGGTGCGGCACCGCCACCGCGGCCGCGCCCCGCACGAGCGCGACGACCGCACCCCGCCGATCGAGGTGACGAACGCGTGCGACAGCCCGGCGCCGCAGCTGGACGGCCGCGCCGTCGGAGAAGCGCAGGGTGAGCTCCGACCGTCCTTCGGGCGGCGAGACCGCCGTGTCGAGCTGCCCGCGCCGGCCCTCCGCGAGGAAGGAAGGCGCCGCTGGGCCGGAATCCTGGGCCGGCCGCCACAGCCAGACGAGGAGCACGGCCAAGGCCCCGCTGGCCAGCCCGAGGACCAGCCGGTGGTGCCACGTCGAGGTGCCGTGGCCTCCCATCCGCCGCGTCCGCGCGCTGCGCGCCTGCGCCGCGAGCCAAGGTCGCTGGCCGAGCGTGGCGTCTTGCGCCTGGGCGATCTGCCGGCCCAGCCGCCGCAGGTCCTCCTGCCTCACGCTGGTGAGCAGCCGGTGGGCCACGCGCTCCAGGTTCGCGCTCGCGCGGAGCGCGGCGTCCTGCTGCTCGGCAATCGCCTGGCCGAGTTGGCGCAGTGATCTCAGGTCGCGCTCCACCGCCGCCCCCCCTCGAGCCACGGCCGCAGCGCGGGCTCGCGCTGCGCGAGCCGGACGAAGAGCGCCTCGGCCTTGGCCAAACGTCGTTTGATCGTTGCCAGCGACACCTCACAGGCCGCAGCGACCTCCGTCAGCTCCATGCCGTCGATGTAGCGTAGAGCGAAGGGCAGGCGCAGATCGACCGAGAGTCGCTCGAGCACGCGATAGGTGCTGCGGGCCGCCTCTCGCGTGGCGTCGTCGGCATGCGGTGCGGCGGGCTCCGCGTGGCTCGGCGGATCGAAGAAAGACAGCCACCGCCGGCGCTGCCGCGCGCGAATCCAACCGCGCGCCGTAAACACAGCAACGCTGGTAATCCAGGCCTTCAAGCGCTCCGCTTCCTCCACCTGGTGCACCGACTGCAAGACCTGCACGAAGACCTCTTGCACCAGGTCGGCAAGCTCGGCATCGACGCCGAGGGTGCGCACCAGAACCCGCTGCACGTGCGCCCCGTAGCGCTCGAAGAGCGCGGCCAGCGCGCCTTCCTCGCGCGCCCGCAGTCCTGCCAACAGGCGGTCCTCCGCGCTCGTCAACGCGTGCGCGGAGAATTCGCCCGTCGGGGTCGCGAGCAGCAGCTCCGGTGCGCCCAGGTGGTTCAGCGCGTGGGCCCTCTTCTGTAGAGGTGTCTCCGCCATTGGCAAACGGCTCAGCTTTCGTTCGCTGGGGGGCGGGCGCTCGACGTCGTCGGCCGCGCGCCCCGCTCCGCATCTTTTTTTGAGCCGCGGCTGGTCCGCGCCGGACACTACTCAACCAGCGCGCGCATCCGAGACCGGGTTCGGGTCACTATGGTTCGAGTTGCCAGGTTCGAATTACTACACGGCCAGCCAGCAGGGGCGTCGGAGCCAACGAGCGGGAACCCGACCGACGGGAACCCCCATCAGGGTGTAACAAGGAGGACTCGCGTGGCAAGAGGTCAACTCAGCTCAACGATGGTCGGAGCCGGGAAGAGCGCGGCGATCAGCGCCGCTCTACTGGGGCTCGTCATACAACAAACAGGGTGTACGCGGGCCTTCGACGAGGGAGCCGCGGAGCAGCAGTTCCAGGAGATCCGCTGCGAAGCGGTGCAAGAGGAGACGACAGACCCCCGTTGCTGGCTCAAGCAGCCACCGACGCGCGCGCTGAAGGACGCGTGCTTCAAGGTCGTGTTGAAGAACGACAAGTGCCGCTCCGAGGAGCAGCTGCGCCTCGCGGTGCGACTGGCCCTCGCCGGGCTGCGCGAGGCCACCGCGACCAGCGCCGTGGTGCTGGGGGGTAAGTGTGAGCAGGGCTACACCGAGATTCTCGCTACCGTGTGCGGCGACCCGAGCCAGCCGCCAGACCCGACGCCGAGCCCCGAGCCGACCCCGAGCCCCAAACCGACGCCGGGCCCCGAATCGCTGCCCGACGAGCGCGACCCGCAGGCGGCGAGCTGCGAGGCGCCCGTGGAACTCACTCCCGCTGGCTCGTCGCCGGAGCTGCACGTCGTGGGCATCTACGAATCGCGGTCGGACCACTCCGGTAACGACTACCACCCGCGCGGCGAGACCGTCGTCGAGGTCACGCGTCCGGGACCTGCAGACCTCGTGCTCTCGTCCTATGAGCCCACGGCCTGGGTGGTGCGAGCGGTGGGGACGGCCGAGATTCGAACCGTGATCCTGAGCGGATATTACCGACAGACCGCCACGGTCCCCGCCGGGGCGAGGGTCGTGAGCTACTCCTACGAACAGGGGTCGCCGAATTTTGGCACCTTCTGTCCCGAGGCCACTTACCCATTCCGGTGGCCCAGTAGCTCGAGCGAGTGCCTCGTGCGCACCGCGGAGCGCATGCTAGAACACCGCGCCACGACCTTCCGTGGCTGCTATCGCGCCCAACGGGTGGTGATCGCGGAGCCGGCGCCGGTGCTGCCGCCCGCGGGGTCGGCCCCCGCGACCTGGAATCCGGCCGACGCCCAGAAGAACATCGTGCTCTCGTCCGACCAGCTCGGCGCCAGCGTGCCGAGCGAGGTCGATAGCGTCAACGACAGCGTGCGCGCGACCGTGGGCCACCGGGCCGGGAAGCACTACTGGGAGTTGAAGGTCGATCGGCTGGGCGACGGTGGGTACCAGGGGATCGGCGTCGCCACCCAGCACCTTTCGCTCGAGCTGGGCCCGGAGACCGACGGGTACGGCGGCTGCGCCTATGATCCGAGCGGCATGGTGCGCTGTGCCGGCAGAGTGGTCGCTACCGATTACGAGCCCTTCGCGGTCGGTGATGTGATCGGCGTCGCCGTCGACCTCGATCGCCGGGCCATCTCCTTCAGCCGCAACGGGCGCTGGCAGGGCGGTGCGCAACCCGAATGGGGTAAGGATGGCCTCTCCTTGCGAGGGGACGCTGCCTACCTCTTGGATAGCCGGGTGGTCGCCGAACTCGCCTTCTTCCCCGTACTCAACCTCAGCCGCGGGGACCTGGCCCGCGCCAACTTCGGCGCCACGCCCTTCGCCGGTCAGGTACCGGCCGGGTTCATGCCCGGCTGGCTCGCCCAGCCCTGAGGACGGCGTGCCGGGCTCGGCGATGCGTGCCGGGCCCGGCGACGCCACGCTACTGACCCGCCGCGCTACTGACCGAGGATGCGCCGGCGCAGCAGCAGGATCTGGAAGGCGTAGCTCAGCTTCTTGGTCAGCGTGTCGTAGTCGGCGAGCCGATCGCCGGCCTGGCCCTTGAGCGGGCCGACGCCGAGCAGCATGCCGACCACCTGCTGGTTGACGAGCAGCGGCAGGCAGAGCACGTCCTCGTTGGCGGCCAGACCCACGGTCTTGAACAACCACTGGTCGGCCGGCGAGAGCTTGGCCTGGCCCACCGACGGATAGCGCGTCTCGTGGACCAGGCGGAAGAAGGTGCTCTTGGCCAGCGGCACCGCCACGCGGCGCAGGTCCTTGGCGCCGATCGTCGCCCCTGATTGCTCCCAGCCCACCAGCACGTCGCCGTGCAACACCAGCACCAGCGCCTGGCGGAAGTCCGCCGCCAGGTAGCGGCGCGCGACCTCGAGCACCTCGTCCTGGGCCTGGACGCCGACGAGCACCTGCGCCGCCTGCACCAGGTCGAAGCGCTGCTCCTTGAACTCGCGCCGCCCCTGGTCGAAGAACTCGTCGCGCCGCTCGATGCGCACACCCGCGTTCGCCGCCTCGTTGGCCGCGGCGAGCGCGCCGGCGGCCTGCACGACCTGGAACTCGGCGTCGGCCGCACCCGCCACCCGCAGGTAGCGCGTCGACCGCGTGATGCCGTAGTAGCGCTCCATCGCGTAGGTGATGAGCAGCTCGGGCGCCACCACCGGCTTGACCGAGAGGCCGGTGGTGAAGGCCAGCTCGTCGACGACGCGCAGGTCGGTCGGATCGGACATCGCCAGGCGCATTTGCCGGTTGGCCAGGCCCAGCGGGATGACCTTGTGCTTCTCCACGTTCTCGCGCGTGATCGCCGCCAGCGCTGCGGGCGCGATCCGATCGAACTCGGCCGCCTCGGCGCAGGGGATGTGGAGCTGCTCGCTCAGCAGCTTGGCCAGCACCCGCTCGGTGACGTAGCCCAGCTCGACGAGGTTGGTCCCCAGCCGCCCGCCGAACATCTCCTGGTTGCGCAACGCCTCTTCGAGCTGCTGCTCGGTGATCAGCCCCTGCTTGACCAGCAGATCGCCCAGTCGAATGGCCATGCGGCGCAGTATACCCCAGATGCGGTCAACGGCGGCCTTGCCGCGATCGCCGATTTGCGTCAACGTGGCCCCGATGTCGCCCTGGCACCTGCGCCTCACGCACGCGCTCGTCGTGCTGCTGGTCGGCGCTGGGTGCGCGCGGGCTCGCGCGGACTCGCGCGATGACAGTGTCTTCGGCGCGGCGCCCAGTGAGCCGGTGTTGCCCAGCGCCGCACCGGACGCGCCCACCACCCGCGCACCACCGCGCCCCGCTGTCCCCGCCTCGAGGCGCCCCGACGCCACCCCGCCCGCGATGACGACCGCGCCGGAGCAGGACCCGCCCCACCCCGACCCGGAGCGCCTGCAGCTCGGCGGTCTGCTGCTGCTGCGCTTCGGCGCGTCGCTGAGCGACGGGGGCCCCGAGGACCAGCGGCTGTCGATGCCCAACGTGCTCGACCTCTACCTCGACGCGCGGCCCAACGATCGGCTACGGGCCTTCGCGCGCGGACGGCTGCTCTATGATCCCACCCTCGACGAGACCAGCGCGGTGGCCCAGGCGACGGGTCAGCGCCAGACGCGGGCGCAGCTCAACGAGCTGTGGCTCAAGCTCGACCTGGCCCGCCGCTTGTTCCTGACGATCGGCCAGCAGCGCCTGCTCTGGGGCGCCACCCGCATCTGGAATCCCGTCGACTTCGTCAACCGCGAGTACCGCCCCGTGCTCTCGCCCTTCGACGCGCGCAACGGCGTGCCGATGGTCAAGCTGCACCTGCCGCTCGAGCAGCTGGGCTGGAACCTCTACGCGGCGGGCGTGCTCGAGCGCGCGACGCGCCTCGATGGCGCCGGCGTGATCGCGCGCGGTGAGGTGGTGTGGGGCACGGTCGAGGCAGCGCTGAGCGGCGCGTATCGCCGAGCGAGCGACCCCCGCGTGGGCCTCGACTTCAGCGCCGGCCTGTGGGAGTTCGACCTCACGGGTGAGTGCGCGCTGCGCTGGCCGCGCGGCGAGGGCGCGCGGCCCGTGGTGCAGAGCGCGGCCGGGCTGCAGTACGCCCTGCCGGTCTTCGAGCGCGATCTGCTGCTGCTCGGCGGCGAGTACTTCTTCAACGACGAGGGCACGCGCCGCGTCGATCCCCTCGAGCTCTTCACCGGCCGGCGCCAGTTCTTCTACGCGGGGCGGCATTACGGCGCGCTCTTCGCCAGCCTGCCGCGGCCCGGCGCGCTGGACGCCTGGTCCTTCACGCTCTCCGCGATCAGCAACCTCAGCGACCGCAGCGTGCTGGCGCGCCTCGACGTCTCCGTGCTGCTCCTGACGCACCTCACGCTGCAGGCCTTCGTCGTCGGCCATCTCGGCCGCCACGGCGAGCTGCGCTTCGGTGAGGCGGCGATCCCCGCGGCCGAGCGCGCGGCGGCCCGCGCCCTGCTGCAGCCGGATGAGCCCGACGAGCCCATTCCGACGCAGCTCGTCGAACTGGGGCTCTGGCTAAGCCTCGACCTCTGAGGTGGTGGGGGGACGCCGGCGGTGGAGCGCGGAGGGGCTGTCGTCGGCGGCCTCCAGCGCCTCGCCCTCGGCCAGCCGCGAGGAGGCGTTGAGCCGATAGGTGCGGCCGCGCCAGGCCACCTCGAGGTTGAGCCAGATCGTGGCGAAGATCAGCGGGGCCACCAGCAGCAGCCCGAAGGGCACCAGGGCATGCCGCGGCGCCAGGCGGCCGCCGCCGAGCGCCCGGTGCAGCCGATTGATGCTCGCCGCCACGGCCGCTGGCACGGCCAGCGCGCCCAGGGCCAGGCCCCAGGTGCCCTCGGCGAAGGCGTAGGCGGCGATGACCAGCCCGAGCCAGAAGGCGATGCCGTGCAGCAGCGGTGTGCGCTTGAACGACCAGCCCGGCAGCCCCGAGCGCGAGAAGATCATCCAGCGGCGATAGAGGCTGGCGAACTGGGACAGCGACAGGCCCCGCTGAATCACCGGCACGCGCACCGGCGACATCATGTTGCGGTAGCCGACCGCGCGCACGCGCGCGCCGAGGTACATGTCGTCGACGAGCTGGCCGTCCGCGCTCTCGAGGCCGCCGATCGCGGCGATCGTCTCGCGGCGGAAGGCCATGAACTGGCCCATGATGAAGGGCAGCTCGCCCTCGTGCTTGCGCGAGGCGGCTGCGGCGGCGGCGCCGTAGAGGGCGTTCAGCAGCAGCGCGTAGCCCGCGTCGCCCATCGTCTGCGGCCGCGGCGTTACGACCACCGGCGCGAAGGCGGCGCCCGCGCGTGGCGTGCCGAGCAGCGTCTCGACCAGAGCGGTGAGCGCCTTGCCGCCGGGGCGGATATCGGAGTCGGCGAAGACGATCAGCTCGCCGCGCGCCCGGGCCAACCCCGCCAGCATCGCGTTGAGCTTACCGGTGCGCCCGGGCGGCGGCGCTCCGCAAACGATGACCTCGGCCACACCCGCATCGGGATGCCCCGCGCGCTGCTCGGCGGCGATCGCGGCCCGCGCCAGCGGCAGCGCCGGCTCGTGTTCGTCATCGAAGACGAAGATCGTCTGCACCGCTCCCGGGTAGCCGTGCGCAAAAGCAGCGGCCAGGTTCTCCTCGGCCTCGGTGTCGAGCCCGCGGATCGGGCGAATCACCGTCAGCGAGGGATAGGCCGGCAAGGGCCGCCGCGGCAGGCCGAAGCCGACCGCCGCGCGGAGCCAGCGGTGCGAGAGCCAGATCTCGAGCAGCAAGGCGCACGAGAGCAGCCCGAGCAGGAGCTGCATGACCAGATCGGCCTGCGACAAGTTGAGCTGCGACACACTCAGCATGACCCACCTCGTGCTTCGACCCCCAAGCTACCGCGCCGCCCCCGCGCCGGCCGCAGCACCGGTGGCCGGCGTCACGGGCGACCCAGCGGCTCCTCCGCGCGGCAACAGGCGCCGCAGCGCGAAGAAGAGCTGCGGCACTTCCTTGCCCGACCCCGAGCGAGCGAGCCACTTGGGCAAGAGGCCGCCGAGATCGATCGTCGTCTGCATGCGCGCGAAGGTGGCGCGCCCGCCCTCGATCGGCCGGAGCTGCCAGCTGCCGTGGTGCGTCGTCACGCGCACGATCCCGCTGCGCGCCGGCGGACCGAGCTGCGGTGCGGCGTTGTACTCGATCCAGCGCAGGTCGCCGGTGTGGCCCGAACGCACGCGCAGCGTGAAGTCGCGGTCGCTGATCACCGGCAGGTTGAGGTGCTGATAGACGAGCAACCAGTCGGCGCCGCGCTGCAGCACGCGGCTCTCCGACACGCGCTTGATCACGCCGACGTGGCCTGGGTAGTCGAGCAGCGCCGCCAGCACCTGGTCGGGCGGCGCGGCGAAGCGGCCCTCGGCGCCGAGGCGAATGATGTCCGAGGTCGCGTGCTTGTAGACGCGCACCCCGTCCTGCTCACGGATCTGCTCGAAGCCGGCCGCGGACAAGGAAACGTTGAGCGGGATGCGCTCGGCGCGGGCCCGGGGGCCGGTCCAGAGCAGGGCCAGGGCACTGGTAAGGGCCATGGCCGCGGAGGGCAGCCAGCGGCGGAAACGCGGGCGCCACGACATGGGTCGGCCTCCTCTGCCGACCCTGGTTGTAGATCGACGGCGCGCGAGGCGCCAGAGGTAGTCGTGTCAGAGGTAGTCGCGAAGCGCGGGCGGCTGTCGAAGCTATGGGGTGCGCGTAAAGCACCGCGTGCCAAAGGTGCGTGTTTCTATCTTGTGGCGCCGCCGTTGGCTCCGGAGCCGCCCGCCGGCGGGTAGCACGTGCCACAGTCGGCGGCGCATTGCGAGCAGGTCTCGCCGGCGTCGCAGCGTTGGTTGCCGCAGACCGCGGGGCTGCTGCAGGTATTGCCCGCCACGCAGTCCGTCGGACAGCTCGCGGCGTCCTCGAGCACGCCGTCGCAGACGCAGTCGCCGCAGGTGGTGGCGCAGTCGGCGGCGCAGCCGCCGCTCAGGCGCTCATTCAGCTCGCAGAGGCCGTCGCCACAGCGGGTGGGTGCCGTCGGCGCCCAGGCGGCGCCGCCCAGCGTCGCCCCAACCTGGGAGTTGGTGTTGAGTCCCCAGCACCGCAGGGATCCGTCGGTTCGAAGGGCACAGGTGTGAGCGTAGCCTGCGGCGATCTCGGCCACGCTGGTGCCCAGCGAGGTCACGGCCGCCGGTAACGCCGCACCCCCAATGGCGACGCCTTTGCCGAGTTCCCCCCAGTTGTCATAGCCCCAAGCCCAGAGGCTGCCGTCACTGCGGCGCACGAAGGTAGTGGCATCACCAGCGCGAGCTCGACCGCCGTCGTGCCGAGGGGCCGTGACGCGCGGGCTGGTGCGGTCCTGGTTCGCTGCATCGCCGAGGGCCCCGTCGTGCCGTCGCCCCAGCACCACAGGCTCCGTCGGCCGTTCGGGCGCAGCTATGACGAGCACCCACGGCGACGTCCACGGCGCTCGTGCCGAGGGCGGTGACGCGCACGGGGCTCAGCCTGGCGAGCGTGGTGGCGTCGCCGAGCTGGCCCTCGCCATTCGGGCCCCAGCACCACACGCTGCCGTCGCTGCGGCGCGCGCAGACGTGCGCGTTGAAGGCGGCCACCTGCACCACGCTGGTGCCCAGCGCGGTCACGAGCACGGGCGACAAGCGCCGAGTGGTCGTACCATCGCCGACCTGGCCCACCTCGTTCGCGCCCCAGCACCACAGGCTGCCGTCGCTGCGATGGGCGCAGGTCGCGAAGCTTCCGGCGGCGGCGCCGACCACGTTCGTGCCGAGCGCCGTCACGAGCTGCGGAGCGAGCAAGGGGCCCGTGCTGGCGCCGATGCCCGCCTCCCCGCTGCTGTTGTCGCCCCAGCACAGCAGGCGCCCGTCCGCGCGCCGCGCGCAGGCGTGGTGACTGCCCATCGCCAGCTGCGTCACGCTCGTCCCGAGCGCGGTGATCACGACGGGACTCGTCAGCACACCTCGGGCGGAGCCATCGAGTTGGTTGTAGCCATTCTGTCCCCAGCACTGGACCGTGCCATCCAGGCGCTGCGCGCAGCTCTGCTGACCACCCGCCGCGACGGCCGAGAAGCGGACGTCGGCGCAGTCCGCGGGGCAGGTTGCGCTGGTCTCGGTGCCCACGCAGCGGCCATCGCCGCAGCTCTGTCCGCGGCAGTCGGCCGGGCAGCTCGTCGCCGATTCCGAGCGGCTGCACACGCCATCGCCGCAATCGCAGCGCAGACCGGCCACCGGGCGCGGGCTGAGGGCCGCGAACACCGTGCCGTCGCCGAGCTGACCGTCGGCGTTGGCGCCCCAGCACCACAGTCGCCCCTCCGTGCGCCGCGCACAGGTGTGGTGCTCTCCCGCGGCGAGCTCGACCGTCGTGGTCCCCAGCGCCGTGATCGCGACAGGGCTGGGGCGCGGCGAATACTGTCCGTCGCCGACATACGAGCCCCAGCCCCAACACCAGACGCTCCCATCCGAGCGACGGGCGCAGCTATGGCCGCCACCGGCGACCACCCCAAGGACGCTGGTCCCCAACGCGTTCACGCGCCCGGGCAGACTGCGGTTGGTGTAGGTGCCGTCCCCGAGTTCGCCCGTACCATTGCTGTTCCAGCAGAACAGGGATCCGGTAGCATCTCGTGCGCAGGTGTGGTTCGAACCGGGGGCAACGTCGACCACCGAGGTGCCGATCGCCGTGACCTGAACCGGCGACGAGCGAGAGAGCGTCGTTCCGTCGCCGAGCTGCCCGTAGCCATTGTAGCCCCAGCACCACAGACTGCCGTCGGTCCGACGAGCACAGACGTGGTCCCCGGCGGCGCCCATCGCCAGATGGGCCACGGCGGTACCGAGGACGGCCACCTGCACAGGCAATGACGACGCCACCGTGCTGCCGTCGCCGAGCTGACCCGAGGCGTTGGTGCCCCAGCACCACGCAGTGCCGTCGGCGCGGCGGGCACAGCTGCTCGCACGCCCAACAGCGACCTGCTCGACGGCCGGACGAGGTACCAAGTCCGCTGACCTTCGCCGGATAGAGCACACCAAAGCCCCAGCACCACACCGACCCATCGGCGCGTGTCAGACAGAGCTTGTCGAAGCCAGCCGCGACGCTCAGGACCCCGGTCATCGTCGGCCGCTCGAAGTCCGCACCGGCACGGCCACGGCGCTACCGCCGTCCTTGTAGCCTCGCCCAAGCTCCCCATATGAGTTCCGACCCCAGCACCACAGGCTCGTGTCGCTCTTGACGGCACAGCTATTGACCGCACCCAGCGCAAAGCGGCCGATGCAGCAGCTCTGGCCCGGCTCGCAGGTGGCGAAGGAGGGGCAGCGGCGCGGGGTGGTGTCGCCAATATTGAGGCCCAGTAGGGCCTGGTCGGCGGCGGCGCCGATCGGGAAGACGGAGGCGCCGGCGACGGTTTGGGGCGCCAGCTCGGCCAGGCTCCAGTCCGCCGCCCAGGGGCAGTTCTGCGTGTACCAGGGCGCCACCTTGAGGTCGATGGCGATGCCGTCGAGGGTGCCCTTGGAGGCCAGGTCCGGGTAGGTCTTGTAGCCGGGCTCGCCCTGGTTCAGCTCGTCGGCGCTGAAGCTCTGGCCACCCGTGAGGTTGGCGCGGTTGTAGGGCTGATCGCCGCCGCTGCGGCTGGTCGCGGTCTTGAGCGCCACGGCCGCCGAGGTAGTCGGCCTCCTTTTGGTCTGCGTGCCCGTGTGGACGTCGCGCGGGTTGAGGTTCCAGGCGTAGTCGAGCGCGTAGCCGGCGACGGGCGCGGTCCCCTGCTTGCTCTCGACGATCGAGGCCAGGTGGCTGCTGAGGAACTGGAAGTGCTTGTCCCAGACGTTGCCCCCCCAGGTCAGGCTCGAGAGGTACACCGGGCGCGGCGAGTTGGTGCCGTCCTTGATCGCGTAGCCACTGACACCGTCGGCGACGCGGCCCTTGCCGCAGCGGTAGACGGCCTTGCCTTGCGCCTCGTCCCAGCTCTGGATGCAGAGGTAGCGGAAGTAGGTCGTGAAGGTCGGATCTTGCCGCTTGGTCGAGCGCCTGGACCTCGGGGCCGCTGACGGGTGCAGCAGGAAGGGGCGGTAGGCCTTGTCGGCGCAGGCCAGGGCGATGCCGCTGAAGACCTCGTAGGTAACCGTCTGGTCGACGCCGCCGGCGGGGTTGAAGGCGCCGCTGGCGTCGAGGTCCTCGTCGATGGTCACGTTCAGCGTGGCGCACGCGCCGGGCTGGCCGAGCGCGATGCCGGTGTCGCAGCTCTCGCCGCTATCGACCACGCCGTTGCCGCAGCTCGCCAGCACCGTATTGGCGCAGCTCACGCGCACCCGCTCGAACTGGCTCTTGAGCACCAGCCAGCGCGGCAGCACGACGTTGGCGGTCTTGCCCGCGACGGTCAGCGGCCCGAGGCGCGTGGCGGGGCAGAGCACCTCGGTTTGGCCGAAGGTGAACTTCGAGAGGTCGGTCAGCGTGGTCGAGGGGATGCGCAGGTCGCCGACATTGAGCGCGTTCATCGCGTTCATCGCGTTCATCGCGTTCATCGCGTTCATCGCGTTCATCGCGTTCATCGCGTTCATCGCGTTCATCGCGTTCATCGCGTTCATCGCGTTCATCGCGTTCATCGCGTTCATCGCGTTCATCGCGTTCATCGCGTTCATCGCGTTCATCGCGTTCATCGCGTTCATCGCGTTCATCGCGTTCATCGCGTTCATCGCGTTCATCGTGTTCATCGCGTTCATGCTGGCCTGCGCCCGCACCGCCGGCGGCGGCGTCAGCGCGCTGTCGTCGGCCAGGCCCTCGCAGCCCAGCAGCGCCCCCAGCGCCGCCAACGCCCCGAGGCGCGCCACCCGCAGTGCATGACCCGACCCGGCTCCGCGGACGGTCTGACGTGGCGACATGTTGCACCCCCTGTTTACTGGCCATGGATAACAAACATGCCCGAGTACACAAAACGGCAATGATAAAAGAGCGGTGTTTTTGTGTCTTCTGAACGCCATGACAACGCACGACTTTTTGTTCAATCACCAAGCACGTCGACCTCGTGAGCAGCCCAAGGCTCGCGTCGCCCGCCGCGCCCGCGCGGGCTTCAGGCCCGCGGAGGACGAGGGCCCGCAGCCCGCCTTGAGCCCTTCCGGGGCTTGACGTACCTTGCCCCTAGGCGCCTGTCGGAGAATTGCTGCGCCGACCGGTCGCGGCGTTGCGGCTGCGCTCCGGTGCTCACGTACCGGCCCGTACGCTCCGCTCCGGTGCTCGCCGCGCCTTGCGCTCGGTCGGCTCGCGACATTCTCCGACAGGCGCCTAGAGCACTGGGCCGATCTGCTGGGCCGATCTGTAAATGTCGATCGCACTCCTGATCACCGCCGTCGCGCTGCAGGCCGCCGCCGCGGTCGGCGCGCTCTGGCGCGGAGCTTGGGCGCGGGGGCTGCTCGCGGGCGGCGTGGTCGCACAAGGCGCGGCGCTGGCCAGCCGGGGGCTGGCGATCGGCGCCTTCCCGGTGACGAGCAAGCTCGAGTCCTTCGCCGCGCTGGGTCTGGCGCTAGCTCTAGTCGCGCTGGCGAGCTGGCGTGGCGAGCGCCACTACACCGTGCCGTTCGTGCTGCTGGCCGCGTGCACCAGCGCGGCCGCGCTCCTCTTCCCGCAGGCGGTGCGCTATCCGCCCCCCTTGATGCAGACGATCTGGTACCCGCTGCACGTGCCGCTCGCCTTCGGCGCCTACGCGCTCTGGGCGGCGGCCGCCGCCGCGGCGCTGGCCTGGTGGCGCGACCGCGACGGGGCGTGGCTCGCGCGCCTCGACCGCTTCGCCTTGCAGGGCTTCGGCCTCTGGTCGCTATCGATGATCTGCGGCGGGATCTGGGGCGTCGTGGCCTGGGGCGCCTACTTCCTCTGGGACCCCAAGGTCATCTGGTCGGTGCTGCTCTGGCTGCACTACGCGTCGTTTCTGCACCTGCGGCTGACGCCCTCCTTGGCGGGCCGCGCGTGGGTCCGCCCGGCGCTGGCTGGGCTCGGCCTGGTCTGGGTCGCGGTGGCCTACGTCGGCACGGCCTTCTTCTTCGGCGGATCGAGCCATGCCTTCTGACGGCAGGACGCCACCGCGTTGGTGGCTGCTGTTGCGCTCGCAGGGGCTGGGTTTGCTCTGCGGCCAGCTCGCCGTGCTGCTGCTCGGCCTCGGCTCGGTCGTGCTCGCCGCGACGCGCGAGGGCGCCTCGGCGGCAGTGCAGCTCGACGACCTGCGCGCGTTCTTCGCCCCGCCCTCGGCCTGGCATCTGTGGCTCTATCTGCTGATCGTCGTGCTCGTGGTCTACGGCCTCAACACGGCGCTCTGCACCTGGCACAGCACGCTGCGCAAGTGGCGCAGCGGCCAGCGCAGCCCCTCGGCGCATGCGCCAGCGGTGCTCCACCTCGCCTTCCTCGTCGCGCTGGTGGCCCACCTCATCGGTGGTCTCGGCGGTGGCGAGCAGCCTCCGCTGGTCCTGACGACGACCGCCTGGACCCGGCTCGACCCGCAGCGCCGGGCCCGCCTGCTGACGCTGCAGCTCGACCACCACCCGGACGGCAGCCTGCGCCAGGCACGGGCCCGCCTCGCGCTGGCCGAGGGCAGCGCCGGGCGCGAGGTCGAGCTGCGCTACAACCAGCCCGTGGTGCTCGGCGCGGGCACGCGGCTGCTGCTGCTCGCGGGCGTGTTCCAGCAGCCGGGACTGCCACCCGAGATCGCGCTGCGCGTGCGCGAGGCCCCGGGCACTCCCTGGGCCCTCGCCGCGGCATTGCTGCTGCTCGTCGGCCTCGGGCTGCTGCACCGCCGCTGGTGGGCCTGATGGCGCTGACGCACTTCGGCCCGGCCACCCGAGCCTGGCTCACCTCGACCTTCAGTGCCCCAACGGCCGTGCAGCGCGCCGGCTGGCCGGTGATCGCCAGTGGAGCCCACACGCTGCTGCTGGCGCCCACCGGCAGCGGCAAGACGCTGGCCGCCTTCCTCTCTTGCCTCGATCGGCTGACGCAGCTTCCGCCGGCTGCCGCGCCCGGCGTGCGCGTGCTCTACGTCTCGCCGCTCAAGGCGCTGGCCTACGACCTCGAGCGCAACCTGCGGGCGCCGCTGGCCGGCCTGGCGCAGGCCGCGGGGGCGCTCGGCTTGGCGCTGCACCTGCCCCGCGTCGCGCTACGCACGGGCGACACGCCGGCTGCCGCGCGCCGGGCGCAGCAACGCGCGCCGGCCGAGATTCTCGTCACCACCCCGGAGTCGCTCTACCTGCTGCTGACCTCGGACCAGCGCGAGACGCTGCGCGCGGTGCAGACGGTGATCGTCGATGAGGTGCACGCGCTGGCCGCCACCAAGCGCGGGGCGCACCTGGCGCTCTCGCTCGAGCGGCTGGGCCACCTCACCCACCGGGAGCCGCAGCGGCTGGGCCTCTCGGCCACCGCACGGCCCGTCGACGAGGTCGCCCGCTTCCTCGGCGGCGATCGCGCGGTCCGCGTCGTCGACGCGGGCGAACAGCCCCGGCTCGAGCTGACGGTACGGATGCCGAAGCCGGCCGGAGCCGGCACCAGCGTCTGGCCGACGATCCACGCCGAGCTGCTCGAGCTGGTGCGCGCCCACCGCAGCACGATCATCTTCGTCAACAACCGGGGGCTCTGCGAGCGCCTCTGCGCCCAGCTCAACGCGCTCGCCGGCGAGTCCCTCGCGCGGGCACACCACGGCAGCCTGGCGCGCGAGCAACGGCTGCTGATCGAGGAGGCGCTCAAGGCCGGCGAGCTGCGGGCGATCGTCGCCACGAGTTCGCTAGAGCTCGGCATCGACATGGGCGCGGTCGAGCTGGTGGTGCTGGTCGAGTCACCGGGGTCGATCGCGCGCGGGCTGCAGCGCGTCGGCCGCGCCGGGCATCAGGTCGGCGCCGTCAGCCGCGGCCGCATCGTCGCCAAACACCGTGGCGACCTGCTGGAGGCGGCGGTGGTGGCCCGGGGGATGCGCGAGGGCGCGATCGAGGCGCTGACCCTGCCCCGCAACCCGCTCGACGTGCTGGCGCAGCAGATCGTCGCGATGTGCGCGATGGAGCCCTGGAGTGTCCCGGCGCTGTGGCAGCGCGTGCGGCGCGCGGCGAGCTTCAGCGCCCTGACGCGACCGCTGCTGGAGAGCGTGCTGGAGCTGCTGGCCGGCCGCTACCCCTCGACCGACTTCGCCGACCTGCGCCCGCGGCTGATCTGGGACCGCGCGCAGGACGTGCTGCGGGGGCGCCCCGAGGCGCGGCGGCTGGCGGTGGTCGCCGGCGGCACGATCGCCGATCGCGGTCTCTACGCCGTGCAGGTCGCCCCCGACGGCAGGCGCATCGGCGAGCTCGACGAGGAGCTGGTGCACGAGACGCCGGTCGGCCAGACGATCGTGCTCGGCGCCGCGAGCTGGCGCATCACCGCGGTCGAGCGCGATCGCGTGCTCGTCACGCCCGCTCCCGGCGAGCCGGGGAAGCTGCCCTTCTGGCACGGCGAGGGCCCCGGGCGACCGATCGAGCTCGGCCGCGCGCTCGGCGCCTTCGTGCGCGAGCTGGGCGCCCAGCCGCCCGGCGCGGCCCGGCGCCGGCTGCAGCGCGAGTATCACCTCGACCGCAAGACGGCCGACGTCGCCCTCGGCTACCTCGCCGAGCAACGCGCGGCCACCGGCACGCTGCCGAGCGATCGGCGCATTACCATCGAGCGCTTTCGTGACGAGCTCGGCGACTGGCGGGTCTGCGTGCTCTCGCCCTTCGGCGCGCGGGTTCATGCGCCCTGGGCGCTGGCGCTGGAGGCCCGGCTCGGCGGCGGCGCGGGCGTCCCGCTGCAGAGCCTGTGGAACGACGACGGCATCGCCCTGCGCTTCGCCGAGACGGCCACCCCGCCCGACGCGGCGCTGCTAGCGCTCGACCCCGACGCAGCTCGAGCCGCTGCTGATCGCCCAGCTCGCGCGCTCGGCGCTCTTCGCCGGCCGCTTCCGCGAGAACGCCGCGCGCGCGCTGGTGCTGCCCCGCGGCCGCCCGGGCCAGCGCACGCCGCTGTGGGCCCAGCGCCTGCGGGCCCAGCAGCTCCAGGCGGTGGCCCAGGGCTTCCCGGACTTCCCGCTGGTGCTGGAGACCTATCGCGAGTGCCTGCAGGACCTCTTCGACCTGCCCACGCTGCGCGAGCTGCTGACAGCGATCCGCCGGGGCGAGCTGGCGATCGACGCGGTGGACACGGTCGTGCCCTCGCCCTTCGCCCGCTCGCTGGTCTTCGCCTACGAGGCCGCCTACCTCTATCAGGGCGACGCCTCGCCGGCCGAGCGGCGCGCCCAGGCCTTGGCGCTCGATCCGCGGCTGCTACGCGAGCTGCTGGGCGAGGAGGAGCTGCGGTCCCTGCTCGACCCGGCGGTGATCGACGAAACCACCGCCGAGCTGCAGCACCGCCTCGAAGCGCGACGCGCCGCGAGCGCCGAGGCGCTCCACGACCTGCTGCTGCGACTGGGCGATCTGAGCGACGCGGAGCTGGTCGCCCGCTGCAGCGGCGATCCGGGTCCCTGGCTGAAACAGCTCGCCCGCGAGCAGCGCGCGCTGCGCCTGCGCCTGGCGGGCGAAGCGCGGTGGATCGCGGCCGAGGACGCCGGCCTCTATCGCGACGCCCTGGGCGCTCGCAGCCGCACGGCGTTGCCCGCGAGCTTTCTGGCGACCGTCGAGCACGCCCTACCCCAGCTGATCGCGCGCTGGGCCCGTGCGCGCGGTCCCTTCACCCGCGAGACGGTGCAGCAGCGCTTTGGGCTGCCCGCGCGCGCCGTCGATGAGGCCCTGGCCGCCCTGCGCGCACGCGGCCGCATCGTCGGCGAGCCGCAAGCGAGCGCCGCCGGCGGGGGTGGCGCCCAGCCCGAGCACTGCGACGTGGAGGTGCTGCGGCGGCTCAAGCGGCGCACGCTGGCCCGGCTGCGCGCCGAGGTGATGCCCGTGGCGCCGGCCGCGCTGGGGCGCTTTCTCGGCGACTGGCAGGCGCTGCTACCGACCGGCGCTACGACCGCAGGCCCGACCCCAAGGCCGGGACCTGGCCCCGATCCGCTGCCCCGCCCGCGCACGGTGCTCGCCCAGCTCGAGGGTCTGCCGCTGGCGCTCGACGACCTCGAGCAGGCGATCCTGCCGGCGCGCGTGCCGGGCTACCACCCGCGCCTGCTCGACGAGCTCGGCGCGCGCGGGGAGCTGGTCTGGGTCGGCTGCGGCGCGCTCGGCGCGCGGGAGGGCCGGGTGGCGCTCTTTCGGCGCGAGCGCGTCGGCCTGCTCTGGGCGCCGCCCCCGCTGGCACCCGGCCCGGCGGGGTCGTCGGAGCCGGCCGACCCCCTGGCCGACCCCCTGGCCGACCCCCTGGCCGACCCCCTGCACGCGGCGATCCTCGCGGCCCTGGCGCGCCGGGGCGCGTCCTTCCTCGGTGAGCTGCACGGCGCCTGCGGCAGCCCACCGCTCGGCCTGCTGCTCACCGCGCTGCGCGCGCTGAGCTGGGCCGGTCTGGTCACCCACGACACCTTGCAGCCGCTGCGCGCCGCGGGCGTGCGCGGCAGCGTCGACGCCAGCCGGGCCGGCCGCCGAAGAGCGCCACCGGCGCTCTTCGGCGGCCGCTGGTCGTTGGTCAGCGCGCTCGGCGCTGACCCTCCAGTCCACGCTACGGAGCGGCTGCACGCCTGGGCCCTCTTGCTGCTCGAACGCTACGGCGTGGTCAGCCGCGAGGCCGTGGCCGGCGAGGCGCTCCCCGGCGGCTTCGCCGCGCTCTATCCGGTGCTCGCAGCGCTCGAGCGCGCCGGCAGGGCGCGACGCGGCCACTTCGTCGAGGGGCTGAGCGGTGCGCAGTTCGCCGCCCCTGGCGCCGACGAGCGCCTGCGCGCCCTGCGCTTTCCGCCGGGGGGCTCGCAGCTACGTGTACTGGCGGCCAGCGATCCAGCAAACGCCTACGGGACGCTGCTACCTTGGCCCCCCGCGGTCGCGCAGGGCGGCCTGGCGCCAGGACGACGGAGCGGTGCCCGGGTGGTCCTGGTCGACGGGGAGCTGCTGCTCTACCTCGAACGCGGGGGGCGCAGCCTGCTCTCTTGGTCCGCGCCCGACGACGCGCCGACGGCGCGGCTCGTTCCGGTGGGCCTGGCGCAGCTCGCGGCGCAGCAGCGCGGGCGGCAGCTCTGTCTCGAGCGTATCGACGGCGAGGCCGCCCGCCGATCGACCTGGGCGCCCACGCTGCTGCAAGCCGGCTGGCGCGCCGACCTGAAGGGACTGGTCTTCGAGGCAGCGCTGGGCGCGACCACCGCTCGTACGGCCCCGCTGACGGAGGGAGTCGGGTAAGATGGACGAGCGCCCGTGGCGCACAGGAGGCACCGATGGCAGCCAATCAGGGTGGGCAACAGACCATTCGCGGCGTCGTCGTGGCGTGCGAGCTCGACGACGAGGGTGAGGCGCTGGCGGTGGCGATCGCGGCCACCGACGGCCAGCCGTACCTGATCGAGAGCGGCGACAAGGGCGCTGAGCTGCTCAACTTCGTCGACGCCCACGTCGAGGTCGTGGGGATCGTGCGACTCGCCGAGGGCGAGCTGCGCCTCAGCGTGGCCGACTACCAGCTCGTCGAAGAGGAGCCGCAAGACCAGGACGACGACGACGACGAGAATCTGGCCTAACGGCAGCGCTAGAGCGTGAGCTCCACGCTGCCGATCGCCGAGACGCCGTAGTACGGATTGGGCACTGGCTCCAGCCCTGCGGCCAGCTCGAGGAAGCCATTGGCCTGGAACGAGCGCTGGTCGAGCAGGTTGTAGACGTCCACGGCCAGCCGCAGGCGTTGGTCCGCCAAGAGGTAGCGGAGGCCCGCGTTCCAGCCGACGGTCGGCCCGACCGAGTCGAGGGTCTGGTCGGCGAACCCCCCCGTGAGCACCGGGCTCGCCGCCGGGACCCCGTTGGCCATCCGACCGGTGAAGAGCGTGCTCGTACCCGCACCGCGCCGATTGGGATCGTCGAAGCCGCCGACCACGGTCAGGTTCGAGCTCAAGAACAACCGCTCCTGCCAGAGCGGCAGCAGCGCCTGCAGCGTCAGCCACTGGTTGGGCTGTGAGCGCAGCTTGCCCTGGTCGTTGGTGGCGCCGTCGACGAAGCTGTAGCCCAGGGTGAAGCTCTGTCCCCGCTTGAGCTGCAGCCGCGCCAGCAGCTCGGCGCTGTGCAGGCCGATCGAGGACACATTCTCGAAGCGGCCCTGGTTGAGCTGGATGAAGTTGCTGACCCAGGTGTAGGCGTAGTCGGCGCGCAGCGCGATCAGCCGGATCCCCTCGTGGTTGGCCAGCAGCCTGACGTTGACCTCTCCCTGCAGCGCGCGGCTGCGCTCGACCTTGAGCTCGGGGTTGCCAATCCACGACACGGTGTTGCCGCTGTCGGTCTTGAGCAGGGAGGGCGGTCGGAAGCCCTCGGCGAAGTTGGCCTTGAGGTTCCAGCGCGGGGTCGGCGACCAGACGGCCGCGCCGGAGAAGAGCACGACGGGATCGAGCGCGCGCTGGCCGCCGTAGAGCTGCAAGCGCGCCGCGGCGTTGAGCACGAGCTGCCCGGGCAGTCGCCGCTCACCACTGACAAACAGCCCGCCCGTCAAGCGATTGGCCGCGAAGTGCACCACCACCGGACAAGGGTTGTCCGAGGTCGCCGGCGGACAGGGCGCGCCGCTGATCTGCCCGCCCTCGAAGGCCGAAGGGCCGGCGCGCCAGCGCGCGATGTCGAGCGGCATGTGATCGTAGAACAGCTCGCCGCCGCCGATCAGCCGCACGCCCCAGGGCAGGGCGACGTCCGAGTCCAACGACAGGCCCGTGCGGGTGGCCGTGTAGTCCTCCGTGACCGAGACGCCACCGGGCAGCAGGTCGGTGGGGACCACCAGCGCCAGCGGACGGTACGCCACGCGATATTGGGCGACGAAGGCCCGCGCGTCGAGGCCGAGCCGCTCGCGCCACAGCCGGGGTCGGTAGCGCAGCACGGCCATCCGATTACCCACGTCGTAGCGCGAGCCTCGCGTCAGGCGGTCGGGGTCGACGCGGGCAGCGCAGGCCGCCTTCTGCGCCGGATCGCGACAATCGAGCGCGTCCTCGTCCAGCCGCTCCAGCGAGGCCGTGCCGACCGGGGTCACGCCAAAGGCGGCCCGATTGAAGGGCACGCTCCAGTGCAGAGACAACGCGCCATACTGGGCGTTCCCGAGAGGTCGATGATGCGCCCCTCGCCCGACGCTCCGACGTGGTCCTCGTCGATGATGACCGGGCCCGCCGCGATGCCGGCCAGCACCGAGCGCAGCGGCAGGCGATAACCGCCCACGGTCCAGCGCCGATAGGCCGCATGCCCGAAGAGCTTGAGCTTGCCGTCGAGCAGTTTGGTGCCGCCCATCAGATAAACGCGGGTATTGCCGCGCCAGCCGGAGGGGCTGCTGCCGTAGCTGGCATGGGCCTCGAGGCCCTCGAGGTCGTCGGCCGTCTTGGTCACGAGGTTGACCACACCGACGAAGGAGTTCGAGCCCCACAGCACGCCGCCGGGACCGCTCGTCACCTCGGCGCGCTGCAGGGTCTCGATCGGCATCGTCACCGGCAGCACCACGAAGCCGATCGGGTCGTACATATCGACGCCGTCCTGCAGATACTGGGCGCCGAAGAGAATGCCGCGGGTCAGCGGCGTGGAGACGACGTTGTAGCCCCAGCCGTGCGTCAGGAAGCCGGGGACCATGCCCAGCGCATCGGCCACATAGCGAAAGCCCTGCTGACGGATCTGCTCGGCTGTGATCACCGTGACGATCGCGGGCGCCTCTTGCACCGTCGTCGGCGTCTTCATCGCCGAGAGCACGAGGTCCTCGAGCGCGGGCGCCCCCGACTCGGGCGCCGCCTCGCCGACGCGCGCGGCGGCGCGCGGGGGCTTCGCGGCGCTGCGGGCGCCGGCCGGCGCCGCCCAGGTTGCCGGTGCCGACGCCACGGTGATCAGCGCCGAGAGCAGACCCGCGAGGACGTTGCCGCGGCGCCAGTGGTGCGAGGAGGCCATTCGTACTCCGGCGCGGCCAGCGCGCCGCGCCGAGCATAGCGACCGCACCAGCGGCAGAGCAAGGGCCAAGCGCGACGTATGTGGACTAGAGCGTGAGCTCGGCGCTGCCGATCACCGAGATCCCCTGGTAGGGGTTCAGCACGGGCTCCAGCCCTGCCGAGAGCTCGAAGAAGCCGTTGGCCTGGTACGAGCGCTGGTCGAGCAGATTGTAGGCGTCGACGGCCAGCCGCAGCCCGTACTCGGCCAGCAGATAGCGCAGGCCTGCGTTCCAGCTGGCGGTCGGACCGACCGAGTCGAGGGACTGCTCGGTGAAGCCCCCCAGCAGCACGGGGCTCTTGACCGGCACGCCCCCGGCCATGCGCCCGAGGAAGAGCTCGCTCGTCGCCGGACCGCGCCGGTTGGGATCCTCGAGGCCCCCGACGACGGTCAGGTTGGAGGTCAGCCACCAGCGCTGGGCCCAGAGCGGCAGCGCCGCCTGGAGCGTCAGCCACTGGTTGGGCTGCGACCGCAGCTTGCCCTGGTCGTCGGTCGCGCCGTCGAGGAAGCTATAGCCGAGCGCGAAGCTCTGGCCGCGCTTGAGCTGGAGCCGCAGCAGCAGCTCCGCCGTGTGCAGGCCGATCGAGGACACGTTGGCGAAGCGGCCCTGGTTGACCTGGATCAGGTTGCTGACCGCCGTATAGGCGTAGTCGGCTCGCAGGCTGAGCAGCCGAACCCCCGCCTCGTTGGCCAGCAGCCGGAGGTTGGCCTCGCCCTGGATGGCGCGGCTGCGCTCGACCTTGAGCTCGGGATTGCCGACCCACGAGACCACGTTGCCGCCGTCGGTCTTGAGCAGCGAGGGCGGGCGAAAGCCCTCGGCGAAGTTGGCCTTGAGGCTCAGGTCCGGCGTCGGCGACCACACCGCCGCGCCGGAAAACAACACCACGGGATCGAGGGCGCGCTTGCCGCCGTAGAGCTGCAGGCGCGTCGCGGCGTTGAGCGTCAACTGCCGCCCCAGCCGCGTCTCGGCGCTGATGAAGAGCCCGCTCGTCAAGCGATTCGAGGCGTAGTGCACCACCACGGGGCAAAGCATGTCGCCGATCGCTGGAGGACAGGGCGCGCCCTGGATCTGATCGCCGGCGAAGACCGCGGGGTCGGCGCGCCAGCGCGCGAGGTTGAGCGGCATGCGGTCGTAGAACAGCTCGCCGCCCGCGAGCAAGCGGACGCCGCCGGGCAGCGCCACGTCGGCGTCCAACGAGAGACCCTGCCGCGTGGTGACGTAGTTCTCGTAGACGGAAATTCCGCCGACCAAGAGCTCGGAGGGCACCGCGATCGAGAGCGGGTCGTAGGCGATCCGGTATTGCACGAAGAAGGCGCGCGCGTCGAAACCCAGCCGATCACGCCAGAGGCGCGGGCGGTAGCGCAAGACCGCCAGGCGGTTGCCGATGTCGTAGGGCGTGCCACGGGTCAGTCGGTCGGGGTCGACGCGGTTGGCGCAGGCCGCCGCGTTGATGGGCCGGCTGCAGTCGAGCGCGTCCTCGTCCATGCGCTCGATCGCCGCCGACCCGATCGGCGTGACGGCGAAGAAGAAGCGATTGAAGGGCACGCTCCAGTGCAGTGACAGCGCGCCGTACTGCGCGTTGCCCGAGAGATCGAGCTGGCGCGCGCGCCCCGAGGCGCCCACGTAGCCGGGCTCGAGAATGGCGGGGCCCGGCGTGAGCTGGCTCAGCACCAGCCGCGAGGGCAGCCCGAAGCCGCCCTCGCTCCAGCCGCGGTAGGCCGCGTGGCCGAAGAGCTTGAGCTTGCCGCCGAAGAGCTTGGTGCCGCCCATCAGGTAGACGCGGGTGTCGTGCCGGCGGCCCGAGGGGCCGCCACCGTAGCTGGCATGGGCCTCGAGCCCGTCGAGATCGTCGGCGGTCTTGCTCACCAGGTTGACCACGCCGACGAAGGAGTTCGAGCCCCACAGCACGCCGCCGGGCCCGCTCGTGACCTCGGCCCGCTGGATCGTCTCGATCGGCATCAGGGCGGGCAGCAGCACGAAGCCGATCGGGTCGTACATGTCGACGCCGTCTTGCAGGTACAGCGTGCCGAAGAGGACACCGCGGGTCAGCGGCGTCGGCACGACGTTGTAGCCCCAGCCATGCGTGAGGAAGCCGGGCACCATGCCGAGCGCCGCCGCCAGGGTGCGAAAGCCCTGCTGGCGCATCTGCTCGCCGGTGATCACGGTAACGACGGCCGGCGCCTCTTGCACCGTCGTCGGCGTCTTCATCGCCGAAAGCACCAGGTCCTCGAGCGCCAGCGGCCCCTCCTCTGCGGCCACCGCAGGGGCACCGGCGGGGACAGCGACCCGCGCCGCGGCGGCGCTCGACGCGCGCGGAGCCGCAGGCGTGGTCGGCAGCCAGGCCACGGTGCTCAAGATCACGGCGATCACCGAGAGGTCCCTCGATCGCAACCAGCGTCGCCCCGTCTTCACGGCTCCCCCCTTTGCCAGCACCCACCAGCCAATTGACCACCTCGTACCGACCTGTTAGATATCCGGCGCTCGGGCGGTTTACCCGCTCCGGCACCGCGGCCCATTGCCACAATTCGGGAGGCCGCGCACGGCCGACGCCCAGGTAGCTCAGTTGGTAGAGCAGGGGACTGAAAATCCCCGTGTCGGTGGTTCAATTCCGCCCCTGGGCACTCATCTCTCCGCATCGCCCGGCGCCGCATCGCCCGGCGCCGCATCGCTCGCCGCCGCTCGGCGCCGCATCGCCCGGCGCCGCATCGCTCAGCGCCGCGTTCCCCGCCCCACCTCGCGCCGGCTTCACTCGCCGGCTTCACTCGCCGGGTTCACTCGTCAGTGACACAGCCCTCCGTCGCCGACTTGACCCGCTGGATGTACTTGAAGAGGGTGCCGCGCGTGGCCTTCAGCGGCGGCGGCGTGAACGCCGCGCGTCGCCGCGCCAGCTCGTCGGCGCTCAGCTCGACGTCGATGCAGTTGCGCGCCGCATCGATCGTGATGCGGTCGCCGTGCTGCACCAGGGCAATCGGACCGCCGAGCTGCGCTTCGGGCGTGACGTGCCCGATGATGAAGCCGTGCGAGCCGCCCGAGAAGCGCCCGTCCGTGATCAGCGCGACGTCGCTGCCCAGGCCCGCGCCCATGATCGCCGAGGTCGGCGTCAGCATCTCCGGCATGCCCGGGCCGCCACGCGGCCCCTCGTAGCGAATGACGACCACGTCGCCCTTGGCGATCTCACCGCGCTCGAGCCCCGCGAGCATCGCCTCCTCCGCATCGTAAACGCGGGCCGGGCCGGAGAAGCGATCGCCCTCCTTGCCCGTGATCTTGCCGACCGCACCGTCGGGGGCGAGGGTGCCATGCAGGATCTGAATGTGCCCGGTCGCCTTGATCGGGTCGCTCAGCGGCCGAATCACGCGCTGCCCGGCGCTGAAGCCCGGCAGCGGCGCGAGGTTCTCGGCGAGGGTGCGGCCCGTCACCGTCAGGCAGCTGCCATCGAGCAGCCCCTCGGCCAGCAGATACTTCATCAGCGCGGGCGTGCCACCGACCTGATGCAGATCCTCCATCACGTACTGCCCGCTGGGCTTGAGATCGGCGAGGAAGGGCACGCGGCGCGCGACGCGCTGGAAGTCCTCCAGCGCCAGGGGCACGTCGACGGCGCGCGCCATCGCGATCAGGTGCAGCACCGCGTTGGTCGAGCCCCCGAGCGCCATCACCACGACCATCGCGTTCTCGAAGGCGCTGCGCGTCATCAGGTCGCGCGGCTTGAGATCGCGCTCGAGCAGCGTCCGCAGCGCCGCCCCGGCCGCCCGACACTCCGCCAGCTTCTCGGGCGCAGTGGCCGGCATCGACGCGCTGCCGGGCAGCGACATCCCGAGCGCCTCGATCGCGCTCGCCATGGTATTGGCGGTGTACATGCCCCCGCAGGCACCCGCACCCGGACAGGCGTGACGCACGACCGCCTGGTGCTCGGCCTCCGTGATCTTGCCGGCCACCAGCTCGCCGTAGCTTTGGAAGGCGGAGACGATGTCGAGCTTGCGCTCGTTGTGGCAGCCGGCGCGGATCGTGCCGCCGTAGACCATCAGCGCCGGGCGATTGAGCCGGCCCATCGCGATCAGCGCACCCGGCATGTTCTTGTCGCAGCCCGGCAGCGCGATCAGCCCATCGTACCAATGCGCGGCGATCACGCTCTCGATCGAGTCCGCGATCAGGTCACGGCTCTGCAGCGAGTAGCTCATGCCCTCGGTGCCCATCGAGATGCCATCGCTGACCCCGATGGTGTTGAAGCGCAGGCCGACGAGGCCGGCGGCGGCCACCCCGACCTTGACCTCCGCCGCGAGGTCGAGCAGGTGCATGTTGCAGGGGTTGCCCTCGTACCACATGCTGGCGATGCCGACCTGCGCCTTGTCCATGTCGGCCTCGACCAGGCCGGTGGCGTACAACATCGCCTGCGAGGCCCCCTGTGACTTGGCCTGCGTGATCCGCGCGCTGTAGCGGTTGAGCTTGGTCACGGTCCCGTCCTCCTCCTGATGATCGCGATACGGTCGCGGTGTGCTCGCGGGGTGATGGCGGCCGCCCGTCGCCGAGCCCTCGCCCGGGGGGGCGACCAGCGCGCTAGCCCTCGGCGGGCGGTCCAACGTCGGTGCGTCGCGGGCTGCGTCGGCGACGCCGCCGGCGCCCGGCGCGCGGTGCACCCTCGACCTCGACCCCCGCTTCCTCGGCGTCGAGCGCTGACTCCCCGAGCGCGGCCCGCCGCAGCTGCTGCAGCTGCTGCGCTTCGGCGAAGTAGCCGCGCTGGACCAAGCTGCCGCGCGTCCGCGCGCGCTCGAGCCGGCGCTGGGCGACGATGATCAGGCGCAGTCGCTCGCGGTGCTTTCGCGCCACGTGCAGCCGCTGCCCCACCACATGCACCAGCGCGTCGACCTGCTCCACGGTCGCCCCGAGCCTGAGCTCGCGCCGCAGCGAGCGCCGAGCCAGTGGACAGAGCAGCACCGCCAACAGCACCGGATCGGCGGGCGGTGGCGCGCCCTGCTGCACCAGCTGGTCGAGCGCCTCGAGCTGCTGCCAGACCAGCTCGGCCGTGCGTTGACGCTCGATCGGATCGGCCACCCCGAGCAGCTCGAGCAGCTGCTCGGCCAAGGCGCGCTCGTCGATGTCCGTGGCCGCCAGCAGCTGCTCCAACGCCTGCTGCGCGGCGCTCAGCGCCGGTGCCGCCTGGTCCTCGGGCGTGGGCGTCGCTCCCGGCTCCGCGCTGGCCTCCTCGGCGGCCAACGAGCGCAGCGCGAGATCGTCCTCGCCCGGCGCGGCGTCCTCGCCCTCGGCGGCCGGGTCGTCGACCTCGGCGGGCTCCGCTTCCCATTCGTCGAGTCCCGGCGCGGCGGGCGCCAGCGGCGCGACCGCACCCACGGCCGCCGTCGGCGCGTCGGCCCGCGGTGGGCCCAGGCGCCGTCCGGCCCGCAGCGCGGGCGCCAGCGTGCCGGCCTCGAACAAAGCCGGCGGCGGCAGCACGGCGGCGAGCTCGGGCATCAGCACCGCCAGCGCGCCGAGCTCGTGCAGCAGTTGGAAGGTCTTCGTCGCGCTGCCACCGCGCAACAGGCGGTAGAGCTCTTCCAGCACGCGGGCCACGGAGCAGGCCGCCAGCAGCCCGCGATGGCGCACCGCGGCGGCGCGGGTCAGCGGCTCGATCGCGAGGCCCAGTCGCGCGGCGAATTTGACCGCCCGAATGATGCGCACCGGGTCCTCCGGAAAGCGCACATCGGGATCGCCGATCGTACGCACCAGGCGCGCCCGCAGATCGCTGAGCCCATCGACGACGTCGATGATCTTCCCCGACGCGACGTCGTAGAACAGACCATTGACGGTGAAGTCCCGCCGCAGCGCGTCCTCCTCGGCAGTGCCGAACTGGTTGTCCTGCCAGATCAGCGGGACCCCCTCGTTGGGCTGCTCCGGCGTGCTGCGGAAGGTCGCCGTCTCGATCACCTTGCTGCCGAAGAAGACGTGCGCGAGGCGGAAGCGCCGACCGATGATCCGACTGTTGCGAAAGACGCGTCGGATCTGCTCCGGCGTGGCACTGGTGGCCACGTCGAAGTCCTTGGGGGCGTGTCCGAGCAGGAGATCGCGGACGCAGCCGCCCACCAGAAACGCCTGGTGGCCATGTTGGCCCAGCCGGCGCACGACCTTGGCCGCGTCCGCGTCAATGCGATCGACCGTAATGGGATGCAAGCGCTGCGTCACGTACCCCAACCGCCACCGGGGGCAAGGAAATGCGGTATCTCCGGTAACACACTCGGCCCCTGCTGCCAAGGCCGGCCCTGCGCACCTGCGCACGGGCCCTGCGCACCGGCCCTGCGCCTCGGCCCTGGGCGGGGCCACGACCCTTTCCGCCCAGCACCCAACGCCGCCCCCGGGCCCTCTCTTGCTTGTGGCGCGGGCCAAGGGGCATGCCTATCATGCCCCGAGCAGCGGCCGGGGGCCTGGCCCCGGTCAGCCGCCGTAGGGCGAGAGGAGCGCGGGGAGATGGCCAAGAAACGTCGCCGCCGCAGCCGGCGATCGGCGATCATGCCGGTCCGGCGCGACACGCTGGGGGCCCCGCCGGGCACGCTCTCGGTCGGTCCGGGCGCGAAGGCGCCCACCCTTCGCCTGCTGGCCTACGGGCCGAGCGCGCTGGACGAGCGTCGGATCGGCAACGTGAGCGAGATCCAGCGCGGCACGGCGCCCGTCACCTGGGTCGACGTCGAGGGCACCGGCGACGCCGAGACCTTCCGTCAGCTCGGCGAGCTGTTCGGCTTGCACCCGCTGGCCCTCGAGGATGCGATCCACCTGCACCAGCGGCCGAAGGTGGACGAGTACGGCGCCACGGCCTTCATCGCGCTCCGCATGCCCGCCTCGGGCGAGCACCTCGAGCTCGAGCAGCTCGGCATCTTTCTCGGTCACGACTTCGTCGTGACCGTCGTCAATCGCGACAATCCCTGTCTCGAGGTGATTCGGGAGCGGCTGCGGCAGGCGCGCGGCCGCGTGCGGAACGCCGGCGCGGATTACCTGGCCTACGCGATCGCCGACGCCGTGGTCGACAGCTACTTCCCGCTCTTCGAGCGCTACAGCGATTTGCTCGACCAGGTCGAGAGCCAGATCCCGCAGCTCGTCGACCGGCGGGGAGTCGCCGAGATCTACGCCGTGCGCCACGACCTGCACGCGCTGCGGCGGATTTTGTGGCCGACGCGCGAGGCCATCGCTCAACTCGCGCGGGGCGAGGGCGGACCGATTACGCCCGAAACACGCACCTTCCTGCGCGACTGTCACGACCACACGATCCAGCTGCTGGATCTGCTCGAGGGCTGCCGAGACCTGGCCGCGAGCCTGATGGAGCTGCACGCCTCGAGCGTCAGCCTGCGGATGAACGAGGTGATGAAGGTCTTGACGCTGATCGCCACGATCTTCATCCCGCTGAGCTTCATCACGGGGCTCTACGGCATGAACTTCGACACCAGCGTCTCGCCCCTCAACATGCCGGAGCTGCATTGGCGCCACGGCTACCCCTTCGCGCTCGGGCTGATGCTGCTGACGGCGGGCGGCCTGCTGGGCTATTTCTGGCGCAAGGGCTGGCTCACCAGCGGCGGCGCACGCCGCGCCGCCACGCGGGCGGAAGAGGAGGGCCCGAGCCCCTGAGGCACCGCTCGGATCAAGCCGCCGCGATCATTCGCGCTCGAGGACCGTGGCGCTCCGCAGCAGCTCGCCGAAGGCCGGTGACGCGGCAAAGGCCACCAGATCGCGCAGCGCCGCCGAGCCGGCGGCGTAGCTGTCGAGCTCGTCGAGCCGCGCCACCACCCGTGGTCGGGCCAGACTCTCGTCGAGCCGCGCGATCACGCGCAGGGCCTGCCGCAGATCGGCACCGGCGACCAGGCCGGCGCGGTGCGCGGTGAAGGTCACGCCCTGCCACCAGCGCTGGCCGAGCAACCGGGGGTCCTGCCCCTCCAGCGCGTCGAGCCGCTGGCGCCAGCGCAGCCGACGCGGCTCGTCCACCACCTCGCCGATCGCGCGCGCCAGGGCCGACTCGACCTCGCTGCCCCCACCGGGCTCGGAGAGTCCGAGCACCGACCACAAGGCCGGCAGCAGCTCCGTGCGCAGCGCCAGCGGCAACGCCGCCGCCAGCCGGTGTCCGGGTCGCAAGAGCTCCAGGGCATGCGCGAAGAGGAAGCCGACCTCGGCGTGGACGAGCTGTTGCAGGAGCTCCGTGCGGACGACGACCTGCAGGCCGACGCCGCGCTGCTGCAACAAGACCATCGGTTCCGGGAGCGTCTGCGTGCGCAGCAGGCTGCAGGCACCCAGCCCCATCGCCCGCACGATCGCCTCGAACTTCTTGCCCAGCCCCGTCTGCGGACCCACCACGACGGCCGCCGCCAGCGCCGCCACCACCTCGGGCGAGGGCGCGGGCAACGCGGGCTGCAAGGCGCTCAGCTCCGCCAGCACCTCGGACAGCCGCGGTGAGACCTGGGGGTGGACCAGCAGTGAGTAGCCCTCTGCCGGCACGCCGAGCAGCGGCGGCCGCTCGTGGTCCTTGCGCATCTCCTGCAGCACCGCGCGCAGCTCGGCGTCGACCTGACTGACCCCCAGCAGCGGCGAAAGCAGACACCAGGCCCAACGGTCCTCGTCGCCGAGCAGCGCACGACCGAGCTCCATCGCGCGCTCGAACCACGGCGGCCCGTGCGCCACCAGCAGGCCGAGCATCAGGCGGTGATCGCGCCGCCGGGCCGGGTCACCGGCATAGAGGCGCTCGAGCTGCGCCACGGCCTCGCGCGTCGGCTGCAGCGCGACCGACTGGCGCAGATAGGCCTCGGCGCGCCCCGCATCGTTCTGCTGCAAGCGACAGATGTCCGCCATTCGCCGCAGGGTCTGCGCCCGCTCCGCGTCGCTGCCGCTGTCGCAGCTCGCCTCCAGGACCTGCAGCAGCTGGCCCCAGTCCCCGCGCCGCTCGAGCGCCGCGGCCAGCCCGGCGCGCGCCTCCGCATGACTCGGGTCGTAGCTCAGGGCCATGTCGAACGACTCGATCGCCTCGCGCTCGCGCTGCGCGTCCTGCACCAGCACCTGGGCCCGGGCCAACCACAGGCCGGCCAGCTCGTCGGCGGCCGCGGCACCGGCGATCAAGCGGTCGAGCACGGCCAAGCTCTCGGCCGTACGCCCACTGCGCTGGTAGTAGCGCATCAGGCGCAGCAGCAGCTCGTGTTGCTGAAGACCCTCGTCCAGCGCCAGCTCGAAGAAGGCGCCGGCCTCCTCCGAGCGCCCGAGCTCGTCCTCGAGCAGGAGGGCGGCCTCGTAATAGAGCCGGGCCCGCGCGGCCGGATCGTCGACGACCATCAGCGCGCGCATCTGATGCTCGAGCGCGGCTGACGGACGCCCCTCGAGCGCCAACAGCTCGGCGGCTGCCACCAGCGCGCCGGCATGCAGCGGCTGCTGCTGCAGCACCTGCTGCAGGTCGTCCAGGGCGTGCGTCGCCTCGCCGATCCGGCGCCAGGCGCTGCCTCGCAGAAAGAGCGCCTCGGCGCGCTCGCCGGACTCGAGCTGCTCGCTGCCCGGCGCCAGCACCTCGTCCAGTAGCCGCCGCGCGCGCTCGGCCTGACCCTGATCGAGCGCGAACTGCGCCGCCGTCAGCGCCGCCGGCACGAAACCGGGCGACCAGACGTGCGCGCGCCGCACCAGTCGCTGGTATTCGTCGTCATCGCCGGCACGACGCGCCGCCTGCGCCACGGCGAACAAGCAGGCCGCCTCCCAGCGCAGCCGTTCCGCCCGCGGCGGCTCAGAGCGCTGCTGCGCCAGCAGCCACTGCCGCCAGGCACGCAGCGCGGCGGCGGGCTCCTGCGCCCCCTCGTAGGCCCGCGCCAGGGCGGTCCAGCCGTCGGCCCCGTCGGGATCGACGGCCACCGCGCGCCGGTACCATTCCAGCGCGGCCAGCGAGTCGTTGGTCGCCGCATCATCACCGAGCACCCGCAGGCGCCGCGCCCGATCGGCGCCCTTCAGCTCGCGCTCGCCCTCCAGCGGCAAGAGCGCCGCCATCGGGCGAATCGACTTCAGGCGGCGGCCGATGCCCTTGAGCGCCTCCATCGCCGGAACGTTGCTGGCGTCGAGCGCGCGCGCCTCGCGGTAGTGGGCCACGATCTGCTCACGCGGCTCACCGCGCTCGTCACCGACCTCGGCCAGGTGACAGAGCACGAGGGCGGCCTCGCGCGGCTCGAGCTGGGCCGCCTGCTGCGTGCGCCGCGCCACATAGGCCGGCCAGTCGCCCGCGGCGCGCGCGAGCTGCGCCAGCGCGAGGATCGCGCCCTCCTCGGCGGGCGCCAGCGCCAAGATGCGTTCGTACCAGGCCTGGGCCCGTGCCGGCTGCTGCAGGCTGAACTGCTCGAGCCGCGCGAGCTCGTACATCAGGGCGATGCGCTCGTGCGGTTGGTCGACCAGCTCGAGTTCTTGCCCCAGCGCCGCCGCCAGGTCGGACGCTCGCTCCGCGCTGCGCAAGAGCACCAGCAGCCGCGACCGCAGCTCGGCATCGCCCGGCCGCAGCATCAGCAGCCGACGATACAGTCGCTCGCGGAGCACCGCCTCACCGGAGCCGAGCTGCTCGTCGGCCAGCACCAGCGCCTGGTCGAGCAGCGCGGCGCGCTCGCCGGCCGCGTCGGGATGCTCGGCGCGGTGCAGCAGCAACGCCAACAGCTCGGCCCAGCGCTGCTCCTGGCGCAGCAGGCGCGCCAGCGCGGCGAACACCGGCGCCGTGCCGCCATCCTCGACAGCGAGCGGCTGCAGGGTGGCGATCGCGGTCGCCGGGTCGCGGTCCTCCAGCTCCTGGAGGCGCGCCAGCTCGAGCTGCAGCTCGGTCGCGCGCGCGCGCGGGGCGTGCGCGATCTCCATGCGCAGCAAGCGCCGGCGCAGCCCCGTGTCGCGGACCGCGCCGACCAGCGCCTGCAGCCCGTCCAGCGCCTGGCGCTGGTCGGGTTGCTCGCCGAGCACCCGGTCGTAGGCCTCGAGCGCCGCTTCCGGCTCGCCGAGACGCTGGGAGAGCTCGGCGATCTCGAGCCACCCGCGCCAGGCGTCGTCGTGCTCGCCGCGCAGACCGACCCACTGGTGCAGCCGGTCGCGGAGATCGCGCCATTCGCCACGCTCGCGGTGCCAGGCCAGCAGCACCTCGAGCGAGGCCAGCTCGTCGGGCTGCAGATCGAGCAAGCGGCGATGGATGTCGATGGCGCGCTCGGGCGCCCCCAGGCTGGTCTCGTAGCTGCGGGCGATCCGCCGCAGCAGCGTCACGCGCAGCGCCTGATCGCTGCTCTTCGCGGCCGCCGTGCGCAGCACGTCGACCAGCGCCTCGCCGGCAGCCGTGCGCGTCGCCAGCTCGCCGAGCTTCTCCAGCAGCGCCGGCGCACCGGGCTCAGCGATGAAGGCGACGCCGTACAGCGTCAAGGCGTGCGCCTCGTCGCCGAGCTTGGTCTCGTAGAGCGAGGCGGTCTGCACCAGCTCGTAGGGCGCCGTGGGCGGCTCGCCCTCGCGCGCCGTGCGCTGCACCGCCTCGAGCAGCGGCAGCGACGCGGCCCAGGCCCCTTGGGTCGCGGCCGCGTCGAGCAGCTCCTGACGCAACCCCTGATCGTGCGGTGAGAGGCGGAAGCGCGCCAACATCAGCTCGAGGGCCGCGCCGAGCTCGCCGCGGTAGCGCCGCGCGATCTCCTCGCGCCGGCGCAGCAGGGCGCAGCGCTCGGCGATGCTCTCGCTGTGATCGCTCAGCTCGACCAGCACGGCGTCGAGTCGCAGCCAGAGCTGGCTCGCCGCCTGCCAGAGCCCCGTGCGCCGCGCCGCGCGTCCGGCGCGCCGGTCGGCCTGGCCCTCGTTGGCCGCGGCGTGCTGCGTCTCGCAGAGCTGCACCAGGTCGGCGAGCAAGGCCCCATCGTGGGGGTCCAGGCGCAGGCGACGCCGTTGCTCTTCGAAGGCCCGCAGCGGGTCACCGAGGGCCTCGAGGCAGAGCTGCGCCCGCCGCGCCAGCGCATCCTTGCGCACGGCCAGCGGCTGATCGGGGCGCGTCTGCACGTCGAGCACGGCGAGCCACTCCTCCCAGTGCCGTGTGGTGTGAGCGAGACGCTCGAGCTCCGCGGCGTGCTCCGCCGAGGGCGTCGCACCGAGCAGCGCCGACTGCAACACGACGAAGGCTCGCTCCGGCGCCGCCAGCTCGTGCTCGAGCAGACCGGCCAACTCGCGCAGCAGCTCGGCGCGCGCCGCCGCATCCTGCTGCTCACCGGCCAGCTCGGCGAGCAACGCAGCGCGCTCGCGCTGCAGCTCGGGCTGCCCCTCGGCCAGGGTGGCCAGCTCCGCCAGCAGCGGCGCCACGGGCTCCCCCAGATAGAGCAGGCGGCGCAGCAGCGCCCAGCGCTCGACCCGTTCCTGCTCCGCGTGGAGGTCGAGACAACCGCGCAGCAGCAGGGCGCGCTCCGGCAAGGTCTGGTGCGCCGCCACGAAGTCCAGCACCCCGGCGGCGAGCCCGCGCCAGCCGTGCTGCAGGTAGAGCGCGTGGAGCGGCTCGTAGACACGCCGCTCGCTCGGGGTCCAGCGCAACAGCCGCTCGTAGACCGCCATCGCTGCGCGCGTCGCGCCGAGCTGCTGCAGCAGTGCCGCGCAGCGCAGCCCGAGCTCGAGCCGCTGGTCCGCAGCGGTCACCACCGCGAGCTGGCGTTCCAGCACTGCCACGAGCTGGCGCGACTCACCGAGCGTCGCGTAGTGGCCGGCCAGAGCCCGCAGCGCCGCCGGATCGTCCGCGGCGAGGTCGAGCACGCGTCGCCAGGCCTCGACCGCCCGCAGCGGCTCGCGCACGTTGTCATCGATGTTCTGCGCGGCCTGCCGACAGAGGGACAGCGCCCGCGCGGGGTCGGGCGTCAACCAGATCTGCCGGAGCAACGCCGAATTGAGCGCCTCGAAATTCCCGCGGCGACGGTGCAGCGCCGCCAGCTGCTCGCGCGCACCGACGTCGGCGGCGTCGAGGTCCAGCATCTCCTTCCAGCAGCGCTCGGCGCCGGCGTCATCCCCCAGCCGCGTGGCATAGTGCTCGCCGAGGCGGCGCAGCAGCGCCAGGCGTTGGGCTGGTCGCTGCTCCAGGGTCCGCTGCTGCGACAAGACGCGGGCCACGCTCGCCGCATCGCCGAGCGACTCGTAGAGCCGAGCGAGCGCGTCGTAGGCCGGCAGCTGCGGCGGCTCGAGCAGCGCGCGCGCTTCCCACAGGCGCGCCGCCTCGGCTGGTTGCTGGAGCTGCTCCTCCGCCAGCCGCGCCGCCTGCTCGAGCAACCGTCCGCGCTCCGCTGGCTCTGCCGACTCGGCCCGGAGCAACAAGAGCTGCAGCAGCTCCTCGTGGCGCCCGCTGCGCACGAGAAACTGCTGCTTGCGTGTGAGCTGGCTCGGCTCGAGCGGTCGGCGCTGCAAGACCGCGTCGACGGCGACCATCGCCTCGTCCAGGCGGTCGGCCTGCCAGAGCGCGTCGGCGGCGAAACGCAGCAGGTCGAGCACGGCCTCGCCGCTCAGCGCGGCCGTCTGCGCGAAGTCGACCAGACGCACCAGCGTCGCCCAGTCGCCGACCTGCGCGTGCAGGCGGGCGAGCTGCAAGAGGGCCACGGGGTCGGCCGGGCTGAGGGCCAAGATGCGCTCGAGCACGGCGGCCGCCCGCTCCTCATCGTGCAAGCCCGAAAGCGCGACCTCGGCCAGCTCACGCAGCACCACGAGCTGCGCCGGGCCGCTGGAGCGCTCGAGGCGCTGCTCGAGGAACTGCGCCAGCTCGGCCCAGCGCGCGGTCTGGCGGTAGTAGCGGCTGAGGGCTCGCGAGGCGTGCGGCTCGCCGTCGCCCAAGCGCCAGAGCTGAGCCCAGGCGGCGATCGCCAGATCGACCTCGCCGAGGCCGGCGGTGGCGATCGACTCCGCTCGGCGCGTCCACTCGAGCCGCTGGTGCGGATCCCACGTCGCTTCGACCGCCGCGAAGTAGAGCGCGTAGAGTGCGTCCCAGTCATGACGCTGCTCATAGATCGCCGCCAGGTAGGCGAGCGCCTCGGTGTTGGCGGGGTGCTGCTGCGCCAGCGCCGCGAAGACCTGCTCGGCGCGCAGCGGATCGCCCAGCCGATCGCGATAGAGCTGCGCCAGCTCGAGCAACAACACGCCACGCGCGACGCCGCTGGCGTAGGTCGCGTGGCGCAGCGCGTACCCATAGAGCGCCGGCAGATCGCGCCACCGTCCGGCGCGCGCCAACCGCTGCGCCTCGCGCTGCAGCCGGGCCACGTCGCTGAGCCAGGAGGGCCCGGCCGTGGGGGGCACGAGGTCCGCCGGCAGCGGCGGCGTCTCGATCGGCAGCGGGCTCGGGCTCACGGTCACCGTGGCGTCGTCGCCCGCCGGCGCCGCGGGGCTCTCGACCGCCACGGGCTCGCTCAGGGGTCGATCGTCAAGCGCTGGGCGGCCGGGGTCGGCCCAGTCCGTGGGGGTCAAATCGTCCGCGTCGGCGACGCCCCAACCGTCATCCACCGCCAGATCACCGGTACCCAGGGGCCGCAGCGGGAGCGCCGGGGTGTCGTTGAGGTTGGGCGCTGAGGCCTCTGCGCCGCTCGGGGGCAGGGTGTGGCGCAACGTGGTGGGGTCGTCGTTGCCGCGCTCGTGAGCCATCGTCGTCCCTCGGCCGCCGGTCGCGCGCGACGGCACCCGCCCGCGCTAGCCATAACTCAACGTCGCTTGGGCCCGGCCGGCTTGCCCGTTGCTCCCACCCCGTCGCCGCGCGGCGACCGTAGCGGTCCGATACCGACGGCCGTGCGGGGTGAGCCCGCCTCGGAGAACTCGGCCGTCGGACTGTCCGCCGCCGCGCTGCGCGCCCCGGCGGCGGGCCGAACGGAGACCACGGCCTTGGGCTGCCCGTCCGCGGTCGGCGTGAGATCCTCGATCGACGGGTGGCGCGGCGGCGCCGCGCCGGCCAACAGCTCCGCCAGCTCGTCGGTCAGGCTCTGGCCGTCAGCCGCGGCCGCGGCCGCAGCGTCCGCCGGCCGCGCGGGCGGCTCGATCGCCTCGGGCGGCACGACGATCCCGGCCTCGACCGCGCCAGGCAGCCGATGCGCGTGGCGCAGGAAGACGCGATCGGTGAAGCAGTCGACGAGCGCGTCGAGCAGCTCGTCCATCGTCTGGAAGCGCCGCTGCGGGTCCTTCTCCAGGCAGCGCATGATCGTCCGCTCCGTCCCGTCGTCGAGCCCGAGATCCGGCGCCCGCCGCCGCGGCGACTCGGGACGCGAAGAGACGTGAGCGTTGAGGATCTCCGTCGGATCTTCGCTGTCGAAGGGCACGTCGCCGGTGAGCATCTCGTAGAAGAGGATGCCCAGCGCGTAGACGTCGCTGCGGCCGTCGACGCGATCCCCGCGCGCCTGCTCCGGTGACATGTACTGCGGCGTGCCGAAGACCACGCCCGCGTTGCCGCGCAGGCCGAAGTTCATCGCGTGATCGATGAACTTGGCCACGCCGAAGTCGACCAGCTTGACGAAGTCGAACTTGCCTTCGGGCTCGACCACGAACTCGCGCCCGCTGCTGTCCGCCACGCGCCGCACCACGCGTCGTCGACCGGCGCGCTGGATCAGGAACACGTTCTCCGGCTTGAGGTCGAGGTGGGCGATGCCGTGATCGTGCGCGGCGGCGAGCGCTTGCGCGACCTGCCGCACGATGTTGACCGCCTCGAAAAGGTCGACCCGGCGCTGGCGACCCAGCACGTCCTCGAGGCTCTCGCCCTCGAGGAACTCCATCACGAAGTAGACCGAGCCGTCCGGCACGGTGCCGAAGTCGGTGACGTCGACGATGTTGGGGTGGCGAATGCGGCTGGCCGCCCGCGCCTCGCGCAAGAACTGGTCGAGCGCGCCCTCGCGCCGCGCGAAGCGCTCGTGCAGGACCTTCACCGCCACGGGCTTGCCGAGCATGACGTGCTCGGCGCGGTAGACGACGCCCATCCCGCCTTCGCCGAGGATGTGGTGAATCCTGTAGCTGCCGAGCGTCAGCCCGAGCCGCTGCATCACCTCGGGGCCGTAAAGCGGCGCGCCGTCGACGCCGCAGCGGTCGGCGGGCTCGGCGTAGCGGCGGCCGCATTGCGGGCAGGAGAGCTGCGTCGTCGTCATCAATCTTCCGGAGGAGCAGCGAGTATTCCACGCGGTTGCGCTGTGAGCAATCGCGTTGACGGGGCGTCGACGAAACCGTGCCCGCCGCGACCGGCTTGGTCTGCGGCGCCCACGGCAGTAGAATCGCCGCAGCCCCCAGCTAGGAGCGATAGCCCATGCGACCTGAAGCCCCCCGCACCGCCCTGACGCGCGCCGCCCTGACTTTGGCGCTGATCGCCAGCGTGCTGCCCCTCGCGGCCTTCAAGCCCTTCAGCGCGGTCCGCGACGCCTGCCCACGTTGTGCCCCCTTCGCCGACGTGGTGCGGCTCGCCGCGGGCGGCGAGCTGGTCGCGCACGTGATGGCGCAGAACCTGGATGCGTTGATCGTGGAGCGCTTCGGTGAATACCGCGCGCTGCAGCGTGCCGAGGTCGCCGAGATCGTCTGGCAGCGCAACGAACGACGTAACCTGCCCAGCCACGACCAGGTCGTGCTGAAGAACGGCGTCGTGCTCCACGGCACGATCGTGAAAGACAACCGCGACGGCTACTTCGTGATCAAGGTCGGCGCGCTCGAGCACGTCGCCTGGGCCTCGGAGATCGAGAACGTCTATCGCGAGGGCCGACCCCAGCCCGTCAACGGCCCGGTGCCCGCCGCCGGCGTGCCAGCCTCGCCCGAGGGGCCCAGTCCCGCCCCCAGCAGCGGAAGCGGTGCGGGCGGCCCCGTCGAGGTGCGCTGAGTAGCGAGCTCACCGCTTCGCGTCAGCCCGCCTCGCTCCCCACCAACTCCTCGACGCTGCGCCAGCCCTCACGATCGGCGGCCGCACCGAGATCGCGCACCAGCGCGCCGGCCGTCCCCGGCCCGCCGTAGACGAAGGCCGTGTAGAGCTGCACCAGCGAGGCCCCGGCGCGCAGATGGTCGAGCACGTCGGCGGCGCTGCTCACCCCCCCTACGCCGATGATCGGCAGTCGGCCGCCCAGGCTGCGATAGAGCCGCCGAATCACGCGCCGCGCCGCCTCGCGCAGGGGCGGCCCGCTGAGCCCCCCGGGCAACGCGCGCAGGGCCGGAGGCCACTGCGGCGGCCGCGTCACCGTGCTGTTGGTGGCCACCAGCCCGTCGACCCCGCCGCGGGTCGCGGCCTCGGCGATCGCCTCGAGCTCGGCCTCGTCGAGATCGGGGGCGAGCTTGACCAGCAGCGGCCGCGGAGCGGTTCCGCGGGCCGCGGCGACGCGGCGGTTGGCCTGCGTCACAGCCGTCAACAGCTCCGCCAGCACGTCGGCGAGCTGGAGCTGCCGCAGCCCGGGCGTGTTGGGCGAGGAGACGTTGACCGTGAAGTAGTCGGCCACCTCGAACAGACCGTCGACCAACGCGCAGTAGTCCGCCGCTGCCGCTGCCAAGGGGGTCTCGCGATTCTTGCCCAGGTTGACGCCGACGATGCCGCGCGCCGCCTCGCCCTGCCTCGGCTGCCGCTGCCGCCACGCGCCTAGCCGCCGCGCCACCCGTGCAACCCCGTCGCTGGGAAAGCCGAGCGCATTGATCAGCGCCCGCTGCTCGGGCACCCGCCAGAGTCGCGGGCGCTCGTTACCCGGCTGCGGTCGCAACGTGACGGTGCCGACCTCGAGATGCCCAAAGCCCAGCGCCAAGAGCGCGGCGCAGGCGCGAGCGTCCTTGTCCATGCCGGCGGCCAGGCCCACGGGATTGGCGAAGCGCAAACCCCAGCGCCGGACCTCGAGCCGCGGGTCCGCGGGCGCGGCACGCGAGCGCAGCAGCGCCAGCCCGCCCGGGGTCCGGCCCAGCAGCGCCAGCCCACCCAGCGCCAGGGCGTGCGCCCGCTCGGGCTCGATGCGAGACAGCAGGTGCGCGTAGAGCGCGGGGTAGGGGCCACGCATGGTCACGCCGCACAATGCCAGGGGTCGCGCGCGCGTGACAAGGACCGGTCGTCGTGCCCAGACGGGTGCCTTGGGACGCCGGCGGGTCGGCGTGGCTACCGTGGTCGCGGGGCGGCTGGCCGGGGCGCGGCGGGCCGCCCCGCGCACCGGGCGCGGTGAGGCCGCTCTGCGTCGGGACGAACCTGACCGCGCCGCACCGGCTGCGGCATCGGACCGTGACGCCAGAACGGGCTCCTCCGGCAAGACCACCACCTCCGGGCGCCAATCCGGCCGCGAGACGCCCTAGACCACGGTCCCTGCGCTCCTGTGCCGCTTCGCTCGGGTGCGCCAGAACACCGCGGCCACCACGAGGAGCACCAGGGCAATGCCGAGCATCGCGCCCAGCAGCACCCAGCGGCCAACGCCCTGCGCCTGGGACGACCGTATCCTCGGCCGCACCGGACCTCTCGCGCCCGGCACGAGAGCCACCGCTCGCACCGCCGCCACACCCTGCGGCAGGGTGCTCGCGCTGCTGTCCGCGTCCCTCCCGGCGTCCGCGCCCGCGTCGGCGCCCGCACCCGCCGTCGGTCCAGCGAGCGCCGGGCCAGCCGGCCCGGCGGCCACGCGCTCCGCGGGCGCGTCGGCCGCCGACGCAGTCGGCGCAGACGGCGCGCGCTCGGGCGCGGCCCCGGTCACCGCGCCGGGCGCGGTCCGGCGCGCCAGCGCCTCCATCATCAGCGAGTTGACCGGCGTCGCCAGCTCCTCGGCGTCGTGTCGCGCAAGCCGCCCGTCGTCGATCACCGTCGGCCCATCGGCCCACGGATCGGCCACCGGCTCGGCCACCAGGCCAAACTGCGCGACCATGTCCTCCTCGGGCACGACCACGGTCGCGTCGGAGGGGATCTGCCGCCGGGACGGCGCGTGGCCACGAACGACCGGCTCGACCGGCGTCGGCGCGGCGTCTTCGAGCGCCCGCTCGAGCGACGAGTCGTCATCGGCGAGACGAATCGTCGTCGGCTCGTCGTGCGTCACCTCCTCGCGCGCGGCGGTCGGCTGGGGCGGCGGGGCGAAGCCGCGCAGCGTGTGGCGCGGCGGCAGCGACTCGGCGCGGTCGAAGCCGAGGCCGAGCGCCCGGGTCGGCGTCGGCTCGTCGTCGAGCGCAGGACCCAGCGCCGCCGACGGCTCGCGCACCAGCTGCCGGTCGGTGTCCGCGAGTTGCGGCGGCACGGCCTCGTGCGCCGCCTTCATCCAGGCGGCGATCTGCTTGACGCTGGCGGTCACCCGCGCCTGATGGGCATAGCGCACCAGCGCATGCTCCAGCTCGTCGGCGGTCTGCCAGCGCTGCGCGGGGTCGGCGGCCAACGCCTTCACGACGATGGCCTCGAGCTCCTGGGAGAGCTGGGGCTGGAGCTCCCGCGGACGCACCCACCGCCCGGCACTGATCGCGGCGCGCACCTGCTCGGCCGTGTCACCAGGAAAAGCCCGGCGGCCGACCAACGCCTCGTAGAGCACGGCGCCGACGGCGAACAGATCGCTGCGCGCGTCGACCGGCAAGCCGCGCGCCTGCTCGGGACTGCAACAGGTGGGCGCCTGCTGCCACAGCTCGGCGGCTCTCGGCGAGCGTCCACGCGCCGCGGCAGCGCCAAAGCCGAGTAGCTTCACCGCGCCCTCGTGGGAAATGAAGACCGAGCGCGCGCTCAACCCCTGGTGCAGCACGGGCCGCAGCGTGCCCGATGCATCGGTGCGGGTATGCGCGAAGGAGAGACCGCGACAGATGGCCTCGAAGATGTAGAGCACCACCGTCAGCGGCGGCCGCTGCTCGCGGCGCCGCCCCTCGGCCAGGATCGTGCCGAGGTCGCGCCCATCGAGGTACTCCATCGCCAGGAAGGGCAGCCCGTCCGTGGACCCGCACTCGAAGACCTGCGCGACGTTGGCGTGGCTGAGCGCGGCGGCGACCCGCGCCTCATCGTTGAACAACGCAACGCAGCCCGGATCGCGCGCGGCCTCGGGCAGCAAGCGCTTGATCGCGACGATCTTGGCGAAGCCCGCCACGCCCGTGGCCCTGGCCTTGAACACCTCGGCGAGATGCCCACTACCGACCCGCTCCAGCAGCTCGTAGCGGCTGTGCTTGGTGCGAATGGCGTTGGCCGCTGGCGGCTGCACGTGTTGCGCTCACACCGTCAGGGCCACGCCCGACGGTTTCTTCTGCAAACGCAGCATGCTAGCGTACCGCGCCGACTCGGGGCAAGTTGGGCTGCGCTTTCTGCGCCTCCGCGCTGCGGCGGCCCCTCCGCTGCCCCCTGCTTCCCGGCCGGCGCGGCCGCGAGCCGCGCTGGACAGCCGAAAGGCCGCTGCTATACATTCCGCGCCCGCGAACGCCCCAGCCCGCACTGCAGGAGGAGGAGCCGATGTCGCCGCATGCGCAACTCGATGGCTGGGTCGCCCGCATGGCAGACCTCTGCCAGCCCCAGGCGATCCACTGGTGCGACGGCTCGGCGCAAGAGTACGACCGCCTGGCCCAGCAGCTGGTCGACGCCGGCACCTTCACCCGGCTCTCCGACGCCAAGCGCCCCAACAGCTATTATTGCCGCTCGAACGCGGGCGATGTGGCGCGGGTCGAGGACCGGACCTTCATCTGCTCCGAGCGCCAAGTCGACGCCGGGCCGACCAACAATTGGGCCGATCCGCGCGAGATGCGCGCCACGCTGAACGGGCTCTTCGCCGGCAGCATGCGCGGCCGCACGATGTACGTCATCCCTTTCTCCATGGGCCCGCTGGGGTCGGCGATCTCGCAGATCGGCGTGGAGCTGAGCGACTCGGCCTACGTCGCTTGCAACATGCGCATCATGACCCGGATGGGCCGGGCCGCGCTCGACGCCCTCGGCAGCGACGGGCCCTTCGTGCGCTGCCTCCACTCGGTGGGCCAGCCGCTGGCCGACGGCGCCAAGGACTCGCCCTGGCCCTGCAACCCGGACCAGAAGTACATCGTCCACTACCCTGAGACGCGAGAGATCTGGTCCTACGGCAGCGGCTACGGCGGCAACGCGCTGCTCGGCAAGAAGTGTCTGGCGCTGCGCATCGCCTCGGTGATGGCCCGCGACGAGGGCTGGTTGGCCGAGCACATGCTCATCGCCGGCCTGACCTCGCCCGAGGGCAAGAAGCACTACATCGCGGCCGCCTTCCCCAGCGCCTGCGGCAAGACCAACTTGGCGATGCTGACCGCCACCCTGCCCGGCTGGAAGATCGAGACGGTCGGCGATGACATCGCCTGGATGAAGTTCGGCGCCGACGGCCGGCTCTACGCCGTCAACCCGGAGGCGGGCTTCTTTGGCGTGGCGCCCGGCACCTCGATGGGCTCCAACCCCAACGCGCTGCTGTCGCTCGCCGAGAACGCGATCTTCACCAACGTCGCGCTCCAGGCCGACCGCTCGGATGTCTGGTGGGAGGGCCTGTCCCAGCCGGCGCCCGACGGCCTGCTCGACTGGCACGGCAAGCCGTGGACGCCGGGCAGCGGCGGCCCGGCCGCGCATCCGAACGCACGCTTCACGGTCCCCGCGCGCCAGTGCCCGACCATGGACCCGCGCTGGGAAGATCCGCAGGGCGTACCGATCGAGGCCATCCTCTTCGGCGGCCGGCGCTCCAACGTCGTCCCGCTGGTGCACGAGGCCACGAGCTGGGCGCACGGCACCCTGCTGGGCGCGATCGTCTGCTCCGAGACGACCGCCGCGGCGGCCGGCGCCGTCGGCGAGCTGCGCCGCGACCCCTTCGCGATGCTGCCCTTCTGCGGCTACAACATGGGCGACTATCTCGGCCATTGGCTGCGCCTCGGCGAGCGCCCGGGCGCGCACCTGCCGCGCATCTTCTACGTCAACTGGTTCCGCAAGGACGCGGCGGGCCGCTTCCTCTGGCCCGGCTTCGGTGACAACATCCGCGTGCTGAAGTGGGTCTTCGAGCGCATCGAGGGCCGTGCCGACGCCGTCGAGACACCGATCGGGTGGGTCCCGCCCGCCGGCGCCATCGACCTCACGGGGCTCGACCTTCCCGCAGGCACCCTCGACGAGCTGATGCGCGTCGATCGCGAGGAATGGGTCGCCGAGCTGCCGAAGATCCGCACCCACCTGGCGCAGTTCGGCGACCGCCTGCCAGCCGGTCTGAAGCGCGAGGTCGACGCGCTCGCCAAGCGCCTCGGCGCGTGAGGCCTCGCAGCGCGCGCCCGTGCCGCCGCCGGCGTGCCAGCCCCGCACTCGGTGCCATGGGCGGCGCAGCGGGCAGGGCAAGGGGGTGGCTCGGCCCGCTGCTGGCGGTGTCGTGCCTGGCGGCAGCCTGCGGCGGTGATTCCCGCCCGAGCTGGTGCCGCGATCGCCCGGCCCTCGCGCTCGACTGCCCCGAGGGGCGCTGCCTCGTCGCCGCGGTCATCGACTATGTGCGACTGGAGCCCCGCGGCTTCCAGGTCTTCCCGCTGACCGACACCCCCGCCCTGACGCTGGCGGAGGCGGAGGAGCGCGCCCGCGCCCATCTCGTCGACACCCTCGGCGCCCCAGTGCCCGACAGCCTCGACTGCGAGCAGGAGGACGACTTCGTTCACTGCGCGCTGGTCCAGGCGGCGAGCCAGGACCGCTACCTGGTGGTGATCTTCCGCCCCACGGGCCAGGTGTTGTTCGCGCAGCCCGAGATCTGGGCCGACGAGCAGCGACGCGGCTTCGACTTCCCGCTACCGGCCGGATTCTCGCCGGCCGACACCCTCGGCTGCACGGCACCCGCGCCCGCGCCCGAGCGCCTCCGCGTGGTCACCACCGGCGTGCCGCTCGGCAACCTCACGCCCTCCACCGGTGCCAGCGCGATCGCCACCACGCGCCAGCTCAACCTGGCGACGGGCTTCGTCGGCGCACAGCCCTACCGCGCCTTCGCCATCACCTACGCCCCGGCCATCGGCGGCTTCGACGCCGAAGCGGCCGACTGGTATGTGTGGCTTTATCGCCACTAGCACTCAGGGGGCTTTCGCAAAGCCCCCTCGTCGCGGGGAGTGAATCCCCGCGACTTCACCCCGCGCCATCACCCCAGCATGCTCGCCTCTCGGCTCGTCTACAGACGCGCTTGTTTTCGAACTAGGAACCTGCGCCCCGATCCGAAAAATTGCCCAGACGGCACTCTAGCGGCACTCTGTCTCGATCCGATGCCGCTCGACGCTACGCTTCGAAGCCCCACCCTCCAGCGCGACGCCCTCCAGCGCGACGCCGAGCCAGTGCTGGCCGTCCCCACGCCGGCCGTGCCGCGCGGGCTCGACCTCGTGCTGCTGACCTGCACGCTGGCGCTGCTCGCCCTCGGACTGGTGATGGTGGCCAGCGCCAGCGCCGTCTTCGCCAACGCCAACTATCACAACATGTCCCACTTCCTCGAACGGCAGCTCGCCTTCGCCGCGGTCGGCCTGGTCGCCCTTTGGGCGGGCTGGCGCATCGACTACCGAACGTATCGGGCCTTCGTCTATCCCACGCTGCTCGCGACGCTGCTGCTGCTGGTGGGGCTGCTCGTGCCCGGCCTGGGCACGCACGTCGATGGCGCCACCCGCTGGTTCCGGCTGGGCGGGGTCTCGTTTCAGCCCTCGGAGCTGGCCAAGCTGGCCCTGATCCTCTATCTGGCGCACTCGCTGGCGCGCAAGCAGGAGCAGATCCGCTCGTTCTCGGTCGGCTTCCTGCCGCATCTCCTGGTCGCGGGCCTGCTCGCCGTCCTGGTGCTCAAACAGCCCGATCTGGGCAGCGCGGCGCTGCTGCTCGCGGTCGCGTTGCTCATGCTCTTCGTCAGCGGCGCCCGCGTGAGCTACCTGCTGATCGCCGTGCTGACGGCCGCGCCGGTGGCCTATCAGCAGATCGTCGGCACCCCCTGGCGCCTGCGGCGGATGATCGCCTTCATCGATCCCTGGGCCTTCCGTAGCAACGTCGGCTACCAGGTCAGCGAGTCGCTGATCAGCGTCGGCTCGGGCGGGCTCTTCGGGCTGGGTCTCGGCAGCGGCAAGCAGAAGCTGCTCTTCCTCCCGGCGGCCCACACGGACTTCATCTTCGCGATCACCGGCGAGGAGCTCGGGTTGGTCGGGCTGGTCGCGGTCATCCTGCTCTTCGCGGTGCTGGTCGTGCGCGGCATGCGCGCCGCGCTGGGGGCCTCCGACCTCTTCGGCACCTATCTCGCGTTCGGCCTCAGCGCCGTGCTGGGGCTCCAGGCCGTGCTGCACATGACCGTCGTGCTCGGCATGGTGCCCACCAAGGGCATCGGGCTGCCCTTCTATTCCTACGGCGGCTCGGCCCTGGTCGTGCAGCTCTTCGCGGTCGGCGTGCTGCTCAACATCGCGGCCCGGCATCCCCCGCCCACCACCCAGCCCCCGAGCTGGCGCGAGCGCTGGGACACGCGCGGCAACCGCCGGCGCCTGCCGCGCGTCATCGTCGCGCGCGGCGCGCCGCAGGCCGACGCGATGATGCGCGCGTCGTGACTCCTGCCGCTCCGACAAACTTGCAGACCGCGCCTCCGACCGCGCCGCGCCTGCGCGTGTTGATCGCCGGCGGCGGCACGGGCGGGCACGTCTTCCCCGCGCTCGCCGTGGCCCAGGAGCTGCGCGCCGTCGATCCCACCGCGCGGATCCTGTTCGTCGGCGCCGACGGCCTCGAGCGCGAGCTCGTACCGGCTCACGGCTTCGAGCTGGTGCAGCTGCCCGCCGGGCGGCTCAAGGGCGCCACGACCGTCGCCCGCCTGCGCACGCTGGCGCGCGTCCTGCCCGCCGTGCTGCGCGCCCGCGCGCTGCTGCGTCGCTTCGCGCCCCAGGTCGTGGTCGGCGTCGGCGGCTACGCCTCGGGACCGGTGGTGGCCGCGGCGGCGCTGGCGCGCATCCCCGTGCTGCTGCTCGAACAGAACGCGATCCCGGGCCTGACCAACCGCCTGCTCGCGCGCTGCGCGGCGCGCGTGGTGGTCGCCTTCCCGCAGGCCGAGCAGCGCCTGCCCCCGGGCCGCGCGGTCCTGCTCGGCAACCCGCTGCGCCGCGAGCTCGTCGCCGCCTTGCAGCAACCGCGTCCCGCGCCCGGCACGGGGCCCGGACGCCAGCTGCTGGTGCTCGGCGGCAGTCAGGGCGCGCGCGCGCTCAACGAGGCGATCACCGCCGCGGCGCTGCGCCTCGTCGGCGCGCTGCCGGCCCTGCTGATCACCCACCAGACCGGCCCGGCCGATGCGCCCTGGGTCGCCGCGCGCTATCAGCAGGCCGGCGTGGCCGCGCGCGTGGAGCCCTTCATCCAAGACATGGCCGAGGTCTATCGCAAGGCCGACCTCGTGCTCAGCCGCAGCGGCGCGACCACGCTCGCCGAGCTGACGGTGGCCGGCCTGCCGGCCGTGCTGGTGCCCTACCCGCATGCCGCCGATGACCACCAGACCGCCAACGCCGCCGAGCTGGCCCAGGCCGGCGCCGCCGTCTTGCTGCCGCAAGCGCAGCTCAGCCCGGAGCGCCTCGCCACCCTGCTCGCCGAGCTGCTCAACGACCCGTCCCGCCTCGCGGCGATGAGCCGCGCGATGCACGCCGCCGCCCGCCCCGAGGCCGCCGCCGCCGTCGTGCGCCTGGTCCGCGAGCTCGCCGGCGTGGCGGCGTAGCGCCAAGCTCGGTTGGCGCGGCGCCAACGTTCAAGGCTCCGACAGGCTACGAGGCCTGCGCGCCGCTGGTCGTGAGCACCCGCGGCGCCGGTGGCGGTGTTCCAAGGTGCCTGGAGGCGGTCGCCAGCGCGTCCGTCACGCTGGCGCAGAACACCACGCCCTCGCGCGCTTCGAACTGCGCCTTGCGCAGCAACGCCAGGGGCTGACCATGGACCCCGCAGAGGATGGCCAGACACCGATGGGTGCGCAGCGAGCCGAGCGCGCTCTCGAGGGCCACGAGGCCCGTCGCATCCATCGCGTTGACCCCCTCCATCAACAGCACCACGACCTTGGTCTGGCCGGCGACGATCTCGAGCGCCGCCATCGCCTTCTGCGCCGCGCCGAAGAAGAGCGGCCCCGAGATCTCGTAGACGGCGACGCCGCGCGGGATGGGGCCGGTCAGGTGCGGGCTGGTCTCGCTGGCGAGGTGGGCATCGGTGACCTCGGCCATCCGGCGCATGAAGAGCAGCGCCGCCAGCACCATGCCCACGGAAACACCGATCACCATGTCGAAGCCCACCGTGAGCCCGTAGCAGGTCAGCAGCACCGCGACGTCGCTCTTGGGCGCGACCCGGAAGGTGTGGAGGAAGTGTCGGACCTCGGACATGTTCCACGCGACCAGCAGCAGCAGCGCCGCGAGGGACGCCATCGGCAGGTAGCCGAGCAGCGGCGCGAGCACCAGCACCGCCGCCAGAATGGTGAGCGCGTGGACCATCGCGGCGATCGGTGAGCGGGCACCGGCCTTGATATTGGTCGCCGTGCGCGCGATCGCCCCGGTGGCCGGAATGCCGCCGAAGAAGGGCACCAGCAGGTTGCCGAGGCCGAGCGCGATCAGCTCAGCGTCCGGGTCGTGCTTGGTCCGCGCCATACCGTCGGCCACCACCGCCGAGAGCAGCGACTCGATCGCGCCGAGCATGGCGACGGCGAAGGCCCCGGCGAGCAGCGCGCGGAAGTCGTCGAAGCTCAGCCCGAAGGCCGCGCCACCCGGGCCCGGCGCGAGCCACGGAATCAGGGCAAGCGGCGGGAGCTGCGGGATGCCGTGGAGCACCACGCCGTTGGCGGTCGTCTGAAAGCGACTGGCGATCGTCGCGACCTCGAAGCCCGGCACGAAGTGGCTGAGCAGGGCGGCCACCACCGCCGCGGCCGGGAGCGCGACGAGCGGCGCCGGGAAGCGCCGCGTGATCCGGGGAAAGACGACGAGGATCCCGAGCGTCAAGCACCCGATCACGGGCGCCGAGAGCGTGGCGGTCCCGCGCGCCTGGACCATCACGGCGAGGCGCTCGAAGTAGTGCTCGGGGTTGCCCGCGAGCGTCAGACCGAAGAGGTCCTTGAGCTGCAGGGTGGCGATCACGGTGGCGATGCCCGCGGTGAAGCCCGTCGTCACGGGGTGCGGGATGAACTGGATCAGGCGCCCCAGCCGGAAGACCCCCATCGCGATCAGAATCGCGCCGCCGAGCAGGCCCGAGATCAGCAAGCCGGCCATGCCGAACTTGGTGAAGATCGGGGCGAGGATCACGATGAAGGCCGCCGTGGGCCCCGTGACCTGGGTCCGCGACCCGCCCAGCGCCGCCACGACGAAGCCGGCGATGATCGCCGTGTAGAGCCCATACTGCGGCGGCACCCCGACGCCGATCGCCAAGGCCATCGCGAGCGGCAGCGCCACGATGCCGACGACGATGCCGGCGAGGATGTCGCGCTTCAGGTCGGCGGCCGCGTAACCCTCGCGCAGCACGGCCCGCAGCGCCGCCGCGGGGAGCCTCCGCAGCGGCAGCGTCGAGCCTGCCGCTTCGTAACGTGTTCGGGCCATGTCCTTGCCTTTCAGTTGCCGGGCGCGTAGCCGCGGCGCGCCTCGCCGCGCCGCGCCGCCATCCGCCCAAGCGCCCCTCGCCCCCCCTTGCCACGCGGGCGCCTCGGTCGTCAAACGGACGAACGCAGGCTCGCCAGACGGCTCGGGTCTCCATCTCCTGGGGCGGCCACAGCCAACGACATACCGCCGCCGAGGGCAAGTTTCGCGCTGTGCTGCGGCGCGGGCCGTGCGGCGGGCGGTGTACGCGGCGCGCGGCGCGCGGCGGGCCGCGGCGGGATCAGGGGCGCGCGGCGGCGGGCCGCAGCGTCTTGACGGCGCTGCGGTGGCCGCGGCGCTCGCCGGCGGCAGCGGCCTCCAGGAGCGATCGCGCGGGCGGCGTGTCGGTCTGCTCGAGGAAGGCGACGACGAACTGCGCGAAGCTCAGTCCTGAGGCCGCGTCCTGCTCGCGCAGCGCTGCCTCGGCCGCGAAGGAGCGCGCGACCTGGGCCTCGAGCGCCCGCTGGAACGCCGGATCGGGCGCCGCCGCGAGCAGCGCCGCGTGGTTCGCATGCGACAGCGCGAGGGTTTGGTCGCGAAAGGACTGCCCGTCGAGGAGTGGCCGCGCCAGGCGCGCCGAGGGCAGCCGCGCCGGGTCCTCCAGCTTGGCCCGCTGGGCCGCGAGCGCGGCCGCGTAGGGCCTTCCCACCAACCCCTCGTCCAGCAGGCCACAGACGGAGCCCAGCTCGTCGAGCAGCGCGTGGGCCCAGCCGCGCAGCTCCACCTCGCGGCCGTGCCGCTGCAGCTTCAGGCCGGGGCGGCGGCCCACGCTGGCGACGGTCGCGTGATTGAAGGCGATCTCCTGCTCTTCCCGCGGCGTGATCGGCGGGCTGTCGTGCAGCGCGCTGGCAACCGCCAGCGCCTCGAGGAAGTAGAGCGCGTGCGGATCGACCGCCGTCGGCACGAAGGGGTCGCGGTCGAGGTTGCGCAGCTCGACGTACTCCACGCCGCGGCGCCGCAGGGCCTCCAACACGCGCTCGTTCGGCCCGGGCGTGCGTTTGGGGCGGGCTACGCCGTAGAGCTCTGCCTCCAGCTGCAGGAAGGCCGGCGTCAGCGGGCCGGCGTTCGACCCGAAGTCCGGATTCGGCGTGCTGAGCGCGTGGGCAAGGTTCTTCAGGTAGCGCCGCACGCCGTTGAGCGACACCACGGCCCCGCGCCGACCCTTGATCGCGTAGCCGAGATCCCCGCTCTGGCGCAGCGAGGTCGCGAAGGGGCCAACGAGCGTGTCGCCACTTCCGTATTGAAGATAGGAGGGCGGCGGCGCCCCATCGAGAAAGGAGCGATCGACCGCGGGCGAGGCGCCGAAGAGCAGGGTCGTCAGCCAGCCCACGCGGCGGTAGTTGCGCAGCAGGCCGAAGTACTGCTCCGAAATGAAGCGCTGGTCGACCGCGCGTACACCCCGCACCCGCGCCAGCGCCGGCCAGAAGGCCTCCGGAGGGGAGAAGTTGAAGTGAACCCCCGAGATCGCCTGCATCAGGTCGCCGCCGCCCCCCCCCCCCCCCCCCCCCCCCCCCCCCCCCCCCCCCCCCCCCCCCCCCCCCCCCCCCCCCCCCCCCCCCCGGCCCTCGCGATAGAGGGTCTTGAGGCGACCGAGATACGATGCGCCGTACTGCGCGATCGGCACGTTGCCCCGACCCTGCAGCGGGGGCGGCATGCTCCCGGCCCACAGCAGCTCGCCCGCCCGCAGGCGCGGCGCGACGAAACCGTGCACACCAGCGAGCTCGGCCTGCACCTCGTCGTTCCCGCGTGAGGGCGCGGTGATGAGCTCCGTCTGGGGCTCGGCGAAATCCGTCGTCACCCGCGGGTGCGTCAGGGGATGGCCCAAGGCCCGCGGGTGGGAGAGGGTCGAGAGCCGGCCGGCCGAATCGACGCGCTGGCCTTCGACCTCGAGGCCACGCTTACCCTGCTGGACCTGCTCAGGCCTGAAAGCCGCCACGCGCCGCGAGAAGGGATTGCTCGCCAGCGACCCCCGCCGCTCGCCCCGCGCCGGCACAGCCGCCGCGGCGGCCCAGACGACCAGGACGAGGGCGCATCGACGCCGCCCAACCCGTCCGGCACGCCCGCTCGAACACCTCGCAGCCCCGACCATCGACCTCTCCCTCGCGCCCAAGCGCGCACGCAGCATGGAGGCGCAACCCGCGGCGGCCCTCCTTATGCCGCAGGGGCCTCGAGGCGGCAAGACCCTCTCCCGAGACCCTCGCCTGAGACCCTCACCCGAGCCCATCGCCGCAAGCGCCTGGCGCGAGCGCGCACGCCGCGACGCGTGATTTGCTCCCTCCGGTGATTCCGCTGGCAGCGCCACGCGGCCTTCCTGGGGTATGCTGGAGCCCATGTGTCGAGCCACCGTCGTGATCGGCCTGCTCCTCGCGAGTTGCGCGCGCTCCGGGTATGAGCGCGGCTCCCGCGTGGGCGATGCGAGCGCACGCGACGGGGCTCCCGGGGACGGGGGCCGGCGCGAGGCGTCGACGCGGGGAGACGGGCGCCTCGGCGACGCCGCGACGCTTCCCGTCCTGCGCGGGCTGGCGGTGCGGCCGCGCTACGCGCTGCATCCGGCCTGGAACCAGTACATCGTCAATAGCGACCCCCGGCTCCGCAGCTGGGAGCATCCCGACGTGGTCTGCGATCCCGCGCTCGAGGCGCCCTACAGCGCCTGCGTCCACGCCGGCGCGGTGCGGGAGCTGCGCCTGCCGGGGATCGCCTCGTGCGCGGGCCTGAGCGCGGCCGATTCGCGCGATGCCTTCGTCTGGAGCTGCGCCGAGCTCGGCGGCGAGGCGGTGTTCTTCAGCACGGCGCTGAGGCCGACGGTCGGGCTCTTCGAGCTGCTCGACGGCAGCAACGACTTTCGACCGCTGAGCGTGACGGTGCGCGCCGGGGCGCGCCTCGTCGCCGAGTCGGCCAGCGAGGTCTGGTGGACCAACCAGGTCCGTCCGCTACCCAGCAACGGCGGTCTGCGCGACGCGGCGGCCGTCCTCGACCTCGCCGGCGCGATCTACGTCGCCACCGAGGCCAGCGACAGCCGAGGCTATGAGGTGCGCGCCGAGCGCGTGGCGATCGTCACCGCGCCGGGTGCGACCCTCCGCGCCGTGGGCTTTCCTGATTCCTCAGGGCTGGTGTCCGTCAGCGGCCACGACTTCTTTTGGATCGAGGGCGACTTCGATGGGGGCACGCGCTCCGCCACCCTGAGCCTGACGCAGAGCCGGCGTGCGGTGCTACGCAACCTGCGCGTGCAGCGCGGCAACCGCGGCATCTCGCTCCAGAACTGCACCGGGGCGCGGCTGTCGCAGCTACGGGTGAGCAACACCGCCGGCACGGGCCTCGCGATCAACGGCAGCGCCGTGACGGCCACGGACCTCGCGATCGGCAACGGGAGCCCGGACAGCTCCGACTCGGCGGGCCTGACGATCGCGGGACAGCGCCACACCTTCGTCCGCGTCGTGCTCTCGCACCTGGCGCAGGGGCTCGAGGTGTCCGGTGGCACGCAGCACACGCTCTCGCATCTCACCATCGCCAACACGGCGGGCGTGGGCCTGGCGCTGACGGACACCAGCGAGGCGACCGTCGCCCAGGTGCTGGCGCTGAACCACCAGGGCTCCGGCATCGAGCTCAGCGATACCGCGTCCGCGCGGCTGAGCGAGCTCGCCCTGCTCGGCAACCGGATCGGCATCCGGGTGGTCGCGCGCACGGGTCTCGTCTTCTCGGGCCGCCTGCTGCTCGGCGGCAACACCGATGGGGACTGCCGCGTGAACTTCGGCGACGGCTCGGGGATCGATGAGGGCTGCGTCGCCCAGAGCGGCTCGACCTTGGAGGTGCTCCGCGGTCTCGAGGTCTCGGCGACCTTCCGCGGTCGGGTGACGAGCGACGACACGGCCTGCACCACCGACGTCGCCGGCGCGCAGGCGGCGACGCCCACGGCGGATTGGGTGCGAACCGAGTCCCCGTTGCGACTCTGGGGCCCCGAGGGCGAGCTCTTCCCGGCGCCCGGTCTGGCGCGGGCCTGCGCGGCCGCTGGCCCCTGTCGCCTCTGGGACCTGCGCCTGCGCCCCGGCGACACCGTGTTGACCCGCCGTAGCGGCGCTGGTCTGACCCAGAATTCCCCCTTCGCCAGCGGAGCGAGCTGCCCAGCGGCGGTCCATGGCGACCAGGCCCTGCTCGACGGACAGGGCCGCACCTTCCTGCGCAACGCGACCGAGCTCCTCGGGGATGGCGTCGGCAACGACAACGGGCTCTGCGAGAGCGGCGAGGCCTGCAGCTACTCGCCGCACCACGGCGCCTGGCAAGGCGACGGCGCCCTGCGCGAACCCTGTCTGTTCCAAAGCGGCCTCGTCAGCGAGGTGGTGATGCGCGCCTACCAAGACGGTGGCGGCTAGGTCGACGGGAGCGAGCGGCCGGGGCGGCGACGAGCCCCGAGCCGGTCAGTAGACGATGATGGGGCCGGAGCAGCCCTCGTCGACGGCGCCGTTGCAGTTGTTGTCGCGCTGGTCGCAGACCTCGGCCGCCACCGCGCAGACGAGCGGACAGCCGCCCTGGCAGGTTTCGGTCGCCGTGCAGGTGCAGGCGGGCGATCCGCCGCCGGGGCAGCCCTCGTCGACGCGCCCGTCGCAGTTGTCATCGAGCAGGTTGTCGCAGAGCTCGCGGTCCGAGCGGCAGCTCGACAGGCAGGCCACGCGCGCCGCGAGCTGCACCGTCTTGCCCGCGGCGGCCGCGTCGCGCACCTGCTGGCACGACGAGCCCTGGAGCTGCGCGAGCGCGGGCGGGCCCACCTGCAGGGTCCACCCGTTGGTCGCCTCGCGCGACACCACGCGGCGCACGCCGTCGATCGTCGTCGCCACGGTGGCCCGCGCGTAGTCCGGCTGTCCCGCACCAGCGGCCACCGCGAGGGTCGCCGAGCAGCTCACGGTGGCGCTGGCGATCGCCTGCAGCGCCTGGATCACACTGGTCCGATCGGCCACCAGGAACCAGCGGCGGCGGGGATCGCCGGGGTTGTCCGTACCACCCGCCACGGCGAGCTGCTCCATCGCCCCCTCGTTGGTGCCGGCAATGCCCAGCACGTAGACCGGCACCCCGGCCCGCGCGAGCGCCTCGACAGCGGCGACCGTGGCGGGGAGATCATCATCCCAATCGCAGGTCCCGTCACCGCTGTTCGGCGATCCGTCGGTGATCAACACCACGGCCTTGCCTCGCTGTGCAGCCAAAGGGTCGCTCGGCAGCGCGTAGAGCTGCCGTGCGAGCAGCTGTTGCAGCGCGATCCGCGTCGGTGTGCGGCTCAACGGGTTCAGCCCGCGATAGCTCGCCCCGACCTCGGCCGCCGCATGCGTCCCCATCGCCAGCAGCTGATCGGGCAAGCTAGCGGCCGCGCACTGCGAGACGCCGGAGCGCGCCGGGAAGACGCCCAGCCCAAGGTTGAAGCCGGTGGCGAGCGACGCCGCGAGCTGGTCCAGACCGGCCTTGACGATGCCGAGGCGCGAATCCGCGGGATCGGCAGGGGTGTTAAAGACTCCTCCACCCGGTCGCCAGCTCATCGACTGTGAGATGTCGAGCAAGAGATAGAGGTTCGGCTTGATCCACTGCCCCGCCGCCGTGGCCTCGGCGCAGATCGGTACCGAGGCCGGCAGATCGAGCGTCGGCTCGCAGGCATCGCCCAGGCTGTTGCCGTTGGCATTCTCCTGGAAGCGGTTGGCCACCGTGGGGCAGTTGTCGCAGGCATCGCCCAGACCGTCCTTATCGCCATCCTGCTGGCCCGCGTTGGCCTGCTTCGGACAGTTGTCGCTGCTGTTGGCCTGGCCATCGCCATCGGCGTCGGCGCTGGCGCCCCCGCCCGTCGGCGGCGGGCAGGCATCGCCGACCTTGTCGCCGTTGGCATCCGCCTGCCGGTAGTTGGCCACGGCCGGGCAGTTGTCGCAGGCGTCGCCGATGCCATCGCGATCGGCGTCCGCCTGCTGGGCATTGGCCGCGGCGCGGCAGTTGTCGCAGGCGTCGCCGATCGCGTCGCTGTCGCCGTCCTGCTGCTCCTTGTTGGCCACGCAGGGGCAATTGTCCGGGGCATAGCGCACGCCGTCGCCGTCGAGATCGCTCTCCGCCCCGGAGACCTCGCAGGTCAGGCGCACCGGCGACGGCCCTCCCTCTGTTCCCGAGGGGCCCCCAGCCCCATCACGCACGCCACCGACCCGGGCATCGGCCGGCGATGCGTCGCGCCCGTCTCCGCGCCGGATCGAAGCACCGCCACAGCCAAGACCGAGCCCCAGCCCGAGACCGAGGCAGCCCGCGAGGGCCCCCACCGCAAGCCCCGCGTGTCTCATGCGCGCTCCTTTGCCGTTTGGGTAACAGAACATCATGTAGCACGGGAGCCGCACAAGGGAACCTCCAGACCCTATTCGCTCGCCAGCCCCCATGGGGCTCTGCCCGAGGCGGTGACGACTCGGGGCCCCCCCCGGAGCCTTGACTCCCAGGGGCGAGCACCGGCGCGCCACGCGCGGCACTTCGGCTACGAAGTCCGCCTTCTGCGCCTCAGCCTAAACTCGGCGGAGACCGCGGAGCGACACTCGCACGGCCCCTTCGGGTGAGGGTCGGAGCCTCCAGACGACAGGCGTCGCGCACCTGCGCGCGTGCCTCAAAGCCAAGGTTTTCCCGCCAGCGGGGGCCTCGGCTCAGCCTTGGCACGCGGGCTGCTGGCCGGCAGCAGGCTCGCAACCGGTGCGCGGCTCGCGACCGCCGCCGTGCGGGCCACCCGCGCGCACGGAACGCTCGGAGGGCCCGCGGGGGGCCATCAGCTGGCCGGAATTCACCGACTGCGCGGAGAAGGGAGTGTCCTTCACATGAGTGTCCTTCACCTGAGTGTCCTTCACCTGAGTGTCCTTCAGGGGCTGCGAGCGATCGGCTGCGGCGTCTCGCTCTGCGCGCTGGGCCTCGGCTGCGGCGGGGGCACGCTGGGCGGCGAGCGTGGGCCGGGCGACGATCCTTTGAGCTTCGCAGATGCGGGGGTGCCCGCCACGCCCACGCCCGCGCCGCGCACCCCGGAGCGCTGCGGCAACGGTCTCGACGATGACGGCAATGGGCAGATCGATGACGGCTGCGCCTGCACGCGGGGCGAGACCCAGCGCTGCTTTGGCGGCGACCCGCGCCTCGCCGGCGTCGGGCCTTGCGTCTATGGCACGCAACGCTGCGTCGGTGATCAAGAGTTCCCCGGCTGGGGCGTCTGCGGCGGCTTCGGGCAGTCGCAGGCCGAGCGCTGCGGCAATCAGCTCGACGACGATTGCGACGGCACCGCCGACGAGGGCTGCTCGAGCGAGAACCCCGCCTGCGGGCCCCAGGGCTGCGGCTACGTCGCCCACGCGGCGTCGCGCTGCGTGGACCCCGCCGGCAAGGACCAGTCGAAGATGAATTGGTACTGGTTCGATAGCCTGAACGTGCGACAGGAGCGGCGCGCCGCCTGTCAGGCTGCTCCGGGCGACGCGATCAATTGCTCCGACCTCGATGGCTGCTGCACGCCCCAGGGCGTCGCCATCAACGGCCGCTGCGTGCCCTACGCGAAGCAGGGCGAAGGCTGCTACGCGAGCAACCAGTGCCTACCGCCGCTCACCTGCAACGGCCAGGGCGTGTGCGTTGGCGCGGCTCCGAACCCTGTGAGCTGCCTGCCAGCCGGCGGTGAGCCGTATCACTCGGGCGGTTTTGTGGGACAACGCTGGACGCACTGCATCACCGCGCCTGAGGAGGCGCAGGGCTTCGTCGTCGGGCGCGTGATCACCCCAGGGGACACGGATGTGTTCTGGTCCGAGGCCAGGAACGCCGAGAGGTGTTGCTCCGGGCGTCTCCGCGTCGTCGACCACGCACCCGACTCCTGCGGAACGAAGCCACCCGGTTACGTTGGGCCATCCTGCTGCGCCTGGCTGCTGCGCTGCGAGTAGCAGGTCCGGGGGGCCCAGAACGCGCCAGCTCGGGCGCATCAAGCTGGGAGATCGGGGCTCCAGGCAAGCTCGGCGACCTACCGGTCGAAGAGCCTGAAATGCCAAGCCCAGAGCCCAGCAGCCGGCCATCGCGCCCCTTCGGCACAGCGGGTGCAGACGCCCCCAGACCTCGATCACCAGCAGCGCGTCAGCGAGGCCTGCTGCGCGAGGTGACGTTCTACGGCACGAACAAGGAGTGATGCCATGCTGAGACTCTTGGCCTGCGTTCTGTCTCTCTGCGCGCTGGGGCTCGGCTGCGGCGGGGGCACGCTGGGCGGCGAGCGTGGGCCGGGCGACGATCCTTTGAGCTTCGCAGATGCGGGGGTGCCCGCCACGCCCACGCCCGCGCCGCGCACCCCGGAGCGCTGCGGCAACGGTCTCGACGATGACGGCGATGAGCAGATCGATGACGGCTGCGCCTGCACGCGGGGCGAGACCCAGCGCTGCTTTGGCGGCGACCCGCGCCTCGCCGGCGTCGGGCCTTGCGTCTATGGCACGCAACGCTGCGTCGGTGATCAAGAGTTCCCCGGCTGGGGCGTCTGCGGCGGCTTCGGGCAGCCGCAGGCCGAGCGCTGCGGCAATCAGCTCGACGACGATTGCGACGGCACCGCCGACGAGGGCTGCCCGAGCGAGAACCCCGCCTGCGGGCCCCAGGGCGTGTGCGTCGTCCCGGATCGCCCGAAGGCGAAGGAGGGCGAGCCCTGCTCGGCGACCAACCAATGCGAGGTCCCGCTAGGCTGCCATCCGGACGGCTGGTGCGCCCCGATCTACGGCATCTGGGACAACGGGGACAGCCAGGACATCTACCACCCCATGGTCTCGGCGCCCCTGATTTGCAGCAATCCGGAGAGCAAGTGCGTAGAGAAGTGTAAGCCGACCGGCTTCGAGCCGACGAAATCGGGGAGCCTGATCGGGCTCCCCTTCACGCACTGCATCACCGACCCGGCAGAGCAGAAGGGGCTCTTCGTCGGTCGCTCCATCCGGCCGGAAGACACCGATCTCTACTTCTTCGTCGCCAACGCAGCCAAGCAGTGCTGCCACGAAAGCCTGCGCGTGCTCGACCACGCCGTGGGGCAGCAGCCCTGCACCCTTGGGATGTGGCTGCTGCGCTGCGAGTGATGAGTCCCGTCTCCAGGAGTGGGCAAGCATCCCCCAGGCTCATTTCTCCTTTCCGCTATTAGCCGCACGCTTCTCAGCTATTTCTCACCTTACAGCTCTAAGCAATCGCATCCGTTTGACATCTATCAGTCGCGCCGCTGGCGGTGAAGAACTACGCCAGGGACCCGACTGAGCCCGCGCGAGCGGATCAGGCTGGGGGACTGGGGCTCCAGGCAAGCTCGGCGACCTACCGGTCCAAGAGCCTGAAATGCCAAGCGCAGAGCCCAACAGCAGACCTTGTCGCTTTTCGGCATAGCGGGTGCACACGCCCGCACCTCGACCATGACCGTCGCGCCAGCAACCTGCTGCGCGAGCGGACGCTCTTAGACATGAACAAGGAGTTCCGACGATGACCATGCACGCGCGCTCGATGCTGACCCCAGCCCGTACTTCCTCCGGGCGTCCGCGAGTTATCCGCGCGTGTGCATCGAGCGGCAGTGGTGGTCCTCCAAGACAGAGGGCACTGCTCGTCGTCGTAACGCTATTGGGAACCCTGAACGCCTGCGGCGACGACGGCGTCGGTCCCCACGCCGACGGTTCGCTGCGCTTCCTCGACTCCAGCGGACGCCGCGACCTGCGCGTGGTGGTGCCAACCAAAGTCGATGCCGGCTTGGCGCGGGATGCGGGCGGTCGTGATGGCTTGGCGCGGGATGCGGACGGCCGTGATGGCTTGGCGCGGGATGCGGGCGGCTGTGCCAACGGCGCGATCAACCCGCCGACCTGCAGCAACTTCAGCTGCGCGGCCGGTCTCAACTGCGGAGGCTATCTCTGTAGCCCCAACGCCCTGGCGTGCCTGACGCACTGTGCCGTCGCGGCGGATTGCGCCACGGGCTACACCTGCACCGCCCGGGCGTGCGTGCCCAGCAGGCTCGCGCCAGACGGCGAATCGTGCGCGGGTCGCGGTGACTCCGCCTGCGCGTCCGGCTATTGCGACGGCACGCTCTGCTGCGCGTCCGGTTCGTGCTGCAACAGCGCCACCGACTGCCCGGAAAACATGACCGGAGCGCCTACCTGCACCAACCCGTCGGGCACCACCGACTGCCAGGGAACGCGCCTCGCGCCGCGCTGTGAGGCGCATGTTTGCAGCGCGGCAGCCGAGGGCGACGACAGCGCCTGCGCCGGGGTCGATCACGCCTGCGCCAATCACCTCGTGCCGGTCACCTGCGCGAGCGGCGCTGACCAGCCGCCACCGCAGTGCCCAGCCACCTGTACGAGTGATGGGCAGTGCCTCGCGGGGCACCTTTGCCGACAGGGTGCCTGCGTCGTCGACCAAGCAGCGGCCTGCACGGTGACGGTCGAGCCAATCGCCGGTGGGCTGACGGACGTCTTTCAGCCGGCGTTGACGGCGACGGCCACGGCTTGCTCCTACGCCGTCGACGGCGGGGCGCCGGTGGCCCTGCACTGCAATGGCATCCCGTGCTGCAGCTTCGCGGGTCGCCTCACCGGCGCGGACCTGGGCGGTGTGGGACACCACGAGTTCGTCGTCACTGCGACCGGCGCCACCTCGACGGGGTCGTGTCGCGCGGAGTACGAGGTACTCGCAGCGCCGAGCTGCTCGGCGAGTCTCAGCCCCGCGCAAGGAGCGCCGACGACCGAGTTCGCGGTCGTCTGGGACAGCAGCGGCACCACCTGCACCTGGGACCTCGACGGCGCGCCACAAGCGGACGCCATACCCTGCAAGGGATCGAGCGACCACCTGCTCTTCGCGGTCGGCGCACACCACGTGACCCTGCACGCGACCGGCCCGGGAGGAAGCGCCTCCTGCGACTCCAACGGCGTCACCGTCACGCAACCACCGCGACCGACCTGTTCGGCGGAGATCAGCCCCGGGAGCGGCACCACCAACACGGACTTCACGATCACCTGGAACAGTGACGGCAACGCCTGCACCTGGGACCTCGACGGCGACAGTCAGGGTCCCGTGCCCTGCTCTGGCTCGGCGCCCAATAGCCGCTTCAGCGCGGGCAACCACACGGTCACCCTGCACGCCACCGGCCCGGGGGGGACGACGCAGTGCGACTCCAGCTCGGTCACGGTGACGCAGGTGCCCCTGCCCACCTGCTCGGCCTCGATCAGCCCCGGCAGCGGCAACACCAACACCGACTTCACCATCAGCTGGAGCAGCAACGGCAGCTCCTGCACCTGGGATCTCGATGGCGACAGTCAGGGCCCCGTGCCCTGCTCCGGCTCAGCGCCCAACAGCCGCTTCGGCGCGGGCAACCACACGGTCACCTTGCACGCCACTGGCCCGGGGGGCTCGACGCAGTGCGACTCCACCTCCGTCACGGTGACGCAGGTCGTGCCACCGCCGACCTGCAGCGCATCGATTACGCCGGCCACCGGCGACACCAGCACCTCCTTTGGCATCAGCTGGGACAGTGACGGCACGTCCTGCACCTGGGCCCTCGACGGGGTCAATCAGGGGTCGGTCGACTGCAGGGGCTTCACCGCGGCCGATGGCCTCTTCGGCGCCGGCAACCATTTCGTCACGCTGCGCGCCACCGGCCCAGGGGGCAGCGCCTCCTGCGACTCCAACCATGTCTCCGTCACGCAGGCCCCCGCCCTGCCCACCTGCTCGGCCTCGATCAGCCCCGGCAGCGGCAACACCAACACCGACTTCACCATCAGCTGGAACAGCAACGGCAGCAGCTGCACCTGGGCCCTCGATGGCGTCAATCAGGGCGCCGTCCCCTGCTCGGGCTCCGCCCCCAGCAGCCGCTTCGGCGTCGGCTCCCACTACGTCACCCTGCGCACCACCGGCCCCGGCGGCTCCACGCAGTGCAACTCCAACGCGGTCGCCGTCACCCAGGCCCCCGCCCTGCCGACCTGCTCGGCCTCGATCAGCCCCGGCAGCGGCAACACCAACACCGACTTCAATATCAGCTGGAACAGCAACGGCAGCAGCTGCACCTGGGCCCTCGATGGCGTCAATCAGGGCGCCGTCCCCTGCTCCGGCTCCGCCCCAGAAGCCGCTTCGGTGTCGGCTCCCACTACGTCACCCTGCGCACCACCGGCCCGGGGGGCACCACGCAGTGCAACTCCAACGCGGTCGCCGTCACCCAGGCCCCCGCTCTGCCCACCTGCTCGGCCTCGATCAGCCCCGGCAGCGGCAACGACCAACACCGACTTCAATATCAGCTGGAACAGCAACGGCAGCACCTGCACCTGGGCCCTCGATGGCGTCAATCAGGGCGCCGTCGCCTGCTCCGGGCTCCGCCCCAACAGCCGCTTCGGCGTCGGCTCCCACTACGTCACCCTGCGCACCACCGGCCCGGCGGCTCCACGCAGTGCAACTCCAACGCGGTCGCCGTCACCCAGGCCCCCGCCCTGCCGACCTGCTCGGCCTCGATCAGCCCCGGCAGCGGTAACACCAACACCGACTTCACCATCGCCTGGAGCAGCAACGGCACGTCCTGCACCTGGGCCCTCGATGGCGTCAATCAGGGCGCCGTCCCCTGCAGTGGCTCTGCACCCAACAGCCGCTTCGGTGTCGGCTCCCACTACGTCACCCTGCGCACCACCGGCCCGGGGGGCACCACGCAGTGCAGCTCCAACGCGGTCGCCGTCACCCAGGCCCCCGCCCTGCCGACCTGCTCGGCCTCGATCAGCCCCGGCAGCGGCAACACCAACACCGACTTCAATATCGGCTGGAGCAGCAACGGCACGTCCTGCACCTGGGCCCTCGATGGCGTCAATCAGGGCGCCGTCGCCTGCTCCGGCTCCGCACCCAGCAGCCGCTTCGGCGTCGGCAACCACTACGTCACCCTGCGCACCACCGGCCCCGGCGGCACCACCCAGTGCAACTCCAACGCGGTCGCCGTCACCCAGGCCCCCGCCCTGCCGACCTGCTCGGCCTCGATCAGCCCCGGCAGCGGCAACACCAACACCGACTTCAATATCAGCTGGAACAGCAACGGCAGCAGCTGCACCTGGGCCCTCGATGGCGTCAATCAGGGCGCCGTCCCCTGCTCGGGCTCCGCCCCCAACAGCCGCTTCGGTGTCGGCTCCCACTACGTCACCCTGCGCACCACCGGCCCGGGGGGCACCACGCAGTGCAACTCCAACGCGGTCGCCGTCACCCAGGCCCCCGCTCTGCCCACCTGCTCGGCCTCGATCAGCCCCGGCAGCGGCAACACCAACACCGACTTCAATATCAGCTGGAGCAGCAACGGCAGCAGCTGCACCTGGGCCCTCGATGGCGTCAATCAGGGCGCCATCGCCTGCAGTGGCTCTGCGCCCAACAGCCGCTTCGGTGTCGGCTCCCACTACGTCACCCTGCGCACCACCGGCCCCGGCGGCTCCACGCAGTGCAACTCCAACGCGGTCGCCGTCACCCAGGCCCCCGCCCTGCCGACCTGCTCGGCCTCGATCAGCCCCGGCAGCGGCAACACCAACACCGACTTCAATATCGGCTGGAACAGCAACGGCAGCTCCTGCACCTGGGCCCTCGATGGCGTCAATCAGGCGCCGTCCCCTGCCAGGCTCTGCGCCCAACAGCCGCTTCGGTGTCGGCTCCCACTACGTCACCCTGCGCACCACCGGCCCCGGCGGCTCCACGCAGTGCAACTCCAACGCGGTCGCCGTCACCCAGGCCCCCGCTCTGCCCACCTGCTCGGCCTCGATCAGCCCCGGCAGCGGCAACACCAACACCGACTTCAATATCAGCTGGAACAGCAACGGCAGCTCCTGCACCTGGGCCCTCGATGGCGTCAATCAGGGCGCCGTCGCCTGCAGTGGCTCTGCACCCAACAGCCGCTTCGGCGTCGGCTCCCACTACGTCACCCTGCGCACCACCGGCCCGGGGCACCACGCAGTGCAACTCCAACGCGGTCGCCGTCACCCAGGCCCCCGCTCTGCCCACCTGCTCGGCCTCGATCAGCCCCGGCAGCGGTAACACCAACACCGACTTCACCATCGCCTGGAGCAGCAACGGCAGCTCCTGCACCTGGGCCCTCGATGGCGTCAATCAGGGCGCCGTCCCCTGCTCCGGCTCCGCACCCAGCAGCCGCTTCGGCGTCGGCAGCCACTACGTCACCCTGCGCACCACCGGCCCCGGCGGCTCCACGCAGTGCAACTCCAACACCGTCTCCGTCCGGTGAGGCCGGGCGAAGGGTCTCGATCGAATTGGGGCTGAGGGCAGGATCGTGCTGTGTTGCGGCCGCTGGCATGGTCCGCTGCAACCGCGCTAGCGGATCAGACCAGTGACTTGACCACGGCGTCGATCGGCGTCGTGCCCTGGACCAGGCGATCGCCACGGGGCTGCACCGTGCCGCTGGCGAAGGCGCGGTACATCTCGGCGAAGATCTCCGCTACCGGCGGCGGGAAGCCGCCCTTGGTCAGGGTGGGGACCCACTCGGGCTCGGGGATATCGACGATCTGGAGCTGCTTGCCGAGCGCGGCGCCGAGCCGCTCGGCGAGCTGGCGCTGCGAGTAGGCCGGGCCGTGCAGATCGATCACCTCGCTGGCCCGCGGCTTCGCCAGCAGCGACTGCGCCGCCAGCAGGCCGATGTCCTTGGTCGCGATCATCGGCATCGGGTAGTCCGCCGAGGGCGTGAAGTTGAGGAAGACGCCCTGCTGCCTCGCCGGCGCGACGGCGCTGCCGAGGTTCTCCTGGAAGTAGCCCGCACGAATCGCGGTGAGCAGGGTGCCCGTCGCGCGCAGCTGGTTCTCGAAATAGTGCAGTCCCTTGATCGGGCCGGTCCCCGCCGGGAGATCCGCACCCACCGACGACAACAGCACGACGTGCGGCATGGCCGCGTCCTGCACCGCCCCCGCGATCGCATCGGCCGTGCTTCTCTGGTTGGCGAAGAAGTCCGGTGCGGCGAAGTTCGGCGGCAGCAGCGTGAAGAAGCCCGCGGCGCCGCGCAGCGCGCTGCCGAGAAACGCCCGGTCGTCGAGCGTGCCGACGGCCACCTCGGCGCCGCGCTGGGACCACGCCGTGCCCTTCTTGGGGTCGCGCACCAGCACCTTGATCTTCTGCTGCTGGGCCAGCAGCTCCGCCGCGACGACCGATCCGACGTGACCCGTGACCCCTGCGATGACGAACATGTTCGACCTCCTTTGTCGGCGCCCGGCACCGAGGGCCCGCGCGCGCATGCTGGACTACCAAGGGGGCGAAGTATGGGTTGGGCCAGGGCCGCTCGCAACGTCGCGAGCGCGTGGCGCAGCGATTTCTCGACACGCTTCTAGACCGAAAACAAGCGCGTTTGAGCGCAAGCCGTTTGCTTTCGGTCTAGACGAGCTGATAGGCGAGCGTTATGGGGTGAAGTCGCGGGGATTCACTCCCCGCGACGAGGGGGCTTTGCGAAAGCCCCCTGAGTAATATCTAGACCCAAAACGAGCGCGGGACGCGCTTGTTTCGGGTCTAGAGGCAATCGTGGCTGACCGCCTCGGTGCTACGCGCAGCCGCCAGGCAGGCGCGAACACCCGGGGCCAGGCGCTTGCCGACGCACTGCGCCAGGGTCTGACGGAAGAGCGCGTCGAGCTCCCGCTCCTTGTGCGCGACCAGGGCGCGATCGCGGAAGCCACGCTCGGCCAGCTCGAGCTCGGTCAGGCGGTGGAAGATCAACCGGTAGTCGGCCTCGGTCGCCCGCTCGCCGCCGCAGGCGGCGACGAGGGACAGCGCGACGATCGCGGCGGTCCACCACGATGCGCGCCGGCGCCGCGCGCCCCGCGCCTGGTGCGGCGCGGCGATCATCGGACGAAGCGCACGCGAATCGGCGCCGAGAGGGCGCGCTGCGGCCGACCCGCCGCATCCAGCGCCGGCAGGAAGCGGGTCCCGAGCGCGCAGGCGCGCGCGGCCTCACCGAAGCCCCGACCCGGATCGCTCAGCAGCGTCACCTGCTCGGCCCGGCCGTCCGAGGCGACGCGCACCTGCACCAGCACCAGCTCCTCGTCCACGGCCAGCGCCTCGGCCTCGGCCGGCCACGGACAGACCCACGCCGGATCGGAGAGGCCCACGCCGCGCGCCCGGCTCGGTAGCGCGCGCTCGCGCGCGGTCGTCCCGCCCAGCGCGGCCCCCGCTGCGGCCGCCACGGCCCGCGCGCTGGTGCCGGTCGCGCTGGTCACGCCGCCGGCATAGGCCGCGCCCTGCCCGGTGACGAAGACCTCGTCGCTCAGATCCAGCGGATCGTCCGCGCGCGCCTCACGCGTCAACACGGCGCCGGCCTGGGCCAGGGCGGGCGCCGAGGGCTCGGCGGGGACCGGCCTGGCGCGCTCGGCTGGCGCCACGCGGCGCAGAGGCGCGGGCGCGCGGGGTGGCGGCGCCGCCACGAGCGCAGGGGGCACGGGGGGTGCGGAGCCGGCGGCTCGGGCAGGGGCTCGAGCGCATAGTCCTGCGCCAACGCCTCGTGCAACCGCAGCGCCAAGGCGGCGCTCCAGTCGGAGAGCGAGGGCTCGGCGCGCGCGACCAGCAACGCCAGCCCGAGCGCGGCACCCACCGCCAGCAGCGTGGCCCAAAGGCCGCGCCAGGGAGCACGCCTGGCGCTGGTCTCGAAGACGAGATCGACGATGCGAGGCGCCTCGCGGCTCGAAACCGTGCTCACGGGGCGCCCCCCGCACCGAGTGGACGCGCGCCGAAGGCCACGCGCTCGATACCGGCGCGCCGCAGCAGGTCGAGCAGCGCAATGACACGCTGGTGCGGCACGGCGCCATCGGCGTTGATCACGGCGCGCAGGTCGTGGGCGCCGCGCGCTGCGCGCCGTGCGTGGCGCAGCAGCGTCGCGTCATCCGCGACCTCGACGCCGTCCACCAGCACCCGCCCCGTGCGCGGCACCAGCAGCGAGAAGACCTGCTGCACCTCGGTGGTCCGCGCAGCGCGTGGCAGCTCGAGCGGCACGGCCGGCGGCGCCACCAGCCGCGCCGTGATCATGAAGATCACCAGCAGCACCAGCAACACGTCGACCAGCGGCGTGATGTTGATCCCGGCGATCGGCCCGTCCTGTTGGCCTGGAGCGGGCATCTCAGCCACGCTCCGCCGCGCCGCGCTGCGCCTGATCCCAGCCGGTCGCCGCTGCGCGGGGCGCGTCCACGAGATAGGCGAGCACGAGCTGGCTCAGCACCTCGGTCTCGGCGAGCAGCGAGCTGACGCGGCGGTGCAGGTAGTTGTAGGCGGCCACGGTGGGGATCGCGACCAAGATGCCCACGGCCGTCGCGACGAGCGCCTCCGCCACGGCCGTCATCACCGCCTGCGAGGTCACCTGCGAGGCGGCCGCCGCTCCGCCGTGACCCACCGCGCCGTGCCCCAACTCCTCGAAGGCGCGAATCACGCCGATCACCGTGCCGAAGAGGCCGATGAAGGGCGCGTTGTT
>JADJDT010000007.1 GCA_016702545.1 Pseudomonadota bacterium | reverse complement strand
GCAGGCGCTGCGAGCGCAGAAACAGCAACGCGGCCAGCAGCGTGGTCACCGCGCCGATCGCCACCAGCGCGCTGGTCGGATCGATGCCGCGGCTCCAGGCCCAGTCGGACAGCCAGCGTGGCCGGTGAATCATGCCGTGGCGGTGCGCGGCCAGCGCCGCGGCAGCCGAGCCGGCGACGAAGGCGACCTCGAGCAAGGAGCAGGCGCGCACGCGTATCGCCAGCAGCCGCAGCAGGAAGAGCGTGCAGAGCCCGCCGACGCCGAAGATCAGTACGTCCGCGGTCGCGAGCGCGCGCTCGATGCCGAGCGCCGCGGCCAGCGGGGCGCGTTGCAGCAGCCGCTCGGCGAGCAGCGCGACGACGATCGTCAGCGACACGGCACCGAGCGCCGCCACACTCAGCCGCAGGCGGTGTCGATGGGCCACCGGGGCCAACCATAGGCCGACGCCGCCGAGCACGATCGCCGCCCACACGCCGGCGCCGGACGCGAAGCCGCCCAGATAGAGGTAGAGCGCCGAGGCGTAGAGCAGTGCGCGAAGCCCCGTGACGTGCAGCGACTCGTGACGCCGCTCGATCCCCTTGGGTGCGACCGCGGTCAACGCGCCAGCGCTTCCAGCGTGCCCAGCGGCACCAGCTCGCCGCTCGGGCGGTGGATCACGCGCACGCGCAGCCCGCAGCCCTGCAAGCGCCGCACGAGCGGGGGGACCTGTGCCAGCCGCCGGCGCAGCGGGTTGCTCTCGGCGAACAACAGTCGCGCCAGCGGTCGTCGTCGCAGCCATCCCAACTCGGCGTCGAGGCCCAGCACCACGGTCGCACCGGCGAGCGAGGGAGCCAGCAGCGCGACGCGGCGCTCCCAGGGCCCCGGCGTGGGCGGGACGAAGAGCAACCAGTTCCGACCGCGTTGCTGGCGGGCGCGCTGGATGAAGGCCTCGAGCCGCTCGGCCCCGTGACGCCGAGCGCTGACGGAGCCGACGAGCAGCTCCAGGGCCTCGGCCGAGCGCGTGGCGGGCTGTTGGGCCTGGTCGGTGCCGAAGAGGAACTGGGTGCCGAGCAGGCCGTCCTCGATGAAGAGCCGCGCGAGGCTGGCGCTGGCCTCGTCGTCGGCTCCGGCGACGAAGAAGGCCGCAGCGCTGGGGCTCGGAAGCAGCGCGCGCTCGGGGGTGCGAACCAGCAGCTGGCGCGTGCGGGCGAAGGCCTTCCACAGCACATGTCGCAGCGGATCGCCGTAGCCGTAGCCGCGCATGTCGAGCAGGTCACCCAGCGGCTGGCCGCCCGGGTGCGAAAGACCATCGCCGCTAGCGAACTGGGTCACGGTTTGCGCCGTGGCGGTGGCGCGACCGGGGAGGATGCGCACGCGCTGCGCGGCTGGTGCGATGGAGGCCGCAGCGGGTCAGGCCAAAGATGTCGCGCACGACGAAGCGGCGCTGCACGCTGGTATAGCTGCCGCGCTCGTGGGGCGTGACCAGCTCCTCGACCCGTCCGCCGCCGAAGGCGACCGAGACCTCGACCTGCCGCGGCTCGGCCCACTCGAGCCGAACCTGGACCATCGGCCACTTGGCGAAGCGCGGGTAGGAGAAGCCGGTGGTCGCGCGGACGCCGCTCTCGAGCGTGAGGTTCTCCGCGGTGCCGCGACTGCGGCGCAGCCGCAAGCGATCACGGCCGTTACCGCCAGCACATTGACCGCCGCGCTGGCGACCAGCAGCAACGCGATCAACCCCGCCGCGTGCAGCACGAAGTCGCCGTTGCGCAGGGCCACGTCGCGAACGACCCAGACCCCGAGCGCCGTCACCGCCAGGCCGAGCGGGGTGAGCGGGACGGCATAGCGGAGCCGGACGCAGCGTCGTAGCCACGGAGCCTGCTCCAGATCTGCCACGCGCGCCCACACGATCGGCTGTCCTGCTCACCCCTGGGTCCGCGCGGCGTGGCGTGTCGCAGGGCCTGCGTTTCGGCAAGCCCTGGCGCGCGCTCGGCGGTGGAGAGGGCGCGTCAGCCGTGCTCGAGCGTGACGATGCGCTGGCGCAGCGCGAGCACGAACTTCTGCACGGCGCGGCGCAGGCCATTGCTCAGCAGCGCCTCGGGGACCGGCAGGCGCGGGGTCAGCAGCATCTCGTAGATTACCAGGCAGCGGTTGCGACCCCAGGGTTTGACCCAGACCGCCCCTTCGTAGCGCGCGAGGGTGCCCTCCAACATCTTCCAGCGGGCGACGTAGACCGCGCCGCGTCGACCTTGCTGCAGCCGCATCCGGGCCCGTGTCTTGCCCAGGGGCCAGGGCAGTTTCGCCACCAGCTCGTAGAGCCCCTGGCCGCTGCCCTCGAGCATCCGCGCCTCGGCGATGCGCGGCGCAAAGTGGACGTAGTTGGGCACGTCGGTGAGCACGGCGAAGACGCGGGCTGCCGGCGCGTCCACGAGGCCGAGGGCCCGTGCGCGATGCGCTTGCTCGGCGGGGACGCTGATCGCCACCACGTTGCCGCTGTCGAGCTCGCGGCGCAGGTCGGCCCAGGCCGCGGGCGGGTGGAGCCCGGCGCCGAGCAGCGGCACCACCAGCCAGATCCAATGTCGCATCGACGCTCCCCAGCAGGTTGGTGGCAGACCGCTCGGTGGTCCCGGGCTCGCGGCCCGGGCGCAAGGATAGTGCAGGCGGCGCCCAGAGGCTACGCGCGCGCTGCAGGGCGTGAGGCGCGCGTGCGGCGGCCCGGCCGCGGGTACTCAGTCGCGCTGCAGGTCGAAGGCCTTGAGCTTCTTGTGCAGGTTCGTGCGCTCGATGCCGAGCGCCGCCGCGGTGCGCGAGATGTTCCAGTCGTGCTCTTGCAAGCGCTGGAGCAGGAAGGCCCGCTCGACCTCGTCCTTGAGGTCGAGGTCGAGGTCGAGGCGAGGCCGAGGGTGGGTCGGCCCGGCCCCCGGCGCCTCGGCGAAGAGCGCGGGAAGATCCTCGACGCGAATCGTGTCGTCGCTCATGATCACGGCGCGCTCGATCACGTTCTTCAGCTCGCGTACGTTGCCCGGCCAGTCGTGGCGTCGCAGCCGCTCGAAGACCGCCGGATCGACCTGCTTGGTGCGAAAGCCGTTGGCTCGGCAGAAGTCGGCGACGAAATGCTCGACCATCTCGGGCAGGTCGTCGAGGCGGGCGCGCAGCGGCGGTGAGTGCAGCGTGACGACGTTGAGGCGGAAATAGAGATCCTCGCGGAAGCGGCCCTCGGCCACCTCGCGCTGCAAGTCCTTGTTCGTCGCGGCCACGACGCGCACGTCGACCCGCACGGGACGCTCGCCGCCGACGCGCGTCAGCTCGCCGGTCTGCAGCACCCGCAAGACCTTGGCCTGCGCGGCCAGGCTCATGTCGCCGATCTCGTCCATCATCAGCGTGCCGCCGTCGGCCACCTCGAAGAGACCGCGCTTGCGACTGATCGCGCCGGTGAAGGCGCCCTTCTCGTGGCCGAAGAGCTCGCTCTCGATCAGCTCGGGCGGGATCGCGGCGCAGTTGACCTTGACGAAGGGCCCTGGCTCATCGTGCTGTGGTCGTGGATCGCGCGGGCCACCAGCTCCTTGCCGGTGCCGCTGTCGCCGGTGATCAGCACGCGTGCTCGCGTCGGCGCGACCTTGGCGATCTGCGCGAAGAGCGGTTGCATCACCTGGCTCTTGCCGATCATCGCGAAGCGCCCGCCGACCTCGCGGCGCAGCCGCCCGACCTCGCTCTCGGCGCGCCGCTGGCGCAAGGCGTTGCGCACGGCGATCATCACGCGCTCGCGGTCGAGCGGCTTCTCGAGGAAGTCGAAGGCGCCCAGTCGGGTGGCCTGCACGGCGTCGGTGACCGTGCCATGGCCGGAGATCACGATCACCGGGACGGTCGTCTCTCCGGGGGCCGCGGCGTCTTGCAGCCGAGCTAGCGCGTCGAGGCCGCTCAGCCCCGGCAGCTTGAGGTCCAGCAGCACGCAGTCGACCGCCTGGCTCTCGAGCAACGCGAGCCCTGCTCCGCGCTCCGGCGTCGAGCACCTGGTACTGCTCGGATTCGAGCACCAGCCGCAAGGTGCGACGGATGTTCCGTCGTCGTCGACGACGAGGAGCGGTCGGTAGCCGGTCGGCAGCCATGCGCCGCAGCAGTGCCCGCCCGCAGACCGAGTAAACGCGGGTCCGCCAGGGGTTGGACGGGCTGCGGCGCTGCGGTGCGGACGCTTGACACCGCCGACGCGGCTGGGCCATGGTCGCGGCCGCTCGGCGCTGGCGACGGCGCTGCGTTGCGCCGAGGCGCTCGTGGGGGTCTGCGGCTGTCGAGGAGGGCGGATGGCCGGCATCAACAAGGTGATTCTGATCGGTAACCTTGGGGCGGATCCCGAGCTGCGCTTCACGGCGGGCGGGCAGGCCGTCGCCGACCTGCGCCTGGCGACCTCGCGCCGCTGGCGGGGCAAGGACGGCAGCACGCAGGAGGACACGCAGTGGCACCGCGTGGTCGTCTGGGGCAAGCAGGCGGAGCAGTGCAAGGAGTTCCTCAGCAAGGGACGCCAGGTCTACATCGAGGGCCGCCTGCAGACGCGCTCCTGGGAGGATCGCGACGGTAACAAGCGCTACACGACCGAGGTCGTGGCGCAGGACATCCAGTTCTCGGCGGCGGCGGGCGCGGCGGCGGGGGCGGCGGCGGCGACCTGGATCAGTCGGGGCCGCCCACGGAGCACGACGCACCCGGCGATTTGGGCGACGACATTCCGTTCTAAGCCGACACACCTCCTTTCCCGTCGCCGACGCGGGCCTTCCTGTCGCCCAGGCGGGCTCTCTTGCCGCCCAGGCGGGCCCGCCGCTGGCGGTGAACGCGGGCGCCTGCTCCGCTGAGCCGAGCCGAACGATGTATCGCGGCCAACTCGTCGCCGTGGTCATGCCCGCCTTCAACGTGGCGGCGCACATCGAGCGCGCCCTGCGCCGTGCCGGGCTTCGTCGATCATGTGATTGTCGTCGACGACGGTAGTCGCGATGCGACCGCGGCGATCGTCGCCGGTGTCGGGCGCGAGGGCCTGCTCTTGCTGCGCCACGGGCGCAACCGCGGCGTGGGCGCGGCGATCGCCAGCGGTTATCGTGAGGCGCTGCGCCGGGGGGCAGCCGCGGTGGCGGTGATGGCGGGTGACGGGCAAATGGACGCGGCCGACCTGACGGCGCTGCTCGACCCGGTGCTGGGGGGTCAGGCCGACTACGCCAAGGGCAACCGCTTCCGCCACCCCTCGATCTGGCGCGAGATGCCCTGGACGCGGGTTTTGGGCAACGTGGTGCTCAGCTTGTTGACCAAGCTGAGCTCTGGCTATTGGCACGTCTTCGATTCGCAGTGCGGTTACACCAGCGTCTCGCGAGCGGCGCTCGAGGCGATCGACTGCCGCTTCTTCGCGCGCTACGGCTACCCCAACGATCTCTTGGCACGGCTGCGGGTGGTGCGGGCGCGGGTGGTCGATGTGCCCGTGCGGCCGATCTGTGCACGGTCAGCGCTCGGGGATTCGGCCCCTGGACGGTGGTCTACCCGATGCTCTTCGTGCTGCTGGCCTCGTGGGTTCGGCGGCTGCTGCCGTTCCGGCGCAGGCCGGGGGCTGTCGCCGGCTCCGGTGGCGGAACGTCCGTTGGCGGAGCGATGCGCGTCGGGGTACTGACGACCTCCTACCCGCGGCACGCGGACGATTGGGCGGGCGGCTTCGTCGCCGAGCTGGCGCGCTGGTTGGCGCGGGAGGGCGACGCCCTCGAGGTCTTGGCGCCCACTCCTGCCAGCGACAGCACGCCCGGTGTGCGAGTGCGGCCGCTGCGCTACGCGCGCACGCCGCGCTTGTGCTACGGGGCCGGGGCGCCCGACAACCTGCTCGGAGCGGGAGACTGGGGCGGGCGTGCGGCGGCCTGGGCCCAGCTGCCCGCCTTCGTCGGGCGGCTGGCGGCGGCGAGTTGGTGGCACGCGCGGCGCTGGGATGCGGTGGTCAGCCACTGGCTGCTGCCCGCGGGGCTCGTCGGCGCGCGGCTGGCACGCGGGCGACCGCATCTGGCGATCGCGCACTCCTCGGACGTCCATCTGCTGCGTCGACTGCCGCAGGCCCGCTGGCTGCTGCGCGCCTTGGCGCGTCCACGCTCGGCCCTGGTGCTGACCAGCGCGGCGCTGCGTCCGCCGCTGCTGGCCGTGGCGCGAGACGCGACCAGCCGCCGCTGGGTCGAGCGCGCGCCGGTGGTGCCGATGGGGGTCGCGCCGCCCGCCTGGCTCGAGGCCGAGCGAGCGCTCGGCCGGCCGCGGGCGGTGGGCGCACCTCTGCGGGTGCTCTATATCGGTCGGTTGATCGCGCTCAAGGGGGTCGATCTGCTGCTGCAGGCCTGCGCGGGTCTACCCTGTGCCCTGACGGTGGTCGGCGACGGCCCGGAGCGCTCCGCGCTGGAGGCGCTCGCCGCGCGGCACGCGGTGGCGGTGGACTTCGTCGGCCAGCAGGCTGTTCCCAGTAAGTGGCGTGCGCTGCTGGCCGCGGACGTGGTTGGTGCTGCCCTCGCGGGTGCTGCCGGACGGGCGGACCGATTCGGCGCCGGTCACGTTGATCGAGGCCCTGCTGGCCGGGGTGCCGGTGGTCGCCGCGGCGGTCGGGGGTGTCGCCGAGCTGCTCGAAGCGGGGGCGTGCGGGCTGTTGGTGCCGCCCGAGCAGCCGCTGGCACTGCGTGCGGCGCTGCAGCGCTTGCACGGCGATGCGGCGCTCGGCGCGCGGCTGGTCGCCGCCGGTCGTCGGCGGGCGGGGGACTTCGCGTGGGATCGCGTGGGTGCGCGGCTCCGGGCGCTGCTCGCCGCGCTCTAGGCCCCAAACAAGCGCGTCGCGCGCACGTTTGGGGCCTGGACTTTGTCAGGGGCTTCCAGCTCCCCCAGCGGCGAAGACGCGGTCTTGCCGCTTCACCCCAAGTCCGGCGCACAACGAGTTGTGCGCCGCGCGAGCGCTTCGTCGCGCTCGCGTGCCGTGGATCTGGACCGTAAACAAGCGCGTTCTTGCGCGAGCCGTTTGTTTACGGTCTAGACGAGCCGACAGGCGAGCGTTATGGGGTGAAGTCGCGGGGATTCACTCCCCGCGACGAGGGGGCTTTGCGAAAGCCCCCTGAGTCATATTTGGGCCCAAAACGAGCGCGGGACGCGCTCGTTTTGGGCCTAGACCCCGTCAGTGATAGCAGCGCATTGAGGGCCGTGAATGCTTGCGTTCTTCGCGCTAGGGAGCTGGGCTACGTTCCGGGCGCGCAGGCCTCGGTGCTGGAGCTGCGGACGACGTCGAGCGTGATCACCGGGTTGCTGGTCCCTGCGCCGACGAGCACGTCGTGCTCCTGCAGCCAGCAGACCGCCGGGCTGGCGGAGCCATCGCTGACAGCGCCGCGCAGCTTGAGCTTGTAGAGGCCCCAGGGGCAGGTTGGCGATGCGCTGCGCCCCGGCGCTGCAGGCGCGCGGCGTGCGATCGTCGACCGCCGTGCAGAGCGACACGCCCTCGCCGCTGGCCGCGCAGACCTGCGCATTCTCGACCGCCTGACCGTTGAGCCGCAGCAGCGTGATCTGCAGCGCGACCGGTGGCCGCGTGGCCGTGCAGAGCTGGCCCTCGAAGGTGGTGCGAAAGATCAGATCACCGCGGATCGCAGCGCCGTCGAGAAACGAGTCGTGGAAGAAGTCGGCGATCAGCACGCCGCCCCGAGTGCCCGTGCGCACGACGGCGCTGGCCTCGGTCGTCAAATCGGCGCGGTCCGCGTTGCGCAGCTTGACCGCGACCTGGTGGGCGCCGAGCTTGAGGCTGCCGATCGTCGCGGCCATGCGTCCGCCGGCCTCGCAGGGGACGCTGGTCGAGGTGCCGTCGACGGTGACGAGCGCTTCGGCAGCCCCGACCTCCGCGCAGCGATCCCAGCTCTCGTCGTCGCTCGCGCCGTTGGTGCCATTGATGTTCCAGATCACCTCGACACGGCCGAAGAGCGCCAGGTCACCTGGACCGGTTGCGCGGCCGCCACGTCGACCGTGGACTCGAGCTGGCCCAGGTTGCGCTCATCGGCCGTGCGGGCGTAGACCGTGACCGTGTAGCGCCGACCTCGATCGCCTCGAAGGCGCGGCCCGAGGTCCACGCTTCATCGGCGCAATCGACGCGCATCCGCGTTTCTCTCGGACCGTCGGCGACCACCTCCCAGTGGTCGATGCCGTACTGCGCGCAAAACGCTGCCGTGTTCGCGCCGTCGAGGGTCCAGGCGACCTCGAGGTCTTCGACGATCACCGTGCGGTCGCCACAGCCGCTCAGACCCGCCAACAGCAGCACGGCTCCGCGCGGCCGTGCCCACCCACCGCCGACTCTGCTTCGCTTCGATCATGCTGCGCTCCCTTCTCGCCGCGCGGCCTCGCCGCGTCGATGAGCCTCGGTTTACCACACCACCGTCTGGAGCTATTAGCGCGCCAGGTCGTCTTCGATCAACACCAGGCTGACGTTGAGGCTGGTCAGCTCCCCGGTCGCGACGCGCCGCAACAACAGCGCGGGCGTGCGCACGCCGTCGGCAGGACCGAGGGCGCGGCCCTCGGCGGTCAGCAGCTCGATCCCGATCGCATAGCTCCCCTCCGGTATGACGAAGGGCGTGACGCCGAGCTCGTCGGTGCAGGCGAAGCGGCAGTAGGTCATCTCGGCGCAGCTGTCGTCGCCGTCGGGCTCGGGCAGCAAGCGCAGGCGCACGGTGCTGGCCCCCACCGCGGGATCGTCGCAACGCAGGCGCTCGCCCTGCCCGTTGCGCAGCGTCCAACGCGCCTCGATCGCGCCGCCGTCGATGTTGACGCAGCCGCCCAGGGTCGCCAGCGCGGCGACGCAGGTCGCGTGGTGCGCGCTTTGACGCCAACTCCACCCGGGCATCGTGCGTGTCCCTCTGCCGCTGACGGCCAGCGCTCGACGCTGGTGCTGCGACGCTCAGTGACGCCCGCGCGGCGCCGAGTATACTACCGCCGCTCGGCCGCGGTTGCTAAGCACGGCGAACCGGAAGAAAGTGCCGGACCCGTCGAGGGCGGCACGCCGAGCGTAGGCAGCTGGGCGGGCGCCGGCCGATCGCCGCGGAGCGCCTACCGCTAGACCGAAATCAAGCGCGCTTTGGCGCGAGCCGTTTGTTTTCGGCCTAGACGAGCCGAAAGGCGAGCGTTATGGGGTGAAGTCGCGGGGATTCACTCCCCGCGACGAGGGGCTTTCGCAGCCCTGAGTCTATCCAGGCCGAAACGAGCGCGGGACGCGCTTGTTTTGGCCCTGGAGAAGGGGTTGCAAGGTGCAGACAATGCTGGCGCTGACGGGCCAGGAGCTCGACCTCTGGACGCTCGTGCTGCAGTCGCGCGGGATCGTGATGGTGGTGCTGGTGATGCTGGCGCTCTTCAGCGTCGCGAGCTGGTACATCATCGCCTATAAGTACTTTGCGCTGCGGCGCCCACCAGCAGTCGCAGCAGTTCATGACGACGTTCTGGAACTCGAAGCGGCTCGACGCGATCTGCAAGGCGGCCGAGGGCTACCTCGGCCGCCGATCGCGCAGGTCTTTCGCGCGGGCTACGTCGAGCTGAGCAAGCTCAAGAGCGACAAGCGGGGCGAGAGCGAACGGCGGGGCGAGGGCGAGAGCGGATAGCTGGCTCGGCGACATGCAGAGCATCGAGCGTGCGCTCGAACGGGCCCGCACGGCCGAGCTGACGCACCTCGAGAGCATGATCCCGTTCCTCGCCACGACGGGATCGGCCGCGCCTTCGTCGTCGGCTCTTCGGCACGGTCTGGGGCATCATGAACTCGTTTCGCAACATCGGCCTGCAGAAGTCGGCCGGGCTGTCGACGGTCGCGCCGGGGATCGCCCAGGCGCTGGTGGGCACGGCGATCGGGCTGATGGCGGCGATTCCTGCCGTCATCGCCTACAACTACTTCACGCGGCGCGTGGAGGTGCTGGCCCCGGAGATGGAGACCTTCGCCAGCGATTTTCTGAACATCGTGAAGCGCCACTTCTTCAAGTGAAGGGGCGCAGGTCAGCGCCGGCGCGCGGGCGGGAGGCGACGATGGCGATGAGCGGCGGCAACGGTGGATCGTTATTGGCGGAGATCAACGTCACGCCGATGGTCGACGTGATGCTGGTGCTGCTCGTGATCTTCATGGTCACGGCGCCGATGCTCGAGCAGGGCGTGGACGTGAACCTGCCGCGCGCGGAGGCGCAGGCGATCGACGCCGAGCAGAAGAAGCTGGTGCTCAGCATCGACGGCCAGCGGCGGCTCTATCTCGGCGCACCTTCGTGCCTTCTCGCAGCTCTTCGACAAGCTCAAGCACAACGAGAAGCTGCAGCAGGAGCGTGAGGTCTACCTGCGCGCCGATCGCGGTCTGCCCTATGGCTTGATCGTGCGGGTGATGGCGCTGGCGCGCCAGGCCGGGATCGACAAGGTGGGGATGATCACCGAGTCCGCGCCCGAGGGCGAGCTGGGGGCCGAGAGCGAGGCGGGGTTGGCGGTGGCGCCGCCGGGCCCGCGCTCGGGAGCGCGTCCGTGAGCTCGCTGCCCGATCTCGCAGCGGAGGGGCCCGGGGACGGCGGCGGAGGTGGTCGCGGGCGCCGCGACCCGCTGACCCTGTGGGGCTGCTCGGCACGCTGCTGGTGCATGGGGCCTGGTCGGCGCCGTGATCTATTTGCGGCAGGCGCAGGCCGAGCCCGCCGGGCCCCAGCCGGCCTACGTCGTGGCCCGCCTGGTGCGGCTGGGCAAAGCCACGCGACCGCCGCCTGCTGCCCCAGCGTCTGGCCGCGCCGCGCCGCCGACGCGTCCGCCCGAGGCGCCGAGCTACGACGCGGAGGCGACCGACGCGCCGCGCACGACCCCGCCGAAGCCGGAGCCCGATCGCGAGGCCGTGGTCGGCGACCGCCTGCGCCAGGCGCTGGAGAAGGCCGCGCTGCTCGACGAGGGCGCGCAGCAGATCGCGGCCGAGGGGCAGGCGGACGGGGTCGCCGGCGGTACGGCCACCGAGGCCAGCGCCGGCGATGCCTACATCACGCGCATCGCCGACCTGTGGCTGCGTACCTGGTCGTTACCGGCGATCATTCCGGCGGAGGAGGCGATGCGGCTCTACGCGCTGGTGGTGGTGCGCATCGACGCCACGGGCGCGATCCAGTTTCCGATCGCCTTCGATCGCCCCTCGGGCAACGATCACTTCGATGGCTCGATTCGCGCGGCCTGGCAGCGCATCGGCCAGCTGCCCGTGCCACCGCCCGATCGGCTGGCCGCGGTGCTGGCCAACGGTCTGCGCTCAAGCTGACCTGGAAGGGAGTCCAATGAACGCGAGTCTGTGGCTTCGTCGCTGCGGGATGGCCACGGCCGTGGCCGCGGCCTGCTGGGGCGGTGTGCGGTCGAGTGCGGCTCAAACCGGTCGGCTCACGCCAATATACCGAGATCGCCGGCAGTGGGCAGACCTCTATCGCATTGCGGTGGCGCCGGTGGTGCGCTCCGGCGCGGGGGTCGACGCCGACGCGCTGGCGCTCCAGCAGGTCCTGGCGCGCGATCTGACGCTGATCGGGCTGTTCAAGGTGCTCAGCACGCGCGGCTTTCTCGCCGATCTGAGCGCCGAGGGGACGGGCCTCGATCCGCAGCGCTGGGCCGACGTCGGCGCGCAGGCGGTGGTCAAGGCCCGCGTCAGCCGCGGCGCCGGCGGGCTGCAGGTCGAGTGGTATCTCTATGATCTCGGCCGTGGCGCAACGCCGGTACTGCAGCGCCGCGATGCGGGCCCCAACGCCCGGGTCTTGGCGCACCGCTTCGGCGACGCCATCGTCACCTACTTCACGCGCGAGCCAGGCATCTTCCTCACGCGCTTGGCCTTCGCGGCGGGCAGCGCGCGCCGTGGTCTGGCGCAGATTTTCGTCGCCGACTACGACGGCTATGGAGCGCAGCTCGTCTCGCGCACTGGCAAGCAGAACCTGCTGCCGGCCTGGGGCCCGGGCGGCAGCCTGATCTACACCTCGCTGCTGTGGAACAACCCCGACCTCTTCTTGATCCGCGCCCGCGGCGCCCGGGCGCAGCGCATCTCGCGCCAGCCCGGCTTGAACACCGGCGGGGCGTGGTCGCCGGATGGCCAGCGCATCGCCGTGACGCTGAGCAAGGACGGCAATGCCGAGCTCTACGTCATCGACCCGAGTGGGCATGTGTTGCGGCGGCTGACCTATGATCCGGCGATCGACACCTCACCGACCTGGTCGCCGGACGGCACGCGCATCGCCTTCGTCCGGACCGCGCGGCGGCTCGCCGCAGGTCTATGTCATGTCGGCGGCGGGTGGGGCGGCGCGGCGGTTGACCTTCGCCGGCAGCTACAACCAGGAGCCCGACTGGTGCCCGCGCCGCGAGACGCCGCTGGTGGCCTTCACCGGTCGCGACGAACGCGGCGCCTACGACATCTTCACGGTCAACGTGATGAACGGCGAGGTGGCGCGCCTGACGCAGGGCCAGGCAGCAACAAGAGCTCCCGCCTGGGCGCCGAACGGCCGGCTGCTGGCCTTCTCGTCCAGCCGCGGTGGACTGTGGCTGATGACCGCCGATGGGCTCAATCAGCAGCGGATCTTCCGCGGGGACGCGCGGACGCCCGCCTGGTCGCGCCGCTAGCTCGGGTCGGGCTTCGGCGTCTTCTTGGTGCTCGCCGGCAGCTCGGGCTTTGGCGATGCAGGCGCTGGGCAGCTCGCCCGTCAGCGCGAGCCAGACCACGATGGACTTGGTGTCGGCGCCGCTGAGCTCGCGTCCGAGCTGATGGTCGGCCATCAGTCGGACGGCGTGCTCCAGCGAGGGCTCGCTGCCGTCGTGGAAGTAGGGCGCCGTCTGCGTCGCGTCGCGCAGCGCCGGCACCTTGAAGAACATGCGGTCGGACTCCTGCTTCGTCACCTCGAAGCGACCCTGATCCTGGTGTTGGGCCAGGGCTTGATCAGCCCGAGCTTCTGGAACATCTGCCCGCCGACGTACGCGCCCATGTGACAGGTCGGGCAGCCCGTGGCGACGAAGGTGTTGAAGCCGCGCTTCCTCGTCGGTGAGCGCGGTGGATCACCCTGCAGAAACTTGTCCCAGCGCGAGGGCGTGAGCAGCTTGCGCTCGAACGCGCCGATCGCCAGCGCCAGGTTGTCGAAGGTCACGGGGTCCTTGACGCCGGGGAAGGCGGCGCGGAAGGCCGCGACGTAGCCCGGCATCGACTTCAGCAGCTTCACGACGGCCTCGGGGACCGGCCAGCGCCTGCTCGAGCGGGTTCAGCACGGGGCCCTTGGCCTGTTCCTTGAGGTCCTTGGCGCGCCCGTCCCAGAACTGGGCGAAGTGGCCGGCCGCGTTGTACACGCTCGGCGAGTTGCGGGTGCCCGTCTGTTGCCGGTGGCCGCTGGAGACCGGCTTGTTGTCGACGCCGTAGCGGTCGAGCAGGTGGCAGTCGTTGCAGGCGACGTCTTGGTTCTTGGAGAGCCGCTTCTCGAAGTAGAGCATGCGCCCGAGCGCGAGCTTCGGCTCGCTCAGCGGGTTCTTCGGCGACTCGATGGCGGCAGGCAGCGCGGCGTAGGCCTGGAGCATGCTGGTGTCGATCGCGGTGCTCGCCGCTGCGGCCGGCGCCGGTGTGGCGGTCACGGCGATCGCGGCGGGCGCGGCGTTGGGCTCTGCCGGGGGCTCCCGGCGGCATCCGAGGGCGAGGGTCAGGGCACAACAGCCGAGCGCGAGGGCGATGGGTCGTTGCATGGCGGGATCTCCTGGGGCGTCAGCGGCTCACTTCGATGCGGAACTCGATGCGTCGGTTCCTGGACCGACCGCGCGGCGTGACGTTGAGGGCCACGGGCTCCTCGCTACCCACGCCCTCGGCGACGAGGCGATCGGCAGCCACCCCGTGTTGGCTGAGGTAGTCACGCACGGCCTCGGCGCGCTCACGCGAGAGCGTCAGGTTGGCCTGGCGCGTCCCCGTGCTGTCGGTGTGGCCGCGAATGCGCAACCGCAGCGTGGGGTAGGCCAGCAGCACCTTGACGGCAGCGTCGAGCTGCGGCGCCGAGGCGCGCGCGATGCGCGCACTGCTGAGCTCGAAGGTAATACCGCGGATCACGCCCGTGAAGCGCGTGATCGCGCGCGGCAGCGTATCCGGGCAACCGTCGTCATCCTGGAAGCCGTTGGGGGTCTCGGCCGCGGTCGGACAGCGGTCGCTCGCATCGCCCACCCCATCGCCGTCGGCGTCGGCGGGGCAGCCGTCGGCCGTGCGCGCTGCCCGGTCGGGACAGCGGTCGTCGTCGTCACCCACCCCGTCGCCGTCGCGATCGGGCAGCGGGCAACCGTTGGCCGTGGGGCGGCCTCGCGCACACAGGCATCGATCGCGTCGGGCACGCCGTCGCCGTCGGCATCGGTGTCACGCAGGGCGCAGCCATCGGGCGAGGCCGCCTGGCGCGCGGGCAGCGGTCGCGCGTATCGGGCACGCCGGCGCCATCGGCATCGGGAGGCGGGCAGCCGTCCGCCCCCGCGGCCGCGAGCCGTGGGCAGCGGTCGCGGGCGTCGCCGAGGCCGTCGCCGTCGCTGTCGCTGTCGCTGTCGCGCGGCGGCGGAGCCGGTGGTCGTTGCCAGCCGAGCACCAGCGGCAACGCCGGCCAGGGCCTCGTAGTGGTCGGCCCGGCGGTCGGGGCCCCAGCCTTTGGTCAGGTGTGCCGTCCCTCGAGGCGGAGCGCCAGTCGAGGTGTGGCGTAGTACCTGAAACCAAGACCCCAGTGGAAGGCCGCATCGACGTCGTTACCCATCGCGCGCCTGCCGGACTCGATGCCGAGCAGACCCGCGCCCGCGAGCACGAAGGGCGCCAGCCGGTAGGGCAGCTGCGCCAAGAGGTGCGCACGGAGGTGATAGAGGTTGGCCGATTCGCCGTTGGTCGCGGCCGACGGCATCACCCCCGCTTCGCCCTCGACGCCCCACCAGGGCTGCGGCAGATACCCGACGCGAAGGCCGCCTTCGAACGCGGCGCGCTCCAGCTCGCGATGCAGCACGCTGGGGAAGTCGTAGAGTTCGTGGTTGGCCGCGGGGAAGAACGCGCCGAGGTAGACGCCCAGCTCGAAGAGCTCCCGTTGCGCCGCCAGACCGCGCCGGGCCGCTCGCCGCTGCGGGTTCGGCGCTTGTCGGCGGCGCTGCGGCGAGGATGGCGCAACAGGCGGCGAGGGGCAGCAGCGCGCGTGTACCCATGGGCAAGACCTCACTGCAATCTAAGGTAGGCGGGCCTGGTAACCCGCTGGCGTGCGATTCACAACGGCCTTTGCCTGCGAGTGCGCCCGTGCCTGCGCGCAGGAGCGAAAAAAACCGCTCTCCCGGAGCCGTCGGCGGACGACAGTCTGTGGCGCACCGGCCGGGACGCTGTCACGTCGCCCACGCGCGCTTACCTCGCGGGCGGCCTGGGGCAGGTGCTGACGCCGAGCAGGGTATAGAGCGGACAGCTACCCAGCAGACCGGTCAGCAGGGGCACGACGCCCACGAGCCCCCAGAGGGTCTTGGGGCCGACGAAGACCAAGCTCAACAGCACCAGGCCGGCGCCGATGCGCAGGGCGCGCTCGAGAACGTGCTCGTTCTGGGCAGCAACTTGTTCAGCATCACGACGCTCCCTTTCGTGGGCTCCCACGCGCGGCGCAGCATAGCCCCCAACCCTGGCGCGGGTCTACGGCGCTCTGCGGGGCGCCGCAGGCGCGGCGACGGGGGGCGCGGTGCTCGCCGTCGCCGCGTCTGCCGGCGACGCCGCGGTGGTTTCATTGCCGGCCGCCGCCGACGCAGCGCGGGTCGGGCCGCGGTCGCTCGTGGCGCGTCAGGCGCGCCACCGGCCGCGCAAACCACACCGTGGTGGTTGTGGCGAAGGCGCCCGCGAGCGCCGCGCTGACGAGTCCCGCGGTGGCGGTGTGCTGGGCCGCGAGGCCGCAGTCGTCGCCGGTGATCGGCAGCGTGGCCGCGCTGTCCTTGTAGAGGCCGCGATAGGGCGCGCCACCCCCCCGGCAGTAGCCTCGGCCCGCGGCCACGCCGGTGGGGTCGTAGCGCGTGGCGTCGTTCACCCGATCGACGTGCCGCCAGGCGATGACGCCCGCGGTGAGGCCCACGCTCAGGCCGACCGCGGCGATCGCCGCGCCGACCCAGGCCGGCCAGCGTGGGCGCCCGAGCGTGACCTCGCCGCGACCGTCTCCTGCAGCGTGAACGGCACGCTCGCGCCAGCTGCCGCGCCCCGCGTGGCCGAGCGCGCCAGCGTGTGGCGACCCAGTGGGCACGGTGACCTCCAGCAGCGGCGTGGTGCCAAGGGCGAGTCCGTCGACGCTCACCTGGGCGCCGAGCGGCCGGCTGCGCATCGTCAGCAGGCCGCCGCGCAGCGATTTGACCGTGCCGGCATGCGGCCCGGACCCGACCGGCACGCTCCGTTGGGTCCTCTCGTAGTCGGGAAGCTCGAGCGCGACCTGGTGGTCGCCCGGCGTGGCCGCAAGCTCGAGCGGGGTCACGCCGGCGACCGGTTGACCGTCGAAGCGCAGGCGTGCCCCGCCGGTGTGCTTCTCGACGCGCAGGCCGACCCGCAGCGGGGCGTGCAGGGTCACCGCTCCGGGCGGTCGAGGTGCAGCGGCTGCCGGAACGGGAGGCGGTTGGGTGCAACAGCCACAGCGTGTGGTGGCCGCTCGGTAAGGTGCCGTGGAATGGGGTCTGCCCGAGCACGGGCGCCCGTTGTGCCGCCGACGCATCCGCGTCGGCCGGGGTGACGTGGAGCGCCGCGCCGCTGGGGCTCGAGGTGACGTGCAGGCCGACCGCGAGGCGCAGCGCGAGCGTCAGCTGCTGGCGCGGCTCGAGGACGAAGTCGCGGGTCGTCGGCTCGAACCCCGGATGCTGGAGGATCAGCGTAAGCCGACCCGGCGCCAGGGGCCGGCGAAGGGGTGGTGCCGCGTTGGCCACTGGCCTCCGTGTCGAGGAAGACCGCGGCTCCGGAGGGCGTCGAGCTGACGTTGAGGCGGGTCGCCATCGCGACCTCGCAGCTCGGCGATGGTCGCCGTGATCCTGGCTGCGTCGCCGGCGTGTGGATAGCTCGCGGCATATCGCTGCAGCAGCTCGAGCGCCTCGCGATGACGCGCGCGAGAGCTGGCAGAAGGCCATGCTGCGCAGGAAGACGGGGCGAGGCCAGCGCTGCTGAGCCGCCGCAAAGACCTCGAAGGCCGCGGCGTAGTCGCCGGCGGCAAAGAGCCGGTTGCCCTGCGCCAACGCCGTGTGCGGGCTGGGGGCAGCCTGCGCCGTGCCGGCGAGCCAGGTCAGCGCCAGGATCGTGATCAGCTTGCGCAACGCCATGCTCAGCGCTTCGAGCTCGCCCGCAGGCGTGCGACGTCGCGCTGCCCGGCGCGGGCGTTGCCGGCCAGCGCGCCCTCCGGTGCGCGCTCGAGGTAGAGCGCGAAATACCGCTGGGCGCGGTCCAGGTGTTGGCGCGCGAGCCGCGGCCCTCGCACCAGCTCAAGTTGCGCCAGCTTGAGGTGCACGAACCCCAGATCATAGAGCGCCGCGGGACGATCGAGCGCCCGGCGGGCGCGCTGCAGCTCGCGCAGGGCCTCGGCGTAGCGCCCTTGATTCATCGCCAGGGCGGCGCGACTCGTCGCCGCCTTGTAGGTGCCATAGCGCCGATCGTCGGCCAGCTCGGTCGCCTGGTCGTGACCGACGAGCACCCCGCCCGCCACCGGTTGCCGCCGGGGCGCCCGCGGCGGCCGCGCGCCCGCGCGCGGCTCGCGCACCGTGCGGGGCTGCGCCAGCGCCAGCGCTGCGAGCAGGCGCACGGCCGGATCGGCGTCCTGACGAGCTGGTGTAGCGCCGCTGCGGCCGGCGGCGTGCTCCCTGCCAGGCGCAGCAGGCCGTGGGCGCTGGCCCGCCGGACGGCGGCGTCGGGGTCACGCGCGCCGCGCCGCAGCACGGCGACCGCAGCCGCCGGCGGCAGCAGCTCCGCGGCGCCGGTCTGCGCCGCGGCACGGCGCGTCGCAGCGCCGTCCCGCGCCAGCGCCGCCAGCAGCGGCTGCGCGGCGTCACCGGCCTGGGCGAGGGCGCGCACGATCGCCAGCGGATCGCCGCGACGGCGCTGCAGGGCGCTGCGCAGCTCGGCGAGGGCGCGCGGCTGGTCGCTTCCGCTGCTCGGCGCCAGGGCGAGGGCTGCGGCGTAGCGCACCTGCGGGTCGCGATCGCGCAGCGTCGGCGCGAGCAACGCGCGCGCCTCGGGCAGCGGCACCAGCGCCAGTGCGGCGACGGCGGCGCGGCGTACGGCGGTGGCGCTCGCTTGCGTGGCCTGTAGCAGCACCGCCACCTGCGTGGCGTCGCCGGCGCGCCAGAGCTGCGCGGCGGCGCTCAGGGCGATCTGCGGATCGGTCTCCCGGGCCAGCGAGGCCAACGCCGGGGCCGCGGTCGGGTCACCTGTTCGTGCGAGCGCGCTGGCCGCCGCGGCGCGCACCTCGACCTCCTGGTCGCGCAGGGCGGCGCGCAGCAGCGCCGTGCCTGCTGCCGGCGGCCCCAGCTCGCCCAGCCGCCGCGCAGCGGCGCTGCGCACCCCCGCGTCGCCGTGGCGCAGCGCCCAGCCGAGCAGCTCGGCCGCCAGCTCGGGATCGAGCTCGCTCGCGACATCGAGCGCCGCGTAGCGCATCGCCCAGTCCCCGCGCTCGAGGGCCGCCTGACCCACTGCTGGCCGCGGCGCACGAGGCCTGCGGTCGGGCCGCGAAGAGCCGCGCCAGTGCCTCGGCGGCGGCCGTGCGCACGGCGGGCGCGCCGTCGCGGGAGCAGCGCGGCGAGGGCCGGCACCGCCGCTGGCGCCGTCCAGGCGGCGAGCCCGCGTGCCGCCAGCGCGTGTCGACGAGGTCGCGTCGCGCAGGCTCGCTTGCAGCGTGGCGGGCCCGAGCGGGTCGCCGAGGCCGGTCAGGACCTGCGCGGCCATCAGCCGCACGGCCGGATCGGGTTGCTGCGCGAGGCGCGCCCGCAGCGCGGGTGCGCCCTCGGGCCGCCCGAGCTTCGCCAGCGCTTCGGCCGCGCCGAGCTGCACCAGCGGTCGGTCGTCGCGTTGCGCCGCCTGCAGCAGCGACTGCGTTGCCGGGGCCGAGCCGAGCGAGGCCAGCGCGCAGCACCGCGATCAGCGCCGCTGGATCGAGGCCGCCCGGGGCGGCGAGCGCACGCCGCAGCACGGGTTGCGCCCGCGGATCGCCGGACTCGGCCAGCGTGAGCGCCGCCGAGAGGCGCAGCCCGGCGCCGCTGCCGAGGGTCTGCACCAGCTCGCGGCGCCCCCGTGGCCGGCGTCACAGCGCCTCGAGGATCTGCAGCCGTGGCAGGCCGGCTCTCTGGCGCGCGGCTGTGCGGAGTGTCGTGGTGACGTCGTCGCCGCCGACGGCGGCGGCGAGGGCCATGCCGCGGCGCCGCGGACGCCCGGTTCGGGACATCGAGAAGCGCCGCGCTGAGCAGCGCCGCGGTGTCCGGATCGGGTGCAGCTCGGCCAGCCGCCGCCTTGCACGCCGCCGCCGCAGCTCGGCGCTCGGCGGCGCCATGCCTTGGAAGTAGCGTGCGGCGTACGTCGAGTAGGGCCACCGGATCGTCGGTGGGCGAGGGTCTCGGACCCCGACGGTCAGCCGTGCCCGTGGGGTTGGGGGCAGCGGGGGTCTGGCGCCGACGGCGCCGCCGTGGGGCTGAGTGTTCCGCGACGGGGTCGGCGCAGGGCCAGGGTCGTGCGCCACGACGGCGATCGCCGTGGCCGCCGCCGCGGACGACGACCGCCCGGCGCGCGTGGATGCCGCGCAGCGCCGGTGTACCGGCCTCTCCTGGCTTGGCGCTCGCGCCGGTGCCGCGGGCTGCTCGGCGCCGGGGTCGGCGAGCGACGCTGGGGCTGCGCCGGGTCCTCGTAGCCGATCGCGCGGGCGAAGCTGCGGGTATCGGGGTAGCGGGCCTCGCGGGTCCTTGGTCGTCGCGTGCGCCGAGCACCGCCGAGGTCGGCGGGCACGCCCAGCTCGGCCGGCAGCGGCTCCAGCGGTGGCGGTGGGTCGCGCAGGTGCGCCAGCATCAGCGCGGTGGTGTCCGGCCCGCGGGAAGGGCTGGTGGCCCATCAGGGCCGAAGATGATCAGGCCGGACGGCATAGAGACCGCTCGGTCATCGATCTTCTGGTCGCGGATCTGCCCGGGCGCGATGTACCCGGCGTGCCCATCACCGAGCCCTCGCGCCGTCAGCTTGGCTCCCGCCCCAGCCCAGCGACTTGGCGATGCCGAAGTCCGCCGACCTTTGACTCACCAGCGCGTCGCCGGGCTGAAGCCGACGAGGATGTTCTCCGGCTTGATGTCGCGGTGAATCAGCCCGTGGTCGTGAGCGGTGGCCAGCGCGCTGGAGGGTCTGGCCGACGATCGGCCGCAGCATGCGCCAGGGCAGGCGACCGCGCCGCGCCAGGATCTGCCCTAGGTTCTCAAGCCGGGCAGGT